>NZ_JAALJI010000020.1 GCF_011064595.1 Paludisphaera soli | reverse complement strand
GGCGCAAGCAGAAAGCCGGCCCGCGGGAGTCGCCGGGGCCGGCCTTGCGATCAGGTGGAGATTGTCCGGGGGCGAGGGCCGATCAGGGCCCAAGGCCGCCGTGGGTGCGGAACGGCGTCATGTGAGACGGCTGGTCGAGCAGCCAGAACCGCTCCCAGTCGTCGCCGCCCTGCCGGAGATTCTCGGACTCGTTGAGCAGCTGCTCGACTCGCCGCGGCTTGTACGCCGCGTAGCGCGGCAGCGGCACCGGCGCACATCCCTCGAATAGTGCGAGGGAGGCGACCAGGATGGCCAAGGCCGCCAAAAGTTTTCGCATGTCGGGCTCCTCCCGCCTTCGGTATCACGCGAATCGGTCGCGCCGCGCAGTCCTTGCACGGTTCCGATCCGTGGACTCATCACCGGGGCGTCCACCCTCGGCTCGAGCCGAAAATCCCGTTCGCTCAGGGGTCTCGGACGGTGTCCAGAGGACCGTCCTGGGCTCGTCGCCTCGGCCCCGAACCCCCATTTCGGCTTCGACTTCCGCGCCCTGACTCGGTTCGAGCTAGGGACGTTGAAAGTTGCGTCGGTCGGGATGAAGTCGCGGCGACTTCAGTCCTTGGCGTGACGCGCCTGGGATTCGGAGACCGGCTTGACAGGTCCGTTGCCTTCTAGATCGGCATCGGACGCGTCGTCCAACAGCGGAAGATCCTCGGGATTCATCTTTCGAACCAGTTCTTCCATTTCCTTGCCCGGCTTGAACGTGACCACGTTCTTGGACGGGACGTAGACCTTGTCGCCGGTCCGCGGATTGCGCGCCTTGCGAGGGGCCCGCCGTTTGACCTCGAAGACCCCGAAGTTCCGAAGCTCGATCCGCCCCTCCGTGACCAGGGTTCGGATGATCGCGTCCAACGTCCTCTGAACGATGTCCTTGGTCTTGAGCTGCGTCAGTCCGATGTCTTCGGAGATTTTCTTCACGATCTCTTTTTTCGTCACGGTGGCGATCTCCACGAAGGCGCGGGCGGCTCGCTTGGGGAGCTAGAACGTCTCAAATGTATTGGCCGCATGGACTAGTGTCAAGAAAAAACCCAACGGCGGGGCCTTCGCCCAGGGGCCGACCGGTCGCCGTTTCGGGGTGCGAGCCGGGATCGAACTCGAATCGGGGCAGTCAGCCCGCGGGCGGCGGGGCCGCGATGGCGCCGCGTTCCACGGCCGCCCGCAGGTGGCGATGCAGCGGCGCGTAGTCCCAGGGCCATTCCTCAGCGTCGACCAGGGCCTTGAGACGGCCCAGAAAGTGTTCGGTGAGTCGCGGGGCGTGCTCGTCGAAGACGGGGTCGCAGTAGTAGACGCGGCAGCCCAGCGGCCGGGCCTCCCGCGCGGTGCACCGCCCTTGAAGGTCCTGCCAGGGACAGGTGAGCCCCTCGTCGAGCGGCCGGACGGGGGGCGGCGCGTCGGCGATCAGGACGGCCGCCTCGGGCGCGGAGAGGAACAGGGTGTGGCCGTACTCCTCGAACCGGCAGCAGCGACCGCTGAGCTGACAGACCGGCCCGACTTCGGACACCTCGCCTTCGAGGTCCTTGTAGAGGATGGCCAGCGGGCCCCTCGCCTCGGCGGCGAGGTCCCGCCCGGGCTCCGCGGTCATGAGCGGACCATGCCGATCGACGTGATGATCTCCTCGGCCGAGTAATGCTTGCCCTTCCCGGAGCCGGGGCAGATCTCGGTCACCGCTTCCCAGTCCTCGGGCGATTCGACGTTCTCGGGCCAGAAGGGCCAGGTTCGGCACTGGACGGGGCGGGCCTCGTAGACGGTGCAGCCGGCCTCGCGATCCCAGAAGATGCAGTCGCCGCCCGGCCGCTCGATCAAGCTGTAGCGCCGTCCCACCTTGCGGACGAACCGGAGCGAGAACTCGTCGGGCGTCTCGCCGCGATGCCGGGCCAGCGCGGCGACCTCCTCGGCGTCCACCCAGACGTAGCCGGGCGCGCCGGTGCAGCAGGCCCCGCACTTGGTGCAGGAGAAGGATAGGCCGTCACGATACCAGGGCTGCGGGGCTCCACCGCTCATGTGTGATCCATCAAGGTTGATGCGTCGGCCGCTCCACGATGCACCCGAACAGTGTAACAACCGTCACCTCGGGCGGCAATTCGAGCGCTTCCAAGGGTAGGAAAAGCCTGGAGTTGTGATACGCTGAACGCCGCGGGCGGGAGTCGCGCGGGCGAACCCGTCCCGCTTCGGTCCTGACGGAGGAAGCGCCTCGTGTTCACATCCACCAGCCCGATCGAGCGGGTCGTCGTCACGCGGATCCAGATCCCGATGAAGTCCTCGTGGCCCGAGGCGGCGGTAGGAGCCGGGGTGAAGGACGCCGTGCTGGTGACCCTGGAGACCGCGAACGGGATCGCCCACGGCGAGGCCTCCCCTCCCCCGGGCGACGGGCCGGCCGTCGAGGCCTGCTGGACCGAGCTGACGGCATCGATCGCCCCACGCCTCCTCGGACTGACGGTCGACTGCACCGAGCGGATCGGCGAGGCCGCCGCGTCCTGGTCGGCCGGCCGGACGGCGACCGCCGGCGCCGAGACCGCCCTCTGGGACCTCCTCGGCCAGGAGCATCGGGTGACCGTGGCCCAGCTCCTCGGCGCGGACGAGGTCCAGATCGGGATGGGGGTCGAGTCGGGCCTGGCGCTGGGCATGTACCCGTCCGTCGTCGAGTTGCTCCAGGCGGTCGAGGCCCATCTGGTCGAGGGCTACCGACGGGTCAAGCTGCGGATCGGGCCCGGCCGCGACCTCGAAGTCGCGAAGGCGGTCCGCGCCCACTTCGCGGACGTGGAGCTGGCGGTCGACGGCGGCGGCGAGTACACCTCGGCCGACCTTCCCCTCTTCCGCGAGCTGGACGAGCTCGACCTGCTGATGATCGAGCAGCCCTTCGCCGCCGGGGACCTCGACGGCCTCGTCGAGCTCCAGGCCGCCCTTGCGACGCCCATCTGCCTCGACGAGACGGCCGTATCCTTCGAGGACACGGCCGAGGCCATCCGTCGGGGCGCGGGCCGGATCGTGAACCTCAAGATCCAGCGCACGGGGGGGCTCGGGCCGGCGCGGGCGATCCACGATCTCTGCTTCCAGCACGGCGTCGCCTGCTGGGTCGGCTCGTCCCCCGAGTTCGGGCTCGGCCAGGCCTACGGCGTCCACCTCGGGACGCTCGCCAACTGCAAGTACCCGACCGACCTCCAGCCCGCCGCTCGCTGGTTCGTCGACGATTACGTCGTACCGGCCTTCGAGATGGACTCGCCCGGCGTCTTCAAGGTCCCGGCACGGCCCGGGGTCGGCGTCCAGGTCGATCCCCAGAAGGTCCGCCGCTACCAGATCCGCCAGCAGGAATTCACGCGAGGCGGCCACGCCTGACCCCCGGGAGCCAAACGCCATGAAGCCGACCCGTCGCGAGTTCTTGGGATGGAGCGCCGTCGCCTGCCTGGCCTCGGGCGCCTCCGCGTCCGAGCCCGTCGTCGACTCGCACGTCCACATCTGGGACCTGGACAAGCTCCAGCCGCCCTGGCTCGCCGGATCGGGCGAATTGAACCGCAACGCCCGCGTGCGCGAGTACCGCGAGGCGGCGGCCGGCATCGACGTCGTGAAGGCGGTCTACCTGGAGATCGACGCCGCCCCCTCCCAGTTCCAGGACGAGGCCCGGCTGGCGATCGAACTCTGCCGCGACCCGAGCAACCCCTTCGCCGGTGCGGTGATCGGCGGCCGGCCCGCCGACGACGGCTTCTCGGCCTACATCGAGCCGCTCGCGAAGGACCCTGCCGTCAAGGGGGTTCGCCAGGTGCTCCACGGCGAGACCCCGGCCGGCACATGCATCCAGCCGGCGTTCATCCGGGGCGTTCGGCGGCTCGGCGAGCTGGGGCTCAGCTTCGACCTCTGCATGCGCCACGCCGACCTGCCCGACGCCGCGAAGCTCGTCGAGGCCGCGCCCGAGACGCCGTTCGTCCTCGACCATTGCGGCAACCCGCCCCTCTTCGACGACCTGACCGTCTGGAAACGCGACGTCGACCGGATCGCGGCGCTCCCCAACGTCGTCGGCAAGGTCTCGGGAATCATCGCCTCGGCCAAGGGGCGGTCCTGGAAGCCCGACGACCTCGCGCCTGTGGTGAATCACATGCTCGAAGCCTTCGGCCCCGATCGCGTCCTGTTCGGCGGCGACTGGCCGGTCTGTACGCTGGGTGCGCCGCTCAAGGAGTGGTTCGACGCGCTCGCCTTGATCGTCAAGGACCTGCCTGCCGATCGCCGTCGCAAGCTGTTCCACGACAACGCGGTCCGCGTCTATCGGCTGACCTGAAGGCCGAGCATCGACGGGCGAGGCGTCGGCCCATGACCCTGGAGAGGCTCGTCCAACTGATGATCGACGGCCCCGGTGCGGAAGGGCTGCTCGCCTATCTCCGTTCCGGCGGCTCCGTGAATGCGGTCGACCCGCGCTCCGGGATGCCGATCCTGCATCTGGCCTGCGAGCATCAGAATCTTGAGATGGCTCGGGCGTTGATCGAGGCCGGGGCCGACATCAACCTTCAGGACTCCTTCGGACAGTTGCCGCTGCATGTGGCCGTGGATATCGACATTGATTCGGTCGTCCAGAGTGGGAGCGGAGAGGACTTCCCTTTCGCGACGACCCGGCTCCTCCTCGATTTGGGCGCGGATCCTCAGGCAAGGGCCGGCGACGGGAGGACGCCCCGCGATTGGGCCGCGGCATGCGGCCCGGAGGCATTGAAGCGTTTTGATCTCGCCGTGCGGCAGACAAGAACCGGCTTGCCTTAGGATTCGAGGCTGCCGCGGAAGGTCCACAGGAGCGTCGGACGTCGTCCGGCCGTCGCCAACAACCCTGCCGGCCGTCCGATTCAACCGCCCAAACTCACCGATCGCCTCGCTCGCGAGCCTCGGGAACACCGCGTCGGGATCACGGGAGAGGCCCCCGATGCTTCCAGCTAGCCGCCGATCGAGTACATCGGCCGGTCGGGCTGGATGAAGCGGGCGGTGTTGATCTCGTGGCCTTCCCACTTGGCGGCCACGGAGGCGGCGACCGCCCGCTCGACTTCCTCGGCGGGGCCGCCCGACCGCAGCAACCCTTTCACGTCGGTCTCGTCGAGCGCGAAGAGGCAGTTGCGGAGCTTGCCGTCAGAGGTGAGCCGGAGCCGGTTGCAACTCAGGCAGAAGGGGCGGCTCACCGAGGCGATCAGGCCGACCCGACCGCCGCCGTCGAGGTAGTCGTAATCGAGCGCCGGGGCTCGGGGGTCGCGATCGGCGGACGGGGCCAGCGGGCCGACCTCGCTCGCCAGGACGTCCAGGATCTCCTGGGCGAAGACGACCTTCTCACGCTCCCACAGGTGGCCGGCGTCGAGCGGCATGTACTCGATGAACCGCATCTCCAGGGCGTGCTCGCGTGCGAATCGCGCCAGCGGCGCCACGTCTTCCTCGTTAAAGCCTCGGATGATGACGGCGTTCAGCTTCACCGGGTCGAAGCCCGCGCGCTTGGCCGCAAGCACCCCTTCGATCGCGTCTTCGAGCCCTTTCCGTCGGGAGAGCCGCTCGAACCGCGCGGGGTCGAGCGTGTCGAGGCTGACGTTGATCCGTTCCAGCCCGGCGTCGCGGAGCTTCGCGGCGACCGGGGCCAGGAGCATGCCGTTGGTCGTCAGGCCGACGTCGGCGACCCCCTCGATCGCGACCAGCATGCGGATCAGGACGTCGAGATCCTTGCGGAGCAACGGCTCGCCGCCGGTGAGGCGGATCTTGTCCACCCCCAGAGGGGCGACGATCCCGACGAACCGGGCGATCTCCTCGAAGCTGAGGAGCTGATCGCGGGGCATGAACTTCACCGTCTCCGGCATGCAGTAGACGCACCGGATGTTGCAGCGGTCGGTCACGCTGATGCGCAGGTTGTTGTGGACCCTGCCGAAGGAGTCCACCAGGCGGCCGGGCGTCGGGCTCATGGTCGGGCGGGTCTCGTGGACGTTGCGAGGGGGCATCGGCCCATTGTACCCGGAGAGCAAGCCGCTCGCCCGATCATTCGAGCCCGGGATGGACCCATTCCTCGCGGCCGTCCGCCCAGTTCTCGCGTTTCCAGATCGGGACCACGTCCTTGAGCGTGTCGATGAGCCACCGGCAGGCCTCGAACGAATCGCCGCGATGAGGGCAGCTCACGGCGACGACCACGCTCACGTCGCCGAGTTCCAGTCGTCCGACGCGATGGGCCAGCGCGACCTCGATCAGGGGCCAGCGGCGGCGGGCCTCGGCTTCCAGCTCGGCCAGCTTCTTCGCGGCCATCTCGGGGTAGGCCTCGTACTCCAGGGCCACGGTGCGACGGTCGCCGGTCATCTCGCGGACGGTGCCCAGGAACGTGCAGACCGCCCCGGCGTTGACGTGACGCACCCGCTCCGTGATCGCGGCGTGGTCCAGGGGCGATTCGGTGATCTCGACCATGAAGGAGCCTATCTGGATCCGTTTGGGTTCAGACCCCGCCGCCGCTGACGGGGGGGATCAGGGCCAGGGTCGCGCCGGGCGGCAGCACCGCGTCGTCCTCGGCGTACTCGTCGTCCACGGCGATCCGCACGCGGTCCGCGATCGAGCCCAGGGTCGGATGCTGCTCGACCAAGGCCCGCCGCAGGTCGGCGACCGTCGCCGGGTCGTCCAGGGCGACGACGACCTCGGGGCCCCCCGCGAGCTGGCGGGCGATCGCGAACAGTCGGACGGTCCTGGTCGCGGCGGACGAGCCTTGCAGCCGTTCCAGGTCTTGCGGCGTGTCCAGGTCGACGAGGACTGCGTCCGACTCGATCGGGACCTCGAAGACCTTCCAGGCGTGCTCGGCGATCAGGGCGTTGACGCCCACGTCGGGGGGGAGGTCGGCGACGGCCTCGGCGAGCTGCCAGGGGAGGACGATGGGGTGGCCGCGCCTCCCCTCGAACGTCGGCGCGACGATGCGACCTGGCGACTCGCGCCAGGCCGCGATGAGGCGTTCCACCACCGAGACGTCGAGACGCGGGCTGTCGGCCGGCGTCAGGACCACGGCGTCGGGGGGTTCGTCCGCCCAGCCCAGCTCGGCGACGGCCAGCTCGACCGAATCCCGCATGGTCGCGGGCCGCGAGTCGGGGACCAGCACGTCGGCCCCGGCTTCGAAGGCGGCCCGGGCGACCGCCGGCCCCTCGGGGGCCTCGGCCGGGGGGGCGACGACGACCACGGGCCGGGCGCCGGCGGCGACGAGCGCCTCGACGACCCTCGCGATCAACGGCCGCCCGCCGAACTCCAGGAGCAACTTGGGGCGTCCCATCCGCACGCTCGCCCCGGCGGCGGGGACGATGGCGGCGATCGTCGACGTCGGGCTCATCGCGCGAGGCTCTCCGCATCCGGGACGTAGGGGCCGGGAACCGGGGAGGCCCCGCCCCGTAGGACCACCCTATCGCAGATCCCCCGAGTCGACAATCGGCCGGCCGCCCGAACGCGCGTCGACATCGGGCCCTCGCCCCGCCTGCGAGGCCCCGCAGAAGACAGGCTTGTCGGTCAATTTGCGTCTCCATCCTACGAATGCATCGTATCTTCACCATGAGGGGACGTTGCGCGCGGACGACGAAGGCTGGGCGTCTGCGAGATCGCGAATTGCTCCGGAACCACGACGATGCGCGCCGAACGAACCCAATCCCTGGCCTCGAGTATCAAGGCTAAGCAGATAGACAATTTCGACTTGCGTCGATTGGCTTCGTTTCAAGGTCGTGCGAACGAACCCAATCCTGGTGGGCCAGGACCCCGACCTTCTGCTACGGATGGGGCCGGCCTTCGACGTGCAGGCTTGCTTTCATCCTTCGCGGCCCCGATCATCGACGCCCGATCGCCTCGACGCGCGTCCGGAGGGTTCCGGACGGCGGCCCAATCCCGGAGATTCCCGCGATGCCCCTGTCGGTGACGTGCTCCCAGTGCGGCAAGACCTACGTCCTCAAGGACGAGTTCGCCGGCAGGAAGATCCGATGCCCCGAGTGCGACAACGTCCAGGTCGTCCCCATCGAGGAGGTCGTCTACGTCACGGCCGAGCCGATCGACGAGGAGGCGGGCGAGCGAGCCGCGCTCCACCCGGCGTTCCAGCGCGACCGGTTCCTGATGCGTCAGAAGATGATGGCGATCTCGTCCAAGTACGTCATCAGCGACGAGGGGAAGCGGCCGATCCTCTACGTCGAGCGTCCCGCCCACTTCCTCAGGCAGGTGGGGGCCGCCCTCGGAGCGGTCCTGGCCTTCTTCGTCTCGGCGATCCTCGTCGGGATCCTGGCCGTCGCCCTCCACGATGCGACCGGGATCGAGTGGGTCGGTCCCTTGGTCGGCGTGATCGGAGGCGTCCTCACGATCCTCGTGACGATCGTCGCGGCGGTGAAGCTGTCGCCCAAGCGTCACGTCCACTTCTACGCCGACGAGACCAAGGAGGAGCCCCTGCTGGACGCCCTCCAGGACCACAAGTTCGAGCTATTCACCACCACGTTCACGATTCAGCGGCCCGACGGCAAGGTCCTGGCCCGGATCCGCAAGAACCAGCTCTCGAACATCCTCCGCAAGAAGTGGGTCGTCGCCGACGCCGAGGGCCACCCCCTCTTCATCGCCCGCGAGGACTCGCTGATCCTCTCGCTCCTCAGGCGATTCCTGGGTCCTCTCTTCGGGGCTCTGCGGACGAACTTCATCTTCGTGACCAGGACGCCCGACGGCGAGGAGCAAGTCCGGGGCGAGTTCAATCGCAAGTTCACGATCGTCGACAGCTACGTGCTGGACATGTCGCGCGACCGCCCCCCCCAGATCGACCGCCGGATCGGGATCGCGCTGGGCGTGCTGCTCGACACCGGCGAGCGACGCTGACGACGAACTGCAAAGAGGACTCGCCGATGCCGCCCGACGACGCGACCGAAGCCACCGAGCGGCCCCTCGATCCGCAGCCGCCGCCCGAGCTTTTCCCGCAAGTCGAGGACTTGCCCGCCCCTGTCGAGGAGGACGAGGACGAGGGCGAGATCCTCACCATCGGCGACGACATGATCCACAAGGAGCGGGTCGACCTCGAGGCGGGGATGAGCCCGTTCCCTCCCGTGACGATCCTGCTGATCCTGGCCTGCACCATCCTGTATGTGAGGCAGGTCCTGGTCGGGGGCCTGGATGGGCTCGACGAGGTCCTCGCCACCGGGGCGATGCAGCGCGACGCCGTCCTCGACGGCGAGGCCTGGCGGCTGATCTCCGGGGGATTCCTGCATGGGAGCGCCGACCACCTGATCGGCAACATGGTCATGCTGTTCATCCTGGGCATGGCCTGCGAGCACGCCTTCGGCTGGCGGTCGTTCCTGTTCCTGTACACGGCCTGCTGCATCACCGGCTCGCTGTTCACCATGACCGGCCCGATCCCGACCGTCGGGGCCTCGGGGGCGATCTTCGGCCTGGGCGGGGCCGTCATCGGCCTGGCCTTCGCCCATCGCGACTCGATCGAGCTACGCGACCGCCGCGTCGGGATCGTGCTGGCGATCTGGGCGGCCTACACGCTGGGCCTGGGGCTGCTGACCCCGATGGTCTCCAACTCATGCCACCTGGGGGGCTTGCTCGGCGGCCTGGCTCTCGGCGCGACGCTGCCGCCGGCGATCCTCGGCGATCGTCGCGAGCACGCGCGATCGACCTCGACCCGCCTCCAGGCGCTGACGGCCGTCGTCGCGCTCGCCTGGACCTCGCTCCTCTTCCTGCCCAGACTCTGGTGAATCCCCGAAGCCCGACAGGAGCCGATCGACCGATGAGACGCCTCGCCCAGGCCGCTTTCACGTCCGCCGTCCTCGCGTCCCTCGCCCTCGGACTCGCCTCGGCGGCTCGCGGCGAGGAGCCGAATCGCGAAAAGGTCTTCGTCGGCTATCTCAACGGCTCGCCACGGAACCTGAACTACAAGCTCTACACCCACATCTGCCACGCCTTTTTGACAGCCGGCCCCGACGGCAAGCTCAACCCGAACCGCTCCGTGCCGAGCCGGGCGCTGACCGCCGAGGCTCACGCGGCCGGGGTGAAGGTGCTGATCTCGCTGGGCGGATGGGGTTGGGACGACCAGTTCCGCGCCATCGTCGCCGACCGCGAGGCGGAGGCCCGCTACGTTGAGGCCGTCGTCAGGATGGTCGACGAGAACGACTACGACGGCATCGACCTGGACTGGGAATACCCGGACCGCGACGACGAGGTCCCGGGCTTCGAGCGGCTGACCCGGACCTTCCGCGAGCGGCTCGACGCGATCGGCCGGGCCAAGGGCCGGAGGATGTTCGTCACCATGGCCGCCTCGTCCAACTACGGCACCTTCAGCCGCCTGGACACGGCCTTCCTGGTCGAGACGATGGACTGGATCAACGTCATGACCTACGACTACGCCGGCGACTGGTCGTCCCGCGCGGGTCACAACTCACCCCTGTTCGCCTCGTCGAAGGACGGGCCGAACGGCGGATCGACCGAGCGGTCCATGCTCGGCTTCCTGGAGAAGCGCGGCGTTCCCGCCGACCGCCTCGCCGTCGGACTGGCCCTTTACGGCCGCGGCTTCCACGTCCGCGAACCCTATACGTCGACCAAGGGCCTCGCCCGGAAGTCCTTCGAGGTCAGCTACAAGGACACCGCGAAGCGGCTCGCCGAGGGTTGGAAACGGTCGCTGGACGAGGAGACGAAGGTCCCCTGGCTGACCTCGCCCGACGACTCGATGGTCGTTGGATACGACGACGCCGAATCGATCCGGCTCAAGACCGAATGGGCTCTCGCCAACGGCTTCCGGGGCGTCTTCTTCTGGCAGGTCGACGGCGACCGGATGCCGGACGGCTCCAACCCGCTCCAGGCGGCCGCGAAGGCGGCGTGCAACGCGGCGCGATGAATGGCGAGTCCGCGACTCAGCCCGGGAACCAGACGACCCTGCCCGGGAGGACGGCGACCGCCACCCGCTGACCCGGGGCGAGGACCATTCCCCCTTCGACGCGGGCCAGCGCGGGGATTCCGGCGACGTCGAGCATCACGATCAGGGCGTCCCCATGGTCCTCGGTCCTACGGACCGTCGCGGTGAGTCGGCCTTCGGACCCGGCGAGGGCCGGGTCGTCGTGCGTGTCGATCCTCAGGTGCTCCGGCCTGACGCCCATTAGGACCCGTCGACGCTCGCCCACGGCGAGCCCCGGGGGGGTGTCCTCAGCGGCCGCCCCGAGGATCTTCCCGGAATCCAAGATGCATCGAGCCCGCCCGTCGTCGGCCCAGGATACTTCTCCGGGGATCAGGTTCATGGGGGGGCTGCCCACGAATCGGGCCGCGAACGGGGTGGCGGGCCGGTCGTAAACCTCGCGGGGGCTGCCCACCTGGACGAGACGACCGCGGTCCAGGATCGCCACGCGCTCGCCCAGGGCGAGGGCCTCCCCTTGATCATGGGTGACGTGGATCAGGGTCGAACGGAAACGCTCGTGCAGTTCCACGAGGTCGCGACGGAGGGCCGTGCGAAGCGGCAGGTCGAGGCTGGAGAACGGCTCATCAAGCAGCAGCACGGCGGGCCGGCGGGCGATCGCCCGACCGATGGCCGCGCGCTGACGCTCGCCCCCGGACAGGGTCCCCGGCGAACGGCCGAGCAGGTCGCGAAGGCCCAGCAGTTCGGCCACCTCCTCGACGCGGCGGCGACGCTCCGCCCGCTGGACGCCCCGCGCCCGGAGGCCGAACTCCACGTTTCCGGTCACGTCGAGATGGGGGTGCAAGGTCGGGTTCTGGAAGACCATGCCGACGTCGCGGCGATGCGCCGGCACGTCGTCGACTTGCTTGCCGTCAAACCAGATCTCGCCCCCCGTCGGCCGGTCGAGCCCGGCGAGCAGCCGCAGGAGCGTCGATTTCCCCGAGCCCGAGGGGCCGAGCACCGCGAGCCGCTCCCCCGAGGGGATCGACAGGTCCAGCCCGTCCAGCGCCGGGGCATCGGGCCCGAATCGTCTCGAGACCCCACGAAGCGCGATCGATGCCATGGAATAACCCGCCCGGCGCCGCCCCGTCCCGCATGCTGTCCAACAATTGTTGCTTGCCGGTTCGGCGGTCGTTCCGCACAATACCATCGTGTCCCGCGAAAGTCCGCGCCTGCATCGTACGGGAGGATAGAGCGTCATGCGTTCGCCTTGCCCCGGCCCCCGGATCGCGAACCCGCGACGCCTCGCCGCGTACGCGACGGCCTGGCTCGCCCTCGTCGCCGCCGGCGTCGCCGCGCCAGGGGACGAGCCCAAGGGCGAAACGGACGCCCCGGCCCCCGCCCCGCTCGCGAAGTTGGAGAAGTTCTCCGCCGACCAGCGCGAGCACTGGGCGTACCTTCCGCTGGAGCCCGGCGAGCCGCCCGAGGTGAAAGAAGCCGATTGGGTCAAGAATCCCATCGACCGCTACATCCTCGCCGACCTGGAGACGGTCGAGCTGCCGCACTCGCCCGAGGCCGACCGCACCGCCCTGCTCCGCCGCGTGACGTTCGACCTGACCGGCCTCCCACCCACGCCCGACGAGCTCGCCGCCTTCCTGGGGGACGACCGCGCGGACGCCTATGAGCGGCTCGTCGACCGGCTGCTGGAGAGCCCCCGCTTCGGCGAGCGTTGGGCCCAGCACTGGCTGGACCTGGCCCATTACGCGGACACCAACGGTTTCGAGCTGGACGCCGAGCGCCCCGACGCCTGGCGCTACCGCGACTGGGTCATCGCGGCGTTCAACGCCGACATGCCTTACGACCGCTTCATCGCCCTCCAGGTCGCCGGCGACGAGATCGCCCGGGGGGACCGAGACGCCCTCATCGCCACGGGCTTCTGCCGCTCCGGCCCACGCGAAGTCGTCGGCGGGAACGTCATCCCCGAGGTCAAGCGTCAGAACGAACTGACGGAGATCACGGCCACGGTCGGCTCGGTCTTCCTCGGCCTGACCATCGGCTGCGCCCGCTGCCACGACCACAAGTTCGACGCCATCCCCACCACCGACTACTACAGGCTCCAGGCCTTCTTCGCCGCGAGCGAGCTGACCGAGCCCTCCCTCGCCGACCAGGCCGAGGTCGAGGCCTTCGAGGCCGCGAAGAAGGCGATCGACGAGAAGTGCGCACCTCTCAAGCAGGAGATGGCCGCCCTTGAAGGCCCGTACCGCGAGGCCATCGCCGCCGAGCGTCAGGCCATGCTCTCCGCCGAGGAACGCGCCTTGCTGGCGATCCCCGAGAAGGAGCGGACGCCCGAGCAGACCCGGATCGCCAACGGCCTGGCGAACTCGATCCGCGTGACCTGGGAGGACGTCGCCGAGGCCGTCGCCCGCAACGCCGACGACCACGCCCGCCGCGAGTCCCTCAAGATCCAGATCCACGAGATCGCCAAGACCCTCCCCCGGCCTCCCGCCCATGCGATGGCATTGACCGACGGCTCGGACGCGGCGCCGGAGAGCTTCGTGCACCGTCGCGGCGACCCCATGAGCAAGGGGCCCCGCGTCGAGCCCCGACCGCCGGGCGTCATCCTGGCGTCGCAGAGAGCCGGGGCTTTCACGGACGAGTCGATCCGGGCCGAACGAGGCTCGACAGGACGACGCGCCGCACTCGCCCGATGGCTGGCCGACTCGGGCAATCCGCTCGTCGCGCGGGTGATCGTGAACCGCCTCTGGCAGGGCCATTTCGGCCGCGGGCTGGTCTCTACCCCCAGCGACTTCGGCGTCCGGGGCGAGCCCCCCTCGCACCCCGAGCTGCTGGACTGGCTGGCCGAGCGGCTGATCGCCGGCGGCTGGCGGCTCAAGCCGATCCATCGCCTGATGGTCGAGTCCGCCGCCTACCGCCAGTCGAGTCGCCCGATCGCGAAGCTGACGGAGCTGGACGAGGAGAACTCCCTGCTCGGCCGCATGAACCGCCGCCGCCTGGACGCCGAGGGCCTGCGCGACGCCCTGCTCGCCGTCTCGGGCGAGCTGAACCTTAAGTCGGGCGGGCCGGGCGTGCTCGCCCCGCTGGAGAAGGAGATCAAGGACCTGATCTTCACCGAGGCCGAGGAGGTCGACCTCTGGCCGATCGACCCCGACCCGGCCGAGCATCGCCGCCGCTCTATCTACCTTTTCAAGAAGCGGAACGTCCGCTACCCGCTCCTGGAGTCGTTCGACGCGCCCGACAACCAGACGGCCTGCCCCCGCCGCGAGACCAGCACCCACGCCCTCCAGGCGCTGAATCTCCTGAACGGCGACCTGGCCCTCGAACGGGCCCACGCCCTGGCCGAGCGGGTGCTCCGCGAAGCCGAGCCCGACATGGCCTCGCGCGTCCGCAGGGCCTACTCCCTCGTCCTCGCACGCCCCCCCGCCGAGGACGAAGTGGCCCTCGCCGCGAGCTTCCTGGACGACCAGCGCGCGGCTCATGGTGAGGCCGCCGCCTGGGACGACCTCGCCATGGCCCTCATCAACAGCAACGAGTTCCTGTACATCCCATGAGGGTCCGCCCCATGTCCGTCGAGATCGACGCCGACATCACGACCTTCCAGGACGTCATCGACCGCCTGGGCGGCGTCCCCGCATCGCGCATCCTGCTCCGGCCCGCGCCGGGCGAGGCCACAGAGGCGGACGCGATCCGGATCCACGAGAAGAAGCGCGTCCTCTGCGAGCTGGTCGACGGCGTGCTGGTGGAGAAGGGCATGGGATACGTCGAGTCGATGCTGGCGATCTTCCTTGCCGGGCTCCTCCAGCGATTCGTGGACGAGCATAACCTGGGTGTGGTCACGGGGGCGGACGGCCTGATCCGACTCTTCCCGGGGATGATGCGGGCGCCGGACATCGCCTTCGCCTCCTGGGATCGAATCCCCGAGTCCACCCTCTCCCGGCAGACGAGCGTCCCCGACATCGCTCCGGAACTGGCCGTGGAGATCCTCAGCCGCAGCAACACCGACCGCGAAATGGAGCGAAAGCGGGACGATTACTTCAACGCCGGGGTCCTCGTCGTCTGGGAGGTGGACCCGCGTTCCAGGACGCTCGTAGTCCATCGACGCGACATGGAGCCGCGGACGCTCGGCGAATCCGACAGCTTGTCTGAGCCGGAGCTCCTGCCGGGCTTCGAGCTTCCGCTCCAGGAGCTTTTTGGAAAGCTCGATCGCAAGCGAGGGCCCGCCTGAAGCCGCCTTCGCGGTCCGTCGACGTTCACCGGCTCGAACCCTCCGAAGAAAGGCCTTCATCCATGCCCAGCCACGCGAACCAGTGCCCCGGGCCCTCCGCGACGCCGCCGGGCTTCGATCCGCTGAACCGCCGCCAGTGGCTGAAGCGGACCGGGAACGGATTCGGCCTGCTGGCGCTGGCGTCGCTGCTGGAGCGGTCGACGAAGGCCGACGGCTCGGCGAACCCGCTGGCGGCGAAGGCCGGGCATCATCCGGCCACGGCCAAGCGCTGCATCTTCCTCTTCATGACCGGCGGCCCGAGCCAGATGGACCTGTTCGACCCCAAGCCGCTGCTGGCGAAGCTGGACGGCCAGCCGCTGCCCCCCAGCTTCGGCAAGATCCACAGCCAGTTCCTGGAGAACGACCCGCTCTGCCTGGCCTCGAAGCGGAAATGGGGACGCTACGGCCAGTCCGGGATGGACATGTCCGACCTCGTCCCCGGCCTCCACAAGCACGCCGACGACATCGCCCTGATCCGCTCGTGCGTGGCCGACAGCGTGATCCACGCCCCGGCCATGTACCAGATGATGACCGGGCGGGTGTTGATGGGTTATCCCAGCCTCGGGAGCTGGGTGACCTACGGCCTGGGCTCCGAGAGCGACGACCTGCCGTCGTACGTCGTCATGACCCAGCCCGAGGGGACTCCCGAAGGGGGCGCGCCTTGCTGGGGCGCGGGATTCCTGCCCGCCCACCATCAGGGGACCCTCTTCCGCAGCGGCCCGGCCCCGATCGTCAACCTCAAGCCCTCGCGCGGGTCCGACGCCTCGCGGCAGCGTCGCGTGCTCGACCTGCTGCGCGACATGAACGAGCGGGACCTGGACCCGGCGGACTCCGAGCTATCCGCCCGGATCGCATCGTACGAGCTGGCGTATCGGATGCAGAGCGCCGCCCCCGAGGCCGTGGACCTGGCGACGGAGTCGCCGCGGACCCGGGCGATGTACGGGCTCGACGACGCCCGCACGGCTGAGTTCGGCACGCGTTGCCTCCTGGCCCGCCGGCTGGTCGAGCGCGGGGTGCGGTTCGTGCAGCTCTATTCGGGCGGCGGGCCGGTGGCGATGCAGTGGGACGCCCACGACGACATCGACGCCAATCACGAGAAGATGTGCGGCCTGACCGATCAGCCCGTCGCCGCCCTGCTGACCGACCTCAAGCAGCGCGGGCTGCTCGACGAGACGCTCGTCGTCTGGGGGGGCGAGTTCGGCCGGACCCCGGTCCGCCAGGGGGGCGGTCGGGGCCGCGACCACAACGCCACCGGCTTCACCATGTGGATGGCGGGCGGCGGCGTGAAGGGGGGGACGATCCTCGGGGAGACCGACGAGATCGGCCTCAATCAGATCGCCGACCGCGCCCACATCAACGACCTCCACGCGACGATCCTCCACCTGATGGGGATCGATCACCTGAAGCTGACGCACCTGCACAGCGGCCGGGACGAAAGGCTCACCGACGTCGCCGGCCGGGTCCTAACGAAGTTGATCGCCTGATCCCGGCCGGCCACGACGGATGTCCCCTCGCTCCGATCAGCCCGTCAGCTGCTGCTTCTGGTGGACGGGGCCGTCGTAATTCTTGGTGGTCTTGAAGCCCTCGTACCGGCCGTCGCTGGCGGCGGCCTTGTACTTCTCTTCGAGGGAGGCCATCTCGTCCTGGGCCATCGCCTTGAGGTTGCGGACGATCTTGAGGTTCTGCTCCAGGATCGCCTCGGAATCCATGCCCGAGACGAGCGCCGCGATCGGCAGCGAGAAGACGTAGCGGAGCGCCTGCTCGACCGGGACCTTCACGCCGCTGACGACGCCGCCGTTGCCTCCCAGGCTCTTCATCCCGATCGCGCCGATGCCGCGCTCGACGAGCTTGGGCAGGACCTTCTTCTGGAAGCTGCGGAACGTGCCGTCGAGGACGTTCAGCGGCATCTGGACGGTGGCCCAGTCGTAGGGCATCTCCAGCATCTTCAGGTGGACGTCCGGGTCGCGGTGGCCGGTGAAGCCGACGTAGCGGACCTTCCCCTGCTCCACCGCCTTGAGCGCGACCTTGATGGCGCCCGCGAAGACGCGATCCGGGTCCTTGTCGTAGTTGATCTCGTGGAACTGCCAGAGGTCGATGCGATCGGTCCGCAGCCGCTTCAGGCTGTCGTCCAGGTTCGACTGGGCCTCCTCGGCGGTCCGCCCGCAGACCTTGGTCATCAGGAAGACCTTGTCGCGGAGCTTGCCCTCCTCCAGGGCCTTGCCCATCCGCTCCTCGCCCACGCCCATGTGATAGTCCCAGGCGTTGTCGAGGAACGTCACCCCTTCCTCGACCGCGCGCTGGATGAGTCGGAGTGAGTCCTTCTCCTCCCTGGCGCGGGTGGAGTGGTGGCCGCCGAGGGCCAGGAGCGAGACCTTCTCGCCCGTCTTGCCGAGCGGCCGCATCGGCACGCCTTGCTGGTTCGTCTCCTCGGAGGCGACGAGGTTCGGGCCGATCGAGAGCGCCGTGAGCCCGACGGCGCCGGCCTGGAGGACGTCTCGGCGACTCGGGCTGGAGCCTTGCGGGGAATTCATTGGGAAATCTCCTGAGAAATCGAGGGCGACGCGACGAGCACGCCGCTTTCCGTCACGAAACGAGCAAATCACGGACCATGGACCGAACGAGGGCTCACCGGGGTCGCACGCGGTAGCTCCGCAACTCGCCCGGATCGAGGTCGAGCCGGATCGACTTCCCGGAGAGTTCTCGACGCTCGACCAGATCCCGCGGCTCGCCATCGGCGGGGAAGGTGACCGTCACCCCGGCCCGGGGCTGCATGGAAGGGTTCACCACCAGGTAGTAGGTCCCGTGAGGCCCCGCCGGGATCTCCCGCACGACGACGGAGGGGTCGTCGGCGGCGTCCGGCAGCACCTTCGAGGGAAGCGCCGGCACGGCCAGGTACGCCTGGTTGAAGCGTCTCATGTACCCCGGGAACCCGCTGGAGAAGCTGGAGGCGCAGAGCATCCCGAGATTCGTCGGATCGCCCTTGGCGACCGCCCGCGCCTCCAGCAGCCGGACGTAGGGCCCCTCGCGGTCGACGTCTGTCGAGACGTAGCCCATCTGGCCGTCGAACGGCAGCGAAGACGTCCCTTTCAGGCGGTCGTGGTCGTCCTCATTCAGCGTGTAATGCCGGATCGCCGTCAGCCCGGCCCCGCTCCGATAGGTCTCCAGCAGCGCCGCCGACTCGACCGTGAAAAGCCGGCCCATCGGGAAGCTCATCATGACGCGACGGCTCGCTCGAAAGTTCTCCGGGTCGGCGGGGGGGGCCGAGTGGTACGACTCCGTGCGGTCGGGCGCCGTGATCGCCTCGCGAAAGGCCAGACTCTTCGCATACGCGTCTTCGGCGACCACCTTGTCGTAGGCGGTCGGGGCCAGCGCCCATCGGAACCAGCTCGAATCAGGCTGGGTTCGAGCGAATCCGTCCCACCACGCGGGTTCGTCGGTCGTGATCTGGACGGGGTGGCCGCTGGCGCCGGACGCGGGATCGCGCAGCATGGGGATCTGCTCGCTCGTCCAGGGGGTGAAGATCAGCGATCCCGCCCGGTCGCCGAGCCCCTCCGCCAGGTGTTCGGCGAGGGCTTCGAGGAACGCCGCACGGCGCCTCAGCCACCAGGCGATGTATCGGTCGTAGAGCCGCCGATCCCCCTCATAGGACGCGATCAGGCTTTCCCGCGAGGCGGCCTTGGCCTCGGGGTCGTCCGGGTGCTCGTCCCGGAAGCGGCCGACCGCGGCGTCCGAGAAGCTGATCGGGAGATGGTTGTCGCGGACCCGAAACCAGGCCCCTGCGAATCCCGCGCGGCCTTTGTGGGCGATCATGGTGCGGTCGAGCAGCCGCTTGGCGTCGGCCAGCGTCCCGGGGTCGGTCAGGTCCGCGTTGTGGGGCTCGGTCCACCAGACGCCGGTGTACCGGGGGTTGGGCCGGTCATGGTAGAGCTTCTCGGCGCGTCGCTGCCAGCCCAGGCTCTGAGGACGGGCCGACTCCAGGCCGATCCCCCCCTTGTATTCGTAGTACGGGAGCAGTTCGAGACCCTCGGCCGCGATCCGGGGGACGAGCCGGTCCCAGACGTCGACGAGCGGCGGCTGGGCGTTCATGTACCAGTCCGGGTCGCCGCTCTCCCAGCCCTGATTGAAGCCGAATTCCAGCAGGTCCTTGGGGAACGTGTTGATGCCCAGCACGCGGTTGAGCTTCGCCTTGGCGACGAACCAGTCGAGCGGATCGGCGACGCCGCGATCGACCGGCTCGCGCGCCGAGACGGACTCGTCGGCCATCTCCTCGCGGTAGAACACGCGACGGCGAGGCAGACCCTCGGGCGGGTACTCGATGTCCGCGTCGAGCGAAGCGAGGTCCGGGACCGCCCGCAGCCGGATGCGGCCGACGGCCGCCCCTTCGGAACGGGGGTCGTTGAGCCGCTTCGTCTGGAAGACCAGGACGTGGAAACCGTCGTCGGGGACGAACGGACGCCCCCCCGGCTTCGGGTCGCGCTGAGCGTAGAGCCCCTGGAAGCGGTCGTGGAGGAAAAAGAGGCTTCGATAGCGTCGCCAGCCTCCCGACTGGGGATAAGCGAGCGATTCCAGCGAGGGCTGGACGTATTGCTGGCGGGCGTCGCCGGTCGCGCTTCCCGTAGCGAACCCCCGGACGTGGTCGGCCCCCCGGTTCGCGAGGAAGATCGTGCGAGGGACGTCGTCGGGGTACTCGACCTCCAACAGATACGCCGCGCCGGGTTTCAGGCCCTTCCCCTTGCCGATCACCCAGGCGGCGACCATTGGCCCGTCGCCCATCGGGAGCACCCGCGCCGGCCGGCCGAGGATCGTCTCGACCCTGCTGCCGGCGGCGGGGAACTCGTGAGCCGGCGGCAGGACCGCCACGTCGATTTCATCGACAACCGGCAGGGCGTCGAGCCGGGCCTCGAACCTTTCGAGCGACGAATCGGCCCGCGACGGCGGCGGGCAGGCCGTCGTCAACAGCCCGGCCAGGAGGAGTCGCCACGATCGCGGAAGTTTCATCGACGTTCCCCCAGGTCCGAGCCGCTCATCACGGCGTCGGCTTCGGCTCCGTGCGGCTCAGCAGGTAAGACATCAGGTCGTAGAACTCGGCGTCGGGGATCTGCTGGGCCAGGTCGGCGGGCATGGGGGAAAGCTGGACCACCTTGCGCTCCTCGACCTCGTCCTTGGAGACGCGGACTTCCTTCCCCTGGGCGTCCGCGAGGACGAGGACCTGACCCTCCTCGCGGAGCAGCAGGCCGCTGACCACCCGGCCGTCGGCCAGGGCCAGGATCGTCGTGCGGAACATCTGGTCGACGTTCCGATTCGGATCGAGCACGTCTTCCAGGAGCCGTTCGAGGCCCCGCGCCCCGACGCCGTCGAGCTGAGGACCGACGCGGGCCCCTTTCCCCTCCATCTGGTGGCAGACGCCGCAGCGGACCTCGAAGACCTTGGCACCGGCCGTCGAGTCGCACGTCGCCTTCTGGAAGCCCTCGCGACGCTGGTCGAGGAAGGCCCGGAGCTGCTCGTCCGCGGGCGGGAGGCCGGCCAGCAGCGAGGAGATCCGCGCCGCGACGTCGGGGATTCCGGCGTTCTCCAGGCCGATCACGATCGGCCGCTGCTGGAGGAGCCGGACCGAGGCCTTGCCGGTCGCGACGGCGTTCAGCAGCGCCTCGGCCCCGTCCTTGCGGCGGACGAGCGCCGCGGCGGCCGTGGACTGGACCCGCTCGGGGGCCGTCGCCAGCGAGGCCAGCACGGCGTCGCGGGCCTCGGGCTTCTCGATGTTCGCCAGCGCGATGGCCGCCGCCTCGCGGAGCGGCAGCGGCAGGGCGCCGTCGTCGAGGGCCGCCTTGAGCCTCGCCAGCCCGAGCGGCATGTCGAGCGCCGCGATCCCCGCCAGCGCCGCCGCGCGGCGGCCCTCCGGCAGGTCGGCCCGGGCGAACACGCCCTCAAGGCCCGGGATCGCCTCCTTGAGCTGGAACTCGGCGACGGCCTCGATGCCCTGGTTGACCTCGTCGCCGTTCTTCGATTCCAGGAAACCCGTGACCAGGCCCACGGCGGCGGCCCGGAGATGGTCCGGCGTCGCGACGCCGCGCTCCTGCAATCCCTGCTGGATCTCCTTGATGAGCCCCAGCCGGCCTCGCGGGTCGCCGTCCCCTCCCGCGACGTAGGCCGTCAGCGTGGGGAAGAACGCCTCGTCGCCGTGACGGGCGACGTGGTGCAGGTATCGCGCGACGTTCTCGGGGCTCTCCGGGAAGTTCTGGACGTGGGCCAGCAGGAAGGCCGCCGCCCGATGGTCGGGTACGGCGACCGCGACGTCGGCCAGGTCGGCGCGGTCCTGGTCGCTCAGCGGCAGGGCCGCGATCATCGGCCAGGCCGTCGGCGGCTTCAATTGATCCCGGAGCGCCATGCGGGCGACGTGCACGAGGTGCGTGTCGCCGGGCGAGGTCTCCTGCCGGAGCTTCAACAGCGGCCTGATGAACGCCGCCTCGGCGTGCGCGCCGAGGACCTCGGCCGCGACCCGGCGGGCGTGCGGGTCGGCCCCTTCGATCTCGCGGAGGGCGAAGGCGCGGGTCGCGGGCGAGAGCGACGGCCGGTCGATCAGGATCCGCAGGGCATGGACGCGGATCGGCGAGCTGTCGGCGGCCGCGACGCGGAGCAGCGTCGCGTCGTCGAGCGCCCCCAGGCGTTCGAGCACCCAGAGGGCGTGGACGGTCGCCTCGGGTCCGGCGGCGGCAGGTCCGACAAGGCTGCGGAGCTTCTCGACGGCCTCGGCCCCGCCGCGTTCGAAGAGCTGGTTGGCCGACGCGATCCGGACGGGGAGGGTCGGGCTCGCCAGGTCGGCGATCAGGGCGTCGACGCCGGCCTTCGTGCGGTCGACGGCCTCGGGCGAGGGGACCGGCTTCGAACCGTCCCCCTTGTAGACGATCCGCCAGATCCGCCCGCTGGTCCGGTCGCGGCCGGGATGCGTGAGCGGGACCTCGTAATGGCCGATGATCCGGTTGTAGAAGTCAGCGACGTAGAGCGCGCCGTCGGGGCCCAGCTCCAGGTCGACCGGGCGGAACCAGTTGTCCTCGCTCCAGACGAAGTCGGGCTGCTCGACCCCCCTGGGCGTGGCCCCGGTCCATTCGAGCTTGTCGTGGTTGATCCGGTTCGTCACCACGTTGCCGATGAAGACCGTCTTGCGGTACTCCTCCGGGAACTGGTCCGACTGGTAGGAGACGATCCCCGAGATGGCCGTCGAGCCGTGGTCGTGCGTCACCATCTCCGGCGCGTAGTTCAGGCCGTCGTGGGGCTTGCCGAAGCTCGGATAGTAGCCCCCCCGGATGAGCTGATACAGCGGCTTGCTGTGGCAGTCGCACGAGTAGAGGTAGCCCAACTCGTCGAACGCCAGGCCGAAGGGGTTCACCTGGCCGTGGGTGACGTATTCGGCGTGCGAGCCGTCGGGCCGCATCCGGTAGGTGTTGCCCGAGTTCATCTTGATCGCCTGCTTGTCCCCGCCGGCGACCTCGGAGTCGTTCGAGAAGCCGTGGCAGGCGTAGATCCAGCCGTCGTATCCCCAGGTGAACGCGTTCGTCATGCCGTGGGTGTCGCGGTTGCCGAAGATCCCGTAGAGCGGCTCCTTCACGTCGGCCTTGCCGTCGTCGTCGGTGTCCTTCAGGAGCCAGATGTTCGGCATGCTGTGGACCAGCGCCTCCTTGGCGGAAGGCCTGGGGAGGAGGCCGATCGGGATGTTCAGCCCGTCGGCGAAGGTCTCGATCTTCCGCGCCCGGCCGTCGGGGCCGAAGTCGGAGAGGATCTTGACCGTGTCGCGGGGCCTGGTGCCCTCGGCGGCCGGGTAGGGATACTCGACGGTGTCGGTGATCCAGAGACGCCCCTTGTCGTCGAACGCCAGGTTCAGCGGCTTCTGGATGTCGGGATCGGCCGCGACGAGCTGGACCTCGAACCCCGGCGGGACGTGGAGCGCCTTGCGTTCGTCCTCGGGGGAGCGCGGCTCGAACGTGGAGACGTTCTCGACCGGGGCGGGCTGCTGGCCGAGGAGGGGGACCGTCGCGGCGAGGCAGAGGCTCGCCAGGCCCAGGATCGAGAGGACGACTCGGGGACGCTGCATGAAGGACGCTCCGTCGCGGGGGAGGATCGGAAGGAGGAGTTCGGGCGGAGTTTCCGCCTAGCTTGACGGCGGCTGTGCGGAAATCAAGTCTATCGGGCGTTCGCCCCGGCCGCGAACCGGTTTTCGCGGGAGTCCGTCGGCGATCGCCGTCCTGTTGCCGTTGACCGGCTCGTCCCAATCACTACAATTTGCCTCAAGTTTCCCGAAGTCGAAAAAAGTGAAGGATTAAGGCGGCGAGATGTCCGAAGAGTCGCGAGACGGCCTGGAAGCGGTGCGGGCCGAGAAGCTGAAGAAGATCGCCGACCTGGGGTTCGATCCCTGGGGCCACCGGTTCGACGACCATCGGGCCATTGCCTCGGTGCGCGCCGTCGACGTCCCGAAGCCGGCCGAAGGCGAGGTCGCCGCCGAACCCGGACCGACCGTCCGGATCGCCGGCCGGATCATGCTCCGGCGTGGCCAGGGCAAGGTCGTCTTCCTCGAAGTGCGCGACTGGACCGAGCGGATCCAGATCTTCATCGGCAAGAAGCAGGTCGGCGACCTCGCCTGGAGCCTGGTCGACCTGCTCGACCTCGGCGACCTGATCGGCGTCGACGGGACGCTCGGCTACACCAAGACCGGCGAGCTGACCGTCTTCGCCACCGCGCTGACCTTCCTGGGCAAGAGCCTGACGCCCCCTCCCGAGAAGTGGCACGGCCTCACCGACCAGGAGACGCGGTATCGCCGCCGCTACGTCGACCTCTTCGCCAATCCCGAATCGCTCCAGACCTTCCTCGGCCGTTCGACGATCGTCCGGACGTTCCGCAAGGTGATGGAGGAGCGCGGGTTCGTGGAGGTCGAGACCCCCACGATGCAGTCGATCGCCGGCGGGGCCGCGGCCCGCCCGTTCGTCACCCACCACAACACGCTCGACATCGACCTGTTCCTGCGGATCGCCCCGGAGCTGTATCTCAAGCGGCTGCTGGTCGGCGGGATGGAGCGGGTCTTCGAGATCGGCCGGGTGTACCGCAACGAGGGGATCAGCCCCAAGCACAACCCCGAGTTCACGATGCTGGAGGCCTACCAGGCCTACGGCGACTACCACTCGATGATGGACCTGACCGAGGGGCTCATCTGCGCCTCGATCCAGGCGATCGGCGGCGGCTACCAGCGTCCCTGGGGCGAGAAGACGATCGACTTCACCCCCCCCTGGCCGCGGCGTGCCTACCTCGACCTGCTCCGCGAGTACGCGGGCGTCGAGCCCGACGATTACGAGGCCGTCAAGGCCCGCGCCGAGGCGGCCGGGATCGCGACCAAGGGTCGCGACCACGACGTCGTGGTCAGCGACCTGTTCGAGGCCACCGTTGAGGACGCGCTCTCCGGCCCCGTCTTCGTCATCGACTACCCGGCGGCGATCTGCCCGCTCACCAAGCGGAAGGCGTCGAACCCGAAGCTCGCCGAGCGGTTCGAGCTGTTCGTCGACGGCATCGAGCTGGCCAACGCCTACACCGAGCTGAACGACCCGTATCTGCAGGAGGAACTCTTCCGGAGCCAGCTCGCGGGCCAGGCCGAGGAAGACTCGATGGCCAAGATGGACGAGGACTTCGTCATGGCCCTCAAGAACGCGATGCCCCCGGCCGGCGGCCTGGGCATCGGCATCGACCGTCTCTGCATGCTGCTACTGAACAAGTCGAGCATCCGCGACGTCGTCCTGTTCCCGCTGATGCGTCCCCAGGCGGCCCGCGCCGTCGGCGTGGGCGAGGCGGCGACGGCCGAGGACGACGAGTCCGAGATCTGATCCGACCGTCCGAACGTCGAAACGGGCGGGCGAGGGTCGCCGGTCCGCACCGCACCGAAGGCTGGTTCCAGGGAAGGAGTGGCCTCGTGTACAAGTACCTGCTCTGCTGGCGGTATCTCCGCACCCGCTACATCGCTCTGGCGAGCGTCATCAGCGTCATGCTGGGCGTCGCCACGATGATCGTCGTCAACTCGGTCATGGCCGGGTTCGCCGACAAGATGCGCGACCGGCTCCACGGGGTCCTCGCCGACTTGATCGTCGAGTCGAGCTCCTTCGAGGGCTTCATCAACTACGAGGAGGTGATGGCCCGGATCAAGGACGTCGGCGGCGACGACATCCTGGCAATGGCGCCGACGATGGAAACGCCGGGCATCATCCGCTTCAAGGTCGGCCCCGAGTACCGGACGCAGCCCGTCCAGATCATCGGCGTGCATCCCGAGGATCGGGCCAAGACCGGCGACTTCGCCGAGCACCTGTTCGATGAGCAAGGGAATCCGATCCCCCCCTCGTTCGCCGTCTCGGACGAGCTGAAGGCACGGTCGCCCGCCGGCCAGCGACTTCGCGAACTCCGGCAGGAGGAGCCCGACGCCTTCCTGGACGCGACCCGCGAGTATCTGGAGAAGCAGCAGGACGACCAGGTCCCCACGCACGGCGCGATCGTCGGCTACGCCATCGCGACCTATCACCTGGGCAACGACAAGCCGGACCTATTCCTGGCGGGGATGGGGTCGAAAATCTCGCTGGCCTTCCCGAAGCACGGCCGCACCCCCGAGGCGGGCCTCGACGCCTTCACCGTGGTCGGCTACTTCAAGAGCGGGATGAGCGAGTACGACTCCACCCACGTCTACGTCCCCCTGGAACAGCTCCAGCGGGCGCGGAACCTGATCGATCCCGAGAGCGGCAAGGGGGCCGTAAATCAGATCCAGATCAAGGTGCGCGAGGGCGCCGACCTGGATGTGCTCGCCGACAAACTTCAGCTCGGCATGGAGAAACTGGCCGAGAAGCGTTTCCGGGTCTGGACGTGGGAGCAGAAGCAGGGGCCGCTGCTGGCCGCCGTGGCGATCGAGCAGAGCATCCTCAACATCTTGCTCTTCTTCATCATCGCCGTCGCGGGCTTCGGGATCCTGGCGATCTTCTCGATGATCGTGGTCGAGAAGACACGCGACATCGGCATCATGAAGGCCCTCGGGGCGTCGACCGCCGGCGTCCGCAACATTTTCCTCGGCTACGGACTGCTCCTGGGGGCGGTGGGGAGCGGGGTGGGGATGATCGGCGGGCTCCTGTTCGTCCGGTACATCAACGAGATCGAGAAAGTCTTGAGCGTCATCCTCAAGCACAAGGTGTTCGACGACTCGATCTACTACTTCGACCGCATCCCGACCCTGGTCGAGCCCCGGACGGTCGTCGCGATCGTCGCGGGCGCCCTCTTCATCGCCGTCATGGCCAGCGTCTGGCCCGCCCGACGCGCCGCCAAGATGCATCCGGTCAGGGCCCTCCGCTACGAATGATCGCCCCAGCGGGGTCCCTCGCGGGCCGCGTCGCCTCCCATTTCTCGGAACCGGAACCTCACGGAAGACCAGGACGATGACGACTCATATCGCGGCCCTCGGCCTCTGCAAGAGTTACCGGAAGGGGAAGATCGAGGTCCCCGTCCTCCACGGCGTCGACATGGAAGCCTCGCGCGGCGAGCTGGTGGCGGTCATCGGCGCGAGCGGATCCGGCAAGAGCACGATGCTCCACCTCCTCGGGCTGCTCGATCAGCCCGACGGCGGCCGGGTGGAGCTGGACGGCCGTCGTATCGACGACCGCCCCGACCGCGAGCGCGACCTGATGCGCAACCGGACCTTCGGCTTCATCTTCCAGTTCTATCACCTCCTCCCGGAGCTGACCGCGCTGGAGAACGTGATGATGCCGCACCTGATCCGGTCCGGCCTCTTCGCCTACATCAAGGAACGGAAGGCCATCCGCCGCGACGCCGAGGAGATGCTGGAGCGGGTGGGCCTGGGCCATCGCCTGACCCATCAGCCGTCCGAGCTCTCCGGCGGTGAGATGCAGCGAGCGGCCATCGCCCGGGCCCTGGTCGGCCGACCCGAGGTCCTGCTGGCCGACGAGCCGACGGGCAACCTCGACGCCGCCACCGGGCAGGGGGTGCTCGAACTGCTCCGCGACTTGAACCGCGAACGCGGGCTGACTATGATACTGGTCACGCATGATCAACAGATCGCCAACCAGGCCGACCGGGTCGTGAGGCTTGCTGAAGGGCGAATCGAGGAATGGGTTCCCGCGCTGGTCTGAGTCCAACCGATACCGGGTGCGTGGATGTCGCGGCCCTTATTCGGCGCGGGGCCGGGAGGGCCGTATGAGCCCCAAGGTCTACATCGGCGGCAAGCTTTACGAGAAGTCGGACGCGAAGATCAGCGTCTTCGATCACGGCCTCCTCTATGGCGACGGGGTCTTCGAGGGGATCCGCTCGTACTCCGGGCGGGTCTTCAAGCTGGAGGAGCACGTCGACCGACTTTACGCGTCGGCCGTGGCGATCAACCTGCGGATCCCGATCAGCCGGCCGGAGATGGCCGCCGCGATCGTCGACACCCTGGCCGCCAACAAGCTGACCAACGCCTACATCCGCGTCATCGTCACCCGAGGGGCGGGGAGCCTGGGCCTGGACCCTCGCAAGACGAGCGACCCCCAGATCATCATCATCACCGACGCCATCAGCCTCTATCCCGAGGAGCTGTACGAGCACGGCCTGAAGATCGTCACCGCGGCGACGATCCGCAGCCATCCGAACACGGTGAACCCCCGGGTGAAGTCGCTGAACTACCTGAACAACATCCTCGCCAAGATGGAAGGCGCGCTGGCCGGCTGCCTCGAAGCCCTGATGCTGAATCACAAGGGCGAGGTGGCCGAGTGCACCGGCGACAACATCTTCGTCGTCCATAAGGGCGAGCTCCACACGCCCTCGGTCGACTCGGGCATCCTGGAGGGCATCACCCGCAACGCGGTCATCGACCTGGCGAAGGAGGCCGGCTACAAGGTCTTCGAGCGGACGATGGACCGCTACGACGTCTACACGGCCGACGAGTGCTTCCTGACCGGGTCGGCCGCCGAGCTGATCCCGGTCGTCGAGTGCGACGGCCGCACCCTCGGCTCCGGCAAGCCCGGGCCGATCACGAAAGACCTTCGGCAGCGCTTCGGGCGGCTGGTGCACGAAGGCCGAGCCTGATCCAAACCGTCGGCCAGGGGCAGTCTCATGATCTCCTTCGCACGCATCCTCGCGCCGACCGACTTCAGCACCCACTCCGAGGACGCGCTCCGGTACGCCTGCGGGCTGGCGGAGCGTTTCCAGGCGGAGCTGCACGTCGTCCACGTCCTGTCGGAGATGATCCCGGCCAGTCCGGACCCCCTCCTGATGCCGGTCATGCCCCCTCAGTTCTATGAGGAGGACGAGCGGCGGGCCAGGGAGTCGCTATTGACCGCGATCAAGCCCGAATGGGGGACGCCCGCGGGCTTCGCCACCGCCGTCTGCTGGGGCGCGCCAACCGAAGCGATCGTCGACTACGCCGCGGCAAACCACGTCGACCTGATCGTCATCGCCACCCACGGCCGCACCGGGCTGAGCCACGTCCTGCTCGGCTCGGTGGCCGAGCGGATCGTGCGCGAGGCACCCTGCCCCGTCCTCACGGTCCGGACCGCCCCGGCGAGGACCGCCTGACGTGACCGACGTCGATCCCTCGTCCGATCCCCTCCCCCCGCGCCGGGTCATCTATCGGGGGACGAAGCTCGACCTGGCGGTCCAGCCGGTGCGGCTGGCCGACGGCGGCCTCGCCGAGCGCGAGGTCGTCCTCCATCGGGGCGCCGTGGCGCTCGTGCCGATGGTCGACGTCGATCACGTCTGCCTCGTGTACAACTACCGCCACGCCATCGGCGAGACGCTCCTGGAGGTCCCCGCCGGCACGATCGACGAGGGCGAGGCTCCCGACCAGACCGCCCCCCGCGAGCTGGCCGAGGAGACCGGCTTCCGCGCCGGCAAGGTCACGTTCCTCCGCTGGTGGCACGTCACCCCCGGCGTGATGACCGAGCGGATGTTCCTGTACCTCTGCGAGGATCTCACCCCCGGCCCGACCGACCACCAGCCCGACGAGCGGCTGGAGACGAAGATCGTCGCCTGGGAGGACGCCGTGGCGATGGTCCACGACGGCCGGATTCGGGACGCCAAGTCGATGCTCGCCATCCTGTTCTGCGACCATCTCCGCCGGGCTCGCCCCTAGGTCAGGAAGTCGGCCCGCCGCCGAACTGCTTCCAGTACCACTCCTTGTACGGGTTCAACTTCGGGCCGACGGCGTCCTCGTTCTCCAGGCAGGGCTGGATCGAGGCCCACCACGCCTCGTATTCCGCCCGGAGCCGGTCCCGAACTTCGGGATGGTCGGCGATGACGTTCGTCGCCTGGGCCGGGTCGGCCTGGAGGTCGTAAAGCTCGACGTTGTTCACCAGGGCGAAACGATCGTCCCGGATCGACACGCCCTTGTCCTTGAACGACTCCACCTGACCCCGGGGCCAGCGGCCGACGTGGGTCACGAGCGTCCGTCGCGGCCAATCGGCCGGCCGGTCCTGGAAGAACGGGACGAGGCTCCGGCCCTCGACCTGACGGCGGACTTCCTCGGTCGGCTCGATCCCGAGCGCCTCCAGGAGCGTCGGGAAGACGTCGACATGGGCGGTGAGGGCCGAAACGTCCCGCCCGCCCTGGATCTTCGCCGGCCATCGCCAGAGCGAAGGGACGCGCGTCCCCCCCTCGTAAGGGCCAACCTTCTGACCCCGCATGCCGGCGTTGAAGATGGGGACGCCCAGCGTGCCGCCGTTGTCGGTCAGGAAGACGACGAGCGTGTTCTCCACGATCCCCCACTCCTTGAGCGCCGCGATCAGGCGGCCGAAGTTGTCGTCGATGTTCTCGATCATGCCGTAGAACTTGGCGACGTCCGCGGACACCTCGCCGGCGTGCCGCTTCGCGTAGTCCTCCGGGCATTGCAGCGGGACGTGGGCCGCGTTTGGAGTGATGTAGGCGAAGAACGGAACGTCGGCCTTGCGACGTTCGTCCATCCAGGCCAGGGCGCGGGCGAAGAAGACGTCGGTGCAGTAGCCCTGGGTCTTTTCGAAGACGCCGTTGTGACGGATCGCGGGGTCGAAGTAGGTGTTGCCGGGGGCGTCGCCGCAGCTCCCCTCATACGTCTGGCCGATCCCGCCGCCGCCGTGGACGAACGTCTCGTCGAAGCCGCGACGCTCGGGCTGGTAGGCCGCCTCATCGCCGAGGTGCCACTTGCCGAAGATCCCCGTCGCATAACCGTTCGCCTGGAGCACCTGCGCCAGCGTCGTCGCCTTGAGGCTCAGTCGCTCTCGCTCGCTGATCGTGTGGGTCACCCCGGACTTGAACTCGTGACGGCCGGTCAGCAGCGCGGCGCGGGTGGGGGCGCAGGTCGGGCTGACGTGGAAGCCGGTGAACCGCAGGCTCTCGCGTGCCAGGGCGTCGACGTGCGGCGTGCGGACGATCGGGCTGCCGAGGAAGGAGAAGTCCCCGTAGCCGATATCATCCGGCATGACCACGACGACGTTGGGCCGATCCGCCCCCGACGTCGCGGACGCCGTCGCTCCCATGATCGCGAATCCCATGACGAGCCACGAGCGAACTCGCATCGATCGACCTCCCCGACGGCGGCGCCGGCCCCGAGCATGCTGAGCACGAAGGGATGAAAGGTCGACGATAAACCGAGTGCCGGCGTTGCTCAAGGGCCCGACGATCGCCGTCGGCGTACCTTCGAACGCGAACGACGCGGCCGGGTGGGCCGCGTCGCAGCATCATGAGCTGTTCGATCAAGCCCGAGGCTTGGGGCTCAGCGGCCGGACGAGATGCCGAACGGGTGGTCGCGGGGGAGGATCACGGAGTCGCGCTCATGAACGCCGGGCTCGATCCTGCGGTCGTTGTTGAGGTAGACGTCGCTGTCTTCCGGGCCCACGTGGCGACTCCGGTGCCATCGGACCGCTCCATCGCTGTAGAGGACGTTCTGGCCGGCGCCGAAGTGGTTGGGGCTGTTGCGATCGACGTCGCCGAGGAGCCGGTCGGCGGGGGGCTGGTCGGCCACGACGGGGATGAGCGAGGCGGGGCGGGCGGAGATCGGCCCGAGCTGCCCCGAGGCGTGGCGATAGCCCGGATTGTAGCCGTAGTCCCAGCAGACCATCTTCTGGAACTGGGCCGGGTCGCGCTTGCTCAGCTCGTCCGCCTGCTCGAACGACGCCATCCGCCGGGCGTGCTGCATGTCGCATCGGCCGTTGTACGGGCAGTCGAGCAGCGAGACGTCCTGGAGGAATCCGCCGTCCTGCAACAGCGCCGCGAAGAGGCCGCTCTTCGCGTCGCCGCGGTCGTTGGGGGGCGCCGGATAGGACTGGTGGGTGGAGACGTACTGGCCCAGGCTCTTGCCGATCTGGCTGAGGTTGAAGACGCAGCCGGCCTGGTTCATCCGCTCGCGAGACCGCTGCACGGCCGGCATCAGGGTGACGACGCCGGCGATGAAGATGCTGGCGGCGACCGCGAAGTCCGCCCAACGAAAAGGGACGCGAGCGGGGGCGTAGTCGAGGATCGAGGGGGCCGGGTTGCGACCCTGGGCGACGAGGGCGAGGGTCTTCTCGGCGAGGCCGGGCGGGGGGGCGTGGGAGATTCCGTCGTCGAGGAGGGCGTGGAACGCACGCCGGGCTCGCTCGACCATGGCCGCGACTTCCGGGTCGGCCCGACAGGCCTCTTCCACGGCTCGTCGCCGCGGGTCGTCGAGCTGGCCGAGTGCGAAATCTAGCAGTTCGTCGGGTTTCATGGCATCAGTCTTCTTTCCCGTCCCGCTTGGCGGCCTTCGCCATCTGCTGGAGCTTGGCGAGGGCCGCATGAAGTCGCGATTTCACGGTTCCTACGGGAATTTTGAGGATATCGGCGATTTCCCGATACTTCAAATCTTGATGGTAGGCGAGGATCAGAGTCTGACGAAGGGCGTCGGGGAGGCGTTCCACGCTCTCGCGGACCCAGTCCCGCCGCTCCTGATCCTGCAGGTCGGCCAGCGGCCCGGAGTCGTCGTTGACGAGCATGTCCAGCAGCGACCCGGCGTCGGCCTCGCCTTGCGCGGGGCTCAGTCGCTGATCCAGGCTCACCGTCGGATGCCGTCCCGCCTTTCGGAGCGCGTCGACGGCCTGATGCGTGGCGATCGCATAAAGCCAGGGTCGAAACGGGCGACCGTCCTCGTACAGCCCACGCTTCAGGTGGATCTGGAGGAACGTATTCTGGAACACGTCCTCCGCCATCGAGGTATCGCCCATGTAACGCGCCAGGTAGCGGTAAAGCTCCCGTTCGTAGCGGTGGACCAGCTCGTTGTAGACGGCTTCGTCACCGTGCTCGCGATACCGGCGCATCAGCTCCTCGTCCGCCTTCTGGGCGAGGCTTTCCGCCGAATCCGACCCGATGACCTTGACCATAGTTACGCACCGTCGCGCCCGAAGGTTCAATATCCGTCCCGAGAACGTCTCGCGCCGCGCCTCGACCCGTTTCGGGGAGGCAAGGCGAGGGAGTTCGAGGATCGCCGACCGCCGACTCGGGACCGTCTGCCCCCGGTCGCGTCGGCGACCCGTCCCGAGGGATGCGTTAGTATATCCAGCGGACGTCCTCGAAGTTAGGTCTCGCCGGCAGCACGAGATCGAGACCGAGTCGGAAGCCCGGCCAGACGGGCCGGAAATGCGGCCAGTACACGCAGAACGCCCGACCGATCACCAGGGCCCTGGGCACCTCCCAGCTCTCCCGCCCCGACTCGTCCCAGCCCCGATCCGGCGCGGTGGGGGTGGTCTGGTCGATCCGGGTCCAGGCGCGTCCGTCGCGGCTCCACGAGCTGTTGTCCCCCAGCATCATGTATCGGCCTTCTTCAATCGGATAGTCGCGCGGCGTCCGCCACCGGAGCCGGGAGTAGCGCGCCGGATCGCCCAGCAGTTCGAAGAGGTCGCGAGGCGGACGGCCGCGGTAGTCGAGCAATTCGTCCGAGTCCGGGTCGCCGGGATCCTGCGTGTAGTACACGTCCCGCTTGAGGACGAGGTCGGTCGCCTCCACCGACGCCCCGTCGACGGCGATCCTCGCCGGTTCGAGATCCTCGACGGTCGGCGTCGGCTCCGCGTCGACGCCTCCCGAGTCATACCCCAGGCCGTCCCCGAACGGCCTGTCGCCGTCGACCCAGAGGGTCAGCCGATCGTCGATGTTGGCGAAGGTCAGCCGGTAAGAGCCCCGGGCCTTGACGGCCGTCGTCCGAGGCTCGCCGAGCGGTTCGTCGTCGCGCAAAAGGCGGGCCTGGCCGGTCGACAGGTCGATTTCGCAGCGGTAGGACGCGCCCCCCTCGATCAGCTCGATCCGGACTCGCCCGGCGCGCTCGATCACGTCGAGCCGGAGCGACAGCGCGAGATCGCCGACCCAGTGGGGCTGGAACCAGGGACGCGTGACGAATCGCACCTGGGGGAGGTTCTGGGGGGCCAGGTCGGTGTTGAACGAGCAGAAATCGGTGACGAGCGTCGGCCGGGGCGGATCCTGGGGCTCGCGGCCCGCCGCCAGGGCTTCCCACTGCTCCGGCGAGGGGACGAGGTGCCGGTAACGAAGCTCCCTCCAGCCTTCGCCGGCGGCGGCTCGATAAACGCCGGGCCTCGGCTCCGTCCAGCCGTCCGAGGGCGACCAGCGACGCCATCGTGGATCGTCGGCCAGCCGTCGCGGCCGATGCGCGTCATCGTAGACCGGGACGTCGACCTGCCGCGACTGTTCGGCGGGGCGGCGGAGGATCGCGAAGTTCTCGCCGTCCTCCAGGTCGCTCCGCCAGACGTCGCCGCGACGAATCCGCAGCACGTCGCCGGGCAAGCCGACGAGCCGCTTGATGTAGCGGACGCCGGGATCCTCCGGCAGCTTGAAGACCGTCACATCCCAGCGTCGCGGCTCCTGACGCCCGAGCGTGGGGAGGAGCGGGATCGCGGCGTCGGTCTTCAGGGTGTAGATCCGGTCGCCGGCGAAGCTGGGCAGGTCGTCGATCCGCGTGGTGAATCGGCAATTCTCGCAGACGCCCCACGTCACCCGGAGCCCGGTCCTGCCCCCGGAGCCGCCGGCGTCGACCTCGCAGTCGGCGTTGACGCGATAGATCCAGCCGCACTCGGGGCAGACGACTTCCTTGTGACGACCGAGAAGGGTCGGGGCCATCGAGCCGGTCGGGATCACGAAGCCTTCCGCCTCGAGGCTCCAGACGAGGAACCCCACGACGACGACGACGAACGATTCGATCGACTCGCGCCGATTCCTCCTGCGTTCGCTCCGCGCGAGATCATCCGACCGCTGGGGAGCGGTCGACGTCGACCCGGACGTCTCGGTGCTTGATCGCTTCATGAGAAGTCCTTCGTCGGATTCTCGTCCGGATTTCGGGCGATCTTGTGAGGATACCAGGGCCCGTCGCGGTCCGGTATGCGAGATGGTGCCGCGAATCGGTCGTCGAGGGGGACCCGAACGGGGATTTCGCCTGGCTTGGCGAGGCTCTCGAAGTCGCTCGACGGCTAGCCGGAGATTCCCTGAGGAGGACCGATCACGTCAAATCCAGGCGACGTCGCGGCGGGCCTCGACGAAGTTGAAGTCGAGAAATCGGCGCGATCGCTTACAATGTGGCCACGTCGGAGATGGGGCCGTGGCGACTCTCCGAGGCGACGCCGAAGCCGTTCGGCGCGACGACCGACTCGGTGGAGGGGATGGACCATGCGACCTTGGCTCTATGCGGCGATCGGCTGGACCCTGTTGATCCTGGGACTGTGCTGGATGCCGAAATCGGTGGTGACGCAGGCGGGCGGAGAGCGAAGCGTCCGGGTTCCCCATGCGGATAAGATCGCCCACACGGGTCTGTTCCTCGGGCTCGCCTTCCTTTGGCTGAAGGCGTCGCCGGCCCCGAGGCGGTTTGCGCCGGTGGTTCTGGGCGGATTGGCCCTCGCGGTGATCACCGAGCTCGGTCAGATGTCGAGCTTCGTGAATCGCGACGGCGGCCTCGACGACGGCCTGTTCGACATGATCGGCGTCGGCCTGGGCGGGGCGCTCTTTTATTGGGTCGCGGGAGGACGCCGGGACGAAGCCGACTACCTCGCGCTGACCGAGGGGGCCTGATACGGCCCCCAGGGTCGGCGTCGATTTGAGTTGGGGCGAGGCCGTGCGGACTTCGTCACTCCGCCGTCGGAGTCGGGGCTGTCGAGACGGCCTCCACCCTTGTTTGCAGTGCGACGGCCGGGGACGCTGCTTCCCCATCCGCAGCGGGACGCACATTGGCGGCGATGGCGGCTTCCCGGCAGGCGCGGGAGATCGGCGTCGAGTAGAGCCCCGTCACGATCGAGAGCGTGGCGCAGGTGCCCGTCGCCGCAGCGACCGGCCAGCCGCCGACGACCTGGACCGGCTCGGAAGGCTGCTTGAAGTACATCAGCACGATGATCCGCAGGTAGTAGAACGCCCCCACCGCGGCGTTGAGCACGCCCAGGACCGCCAGGAGCTGGAGCGAGCGGGCGTCGTCGCCGGTGGTCGCGGCGAAGGCCGACGCGAAGATCTGGAGCTTCCCGAAGAAGCCGACGAGCGGCGGGATGCCGCTGAGGCTCAGGAGGCAGAGCGTCATCCCCAGGGCCACGACCGGCTGGCTCCACCCCAGGCCCGAGAGTTCGTCGATCGTCGCTACCGGGTGCCCGTCCGCCTTGCGGAGGGCCAGGACGATCCCGAACGCGCCCAGGGTCATGAAGGCATAGGCCGCCAGGTAGAAAAGGACGGCCTCGGTTCCGTAATAAAACCCGGACGCATTCGAGCCCCCGGCGAAGGCCGCCGTGATCCCGACCATCAGATATCCGGCATGGGCGATCGAGGAGTAGGCGAACAGCCGCTTGAGGTCGGACTGGAGCAAGGCCACCGCGTTGCCGAGCGTCATGGTGGCGAGCGCGATGATCCAGCACAGCAACACGGTCTTGTGGACCAGCTCGTCCTGCGGCCCCTTGAACGCCAGCACCGACGTCAACGCCCGGATCATGGCGACGAAGCCGACCACCTTCGGGATCCAGGAGAGCAACGCCGCGATCACGACGGGCGAGGCCTGGTAGACGTCGGGCGCGTAGAAGTGCAGCGGGACCGCCGCCACGCGGAAGCAGAGCCCCGCCATGATGAACACGACGGCCAGGAGCCCGAGGGAGAGGTGCGGGACGTACGGCAACTCGGTCAGGACCGAAAGGGCCCGCAGGTTCGTCGTCCCGGTGAGGCCGTAGAGGAAGGTCAGGCCGTACAGCAGCAAGGCCGAGGCGAAGATGCTCAGGAAGAAATACTTGGTCGCCGCTTCCTGGGTGGTCGCCGTCCTTCGGGACAGGTAGAGCAGGAGATAGGTGGGGATGCTGACCAGCTCCAGGCCCACGAACAGCAGGATCAGGTCGTTCGAGGAGGCCACCAGCATCGCGCCTGCCTGGATCATCAGGAAGGAGCCGAAGAATTCGGCGGCCCGATCCTCGGGGGGCTCGCGGTGGGCCAGGCCGAGCAGCACCAGCCCGGTCAGGATCACGAAGAGTCGGACGTAAAAGGACAGCGCGTCGTTCACCGCCGAACCGGCATAGGCGTCCGGGTGGACGTCCCGCGAGGCCAGGAGCGCCAGCAGGCTCGCGACCAGGGCCACGGCGGACGCGCCGCACCAGCCGCTTCGCGAGACGCGGACGAACGGCGCGGCCGTCATCATGACGAGGGCCGCCGCCAGCAGGAGGATCTCGGGCGAGAGGACCAGGAGCGTCTGCTGGACGGTCTGATAGGCGAGCTGAAGGGTCATCTCCGGCTTTCCGTGTAAGCGTGTGCGTCGGGTGTCGGGATCAGCGTATCAGCGCGATTCGAGCGTCCGCATCGAGACGGAGGCCTCGATGGGCTCGGGGGCGATCGGGGCCTTCGCCGCGATCGCCCTCGCGTTCGCGTCTCGCTCCAAATTCATGATCTGGACGATGTCCGCGGCCGCCGGCCGGATCCGCGAGAAGAAGGGCTCGGGGAAAAGCCCGATGTAGAGGATCAAGGCCGCCAGCGGGGCCAGAGCGGCGATCTCGTACCACCCCAGGGGGCGGGGCTCCTCGTGCCCGTGGCCCTCGTGGTCGTCGTGCGAGCCCGGCTCCACCAGCGGGCCGAAGACTACACGGCGGATCATCAAGAGGAGGTAGAAGGCGCCGAGGATCATGCCGATCGTCGCCAGCGAGGCCGCGACCCAGCTCTCGGCGAACATGCCGACCAGGATCGGGAACTCGCCGACGAACCCGTTCAGGCCCGGCAACGCCGCCGCGCCCATCGACGAGAAGACGAAGAAGAACGCCAGCAGCGGGAAGCGGTTCCAGATGCCGCCGATTGCGTTCATCTCGCGGGTGTGGTAGCGGTCGTAGAGCACGCCCACGCAGGCGAAGAGCGCCCCCGTCGTCAGGCCGTGGTTGACCATCTGGATGATCGAGCCGTTCATCCCGGTGTCGTTCATCGCCAGCATGCCCAGGACGATGAACCCCATGTGGCTGACCGAGCTGTACGCGACCAGCCGCTTCATGTCGGTCTGCGCGAGAGCGGCGAGGGCCCCGTAGATGATCCCGACGACGGCCATCGTCGCCAGGAGCGGGAACAGGGCGGCCGCCCCCAGCGGGGTCATCGCCATGTTGAACCGGATCAGGCCGTAGCTGCCGACCTTCAGCAAAACGCCGGCCAGCACGATCGAGCCGGCCGTGGGTGCCTCGACGTGGGCCAGCGGGAGCCAGGTGTGGAACGGGAAGAGCGGCACCTTGACCGCGAATCCCGCCAGCAGCAGCAGGAAGATGAACACCTGCGGGCTGGTCCACGAGTCCACCTGGTACCAGGCCGGCCACGGCAAGGTCGCCAGCCCCCGCGTCAGCTCGGGGATGGAGAAGGTCAGGCGGTGGTCCGGCGAATACTGCATGTGGACCACGACGAGGGCGATGACGCCCAGCAGCGTCAGGAGGCTGCCGGCCAGCGTGTACAGGAAGAAGTAGATGGACGCCCGCTGCCGCTCCGGGCCGCCCCAGAGACCGATCAGGAAGAACAGCGGGATCAGGGTGAACTCGAAGAAGATGTAGAAGAGCACCACGTCCAGCGCCCCGAACAGCCCCAGCAGGCCCGTCTCGAGCGCCAGCAGGAAGGCGTAGTACATCGGAGCCCGGTCCGAGATCGACTCCCAGGACGACAGCACCGCCGTGATCATCAACACCCCGGTGAGGACGAACAGCCAGATCGACAGGCCGTCCAGCCCCAGCGCGAACCGGACGTCCGGCCGCGAGAGCCAGCTCAGGCCGTACGGCCCGGCGTCCGGCCCGTAGGCGAACTGGGGCGTCGTCACGGCAGGCTCGAAACCCGCCAGCAGGACCAGGCACGCGCCGAACGTCGCCAGGCTCGCGCCCAGCGCGATCCTTCGCGACGACGCCTTGTCCAGCCCGGGCGTCAGCACGAGCACGAGCGCCCCGATCAGGGGGAGGAAAACGGTGACCGCCAACAGTGTCGCCATCGGAACCATCCTCGGAAGCCTTCGCCGCTCGGCCGGGGCCCTCGCGGGTCGGTCGTGAGTCCTCAGGAAAAGAGCAGCACCAGGAGCAGCACCGCGACGCTGAGCGCCGACGCCGCCGCATAGAACTGGATCAGGCCGTTTTGATACTTCGACAGCACGTCGCGGGCGGCCAGCCGGGGCACCATCGCCACCCCCTGCACCAGCCGATCGACGAGCTGGACGTCCAGGACGCGGCAGACCGCCGCGAGCCCCTGCACGAGCTTCATGATCGTCGCGTGGTAGAACTCGTCGATGTAGAACTTGCCGAGCGAGGCCCGATACAGGGGCCTGATCGAGCCCGCGACCCGCGAAGGCACGGTGCTGGGCGCGGCGTACATGGTGTACGCCAGGGCGATCCCGGCGAGCGCGGCGATGGTGCTGATGAGCGCCGTGCCCCAGCTGAACGCATGCTCGCCGTGGGGGAGGCCTTCGAAGCCCAGGGTCCCCTCCAGGTGGTGCTCGAACCATCCCGTCGGGCCGAACGCCAGGCCGACCAGCACGGCGCATCCGGCCAGGATCATGAGCGGGATCGTCATGATCGGGGCCGACTCCTCGCCGACGTGGTGGCCGCCGTGGCCGTGGGCGTCGTCGTGGCCGTGCCCATGCGAATCGTGAGCGTGGCCGTGGTCGTCGACCGGCGGGGCTTCCGGATCGTCGGCGCTGGGCAGCTTCTCCGGACCGAAGAAGGTCATGAAAAAGGCGCGGAACGTATAGAAGGCGGTGAGGAAGGCGGTCAGGATCGCCAGCCAGTAGATCACCTGATAGACCCAGCCGAAGGTCAGGTGCAGGTCGTGAGCCGCGTGGGGAGCGGACTCCAGCGCGAGCAGGATCTCGTCCTTGCTCCAGAACCCGGCCATCGGGAAGACGCCGGCCAGAGCCAGGCCGCCGATCGCGAAGGTCCCGCAGGTGTACGGCAGGCGACGCCGGAGGCCGCCGAACCGCCTCATGTCGATCACGTCGCCCATGGCGTGCATGACGCTGCCGGACGCGAGGAAGAGCAAGGCCTTGAAGAAGGCGTGGGTGAACAGGTGGAACATGGCCGCGACCATCGCCAGCCGGGCGACCGAACCGACGCCCGAGCCCAGGGCCATGAACATGTAGCCCAGCTGGCTGACCGTCGAGTACGCCATCACTCGCTTCAGGTCGTTCTGGGTCAGGGCGATCAGGGCGGCGAGCAGGGCCGTCGCGCAGCCGGTGATCGCGACCACGAGTTGAACCTCGGGGGCCAGGGCGACCAGCGGGGTGGACCGGGCGATCAGGTAGACGCCGGCCGTCACCATCGTCGCCGCGTGGATCAGGGCCGAGACGGGCGTCGGGCCTTCCATCGCGTCCGGCAGCCACACGTACAGCGGCACCTGGGCGCTCTTGGCGGTGGCCGCCCAGAAGAGCAAGAGCGGGATGCCGATGCGGGCGGCGTCGGAGAAGTTGTGGAGCGTCCCCTCGGCCAGCACGTTCTGGTAGCTCAGGTCATGGTTGGGGACGATCGTCCACATCCAGAAGATCGCCAGCGCAAAGCCGACGTCGCCCACGCGGTTGATCATGAACGCCTTCATCGCGGCGGCGGCGGCCGAGGGCTTCGTGTACCAGAACCCGATCAGCAGGTAGCTGCAGACGCCGACGCCCTCCCAGAAGGCGTAGGTCAGCAGGAAGTTGTTCGAGAGGACCAGGCCGGTCATGGCGAAGACGAACAGGCCGATCAGTGCGAAGAATCGGGGATAGCCCGGGTCGCCGTGCATGTAGCCCGATGCGAAGACGATGACCAGGGTGGAGACGAACGTCACCATCGAGAGCATCAGGGTCGTCAGGCCGTCGACCCGGAACTCCAGCGGCACGACCAGCGAGCCGGCCGTGATCCACTTGGAGACCAGGACCGTCGTCTCCGCCCCCGACGAGGCCCAGGCCCCCAGCGAGACCAGGAAAGCCAGGGCGACGCCCGCTGCGACCGGGATCGCCGCGTCGAACCGGAACCGACGCGCGGCGAGCGCCGCGATCAGCCCGCCCAGCAGCGGGAGGAAGGGTATCAGCCAGACGTTCTGCACGAAGAAACCCGACACGTCGCCGCTCCTCTTTGGTATCGCCTCGCGAGTCTCGCAATCGTCGATGGACGCCCGCGGCGCCCGGCCTCAGCCTCAGCGACGGCGCTCGGTCCAGGGTTGGATCGGATGGGCCGGCTCGACGCCGGCCGGGGTCAGGTGGGGATACGACTCGACCCCCTCGATCGGCTCCATCGGCGCGGCCTCGCCGGCCTCGTCGGCCAGGTCGGTCGTCTCGACCCCGGGCTCGCGGACGTCCTGCCAGAGGGTGACGTCGAGCGACGAACGCCTGTTGAACAGCACGACCACCAACGCCATCGCGATGGACGCCTCGCACGCCGCCACCGTCAGGATGACGATCGTGAAGACCTGGCCGCTCCAATTGCCGTGGTAGCGGCCGAACGCCACCAGCGAAAGCGCCACGCCCTGCAGCATCATCTCGGCCGAAAGGAACATGACGATGAGGTTGCGGCGGGCGATGAAGCCCAGCATCCCCAACGCGAAGAGCGCCGCGCCCACCAGGAGGTAGTTCCTCAGCAGGTCGATCGTGAACGGGTCGGTCATGGCTTCTTCCAGCGGGTTCCAGGGTGAGGGGCGGCGCGGGGCGTCGATGAACGGGGGATGTCCGGTCCGGCGGCGGTCGATCTCAAACCTCGACGGCGGCGGCCGGGGTCGGCGGCACGCCGGCCCGCTTGGGGTTGGCGATCAGCACCGCGGCGACGAGGGCCGCGAACAGGATCGACCCCGCCAGCTCGACCGTCAAGAGGTGGTCCGCGTAAAGGGCCTCGCCCAGGCCGGCCACGTTCGGCTTCGGCTTCGAAGGGTCGGCTTCGACGTACAGCGAGGAGGTCGGCCGAAGGCTGTGCTCCAGGGCCTTCCGCCCTTCGTTCGTTTCCGCGAGCTGATAGAACCCGGCGATCTCCCGGCCACGGAGCAGGCGGGCCTCCGGGCCGGCGAGTTCGCCGGCGGGCGGCGGGCCGTCGGGCTTGCCCCGCACGCTCGCCAGGCAGTAGGTGAGCGACCAGAGGAGCAGGAAGCTGGTGAAGACGGCCCGTCCCGGCGAACGCGCGGCGCGGTCGTAGACCGCCCGGCCTTCCATCTGGGCCAGCATGATGACGAACAGGAACGTCACGATGATGGCCCCGGCGTAGACGATGACCGATCCGGCGGCGAGGAACTGGGCGTCGGCCAGCAGGAACAGGCCGGCGACCGAGACCACGACGGCCGCGAACCAGAGCGCGCTGTACACCGGGTTCCGGCTGGTGACGGTCATCACCCCGCAGCCGATGGCGCCCCCCGCGAAGACGTAGAAGAACGAGCCGGCGATGAAATCGCCCAGCGGCGAGAGGGCGGGCGGCGACAGGAGGGCCAGGAAGCCGACCAGCCCGAGGCTCGCGAAGACCGCCCCCAGGATGTAGATCGTCCGGGTCTTGGCCGCGCCGAGGCGGTGCGGGAGCAGGAGGTAGGTCCCGGTCGCCCCGAAGAGGATGCCGATCGTCGCGAGGATCAAGGAGCCGGTCGTCATGGGACTTCGTCGCCTGGTCTTGGGGGTCGGGTGGGGCTTTCGCCGCGCCTTCGAGATGCGTCGTCCGGTCCGGTCGGTCGGGTCAGCTCACCGGGGATTCCAGGGCCTGCGTCGCCGACGAGGCTTCCGGCGGGGGGGTCGTGAACCTCATCGGCTCGGCGTCGCGGGTGACGTCGAAGACGGAGAGGAGCTTCGTCTTGTCGAAGATCATCTCCTCCCGCGACAGGCCGGTGAGGTCGTACAGGCCCGTCAGCTCGATGGCCTCGACCGGGCAGGCTTCCTCGCACATCCCGCAGTAGATGCACCGCAGCTCGTCGATGACGAAGCTCTCGGGGTATTTCTCGCGGTCGGGCCAGGAGGCCGGGGCGGTCGCCCCCACGATGTCGATGCAGTGCGCCGGGCAGGCCGTGGCGCAGAGCATGCAGGCGACGCACTTGGGCCGCCCTTCCTCGTCCTTGTTGAGCCGGTGGACGCCGCGGTAGACCGGGCTCGGGACGTGCTGGACCTCGGGATATTCGACGGTGATCGCCGTGTCCTGGAAGGCGACGCCGAAGATGTGCTTGCCGGTCACCACCAGGCCGGCGGCCACCTGCGGGAGGAAGAACCGGTCCGCCAGGGTCATCTTCGGCGGTTCGATCTTCTTGAGTTGGGGGTCGTCGACTCGCACGTTGCTAGGCTCCTTGCGGACCCGCCGGGGCGGGGCCTTCGAATTCAGCGGGACGGGCCCGGCCGGTCAGTTCCAGTAGGTCCGGACGAGCTGAACGATCCCGGCGGTCGCCACCAGGTTGATGAGCGCCAGGGGGATCATCGACTTCCAGGCCAGGTCCATCAGCTGGTCGTAACGGAACCGCGGCAGCGTCCAGCGGATCCACATGATGAAGAGGATCGCCAGGAACACCTTCCCGGTGATGATCCCCACCTTGAGCAGCGTGTCGATCAGGCCCGACGACTCCGGGGTAAGCCCGAGGAACGGCAGGTGCCAACCGCCCCAGAACAGGATCACGGTGATGAAGCTCACGGTGATGATGTGCAGGTATTCGCCGAGGAAGAACATGCCGAACTTCATGGCCGAGTATTCGGTGTGGAACCCGCCGACCAGCTCCTGCTCCGACTCCGGGAGGTCGAACGGCAGGCGGTTGGTCTCGGCGAACGCGCTCGTGAAGAAGAGGATGAACCCCAGGGGCTGCACCAGCACGCCCCAGGCGTTCTGGCTCTGCCAGGCGATCACCTGGTTCATGTCGAGCGACCCGGCCAGGAGCAACATGCCCAGGATCGACATGCCGAGCGGGAGCTCATAGCTGATCAGCTGGGCGCTGGACCGCAGGCCGCCGATGAACGCGTATTTGTTGTTCGACGCCCAGCCCGCCAGGATCACGCCGTACACCGCCAGGCTGCCGACCGCGAGGACGTAGAGCAGGCCCATGTCGACGTTGGGGGCGATCTGGAAGTCGATGAGCTGGTTCGGGCCGACCGGGCCGAAGGGGACCACGGCGAAGCCGATCATGGCCGTCACGATCGCGATCCAGGGCGCCAGGATGTACAGCGGCTTGGTCACGTACTTGGGGACCACGTCCTCCTTGAGCAGCATCTTGGCGCCGTCGGCCAGGGGCTGCAGCAGGGCGGCCGGCAGCCCGAACTGGGCGCCGCAGCGGTTGGGGCCGATCCGGTCCTGGGCGTACGCGGCGATCTTCCGCTCGACCAGGATCAGGTACGCGACCGTCCCCTGAGTAATCCCGACGATCATCAGGATCTTGATGACGATCCCGATCAAAACCCAAAGCGTCATAAGTTCACCCTTGCCGCAACATCCCGGAGCCGTCCGTCTCGATCACCCGACCTCACTTCGAATCAGCGGGCCTTGGCCGCGCCCATCGCCGCGTACCAGGCGTCGACGAACGGCGGCGGCCCGTTCTCGCGAGGACTCGACGCTGAGGCCTCGAGCGTCGCGCCGTATAAGGGGAGCGTGCCTCCCTTCGCCGCGGCGAACGCCGGGGCGGCCTCGGCCAGCTCGGCCAGCACGTCGCTCGACCGCGCCGGCCCCCCGGGGCGGTCCAGCAGGACCGCGAACAGGTCGAGGTCCGGGAGCGAGCCGTCGCGCGGCGGCAGCGAGGCCCCCGCGTACTGGATCCGGCCATCCGCGTTGACGTAGGATCCGGCCTTCTCGGCATAGGTCCCCCCCGCCAGCACGACGTCGGCCTTGTGGGCCAGCGCCCCGACGCGGGAGTCCTGGACGACCAGGAACGCGACCTTCTCGCGGACCTTCGCGGCGGTCGGCTCGTCGATCCAGTCGGTCGGCGAGCCCGACGCGACGTAGAGGGCCCCAACCTCTCCCGCCTCGACCTTCCGGAGCAGCTCGTCATACTCGACGACCGCGCCCTGGACGTGCTCGATCACCGCACGGACGCCGCGGGCGTTGGGGGCCTTCTCGGCGTGGATCGTGAACGGCCGGGGGGCCAGGAAGCTGGTGTCGCCCGAGCGGCCCGCGCTCTTGTCGGGGGAGAAGGTGCGATCCTCGCCCCGGGCCGGGACCGGGCCCACGGCCAGCACGGCGTCGGAGGTCATCCCCTTCAAGTAGGTCGCCATCAGGTAGGCTTCCTCGACCGTCAGGAACGGCGAGAGGACGCCGGCCACCGTCCTGCCCCCGATCACGGCCTGCTTGAGGCCCCGATCGACGAGCCGGACCGCCTCGTCGATCGCCACGGCCACGTGGTCGTCCCCCTTGAGGACGTACATCGCCTCCAGGAGGTCATCGGGCGCGGAGTCGTCTTTATACCCGTAGCGGCCCTCGTCGCAGATCCAGTAGTCGTTGACGTGGGGGTTGTTCCGGGGCTTGACCCGCCAGATCTTCCCCTTGTTCTCCTCGACGCTGATGTTGCAGCCGGTCGAGCAGTGGGTGCAGACCGAGTCGTGCTTGGCCAGGAACCAGACGCGCTGCTTGTGCAGGAAGTCCTTGTCGAGCAGCGCGCCGACCGGGCAGAGGTCGACCACGTTGCCCGCGAGCGGGTTGTCGTCCAGGCTCACGCCCGGGAATGTGGCGATCTCCGCGTGGTTGCCCCGGCGCATCACCTGCAGTTCGGCCGTCTGGGTGATCTCGCGGGTGAACCGGACGCAGCGGGTGCACATGATGCACCGGTCCTGGTTCAGCTGGATCAGGTCGGAGACGTCCTTGCGGGGGTTGACGATCCGCTCCTCGACGAAGCGGTGATTCGACTGGCCGTGCTCGTAGCTGTAGTCCTGCAGGCCGCACTCGCCGGCCTGGTCGCAGACCGGACAGTCCAGCGGGTGGTTCAGGAGCAGCAGCTCCATGATCATCCGCTGGTGCTCCTGCACCTTGGCGCTGTCGGTGACGAGGACCGTCCCGTCCTTGGCCGGCGTCTGGCAGCCGGGGACGAGCTTGGGCATCATCTTGACCTCGCCGGTCTTCGGATCCTTGGACCCGACCTCGACCTCGCACATCCGGCAGTTGGCCACGACCGACAGCGAAGGGTGCCAGCAGTAGTACGGGATCTCGACGCCGACCCGCTTCGCCATCTGGATGGCGTTGAGCTTCTCCCCCTCGGGGATCGGGTATTCGGTGCCGTTGATGAGGATCGTGGCCATCGTTCGTTCCGGTCCAAGGGGCTCGTGGGGGGAAGGCTCGCCGCTGTCCGTCGGTCCTCAGGCGTCCGGCCGCCCCGGGGAGTGGAGGGCGGCGGCCGGCGGGGGCGCGGCGATCGCGTTCCCGACCTGGAAGAGGTCGACCCGGCGACCGGCGGCGACGTCGAGCTGAAGGGGGGTCGGCCCGGCGCCCGGGGTCTGGTGGGTCCGGATGTACTCTTCCAGCTCGGGTCGGAACTTGGCCAGGGCGTTCTTGATCGGCCAGGCGGCGCCGTCCGCGAGGCCGCAGATCGTCGTGCCCGGGATGATCCCCAGATTCTCCGCGAGGTGGAGCATCACGTCCAGGTCCTCGATCCGCCCGCCGCCGTTCTTGATCCGGTGGATCGTCTTGCTCATCCAGCCGGTCCCCTCGCGGCAGGGGGTGCACTGGCCGCAGCTCTCGTGGGCGAAGAAACGCGAGGTGTTGACCAGGTAGTCGATGATCGGCGTGTGGTCGTCGATCACGGTCACGGCCGCCGTCCCCAGGCCGAGGCAGCCCGGCTTGCGGAGGCTCTCGAAGTCGAGCGGCGTGTCCAGCTCGTCGGCCGAGAGCAGGCCCATGCTGATGCCGCCGGGGACCGCCGCCTTGGCCTTGCGGCCCTTCCAGACGCCGCCGGCGTGGTCGTCGATCAGCTCGCGGCAGGTGACGCCCAGGGGCAGCTCGACGCACACCTGCTTCTCGACGTGCCCCGAGACGGTGTACAACTTCGGCCCGTAGCTCTTGGGGGTGCCGATCGACTTGAACCAGGCCGCCCCCCGCTCCACGATGTGCGGCACGCAGCAGAGGGTCTCGATGTTGTTGACGACCGTCGGCTTGCGGAACGCGCCCTCGATGGCCGGGAACGGCGGCTTGATGCGGGGCCAGCCCCGCTTGCCCTCCAGGCTCTCGATCAGCCCCGTCTCCTCGCCGCAGATGTAGGCCCCCGCGCCCCGGTGCACCCAGACGTCCAGGTTGAACCCGGTGCCGTAGATGTTCTTGCCCAGGTGACCCGCGGCGCGGGCCTCGGCGATCGCCTCTTCAATGATCCGGGTCGCCTCGATGTACTCGAACCGGAGGTAGACGTAGGACGTCGACGCCCGGGTCGCGAAGCAGGAGATCAGGATCCCCTCGAGGAACATGTGGGGATCGCGTTCAAGCAGATAGCGGTTGTTGAACGTCGCCGGCTCGCTCTCGTCGCCGTTGACGCACATCAGCGTCTCTTTGCGGTCCTTCGGCAGGAAGGTCCACTTGAGCCCGCAGGGAAACCCCGCGCCGCCGCGGCCGCGAAGCTCCGAGTCCTTGACGAGGTTGACGACGGCGTCGGGGTCCATCGTCGTAAGCGCCTTGCGCGCGGCCTGGTATCCCCCGCGCGACTCGTAGACCTTGAGCGAGCGGGCGTCGGGGACGTTCCAGTTGCGGGTCAGGACGGGTTCAAACGTGGCCACGGGTTTGGATTCTCCAGGGTCGTCGGCGAGCGGGCGATTCGAGGGCGGTCGGGGGTCCCCGGCCGATTCACGCGCGGGTCGGGCCGTCCTTGCGACCCCTCTTCAACTCGTCGAGCATGGCCTCGACCCCCGCCTCGTCGAGCGGGCCGTAGACGCGGCCGTCGTCCGCGAGGGCCGCCGGGGCGTGGTCGCAGATCCCCAGGCACTCCGCGAACTCGACGGTCAGCTTGCCGTCGGGCGTCGTCTCGCCGGGGTGGATCCCCAGCTTGCGGCAGGCGTGCCCCAGCAACTCGTCACCGCCCCGGAGCATGCACGAGAGCGATCGGCAGACCCAGACCCGGACGTCGCCGATCGGCGCCTGGGGGAAGAAGCCGTAGAAGCTCATCGTGTCGTGGACTTCCGCCGGCGCGATCTCCAGCAGCTCGGCGATCTCCGACATGGCCTGGAGCGGCACGCAGCGCAGGTGCTCGTGCACCAGGTGCAGGGCCGGCAGCGTCACGGCCCGCTTGCTGGGATAGCGCGGGAACAGGGCGCGGATCTGCTCGCGGAGGGGCTCCGTGAGGAGGGCAATCCGCTGCGGCGGGCGGGCGGGGGCTTCGGCTGACATCGGTCGGTGTTCCTTGCAGGCGGCGGTCGTCGCCGGGTTCGATCTGGCTCCATTCCCACGCGGGCCGGCCCGCTGGTTCAGCGGTCGAGCTCGGCGGCGATGATACTCAGGCTCCCCAGCACGGCCACGACGTCGGCGAGCATGTGGCCCTTGATGATGTGCGGGAAGACCGAGAAGTGGATGAACGAAGGGGGCCGGGTGCGGACCCTCCAGGCGAACTCCGTCCCGTCGGCCACGAGGTAGTAGCCCAGCTCGCCGTTGGGGCCCTCGATCGCCGCGTACACCTCGTCGACCGGCGTCTCGAAGCCCCGGTTGGGCATGATCAGCTCGAAGTGCTGGATCAGGCCCTCCATGCTGTTGTAGGTCGTCGCCTTGTCGGGCAGGTTGAGCTTCTCGGCGATGGGCAGGTTGACCGGCCCCGAGGGGAGCTTGGCCATCGCCTGCTCGAGGATCCGGACGCTCTGCTTCATCTCCTCCATGCGGACCATAAAGCGGGCCCAGCAGTCGCCTTCCTCGCAGTAGGGGACCTCGAAGTCCAGCTCCGGGTAGGCCAGGTACGGCGAATCCTTACGCAGGTCGACGTGCACCCCGCTGGCGCGGGCCACCGGGCCCGAGCAGGAATGGGCGATCGCATCGGCCTTGCTCAGCTTGCCGACCCCACGCATGCGGTCCAGGAAGATCCGATTGCGGAAGAGCAGCTTGCTCATGTCCGCGTAAACCTTCGGGAAGGAGTGGAGGACCTTGCGGATCTTGTCCAGCACGCGGTCGTTGAAGTCGTAGAGCACGCCCCCGACCCGGGTGTAGCCGGGGTGGAAGCGGTAGCCCGACATCTCCTCGTACACGTCGTAGATCTGCTCGCGGAGGTTGAACGCGAACAGGAAGGCGGTGAACGCCCCCAGGTCGAGGGCGGCCGCCCCCGTGCACAGCAGGTGGTCGGAGATCCTCGCCAGCTCGCCGATGATCACCCGGATGTACTGGCAGCGCGGCGTCAGTTCGACGCCGAGGAGCGTCTCGACCGCGTGGTGCCAGGCCACCTCGTTCATCGGCGGGCTGATGTAGTTCTTGCGGTCGACGATCGTGACGTACTGGTTGTAGTTCAGGTGCTCGCCGAGCTTCTCGAAGCCCGAGTGGAGGTACCCGATGTGCGGCGTCGCCTTGACGATCCGCTCGCCGTCCAGTTCCAGGATCAGCCGCAGTGTGGTGTGCGTCGCGGGATGCTGGGGGCCGAAGTTCAGGGTCCAGGTCGCCTGCCTGGCCTCGGATTCCAATTCGGGCTCGTCGAGCAAGTGGACCGGCATGACGTCTCTCTCGGGCCTCGCTGGGGAAGGTCGTCGACTCGATGCGGCCGCGACGCGGGCCGCGGGCTTCCGGTCAGGACTCGGCGCGGGTCAGCTTGGGGAAGTTGTGCCGCTCGCCGCGGCCCCGCAGGGGATAGTCCTTGCGGAGCGGGAAGGCGGTGAACTCGTCGGGCATCAGGATCCGGCGGAGGTCGGGATGGCCCTCGAATCGGATGCCGTACATGTCGAAAACCTCGCGCTCCATCCAGTCGGCGCCCGGCCAGAGGGGGTACGCGGAGGGGAGCGAGGGATCGGGATCGTCGACCCCCGCCTTGACGATCACCGAGCCGCCGGTGTCGAAGTTGCGGAGAACGTAGTGGACCTCGAACCGGTTCCGGGTGCGTCCGGGATATCCGAGATAGTCGGCGGCGCCCAGCTCCGCCAGGTATGTGCAGCCGCACTGTTGCTTGAGTGCGGTCAGCAGTTCGACCAGCCGCGACTTGGGGACGAACAGCCGGAGATTGCCGCGGAATCGCGAGATGCTGAAGACGCCGTCGCCGAAATGGGCGGCGAGCGTCGCCAGGATCTGCGCCTGCGCTGCGTGGGGGGCCGTAGCGGCGCTCATCGCGTTTCCTCCAGGCCGAGCCGGCCGGGCCCGCCCGGGATCCTGTAGCCGAAGCGGGCCTCGTCGCCGCGCTCGTCGGCGATCCCGGCGCCGGGCGCGGTGTCGCGCTGGGCGATCATGTACCGCTCGCGGGCCCGGAGTTCGGGGAGCCCTTCGTTGCCGAAGGTCGTCCCGCCCTTCTGGACCTTCTCCTGGATGTCCATGATGGCCCGGAGGATCTGCTCCGGCCGGGGGGGGCAGCCGGGGATGTAGACGTCGACCGGGATGAACCGGTCCACGCCCTGCACCACCGCGTAGGTGTCGAAGATCCCGCCGGTGCTGGCGCAGGCGCCCATGCTGATGCACCACTTGGGCTCGGGCATCTGCAGCCAGATCCGCTGGAGGACGGGCATCATCTTCATCGCCACCCGGCCGGCGACGATCATCAGGTCGCACTGGCGGGGGCTGAACCGCATGACCTCGGCCCCGAACCGGGCGATGTCGAACCGGCTGGCGCCGACGGCCATCAGCTCGATCCCGCAGCAGGCGGTCGCGAACGGCATCGGCCAGAGGCTGTACTTCCGGCACCAGCTCACCACCGAGTCCATCGTCGTCAGGAAGACGTTCTCGGGGACCTCGGGCTGGCCGGAGGGCGTGATGATCAGGTCGGAGCCGGCCCGCTGGCCGAACGCCGGAGACGTCGGCGGATTCATCGCCATTCGAAGACCCCCTTCTTCCACGCGTAGGCGAAGGCCGCCGTGAGGATCGCCACGAAGACCATGATCTCCCAGAAGACCATCGCCCGGAAGATCGGCGGCACTCCCGCGGTCAGCACGACGCCGGCGGAGTTCGCGACGGCCAGGGCCGGCTCCGCGCTCCACTGGGCGACGGCCCACGGGTACAGGTAAAGCAGTTCGACGTCGAAGAGCAGGAAGGCGATCGCGACGAGGTAGAAGCGGACGTCGAACCGCTGGCGGGCGTCCCCGATCGGATCCATGCCCGATTCGTAGGGCATCTGCTTGACCCGCGTCTCCTTGCGGGGCCCCAGCAAGGCGCTGAGAGCCAGCATGCTCAGGCCCGTGCCGACGGCGATCGCCAGGAACAGGAAGATCGGCGTGAAGTCGGTGCTCATCGTCTCTGGAAGGACCCCCCGCACGATGGATCGGCGGCCGACCTTGTGAAGGGTTTCACAAAGTCCCCGCCGAAAAAAGACGCGGAAGCCGTGGAAATCGGCCGTCCCCGATCGGGACGTCGCCGAAGCCGCACCCTCGATTCAAGCGTCGGACGGACTGGATGGAGGAGTCCGACGGGAGGCGAAGGGGTGCGTCCCGCGTGGGCCGCGTCTTGATGTCTCGGTCCCAATTGTAAGGCCCGTTTCGCCACCGTCAACGCTCTAGCGATTTCCGGCGGCGGTCCGGGAGGCGGTGCGGGCCTTCCCGGGCTGGGATTGCGGGCCGTCAGGGGGTCAGGCTGGGCGGCGGCGGGATCGACGCGTCGTTGGACCGCAGCGCGCGGTCGAGGACCTCGGAAGGGGCGGGTGCGGTCGAGGGCGGGGGCGGCGTGCCGGCGCCGGCCGCGGGGGCCAGGCGTCGGCGACTGGGCCCGACCCGCGAGGCCCGATCGCCGGGGAGGGCCGGCGGGGGGGCGGCGGCCGCTTCCCGACCGTCCCCGTGATCCAGCGACGGGGGCGGGGGCGTGCCGGTCTCGGCCCTGCGGCCCCGACGCGCGCCCCGGGCGTTGGGATCCTCGGCCAGGTCGCGTGCGGAGCGGTTCTGGGCCTGGGTGTATTCCTTGAACAGCGCGGCCCGCTTGCGAGGGTCCGTCTCCCGGAGATACCGGAAATATACGTCGCTGATCTCGGTCCGTCTCGCCTCGAATCGCGCGTCGGCCTTGGAATTGGGCCGGTACACGCGGTTGTACTCGCGGTCGTAGGCCCGATTCGCCTGATCGTAGCGGTTGCCCCGATCCGCGGCGCCTTCCAGGAAGTTCTGGAACTGGTTGGCGTTCCGGACGCCGGCGCGATTCAGGGTGGGGTTGCCGACGGGATCGAGGGCGCCAGGGGCCACGCCGAAGACGTAGGGGTCGTACTGGGAATTGTAGGGGCGAAACGGGTCGGGCCCGAAGCCCTGAGCCAGGGCGGACGCCGGCGGGGCGGCCGGCGCGAGCAGGGCGAGGAGGACGAGTCGCGTCCCGAGACGCCGGCCGACGAGTTCTTGCAGTCGTGTCCAGATCATGACGGGCCTCACCACCGATCGGTTCGCCGGGGACGGGCTGGATCGCAGCGACGCTGCCATCATCATACGCCTCGCCGATCCCTCGGAGAAGACGCCGACCGCGCCGGCTCCATGCGTCAGCCGCCGGAGCCGGACGTTCCAGACCCGTCGAGAAGATCGGCCGGCCGCGCCGGCGGGGTGAAGCGGCCCGCCCCGATTCGGCGACCACGTCGGCGGGTCCCGCCGGTCGCCGCGATCGGCGCGGTCGTTCGGGGCTCTCAGAGGATCAGGAGCAGGTTGTCTCGGTGGACGAGTTCGTCGTAGATGGAGGGGCCGAGCAGGGCGCGAGCCTCCAGCGAATGTCTCCCCTGCACCGCGCGGGCGTCGTCCGCCCCGTAGTTGGTGAGGCCGCGGGCGAACTCGCAGCCGTCGGGGTCGCAGAGGGCGACGACATCCCCCTTCTCGAAGTCGCCAACCACCTCGATCACGCCGATCGCCAGCAAGCTCCGCATTCCTGTCTCCAGCGCCTTGCGGGCGCCGGCGTCGACCACGAATCGGCCTCGCGGTCGCGCCGCCAGGCCGATCCAGCGCTTGCGGGCCGGGTGGTGGTTGCCGTGGGCGAGGAACATGGTGCCCACCTCCTCGCCGGCCAGGATCCGGGTCAGGGGCTCGGGCCGGGTCCCCGAGGCGATGACGACCGAGCCGCCGGCCTGGGTGACGAGCCTGGCCGAGGCGAGCTTGCTCTGCATCCCACCTGTCCCCAGCGCGCTGCGGCCGCCGCAGGCGAGGCTCAGGACCTGGTCGTCGATCTGGGGGACGCGCGAGACCACCTCGGCCGGGCCCGGCTTGGCGGGATCGGTCAGGTAGAGACCGTCGACCACGCTGAGGATCACCAGCAGAGGGGCCTGGATCAGGTTGGCGACCATCGCGGCGAGACGGTCGTTGTCGCCGAACTTGATCTCGTCGACGCTGATCGTGTCGTTCTCGTTGATGATCGGGACCGCGTTCCATTCGAAGAGCGCGTTGAGCGTGTTCCTCATGTTGAGGTAGCGCGCCCGGCCGTCGAAGTCCTCATGGGTGAGCAGGAGCTGGGCCGCGTTGCGGCCGCGCTTGCGCATGCCCTCGTCGTAGCAGCGCATGAGGTAGGACTGGCCGATGGCGGCGGCGGCCTGGAGCTGGCGGAGGTTGTCCGGCCTACCCTTGAGCCCGAGCCGACCGATGCCCGCTCCGACCGCGCCCGAGCTGACCAGGGCGACCTTGCGGCCGGTGTCCATCACCTTGCAGATCTGCTCGGCCAGGTGGTCGATGCGGTCCAGGTCCAGCCGACCGTCGCGCCCGGCGAGGACGCTGGTCCCCACCTTGACGACCCAGGTGTGGGCCGAGAGCACCACCTCGTCGCGCACGAGGTCGCGCGCGGGAGGCGGCTTGGGGGCGGAGGGGGCGTCGTCGACCATGCGCGTGGTCCAGGGCCGGGACGTCCGCCCGGCTTCGGTCTCGATTTTCAAGGGAAGGTTCTCTTCACGCACCTTCGACGTGCGTCCTCGCAACGGGACCGCGGCCTCGATCGACAGGCTGGGAGGAGTCGTCCGTTTCCCCTCGTCGTAACGCCTGAATTCCCAACGACCCGATTCGTGAAGGTTGTAGGAAGCCGCCGATCCCATTATAATCACGAGACGGCGACGGCCTAGACGAAACTCAATCCGTCGGCTCCTCGGGAACCGTCCCCCTCCACCACTCGAACTCGACGGTCCTCCCTTTGAGGGACCGGGAACAGGAAACCCACCTCTATGGGTGAGCTTCACCATGAGTGCGGCGTTGCGGCGGTGTTCCATGCTCCGGGAGCGGCCGTGTCGCCGCTGGCCCCCATACCGGGGGACGTCAACAGCGTCGCCCGGCTGGTGCCGCGGATGCTCCTGGACATGCAAAACCGGGGCCAGCTCGCCGCCGGCATGGCCAGCTTCCGGCCGGACCGCAACGCGCTGATCCGGGTCCACAAGGAGCTGGGGACCGTGGCCGAGGCCTTCCGCCTCAACCACAAGTCCGAGTTCGAGACGATCATGAAAGGCGTCGACGGCCACTCGGCCATCGGCCACGTCCGCTACGCCACCTGCGGCGGCGACGACCGCTACAACGCCCAGCCGTTCGAGCGTGACCACGGTCGTCGCACCAAGTGGTTCGCCTTCGCCTTCAACGGCCAGCTGGCGAACTACAAGCAGCTCAAAGAAGAGTTGCTCTCGAAGGGGGACTACCACCTCAAGCGGGACACCGACACCGAGATCATCATGCACGCCCTGGCCTACGAGCTGCAGAACGAGGACGTCGACCCCGACTGGGTCGGCATCTTCCGACGGCTCTCGGAGTGGTTCGACGGGGCGTACAACATCGTCTTGATCACGGCCCACGGAGAGCTGGTCGTCGCCCGCGACCCGCTCGGCTTCCGCCCCCTCTGCATCGCCGAGAACGGCCCGCTGTTCGCCGTCGCCAGCGAAAGCTCGCCGCTCTCCAACCTGGGCTTCCAGAAGATCCACTCGCTGGAGCCGGGGACGATCGCCGTTGCCAACGCCGAAGGCGTGCGGATCGAGCGCTACGCCCCCTCCCCCCGCCAGGCCCACTGCTTCTTCGAGTGGATCTACTTCGCCAACGTCGCCAGCACGCTCGACGACCGCTCCGTGTACCTCAGCCGCGCCGGGCTGGGCAAGGAGATGGCCCGGCTGGAGACGGTCCCGCTCGACGAGGGGACCATCGTCGTGCCCGTCCCCGACACCGCCAAGGCCGCGGCCGACGCGATGGCCTTCGCCCTGGGCGTCCCCTCGGTCGAGGGCCTGATGCGGAACCGCTATGTGGGCCGGACGTTCATCGAGGGGACGGCCGACCGCGCCGCCAAGGCCCGGCTCAAGTACACCCCCCTGCCCGAGGTGCTCGCCGGCAAGCGGGTCCTCCTGGTGGAAGACAGCATCGTCCGCTCGACCACGATGCGGGCCCTGGTGCACGAGATCCGCGACCGCGGCCGCGCCCGCGAGATCCACCTGCGGGTCGCCTGCCCGCCGATCATCGCGCCCTGCTATTACGGCATCGACATGTCGACGCGCGACGAGCTGTTCGCCACCAAGTACGCCGAGTTCGACGGCGAACGCTACGTCGTCTCCGAGGAAGCCCAGGCCGAGATGGCCCGCGAGTTGGGGGCCGACAGCCTCCGCTACCTCCCGGTCGACTCGATCGCCCGCTCGGTCAGCCTGGCGCCCGACCGCCTCTGCCGCGCCTGCATCACCGGCGACTACCCGACCGAGACCGGCCGCGACCTCTACCAGATCGAGTGCAACCCCGCCGAGGCCGGCGCCTCCGCCCGCAAGCGCGCCTACGAGGCTGCCGGCGCGACCTCCTGATCACCCGATCGGCGAGTCGCCGAGATTGATTTTTCGCCGCCCACGAAGCGGGCCCGGGGCAAACCCTCGGGCCCGCTTCCGCGCGCGTCGCGGGTGCAGGCGATGCCGAACGAGTTCCTGAAATCGACTTCAGGGCCCGACGGTCCAGGCCTGCGAAGTGATGCCCGCGGCTCGCAGATCCGCCTCCCCCTGCGCCACATCGACCTCCCCCCGCGTCAGGTAGGGAAGGGCTCGTTCGAACGACGAGGCCTGAATCCGGACCGCGGCTTCGACCACCCAATTCCCATGCTCGTCGGGCCCTACGCCCCCCTCAAGCGTATAGATCCATCCCGTTTCGTCCAATAAAAGATACAATCGGTCCTGAACTTCCTGATACCCCACGCGATAAAGCCGCTTATTAAGGAGACGAGACGCATCCCGTATCCGGGACACCTCGTCTTGGTCCCGGCAAGGATCCAGGATGACGACCTCGAACGGCACGGTCGAGAACCGGAGGCCACCGTACTGCGCGAGGATCCGGCGAGCCTCGGGAAAGACCTCGAGCCCCGTTGGTAGCCGAAGCTCTCCCCAGACCTCCCGCCGAGGGCGCCACCCGGCGCGGAGGAGCCGAAGTCGGAGGAGCCACCCGGCGAACCTGCCCATGCCTCGGCCCCTCGATCAGCGGGGGGCCGACGCCAGCCGGTAGCTCGACCGATAGACGGGCCGCCCCTCGATGCGATACTTGCGCTCGAAGTTTGTCAGGTAATCGGAGTCGCTCTCGGGCTCGCCCAGGGGGGGCGGGTCGATCTGGACGAACCGAGGGTCGTTCCCGACCAGTTCGCGGATGACGCCGAAGTACTCCTCAACGTCGGTGGCGACGTGCAGCTCGCCCTCGGGAGCGAGGGCCCTGGCGATCGAGTCGACGAGCGTCTCGTTGAAGACCCGTCGCTTCTTGTGCCGCTTCTTCCACCAGGGGTCGGGGAAGTAGACGTGCACCTCGCGCAGGCTGGCGGGGACGACCCGGCGCGCCATCAGGTGGCCCGCGTCGCCGGGCCACATCCGGACGTTGGTCAACCCGGCCTTGACCACACGCTCGGCCGCGAGGCGAGCGTACTTCTTGGCGATCTCGATCCCGAAGAAGCCGTGGGCGGGCCGCTTCGACGCGGCGTTCGCCAGGAAGAGTCCCTTGCCCGAGCCGATCTCCAGCACCACCGGGCGGTCGTCGCCGAACAGCTCGGCCCAGCGAAGGGGCTCGTCGGGCGGGAAACGCTCGGGTTCGAGGAACGTGGAGGAGACGTCGAGGTCGGCGCGAGGGCGTGTCATGGGTGGGGATCTTCGATCGGCGACGGGGGGAGGGGTGGCGGCGGGGCCGTCAGCTGGCGGGATCCTGCTGCGACATGTTCACGCCGATCATCCGGCCGTGGAACACCATGTTGCCGGCGACGAAACCCTGGACGTCGAAGATGGTCTGGCGACGGTGCAGCCGCGTCGCCTTGCCGATCAGCAGCAGGCGGTCGCCCGGCCTCACCTGGCCCCGAAAGCGCACGTCCTCCATGCCGCCGAAGCCGACGAAGCCTTCCTTGATGAGGTGCGTGCTCACGCAGTAGCAGCTCGCGAGCTGGGCCGCGGCCTCGCACATCAGGACGCCGGGGAGGAGCGGGTAGCCGGGCATGTGGCCGCGGACCCAGAACTCGTCGGCGAGGACGTCCTTGTAGCCGACGATCAGCTTGTTTTCCTCGTCGATGAGAACGATGGCGGAAAGCTGCTCCATCTCGAACCGCTGGGGGTTGACCTGGCGGAGCTGATCCCTGTCGAGGAGGACTTTCGCGGTGTCGATCGATTCAGGGTCGAGCAGGGGCGCGGGAGGCATTGCGCGGCTTTCCTTTCTCTGGCTCTAAACGGCGTCGAACCCGGACGACGCGGCGGCGGCGGGCGTCGGGGGGCGACGTCGCCGGGCTCGTCGGCCGCTCTCGGGTCCGTCGAAGGCCCCTCCAGCCCCTTTCGGCGTGGTCGGCAAAGAGCGAAGCGGTGGTCCGGGGTCGTTTCGCTGCTATCATGACTCGCGGGGGACGCTTCGACAAGAGGGATCACCGCGCCCCGGAAGCGACCCACGCCGGGGGTCGAAGCGTCCGCGAAGGATGGTGAAAGTGGCCGAGCGCGTGCTGGGGACGATGGTCGTTTACGGCTACCCGAAGGCCCCCTTCGACGCCGAGCTGGACCTCGCCGCGTGGATCGGCGCCAAGGTCCTGGAGATCCTCCCGCTCTGGAAAGCCCTGCCCGACCCGGCGCTTCTCGGACGATGGACCGGTGACCGCGGCCTCGCCGTCCACAGCGCCCACGGCTGCTGGGGAGGCCAGTCGATCCGGGCCGACCGAGTGGACCTCGGCTCCCTCTCGCCGGCCGTCCATGAGGCGTCCGTGGACGACCTCAAGCTCTGCGTCGACTGGCTGGCGGCAGCCGGGGGCCGGGTCCTGGTGGTCCATCCCGGCGGCCTTTCCGACGAGGCCGACCGCGAGGCCCGGCGCGACGCCCTAGCGCGGGGGCTGTCGTCCCTGGCCGACCACGCCCGGGGGACGCCCGTCGTCGTCGCCGTCGAGAACATGCCCCCGGGCGTCCACCCCGGCAGCCGGATGGCTGATCTCGCGGCGCTGGTCCGCGAACTGGGGCGCCCGGAACTGGGCCTGACGCTGGACGTCGCCCACGCGCACCTCTCCGCCGACGCCGCCACCGAAACCCTGGCCGCCGGAGCGCTGCTGACGACCACCCACGTCCACGACAACGACGGACGACTGGACTCGCACCTGCCGCCGGGGCGCGGGACGATCGACTGGTCGTCCTGGATCGAGGCCCTGGACGCGATCGAATACGGAGGGCCGATCGTACTGGAATGCATCCGTCGGATCCGCGAGGACCGGTCGTCGTACCTGCCCGAAGTCCTCGCTCCTTACATCCGCCCCAAGCGCCGGTAAACTGGACGGGTCCTGCCGGTCGTGCGCCAGAAGCCTCGAATACGGCGCGTCGGCGGACGAGGCGACACGCCGATCGCGCCGATACATCCCTTTGTAGGAATGCGCGTGGCGTGGGTCCCGGGGACTCGGGGGGCGCCACGTCGAGGATGGGAATCTTCCGAAGGGAGTCGGAGCATGACGCCGAAGCTCAATCGTCGCCAGGCGATGGGGACCGCGGCCGTGGCGGCGGGCGCGGTCGTCGCCACCCAGACGCCCGAGGCAACCGCGGCCGGCCGCGTGGAGTTGGGACGGACCGCGCACCGCGAGGGCGTCCGGGGCCGCATGACCGGCGCCCAGGCCGCCGCGGCGACGATCCGTTGCGAGGGCACGCCCTGCGTCTTCGGCATCCCCGGCGCGCAGAACAACGAGCTTTGGGACGCATTCAAGCAGTACGAGGTCCCGTACATGCTGGTGGCGCACGAGGCCTCCGCCAGCGTCATGGCCGACGCCTCGGCTCGCGCCACCGGCCGCCCCGGCGCGTTCTCGGTGGTCCCCGGGCCCGGCCTGACCAACTGCCTGACGGGCCTGGGCGAGGCCCTCTACGACGGCATCCCCCTGGTCGCGATCATCACCGACATCGACCGCTCGGCGAACGCCCCCATCGGCCAGGTGCACGGGCTCGCGAACGAGGCCCTGCTCCGGCCGCTGGTGAAGGCGATGTTCGTCGTCCGCCACCAGGCCGAGATCCCCGGCACCCTCTTCCACGCCTTCCGCCTGGCGCAGGCGGGCGAGCCCGGCCCGGTGGGGGTGGTGATCCCGTACCCGTTCTTCATGGAGGTCTGGGACTACGACCAGGCCCCCCCTCCCCCGATGCCCTCGCCGTTCGATGAGGCGGCGTACCGCAAGATCGTCTGCCACCTGCAGGACAAGTCGAAGCGCATCGGCATCTACGCCGGGCTCGGCTGCGTGGACGCGGGGCCGTCGCTGACGGCCGTGGCCGAGATGCTCCAGGCCCCGGTGGCGACGTCCGTCAGCGGAAAAGGAGCGATCGCCGACGCTCACCCGTTGGCAGTCGGCTGGGGTTACGGCAAGCAAGGCACCCGCGCGGCCGAGAGGGTCTTCAAGGACGTCGACCTCGTGCTGGCCGTGGGGGTCCGCTACAGCGAGGTCTCGACGGCCAACTACGCGATCCCCAAGACCGACGTCGTCCATGTCGACATCAACCCCCAGAACCTGGGGAAGAACGTGCCGACGAGCCACTGCCTGGCGTCGGACTCCCGCGTCTTCCTCGACCGCCTGCTCGGCGACGCCGCGGCCGTCCGCCGGCCCGCGGACCCGGCCCTCTGGGGGAAGATCGACAAGCTCCGCCAGGTCGACCGCTGCATCGCCCGGACGCAGCAAATCACCCAGTGCGTCGACCCGATGTTCTTCCTGAGCCAGCTCCGCTGCACGCTCGGCCCCGAGGAGCTGATCTTCGTCGACGTCACCGCGTCGACCCACTGGGCGTCCGAGACGGTCGAGGTCCAGGGGACGCGCCGGTACTTCACGCCGGCCGACAACCAGAGCATGGGATGGGCGATCCCGGCTGCGATCGGGGCGCAGCGGGTCCGCCCCGACCGGCAGGTGGTCTGCGTCACCGGCGACGGCTGCTTTCTGATGTCGGCCATGGAGATGTCCACGGCCGCCCGGCTGGGGCTTCCCGTCAAGTTCTTCGTCTTCGACGACGGCGCGTACCACTACATGCAGATGCTCCAAGAGCCGGTCTTCCGCCGCACCACGGCGACCGAGATCGCCCGAATCGACTACGCGGCGTTCGCCTCGGCCATGGGCGTGGGATACAACCAGATCGCCAGCAACGCCGACGTGGGCCCCGGCATCCAGCGGACGTTAGGCCTGGCCGGGCCGATCCTGACCCACGTGATCGTCAGCTACGACGGCCGCGACATCCGCTGGCTGAACGCCCTGCGCACCAAGTACATCGGCGACATGTCGAACCGCGAGAAGGTCCGGCTCGCCTCGCGGGTCGGGGTCCGCGCGATCACCCCGCGCCGGGACGACGACTGAGCGCGCGTCGCGGCGGGGCCGGCCGCACCTCGGCGGTTGCCCTTCCGCGATTCCGGCCTTCCTCGTAAGATCCCGCCCGTCGGGCCAGGGGACGATCGGGCCTCGTCGCGGCCCGTCGCAGGGAGACGGTTCTCTCGTGAACATGGACGTCTGCAACGAAACGACGACCGAGGCCGTGGAGTCCTTCCCCGCGCCCCCGTCCGTACGCCTGTCCGAGGTGTGGCGACGCCGCCTGGCGAACGACCGGGCCGAGCTCGTCCGTTTCTGGCCGGTCGTCCAGAACATGGTCGTGACGGAGCTTCGCGTCCGCTACCAGCGGTCGTTCATGGGCTTCCTCTGGACGCTCATCAACCCGCTGCTGATGATGCTGGTGCTCTCGGTCGTCTTCTCCAGCCTGATGCGGATCGAGGGGGGCGGGGGCAGCTACACGCTGTATCTGCTCGCCGGGATGGTCCCCTGGACGTTCATGGCCGGGGCGGTCACGGAATCGTCCGTCTGCATCATCATGAACGAATCCCTGATCCGGAAGATCTACGTCCCCAAGCTGATCTTCCCCCTGGTCCGGGTGCTGATCAACCTGATCACCGGGATGCTCTCGCTCGCCGCCCTGTTCCTGCTGCTCGTGCCGCTGGGCGCTCGGCCGTCGGCGGCGATGCTCTTCCTGCCGGTGGCGGTCGGGCTCATCTTCGCCTTCACCCTGGGGCTGGGGCTCCTGGTGGCGACCGCGAACACCTTCTTTCGCGACTGTGGGCACCTCGTCGGCGTGTTCATCCAGGCCTGGTACTTCGCCACCCCGATCATCTACCCGGTGACGCAGTTCGAGGAGTCGCAGCGCTGGCGGTTCTGGCTCAACCCGGCCTTCTATTTCATCGAGATTTTCCACGACATCCTGTGCAAAGGGGCCTGGCCGCCGCTCAGCCTGGTGCTGACCGCCGCCGCCCTGGCGACCGCCAGTCTGGGGATCGGCTATGTCACGTTCAAGTCCAACGAAGACAAGATGGTTTTCCGACTCTGAGGGCCGGAGCCGGGGTCTTCGGAAGGACCGCAATAAGGCCGCCGAACCCCTCATCGAGCTGCGCGACGTGTCGCTCAAGTTCGTCAACTACTCCGACAAGTCGTACACCCTCAAGCGCGCGTTCCTGGAGCTGTTGCTCCGCCGCGACCGCCAGGTCCCCAATTCCGAGTTCTGGGCCCTGCGCGACATCAACCTGCGGATCCGGCGCGGCGAGCGCATCGGCATCGTCGGCTCCAACGGCGCGGGCAAGAGCACACTGCTGCGGCTCCTCGCCCGGATCTACCCGCCGACGCACGGCGTGCTCGACGTCCGCGGCATGGTCGCGCCCTTGATCGAGATGGGCGCGGGGTTCAACTCCGAGCTGACCGGCTTCGACAACATCCTCCTCAACGGGGCGATGCTCGGCTTCACCCGCAAGCAGATGCTGGCGAAGGTCGAGGGCATCCACGAGTTCACCGGGCTCCGCGAGTTCGCCCATCTGCCGCTCAAGTACTACTCCAGCGGCATGTATTCCCGCCTGGCCTTCGGCGTGGCGACCGAGATCGACCCGGAGATCCTCCTGGTCGACGAGTCGCTCGGCGTCGGCGACGCCGCGTTCCGCGCCAAGGCGAAGGAGCGAATCCGCCGCGTGATGGACCGCTCCCACGCCGTGATCCTGGTCTCCCACGAGCTGAACACCCTGCGCGAGCTTTGCGACCGCGGGCTCTGGATGCAAAAGGGCCGGCTCGTCGCCGACGGCCCCATCGACGAGGTCCTCGACGCCTACATCCAGTCGGTGAACGCCCCGGCGCCCGCCGCCGAGCCCGACCCGGCCGAGGTCAGCGGCTGATCGCGATCGACTGCCGGAAGCGTTGCAGGCTGAACGCCAGGAATCCCGCCCCAACCAGGGCGACGACCAGGAAGTTCGGCCAGACGGCCTCGATCCCCGCCCCCCGATAGATGATCGCCTGCGAGAACGCGACGAAGTGCCGCGACGGCAGCAGGAACGTCAGCCTCTGGAGAAACTCCGGCTGGCTCTCCACGGGAGTCTGGCCCCCCGAGAGCAACTGCAGGACGATCAGGATCAGGATGATCAGAAGCGCGAACTGGGCCATCGTCCGCGCGACGGTCCCCAGGAACACGCCGAGCGCCGTGGCGAAGAACAGGTAAAGCACGACGCCCGCCAGGAAGAGCCCGATCGACCCCGCGATCGGCACCTGCAAGACCCCCTGGATCATGAACACCAGCGACGCCGTCACCGCGGCCAGGATCACCAGCGCGTTCGACCAGATCTTGGCGGCGGCGATCTCGAAGGCCGTCAGCGGCATGACGAGCAGGTGCTCGATCGTGCCGTGCTCGCGCTCGCGGATCAGCGCCGCTCCCGTCAGCACCGTGGTCAGCAGCGTCACCTGGTTGATCATCGCCACGATGCTGTTGAACCACGAGGTGTCGCCGTTGGGGTTGAACGCCTTCCGCGTCACCAGCCGCGCGGGGTAGCGGAAGTTCGGGTCGGATCGGCTCAGGAACTCCGCGACCTGATCGGTGATGATGTTCTGGATGTACGACGCGCCGATGCTCGCCTGCAGCATCGCGGTGGCGTCGATGACCACCAGGGCTTCGGCCGACCGTCCCGCCCGGAGGTTCAGCTCATACCGGGGCGGGATCTGGACCACGAACATCAGCCGGCCGGAGTCCATCGCCTCGTCCACCTCGTCAGCCCGGATCTCGACCGGCGCCTGGAAGCGGGGCGGGTAGAACGCCTGGAAGAGCTTGCGCGAGAGCGCCGAGCCGTCCTCGTCCACGAACCCGATGGAGGCGTTGAACACCTCGGACGAAGTCCCCCGCGCCTGCGTGTAGATCGCCAGCGTGAAGGCGTAGACGACGAACAGCACCAGCACCTTGTCGCTGCGAAGGCTCCGCAGCTCCTTGACGCCGAGCCAGAAGATGTTGGCGAGCGATTCCACGATGGGCCTGACCTGACTCGGTTTGATTGCGATCGCGACCCGGCCGGTCCGGGGCGTGATCCTCGACTACGCATCCAGCCATTCGTCCCACATCGGGTGCGAGAGATCGGCGGCCCGAGCCCCCCGCCGGGCCGCGAGGGCGGCCCGGATCCGCGACAGCCACCCGCCGACGCCGCCCCGGCCCTCTCCCGCCGACGGTTTCCCGAGACCCGCGTCCTTCTTCGCCGCGTGGGGCTGGGTGGCGGGCAAGGGAGCCGGCCACGGCTCGTACAGCCTCTTGCGACCCGGTTTCTCGCCCAGCCGAGCGAGACGCCGCGTTCGCCGCTCCGCCTCCACCCACCGGCGAAACTCCCGGAATGCGATTGCCAGCCGATCGTCCGGCCCCAATCCGCCGTCGCCTCCCTGAAGCCGTGACAGGAGCGAGCGGGCGAAGACCTCGGGCTCCTCGCCCTCGCTGGCCGGCGACGGCCGCAGCTCCGCGAGGAACTCCGACTGAACCGTCGCCTTCAGCCACGACCGCATGGGGCCCCGGCTCATCGGCTGTCGGTCGCTGCTCGGCATCGGTGGGCTCGCTGTTGAACGACTTGGCCTATAGAATTCGTTCACACATGAATGCGACCATTCAGCTAATCCAGCTTATACCTCCTGAGGCCTCAGCGCAGCCACGGCGATCAGGAGCAAGATCGGGACGAACGCCGCCAGGATCGTCGCGTCCTGGAGCAGCAGCCGGGGCTCCAGCCCCTTCGTGTAGGCCCCGACGCTGGCGTGCATGTAATAGGTTGTCGGCCAGAGCGAGCCGACCACTCGCGCCGCGCCGGCGAGGGTGGAGACGGGCTGGAGCATCCCCGAGAACTGCGTCGTGGGGACCATCGTGACGATCGTCGTGACGAAGACCGCCGCGACCTGAGACCCGGTGATCCCCGAGATCGCCAGCCCCAGCGAGGTCGTCGCCGCGACGTAAAGGATCGAGCAGACCACCAGCGCGGTGGCGCTCCCCTTGATCGGCACGCCGAAGACGAAGCTCGCCACGCCCGAGAGGAGCACGAAGTTCAGCATCCCGATGGCGACGTACGGGAGCTGCTTGCCGATCAGGAAGTCGAGCCGCGAGGTCGGCGAGACGTAGAAATTGACGATCGAGCCCAGCTCCTTCTCGCGGGCCACGCTCACGGCCATCAGGATCGCCGGAATCAGCACCAGGAGCATCGGCGGCACGCTCGGGGCGATGGCGTAGATGCTCTCGAACGTGGGATTGTAGCGGAACCGGGGCTGCACGCTCGACGAGGCCGCGAAGGTCTCGCCGGCGTGCTCGGTCCGGAAGACGTCCTCCATGTGGGACAGGTGCGTGCCGTCGGCGTACTGGCGGATCGTCTCGGCGCGGAAGGGGTTCGAGCCGTCGATGGTCGCGCGGGCCTCGGGCGAGTGGCCCTGCTCCAGGTTGCGGCCGAAGTTGGGCATGATCTCCAGGACCATCGACACGTCGTCGGCGCGGAGCCGCTCGTCGCCCGAGTCCGGCGACTGAACCGGGGAAAGCCGGCGGAAGGATCGCGAGTTGGCGAAGGCCTCGTCCAGCCCCCGGCTCGCCGGCGAGCGGTCGTCGTCCAGGACGGCGTAGCGGACGTGCTCCACGTCGGTCGTGATGCCGTACCCGAAGATCAGCATCAGGAGGATCGACCCGACGAACGCGAAGGCCAGCCGGACCGGGTCGCGGAGGATCTCCAGAGTCTCCCGGCGGCTGTAGGCCAGCACCCGCGTCGCGTTGATCCACTCCGAGCCGGAGCCGCGGCCCGCGGCCGCGCGGGAAGCCTCGGCGCCGAAGGCCGCGGCCAGCGCGTCGCGGGCCTTCTCATCGCCCCCCTCCCCGCCGCCTTCGCCGATGGCGTCCTCGATGTAGGCGATGAACGCCGTCTCCAGGTCCGGCGAGCCCCGGGCCTCGATCAGCCGCGCCGGCGCGTCGCAGGCGAGCACCTTCCCCGCGTGCATGAGCGAGATCCGGTCGCACCGGAGCGCCTCGTTCATGAAGTGGGTCGTGATGAAGATGGTGATCGCCTCGCCCCGCGACAGCTCGATCAGCATCTCCCAGAACTCGTCGCGCGCCACCGGGTCGACGCCCGAGGTCGGCTCGTCGAGGATCAGGATCTCGGGCTCGTGGATCACCGCCACGGCCAGCGACAGTCGCTGGCGGAGGCCCAGCGGGAGCGCCTCCGATGAATCGTCGAGGTAGGACCGCAGCCCGAAGCGGTCGACCAGGCCGTCGATGCGGCCGGCCATCTCGCCCGGCGGCAGGTGGAAGAGCCTCGCGTGCAGCCAGAGGTTCTGCGAGACGGTCAGCTCGCCGTAGAGCGAGAACGCCTGCGACATGTAGCCGACCCGCTTGCGGACCGCGACGCTCCCCGCCTCCACGGTCTCCCCGAACAACAGGGCCTCGCCCGAGGTCGCCGGCAGGAGCCCGGTGAGCATCTTCATCGTGGTCGACTTGCCGCAGCCGTTCGAGCCCAGGAAGCCGAAGATCTCCCCCTTCGGGATCGTGAAGTTGACGTCGGACACCGCCGTGAAGTCGCCGAACTTCTTGGTGAGGTCCTTCGCCACGATCGCCGGCCCGCCCCCCGCGTCGACCCTCGGCGGGATCGTCAATCGCGCGCGATTCCCGCGCTGGGCTTCGGGCAGGAGGGCCACGAACGCCGCTTCGAGGTCGGCCGAGCCGGTTCGCTCCAGCACATCGGGCACGGTCCCCGTGGACAGGACGCGGCCGGCGTTCATGGCGATCAGCCAGTCGAACCCCTGCGCCTCGTCCATGTACGCGGTCGAGACGAGGACGCTCATCCCCGGCCGGGTCTGGCGGATGGAGTCGATCAGGCTCCAGAACTGCCGTCGCGAGAGCGGGTCGACGCCCGTCGTCGGCTCGTCGAGGATGAGCAGGTCGGGGTCGTGGATCAAGGAGGCGCAGAGGCTCACCTTCTGCTTCATGCCGCCCGAGAGCTTGCCCGCCGGCCGGTCCGGGAACGGCCCCAGCCCGGTCGCCTCCAGCAGCGACGGGATCCGCGACTTCCGCTCCGCCGCCGAGAGGCCGAACAGCCTGGCGAAGAAGTCGATGTTCTCGTAGACGCTCAGCTCCGGGTAGAGGTTCTTCCCGAGCCCCTGCGGCATGTAGGCGATCCGCGTGCAGACCGCGCGGCGATGCGACGGGTCGGCCATGTCGCCGCCAAGGACGTGGACCCGACCCTCCTGAATCTTCTTCGACCCGGCCACGAGCCCCATGAGCGTCGACTTGCCAACGCCGTCGGGGCCGATCAGGCCGATCATGCAGCCGGACGGGAAATCGACTGTCACGCCGTCGAGGGCCTTCGACGAGCGGCCGTAAGCGTGGACGACGGAGTCGACCGTCGCGACGTGAGTCACCCCGATGGCCATGAGCGGTCCCCTGCTCCGAGGCTAGATCGAAGGTTTCGCCGCGGGGGCCGCTTCGGCTTCCGGCTTCGGGACTGGGGCCGCTTCGGCGGGCGCCGCGGCGGGGGGCGGCGGCTCGGCGGCCTTCTCGGCCTCGGCCTTCTTCGCCGCCTCGTCGGCGACGATCTCCGGGAAGCGGCGTTCGAGCCGTTCGGGCCACGGGGTGGCGGGGTCGATCTTGACGTAGCCCACGCCCCGCACGCCCGTCTTGACCCGCTCGATGTAGGGGAGGATCACCTCGTGCGGCACGCGGAGCTTCACCCGGAACATGAGCTTGTCGCGCTCGGTTCGAGTCTCGACCTGCTTCGGGGTGAACTGGGCCTCGGGGGATACGAACGTGACGTTGGCCCGCGCGGCGTATTCGGGACGGGCGTCGATCACGATCCGGGCCTCGGCGCCGATGTCGACCCGCGCCGCCTCGTCGGAGGGGAGGAAGATCTCCATGAAGATGTCGTCGAGGTTCACGAGCGTCAGGACCTTGCCGCCCGCCCCGAGGACCTCGCGCTCCTGCGCCAGCCGGTACAGCACCCGACCGTTCACGGGGGACACCAGCGTCGAGTCGACGATCTTAACCTGGGTGTTTTGCACGTCCGCCGTCGCCGCCTCGATCGTCCGCCGGTTCACGAGGAGCTTCGCCTTCACCGAGTCGACCGCGGCCTGGCTGATGTCGCGTTTGGTCTGCGACTTCTCCATCTCCTCGCGCGAGATCACGCGACGGCCGAACAGCTCGCGGTTGCGGGCGAACTCCTGCGTCTCGTACCGGAGGTTGCTCTCCTTTTCCAGGATCTCCGCCTTGATCTGATTCTCGGTCTCCTGGGCCTCGGCGATCTTCGCCTTGCCCCGGGCCAGCTCGGCCTCCAGCTCGGCGGTGTCCATCTGCGCGAGGACCTTGCCCTGCCGCACGAGGTCGCCCTCCTCGGCGAAGATCCGGAGCACCCGGCCCGGATACTTGGCGGAGACGTCCACCTGGACCGATTCGATCCGGCCGTTGCCCGAGACGATGCCCGTCGGCAGCTGCTTCTTGAGCCGCTCCTGATATCCGACCCAGGCCGCCGCCCCCATCAGGAGCACGACCGTGGTCACGACCAGCCTGCGTACCAGCTTCGTATTCATGGGTCCCCTCGGGGCGTGTCCGACGTCGAGGCGGCTTCGCCTCGGAGAACGGATCCGGCGACCTCTCATTCTCAACCCGCCGCTGGGGAGACACAACGAGGTCGAGAGTTTCCGAACTCCGATTCGGGCGCACGGCCGCGGCCGCACCCCGCCGTTTCATAGTAGAATCCAGATGGGAGGCCTGCGCGCCGACCAAGCGGCTCCTTGACAATTCGCCCCGAAAGCTCGAAGCGAGCCGGCCTCGGTCGGACCACGCTGTCATCCCATCCGAGCCCGAGGGAAATCGGCGAGGGGGGAGTTACGGGGATCCCCGGAGTTCCAGATCGCACGCCGCGAGGCGTACGATCCGCGCCAAACGAAGCCAATTTCCAGAGGACTCCTAAACCCCACCAAGGTATCGACTTAAACCAATTTTCCAGGTGCGAACGGTCGCGCGAACGAACCCAATCGAAGCCGATCCGCGGGCCGATCAGTTCACCCGCCCGGGGCCTTCGGCGAGGGCACCTGCCATTGACCGCGGGGGGCTCGGCGGGCATGATCCGCCCTCCGGGATCGGCTCGTCCGGCCCCGGCTAGCGGTCGTCGGCCGCCGCGCGAATCGTGCCGCCGTCCCGGGGTCGAGGGAGTGACCCGCCATGTCGATCGCCCATCTCGTCCTGACCGCGTCCACCCTGCTCGGCTGGTCGGACATCACGATCCAGGCCTCCAAAGGGGATCGAGGCCTCAGCTCGTTCCAGCTCAGCCTCTCCGGGATCGACCGGCCCAGCCCCCGGACGATGGAGACCCTCCGTCGCTACGACCTGGAGAAGCGCTATCGGCGGGACGTCGAGCACACGCTCGAGAGCCTGGAGAAGATCGCGCGCTCCCAGCCCAGCTCCGAGATCGTCTACGCCCTGGCCGAGCTGTCCTGGGTCGACGGCTGCAAGAACGATCGATGGCGCAAGGCCGTGGCCGTCGGCCGCTATCAGGACGCCGTCGCCTACGCGTACGACTACCTCTTCGACCCCGAGCTGGCCGCCGGCCGCGCCCCCGCCGACCCCCGCTACCGCCTGGCCTGCGAGATCTACAACGCCGGCCTGGAGCGGATCATCCGCGCGGCCCAGTCCCAGGACCCGATCGACCCCCAGGGCAAGATCAAGCTCAAGGCCGGCGACCGCGAGCAGGAGTTGCAGGTCTCCCTCCGCGACTCGCCCTGGAAGGCCGGCGACATCCACAAGCTCCTGCCGACCAGCGACTTCGAAGTCGGTGGCCTGGCGGTCAGCCGCAACCAGTACGGCATCGGCGTCCCCCTGATCGCGGTCCGCGAGAGCGACCCGAAGCAGACCGAACGCCCGCCGACCGAACGGTTCTATCCCGCCGAGATGGCCTTTCCGCTGACCGCCTTCCTCGTCCCCAATTCCCGCCTGCGCGAGCCCGGCGAAGCGGTGAATCAGGTCCGCCAGTGCACGCTCCAGCTAGTCGACCCGATCCAGTATCAGGTCGTCGGCGAGCCGGGCAATCAGATCGCCCTGGAGATCGACCTGACGACCCCCCTCGCTTACATGTGGTCGCGCACCGACCTGGAGAAGTTCCGCTGGTCCGGGCTGATGCGGCCGGAACAGCTCCTGGAGCGGGCCAACCTCCTGATGATCCGCCCCTACGAGCCGGGGAAGATCCCGGTGGTCATGGTCCACGGACTGATCAGCAGCCCGCTCGCCTGGATCCCCATGCTCGACGAACTGCAGCGCGACCCGGACATCCGCGACCGCTACCAGTTCTTCCTGTACATGTACCCGACCGGGGTCCCCTTGCCGATCGCCGCCGCCAACCTGCGCGACGCCCTGAGCCTGGCCAAGTCCACCTATGACCCGGACGGACGCGACCCGGCCTTCGACCGCATGGTCCTGCTCGGCCATTCGATGGGGGGCCTGCTCAGCCACTGCATGGTCGTCTCCAGCGGCGAGCAGCTCTGGCAGCTCAACTCCGACCAGACCTTCGAGGACATCCTGGGCCCGCCCGACGTCCTCGCCCAGCTCAAGAGGCTCCTGTTCTTCGAGCCCCTCCCCTTTATCAAGCGGGTCGTCTTCCTGGCGACGCCGCACCGGGGGTCGGACCTGTCGCGGAGCATGATCGGCCGGGTCAGCACCAACCTGATCTCGGACCCGGACTACATCTACAAGCTCCTCAGCCAGCTCGTGAAGGACAACCCGGACGCCTTCAACCGCCGCTTCAAGCGGTTCCCGTCGAGCATCGAGACCCTGGCGACCGACTCGCCGATCCTGATGGCGATCCTCGACATGAAGCCCGCCGCCGACGTCGTCTTCCACTCGATCATCGGCTCGGTCCGGGCCGACAACCGCCGCCAGACCACGGACGGCGTGGTCCCCTACCGCAGCTCCCACCTCGACGGCGTGGCGTCCGAGAAGATCGTACGTTCCGACCACGGCGTGCAGAAAGACCCCCTCGCCGTCCGCGAAGTCCGCAGGATCCTCCAAGAGCACCTCGGCCTCAAGCCCACACCATCGACCGTCGAGTCGTCAGCCGCCCCGAGCCGGCCGGCCGCCGTCGAGGAGGACGGCGCCGAGCTGCCCGACCTGCCCCGGTGACGGCCGGACTGCCCCGACCCGACGTCGAGGCCGAGTCCGCGAGTTCGAAACCTCGGCCGAGACCGGATTTCGCTGGACAAACCGCCACGAAGACCCCATAGTCCCACTCGCGATTCCTGTTCTTTCGAACACCTATCACGAGGAGGCGACATGAAGACGACGTTCCGCTTCATCCCGGGGACGCTCCTGACGCTGGTCGTCGCAATCGGGGTCGACGCTCGGGCCCAGGAGGCGGCCAAGCCGACCGCGCAGCACGAGAAGATGGCGAAGGAGGTCGGCACCTGGGACGCCGAGGTGAAGGTGTGGATGCAGGGCCCCGACGCCCCGCCCGACATCTCGAAGGGGGTCGAGGAGATCACCCTCATGCCCGGCGGGCTCTGGCTGACCAGCAAGTTCGACGGTCGGATGGCCGGAACCCCGTTCACCGGCCGGGGCATCAGCGGTTACGACCCCGCCAAGAAGAAGTTCGTCGACGTCTGGGTGGACTCGACGGACCCTCACATGATGATCCTGGAAGGAGACTACGACGAGGCCTCCAAGACCCTGACGAGCCTCGGCAAGTCGACCGACCCTCGCACGGGAAAGCCGTACGACGTCAAGACCGTGACCGTCCTCAAGAGCGACGACGTGCGTGAGTTCACCTTCTACCTGAAGTCGGACGACACCGGGAACGACTATCTCAAGATCCTCCAGATGACATATCAGCGCCGGAGCAAGTGACCTCGGCCCCGCTGGGGGGGGGGCCGGCGGGCGATTGACCCGCCCGGCTCTTTTGTTAGAGTAGCGTGCGAGTTCCGCGCGCCGATCGGGCCTCGCGCAGCTCGGGGGGCCGAGCCGCACCCCCCACTTCGCGCCTCCGCGACGAGGGCGATCGGGCGCGTCGCCGTCTCGCCCCGACCCGGCTCCCCCCGGCGGATCGACGACGAACCGCAAGCGAACGCCGGGCCCGCCGGGGGCCCGGCCCCCGGCTCGACCGGACCGAAGTCGCAGCAGAGTCAGACCTGGAAAGGCCGGCCGGCGTGTACGGACAGATGACTGGAGGCCTGATCGGGCTGATCCTGGGACTCCTCGGCGCCTGGGCGGCCTACCACATCTCCGCCCGCCACCGGGCGACCACCGCGCGCGGCCTCGTCGACCAGATCCTCAGCAACGCCCACCGCGAGGCCGAGACCCTCCGGAGGCAGGCCGCCGTCGACGCCCAGGAAGAGGCCCTCCGGAACCGCCAGGCGCTGGAAGCCGAGATGGACGAGACGAGGAAGGCCCTGCGGGAGCAGGAACGCCGCCTGGAGAAGCGCGGCGACCTGCTCGACCAGCGGCTCGAGCTGCTCAATTCCAAGGAGCGGCAACTCGAGGATGCTCAGAACCGGCAGTCGGAGCGCGAGGCAGCAATCCAGGCCAGGCAGGTCGAGGTCGATCGCCTGGAGGTTCGACGCACCGAGGAACTCCAGCGGATCGGCGGGCTGGCCCGCGATGAGGCTCGACGCCTGCTCCTGGCCCGCGTCGAGGAGGAGCTGCGGGGCGAGGTCGGCGACCGCATCCTCCGCCACGAGGCCCAGGTCCGGGAGACGGCCCGGGAACGCGCGATCGAGATCCTGGCCGTGGCGATCCAGCGGTTCGCGGCCTCCCACACCGCGGAGATCACCGTCAGCACCGTGGACATCCCCAACGACGAGATGAAGGGCCGCATCATCGGCCGCGAGGGCCGGAACATCCGGGCCTTCGAGAAGGCGACGGGCGTGGACGTGATCGTCGACGACACCCCCGGCGTCGTCATCGTAACCGGCTTCGACAGCATCCGCCGCGAGGTCGCCAAGCTGGCGCTGGAGCGGCTGATCCAGGACGGCCGCATCCATCCCTCCCGCATCGAGGAGATCGTCAAGGACACCCACGACGAGATGGATCAGCATATCCGCAAGCTCGGCCGCGACGCCGCCCGAGAGGCCGACGTCGTGGGCCTGAACGACAAGATCCTCGACTACCTGGGCAAGCTGAAGTTCCGCACCAGCTACTCGCAGAACGTGCTGCGGCACTCGATCGAGGTGGCCTTCCTCACCGGCATGATGGCCGAGGAGATCGGCCTGGACGGCGCGCTCGGCCGCCGATGCGGCCTCCTGCACGACCTCGGAAAGGCGGCGGATCACGAGATGGAGGGGGGCCACCCCGCGGTGGGCGCGGAACTGCTCCGGCGCTACGGCGAGGGCAAGGAGGTCGCCCACGCGGCCCTCGGCCATCACGACGACCTCCGGGTCGACGCCCCCTACACGGTCCTCGTCGCCGCGGCCGACGCCGTGAGCGCCAGCCGTCCCGGGGCCCGTCGCGAGACGCTGGAGAAGTACGTCCGCCGCCTGGAGGAGCTGGAATCGCTCGCCCTGGGCTTCCCCGGCGTGGAGCAGGCTTACGCCATCCAGGCCGGTCGCGAGGTCCGCGTCATGGTCGACAGCCGGCAGCTCGACGACGCCTCGTCCGCGACCCTCTGCCGCGAGATCGCCAAGTCGATCCAAGCCCAGCTGACGTACCCCGGCGAGGTCAAGGTGACCGTCCTCCGCGAGACCCGAACCGTCGAGTACGCCCGATGACCCCCCCGCGTCGAGAGCGAGCCAGGCGTTGACCCCCCTCAAGATCCTCTTCATCGGCGACGTCGTCGGCTCCCCCGGTCGGAAGCTCGTCTCGCAGCTCCTGCCTCGGCTGATCCCCCGATGGGGGCTGGGGCTCGTCGTCTGCAACGCGGAGAACTCGGCCGGTGGCTCGGGCCTGACCTTGCGCTGCTTCGAAGAGCTGACCGACGCCGGCGCCGACGTGCTGACGATGGGCGACCACGTCTACCGCAAGGACGACATCCATCAGGTCTTCGACCGTTCGGACCGCGTCCTCAAGCCGGCCAACTTCCCCGCCGACGCCCCGGGGCCCGACCTCGCCCTCGTCGAGGCCCGCGACGGCACCCAGGCGGCCGTCTTCTCGGTCATCGGCCGGACCTTCATGAAGCCCGTCGACTGCCCCTTCCGCGCCGCCGATCGGATCCTCGATCGGATCGGCCCCTCAGTCCGGGTGGTCCTGGTCGACGTCCACGCCGAGGCCACGAGCGACAAGAACCTCCTCGGTCGCTACCTGGACGGCCGGGTCTCCGCGGTCCTCGGCACGCACACCCACGTCGCAACGGCCGATGAACGCATCCAGCCGGGCGGCACGGCCTACCAGAGCGACGTGGGGATGACCGGCCCGCACGACGGCATCCTCGGCCGACGCTACGACAGGGTGCTGAACGCGACGCTCTCTTTCGTCCCCACCCACTTCGACGTCGCCGTCGGCGACCCGCGCCTCAACGGCGCGCTGGTCAGCGTCGACCCTGAGAGCGGCCGGGCCCTCTCGATCCATAGGGTGAGCATCGACCAGGACGAGGCTCGACGCATCCTGACCGGCGCGCCGGACCAGCTGCCCGACCCCTCCTCGCCCGGCGCGAGGCCTTGAATCAGGGCTCCGATCGGCGCCCCACCTCCAGACGTCCCAGCCGCGCGAGGCCCCGTCCGATCCCGTCAAGGTAGACGCGGTCGTCGAATCGTCGACCTTCGAGGAACCGCCAGCGGACCCAGCGTTCGCCGATGAGCAGGTCCGCCAGCGTCTCGAACGCCTGGGCCGCCTCGACTTCCGCCGATTCCAGCGGGCGGATCCGACCGTACGCCTCCAGCCCCTCGGATCGCAGCGAGAGGTCATCCGGGCCGAACCACTCGCCCGCGAGCCTCGCCAGGTCGGCGGAGACCGACTCGACGTCCATTGCCCCGAAGTCCACCAGGCCGCTCAGCCGACCTTGATCGAAAAGGAAATGGCCCGGCCGCGCGTCCCGGAGGCACGGCTGCAACCAGACTGCCCGTTCGACGACCGGCGAGGCCGCCGCCAGGACGTCTGGCGCAGCCCGCCGCGCCGACCTGAGCCAGGTCGTCGCCGAGCCCGCCAGGGGGTCGTCGGCCTTCAGGTCCAGAGAGCGCTCGATCTCGTCGAATCCCGAACGCCGGAGTGCGGCCACCTCATCGCAGCGGGCACTGAGCCCGGGACTCGGGCCGCGTCGGGCGTCGGAGCCCGCGAGCCGCACATGGACCTTGGCGAGGGCTTCGAAGACGGCTCGGACCCGGTCGACGTGGGCCCGCTCGATCGACGCGGAAGTCCCGCGCAACCACGGGGCGACCTCCCAGGAACGATCGTGAAGCCGCACGATCGTGTCGCCAGCACGAGTCGCGATCGGCTGCGGGACGAATGGCAGGTCCGCGAGGCGGCGGAGCCAGGCGTGGATCCGGCTCACGCGTTCGACCCCGATCGCCGAAGGCCAGGCGCGGACCAGGCGATCGCCGCTCCGCGACGTGTAACGCCACAGCCGCGACCCGCTCAGGCCGCCGGCTCCACCCAGAGACACCGGAGGGGCCAGAGGTCGCTCGGCGGCCGGATAGCGGTCGACGACGGTGCGAAGCTCCTCCGAGGTCACTCGGCCGGTCCCACGCCGGCCGGGTGCTCGACTCCGGATGGCAGCTCGCCGGCCTCCCGCAAGCTGATCTCCTGCAATCGACGAAGGGCCCGATCGAACCGATCGCACACCTCGGCGAGGACCTCCTTGTCGCCGGCCTGGGAAGGCGAGAAGTCGGAAAGGTCCAGGGGATCACCGAAGCGCACGCGCGAACGAGTCGGCGTCCAGAGCGAGGGGCCGATGTCCACCGTCGGCGGCGTGCCCGAGAGGAACGCCGGGATCACGGGGGCACCCGATCGGATCGCGATGAACGCCGCGCCGGGCCGCATCGGTCCCAGCCCTCGGCCGGATTCGGGCGTGATGCGTCCCTCGGGGAAGATCGGCAGCACCTTCCCCTCCTCCAGGGCTCGCAGCGCCGCGCGGGTCGCCTGGAGGTCGCGGCCGTCGCGATTGACCGGGATGCAGCCGGTCAGCACGCAGAACGCGTGGACGATGGGAAGCTCGTACATCTCCTTGGCGATCATGAATCCCAGCACCCGGCGGCTGCGAGCCTGGAGCAGCAGGTGGTCGATGCAGCAGGTGTGATTGGCGATGAGGATCGCCGGCCCGCGCTCGGGGAGCGGAGCCCAGCCGTTCGACCGCAGCCCGTGAACTCCCCTGGTGTAGGCGCGGGTCAGCCACCAGAGGGGCATCAAACTCGGCACGATCTCGCCGGGTCGGGAGACGCGAGCGGAGGGGCGCCGCCCCGGAGTCAGCAAGGAGGGGAGCAGCAGGAGGACGGCGGTCAGGCCGATCAGGAGCCAGGGACTCATGACGATACAGCCGGCAGTGGGGACTCGGCGAGGGACGTTCCGATTTCTCGACGTCCCTCATCGGACCATCCGGGCCGGGGCCGGTCAAGTGCCGGTCGAGGTCGTGATCGAGCGTCGGTGCGGAGGATGAGGGTCAGGCGGCCTGGCGACGGTTGCGTCGCCGGACGCCGAAGGCCCCGGCCGCTCCGGCCAGGGTCCAGACGGCCCACGTCGCGGGCTCGGGGACGGCCGCGGCCAGCACCTGCGCCCCGTCGATGCCCATCCCGGTCATGGTGTCGCAGAAGTTGCAGTGGCACTGGGCCGCGAGCAGCCCGGTCTTCAGCATCTCCGCCCCTACGGTGCCCGAGCTGGCGCCGTTGCTCAGCGACTTCAGCAGCTCGACGGCCGCCGGGCTGAACGTGGTGTTCGGATCGGTCAGCATCTTCCAGTCGGCGGCCGCGGCGTCGAGGTACTTCCCGGTCTGATCGGGGTGGTCGGCCACGCCGAAGGCGTGCATCAGCTCATGAGCCACGTTGTGAGCGACGGCCCAGGAGAGCTGATCCGGATTGCTGGCGTAGTTGAGCTTGTCGATGAAGCTGAATCCGTCGTTGCCCACGCTGGTGATGCCGATCGCGTTGGGGTTCGGCCCGTAGGAAGCTCCGGAGACGACGCTCATCATCCGCGGGGCCGACTCGGCGGGATCGTCGGTCAACTTGACCTCGAGGCCGCTGATGGAGAACGTCCGCTCGACCTTGGCCAGAACGTCCTGGGCGAAGCTCGCCTGCTGATCCGCCGTCGGAGTTCCTCCGAACGCCGAGACGGCGGCGGGGCTCTCATACCAGGGCCTGGCGTCGCCGACGGTCAGCCCGGAGGACTGAGCGTAAGGCTGCGAGCCCAGATTGATGAAGGCGTCCGCAGTCGGGGTCGAAGGGCCGAAGGACGGCTGGCGGGTGTACGTGAGCGCGGTGGGGAGGGAAGCGACCGTCGGCGAGATCGATGAAGCCGAGATCACCGGAGAAGCCAGGGCCGGAGTCGGCTTCGGCACGGGCACCGCGACGGGCTGAACCGGGGCGGCGACTGGTGCGGGTGCCGGCGCGGTGGTCGGCTGATAATACCAGTTCGACGGGAGGTTGGTGATCGTGTTCGCCGCCCGAGGCGGGGCGTAGATGTTGCCCGCGGTGTTGAGTTGGTTCGCGTACCAGGCGGTTAAACTGGCTTGCGAGTCGAACCAGGACAAAGGCGCGGCCGCAGCCGAGCAGGACAGGGCCATCCATGCGGCGATCCCACCTGCAAGCGTCCTGATTCCACCCATGCGAACCTCCCTGTTCTTCGCTCGGGCCGTCATCCTTGAACGGCCCGACGGTCGTTTACGCCCGAGTCCACCATTCGCCGCGATCGTCGTCGTCGATCTCTGGTGCGTCCTCAGCCATCCCGGCGGGAGCGTCGGAGTCGACGGCGGCGTCGACGGTCGGGACACCCTCGGGATTCCTCTATAGATAAGAGCAAAGACCGCGCCATTGGATGGCACGCCCTCTCGCTGGACTCGAGATCGACCGGTCCAATAACAGGAAATCCCTGATTTTGAGACTCTTACGTCGATCCGGATTTCCCGTCCGCATCCGCGCCATCCACCTGAGCCTTACGATCCCGACCGGGACGCCCGGAAATTCTTACAACGGGACGTGTAATTGAAACAATCGACAGATCGCGACCAGTCGGATCGACCGTCACTCACTGGGCCGCGGCGCGACCGGCCTCGATGCCCCCGCCCAGACGAGTGCGGCCACAGGAGAAGATGCCGGCCAGCGCCGGGTCCACCCGAAATCGGGTCGATCCTCGAATCATGACAATTCGAGACCTGGCCCCACCACCGGGCTTCGGCGGCGGGTGCGCGCGAAGAGTTGTTGAAAGCTTGGTGAGAACGGGTTGGGAATCCCGAGGACTCACGAGTCGCGCGTGTTTCGCGAACAAAGGCGGGATCGGGAGGCGAGGGTCGGACCGGAGGCGGCGCGTCGGCCGAGCGACGCCGCTCCGCCGGCGGGGAGTCAGGCCGCCGACCGGGACTGCTGGACCAGGCTGCGCGCGACGTCGTCGACCGATTTCATCTCGGCGACGACGTCGAGGTCAAGGCTCACGCCGTAGCGGTCCTCGATCAGCATGACGACCCGGACCATGTCGAGCGAGTCGAGGGCCAGATCTTCGAGCAGCAAGGTCCCGGGCGTGATCACCTTGGTCCTGGCCTTCTCGGAGACGGTTCGGATGAGTTCCGACACGGCCGACATGGCGCCGTCGAAATCGTTCGCGGCTGTCTTAGATTGGATCACGGAAGACCTCCTGCCCACCCGGGCCACCGTCCAGACGCCTGCCAAAGCGCGAGCGACGCATCGCTGATATCGGAGGTGGGGAGGCCGGATCTTGAAGGCTTTCAATGATCGCAAGCCTGGGATCACGAGCGGGGCGCCACGCCCTTCCCGCCGAGATCCGGACGATCGACCGAACCGTCCCAACCTGAGTCGTCCGTTGCAAAAGAGACTCGTCCGAAAGGCCGGTAGGTCGTTGAAGGGGCTTCCGGGCCCCACTAGAATGAACCCGGATTTCAGTGGGACGAGGCCGCCACGTTTGCGTGACGGCCGGGCGTCACGACGCCCGGACTCTTTAAGATGCTCTGCGTCCTCGACCGCGCACCCCATGTAGGAGCGAGATCACGATGAAGATGGGATTGAAGGCTCTGCTGTCGGCCTCGACTTTCGGCCTCTGCCTGGCCGTCACCGGTTGCAACACGGAAGAGATGCCGCCGGAATCGGCCCCGCCGGCCATCACCCCCCCGGCCGCCACCGCCCCGGCCCCGGCCCCCTCCGCCGAGACTCCGCCGGCCGCCGTGCCCCCGGCCGTTGAGGCCCCGGCCGCCACCCCGCCGGCCGAGGAGCCCAAGGTCGAAGCGCCCAAGACCGAAGAGCCCAAGGTCGAGGCTCCCGCCGCCGAACCGGCGAAGACCCCCTGAGGTCCCACCCGGACCTCGTGCGCGAAAGCAAAATCGTTCGGGGGTCGTTCCGGCCCCCGAATCCACCCGCCCAGGCCGCCCCAGGCCTCGACCGGGGCCGTCATGCTACGCCCCGTCGCCCCGCACGGCGGCATTCTCGAGGACTCCCAGCCCCTCGATCGCGATGCGGACCCTGTCGCCCGACTCCAGGGCGAAGTCGTCCGGAGGGATGATCCCGGTGCCGGTCAGCAGGATCAGGCCGTCCGGGAACGAGTGGTCGCGGCCGAGCCAGGCAATCAAGTCCTCGAATCGACGCGCCATGCGGGCCGTCGAGGTCGTCCCTTCAAACGCCAACGCCCCCTGACGGTGGATTTCCAGCCGGATCTCCAGGCTGCTCGGGTCGGCGATCGAGGACGCCAGCACGACGCCCGGCCCCAGCGCGCAGCAGGCGTCGTAGACCTTGGCCTGCGGCAAGTAGAGCGGGTTCTCGCCTTCGATGTCGCGGGCGCTCACGTCGTCGCCGATCGTATAGCCGACCAGTTCCAGTTTCGGCGAGAGCACCAGCGCCAGCTCGGGCTCGGGCACGGTCCATCGGGCGTCTCGACGGATCCGGATCGCCCCGCCGGGGCCGACGACCCGATGCGGGGTCGCCTTGAAAAACAACTCCGGCCGCTCCGCCCGATACACCAGGTCGTAAAACGTCGCGGCCTGCTGGGATTCCTCCTCGCGGGCCGTCTTGCTCCTCTCATAGGTCACGCCAGCTCCCCAGACCTCCTGCCGGTCGATCGGCGCGAGCAGGCGGATCGAGGCGAGCGGCAGGCTCTTCTCGGCGCGGGCGGCGAGGTCTCGCACGGTCCCGGCCGGATCTCCACTGTGGAGGATCTCCGAAAGGCGAGAAGACCCGCCGCCGAGCGGGACCACCTCGTCCCCTTGCAACAGCCCCACGCGGGGGGACGGATCGGCATCGGTCGCGAACTTGACGAGGTTCATGGGAGAGTCCCTCGGGCCGGGTGTGACGGCGATCGACTTGCGGACGACGCGGCCATCATACGATCATCGAGGCGGAGAAATCAGCAGGCCGGCGACGACCGGCGCGATCGAGGGAGCGAGGCGACGATGGCGGAACGGGTCTTCGTGGTGGGGCATGGCGCGGTCACGTGCCTGGGCAAGGACATGGATTCGACCTGGCGGGCCCTGCTCGCCGGGGAATCCGGGATTCGACGGCACGCGTCGCTCGACCGCGAGCAGTACCTCCAGGACGTCGCCGGGCTGGTCGAAGACCTGGGCTCGGCCCCGCGATCCGAGGACCGGGAGTTCGCGAGGCTGTCGGCCCGCTTCCTGACACTGGCGATGACGGCCGCCCGCGAGGCCTGGGCCGACGCCGGGCTCGACGCCGCGGCCGATCGGATCGATCGCGATCGGGTGGCGGTGGCGGTCGGCTCGGCGTTCGGCGGGATGGACTTCCTCGAAGCCCAGCAGGCCCGGATGCGGAAGCGGAAAGACCTGTCGGTCAGCCCATTCCTGGTCCCCGGACTGCTGGTCAACCAGGCCGGCGGGCAGATCTCGCAGCAACTCAAACTCTACGGGCCGGGCGTCGCGCCGGCGAACGCCTGCGCCTCGGGGGGCCACGCGATCATCCTGGGGGCCATGATGATCAAGGCCGGCGACGCCGACTTGGCCCTCTGCGGCGCGGCGGAGAGCGCGTTCACGCCGGCGATCGTCAACGGGTTCTCGACGATGAAGGCCCTGTTCGGTCCCAAGGCCGGCGACCGCGCCGAGGCCGACCCCTCCCAGGCCAGCCGGCCGTTCAGCCGCGACCGCGCGGGGTTCGTGATGTCCGAAGGGGCCGGCGTGGTCGTGTTGGCCTCCGAGAAGGCCGTCGAAAGCCTGGGCCTGGACGTGCACGCCGAGTTGGCCGGCTATGCGCTCAACTCCGACGGCTTTCACATGGCCACGCCCAGCCCGGACCGGATCCGACGCTGCGTCGCGCTCGCGCTCGAGAAGGCCGGGATCGCCCCGGAGCAGGTCGACTACTACAACGCCCACGGCACCAGCACGACCATCAACGATCAGGTCGAGACCGGCGTCCTGAAATCGGTCTTCGGCGATCACGCCCGGCGGCTGCCGGTCAGCTCGATCAAGGGGGCGATCGGCCACACCCTGGGCGCGGCGTCGGCGATCGAGGCCGCCACGTGCGTCCGCGCGCTACGCGATCAGATGATTCCGCCCACCGTGAACCACCTGCCCGACCCGGAGCTGGACCTGGACTACGTCCCGAACGAGTCGCGGGCCGCCCGCCTCGACACCGTGATGAGCGCCTCGTTCGGCTTCGGCGGGACGAACAACGTGCTGGTCCTGCGTCGCCCCGGCCGCTGACGGCCCGGCCCGGCGCGGAATTTGACGTTGCCAGCGAGGGCCGGGCGTGCCACACTCCCGCCCGGCCGATGCGGGGCGTCACGGCGACGTCGCGCCACGGCCTGGCGCAGCCAAGGGCGAGGTGACGTCGATGGATCGACGCGGGGTCAAGCTCCGGAAGAGGTTCCTGCGGGGGGCGTTGCCGGTGGTCCGGCTGCTCCCCCTGCCCACGGCCGCTCGGATCGTCTCGGGCATCGGCCGATTCGAGCATCGGTGGAACGCGGGCCTGCGGCTCCGGTTCGACGAGGCGGTCGAGCGCGGGGGACGGATCCTGGGATGCGACTGGGACGTCCCGGCCGTGAGCAACCGCCTGGCGGGCAACCACATCCTCTGGCGATCCCGCGACCTGCTGCTCGACGTGGCTTCGGACGAACGCGCGCTGGCCATGTTCGACGTCCAGGGCCGCGAGCATCTCGACGCCGCCCGGGCGCTCGGGAAGGGCTGCATCGTCCTGACCAGCCATTTCGGCGCCCACATGCTGCCGGCCCACTGGCTCTATCGCAACGACTACCCGCTTCGCCTGTACATGGAACGGCCTCGCAGCCTCTCGCGATACATGGCCTCGCGGTTCGAGCGGGAAGGCCCCTTGAGCCAGGACAAGCTGTTCATCTCCCGCAAAGGGGGCCCGACCGACTCGGCCAGCAGCATCCTGCGGGCGGCCAAGGTCCTCAAGTCGAACCTGATGCTCTTCCTGGCCGGCGACGTCCGCTGGACCGGACAACTCACGGCCGAGGCCCGGTTCATGGACCGCACGCTCCGGTTCTCCACGACCTGGATCGCCCTCGGGGCGATGACTCAGGCCCCGATCGTCCCGGTCTTCTGCCGGATGGGCGAAGACTCCCGCTACCACATGGAGTTCCGCCCCCACTTCGTGCTGCCTCGGGACGCCCAGGAGGAGGCGAAGGCCGGCGGCCACGTCCAGGCGTTCCTCGACCTCCTGCAGGAAGAGATCCGGCGTCATCCGGCCGACAGCAACGAATACCTCTTCTGGGAGGACGAGGAGGCCGCGGCCTGACGGCCGACCACGAACCGGCGGGCGGCCGGGCGTGTCCGATCCGACGTGGGAGCCGTCGAGCCCCCGCCGCCAGGCGGGCTTGACGGCCGTCCGACCGTCGCTAGAGTAGCCCTTGACCCGTCCCGATCGCCTCCTCGAACTCGTCCCCGGCCCAAAGATGACACGACCCATCCACCTCAGCGCGGCCACCGCCCGCACCAGCGCCCCCTCGATCAGCAGCCTGATGAAGCTCGCGATCGAACGTCCCGAGATCGTCTCGCTGGCGGCGGGCTTCGTCGATCAGCAGTCGCTGCCGGTCGCGACCACGGCCCACGCCGCCGCCCAGATCCTCGGCGACGCGCCGGCCGGACGCGCCGCGTTGCAATACGGCACGACCATCGGCGACGAGGCCCTGAGGGCGATCCTGATCGAGCGGTTGGAGGTGCAGCACGGGGTCACGCCGGGCGCCTACCGCCGGGCGGTCGATCGGACGGTGCTGACGACCGGGTCGGCGCAGCTCATCTATCTGGTCGGCGAGGCCCTGCTCGATCCCGGCGACATCGTGATCGTCGAGGCCCCGACGTACTTCGTCTTCCTCGGCCCCCTGGAAACCCGGGGCGCCCGCGCGATCCGCAGCCCGATCGACGAGAAGGGGCTGAAGCTCGACGCCCTGGAGGCGACGTTCGACCGACTCAAGGCCGAAGGCTCGCTCGACAGGGTCAAGCTCGTCTACACGATCCCCGAACACTCGAATCCGACCGGCATCAGCCTGGCCGCCGAGCGCCGCAGGCCGCTGGTCGAGCTGGTGCGACGATGGTCGGACGAGGCGGGGCATCGCATCTTCCTGCTGGAGGATTCGGCCTACCACGGGCTCTCGTACGAGCAGGCCGAGACCGAGAGCCTCTGGAGCCTCGACCCCGAGGGGGAGACGGTGATCCTGGCCCGGACCTTCAGCAAGACCTACAGCCCGGGGATGAAGCTGGGCTACGGAGTCCTCCCCGGCGGGCTGGTCGACGCCGTGCTGACCCTCAAGGGGAACCACGATTTCGGGACCTCGAACTTCGTCCAGAAGCTGGTCCGGCTGGTGCTGGCGAACGGGGAGTACGACCAGCACGTCGAACGCCTGCGGGGCGTCTACGCCGGCAAGCGGGACGCCTTCCTCTCGGCGCTGGACCGCCATTTCGAGCCGCTTCGCGACCGCGTGCGATGGACCCGGCCCAGGGGCGGGCTGTATGTCTGGATGACCTTGCCCGAGTCGGTCGATACGGGATTCGACGGGCCCCTGTTCCGACGCTGCCTGGAGCAAGGCGTGATCTACGTCCCGGGGGAGTTCGCCTTCGCCCCGGAGCCGACCGCGCCGCCCCGCAACCACTTGCGGCTGACCTACGGCGTCCCGGACGAGGCCGCGCTGGCGGAAGGTGCGCGCCGGCTCGCCGAGGCCGTCCGCGAGACGCTCGCCGAGGCGGACGGAGGGTCGGGCTGAACCACGCGCGGATCGCCCGGAGCGGCCCCGCCGGATGCGGGGCCCTGGGGCGTGAGGGGCCGCGGATCGAAGAACGAGCCCACCCCCTGGGGGCATGGACGCTGAACCGGGAGGACTCGCCTTGGGTATCCTACAACGCTACGTCTGGGGAGAGGTGTTCCGCGCCTTCGCGATGGCGCTGATCACCATGACGGGCATCTTCGTCCTGTTCATGGTGGCGGCCGAGGCGATGAACAGCCGCATGCTCTCGCCGCGCGACGTGCTCAACCTGATCCCGTACATCATCCCCAGCACCCTCCCGTACACGACCCCGGTGTCGCTGCTGTTCGCGGTGACGGTGGTCTACGGCCGGATCGCCGGCGACAACGAGATCATCGCCGTCAAGACCGCCGGCCTGAGCGTCATGACCGTGATCTGGCCCACCCTCCTGCTCGGCGCCCTCGTCAGCGGCGTGCTCTGGCAGATGAGCCGGACGTGGATCCCGATGAGCGCCCACCAGGCCAAGCTCGTCCTCTTCCGCGACCTGGAGGACGTGGTCTACAAGTTCCTCAAGCGGGACAAGCAGTTCGCGATGCCCGGCAGCCCGTTCTTCATCAAGGTCCTCGACGTCGAGGACCGGGTGCTGATCCAGCCCACCTTCAAGCAGCAGAAGAAGCTGCCGGACGGGAGCGACGCCAACGCCGGGACCATCCAGGCCAAGCGGGCCCGCCTGAAATTCGACCTCGACCGCAAGGTCATCGTCGTCTACCTGGAGGGGGCCGAGGTCCAGAACCATTCCGGCGACCAGGAGGTGACGCTGCTGCCCGACAACGGCCACACCTTCGAGGTGCCGATCCCCGATAAGGACCGCCCGCTCGCGGCCATGTCGATCCAGGAGCACACCAACGACGAGCTGAACGCGGAGCTGGTGAAGTTCCGCGAGCACCTCGCGACCGACCGCCTCCGGGAGGCGATGGGGACGGGCCTGCTGTTCGCCGCCGGCAAGATCGGCGACGTGAAGTGGGAGAACGTCAAGGAGTCGTTCATCAACCACGGCCACTGGCGGAAGAAGTGCGACGAGTTCGAGACCGAGAAGCAGCTCCGGACGTCGATGGCCTTCGGCAGCCTCCTCTTCGTCGTCCTGGGGGCCCCGATAGGCATCCGCTTCGCCAAGCGCGACTTCCTGAGCGCCTTCATGACCTGCTTCCTGCCGATCATCGGCCTCTACTACCCCCTGATGCTGCTTGGCATCAACATGGGCAAGGAGGGGACGATGGCCCCGTACAAGGCGCTCTGGCTGAGCAACCTGGCGCTCGCGCTGCTGGCCGGCTGGGTGTATCCCCGGATCATCAAATACTGATCGGCGTCCGCCGGGAGGCCGTCGCGGACGGTCCCGGTCGTGGAGGGTTGCGGCGTGCGAATCCTGGATCGACAGCGGTTCTGGGCCTTCGGCAAGGCCTACCTGACCTGCTACATCTCGTTCGTCGGCCTCTGGATCGTCCTGGACGCCTTTTCGAACGTGGATGAGTTCACGAAGCGCACGGTCGGCTTCGGCCAGCTCATGTCGGCGATGGGGCGCTATTACCTCGTGCGCCAGGCCGAGTACTTCGACAAGCTCGGCGGCGTGATCAGCATGATGGCCGCGATCTTCACCGTGACCTGGATGCAGCGCGCCAACGAGCAGCTCGCGATGCTGGCGGCGGGCGTGAGCACGCATCGGATGATCCGGCCCGTCGTCGTCTCGTCGATCCTGGTCAGCTTCCTGTCGATCGCCAACCAGGAGCTGATCATCCCCCGGTACGCCGAGGAGCTGCAGAAGTCGCACGCGGACGACGGCACGAGCACGATCGCCGTCCTCTCTTCCCAGTACGACTCGCGGACGCTGATGTTCTCGGGCAAGGAGGCCGACCGCGCGGCCCGGACCATGCTGAAGCGGTTCTTCGTGACCGTCCCCGTGCAGGTCTTCGGCTCGATCCGCGAGATCGAGGGGAAACAGGCCACCTACATCCCCCTCGAAGCGACGCGGATCCCCCTGCGAGGCGGCTGGCTGGTGCGAGGCGCGAAGATCTCGCCGCCGGTCCCGGACGAGGAGCTGGCGAAGCCCGACTCGATCGTGGTGAAGGTCGCCGACCAGAAAGGGTTCCCGCCGCCGGTCGGCGACCCGGGCGCGCTCGAAGGCGACGTGTACTTCGTCAGGACGAGCCTCTCGTTCGAGGCCATGACGAGGAAGACGAACTGGCATCAGTACGGCTCGATGACGGACCTCGTCGGCGGGCTGGTCGACCCCTCCACGGACAGGACCGAGCGGAACAACATCGAGCTGACGATCCACTCGCGGGCGCTGCGGCCGTTCCTGGCGCTGACGCTCATGTTCATGAGCCTGCCGCTGGTCCTCGGCGGATACGGCCGGAACATGTTCATCAACCTCGGGTTCGCCCTGGGCAATTCGGCCCTGTTCTACGGGGCCGGGATCTTCTGCCAGTACCTCGGGGGCGAGGCCGTGCTGTCGCCGGCGCTGGCGGCCTGGCTGCCGCTCTTCATCTTCGGCGCTCTGGCGACCCACCGCTGGGGTCAGATCCGCACCTGAGGCGGCCCGACGTTCAGCTCCTGGACATGTTCCAGATGAGCCATAGGCTGAGCGCCATGCCGAGGCCGTAGCCCACCTCCGCCAGCGAGGTCGCCCCGCCTCGATAGATCAGCGACGAGGCGACCAGCAGCCCCGCAATCACGATCCCGACCGCGAGCGTGTTGCTGGCCCGCGTCAGCTGCCGGACCAGCCTCTCGAAGCCCTGGAGGTCGAACTTGACGTTTAGCTCTCCCCGCTTGATCGACTCCAGCGAATGGCTCAGGAGGTCGGGCAGGAGCGTGGCGATCCGCTGGAGGTCCTCGGCGGTCCCGGCCGCCTGTTCCAGCAGGCGCCGCGGGCCGTAGCGCCGGATCGCGAGCTTGCGGAGGATCGGCTCCAGCTGGCTGGCGATGTCGAATCGGGGGTCGAGGGTGCGGCCGGTGCCCTCGATGGTCACCAGCGAGCGTATCAGGAGCACGAGGTCCGGCGGGATCTGGAGGCGATGCCGGCGGATCATCCCGACCAGCTCGCCGAGCAGGACGCCCAGGTCGATCGTCGCCAACGTCAGATCGCAGTAGGTCTGGACCAGCTCGCCGACGTCGCGCCTCAGCTCCTTCAGGTCGACCTCCTCGCCCCGGACCTCCAGGTCGTCGAGCGCCTTGAGCACCCGGTCCACGTCCTGCGCCAGCAGTCCGATCAGCAGGTCGGCGATCCGCTCGCGGGTCCTCGTGTCGAGCTGGCCGAACATGCCGTAATCGAGCGGGGCCACGATACCGCCGGGCAGCACGCGGAGGTTTCCCGGGTGGGGGTCGGCGTGGAAGAAACCGAACTGGAAGATCTGCTTGATCAGGATCCGCGCCCCCGTGACGGCGACCTGGGCCGGGTCGAGCCCCATCCCGCGCAGCCCCTGCAAGTCGTCGACGCGGACGCCCGCGATGAACTCCATCGCCAGGACACGGGGGGTGGAAAACTCCTCGACGGCGAAGGGGATGTGGGCGGTGGGGTCGGCGGCGAACTGGGTCTGACAGCGTTTGAGCGTGCGCAGCTCGACGCTGAAGTCCAGCTCCCGCTTGATCGTCCGCTCGAACTCCCGGACCAGCGACATCGGCCGGTAGACCGCGAGGGTGGGGATGTGCCGTTCCGCGAGCTGGGCCAGGTTCTTGAGGATGTCCAAATCGGCCGCGACGACCTTGTGGAGGTCTGGGCGGCGGATCTTGAGGGCCACGCGCCGGCCGTCGTGGAGGACCGCCAGGTGGACCTGCGAGATCGACGCCGAGGCGACCGGGACGGGGTCGATCGAGGCGAAACAGGCGTCGAGCGGGCGGTCGTACTCCTCGACCAGGATCGCTTGCGCCTGCTCGAAGGGGAAGGGTCGGACGTCGTCCCTCAGCGCGGAAAGCTCGTTGGTGTAGCTCTCGGGGAGGAGGTCCGGGCGGGTGCTCAGGAGCTGGCCGAGCTTCACGAAAGTCGGCCCGAGGTCCTCGCAGATGAGCCGCAGGCGGCGAGGGCGGTCGTAAAGCGCGACCTCCTCGCCCAGCGCGACCCGTTCCAGGGGCTTGACGACGCTCTCAAGGCGCAGCGCGGCGATGACGTCCTGGTAGCCGTACCGGGCCAACGTGGTGAGGATCTGCCGATAGCGGGGGATGTCTCGGAGATGTCCGACCGTTTCTCGAATCAAGAGTCACCCGGTGGCCGACGGGGCCGTCCGCCAGGGGGACGAGATCGGGGGGGGCGTCCCGGGCGCCCCGCCGACCGTCCGCCTTGCGGATTTCTCACAAATTGATTAAACTCTCGCTTATTGGTCGAATACGATGAGGTCGACCTTGTCCTCTTTGGGGATCTTTCGCATGCCGATCCAAGAACAGGCCGGAATCCACGTCATCGAGTCCCTCGACGATTTCGCCGAGGCCCGCGTGGAGGCCATCGGGTTCATCTATCACGGTACGGTCCCGGTCGTGAAAGGAAAGGGGGCAGGTTCGGTAGCCAACAACCTGCTCCATTTCGCCCGCTGCCCTCGGCTTGAGAAGATCAACGGCGAGGAAACCAAGATCTGGTTCCGGAGCGTCGGGCTGGCGCACAAGCATCTCGACGAGACCGTCGGCGCCAAGCGCTGGAAGTGGTGCAAGTACTGCGAGAAAGAGATCACCCAGCGCGTCCTGGACGAGGTCTGAGCCCGCCGAAATCGCGGTCGCGGCGTCCCGTCCACTCCGAAGCGGCGGGCGCCCCGCTGCGGCTCCCCGCATCCCGGCTTGCGCAGACGATCATTTCGACGGGGTCGCCCCCTGGACGAGCCGCTGGAAGGCGGAATCGCCGCGGAGGTAGTCGAAATCCGCTTCGTCGGCGATCATCCGCCGCATCTCCGGCCTGAGCCGTAGGGCCGTGGCCAGCTCTTCCAGCGCCTTCGCGGCGTTCGCCGCCAGGCTCCAGTAGCACGCGAGATTGTAGTGGATCAGCGGGTTCTCGGGCTCCTGCCGCGAGGCGCGTTCCAGCGCGTCGACGGCCTCGGCCAGCCGGTTCGTCCGCTTGTAGCACCACCCCTGCGCCACGGCGACGGCCACGTCTTCCGGGCGGAGCAAGGCGGCCGCTTCCAGGCAGGCCAGCGCCTCGCGATGGCGATGGAGGCAGCGTAAGGCCTCTCCTTTGAGGAAGTTGGCCTCGAAGGTCATCAGGGGCCATTCCGCCCGGCTCTCGAGGATTCGCAGGGCGTACTGGGGCATCTCGAGCATGAGATAGCCCTCGGCCTCGTCGAGTTGACGCCGGATCCGGGTCGGGGTGGTCGTGCTCATCGCTCTAGACACTCCAGGCGGGACGCGGGCCCGTGCCGGAGTCTCCCGCGAGTGGCCCATCGGATTCGCGGCCTCGACTCCGGCGAAGTCGCCAGGTCGTCGAGTACCAGTGTATCCTACGGTGGGCCCTGGGGCGAAAAAAGGGGCGGGGGAAGACGCCCCACGCCCCGAGACCGGCGACGCCCCGCCGGGAGGCTCAGATCACCGGATTCGCCCCTCGATCGCCCCCCTGGCGGGCGAGCGAGGCGTAACGCGCGAGGTGGGTCCCTTCCTTCTCATTAAGGTCCATCTCGGTGGCGATGAGGTCCGGGATGGAGAGCCCGTCCGTCGACCGACGGGCCAGGGCCAACGCCCGGTTCTCGATCCCCTCGCGATTCTGGAGGCCTTCAAGCCAGCGCGAAGGAATCTCGTCGATCCCGTAGTGGGCCCCGGCCAGGGCCCCCAGGATGGCGCCGGTGGTATCGGCGTCGCCGCCGAGATTGACGATCTCCTGGATCGCCTCCTCGAACGAGTCCGTCGTCAAGAGGACGTACAGGCAGGTGGGGATGCAGGCGGGGGGAAATCCCATCGTCGGACGCTTGCAATCGGGCTCGGCCCCGTGCCGATTGGCCTCCTCGGCCAAGGCGGGCAGGGCCCGCTCGCGGGGGGTCTCCAGCAGGGTCTCGGCGTGGGCCAGGGCCTTGGACATCGCCCGGGCGTGCGGCTCCAGCGAGATGACAACCTCGCCGTAGCCCTCGGTCGTCATCCGGGCCTCGTCCCGGGCCACGTCCGACGCCAGCCAAAGGAGCAGGCTGGGGTCGCGAGGTTCCCCGGCGACCAGCCGGCGCACGCCATGGGCCACGGCCATCGCCCCGCTGAGGCTGCGGACGTCGCGATGGGTCGTCACGCTGGATTCCATGACCGCCCGAAAGAAGCCGTCCGGATCATCCTCGAAGAAGAGGCCGACGGGCGCGATTCGCATGGCGGCGCCGATCCCGGCCTTCATCTGCCCGCTCCATCGGGGCGAGACGCCCCTCTGAAGATCGGCGAGGACCTGCCGGAAGCTGCGTCCGATGCCCCGGTGGACCCCCAGGAACGTCCCCTTGGCCTCGGCCATGGCGACGTAGATTGCGGCGAGCCGCCCCTGGTCGGCGTGGCCGCATTCCAGAAGGACGTCCGCGAGCGCCAGCGCCTGCTGCGTGTCGTCCGAGTATAGGCCGCGCATCCGCCACCGGTAGGGCTTCCGCTTCCAGGCCTGCACGCCGTCGACGTAGTTCTTGACCCTGCCGTAGTGGGTCTTGATCTGCTGGGCCGTGAGCCCTTCGAGCGGCGCCCCCAGGGCGTCGCCGACGGCCAGGCCCAGGAGGCACCCGCGAACTCGGTCGATACGAGACAATTGCGGCATCGTGGCAATGCTCCTCGGGCGCCGACCCGCTTTCCGTCGGCTCGGCGACGTCCCCCGTCGGGACGAACGCAAGATAACCACCTGGATCGACCTAGCCAACCGTTTTCTGGCCCTGGAACCCCACCGGGCCGGGCCTGCGACCACGCCCTGGCACCGGCGGAGCGTGCTGTTTGAGTCACTTAGGATCGATCCGGGCACCCCCCGAATTTTTTGGACCGGGAGGGCTTTTCGTCGAGGACGACGAGCGGGGCTCCTCGAGGGAACCGGCCGGTCGCCGACCCTCGTGTCCGTCGTCGTCCGGAGTCACGGCAAGCCGGGCCGGACGCGGCGCGACCCGGACCTGGGGGGCGTCTCCGCACCTCCAGTTATCGGATCGGCGTCGCACCCGGAGCATACAAGTGGTCGGGGATTCGAGGGGCCTCGCGAGGGTCTCGGGCGCAATCGCGGCGATCGTCGCGACCCGGCGGCCGGGACCTGCACGACGTCGACGTCTCGGATCGCGTCGCGGCGGTTCACTTCTTCAGCGCGCCGCTGACGTGGAACTCGGCGAGCGAGTTCCCCGGGACGTTGCTGGGGACGACCTCCTTGTAGACGTTCGCCTTGCGTCCGTCGCTCAGGACCAGCCGATAACAGCGATCGTGGCTCAACGCCTGGAGCCGATCGGTCGGCATCTCGAAGTAGCCGTCGAAGGCCTTGCGACCCCCCTTGTGGTCATGGCTCGCGAGATACCCGTCGATGTCATCCAGGACGACCTGATCGCCGTCGACCAACGCGCCGCGAATGTGCTCCATCCGTTCCATCGTCGACCTCCCCGGGGCGGAGATCGCAGCCCCGAATGGGCGTAATGCGAATCGGCACCGGACCCACGCGGCGGGCCGCGTCGCACGGGCCCACGCCCCTGTCGGGGTGGTGAGCCTTTGTGGAACGACCCGCGCCCCCCCCATCGAGGGCTGTCCAAAAACGGCCTTCAGCGCCTCGGGGGCCGGGGCCCTCATCGTAAACCGAGGCGGCCGGACGAATAAAAACGGCACATCGTCATATCTGGAAGATCCAGGATCCCCGAGACCGGCGTCGGTACCGGGCCATGGATGCTTCGACTCAACGATGCTTTACATTGCATCCCAGAGCCTTGTTTGTCAAGCCCTGAGGATGTCGATTTCACACCCATGAGGGATTAATCGGCGGGCGTGACCTCGATCAGCGACTGCGACCGGAAGATCGCCAGTTCCTCGGGGAAGGAATGGAACGTCTGGAGGGAGAGCCCGCCGGCCAGGCGCTCGACCCGGATCTGGCTCAGGGGACGCGGCGACATCCGATTGGCGGCGGGGAAGGCGTGGAAAAGCCGCCCTCGGCTTGCGTCGAGGGTCGTCTCCTCGCAAAGGTGACGGAAAACCTCGGGATCGACCTGCTCGACTTCGAGACAGACCTGATAGACGATCCGGCCGCCCGGCCGGAGGACGGTCGACCGCTCGTGGCGGATCGGCGAGTTCAAGAGCAGGCCTTCGAGCGGCAGCGCGTTCCCTCGGACGCCGAGGACTTCCGTGAGCCGCACGCCCTCATGGCCGAAGACGACGGCGTGACCCCCTTCGACGATCCGGACGTCCGCCTGCCATGGGCCGGCCTCGAGGCGCTCGTGCGCCCGGACGGCGAACCACTCGGGGTGTAGCGCGCGGTGGAAGACCTGGAAGGACCTGTCGGCCACACGCGTTCCTTCGGATCTCACTCCCATCTAACCGAGTCCTCCGGCAGGAGCGGCGACCGGGCCGGCGCCGTCGTTTCCGACGCGGGGGTCGAGCGAGGATCCTGATCCTGGAGGGTAGTATAGGCGACCCCGCCCCGACGGGCAAACCGGAGGGTCGGGACGGGCGGGACGGCGTCTCTCCGCGGATTCGCGGGCGCGATCGGTTTCGCCCCCGCCTTGCCTTGACCCTCTTTTCGACGGCTCGTACACTGCGTCGCGAAACGCGGGGGGAGGCCCACTCCCCGGGCCGCATCGCCATGGACCAGGACGGTCAACGCTCATGGGAACCCCGATCACCGCCGAGCCCCCCCTCCCCCTCCGCGCCTGGCGCGCCGTCCGTTCCCGGGGGGGGCGATATGCGTGGCACAAGGCCCTCCGACGCTCGCTCGGCCGCTGGCCCTCGTGGAAACGCCGACTCCTCTACGCCGACCCTCGCGAATACTGGACGCTGCGGGGCGGGCATGACTATTTCCGGGAGCAGGAAGGCCAGGTCGCGCGCACCCTCCGCGCGGAATGGATCGCCGGGCGGATCGCGGCCTATCGACCGACCTCGATCCTGGAGATCGGCTGCGGGTACGGGAAGCTGCTGGGGGCGCTCCGCGACCGGATCGACGCGCCGCTCGCCGGCCTCGATTTCAGCCCGACGCAGCTCGGAGCCGCCCGCGGGTTCCTCGACGGCGCCGAACGGATCGACCTTTTTCTGGGCCGAGGCGACCGGCTCCCGTTCGCCGACGGCGCGTTCGACATGGTGGTGACCTCGGCCGTAATCCTCCACAACCCGCCCGAGGTGGCCGACCGGATCCGTCGCGAGGTCGTCCGAGTGGCGCGGCGGTTCGCCGCGCACAACGAGGAGACCAACCTCAGCTACAACCGGTACGGCTACGACACGGCCGCCTGGTATCGGGCCGAGGGTCGCCGGGTCGCCGAGGTCGGGCCGATCCCGATGGACGCCGACGCCGAGACGTCGCAGTTCTGCGTGGTCCGCCTCGACGGCTGACGCATCCGCCCTCCTCCCCCCTACCCTCGGTGGACTCGGCATGCTCGACCTCGCCTTCGCCTTCCTGCTGACCCTGCTCGCGACCGGCCTCGGCGCGAGGATCCTCCAGCGAATCGGGCTCGACCCCGAGCATCCGGTGGATCGCTTCGGCCTGGCTTTCCCCCTCGGCGCGGGGATCGTGGGGCTGGCCGTCCTCCTGCTCGGCCAGTTCCAGGCCCTGAACGTGCTGGGGCTCGCCGTGGTGCTGGCGGTCGCGGCGGAGGTCGGCCTCCTGGCCGGCGTCCGGCTGACGGCGGCCATCGGGGGTTCGCTCTTCCGAGGCGACGGCGGCGAGGCCCGCGTCACGGGCGTCGATCGCCTGACGCGGGTCTTCCTGCTCGCGACGATCGCGGCGACGGCGATCTCCTCGCTCGCGCCGGTGACCGACGGCGACGCGCTCTGCTACCACCTCCAGGTGCCGAAGGTCTTCCTGATGGAAGGCTCGGCGGTGTACGACCCCGACCTGCACGAGACGGTCTACCCGCTGACGACCGAGATGCTCTACCTGATCGCCCTGGCGTTCCGAGGTCCGATCGCCTGCCGGAGCATCCAGTGGATGCTGGGCCTGGCGATGGCCGCCAATGTGACGGCCCTGGCGCGGCCGAGCCTCGGCAGGCGGGCCTGGTGGGCGGGGGCCGGGGCCTTGCTGGTGCCCGCGGTCACGAACGGCATGGCCGCCCCGCTCAACGACGTCGCCCTCGCCGCCTTCGGGACGGCCGCCATCGCCGCCTGGGCCAGGCTTCACGACGCACCGAGCCGGCGGGCCGCGGTCGTGGCAGGAGTCCTCGTCGGGATGGCGGTCGGCGTGAAATACCCGGCGCTCGTGCTCGCGGGCCTGCTCGGCGTGGGGCTCCTGTTCCGACCTCTGTTCGCCCGCAAGACTGATCCCACGGCCACCTGGCGACGCTCGATGGTCCTGACGAGCTGGTTCCTCCCGGCCCTTTTGGCGGCGGGAGGAGCGTGGTATCTGCGGGCGTACGTGCATACGGGCAACCCGGTGCACCCGTTCTTCCGCTCCTTTTTCGGCTCGGGGCTCGACGAGGTGCTCGACCCGATCAAGCGCCCGCTCCAGGTCACCGCATGGAACATCCTGACGGCGATCGGGCCGCTTAGCCTGGAGCCGCACCGGTTCGACAGCTTCGCCCACCAGTTCGGGCCGATCTTCCTCCTGTTCCTCCCGGCCCTGCTGCTGGAGCGAGCCCCCCGGAGGGTGCTGGGCCTGGTGCTGCTGGGATACGTCTTCCTGATGCTCTGCATGACCCAGCGCCAGAGCATGAGATTCCTCCTGATCGCGGTCGGGCCGTTGTCGATCGGGGTCGCCTGGCTGGCCTCGACCTGGCGCGACCGCCCGACGATCCCGGCCAGGGTGTTGACCATCGCGCTCGTGAGCGTGCTCGGCCTGGAGACCTGCGTAGCCATGGCCCGCGCCGGCCGCGCGGCGGGCTCGGTGCTGGGGACGGAAACCTCGATGCAGTTCCTGGCGCGATGCGAGCCGACGTACCGCGTCGGGCGCTGGATCGGCGAGCACCTGCCGCAAGACGCCCGAGTCATCGGCCAGGATCACCGGGGGTTCTACATCCCTCGCGAATACACGATGGAGCTGGCGCACCGCCGACGCACCGACCTGGGCGAGAAAGGCGAGACCGAAGGGGAGGTCGTCGCGGCTCTCCGTCGCGAGGGCTACACGCACCTCATGCTCTGCCCCCCCGCCGGCGAGAGCGACGTGGAGTTCGACCCGACCCTGGGCGAGTTGCTCGCCCCCTGGCTCGCCTCGCAACGGCCGCTCTACAACGAGGAACTGTCCGACGGCGACGGGCTGGTGCGGAACTACGCGATCTACGACCTGTCCGAGGGAAGCGTCAGGCGATGAGCGTCGATCGTCCCACGCTGAAACAGCTTCGAGCCGTCGTCCAGAAGGGGCGGCATCGCGAGATCGGCAACTGGCTGGCCCGACGCGTCGCCCGGCCCACCGCCGTCTACGGCACCTGGGCGGCCGTCCGGCTCGGCCTCTCGGCCCATCAGGCGACGTCGGCCGCCCTGCTGGCCGGCCTGGCGTCGGCCGCGGCGATCGCGACGGGACACCGTTGGGCCTTCGTCGCCGGCGCGGCCCTCGGCCACATGGCGTTCTGGCTCGACCACGTCGACGGCCAGGTCGCCCGCTGGCGGGGTTCGGCGAGCCTCGACGGCGTTTACTTCGATTACCTGATGCACCACGTCCTCAATATGGCGACGGGCTTCGCCCTGGGCTTCGGGCTGGCCGTGCGTACGGGAAACGTCGGCTGGGCGGGCGCGGGATTCGCGATCGCGCTGGGGTGGACGCTGCTCGGCTTGCACAACGACTGCCGGTACAAGGCGTTCGTCCAGCGGCTCAAGAGCAGCCGCGAGAGCTACCGCGTCGAAGGCGGCGCCGGGGGTCGTCCGGCGCCGGCGCCGGGATGGCCCCGCGTGGGGCCGGGCGTGATCACCTATCCGGCCTACAAGGCCTGCGAGCCCCACGTCGTCTTGCTCGGACTGACGACGCTGGCCGCGATGGCCGTCGCGGCGCCGGGGATTTGGGAGGACTGCTGGCGGGTCGGCGTCGCGGGGATGGCGGCGGCCGCCCCGGCGCTCGCGGCCGCGAGGATCCGTCGGGCGATCGGGAAGGCCGCGACGGAGGCCGAATTCCGTGCCTGGTTCCGGCCGCTCGGCGCGGCTTCCGGGCGTCGCCCCCTGGACGCGGCCGAGGCCGGCGTTGTATCAACAGGTGCGGTGCATCGCGCGACCGAGGCGGCGTGAGGGTCGCGCCGCCGCCGATCGACAGGCGACGCGAGTCCTCGACATGACCGAAAGCCTTCTCGCCCCCAGGGCGCACCTCCCGGAGTTCCCCTCGCGTCGCGACTGGGGGATAGGCGTCGTGGGCGCGGGCTTCATCGTCCGCGACTGCCACCTCCCCGCATATCGCGAGGCCGGCTTCCCCGCCCTCGCGATCACGTCGAGGACCGAGGCGACGGCGCGCGAGGTCGCCGCCCTGCGCGAGGTCCCGCACGTCCATCCGACGCTGGAGGCGATGCTCGACGATCCCCGGATCGAGGTCGTGGACGTGGCCGTCCCCCCCGCCGAGCAGCCCGAGGTGATCCGCCGGATCGTCGGCCACCCCCGCAAGGTCCGGGGGATCCTGGCGCAGAAGCCGCTCGCGCTGTCGCTCGCGGAGGCCCGGGAGTTGGTCGAAGCCTGCGAAGAGGCCGGGATCGTCCTGCAGATCAATCATAACATGCGGTACGACCACTCCGTCCGCGCGCTCCGACATCTGCTGGACCGGCGGGCCCTGGGCGACCCGGTGCTGGCGACGATCGAGCTTCGGGCGATCCCGCACTGGATGCCCTGGGCTCGCGACGGCCGGTCGCTCTCGACGTTCATCATGAGCATCCATCACCTGGACACGATGCGCTACTGGCTGGGCGACCCGGAACGCGTCCTGGCGAGTACGCGGGCGGATCCACGGACCGAATTCCCGCACATCGACGGGATCAATCTGGTGATCCTGGAGTACGCCGACGGCGCGCGCGGCTCCTGCTGGGACGACGTGTGGGCGGGGCCGGCACGCGAGGGAGCCGGCTCGGACCTCGGCGTGCGTTGGCGATTCGAGGGGACCGAGGGGCTGGCCCTGGGGACGATCGGTTGGCCCTCCTGGCCGCGACGCCGGCCGAGCACGATCGACTACAGCACGATCCGCGACGCCGGCGCCTGGCATCGTCCCCGATGGCCCCAGGCCTGGTTCCCCGACGCCTTCGCGGGCACGATGGCCGGACTGCTCCTCGCCCTGGAGTCCGGCCGCGAGCCCGACATCGCCGGCCGCGACAACCTCAGGACGATCGCCCTGTGCGAGGCCGTCCTGACCGCCGCGACCGAACACCGCGTGGTGTGCTTCGACGAAGGCGGCGCATAATAGAGGGTCGAATCGGTTCGTGCGAGATTCGCCGGACCGTGACTTCCCGGAACCGAAAGGATGCCGTCGTTGGAACGACTGGGCGGTCCGACATTGCTGATCGCGGCTTCTCCGCCGATCGAGGCCGAGGGCGGCTTGTTCGGCCTGACGGTCGCGATGGGGTTGGCGACGATCGGGGCGTTGGCGTACGCGTTCCGCCAGCGGGCCCGGCTCCGCAGGCTGGCGGCCGGGTCGGCCGAGGAGTTTCGGCGGCGGACCGAGGCCGAACAGGCCATCCGCGAGACCGAGGCCGTCTACCACTCGCTCGTCGAGACCCTCCCGCAATCGTTCCTGCGCAAGGACCTCGACGGCCGGTTCACGTTCGCGAACCAGCGGTTCTGCAACGAGCTGGGCCATCGCCGGGAGGAGGTCGTCGGCAAGACCGACTACGACTTCTTCCCGCGGCCGCTCGCCGAGAAGTACCGCGCCGACGATCGCTGGGTCGTCGAGAGCGGCCGGGTTCTGGACATCGTCGAGAAGCACGTCACCCCTCGGGGGGACACGCTACACGTCCAGGTGATGAAAACGCCCCTGTATGCGGCCGACGGCGGCCTGATCGGCATCCAGGCCATCTTCTGGGACGTCACCGCCCGGATCCGCGCCGAGGAGCAGCTCCGCGAGAAGAACGCCGAGTTGGAAGGCCTGGCCCGCTCCGAGCACCAGGCCCACGAGGCGCTCAAGCAGGCTCAGAGCCTCCTGGTCCAGAACGAGAAGCTCGCCAGCCTGGGCCAGCTCGTCGCCGGGGTGGCGCACGAGATCAACAATCCGCTGGCGTTCGTCAGCAACAACGTGGCGGTGCTGGAACGCGACCTCCGGGACCTCCTGCGGCTGATCGAAATCTACCGGGCCGACGACGGCCGCACCACGCCCCGCGACCCGGCCGTCGCGACGGAGCTCGCGGAGATCCTCGAACGGATCGACCTCGAGTACTGCCTGGACAATTTCCCGAGGCTGATCGAGCGCACCCGGGAAGGTCTGCGGAGGATCGAGCGGATCGTCAAGGAGCTTCGGCTGTTCGCACGGGTGGACGAGGGGGAGTGGAACGAGGTCGACCTGAATCCCGGCATCGAGTCCTCGATTAACATGGTGAAGGGCTACGCGCGGAAGAAGGGGGTCCAGATCGTCATGGATCTCGGGGCGCTGCCGGCCGTCCGCTGCCGGGCGGCGAGGATCCATCAGGTGATCCTCAACCTGCTGACCAACGCCATCGACGCCTGCGGTGAGAACGGCCAGGTGACCGTCCGCACCGAGACCGAGGCCGACGCCCTGGGCGTGCGCGTGGACATCGACGACAACGGCGGCGGAATCGCGCCGGAGATCCGCGACCGGATCTTCGACCCCTTCTTCACCACCAAGCCGCTCGGCCAGGGGACCGGCCTGGGGCTCTCGATCAGCTACGGGATCATCCAGGAGCACAACGGCCGGATCGAGGTCCAGTCCACCGTGGGCTACGGCTCGTGCTTCTCCGTCCACATGCCCATCGAGCCGTCGCGCTCGCCCTACGGGGCGGCCGCGGTGGGAGGGCCGCCTCGGCCGGGCGCGGGCCGGCCCGTGGTCGAGGAACGGGTGCCGCAGGCCGCGACGCCGACCGACGGAGCGCTCGCGAAACTCACGAACGACCCGTTGGGGGGGCCGGAAGCATGAGGCTGGGATTGATCAATTCCGCGTGGGTGCAGGCGGGCCGGGGGACGGCTTTCGGCATCGAGAAGACGCGCGTGGTCGGGTTCGACTGCATCGACGTCTTCGCCGATCCGCTCGACCTCGACGCCCGGGAACGTCGGCTGATCCGGACCGAATGCGCGCGGGCCGGCCTGCCGATCGTCAGCCTTCCGTGCGTCGCCGTCGGGCTGATCGACTTCAACCCCAGCGTCCAACGATTCCACGCGAGTCGGGTCCGGGCCTATCTCGACCTGGCCTACGAGCTGGAGGCGCGAAACGTCCTGCTGGTCGTCGGCGAGTACATCTGGCAGAAGGAGGTCATCCCGCCCGCCGAGCAGTGGGCGACCGGCGTCGCCCGATTGCAGGAGCTGGGCGATTACGCGGCCGACCTCGGATTGGAGATCGCGCTGGAGTTGGAGCCGTTCGCGATGGCCCTGCTGAACGACGTGCCCAGCATGGTGCGGTTCCTCGACGATGTGGACCGGCCGTCGGTGAAGGCGAACATCGACGTTTCGCACCTCGTCCTCGCGAAGGAGCCGCCCGAATCGATCGAGTCCCTGCGGGGTCGCGTCGCGCACGTCCACATTTCCGACTGCGACGGCAAGGTCCACGGCGATCTCCCGCCCGGCCGCGGCGTCGTCGACTTCCCGCCGTACCTGGCGGCGATCAAGCGGCTGGGGATCGAGGACGCGACCGTCTCGATCGAGCTGGAATACTCCCCCGACCCCGCCCGGATCGTCGAGTGGGTCGAGGAGGCGTATGCGACGACCGCCGCGTTGATGCGCGAAGCCGGGCTCCGCCCGTGAGGGACCGGGCCGGGCTGCCGGCCCGCGTGCTGGTCGTCGCCGGCCTGACGATCCTCGTCTTCTGGCCGGCCGCGGCGACGATTCTGGAGGCCGCGCGGCCCACGACCTCGCTCGACGCCGGCGGCTCCGGCTCGGCGCTCGACCTCGGCGCGACCGTCGCCGTCGCGACCGAGGACGGCGGCCTGGCGAGGCCGGCGAGATTGGCGCTGGAGACCCTGCTCGTGGTCGCGGGGACGGAGGCGCTCGCCCTGCCCGCCGGCGTCCTGCTGGCGTTCCTGCTGTTCCGAACGGACGTCTGGGGGCGTCGGCCCCTGCTCGCGGCGATGGGGCTGGCGCTGTTCGTGCCGCTGCCGCTGCACGCGACGACCTGGCTGGGGGCGTTCGGCGACGCGGGCCGGATGCAGGCGTTCGGCTTGCGGCCGTTCCTGGTGGGGCGGCTGGGAGTGATCGTCGTCACGGCCATGGCCGCCCTGTCCTGGGTCGTGCTGCTCTCCGGCGTCGGACTTCGCCTGGTCGAACGCGAGTTGGAGGAATCGGCCCTCCTGGACATGCCCGCGATCCGCGTGTGGTGGAACGTCTCGCTGCGACGCGCCGCGACGCCGATCGCAGCCGCGGCGCTCGCGGTCGCCGTGCTGGCCGCCGGCGACATGACCGTCACCGATTTGCTGCAGGTGCGGACCTACGCCGAGGAGTCCTACATCCAGTTCACTCTCGGCCGCGGCGCCGGCCGCGCGGCGGCCGTCGCGATCCCGCCGATGCTCCTGCTGGGCCTGGGGATCGCCCTGGTCGGCAGGTCCCTGTCCAGGACCGCCCCGGCGCAGCTCGCGACGGCCTTCCAACGCGCGAAGGTCTGGGAACTCGGCAGCTGGAGGATCCCGGCCGGGCTCGTGCTGATGCTCGTCGTCGGCAACGCCGTGGCGTTGCCGCTCTTCAGCCTCGCGTGGCGAGCCGGGCGCGTCGGCGGCCGGGCCACGCTCGGCGAGGCACCCTCGTGGTCGATCTCGGGCTTTCTCGGGACGCTCGCCTTCGCGGCCGAGGAATGCCGCGAGCCGGTGGCGACCAGCGCGACGCTCGCGGCCGCAGGAGCGACTCTCGCGGTCGTCGTCGCCTGGGGGCTGTCCTGGCTCTCGCGTAGCTCACGGGCCTGGCGGGGGCTCGCCCTGATCGTCGTCTCGCTCATGCTGGCGGCGCCGGGCCCGGTGGTGGGCATGGCCCTGCTGCTGGCGTACAGGTCGATCGACGCGATCTATGACACGCCGACGATCGTGGCGTTCGCGATGGCGGCGCGGGCGTTGCCGTACGCCTTGCTGATCCTGGGGCCGGCGCTGCGGAGCCTGCCGGGCGAGGCATTCGAAGCCGCGGCTGTGGACGGCTGGTCGCCGACGGCGCGCGTGTTCCACGTCGCGATCCCCCTGTCGCGCCGCGCGACCCTGGCCGCGTGGGCCTCCGCGTTCGTGCTCGGGCTCGGCGAGTTGCCGGCCACGAATCTCCTCACGCCGCCGGGCGTCTCGACGATCAGCCTGCTGATTTGGAGCCTCTTGCACACGGGCGTCGAGAGCCACCTGGCGGGGGTCGCGCTCGCGACGCTGGGCGTGGTCGCCGTCTCGGGGGGGGCCGCGTGCTTCCTGCTGGGGAAAAGCGTGTCGCGACCTTCCTGACGAGTGTACGATTCAGGTCCGGAAAGCCTGGGCATGGCTGCGACCCCGAGCGAGGCGTTCGATCATGGCGATGCGATGGGGCCCCGGACCGGTGTTCGTTTCTGAATGGCTCCGCACGTCGCGGCGATGGCAGCTCTACGCAATGCGTTCGGGTTTCGTCGCGATGCTTTTGCTCGGGCTCTCGCTGAGCTGGGGGGGCGGGTCGAACAGGCCCGAAGGTTATTCGATCTCGGAGCTGGCCGATTTCGGCTGGTATCTCTACGCCACGATCGTGAGCATCGAGCTGACCCTCATCCTGCTCGCCGCGCCCGCCGCGACGGCCGGCTCGATCTGCCTCGACCGGTCGCGAGGGGCACTGATCCAGGTGATGGCGACCGATCTGACCGATGTGGAGATCGTCCTGGGAAAGCTCGGCGCCGGGCTGATTCCGGTGGTCGGCCTGGTTTTCTGCGTCTTGCCGGTCATGATGCTGGCCTCGCTGCTGGGGGGTATCGACCCGAGTCTGCTCATCGGGTCGTTCTTCGTCACGCTGGGAACGGCCGTCCTCGTCTGCACCCTGGCTTTCACGCTCTCGATCGGGGGGGGCAAGACGCACGAGGTCGTCGGTACGACGTACCTTATCCTGATCGCCTGGCTGGCTTTGACGCCGCTCGTCGCCGGTTTCCTCCTCGCCGCCGCATTCTCGCTCGCCCCCTCGCAGGCCTCGTCCGGCTTCGTGGAATGGGCGGTGCAATCGGCGGTGGCCGCGAACCCGTATCAGTTGTGCTTTCCGTCGTTCAACGAGCCGATCGAGGACTACGCGATGCGGGTCGCGGGCTTCCTCGGCGTGTGCGGGGCGCTCTCGACGGCGATGGTCGTCGCGTGCGTCGCGACGATCCGCCCCCTCACGCTGAGAGGGCAGGTGAAGTCGGGCCGAAGGACGCGGACCGTGCGCATTCGCTGGCCGAGGCTCCTCCCCAGGCCGTCGCTGGACTCGAACCCGGTCCTCTGGCGCGAGTGGAGCCGCGACGCGCCGTCGCGCTGGGGCCGATTCGTCCGAGGAGGGTACGCCCTGATCGCGATCCTCTTCACCGTGGCGTCGATCGGCCAGACCGGGTCGCTGCTGGAGTTCGGCCTCGGGGCGAATCTGTTCGTGATCGTCGTGGGGTTGCTCCTGCTGAGCGTCCGCGCCGCCACGTCGCTGTCCGAGGAGCGGATCCGGGGGAGCCTGGACGTCCTGCTCACCACGCCGATCACGACCCCGGAGATCGTCGCCGGCAAGTGGTGGGGGGTCTTTCGATCGACGGGCCTGGTCTTCTACCTGCCGATCGCCGCGGGCTTCGTGCGATGCCTGCAGTACGGCCGTTGGGTCAACCTCGCGTTGTTCTTCGTGCTGCTGGTGACCTACGCCGCGATCGTCACGAGTGTGGGCCTCGCGATCGCGGTCTGGGTGTCTCGCCAGGGACGCGCGGCGGGCCTTTGCGTCGGAGCCTACGTGGCCGCCTGCTTCGGCTGGCCCATCCTCTCCGTGATGACGGCCCAAGGCGAGAATTCGATCGGCCCGGTGCTGTTGCTCGGATCGCCGCTGGCCGGCGCGATGATGGGGAGCCTCGCCGTGGCGGAGGGCACCCCGGAGATCTTCTTCACGAGGTCCCTATCCCAACAGATGGCGCTCTGCAGCCTGATCCAGGGGCTCGCCGCGTTGGCGATCTACGCGACCGCGTGCGGGTCGTTCGACCAGAAGCTGGGCCGATCGACGGTTGGCCCCCAGGGGAGCGTCCTGCTGGCCCTGATCCCGCGTTTCGGTCGCGCGAGATAGCCGACGATCGGCGGTCGTCGGGCGAGGCCGGGGCGCGTCAGGCGGCGGCGATCGAGCCGGGATCGGCCAGGCGGGAGACGACGGCGTCGGCGGCGGCCTCGGCGGCGCGGATGCAGTCGGGAATGCCGACCCCGTCATAGGCCACACCGGCGAGGTACAGTCCCGGGTGCCTCGCGGCCTTGCGGCGGATGGCCTCGACGCCTTCGAGATGGCCGAGGACATACTGGGGCATCGAGCGGGGGTGGCGGGCGATGTCCAGGAAGATTGGATCGCCGGAGGCCCCGATCAGTTCGCCGAGCTCGGCGGCGACGATCTGCCGGACGGATTCATCGTCGAGGTCGAACAGCTCGGGCTGCGACTCTCCCCCCATGAAGACGCGGATCAGGGCCGTCCCCTCGGGGGCCCGTTGCGGGAACTTCACGTTCAGGAACGAGGCCGCGAGGATCCGCCGGCCTTCGATCGTCGGCACGACGAATCCGAAACCGTCCAGCGCGTGCCGGACCAGGTCGCGCCGATAGGCGACGTTGACGATGATTGAAGAGGCATAGGGGATGCCTCGCAGCCGTAAGGCCAGCGAAGGGTCGACGCCGTCGATCAGGCGCGCGGTGGCGTGGGCCTCGGTAGTCGCCACCACCACGTCGGCCTCGATGGGCGGGCCGTTGAGCGGCTCCACGAGCCAGCCGTTCCCGTTCGGCCCGCGGGTGATCCGCCGAACTGGCGCGTTGGTCCGCACGGTGCCGGGGCGCAACGTCGCCGCCAGGGCCCGGGGCAGCGCGCCCATGCCGTCGGCCAGCGAGACGTACATGCCGTAGCGAGCGCCCGAGGATTCCGTCTCCAGCCGGGCGTCGGCGTCCTTCCGGCGTCGCCAGGCGGCGCGGATCAGGCTGCCGTGCTCCTGCTCCATCGCCAGGAACTGCGGGAGGGTGGCCTTGAGGCTCAGGTTGTTGGGATCGCCTGTGTACATGCCCCCCACGAGCGGTTGGACCAGCCGCTCCAGCGCCTCACGGCCCAGCCGACGCCGGACGAAGGCCGCCAGGCTCTCCTCCCCCAGCCCTTCCCGGCGCGGGATCAGGGCCTCCGCCAGCAGGCGGAGCTTACCCCTCAGCGACAGGATGGGCGACGAGAGTACCGGGGCCAGCCGATGCGGGGCCATCAGGACGAATCCCTCGGGCGCCGGGGCGAGCTTCCCCCGGCGGACGACGAACGACCGGCGGAAGGTCGGCGCGGCCTCGATGAGCTGGTCGTCCAGATCCAGGCGACGGCAGAGGTCGGTCGCCCAGGGCTTGTTGGTGATGAACGAGTCCGGCCCGCGCTCCAGGGTGAAGCCGTCGCGACGATCGGTCGCGATCACCCCCCCGACGCGATCCTTGGCCTCCAGGACCAGGACCTCGACCGGTCGGCGCAAGGACTTCTCGGACTGCTGGATGCGATTCGCAGCGGCCAGGCCGGAGAGCCCGCCGCCGATCACCACCACGCGGTCCGAGGTCTTGGTCCCCGACGTCCGTTCGATCGTCGCCGTCATCAGGTCGATTCCCTTCCGGGGCTCCCGCGTTCCCAAATCTGCCGCCCAGGCCCCCAGTGTCCCCGATCCGACGCGATTTCGCCAGGGCTTCACTTCACGGAGAATTCATGAACCATCTGGACCAGGGCGCGAACATGGTCGACCGGGGTGTGCGGCAGGATGCCGTGGCCCAGGTTGAAGATATGACCGGGACGCCCCCCCGCCTGGTCGAGGATCCGCCGCGTCTGGGCGGCGATCTCGCTCAACGGGGCGAACAGGGTGATCGGATCGAGGTTGCCCTGCACGGCCACCTCGGGCCCGAGCCGCTCCCAGCACTTGTCGAGCTCTACACGCCAGTCGAGGCCGATCACCGAGCCGCCGGCGTCGCGCTGGAGTTCCAGGAGCGAGCCGGTGTCGGTCCCGAAATGGATCGAGGGGACTTCGGGGTCGATCTGGTCGAACAGTCGACGCATGTGGGGCTGGACGAACCGCCGGTACTCATCGGGCCCGAGCGAGCCCACCCAGCTGTCGAAGAGCTGGACGACCTGAGCCCCGGCGTCCACCTGGGCGTTCAGATATCGGGCCGTGGAGTCGGTCAAGATCGTCATCAGGGCGTTCCAGGCGGCCGGGTGGCTGTACATGAAGGTCTTGGCCTTCTCGTAATGCCGGGAGCCCCCGCCCTCGATCGCGTAGCAGGCCAGCGTGAACGGCGCGCCGGCGAAGCCGATCAGCGGCAGGCCGGAGGGGAGGCCGGCCCGGATCAACCTCACGGCCTCGTAGACGTACCCGAGCGAAGAAACGTCCGTCAGCGGCTCCATGTCGGCCACGTCGGCCGGCTCGCGGATCGGGTTGTGGATGACGGGCCCTTCCCCCTTGGAAAATTCCAAGTGGAAGCCCAGCGGTTCGAGGATCAGGAGGATGTCGGCGAACAGGATCGCGGCGTCGACCCCCAGGGTCTCGGCCGCGAAGATCGTCGTCTCGGCCGCCAGCTCGGGCGACTTGCAAAGCTCCAGGAAGGAGACCTTGGATCGCAGCGAGCGATACTCGGACATGTACCGGCCCGCCTGGCGCATCAACCAGACGGGGGTGGCGTCTACGGCCTCGCGACGGCAGGCCTTCAGGAATCGGCTGTTCCAGAGCTCGTCCGACATCCGTCGGGCTGGCGGGGAGGGATCGCTTGTCATGAATCGGGTCGTTCCGAGGTGGGGCGGCGCAGGGCGGGGACATCCCGACCTTCCATCCTAGCCGCCGACGCCGGGATCGCAAAACCCGCGGTTCCCGGTTTCCGGCCCCGGGTTCGCCTATAATTCGAGTCGACGAGGCCATCAACGCGGCCTCCCCCTCTCCCCAGTTTCGAGGACGACGGACGGTTCCTATGGAGCATGATCAGCAAGCCCGGGACGGGTCCGGGGCAGTGAACGGGTCCGCAAGGGAAGACGGCGTGGCGGCGAACCACGCCGCACGTATCGCGGAAGAGCCCCAGCGTCCCCTATCCTGTCGCAAAAAGCCGCGGGACCGCGGCGCGGACCGCGAGAAGACCGAGGATGAGCAACTCCTGAACCGGGAGACCACCAGCGAGCGACGCGGCCCCACGCCGCTGATGCCCGAGCTGGGGGCCTTCACGCACGAGGAGTCGTGGCGCGTCCTGCGGATCCAGGGCGAGTTCGTCTACGGGATCAACGCCCTGGCCGAGGTCGGCGCGGCGGTCAGCGTCTTCGGGTCGGCGCGGACGCACGAGTCCGACCCGATGTATCAGGACGCGAGGCGGCTCGGGGGGCTGCTCGCCGAGGCCGGCTTCGCCGTGATCACCGGCGGCGGGCCGGGGATCATGGAGGCGGCGAACCGGGGCGCCCAGGAGGCCGACGGATACTCGATCGGCTGCAACATCCAGCTCCCATTCGAGCAGGACGGCAACCCGTACACCGACCTGTCGATCAATTTCCGCTACTTCTTCGTCCGCAAGACGATGTTCGTCAAGTTCTCGGACGGGTTCGTCATCTTCCCGGGGGGCTTCGGGACGCTCGACGAGCTGTTCGAGGCCCTGACCCTGGTGCAGACCCGGAAGATCAACCGGTTCCCGATCATCCTCTATGGATCGGCCTACTGGAAAGGGCTGATCGACTGGATCGTGGCCTCGCCGCTGGAACGCAAAACGATCTCCCCGGAGGACATGAATCTGCTGTTCGTGACGGATTCGCTCGAAGAGATCCGCGACCATCTCGTAGAATGCTATGAAACTCGCTGCTGGGAGGCCTGGAAGAAATCCGTGGGGGCCAGCCTTGACGCCGACCCTCCCGGCGGCCCGGCCGCCGCCGTCGACCCGACCAAGGCCGACGCCCAGTGAGACGCATGGCATGGTAGGTATCGCGAGGGATCCATCGCCGATGAGAGACGCCAAGACGCCGGACGCGCGGCCCACCGCAGTCGCCGAGACCGGCTTCCCCGGGCTCGACGAGAGCCTTGAGACGGGCGGGCCCGCCGAGGCCCTCGACCGGCTCGTCGCCGACCTGGACGCGGCCGGGAATTACCGGCTCCTGCTGGACGCACTCCTCCTCAAGGCCCGATTCGAGCTGGGATTGCCGCTGATCCAGGTCGGCCGCTACGCCGATCTGCCCGAGGCCGATCGGCTCCGCTTCGAGGAGCGGTACATCGACGCCCTCCGCCGGGTCGGCTCGAGATTCCTGGAGTCGGGCGACGTGCCAACCGCCTGGGCCTACTTCCAGGCGATCGGCGAGCCCGGCCCGGTTACCCGTGCCCTGGAGGACTGTGAGACCCCCGAGGAGCCGGACAAGGTCGGCGTCCTCATCGACGTCGCCTTCCACCAGGGGGCGAACCCGGTCCGGGGCTTCGAATGGATCCTCCGCCACTACGGCCCCTGCTCCGCGATCACCTCGCTGGAACAGATGGGCCCCTCGGACCCCGCCGTCCGAGCCGCCTGCGTGGGCCGGCTCGTCCGCCATCTGCATGAGCAGCTGGTCGAGAATATCCGGGCCGACGTCGTCCGACGGGGCCAGCCCCAATCCCCCGCCGGCGCCTCGCTGGCGGAGCTGATCGCCGGCCGCGACTGGCTGTTCACCGACGACGCCTACCACACGGACGTCTCCCACCTGACCACCGTGGTCCGCTGGTCCGTCCTGGAGACCGATCCCGAGATCCTCGGTCTCGCCGTCGACTTGACCGAATACGGCCGACGGCTCTCGGATCGCCTTCAGTACGACTCGGCCCCCCCGTTCGATCGGACCTTCGAGGACCACCACATCTACCTCAAGGCCCTGATCGGCCGCGACGTCGACGAGGCTGTCGCCCACTTCCGGGGCAAGGTCGCCGACCCCGGGGCGATGGACGAGGAGGGTCCGGAATCGACGCTTCCCGCGCAGGTGCTGGTCAACCTGCTGATGCGGCTCGACCGCCGTGACGAGGCGGTCGAGGTCGCCACGAAGCACCTACTCAATGTCCCCGACGCGATGCTCGCCTGCCCGCCCGTCGCCGAGCTGTGCCAGCGGGCCGGTCGGTTGGACCGACTCGCCGAGCTGGCCGTCCAGCTCAATCACCCCGTTCACTACCTCGCCGCCCGGCTCCAATCCGGCCCCCGCACGCCCGACTGAGAGACTCGCCGCCGGCCGGCTTACGCAAAAGCCGGTCGGATCGGCCGCCCTCGCCCTTTCGATAGAGCATAATCAAGGTGGGACGCGGGGACGCCGCCCATCGACCACCCCGCCGCTGGCGACCGCAGGCCACGGTCCGCGTGAAACCGACTCCGACATCGCGAGGCTGCGACCGATGAGACGTCTCCTGGGGGCGATCCCGACCGTCCTGCTGTTGACCGGCCTTCTGGTCGGTTTCGACGATCCCCCGCCCGCGGTCCCCCTGTTCGACGGGAAATCGTTGGAGGGCTGGGTTCCCGAACACACCGAGGCATTCGCCGCGCACGACGGCGTGCTGGCCAGCAAGCCGGGCCACGGCTGGCTGAGATCGGCCAGCTCGTTCAAGAACTTCCAGCTTGATCTGGAGTATCGCATCCTCAAGGAAGGGTCCGAGGGGGGCCTCCTGATCCGGGCCGCAGCCGAGAGCGCCGCGGCCGAGCCGCACTGGACCGCCAAGGGTTATCAGGTCCCCATCACCGACGGCGACGGCAACCTCGTCCTTTTCGGACACGGGACGGCGCCGCCCCGATTCGAGCGCAAGGCCGACGCCCTAAAGGCGGCGGCGAAGCCGCCGGGAACGTGGCAGAAGCTCTCGCTCAAGGCGACCGGCGATCGGATGGAAATCAGCCTCGACGACGTCCTCATCACCCTCGCCGAGGGAGTCGACCCGGCCCCGGGCCACATCGGCCTATATGACAAGGCCGGCCATTACGAGTGGAAGAACATCACGATCCGCGTTCAGCCCGATTGAGCGACGGAATCCGTCCCGTCGCCTTCCTCGTCCCACCGCAGCCCCATCGCGGCCAACTCGCTGGCGGAAAAATCCTCGAAGCGGCCGAGGAGGAAATCCCGGCCCCAATCCTCGTTCTCGATGGCCTCGAGCGGGGGCAGGATCGGGCCTTCCGGCAACGCCGCGAGGATTGCATAGGCCTCGGCAACGCCCAGCTCGACGACCGGCTTCAGCGCCATCGGTGATCGGCCCCGGGAGTCGCCTGGGTGGATACGGTGATGGGCGCCAATCTCCAGACGCCCCGGCCCGACGTGATCCAGCGGTAGCCGGGCGGGGCGGACCAATCCAGGTCCCTCTCGCCGCCGCCCCGTCGCCGCGCCTCCTCGGCCAGCACGCCGGCCTCCTCGGCTCCCGCGGCCATGTAGATGAAGACCGCGAGAGCGACCTGGAAGAAGCTCAGGGTGAGCAGGCTGTAGATGCCGAAGCCCACCGCCAGCGCCCGTCCCACGCTCGCGGCGAAGGTCGTCGCCCGGGCGCGGCCGATCCACCCCCCGAGCAGCGCGCGGAGCACGCGGCCGCCGTCCATCGGGAAGGCCGGGATCATGTTGAACGCGGCGAGCACGAGGTTCATCGCCAGCAGCTCGACCACGAACCGACCGGCCCCGATCGATGTGAAAAGCCCGAGCGTCAGGTAGAGCCCGGCCGCAATCGCGAGGTTCACCGCCGGTCCGGCCAGTGCGATCAGCAGCTCGGCGCCTGGAGCGCGGGGCATTCGCGTCAGCCTGGCGACGCCGCCGATCGGATAGAGCGTGATGTCGGCCGTGTCGATCCCGAACCGACGGGCGGCCAGGGCATGGCCGAACTCGTGGAGCAGCACGCAGCCGAACAACGCGAGCAGCAAGGGGAGTCGCGTCGCGGCGGCCGGGAGGAGCAGGATCAACAAGAAGGTCGGATGCAGGAAGACGTCGATCCCCGCGATCCGACCCAGTTTCCATGACTTGAACATCAGCGACCCGTTTCCTTCTCGATCGACCATTCGGGCGTCGGCGGACTACCTTTGGGGCACACCCCTAATTCGACGCCGACCCCCCGAATGTTCGCCGGAAACGCGGCTCAGCCGTACAGCGGGCCGAACGTCGAGCAGGCCCGATAGTCGGCCGCCTGGGGCTCCAGCGCTCCGAAAAGTCCCCAGGCGCTGGGGCGGAAGAGCTTGTGGGCCGGGACGTTGTGCATCGCGACCGGGATCCGCAGCATCGAGGCCAGGGTGATCAGGTCCGCACCGATGTGGCCGTAGCTGATCGCCCCATGGTTCGCGCTCCAGTTCGCCATGACGCTGTAGACGTCCGCGAACGGGCCCTCGCCCGTGGTGTTGGGCACGAACCAGGTGGTCGGCCAGGTGGGGTTGGTCCGCTCGTTGAGGGCTTCGTGGACCGCGGGCGGGAGGTCGACCGAGTAGCCTTCGGCGATCTGGAGCACCGGGCCCAGGCCCTGGACCAGGCTCAGGCGGTTCATGGTCATCGGCATCCCCCCCTTCGAGAGATAGCACGACGAGTAGCCGCCGCCCCGGAAGTACTCGCGGACCGCCGGGGGCCAGGTCGTCGCCTTGAGGCAGCGATCGACCTCGTCGTCGCTGATCTCCCAGAACGGCTTCATCGCCGGCTTGCCGTCGCGGGTTTGCTCGCCCGAGCCGTCGAGCGTGGCCGCTCCCGAGTTGATCAGGTGGATGAAGCCCCCCGCGGCCGGGCCCGAAAGCTCGACGCCCGTAACTCGCTTGACGGCCTCGGGGCTCCAGAACGTCCGCACGTCGGCGAAGATCTGCGCCGTGTTCATCAGGAGGTAGCCCAGCAGCATGCCGACGCCGTTGAGGCTGTCGTTCTCGGTGGCGAACATGAACGGCATGCGGACGCCGTTCCAGTCGAACGAGGACGTGAGCATGGCCTCGGGGAAGTCGCCGTTGGGGGAGTGGTCGGTCCACGCCCGCTGGCCCTGGAATCCGCCCGAGATGGCGTTGCGGCCCAGGGCCTCCTCGCCGAATCCCAGGGCGTCGAGCCGGGGATTGCCGATCATCAGGTCGCGGAAGATCATCGTCATCTTGACGACGGTCTTCCAATCCTCGGCCTTCTCGGTCGGGGACTTCTGCGATGCAGGCGGGTTGTAGTCCTTGCCCTCCTTGCAGTGGGCCTGCACCCAGGCCAGGGCTCGCTCGAATTCCTCGGGATCGTAGATTTTCTCCTCGATGCGTCGCGTGACCTCGCTCATGTCGACGGACTCGACCCGCATCCCGAGGTGGCGTTCGAAGAGAGGCTGGTCGACGATCGAACCGGCGATGCCCATGGAGACGCCGCCGATCGCCAGGTAGGACTTGCCGCGCATCGTCGCGACGGCGAGCCCCGCCCGGGCGAACGCGAGCAGCTTCTCCTGCACGTCCTCGGGGATCGAGGCGTCGCCGGCGTCCTGGACCTCGCGGCCATAGATGCCAAAGGCCGGAAGGCCTTTCTGGTTGTGCGCGGCGAGGACCGCGGCCAGGTAGACCGCGCCGGGCCGCTCGGTGCCGTTGAAGCCCCAGACGGCCTTGGGGATCAGCGGGTCCATGTCCATCGTCTCGCTGCCGTAGCACCAGCAGGGCGTGACGGTCAGCGACACGCCGACGCCCTCGCGGGCGAACTTGTCGGCGCAGGCGGCGGCCTCGGCCACGCCGCCGATGCAGGAGTCGGCGATGACGCACTCGACCGGCTCGCCCGTCGGGTGCCGGAGTTGGGAAGACAGGAACTCCGCGGCGTTGCGGGCCATCGCCATGACCTGATCGTCCAGCGACTCCCGCACACCGCGACGGCGGCCGTCGATCGCCGGGCGGATGCCGATCTTGGGGAGGCGACCGATCCAGGGACTCTTCACGCTCGAACTCATGGTCCGCTTCCTCTTCGCGTTCGGAAAGGCGCGCGAGGAGTCGCGGCGGGAGCCCCGCGACCGGTCCATCGCGCGAACTCCTCCCTTGTACAGCCCCCGAGGAACCGACGGAATGGCGCGGCGGGGCGAAGGCCCGGAAACGGGCGGCGACATGCTTCGGGCGGCCCGATCAGCGTTCGAGGATGCCCGGACGCGGCAGGCTGTAGCCCTTCACGGCCACCTCGATCTGCGGCCAGTTCTGAGCGGCCGTGACGACCTCGTAGCCGCGGGAGTCCACGACGATCGTGTCCTCCGAGCGGGCGGATCCGACGCTCGGGCTCCAGCAGACCGCCATGTTCGGCTCCAGTCGCATGGAGCTGTCCGGCGTAAGCAGAGCTTCCCGAGGCGAGTAGCCGATTAGAACCCCCTGGTAGTCGAGGGTCCACTCGTGGGGGGCGTCAAACTTCTCGTAAATGCGGCGGGCGCGGCGGAAGACTTCGGAGATGACCTCGCCGGGGCGGGAGAAGTAGATGCAGGTCGCGTCCACCATCGCGGCCAGCGAGTGGCTCCGCCGAAACTCCTCCTCGGGCGGGCCGAACGAGACGGTGCGGGTCACCGAGGCGCAGAGGCCGTGGCGGCGCCCCGTCACGGCGATCGTCGCCTTCCGGAGGATCGGCGCGGCCTTGTACGTGGGCTGGCGATACCGGGCCAGTCGGTCGTCGCTGGCGACCCGGAGGTCGACGGGCGTCACCCCTTCGCGGATCAGGCGATGCGCCAGGTGTCCGGCGACATCGGCCTCGCGTTCGCCCCGATCGAAGTTCCGGCAGGTCGCCTCGACCGCCAGGGCCAGCGTCCGCCCCAGTTCCCGGAGACGCTGGCGCTCAAGCGGCGTCAACTGCCGGCGCAGGTCGCGCAGGGGGTCGAGCGTGCGACGCCATGGGGACGGGGTCTCCGTCGCGAGATCGGTCGCGACCTTCTTGTTATGGGACAGCTCGGCCACGACTCGCATGGGGTCGTCGAACCAGGGCCGCTCCTTGAGCTGGAAGCCCAGGCCGGCCACCTCCTCCTCGAACACCCGGCAGCTCTGCACGTTATCCGCCAGGACCGCCCGGCAGTTCCGGTTGATGAAGAGGAGGATCGAGCCGTTCTCGGAGCAGACGTCCTGCCCCAGGTCCCCGCCGGCCGTGAACCAGGCGATCGAGTCGGCCCGGCCGAGGATGACGGCGTCCTGATTAGTGCGATCCAGGAACTCGCGGACCCGCTGGTGCTTGGCCTCGACGTCGTCGCGCCGGAGCTTCCGTTCGAGGTCCTCATGATCGCCGGCGGGGTCGGGGACGTCCGGGAGGGAATCCTCGGCCGGACGATCGGCGGCCGTCTCGCGAACCCGATCGTAGACCTCGGGGTCCGAGACCTGTCCGCCAAGCAAACCGATCGGCCCGCCGATGTAAAGTTCGGTCGACACGGAGTCACCCCCCCCGGCCAAGACAAACCCTCCACCGCCCCCAGGAAAAAGGGCGATTCACGAGGGCTCCGAGTGGTTTTGTATCTTAATGACTTCGGGAATGGTGTCTCTTATCGTTCCACCCCGAGTCCGCATTTGCAAGAAAGTTCACCGACAAAAACGAAAATCCAGACTATGGGCTGGGGCGGGCGGGGGCCCTCGCATCGAACGGTGACGAACCACCGGCCTCGCCTCCCCCATCGATCCAAATTCGCTTCAGGAAGTCCAGGATGACGGGGGACAGATCCTGCGGGGCCGGTTCGCCGAGGTTCGGCTCGAAGCCGTGACGAACTCCCGGCAGTTCGAGGAGTTGACAGGTTACGCCCGAATCTCTTAGTCGTTCACGCATCTTGCGTGCCTGTTCGATGGGAACCCAGGCATCGTCGTCGCCGTGGATCAGCAAGAAAGCGGGGCCGCCTGTCGCAACCTGATCGAGCGGAGAGGCCCGGCTCGCCCGCGCGGGCGCGGCGGCCGGATCCGCTCCCAGGAACATGCGCGAGGGCTCATGGACCTGGCGTCGCGACGCCGCGAGGTCGATCAACGACGTGGGCGAGGCGAGGCACACCGCCGCCCGGATCCGAGGGTCGCGCTGGGCCGCAAGGGCTGCGAGCATCCCGCCGGACGATGTCCCGAGCGTCGCCACTCGGGTCGGGTCGAGGCCTAACGAGGGTGCCTCGCGGATCAGCCGATCGACCGCCGCCAGCACGTCGTCCAGGGCCCCGTCCCAGCTTGGCGCGCCGGGGCGAGCGAGTCGATAATCGATCACGGCGACGGCGACGCCGGCCCGTGCGATCGGCGCGAACTGGGCGCGATACTCCTGCCTCGATCCCCCCGACCAGCTTCCGCCGTGGACCGCCACCAGGATCGGCCGAAGGGGCGAGGACGCGCCGACCGCCGGGAGCAGGAGGTCCAAACTTTCGGAGCCGTCGCCGGCCGATCCGTAGCGGACGTCGCGTACCAGGACCACGTCTTCCGGCAACCGATCCGAGGCCGACGGACGGGCCGGGAACACGGCCCAGAGGCCGACCGTCGCGAGGGACGGCGCCAGCCAGCCGATCGCGCGTATCGAGCAGACGATCAAGTTCCACCCCCGGCTCGTCTCGGCATCGCGCCGTGCGGCCTCGAACTCTGGAATTCCCTTCAGGAGCCGGATCTATGGCGGAACAGGGACCGAGGCTCACGCTGCTCCAGCGTCGCGAGATCGAGGCCCAGATCGTCGGCCCGCTGATCCGGGGCTTCGCCGATGCCTTCGGCCGTGAGGCGACGCTCGACGTGCTGAGAAACGTGATCGTCGACCTCGCCCGCAAGAGCGGGGCCGACCTGGCGCGAGCCCTCGGCGAGCAGTCCCTCGAAGCGTTCACCACCAGCCTCGACCGCTGGAAGGAGGACGACGCCCTGGAGATCGACCTGCTCGAAAGCACGCCCGACCGGCTTTCGTTCAACGTCGTCCGCTGCCGCTACGCCGAGATGTATCGACGCCTCGGGCTCGAAGACCTTGGTTCCACCCTCTCGTGCCAACGCGATTTCGCCCTGGCGGAGGGCTTCAGCCCCGACATCCATCTGAATCGCACCCAGACGCTCATGCAAGGTGCCCCCCACTGCGACTTCCGATTCCGTCGCGAGCCGGACGGGGGCGACTCGGGCTGAGCCGAGGCCGCGTCGGAGTTCTGGACTTGTCGACGTTGTTATAATCCTTCAAAGATTCGGAAGCCCCGAGGACGGCGGCCTTGAGGTCGTCGACCGCCTCGCATTCGTCCCGGGACCGGGACGTCGGCCCCCCCGCGGCGACCCCACCCCGATGCCAACCACCTTCGTCGGCAATCCCGCCCCCCTCTTCGACCTCCCCCGCACGAGGCTTCCCGAGCCGTTCCGGGAGCGGTCTCGACTGCTGGACTATCGGGGGCGTTGGCTCGTCCTGGTCTTCTACCCGCGCGACTTCTCGATGGTCTGCCCGACCGAGCTGATCGCGCTGAGCCAGCGTCGCGAGGAGTTCGCGGCCCTCGACTGCGAAGTGCTCGCGATCAGTTGCGACACCGTCGAGTTGCACGAGCGCTGGATGACCACCCCCAAGGCCCAGGGGGGGCTCGGCGGCCTGAACTTCCCGCTGGCCAGCGACCTCGACGGCAAGGTCTCCGAGGCGTACGGCGTGTTCGAACCCCGCCAGAACCTGGCGGTTCGGGGGACGTTCATCGTGGATCCCAAGGGCCTGATCCAGTATCAGGTCGTCCACAGCCTGAGCGTGGGCCGTCGCAGCCAGGAGGTCCTACGCGTCCTCACGGCCCTGCAATCCGGCGGGCTATGCCGGGAAGATTGGATGACCGACGGCTCGCATCTCGATCCGTACACGATGCTCGGCCCGGGCAACATCTTCTCGCACTACTACATGGAATCCGAGATCGGCGTGGGGACGTTCGCGCGGGTCTACCTGGCGCGGGACCTCCAGCTCGATCGGCCGGTGGCCCTGAAGGTTTTCAGACGCGACTGCCCCGTGACGCCGAGCACGGTGCTGGCCGAGGCCCGGTCGGTCGCCGCGTTGAACCATCCCAACATCTGCACGATCTACGCCGTGGACGACACGGCGGGACTGCCGGTCATAGCCATGGAGTACGTCCAGGGCCGCTCGCTGGCGCACCACCTGCGCGACTCGGAGATGCGGATGGACGAGCGGCTGAGCGTCGCCCGGCAGATCGCCGGCGGCATGGCCGCGGCCCACGACGCCGGGATCGTGCACGGCGACCTGAAGCCCGAGAACATCATGGTCGGCGGCGACGGCCTGGTGAAGGTGCTGGACTTCGGCCTCGCCCGGCGCATCCACCGGGTCAATCTGGTCAACCCGGACGAGACGAGCGAGCTGGGCCTGGCCGAGTCCGGCGACGGCCTCTTCGGGACCCCGCGCTACCTGGCACCCGAGCAGACCCGGGGCGAGCCCGCGACTTTCGCCAGCGACGTCTTCGCCCTGGGCGCGGTGCTCTACGAAATGGCCACCGGCCGCCCCGCCTTCGCCGAGGGGAACGTCCTCCAGGTCATGGACCGGATCCGCAACGTCGACCCCGAGAGGATGGCCTCGGAGGCGGGCGAGCCTTTCACCTGCCTGCTCCGCAGCATGCTCCTGCCCGACCCCACCGAACGCGACCTCGACATGCGACGGATCGTCGCCGAGATCGACGCCGTCTGCGAGTCGGTCTGACTCGCCCCGCCCCCAGCCCCCCGATCGGAGTTCCCCGTGCCCCGCCCCGCCGAACCGATCCTCGCCATCTTCGACCACGACGGCGTGCTCGTGGACACCCTGAAGCTCCACCAGGATTCCTGGACGATGATGGGCCGGGAGACCGGCCTCGGGGTCACTCCCGAGTTCATCCTGGAGACCTTCGGGATGACCAACGCCACGATCCTCCGCAAGATCCTGGGCGATTCGCTTCCCGACTCGGACGTGGCCGCGTACTCGGATCGCAAGGAATCCGCCTACCGCGACCTGGCGCGGGGTCGGATCACGCTGATGGCCGGCGTCCGGGGATTGCTCGACGAGCTGACCGAGGCGGGCGTCCTGCTGGCGATCGGGTCCAGCGGCGTCCGGCCGAACCTGGAGCTGACCGTGGCGGAGTGCGGCCTGCACGGCCGATTCGAGGCGATCGTGGCGGGCGAGGACGTGACCCGGGGCAAGCCCGACCCGCAGGTGTTTCTGCTCGCCGCCGAGCGGGCCGGCGTGGCGGCCTCGCGCTCGGTCGTCTTCGAGGACGCCCCTGTGGGCATTCGCGCGGCCAAGGCCGCCGGGATGCTCGCGGTCGGCGTCACGTCCAGCCACTCGGCCGAAGCCTTGCGAGAAGCGGGGGCCGACGAGGTCGTCGCCCACCTCGGCGAGTTCGACGCCCGGACGCTCATCGCCCGGCTCAGTCCTGGCGATAGGTCGGGAACTCGCCGCTGAACCCGACGTTCCCCGGCGCGACGCCGGCCAGCCTCAGGACCATCCGGCGGATCAGCTTGCCGAGCATCGGCGTCGCCTTGCGGCCGGCCTCCAGCACGTCCTCGTGGCGGATCGGCGAGGCCGCCACGCCGGCCGCCGCGTTCGTGACCAGGGCCAGCCCCAGCACCTCCATCCCGGCCTGGCGTGCGACGATGGCCTCGGGCACGGTCGACATCCCGACCACGTCGGCTCCGAGCGTGCGCAGCATCCGGATCTCGGCCGGCGTCTCGTAGCTCGGGCCCGCGAGGCAGGCGTAGACGGCGGAGACCAGGTGGACGCCCAGCCGCTTGGCCTCCTCCTTGGCGGCGGTCCGCAGCCGCTTCGAGTAGACCTCGGACATGTCCGGGAACCGCGCCCCCAGACGCGGGTCGGCCGGCCCCCGGAGCGGGTTGGAGCCGATCAAGTTGATGTGGTCCGAGAGGCAGACGAGGTTCCCCGGGCGCAAGTCGGCGCGGATGCCCCCGGTGGCGGCCGTCAGGATGACCGTCTGCACCCCCAGTCGCTGGAGCATCCGCATGGGGAAAGTGATCGCGCGGAGGTCGTGGCCCTCGTAGTAGTGGAATCGCCCCTGGAGGATCAGGGCCGAGGCCCCGCCGTCGACCGAGCCGATCACCGCGTTGCCGGCGTGGCCGTCGACGGTGACCGTCGGGAAGTGCGGGATCTGGGAGTAGGGAACCACCATGCGATCGGTGAACCGCTCGACGAGGCCGTTGAGGCCGGACCCCAGCACGACGGCGACCTGCGGGGGATGATCGCCGACGACGCCGCGGAGGGCCTCGGCCGCTTCGTCGGCCTTTTTGACCAGATCGGAATGGTGGGACGACGCGCTCATAGCAAGACTCCCGCGATGCAGGCGGAGAGGAAGTTGGCCAGGGTCCCGGCGAGCAGCGCGCGGCCGCCCAGCCGAGCCAGGTCGCGCCGGCGCTCCGGCACCAGAGCGCCGATGCCGCCGATCTGGACCCCTATGGAGCTGATGTTGGCGAACCCGCAAAGGGCGAAGCTGGCGATCACGAAGGACCGGTCCATCAGGTCGTGCCTTATGCCGTCGAGCCGCTCGAAGGCGACCAGTTCGTTGAGCACCGTGCGAGTCCCCAGCAGGCCGCCGATCCGTCGGCAGTCCTCCCAGGGGACCCCCAGGAAGTAGGCGACCGGCGCGAGGGCCCAGCCGAGCAGGTCCTCCAGCTTGAAGCCGAATCGGCCCAGGCCGAGGTCGACCAGGGCGACCAGGCCGACAAAGGCGATGAGCACCGCCGCGATGTTGAGCGCCAGGTTGAGGCCGTCGCGCGTCCCCCGCGAGGCGGCGTCGAGGATGTTGGCGTCCTCGCGCTCGTCGGAGATCCGCACACCCCCCAGCGTCTCCGGGGAGCCGGTCTCGGGGACGAGGATCTTGGAGAGCAGGATCGCGCCGGGGGCCGTCATGACCACGGCCGTCAGGACGTGCCGGGGCTCGACGTTGTACGCGAAGTAGGCCGCCATCACGCCCCCGGAGACGTGGGCCATCCCCGCCGTCATGACCGTCATCAGCTCGGAGTTCGTGAGCCTCGCCAGGTACGGCCGGATCGTCAGCGGGGCCTCCGTCTGGCCCAGGAACAGCGACGCGGCCACGTCGAGCGATTCCGCGCCGCTGACGCCCATCAGCCACGCCATCGGCACGGCGATGATCCGCACGAGCCACTGCATGACTCCCAGGTGATAGAGCACCGCGAAGAGCGCTGCCACGAAGATCACGGTGGGGAGCACCCGGAAGGCGAAGACGAACCCCGCCGGCCCCCCGGAGTCGACCAGCTGCCGGCCGAAGACGAACCGCGACCCGTCGAGGGCGCATTCGAGCACCGCCTCGACGACGCGCCCGGCCTCGCGGAGCAGGCGCACGCCCAGGGTCGAGCGGAGGACGACGATCGCGAACAGCCACTGGAGCGCGAGCCCCCAGAAGACGATGCGCGGGGAGATCGCCGATCGGTCCTGGGAGAGATAGACCGCGATCCCCAGGATCAGGGCGATCCCCAGGAGGCCCCGGAGCCGATCGGCGAGGTCGTAAAGGTCGAGATGCCGCGCGGCCGTGAAACGGACGCTCCAAGGCCCGACTGTGAGGCGATAGCCCTTGCGGACCTCGCCCGGCCCCGCGGAATCGCCCCCATCCTCGGGGTCGAGGGGTTCCCGGCCCTCGAGCGCCGGCTGGCGGGATGCGAAGGCGATCTCGTCCGCCCGGGTCGAGCCCGCCGGGGTCAGGCAGGCCGTCGCGACAGTCCAGACGAGGAGGAGCCTTCGCATCGGCGTACTCGTGGTGCAAGAAGAGGTTCGGAGGGCCGGGGGTTCACGCGATCTCGGCGACCAGTCGTTCCACGATCAGGTCGGGGGGCGTGGTCGGCTCATCCGACCAGTGGTAGGCGTCCTCGATCATCGAGAGGGCCTGATCGAGCCTCGCCTCGTCGTTGACGAGCAGGGTGCAGAGGGTCTCGCCGGACTCGACGCGGTCGCCGACCTTCCGCCGGAACACGACCCCGACGGCCGGGTCGATCTTCGAGTCCACACGCTCCCGACCCGCGCCCAGGAGCATGGTCGCCACGCCGATGGGCCGGGCGTCGAGCCGGGCGACCCAACCGGCCCGGTCGGCCTTCAGCTCGATCGTCCGCCTCGGCTGGGGCAGGAGCCCCGGGTCGTCGACTACCCGGGCGTCGCCCCCCTGGGCCGCGATCAGGACCCGAAAGCGCTCCAGGGCCGAGCCATCCGCGATGGTCCGCTCGCAGATCCCGCGCGCCTCCTCGATGCTCGCGGCTCGGGACGCCATGAGGATCATCTCGGCGGCCAGGTCGAGCGAGAGCGAGGTCAGGTCGTCGGGCCCCGCCCCCTTGAGGCAGGCGAGACACTCGGCGACCTCCACCGCGTTCCCCACGGCCAGGCCCAGCGGCTGGTCCATCCGGGTGATCAGGGCGACCATCTTCTTGCCCATCCGTCGACCGACGTCGCACATCGTCTCGGCGAGCTTCCAGGATCGCTCCAGGTCCGGCAGGAACGCCCCGTTGCCGGTCTTCACGTCCAGGACCAGGCCGTCGATCCCCTCGGCCAGCTTCTTCGACATGATGGAGGAGGCGAGAAGCGGGATGGCCTCGACGGTGGAGGTGGCGTCGCGAAGCGCGTACAGGAATTTGTCCGCCGGGGCGATCTCGGCCGTCTGGCCGATCAGGACCAGGCCGGTCTCGCGGAGGATCTCCTTGTAGCGGTCGAGCGTCACGTCGACCTGGAAGCCGGGGATCGACTCCAGCTTGTCGAGCGTCCCCCCCGTGTGGCCGAGCCCGCGGCCCGAGACCATGGGCACGAGCACCCCGGCCGCCGCGGCGATCGGCGCGAGGATCAGCGAGGTCTTGTCCCCCACGCCGCCGGTGCTGTGTTTGTCCACCTTCGCGCCGGGGATCGACGAGAGGTCGACGACGATGCCCGACCGCATCATCGCGTCGGTCAGTGCGACCGTCTCGGAGCGGTCCATCCCCTTCAGGACGATCGCCATCAGCAGGGCGGACCACTGGTAGTCGGCCACGTCGCCGCGGGCGATGCCGCCGACCATCCACGCGATCTCGGCGGCCGAGAGCGCCTCGCCGTCGCGTTTCTTCCGGATGACGTCCACCGCGCGGAGCATGGCGGGCCCTCCCCATGGAGTCGAATGCATTCGAAGGAGTCAGGCGCGATGCGCGTCGTCGTGCTCGGCCAGGGTGGCGAACTGGCGGTCCCCGGCGTCGCCGAGGCCGGGGTAGATGAAGCCGATGTCCGTGAGCCGCTCGTCGATGGCGCCGACGTGGATGGGGACGTCGGGCATGGCCTCTACCATCCGGGCGATCCCCTCGGGGGCGGCGATGAGCGAGATCAGCTTGATCCGGGGCACGCCGGCGGCCTTGAGGATCTCGCAGGCGCGCACCGCCGATCCGCCGGTCGCGAGCATGGGGTCGACGACGAAGCCGACCGTGAGCTTCGGCCGCTTCGGGAGCTTGTTGTAATACTCGGTGGGCCGCAGCGTCACCTCGTCGCGGAAGAGGCCGATGTGCCAGACCTCGGCGTCGGGGAGCAGGTCGATCATCCCGTCGGCCATGCCCAGCCCGGCACGCAGAACCGGCACCACGCCGACCACGTCGGCGAGGACGAAGGCCCGCGCCGGGCCGAGCGGGGTGTCCACCCGGATCTCGCGCGTGGGGAGGTCGGCGGTCGCCTCCTGGGCGAGCATCGACGCGAGCGACCGCACGAGCGAGCGGAACTCGGGCGGCCTGGTGCGGGCGTCTCGCAGGGCCGCGAGCTTCTGGTGGACGATCGGATGCGACGACGAATAGACCGAAGGCACGCGTGACCCTCCTGCGACGAGGATGGATGCCCCGCGGGGCGGAAGACCCGATGAATCGGGGTTGGGACCGGCCGGGCGACGCGTCTCGCCTCTGGAGAGCCTCCGGCGCGGTCGCTCGGTCGCGAGGGGAGTCGCGATCTCCAGCATTCTGGCCGATCCGGCCCGCCGAGAACAGGGGCCTGAGCCGGCGACTTCGCGCAAGCCCGGTGCCGACCGTTGTGATCGCGTCGACCCGCCGCTAGAATCGGCCGCGCGACCGGGCCTCTCTTGCCGCCGGTCCCGCCCATCCAGGAGACGGAAGCACCATCATGAATCGCAGGGACGTGATCCGTGGCATCGCGCTGGCCGGCGCTCTCGGCGCCCCCGACGTCGCCTCGCCCCGGGAGCCCGGCCCAGCCTCCCGCGTCGAGCGCGACGGCCTGCGGTTCTGGCTGGAGACCTCGCTGCGGCGCGTCTATCCGACCTCGCCGCCGGGCGACGCCGGTTCGCTCGTCATGATCGCGGCTCGAGGCGAGAACCTGTCGTTCCAGGCTTGCTTCCGGAACGCCAAGACCAACTCCGCGCTCGTCCGCTGCGAGGTCGCCGCCCCCGATGGCTGGCGGGCCCGCGTGCGTCGCGTGGGCTTCGTGCCGATGCAGCATCTCGACACCTACGTGCCCCGTGACGAATTGGAAGGCGTCGGGTTCATCCCCGGCCTCTGCCCCGATCCGCTTTTCCCGGAGCCGACGGCGCACGTCGGCCCGGAGGCGAACGGCGTCTTCTGGATCTCGCTGCGGACGCCGGAGGGGACGGAGCCCGGCGTCCACGAGGTCCGCGTTCGGATGACCCTGGAGAACGAGTACGGCTACACCGATTTCGTCCGCCCCGAGCCCTGGACCGTCGAACTCCCCGTCCGAATCGACGTCCGTCCGCTGGTCGTCCAACCTCGTCGGGATTTCCCGGTGACCAACTGGATCTCGGCCGACTCGATCTGGGAATGGCACCGGATCGCGCCATGCGGCGAGGAATTCTGGAAGCTGGCCGAGGCCTACCTGAGGGACCTCGTCGAGCACGGCGTCGACGTCGCCTACACTCCGCTGTTCAACATCCGCCACGAGATCCTGGAACGGCCCGCGCAGCTCCTGAAGGTCCGTCGCACCGAACCGGACCGCTATGAATTCGACTTCAGCGACGTCCGCCGCTGGGTTCGCATCGCGAAGGAGGTCGGCGCGAGGCGCATCGAGTGGCCGCACTTCTTCACGCCCGCCCCCACGAGCGCACGGCATCCGCAACGGATCTTCGAGCGCGATTCCGAGGGCTTCGGCCCGATGCTCTGGGCGCCCGAGGTCGCCGCGACCTCGGACGTCTATCGCGCGTTCCTCGGCCAGTTCCTCCCGGCGTTCAAGGAGTTCCTCGAAGAGGAGGATGTGCTCGATCGGTCGCTCTTCCACTGCGCCGACGAGCCCGACGGCGACGTGCAGATGGCGGACTATCGAAATGCCCGCGCCCTGCTGACCGAACTGGCCCCGTGGATGCGGGTGATGGACGCCATGAGCGATCCCCGGTTCGCCACGGAACGGCTCTCCGACATGCCCATTCCCAGCATCGCCACCGCGCCGGCCTTCACCGCGGCCGGTTGCCCGGCCTGGGCGTACTTCTGCTGCGGCCCCAGGGACCGGTTCCTCCAGCGCCTGCTCGACACCCCGCTCTCCAAGATCCGCATGGCGGGCTGGCTCTTCTACAAGCTCCAGGCCCGGGGCTTCCTGCACTGGGGCTACAACTACTGGTTCGTCTTCTGCACCAGCAAGATCGGCGACCCGTTCCAGGACGCATCGGTCGGGGCCTGGCCGGGGATGCCCTACGGCGACGCCTTCGTGGTCTACCCTGGAGCCGATGGGCCGATCGACTCGATCCGCTGGGAGGTGTTCGCCGACAGCCTGCAGGACTACGCGCTCCTGCAGTCCGCCGGGGTCCGTCCCGACGACCCGCTCCTGGCCTCGATTCGGGACTATGCAAACTTCCCGAAGACCGCCGGATGGCTCGCCGAGGCCCGCCGAGAAGTCCTCTCGCGGGCGTGAGCGGCCGTCGGCCCCGGGAGCCCATCCGTCGGTCAGTCCGCCTGCCCCCAGACCCGGGGTGAGCGGAACCCCGGCGGCTTCGGCGCGGCTCTGGGCGGGACGGCCTGCACCGCGAGGGCCTCATAGGCAGCTCGCAGCTCGGCCACCTTCTCGGGACGCTTGGCGGCCAGATCGACCTTCTCATTCGGGTCGTCGGCCAGGTTGAACAGCATCACGCGGTCGGCCGCGGCGCCGGCGGCCGGCCGGATCTCGGCGTCGCCCTCATCGCCGTCGCCCCCGCCGCCGCCGGGCGGGCCCACGATCAGCTTCCAGTCGCCGGCGCGGAGGGCGCCATTGCGGGGGGTCGTGTTCAGGAGGATCGCGTCGTGCGGCGACGCCTTCCCCTCGGCGATCGTCGGCCAGGCGTCGCGGCCGTCGAGAGGCGTCGGCTGCTCGGCCGTCGCGCCGGCGAGCTTGAGGAACGTCGGATAGAGGTCGACGATGTGGAGAGGGGCGTCCACGACCGAGCCCGCCCGGATCCGCCCCGGCCAGGTGGCGAAGGCGGCCACGCGGACGCCGCCCTCGAAGAGCGTCCCCTTGGAGCCGCGCAGGGGGCCGTTGCTGGTGACGCGGCCTGGGGCCGGGCCGCCGTTGTCGCTGGAGAAGACGATCAGGGTGTTCCCGCCGATCCCCTTCTTCTCGACCGCCCCGGCGATCCGACCGACCTCTTCGTCCATCGCCGCGAGCATCCCGGCGTAGGTTCGTCGCGGCTCCTTGAGGCCGGCGTACGGCTCCTTGTAGCGGGCCGGGACCTGATGCGGGGCGTGGACGGCGTTGAACGGGACATACAGGAACAGCGGCTTCGCGGCGTCGTGCTCCTCGATCACGCGGACGGCCTCGCGGCCGATCAGGTGCGTACTGTAGCCGGCGTCGCGGTTCTCCCGGTCGTCGCGGTGCCAGTCGTGGCCGCCGTCGCGCTCGTGGGTGTCGTAGTCGAGGGCCCCGTTGTAGTGGCCGTACTGGTGGTCGAAGCCCCGGCGGGTCGGCAGGTACTCGGGGCGGAAGTGGCCGAGGTGCCACTTGCCGGCGATGGCCGTCTCATACCCGGCCTCCCTCAATGCCTGCGGCAGGGTGCGCTCGTCGAGCGGCAGTCCGTACTGCGCCCAGGGCCGCACGACGCCCACCTGAAGGCCGTGCCGCATGGGATAGCGCCCGGTCAGGAGGGCCGCCCGGGTCGGCGAGCAGACCGGCTGGACGTAGAAGTTCTCCAGCCGGGCCCCCGCCGCCGCCAGCTTGTCGAGGTTCGGGGTCTTGATCTCCGAGCCGTGCCAGCCCACATCGCCCCAGCCCAGGTCGTCGGCCAGGATGACGACGATGTTCGGCCCCCTCGGCGACTCCTCGGCCCGGACCAAAGTCCCTGCGACGAACGACGCGAGCAGGGCCCCGAGGATCTTCGAGGCTCGGCTCGGGTTTCCCACGAGCGACGGAAAGGCGGATCGCATCAAACGCTCCCTCGATCTCGATCGAACATCACGCGACCGCCCCGGCGGCCGACCAGCAGGAAACACCGCAGGTCACGCAAGGTATCGCGCCCCGGTCTCGCTCGTCGAGGAGGTCCCGCGACGAGAGCTTCCCGGGTCTTGATCAGGCGCCCCGGGCGAAGCGGACTTCCAGTTCCCGAGCCAGATCCGCGCGCCGCCGAGCGTCGGGCATGGGGTTGACGCTGGGCGGAGGCACCTCGTCGTAGGTCCGGCCGTCCAGTTCCCGGCCGGCCTTGCCCTTGCGGACGCCTCCCCACTGCTTGAAGAAGAACCGGACGCCGGCGGCGACGGACCGATCGCGGAGGCTGGCGACCCATTCCTTCGCCAGCGGCCGCGCGCCGTGGCCGCTCTCGCCGCCGACGATCATCCAGTGGACTCCAGAGAGGTCGACCGCGCCGAGATCCTCCAGCAGTGGCTCGACCGAGAGAAACCGGACGGCGGCCGGGGCTTGGCGGAGGTGCTCGATGCGGGGCAGGCCGTGGCGGCGGTCCTCGACGCTCACGCCCCACCAGACGTGCGACCGATCCGCCAGGTCGCGCAGGCCGCCCGCCAGCATCGCGGCCAGCCGCTCGGAACGCTTGGTCAGGACCTGATACGTGTGCCAGTCGGCGACCCGCATGACCTCGGCGACCTAACCCACGTAGTCGTCGGGCACGCCCATGTGGAACAGGTCGCTCATGGAGTTCACGAAGACCATCCTGGGCCTCGTCCACCGCAGGGGGTCCAGGAGCTTGTGGGGAACCATACGCAGGTCGAAGCCCTGCTCGTAGGGGTGGCCGGGAACTCCCCGGAAGCGTTCGGCGAACGTCTCGGCGTAGCAGTGGGCGCATCCGGGCGTGATCTTGGTGCAGCCTCGGACGGGGTTCCAGGTTGCGTCGGTCCATTCGATCTTGGTGTTGTCGCTCAACTCCGGCTCCCTCTCGCCCTTGTCGATTTCAGGGCTTTCGAGCATTGTACAGGCGGCGAGGATCGCGGCGAACTCATGGATAGAGGACTTGTCCGGGCGTCAGCCGCCGAACTACACTTGTTCCCTTGACGACGGATCGCCCGGTCCTCCCGGATCTGCAGCGAGGTGGAACGCCCATGACCTTCCAGTTCGCCGTCCTCGGCAGCGGCTCGAAGGGCAACTCCGCGCTGTTCCGCCAGCAGGGCGCGGGGATCTTGATCGACGCCGGCCTCGGCGTGCGGTCGCTGACCGAGCGACTGATGAGCGTGGGGGCGGACTGGTCGAACCTCGCGGCCGTGGTGCTGACGCACACCCACGGCGACCACGTGGACACGAGCATTCTTCGAGGCATGGCGAAGCGGGGAATCCCCCTCTACTGCCACGAGGGTCATCATCGCAACTTGCAACGTGACGCGGGATTCCAGCAACTCGACGCCCTGGGCCTGGTCCGGATCTACGACGAACGGCCGTTCCTCGCCCCGAGCGGATTCCGGGTCGAGCCAATCACCGCCTGGCACGACGGCGGGCCGACGTTCGGCTTCCGCATCGAGGCCGGCGCGGGGCGGAAGCACCGCGGGGTCTCGGTCGGCTACCTGACCGACACCGGAACCTGGTGCGACGCCACGGCCGAGGCCCTCGTCGACGTCGACGTGCTGGGGATCGAGTTCAACCACGACGTGATGCTCCAGCGTACCTCCGGTCGCCACCCGGCCCTGATCGCTCGGAACCTCGGCGACCGGGGGCACCTCTCGAACCGCCAGGGGGCCGAGCTTGTCTCGGCGATCCTCGAACGCTCGCGACGCGATCGGGTCAGCCATCTGGTCCTGCTCCACCTGAGCGACCAGTGCAACCGGCCTGAGCTGGCCTTGCGCGAGGCGGGCGACGCGATCCGGGAGAGCGGCCGTCAGGTGCTCGTCCACGCGGCGCGCCAGTCCCCCGCCCATCCCGATCTGACCTTCGGGCCTTCGCGATCGACGTTCGATTGGCGGTCCCACGGCTCGTCCGCCCGAACCGCCCGCCCCGCCCGGTCGCGATGGCGGCCTTCGGAAGCCTGCGGCTTCCTCCCGGGGCTGAATCTGGAGATTCCTTGACCGTCGTCGCCCGACGGCCGGAGAGCGTCCGTGAGCGAGTACCTCCTCAGCGACGTGCACCTGCGCGAGGATCGGCCCGAGCGGTCCCGTCGCCTCGTCCGACTCCTCGAACGCCTCGAGCCGTCCGACCGGCTCCTGATCGCCGGCGACCTCTGCGACTTCTGGATGGGCTCGCGGACGTCGCACGAAGAACTCGCCCGCGATCCGGCCCTGTCCGCGCTGGCGGCCTTCCGTGCGAGTGGCGGGGCTCTCAGCATCCTCCCCGGCAACCACGATCTCTGGCTCGCGAAGTTCTACAAGAAGGCGCTCGGAGCCACGATGCTCGCCGAGCCGGTCGAGATTACGACACACGGCTTGCGGATCCACGTCGTCCACGGCCACCTGCTGGGCGCCCGCCGGAAGTGGAAGGCCAGCCTGGAGTCTCGTGGGTTCTTCCGGGCCTTCGGACTGATCCCCGGGCCGGCGGCGAAGGCGCTCGACGCCGTGCTCGAAGCCAAGAACCAGCGCGGGCTGGATGAGGACGAGCGTCGCCACCTGAAGATGTATCGCGACTACGCGGACGGGCTCGACGACGGGATCGACGTCGCCGTCTTCGGCCACGTCCACCGCGCCGTCGACCTACCCGGACGTCCCCGCCTGATCGTCCTCGGCGGCTGGCAGCACCGGCTGAGCTACCTCAAGGTCGACGCCGCCGGCGCGAGCTTCCACATCGAGGGCGATCACCCGATCGTCCCCCAGGCCCCACCGGGCCATGGCCCGAACCGCAACGAGGCGAGCCACGCACCCCTATCATGAAGTTCGATCATCACCTCCATACGTCCCGCCACTCCCCCGACAGCGTGATGGACCCCCTCGCCATGATCGAGCGAGCCCGCGAGATCGGGCTCGACGGCGTGGTCATCACCGAGCACGACCACCAGTGGGAGGCCGACGAGCTGACCGAGCTGGCCGCCCGAGCGGGGGGGCTCAAGGTCTTCTCCGGCGTCGAGGTCTCGGCCCGCGAGGGGCATTTCCTCGTCTACGGCCTGCCGGACCTGGAGGACGTCGGGCCGGGCGTCAAGGTCGGAGAGCTGCTCAAGGTCGTGGATCGTCGCGGGGCGGCGATCGTCGCCGCGCACCCGTTCCGCTGGTTCCAGCCGTTCGACCGGATCGTCGCCGAGCACGGACCGGCCTTCCACGGGGTCGAGTTCGTCAGCAACAACGTCACGGCCGAGACTCGGGCCCAAGCGCTCGCGCTCCTGGAAACCTCGCCGATGCCCCGCACCGGGTCGAGCGACGCCCACGACGTCGCCGCCCTCGGCTGCTACTTCAGCGAGTTCGACGACGCCATCGAGTCCATGGCCGACTTCGTCGCCGCCCTCCGCCGGGGCCGCGTCCGTCCCCGGCATCGAGACGGGGCCAGGCTCACATCGGGCCCGGTCTGAAGACCGATGCGTCCGTCCGGCCGCCCGGGACGGGGAGGTTCGCCTTCCGCCGCCGCTCCCAGTAGGCCTTGAGGCGACCCTTCGTTTCGAGCCGAAGCGTCCCGCGGACGGCGTCCAGCTCGCGTCGGAAGGCCAGCAGTTCCGGGAGCGTCGGCTTGCGCCGGGAGAACTCCTCGGCCAGCGGGAGGAGCCTGCGATAGGCCGCGCGCGTCGGCCCCGCGTCCAGCACCGGGGCCTGTGTGCGCAGGAGCTGCGCCAGCCCCTTCGCGTCGCCAGGCCGATCGGTCCAGAGGCGCGTCGTGAGGATGACTCGGTAGGCGGTGAGGTGGGCGTCGAGTTCCCGGCGTTGCTCGACCAACGCGCGAGCCGTTCGATCCTGGCGATCGTGGCGGGCCTGCGCCAGGCCGCCCGCGATCAGGACCAGGCCCCATGCCACGCCCGCCCCCCAGGTCCAGGGACGTTTCCTCCCCGCGAGCAGCCGGGAGTGCGCCAGCCCGATCGGCAGCCCGGCGATGGCCCCGCCGGCGTGGCCCCAGTTGTCGATGTAGCGCGGGAAGGCCAGTCCGAGAGCCCCGGTGATCGCCAACGCCTTGACCATCTGCCAGGTCAGCTCGCGATCGCGGGTCGTCCGCGAGACCCAGCCGGCCGTCGCGCACAGGCCGATGAGCCCCATGATGACCACCGACCCGCCGCCGGAATGGACCAGCGGATTCGACCCGAGCCAGCGTCTCGCCATCACCGACAGCAGGTTGCCCCCCACGCCCGTCGTCCCGTAGATCGCGATCAAGGTCCAGGGGCCGTACCACGACTCAAGCATCGTCCCCAGGAGGTAGAACGCGAACAGGTTCATCCCGATGTGGACGACGCTGTAATGGACGAAGTTGCAGGTGACGAGCCGCCAGTACTCCCCGTTCGCCAGGTCCCGGAGAGTCAGGTCCCCGAACCGACCGCCGTCGCCGATCCCCAGGACCAGGATGCGCCAGGCCGTCGGGGCGGGTTCGGCCCGGAGCTGGAGGGCGACCATCGCGATGAAGACGACCAGCCAGCTCGCGCAGAAGAACGCCGTCGCCGGGTAGTCTCGCAGCTCGCGGAGGATCGGTCGGGGGTTCATGCTGGGCTCGGGGGGGCCGCTGGGGGCGCCTCGGGCGCGACGCCCGGGTCGGACGGAGATTCTACCCGACCGCCGGCCGCTTGCGACCGGATCGTCCGGTCGAGCCGATCGCGGAGATCACGCCACGCCCCCTCACCGAGAGCGGGGGCCAGGCCGCCCGTCGTAAGCGCGGTCCCGAGAGGCACCCAGGTCTTGCAGCCCATCTGCTCCGGCGTCGCGATCAGATCCAGGGGCTCGGCCCGGTTCCAGACCCGGACGCCCAGCACCCAGAGCCCCGGCCGGCGGTAGTGGAAGCGTTTGTGGATGGTCTCGGACGTCCAGACGTGGAACGGCTCCAGGGAGTCCAGTTCCTCTTCGCGATCGATCAGGCGGATCGAGTCGACGACGGCCAGCGAGCGGATCGGGATGACGTCGGGCTCGGCGGGGGCGGGATGCGTCGCGGTCGGCGAGACGCGGAGCCCCTGCTGCGACTCGTGGAGCCGGGTCGGATAGAGCCAGAAGGCGCGATGCTCGGGCGTGAAGACGCCCCCCTCCTCGGCGATCCCCCCCTTGCGAAGGATGAGGGTCTGGGCGCCCGAGGCCAGCGCCTCGCAGACGCCCGCCCATTCCTTGAAGCCGATCGCGCATTCGGGGGGGAGATCGCTCATAGCTCCGACTCGTCCTTCGGCGTGCGCGTCATCAGGTCGACGACCGCCGCGCGTGGGGGCTTGCCCTCGAAAAGGACCTGATGCAGCTCGTGCGTGATCGGCATGTCGACGCCCATCTGGATCGCCAGGGCGTGGACGCTCCGGATGGTGGGGACCCCTTCGGAGACGTTCGGCATGTCGGCCAGGATCGCCGGCAGGGCCTCGCCCCGGCCGATGCGAAGCCCGACCTCGCGGTTTCGACCGAAGGGGCTGTAGCAGGTGGTGACCACGTCGCCGACGCCGGCGAGGCCGTAGAACGTCTCGACCCGGCCCCCCAGGCGGACGCCCATCCGGGCGATCTCGACGAGGCCCCGGGTGAGGAGCGCGGCCTTGGCGTTGTCGCCGATCTCCAGGCCGTCGCAGACCCCGGCGGCGATCCCCAGGATGTTCTTGAGCGCCCCGGCGACCTCGGCCCCGATCGCATCCGAGTTGCGGTAGACCCGGAACGTCTCGTGGGAGAACTCGCGCTGCACGGCCTCGCAGAGCGCCGACGAGGCCCCGGCGACGACCAGCGAGGCGGGCAGACCGCGCGCCAGCTCCTCGGCGTGGCTCGGGCCGGTCAGGATGGCCGTCTCGCGAGGGCCGAGGGTCTCGACCAGGATCTGCGACGGCCGGGCGAACGTGCCGAACTCAATCCCCTTGACCACGCTCAGCGCGGGCACGTCGGCGGGCGCGGCGGCGGCCAGGCTCGCGAGCGTCTCGCGGAGGTACGAAGTCGGGATCGCCGCCAGGATCAGCTCGGCGCGGTGCAGGACCTGGGCCGGGTCGCCGAGGATCCGGACGGCCTCGGGGATGCGGACCTCGGGCAGGTGCCGGGCGTTGACGCGGGTCGCGGCCATCGCGTACGCCCGGTCAGGCTCGCGGACCCAGAGGCGGACCTCGACTCCCGAGCGGGCGAGGACCATCGCCATCGCCGTGCCCATGCCGCCGCCGCCGAGGACGGCCACGCGGTCCATGTCAGCCCTCCCCCCCATAGGCCTGGTCCAGCAGCTCGACCGGGTGGACGACCTCGATCGAGCCGCCGCGTTCGCGAATCTGGCGGGCGATCTGCAAAGTGCAGCCGATATTCCCGCTGGCGACGATCGCCGCGCCGGTGGCCTCGATATTGTCCAGCTTCCGACGGCCGAGGCGGGCGGACATCTCGGGCTCGGTCAGGTTGTAGGTCCCCGCCGCCCCGCAGCAAAGCTCGCTCTCGACGAGCGGGACCAGCTGCAGGCCAGGGATCATCCCTAGGAGCTGGCGAGGCTGGTTGCGGATCTGCTGGGCGTGGCAGAGGTGGCAGGCGTCGTGGTACGTCACCTTGGCGTCGATCGGATGGGTCGGAGCGATCGGGCCGAGGGCCACGAGGAACTCCGACACGTCCTTGATCTTGGCGACGAACTTCGCGGCCCGTTCGTGGTCTTCGGGGGGGAGGATGTGTTCATACCCCTTGAACATGGCCCCGCAGCCGGCGGCATTGATGACGATGGCGTCCAGTTCGTCGGGGTCGAACGCCTCCAGGTTCTTCATCGCCAGTTCCAGCGCGGGGGCCTCGGCGCCCGAGTGGTAATGGATGGCGCCGCAGCAGGCCTGGCCCCGGGGGACGACCACTTCGCAGCCGTTGCGCTGGAGGACCCGGGCGGTGGCGGCCGTGGTCTGGGGGGTCATCACGTCGGTCACGCAGCCCAGGAACAGGCCGACGCGCGCCCGCTTGGGACCGATCGCGGGAAGCACCTCGGGGAGGTTTGACGCCGGCTGCAACGTCGGCACCATCGCGGCCATGTTGCGGAGCGTCGGCGGCAGGAGCTTCAGCAGGCCGCTCCGCTCGATCAGCCGCATCAGGCCGAGCTTCTGGAGCACCCGCACCGGCAAGAGCGCCGCCCGGACGCGGTTCGCGTACGGGAACAGGCGGTGGAGGATCAGCCGCTGGAGCGGGCTGAGCCCGGCCCCGGCGGGGACGTCCTGGAGCATGGCGATCTTGAAGGGCTCGATCAGCTTGCCGTACTGGACGCCCGACGGGCAGGCCGTCTCGCAGGCCCGGCAGTCGAGGCAGAGGTCCAGGTGGCGGCGGACCTCGGGACTCATCGCCAGGCGGCCGTCGGTGACCGATCGCATCAGGTAGATCCGACCGCGCGGGCCGTCGTTCTCGTCGCCCGTCTCGACGTAGGTCGGGCAGCTCGCCGTGCAGAGCCCGCAATGGATGCACTGCTGGAACAGCGGGTAATCGATGCGGTCGGCGAGCCAGGCCAGGTCGACGCCGGGATTCGCGACGCGTTCGGCGGGGGCCTGCGGGGCGACGGGATGGTTCCCAGTTGTCTGCATAATCTTATCCGTCCTCGCCCACGAACCGGCCGGGATTCATCACGCCCTCGGGGTCGAGGGCTCGCTTGACCGCCCGCCCCAGGGCCCAGTCCTGGCGGGACTCGCCCCAGACGGGGATGCGGGCCTTCCAGGGCGTCGGGCATCGGGTCACGATCAGGTTGCCGCCGCCGCGGACGGCCTCGGCCCGCTTGCCGGCGATCGCCGCTTCCGCCTCGTCCCCGCCCCATTCGCCCAGTGCCTGCATCCGCACGACGCCGACGCCCGCGTGGGCCTGCAAGGCCCAGCGCTCGGCGGGGAGGTCCGCCAGGAACGCGGCGACTTGGGACGGCCGCAGGCTCGCCGAGCACGCGAACGGCCCGGGCGTCTCGACCTGGAACTCGGTCAGCGCCGTCCAGAGCGGCGCGGTGGCGTCGTCGCGGAGCACGTCGAAATCGGCCCGCTCGGCCTCGACCCGGAACCGGTCCACCTGCCAGTCGACCGAGTTCGCGTCGTCCTCGATCCCCACCACGAGAGTCCAGGCGTCCCGTCCCAGGCCCACTGGGCCGCCGACGAGCCGCGCGGCGGACGGGCTGAGGAAGTCGAACGCCACCGGCCGGAGGGCCGACGAGGCGAGCGCGGCGAGCCGTTCGTCGAGCTTCGCCGGGTCGTCGACCGGCAGCCAGATCAACGCCGAGGCCCCGGGGAGCGGCCGGACCTTCAGGGTCGCCTGGGTGATGACGCCGAGTGTCCCCATCGAGCCGGTCAGAAGCTTGGGGAAGTCGTAACCGGCGACGTTCTTGACGACCCTTCCGCCCCCCTTGACCTCGACGGCGTTCGAGGTCACGAATGAGACGCCGATGATCGAGTCGCGCGGCCGACCCAGGCCGAAGCGTCGCGGCCCGCAGACGCCGGTCGCCAGCGCGCCGCCGAGGGTCGCCCGGTCGGGCCAGGGTACGTCGATCAGGAGCCGCTGATTCTTCTCGGCGAGGATTCCGCGCAGGGTCGAGACGGTCATCCCGGCCCGGACCGTGATGGTCATGTCGGCGTGGGGGTAGTCGATGACCTCGTCCAGCGCCGAGACGTCGACCGCCGCGCCGGGACGGCCGGGGGGTCGGCCGTAGTCGAGCGCCGTCCGGCCCCCCTGGGGGTAGACCGCGCCCCCCTGCTCCACCTCCTCGCGGACGGCGTCGCACAGGGCGTCCACGGTCGTCGGGCGATGCAATCTCGTGGCGCACCGGTCGTCGCCGAGCGGGGCCGCGTCGGGGGCGTCGGGCCAAACGGGGGCCTGGACCTGCCGATTCACGATGCGCTCCCGGGAGCCTGGCTCTCTGGGCCGGCGTAGTAGCGGACGTCCTCGCCGGAGAGGATGCGTTCGGCCATCTCCTGCACGGCGCGGATGGCCTCGACGGTCGGCTCGTCGAAGGCCCCGGGCCAGGCTTCGGTGAGCAGCACCTGAGATTCGAGGGCCAGGCGATGGACGGCGTAGGCGAGCCGGCGGTTGAGGCCGTCCGCGCCTCGGTTCTCCGATTCCAGAGTCCGAAGGGCCTCCAGGAGCTCCGAGGCCGAGGCGGGCGGGACGGATTCGCCTCGGCGCAGGTGAGGGAGGAAGCCTCGGGGGTCGCCCCCTTCGGGACCGACGTGTTTCCAGACGATGTCCATGGCGGTTCCGTCGGGGGTGGAGATCTCGGGGGTCGCCTCGCGGGCGACGACCGGCTCGGGCCGGGGGCCGGTCTCGACCCGGATCGTCAAGGGCGAAGGGGGGTCCAGCGCGGGGGCGCCGCGACCGTCAAGCGCCGCCGGTTCGTCGGGCGGCGGCAGGAACACGAGGGGGACGGTCATGGCGGTCGGAGGCGGCTGGGGGGCGTGGTGGGGTTCGTCGCGGCGGTCGCGCCACTCGGCGAGGTACTCGGCGTCTCGGGCGATCTCGTCCAGGCCCCGCAGGGGGCCTCGGTCGGCCTCGACCTTCGCCACCTTCCGGCGCACGCGTTCGTCTTCCAGGGCCCGGGAGAGCATGTTCGTGCAGTACTCCTGGACCGAAGGGGACTGATCCAGGTTGGCGAGCAGCTCGGCCAGGTCGAGCAGGCTCCCGGGCAGGTAGAGAGTCAGGCGCTGGGTCTCGTCCTCGTAGCCCGGCAGCTTGTGCTCGCCCGAGCGGTACACGGGCGGCAGGCGACGCCACCGCGAGAATCGATTCCGCTCCCCCACGTTCGCCATGCCTTTCCGACGTCGCGGTCGTCGCCGCGACGAGTTCTGGGGGCGTCGGCCCCGGTTCGATCCGCCCATCATAGTCCCCGCCCGACATCGAACGAAAGGCCGCCGTCGGTCAGGCCGAGGCGTGCCGCCCCGGCTTGGTGCGCTCGATGCAGTGGCCGCCGATCGGCAGCTTCTTGGCCGGGCTGCAGCGGCCGTCGGGGTTGAGCGCGTCGTGGACGGCCGTCATCGCCGCCAGGTCGTCCGGGGTGAACAGTTTGGGCATCATGGCGAGCTTCTCCACGCCTATTCCGTGCTCGCCGGTCACGCTCCCGCCCAGCCGGATGCACTCGTCGAGGATCTCGACGCTGGCGTCGAGCGCCCGGCGGACCTGGTCCGGGTCCTGCTCGTCAAAGAGGATGATCGGGTGCAGGTTGCCGTCGCCGGCGTGGAAGACGTTGGCGATCCGCACCTGCTGCCGCTCCGACACCCCTTCCATGAAACGCAGGATGTGCGGCAAGGCCGTGCGGGGGACGACGCCGTCCTGGGTGCAGAAGGTCGGGCTGACCCGGCCGATCGCGCCGAAGGCCATCTTGCGGCTCTTCCAGATCGCCTTGTACTCGGGCTCCTCGCGGGTCCGCCAGCCGATCGACTTCTCGACCTTGCCGCGATGGGTCTGGACGATCTCGGAGATGGCCTGGGCCTCGTGGTCGAGCGCCGCGTCGAGCCCGTCGACCTCGATGATCAGGACGGCCCCGGCGTCGACCGGGAAGCCGAACTTGAACGCGGCCTCGACGGCCCGGATCATCAGGTTGTCGATCATCTCGAGCGCGGCGGGGACGATCCCGGCGGCGACGATGCCGCTGACCGCCTCGACCGAGTCCTCCACCGTGTCGAAGACGGCGAGCAGGGTCCGCCCGGCCTCCGGGTCGCGGCTGAGGTTGACGATGACCTTGGTGACGATTCCGAAGGTCCCCTCGCTGCCGACGATCAGGCCGGTCAGGTCGTAGCCGGGCTGGTCCTCGACCACGCCGCCGACCTGGACGACCTCGCCGTCGGGCGTCACGATCTCCAGCCCCCGGACGTGGTTGACGGTCACGCCGTACTTGAGCGTGTGCGGGCCGCCCGCGTTCGTGGCGACGTTCCCGCCGATCGTGCAGGCGGTCTGGCTCGACGGGTCGGGGGCGAAGTGGACGCCCGTGCCGACGAGCGAGCGGGTGAGCCAGACGTTGACCACCCCGGCCTCGACGATCGCGTAGCGGTCGCGGGTGTTGATCTCCAAGATTCGCTTCATCTTCGTCAGGCCGATCATGACCCCGCCCCCCACCGGCAGGGTCCCCCCCGCCAGGCTGGTGCCGGCCCCTCGGGGGACGAACGGGACGCCGTGGCGGTTGCAGATCTTGACCACGGCCACCACGTCCTCGGTGCAGGTCGGGAAGACCACCACGTCGGGGACGGCCTTCTCGATGACGTAGCCGTCGCACTCGTAGACCACCAGCTCGTCGCGGTTGAACAGGACGTTCTCGGCCCCGAGAGCCGCCGTCAGGTCGGCGACGAGCCGGGCGGCGGTTGAGGACGCCGACGACGGGACGGCGGTGGCGGTCATGATTCGTGATTCCTGGCGGAGAGTTCGGTCGATCGGGGCCGAGCACGGACGGACGGCTCGTCGGGCGGTCTCGCACATTCTACCCCCCTCACCGGCCGCTCGCCACGAAACCCGATCGTGCTCGCTGAGGTTCCTCCGCCCCGCCCGACGCTCGGCCAGAGACCGCGCGAAAGGCTCCCAGGTGTGAAATGGCTTCCTTCGGGACCGTCGACAACGAACCCAATCGACGCAAGGTTCGAATATTGATAACCTTACTGACCGCAGCGTAGCCAAAGGAGCACTTGGGCGGCTTCCGTCGTAGTAAGGGCATGAGACCCGTCGAAACCGCCCAGGAGTTGGAACGTCGCCGTCGCCACGCCGTCGAGCTGATGTGGCGGGGGGAGTCGCCTACCGTCGTCGCCCGCATCCTGGGCGTCGGCGGGACTTCGCTGTACCGCTGGCTCGCCCTGGCCGAGAAGGCCCCCGAGGCGCTGGCCGCCAGGCCCATCTCGGCCCCCGGCCCCGGCTGACCGACGAGCAGCGTCGGGAGTTGGAGCGAGTGCTGCTGGAGGGCGTCCGGGCCCACGGCTGGCCCAACGACCTATTGGAGCGCCGGCCGGGTCGCCGAACTCGTCCGTCGTCGCTTCGGCGTCGATTACCACGTCGAGCACGTCCGCAGGATCCTCCGACGGCGGCTCCGCTGGAGCAGGCAGCGGCCGCAGAAGTAGTCCCGGCAGCGGGATGAGGAGCGGATCGCCCACTGAAGGGCCGAGGAGCTTGCTCGGATCCCCGAGGAGGCTCGCGAGCGGCGGACCCACCTGGTCTAGATT
>NZ_JAALJI010000002.1 GCF_011064595.1 Paludisphaera soli | reverse complement strand
CGAGCTGAAAGTCGCAGCCGTTGACGTTGCACCAGAGCCGCACCAGTCGCTCGGTCAGGTCGATCTTGGACATGGCCGGCACCGGGATCGCCGCGGAGGGTAGCGTCCGCATCGCCCGGTCCGCCTCGAAGCGGCGAGCCTCGACGCGGTCGGCGTCCGCCCTCAGCACCGCGAGCTGCCGATCGTGCTCGGCGGACTTCAGCGCGATCTTCAGCAGCAAGGCCGCCTGATGGACCAGCGGGCTCGCGTCCGGATCGCCCGCCGCGGCGTGGGGCGGCTTCGGGTCGATCGTCTCGCCCCGCTCGATCCTCCGCAGGATCTCGACCAGGAAGTCGCGGAACTTCCTGCACTCCGGGGACCGCCCCTGCATGGCGATCCGGTAGGCGTCGTCCAGGTCGACGGTCTTGATTCGCTGTCGACCCCCGGCCGTCTCGAAGGGGTAGTACGCGGTACTGCCCCCCAGATCGAGCTTCCCCCTGTTCGACTTGGGGTGGAGCCCGCACACCCCGAGCACGTCGGGCAGGGCGAGCATCGGAAGCCCGCCCCTGAAGTCCGCCCGGATCGGAGTCTCTCCGAACAACAGCGTCTCGTTGCCGAGCTCGTCCTTCCCGCGCGGGAGCGGCGACGCCGACTCCCAGCCGTCCGTCTTACCCGTCTTGACCATATGCATGATGGCTCTCCTCTTCTCGATTACGAATCCTGAAACGAAAACGACCCCGGCCGAGGCTAAGCCCAAGCTCGCATTTGCAGGTAGGTCGACTTCGAGGCGAGCGTCCTTCGCAGTCGTCAGGCCTGCCGGCGCGGCCGGGTCGTCCAACGCGTCACGGCCCTCAGCAAGCGGGGCCGAAGTCGCGCCCGCATAGCCGAACGCGGCCCCCCTCGGCGGCGGCGAAGCGTTCGCCCGTGCGATCCATCCCGCCGACGTCGCCGTCCTTCGCGGCGACGATCGCGGCCTCCCGCGGGGGGTGAGTCCTCGACCCGCATCCCTCCGGTGGTCCTGGGCCTTCGACACGGCCTTCGCGGGAATCGTGGTCGGCCCGCTCCTCCAGTTGTCCGCGGATCGCAGCATCGGCGACGTACTCGACCCGCTAGTCCTAATTGCGGAGTCGGCGTCGCAGGGGCGAGCGATGCGTGACCAGGCCCTGTAGTCGCGCCTGGAGGCCTCCGTCCTCGGCCCTCTGCTTCGAGGCGGTGTAGGCGTTTGAGGCCGCCCGGCCCATAGTCGAGAACTTCGTTCGTGATCTCGAGCTGGTCCTCCGTCGACGGCGTCGGGGCTCCATCCGGGGCCTCGCACCCGTCGCACACGAGGAGGCCGTCATTGTCGTGCCGACGAGAGGGCGGCCGCCTTCAAAGCTCCCTCGCTCCCTCCGCGAGGTCCATGGACGCGAACTGTGCCCACCGGCGGTTGGCGCGCGCTCGTCGAAGAGCGAACACGGGAGTTCGACCGCGAAGACGAACAGGGCTCGTCCCTCGAAGGTGGTCGGCCGCCAGGGGGCCGACCCTCGCCGGCAGGGGGACGGCTAGGTTCGAGAGCTCGAACCGACGACCGTCCAGCAGGGCGGGCCGCTTTCGCTCGGTGCAGGGATCGAACCGCGCCTCGTCCACATTTGAATCCCGTCATTCATCTTTCGCGACCCGGGGGAGGAGCGTCCGCCCGCCCCGATGGTGCGGACGGCCGGGTCGGAGGGCTTCATTTCCCGGTGCCGACGTTCTTCACGATCTGGAGCCGGATCCTGCGAGCACAAGGTCGGCGGCCGAGAAGGAGGTGGACGACGAAGCGCGACTCGGCTGGCGGGAGGGCGTTCTGCGAGCCCGCGACCACCTTCGTCGGAGGGCCGTGTTCCGTAGAACCTCGGCCCCTGGGCGCCGCCGACTTCCCCCCTGACCGATGGCCATGATGAGGTCGTCCCTGCACGCGACGTCTCGCCCGGCTCTCTTGCAAGATCCGGCATGCAACTTCCGATCATGTCGCGAAGGCCGGAACCAAGCCCGTCGTAGAGGATCGACCCCCGCCGATCCCGGAGGGTTCACAGCCGTTCGAGGCTACGACCGAATCGAGAACGACCTGGCGGCCCTGTCGGAACTCCCGCCGACCGGCAGCCAGGGGCCGGGACGAACCGCGAGCGTCGGCGTCGAGAAAACGAAGGTCGGTCTTGCCTGACGGGCGCACCCGCCGCCGGGCGACGACCTTCCGGATCGAGGCGCGAGTCGCCGATGAGGATCCTCGCGTCTCCCGGCGCGTCGGCAGGTCCGATCTCCCACCGCGAGCCGGAAGTCGACCCCTCACGCACCGGCGGAAGATCGGGACGTCGAGCTCGGGGCCCTCAGCGTCGTTCGCAAGTTTCGCGCGGGATCTCGCGGAGGAGGCCGCTCGGGGCGGGAGCTCCGATCTTTCGGTCGTCGCCGTGATTCGTCGGACTGGCGCGTCCCGCCGCCCTGCGGCCCGCACCGGACGCACGTGTCGGGCTTGTGGCCCCGCAGCCTTCGGCCGGTCGCACCGCAGGCGGACGAACCACGCCTACTCGGGGGCCCGTGCATGACGCGGGAGGGACGAGCGACGACGACGGACATGGCGTCCGCCCGCAGCCGTCGGCCGCCATCAGGCTCCCGGGCCGATGTGCCGGTCGGCGGTCGAGACGATGCCGGATGAGCCTGCGGGCCCCTGCAAATGGGAGGCGTCGCCGTGTCGCCCCGGCTCGTCTCGACGCCCTTCGCGAAACGCGCGAGTGCGCCTGCGGGACGCGGCGCGTCCCCCCACCTTGGTGCTCGCCGCCGCCTCAGCCCCGTTCCGGGGTCGGGACGATCTTCGGAATCAGCGCTCCCGACGGTGGGACCTGGAGTCTCTTGATGACCGATAATCGGCTCTGCATCGCCCATCGGTCGATCGCAGTCGTCCTCGCCGAACGTCGGCGGCTACCGATCGTCCGGAAACCTGTCGAAACGATACCTCGGCGGCAGGTCCAGCCACGCGAGCCGATCCTTCCGATCGAGGATGGCCCGGAAGGCGGGGAAGAAGTCGCCGGGGATGGAGTCGGCGCCTCCCCGGGCGACGAGCCTCGCCAGCTCGTCCCTCACGCCTCGCTCGAGCAGGAACAGTTTCAGCTCCTCAAGGCCTTCCCTCGGGGAAGGGTCGAGCCGCTTCGCCTCTTCATACGCGCGGAAGAGCAGGCCCGGCGACCGCACGACGGGATTCGGCCGGCCCGCGACGATCGGCCGGCCGACGTCCCCGGGCTCGGCGAGCAGCGCGGCCCGGTCCGTCGGGTCGATCGCGACGGGCCAGGCGGCGAGGCGGGAGGCGACGGCGGCGCGGAGGACGTCGTAGGGGACCTCCCCAGGCTCGTAGTGCGAGAAGGACTGGAGCAGGCACTCCCAGACGACCCGATGGAACGGCTCGCGGGAGAAGTATGCCGGATCCAGTTCGCGGGCCGCCGCCCTCGCGGCCCTGGGTCGGGCGATCAGGGCGGCGAGGAGCGCGTCGACCTCCCAGGGCCGCAGCCAGGACCGTTCCGGTTCGCGGGCCTCGCCGCGCCTCCGCGGGCGCTTCGCGCTCCGTCCCCGCCGCCGGTTCTTCGGGGTCGGGCGAGGCGGGGTTCCTTCAGGGGTCTCGTCGCGGCGGGGCATAAACCATCCGTACATCAGCAAGCTCCTAAAGAGGGGGAAAAATGGGGCAGCCGCGAACGAACGTAAGCTCGACCTCGTTTCTGCGGACAGGTGGATTCCTTGCATCGGCCCCGTCTCGGCCCACGCCGTTCGCCTGAGCAGCGACGTGGAGGGGCTCGGCCGGTCCCGCGCCGAGGGGCGGACGCGACTCCCGTCGGGGCCGGCGCGTGCCGCTCCGACCCCTCCAAGGGTCATACGCCGGGACATTTCGTCGGCGGCCGTCCGAGGGCTCGCCGGGCCGCCGGGCGGAATCCCGCGGGACGACGCATGATTCGCCCTCCCGGGGGCCGGCCACGCCGAACTTCCGGCGGGCATGGGACCTGAGGGGTACGGAGAGGGGTAGTCGCGGGAACGGCGACTCGGTCCGGACCGGCCCCGGAAGCGGCTCGCGTGCGAAACCGTCCCGGGCTGCGGACGCGATGGGCCCGACGAAACGCCCATGCACGGTCGTTGCGACGGCGATCGGCGCCTCGCCCCCAGGACAACCGATCGGGAGGCCGCCCGCCGGCCGGCTCCGTCAATCCCGCTCGGACGTCGGCCCGGGGAGATCCTCGGCGTCGCGAGGGTCCCATGGCCCGCCGCGCACCACCCCGGGTTCTCGCCCCGACCACGCTTCCCAGGCCGTGGAGGCCGTCGATCACGCCGCGCACGCGTCGAAACCCACGCTCCGACACGCGATCCCTCCGCGGCCGGCCTCGACGTCGGCCAGGTAGGAGCGACGCGAGGCTGGTCGGATTTGCGGCCGGCAGAACGGCGGCCGTGTGATCGACCGCCTTATCGACCCCGACCCGCCCCAACTCGAGGGTGCCGCTCGCGGCCTCGCTTCGTCTTTCACGTCGCGATCCCGGCCGTTGCAGGGGCCGAGGACGCCCGTCGGGGATCGGCGATACTTCGGCGAGCCAATCGAGCCGGAAGGAGCCCCGAGTCGTCGAGTCGGGCCTCCCGGCGATGGGGCAGGGCCCGCTCCACTCGGTCCGCCCGGGGGTGATCGAGAGTTCGACCGCTCCGCAGAGCCCGTGCAAGGAGTGGCCTGCAAGGCCTGGGATTCGCGGGCCATGTCGCCCATGAGACGCAAGAACCACCCCGCCGACCCGACCGACGAGCTGTGGGACCTCGTGCGGCCGCTGCTTCCGAAGGCCGAGCCCGGCGGCCGCCAGCCCTCGGTCGACCTCCGCGAGGTCCTGTACGCCGTCCGGGGCGGCGTCCACTTGCGGACGCTCCCGAACGACCTGCCCCCCTGGGGCGCGGTCCAGTACTGCTACCGCCGCCGGCGGCTCGACGGGACCCGGGACCGGATCATGGAGGCCCTACGGGCCCGCCTGCGGCACGCCGACGGCCGGAAGAAGAGCCCGTCGGCGGCGATCGTAGACAGCCGGACGGTCCGCACGGCCGAGGGGGGCGTGCAGGTCTACGACGCGGGCAAGAGGGCGCTCGTCCGCAAACGGGCCATGGTCATCGACACGCTGGGCTTGATCCCGGCGGTCGTGGTCCGCTCGGCGAGCGTCGAGGACCGCGACGCGGTGAAGCTGGTCCTGCCCCGATTGAAGGGCCGCACGCCGCGGCTGCGGCCGATCCGGGCCGACTCCGACTACGAGGCGGCCGTTGGCCGGGCGAGGGAGTTCGCCGGCCGGCTCCTGGAAATGGTCCGCAAGCCCGAGGACCGGAAGGGCTTCGTCGTCCCGCCTCGGCGTTGGGCGGTCGAGCGGACCTTCGGCCGCCTGACGAGCGGCCGGCGGCCGGCTGATGAATAGCCGACGGCCGGCCCGCGACTACGAACGCCTGGTCGAGTCGAGCGAGGCGATGGCGAGATCGTCGATGATCCATCCCACGCTCGAGCGACTCAGGCCGGCGTGGGCCTATTCCTACCCGCCGTCCCAGGCGGCACGAACCGGCAGCGCTCGAACTCAGGCTCTCATGAAGCACCACCAGCGAGCGGCGCAGGATCCCGCTCGACCTCCGGGCGGCGTTCGATCTCAGCACCTCTCATCAAGCATCACATGCGAGCGACGCACGATCTCCCCCATCGCGTCCTCGGCCCAGCCCAGCTTCTCCTGGCCGGCCTCGATGATCATCGCGTAGGTGTAGCCTGGATCCTCATCGCCTTCGGGCGGATAGGTGGCGTACGCCAACTCCCGCAGCCCCTCCACGTCCAGGAGGCGGCGGAATTCGGCCAATTCCTCGTCGCGGAGAGTCGGGAATCCCTCGTAGGGGTTGTTGTTGAACAAGCAGAGCACGCCCGCCTCCTCGATGAACCAGACCCCGCGTCGGGTAGGGAAGTGGTCCTCACACGCATGGAGCGCCAGATCCTGCGCCAACCTCCGCCAATCGATCAGGCCCTTCGACGCTTTCGGCATCGGCTTCTCCTTGGGTTTGCGTCCGCTCAGCAAGGGACGCGGTTAGTGCTGCACCGTGACTTCGACGGCCGGGCTGAACGCCCCGGCCGGCCGGCCGTGCGAGGTTCACACCCCGCCCGCCCGAGGGCAATCGGCCCAAGGCCGACTCGTCGATCCCGAATCGACGGGCCGCCATGGACCTATCGCGATCTCCTGCGACGAGATTCGATTCGAACCGCTGAGAGAGTAAGGCGAGGTTCAAAACTGCAGGTACCCCGATCTCTGCATGTCGGGAAATTCCCGTCCGCCCCCGCGGGGGCCGATGCCGGCCGGGGGGCGAAACCGGCCTCGACGCGTCGAGTCCTCGGTCGCCGCGACGCGGCCGTCCTTGGATCTCGCGTTCCGAAGTCGACCTGCAGCCGAGGACCCCGACGGCCCCGGAAGGGCGAGCCGAGATGGTCGGGGGACGGTCGGGGAGAGCGTCCCCTCGTCCGTCCCCCCCCCGCAGCGGCGGCGACCCGAAAGGAGGAAGGCCCGGAAGCCGCCCCCGACGGCGCTTCGAACCGAGCGACGCGTCGACGGGGATGATCGCGTCCCGGGCGTGTAGGTCGTCCCGTTATCGCCCGCTCGACCACGGGCCCATCACGAACTTCCGGAACACCTCTGATGTCGGCTTCGAAAGCCTCGGCGTAGCTCGTGCGCGTCGCTCGGGCATCTCGGCCTCCGGCGTCCGGTTGAAACCGGTCCACCGCCTGGGGCGGCCGGGGCTCCCGTCCGGCCGGGCGGGAACCGCCCCCAGCTCCCCGAAAGGCCGACGGCCGGGGATTGCCGCGGCGGCCGTCCGAGTGCGCGGGGACGCCGACTCGGCCCGGCCTGGGCCTCGAAGCGAAACGCGTGCGACTCTACGCCGGGCGGCGTACGCGAGCCCTACGCCGAATCGCCCTCGCACGGTCGTTGCGACGGCGATCGGCGCCTCGCCCCCGGGACTACCGATCGGGAGGGTGCCCGCCGGCCGACTCCGCCACGAGCGCCCGACGTCGAGCCAAGGCGTCGCGAGGTCTCCACACCGGCCGCGGACCACCGCGGGATTTCTCGCCGCGAGCACGATGCTGGGGCCGCGGCGGCCGTCTTCGGGCACCGGGCCCGTCGAACCCGATGCTCCGACGCGCGGACTCCCCGACGCCGGTCACGAGGTCGGCCCGGCGGGTGCGACGCGGGCAAGTCCGGAGTCTCGACCGTGCCTTCGGCTGTCGGGCGATCGCCCCGCCGGGCTCGACCCGCCTTCCGCCTCGCCGGGACGAGACCGCTCCCGGCTTCGCATCGCCGTCCCCGGCGAGATCCGGCCGTCGAAGGGGCCGAGGACGCTCGTCGGGATCGCCGATCCTCGGAGGGCGGGCCCGGCGAGCTGGAGGGAGGAGTGAGCCGTCGAACCGGCTTCCCGGCGGTGGGCCGGCCTCGCTCGTCGCGGCCCGCCCCGAGGCGATCGGGCGCCGGCCGCTCCCCAGATCTCCTTGTAGCGAGCGAACGGACGTCGAAAGCGCCTCAGGCGTCGTTGGGTCGTCGTCTTCCGCCACGCGGCTCCACCCCTGAGGCGATCCGAAGTGTCCTCCGTCGGAAGTCTACTCGCCCTCTAACGGTGAATCCCATGATTCACTCGCGACCGCTCCTGGGCCGCGCGCACTACATCCAACCTGCGGGCGGGTTGGCTTCGTCCTCGAGGGGTCGAAACTCCTCGCCTTCGCCGGCGTCGGGGGGTCGCATCGTCTACATACGTCCGTACGACCCGTCCGGTCTTCGCACGGCAAGGGGCGAACTCATCGGCCTTTCCCGTCCGCCCGGCGTTGCATATGACCGCGGCCGACCTCCGCAGGGGCGACTTCCCCGCCCAGGCGAGGACGACGGTTCGCTCGCCGGCCGTGCTCGAGACTCGAGGTCGCGGCCGGACCTAGCCGACCCGCCGCGACCGCCCGGCGGGCGACCGTTCGGCGTTGGCCGTTCCAAGGTCGTGGATGGACGGGCCGGCTCCGGTCAGGTGGGATTCAAGGCGGGATCGAGTCGTGCCCGGGGCGGCGGGCCGCGCGACCTCGGCGACCCAGCTCCTCCCCCACGGCTCGGGAGAACCCGCCTGCCCCGCCGTGATCGGCCCCGAGAGGCGGGCGGCGGGACCGGGGGCGATCGCCCCTCGAGCATTCACGCGGGGAAGGGTCGCGATGGTTTCCTGTGCGCATGCGCACCTATTGGTAGGGATCGCGCACTCTCGTCGCTGCTCCGTCGATCGGCAGCGGACCGCCGGCCCGCCTTCGGGCCGGAACGCGAGCGGCGTGGAGACGATCGCTCCTCCGGTCGCGGCGCGACGGTTCATCGGCGAAGGGTGCGGGCGGCCCAGCCGGCCGTCCGTGGGCCTATGCGCGGTGAGATTAGACGAACGGCGCCGCCCGGCCGCGATGAGCGGCGTGAGCCCGCCGGCCGCTCTCCTACAGGGCCGCGACGTCGCGGAAGCGGGAGAATTCGTGCTCGAGCTCCAGGACGCGGTCCCCGGCCGCCTCCCCGCGGCGGGAGAGCCCGCAGGTGACGCGGAGGGGCCGAGACGCGCGGTCCGGCACGCCCAGGTGGAAGACCCCGTGGGCGTACGGGCCGAAACGCTTCGCCTCGGCGACGAGGGCCCGATGGAGCCGCCCGACCGGCGACGACCGAAGGCCCCAGGGGGCCGCGCCTGACGATCAGCCAGGCGGGGATGCCGAACGGGGCGGCGATCTTGTCGGCCGCCTCGACGAGGAACGACCGGACGGCGTCCCGCATGCGGGGCTCGGGGCCGGGCCCCCGTCCTCGCGCGCCAGGCTCCTCCGGAGGGCCTCGTCGACGCAGTCGACGACCGGGAGGCCCGGGGGCGATCCCTGGTCCGCCAACTAGAAGTGCGAGGCGAGCTCGCCCACGCCGCCGCAGCGGTGCCAGCGGCCGTCGCCCCTCCCGGTCATCTCGAGGGCCTGCAGGGCGCGGCCGGGGCCGGCCGTGAACTCCCGGATCCGCTCCTCCTCGCCCGGCAGGTCGTCGAGGCGGCTTTCGCCCCGACGCCGATACATTTCCTCTCCGTAGGGGAGTAGCGCCCCCCGGGTGGAGCACGGCCTTTCGGCCCCCGGGGCGATCCCCTGGAGCAGCCGGGTCCACGAGACGGCCGCGCCGCAAGAGAAGACGCGGTGCCCGAGCTCCTCGTGGGGGATCTGGTACGAGGCGAGATAGGCCGCCTTCATCGGTCCGCCGGCGAGGTGGGCGGCGTGGAGGCGCCCGGCACCGCCGATCGCGACCTGGACGGCGTGATGGGAGCCGCCGGCGTAGTGCGGGCCGACCATCAGGTGGACCTCGCCGCCCGCCTGGCCTTCGCCGAGCAGCGCGTCGAGGTGGGGGACGCCGGTCCCGAACCGCCCGGCGGGCCGCACCCCTCCCGGCGACCCGTCACGCCTGAGCGGCTCCGGTCCGCCCGGCGTCTCGATCTCGGAGACCCTGCTCTGGACGGGACTCGTCCGGCATGCGAGGCCCGCGGCCGGGACGTCGCCCTTCTGGTTCGATTCGTCATATTCGTTCACGCCCATTGGAATGCTCTCAAACGGTGCTTGAAGGCTGGGACCACGGCGGCCGAGGGTACTCGCGGGCGCGGATCGGCGGTTAGGCGGATATCGAACCGATCACCTTCCTCACCGTCCCTCGCGGGCCCGAGGCGAGCGGCGACCGACCGAACCGGCCGGCGTCCGGGATCTAGAGGGACGGCGGGCGATCCCGGCGGATCCTGGAGCCATCCGGCCGTCGCACCCGCCACCCCGGCGACGGGCGAGTGGTGGGGCCGGCTCGCGGCTCGAATTGAATCACGTGATTCACCCGGTGACCGAGGACGCCGCCGACCGCTTCGTCCGTCGGGCGTCGACGATCATGGCGCGTCGGCTGCTCGCGGGCCTCCTGGCCAGGTCGGTGACGTCGGGCGGTCGCCTCGAGCCCTCCTCCGGCTCCGCGCCGCCGTGACGGCCGTCGTCGGACACGGCGCCGGAGCCGCCCGATCCGCCGCCTCCTCAACCGCCCGGCGATGGAGGCCGGCCGGCGGACGGACGGGGTGATGGGGGCGTGCCCATGGAGGTCCCCTGGGGCGAGGTCGCGGCGCGGCGGCCGCCGATGCGCCTCCGGTGGACGAGAACCGGCCGGCGAGCGATAATCGCCCCAGGTCGTGGGAGCCGGCCCAGGCCGTCGAGGCCGCTTGGCGGTCGGGAGCGAACGCGTGGACCATGTCGGCATCGTCTGCCCGAATGCGCCGGGGCACGTCAACCCGATGGTCGCCCTGGCCGATGCGATCCGCACCCGCGGCCGTCGCGTCACCTTCTTCCTGCTGGGCGAGCCGCCCGCGGCGGCGACGGCCGCCGGTTTCGAGGTCGTGCCGGTGGGCGGATCCGTCTACCCGGCGGACGAGTATCGGGCGGACTTCGTGCGCCTCGGCTCGCTCCGGGGACGCGCGGCCCTGGAGCACACGATCGCCGTGTTCGGCCGCTCGGCCGAAGCCGTGCTGACGGTCGGGCCGGGCGCCGTCCGCGACGCCGGGATCACCCACCTGCTCGTCGACCAGGCCTCGTCGTCGGCCGGCACCGTGGCCGACCGGCTCGGCCTGCCGTCCGCGACCATCTGCAACGCGTTGATCCTGCACCCGGACCCGGACGCCCCGCCGTACTTCACCCCGTGGCCGCCCGCCGAGGGCGCGTGGTCGCGGCTGCGGAACCGGACGGCGTGGGCGGGGCTGGACTGGAAGGCCAGGCCGATCCTGGCCCGGATCCGCGACCACCGCCGGCGCCACGGGCTGTCCGTCCCGCGCCGGCTCGCCGACACCTGGTCGAACCGGCTCCAGATCAGCCAGCAGCCGGAGGCCTTCGAGTTCCCCCGGTCGAAGTTGCCGGCCTCGGTCCGATTCGTGGGCCCATTGCGACTCCCCTGCGGCTATCCCCCGGTGGCCTTCCCCTGGGACCGGCTGGACGGCCGCCCGCTGATCTACGCCTCGCTCGGCACCCTCCAGAATCGGATCGCGGCCGCCTTCCGGACGATCGCCGAAGCCTGCGCCGGGCTCGACGCCCAGCTCGTGATCTCGACGGGCCGCGGGATCGCGCCGGAGGCCCTCGGCGACCTGCCGGGCCGACCCGTCGTGGTCTCCTACGCGCCCCAGCTGGAGTTGCTCGGCCTCGCCGCCCTGGCGGTCACGCACGCCGGCCTGAATACGGTCCTCGACGCCCTGAGCCTGGGGGTGCCGATGGTGGCCGTGCCGGTCGCCAACGAACAGCCCGGGACCGCCGCGCGGGTCGCCTGGGTGGGTGCCGGCGAGGCCCTCCCCCCGTTCGAACGGCTCACGCCCGAGGCGATGCGCGCGGCGATCTCCCGGGTGCTCCGAGATCCGTCCTATCGGCAGGCGGCCCGGCGGATCCAATCGTCCATCCGCGAGGGTGGCGGCGCCCCGAAGGCCGCCGAGTTGATCGAGACCGAGCTGCTGGACGGCGGATGGGCCCGGTAGGCCCCCCGATCCCGCTCGACGGCTTGCGAGGATCGTCCGGCCGACGGGCACCCTCCGTTGGAGCCTCGGTGGGGCCGTCATCGCGGGTCGTCGATCGGTATTGGAGACGCCCTTGGTCGGATTGCCGATCGGCGACGGCCCTCTTCGGCGGCCTGGCGGGGGATGCAGAGAAGGCCGGACGACCCTCGCCTCGTCGCGAGCGCCGAACCGGCGGGAGGATCGCGGTGATGGTCGACCGGGAGGGATGCCTCGCGTCGAGGCGGTGCAGGGGACGAGGACCAAGTCCGCCGTCCGTGTCGCCGGTTCGGCGCGTCCATCTCGGCCCATGCCGCCCCGCCCGGGAGGGAAAACTTGAATCACGTCATTCAGATCGGGACCCGCCTCGGTCGGAAACGCCCGCGAAGCCGCCGGTGGAGGCCCGATCCCCCTCGCCTCCCGGAGCGACCGCCCGGCCTTGCGACCCGCATCTCGTGGCGCGCTCCGAGGCGGACCGGCCCGGTCAAGGCGGCGTCGACTCGTCGGGGACGGGCCTCGCCCATCGGGACCCTTCCTACGCGGCCCGGGAGCGTCCGACGAGCGTGACGGGCGCGAGTCGGAGAATCGGCGTCCCGACCGCCGCGATTCTACGCCGGGAACTCATGCGACCCTCGTCGTCCCGCTGGTTGGGCTGCACCCTCTGGAGATCAGCCGGACGCGGGCGCCGCGACGTCCACGCGACGCTTCCACCGTCTGCGGGCGCGAGAGGTGGATCGGGGGGGGCGAGCACGGTCGGAAGCCACGCTCCCGCTTCGTCGGGGAAGCCCTCCTATAGGGCGCGTCCCTCATGGCCCAGTCTACGTAATCCTCTAACAACAAGGAACTTGGGTCGGGCTACGAGCGACGTGGACGCCCGGCCCCATTCGGCTCGTCGCGCGCCCACGGTCGCGTCGAACGTTCCGCGACCATGAATCGGATCGACCGAGGTTGGGCCCCGGCCCTCACGCCCCGCTCGGGAGGCCGTAGCCCAATGCAAGTCGTTTCCAGGGAATGACCTGCGACACTCCGCCATCTTCAGGCGGCAAGGAGCATGGCCCGACGTAAATCCCGGCCCCGAAGCGACTTGGACGATCGGGCCGTCCACCGACCCCCGCATCAACGGTCGAGAGGCGAGATCCTTCCTTCGGACGGGTCTCGGAGAAGTCGGCGTACGTGCGGCGGGAAGTCCCGGCTAGCGTGATGCGGACGGGTGGAGGGGTGACGAACGGTTCGCCCCCTCCCCGAAAGACCGAGAGCACCACCATGGAAGCCGCCACGCCCCCGCCTCGGCATCGAGAGACGCTCGAGCGGCCGACGCCGCCGGGCCGCCCCGACGGGCCTGTACCCATGCAGGACGCGTCCGATCTTCCAGACGCGACGGCGTGGAAGGCCGCCCCCACGCCCGCTCCCGGGGCGTCGCTCGGTTCCCCTCGCGAGCCGGAGAGGGGCCCCGGCCACCGCTCCCGGCGGGCGGCCGCCCACGCCTGGTCGATCGACTACCTGGCGGGCCAGGGGATCGAGCTGCACGCGACTCGGCCCGAATCCAAGCTCCCCGCCCAGGCCGGCTGGGCCTCCGCCGGGCGGGACCCCGCCGAGCTGCGCGACGTCCTGCGAGTCTTCCCGGAGCTAGGCCTGGCCGGCCGCCTGGGGCCGTACCGGGACCGCTGGCTGATTGAGGTCGAGGTCGACGGCCCGGGGGGCCGGGAATCGGCCGAGGGCCTGCTGGGGCCGTTGCGGACGGCCTGCTGGCTCTCCTCCCGCGGCCCGCACTGGCTGGCCTGGGTCCCCGAACTGCACGCCCGCCTGCTGCGGCCCGTCAAGAACCACCCCGCCTTCCCCGGCCTCGAGGTCCGGATCGGCGGCTGGAACGCCCGCCTGGGGCGGCCCAAGGGGGTCCAGTTCTGCGTCCCGCCGACGGCCACCGGGGGGTTCGCCAGGACGTGGGTAGATGCGTCCCCCGTCGCCTGGCTGCCGGACGCCGCCCTCGTCCGCCTCCTCGGCTTCTCGGCGGCCCAGACCCGGTCCGCCGGCGAGAGGGCGGTGGGGGTGGCCGCCCGGGAGGGCGGGGCGGCGTACGGACATGACGCCGGCGGCCGCGGCGTCGACTTCGAGGCGGCGGAGGAGGTCGACGAGGACGACGCCGAATGGATCGAGTACCGCCGCGGGCGCGTCCTCGAGGACTTCGCCCGGATCGGCCCGGCGATCTCCGGGGCCGGCGGCCACGACGCGACCTTCGCGGCGGCGTGCGCGGTCGTCGAGGCCGGCGTCCCGGAGGACGACCAGATGGAGTTTCTGGAGGCCTACAACCTCGACTGCGACCCCGAGTGGTCCGCGCAGGAGCTGGAACACAAGCTCGAGGACGCCCGGATCCGGGTCGGCGACGTCCGCCGGAAGCGGGACCGGCTGTGGCGCGCCTTCGCCTCTCGCAAGGGGAGGCCTCGGACGGGCTTGTGAGGACGGAAGACGGGGAGGCGGCGCGTCGCGGAGATCGGATTACGCATAAAGGAAGACCCTCGGGCCGCCGAACCGAGGGTCTCGGGAGCAAGCCGAAGATCATGGACAACTGCAACGGATCGGGGCCGGACGGGCCGTGGGGCCCTGCGCCCGGGGCGCCGAGCGTCGTCGACGATCGGTCCGGCCCCGCGACGGACGAAGCCGACGCGGCTACTTCGCGAGCGGGTCGCGGCGTCTCGGAGCCGGCCGTCGCCGCGGACGAAGGAGCCCCCCGGGCGGATGGCCCGACGACGGGGATCCCCGCCGCCCGGCCGTCGACCCCCGAGGCGGACGCGCTCGCCGCGAAGCTGGAGGCCGAGGCGGCCCGGCCGAAGGCGTCCAGGGCCCCCCGGGAGGCGAGGGCGAAGGCCGAGCGGGCGGCCCGGCTGCGAGACTCGGGGTACCGCGGCCGGAAGCCCCGCGAGATCTCCGAGAGCTTGGGCGGGCTCCGGCCCCTCTGGGAGGGATGGCTGTACCTCGGCGAGATGAGCATGCTGCGATCGGGGCCCAAGGTGGGGAAGACTCGGATCTGCATGACCATCGCCCGGGACCTGTACGGGCGCGACGCCTGGGGGGACGGGGCCCCGAACCCGTACCGGGGCGGCAGGACGCTCGTCCTCCCGTACGACAAGAACGTCGCCGAGCTCGACGAGGAGCTGATGAAGCTCGGGGTGCAGGACGCCGTGACGATCCCCACCGACCCCGACGACGAGGCGGGGCTTCGCGTGCCCGACCTCGACGACCCCCGCCTGATCGACCTGCTGGACTACCTGATCGAGCAGGACCCCGCCCACCGGCTGATCGTGGTGGACACGCTGACGTACGGCGCGCACCTGAGCCTCGGCAAGCCCGAGGACATGAAGCGGATGCTGGACCCGATCATGGATTTGGCGGCGAGGCGGTCCGTCGCGCTCCTGGTCCTGATCCACGAGAACCGACAGGGGGGCGCCCTCGGCCGCCGCATCACCGAGCGGGCCCGCGTCCTTTGGAGCCTGAAGCGTCGCGGCGAGGAGGACCGGTCCAGGCTGCGGCTCGCCGTCGAGGAGTCGAACTTCAAGGCCCGGCCGGCCCTCGACGTCGAGCACGCCGAAGCCGGGGTCGTGTTCTCCCCAGTCGGCCGCGAGGCCAGGCCCGCCCACGAGGCCGACGCCTGCGCCCGCTGGATCGTCGACCGCCTCCGGCGGGCGCGCCGGCCCGTCGGCTGGGTCGAGCTGGCGGACGCCGCCGGCGCGGCCGGCCTGATCGGGCGGGTGGGCCCGGACGGCCGTTGGACCGACCGCCGCAAGATCGACCGGGCGATCGCCCGGGTCAACGCCCCGGCCCCGAGCCTCGTCGACCTGGGGGTCGTCGTCGAGGTCGAGAAGCGCAGGGAGCCCGGCCGGACCAGGGCTCTGTCCGTCTATTCGCTCCGCGACCTCGGCGGGGACGAGCCGCCGTCCGGCCCGGCCGATCCCGCATGCGAGGCTGGGGCCGGCGGCCTCCCGGAGGAGCCGACGTAGGGGCCCGCCGAGGGACTCGCCGGACGCGGGCCGCGGTCGCGCTCGGCGGCGAGGCGGTCGATCCGGGCGACCCTCTCAGGCTCGTCGCGCGGGAGGGCGGCCGCGGGGCTCGCCTCCTCCTGCAAACTGCGCTCGTGCGCGGCGGCACCCTCCCGTCGTCGGGCGCGGCCCCCGCGACGACCGGACGAGTCTCGCGGGGCGAGGTTGGCCCGTCCCCCGGCTCGCCGCTTCGCGGGCGGCGGGTCGGTCGGCCGATCGCCGCCTCGTGATGAATCCCATGATTCACGGTCCCGGCCGTCGGGGCGGGCGTAGTCGCGGTCGACGGCGGAGCCGGGAGTCGGGGCCACGACGTCCGGGCGGGCGCGACGGCGGCCGACGCCACCCCGCCGGCTGTCTCGATCGGTCTCGACGACGAAGGCGCCCCAGGGCATCGAGCGAGGCGCCGGCGGCGGCCGTCAGGCGGTCGATGAAGCGGGCTTGGGACGGCTCCGTCGTAGGGGAGGCCGACGGCTCACCCCGCCCACTCCTCACGCCTCAGCCGGTAGACGAAGCAGTCGTCGTCGCCGAACCGCCTCCGCTCCACGTATCGGAAGCCGAGCCGTTCGTAGAACCGGTGGGCCGCCGCGTTGCTCGCCAGGGGGTCGATCAGGATCGCCGCGACCTCGGGCGGTGCGAAGCAGCGGGCTACGGCCTGCCGCATCATCTCCTTGCCGTAGCCGCGATTCAGGTCGCCCGCCTCGCCGATCCAGATGTCGATGGCCCGCAGGTTCGCAGGCGCGTCGCCCCAGTAGTGCGAATCCTCCTCGGCCGGGTCGATGATCTGCAGGAACCCGATCGGACGGCCGTCCAGCTCCGCGATGAGCTGCTCACGCCACGGCGGGTTCCGCACCAGCTCCGTTTCCCAACCCCAATCGTCGTTCGGGTCGGACGCGACGGCGTGAGGCTGTTCGTCCCAGTGGCGGAGCATCTCAAGGTCGCCGGGGTTGGCGGGGCGAAGCGTGATGGGTTCGCGCGGTTTCATCGGCGTACGCTCCGTGGGCCGTCGGGGGAGGGCGGCGGCCGGAGTGCCGACCGGCACCACGACCACGGTCACATCTGCCCTATCCCAATCCTCTCGATCTGCTCCATGCTCGGGAAGCCCCGCGTGCGCCACCGCGGCGGACACATCCCCGCGTCCTCGGGCGGATCCCCGGCGATCTCCTTCACGCGCTCGAACGTGCCGATGGCGGCCATGGCCCCGCCTTCCCGCATGATCGCCAGCTTCTCGGCCTCCGGGAGCAAGGTTTCCACGCCCTCGCCCCGGACGCCGTAGCTCACGGACGACCCGTCCGGCCGCCGGCCTGCGGTGAAGGAGGCGACGAAGACGTCGACGCCCTCCTTCTCGTAATCGGCCTCCAGCGCCTCCTTCTGCCGGTCGAACAAGGCCTCGAGCATTTGTCCGCGATTGATGAGCCTGACGCCGGGGCTCGATTCGCTTCGGCATGGCGGACCGGAACATCGATGCTCGGGATCTGTAGGCCGCAGCGATTCGTTCGATGCCTGGTCCCCAGGCGTCGATAGACGAAGGCGAAGTTCAGATCGCCGCGGGTGCGGGATGCTTTGGCTCCGGCGGGAACGTCAGAGCGGCCTCGTCGGCGACCAGCGGGCTCGGGTCTTCCCGGAGGCGCTGAAGGCGTTCGCGGCGAGGTTCGCTCCAGCCCTGAGTGGACGCGACCCGGCAGAGTACCTGCAGCGCCAGCCACCGCGCCGCCGGGTCGGTGGATGGGGCCCACAGCGCCTCGGCCCGCTCGAGTTCCTCGGCCGACCGCCCGGTCTCGCACAAGGCTTCCCATGCGGCGACCTGCGTCGAAGCGTGCCACCGAGCCGTGCCGACGAGCCCGAGCACCCACCCGGCGAACGGCTCGGCCGAGAACCGTGCGGCGGCGAGGCGGATTTGCAGGCTCGTCACCGCCGGGTCCGCTTCGACCGCGGCCAGCACCGCCGACCGCACCTCCAGCAGCCGCCGTCCGAACGTCCGGGTCGCGGCCGCGAAGTCGATCGCCGACGCGGCCAGCTCTCGCCGAGCCGGCAGCAGCCGCGCGAAGGCCGACGCGAAAGCCGGGGCGTCGGCGTCCGTGGCCCCGGCCAGCGCCGCGGAGAGCCCCGCGGTCCGCTCGTCGGGGATGGCGGACGTGAGCTTGGCGAGCATCGCGGCCAGCAGCACCCGCCTCGCGTCCGGCACCGGCTGGGCCGCCAGCCGGCCGAGCACGGCGACCCGGACCGTCGGCTCAGGGTGGTCGAGCAGCCGGCGAAACAGGTCCGCGACGCGATCGCGGGCCGCATCCGACGCTCGATCCGCCTGGATCCGTGACAGCCCGATCACCACCCCCGGGTCCGGGGAAGCGACCGACGCGTCGAGGATGGCCCACGCTTCGGGCCGGTCGAGGTGGTCCCAGAGCGCTCGCAGGAGCGCGCCGCGAACATCCCGGTGGAGGTCCTGACGGCGGAGCTCCCCGAACCAGCCGAGCGCCGCGGACCCGCCCAGCTCGCCGGCCAACCGCACCGCCTCCTTCGCCACCGTGACCTTCGCGAACGGTACGCCGCGCATCACCTCGAGGACCCGCGACTGCGGCAGGTCGTTGAGCGCCTGCCGCAAGGCGTATACGGCCCACCTCGCCCGCGCATCGCCGAGCGATTCGAGCAGTTCGGGGATGCCCTGTCGGGCGTCGAGACGGCCGAGCGCACGCACGGCCGTCTCCCGGACCGCCGGCCTCTGGTCGCCGGCGAGACTCACGAGCCGCTCCGGACCGACTGCGGGCAGGTCCGGCAGGCGGCGGACCGCGAACAGCACGTCCCAGGTCACCTGCGCGTCCTTCTCGCGGGAGGGCGGGCTCGCCAGCTCCGCGAGCGACCCGGCGAAGGTCTCTTGCTGCGCGTCGGTCCATCGGAAGAAGCCGGCGGCCAGCGGCAGCACGTGCCTCACCTTCCCGGAGCTGAATCGGCCGGAGTACGACCGCTGGCCGAGAAACGGCGTGATCAGATCCTGTCGCCGGGCGTGCAGGAAGTTCATCACCGGCGACTGGAGCGCCCAGCTCTCGTCATTCGCGAGCGACTCGGTGACGACGCGCTCTCGCTCGGCCGGGACGTGCCTCGCGATCAAGGCCATCGCGGCGGCCGCCGTGTGGTCGCGGCCGGTGCGGACGAGTCGCTCCAGGAAGCCGACCAGATCCGGCCAGTCCGGCAGCCGAAGACCGACGGAGGCCGCCAGGGCGACCACACGCCCCTCGTCCTCGCGGTTGAGCCACGCGTCGGCGATCGGCGTCAGCCCCGGGGCGATTCTCCGCACCTCCTCGGCCGTCGGCGCCCCGTCGGCCCAGAGGGGGCAGCCCCGCTCGCGAGTCACCTCGGCCAACTGTCGGGCGGCCCACGCAGGGTGAAACGGCAGCAGGGAGCGGACGAGCCTGCCGAGCGAGGCGACGCTGCCGGGCGACAGGTCCCCGGCGTCGAGTGCGTCGCGGATGACCTGCGCGATTCCCGTCAGGTGCACGTCCGCCCAGCGGCCGGGCGGGAGCGAGGACAGGGCGCCGAGGAAAGCCGACCGCACCGGATCCTGTTCGTGCCTGCGGGCCGTGACCAGCTCGAGCAGGACCGCCAGCCGCGATCGGTCGAACCTCGCCGCCTCGCACAGGGCGACGAGCGCCGCGGCCCGATTCTCCGCCTCCGGGTGCGCCAGCCACGGTTTCGCCTCGGAACGCGCCTCGTCCCACGGCATAAGGCCGACGAACGGGAGCCGCTGGAGCGGGCGGGTCGCGAGCACCGGGAGAGCAGCCACCCGGCGAGCCTCCTCCCGCCGCGTCGCGGCGGGGAGCCGTCGGAGGACGGTCGCGGCGACGAGGCCGTCGGGGGCGGTCCAGGCCGGGGCGAGTTCTCGGTAGACCGCTTCTCGGTCGGGAGCCGGCAGCCGCGCGAGCCACCGGCCTGGATCGCCGAGATGACCTGCGCCTCGGCGGAAGAGTCCGACGATCCGAGCCGCGTCGAGCTTGTGCGCGGACGGCTGGAAGTGCGCCGCGACTGGTTCGCTCGAGCTGATGACGAGGTCGGCTACGGCGACCGGCCGGCGGACGACGAGCGTTTGCAGCGGGATCGAAGCGAGCGGGACATGCCGACGAAGCGCCTCGACGACCGTCAGGGCTGCGTCCGGTGCGCGGTCCGACAGGATTGAAATCACGACCCGCGCGTAGCTGAAGCGAAGGCCGTCGGTGGTGGCGGTCGCACCGAGCCTGGCGAGAATCTCGGCCGCGGCGCGGCTCGAGTGCAGTACCGCGAGTCGTCGCCAGAAGACGACCCCGCCGCGCTCGGCGGCGAAGTCGAAGTATCTTTCGAGGACGGCCGAGGAGCCGAGCGCTACGAGCGGCCATGCATCGACGTCGCCCTCGGTCGCACGCTCGGTGACGAGGCGGTCGACCACGTCCGGCCGAGAGCTGCGGAGGCGGAAGAGCGCCCTGGCCGCGCGCCGAGGCGGGACGTCGCGGAGCGCGGCGAGGAGGGAATCGTCGTCCCCGACGTCGCACAGGACCGAGACCGCGATGCGGGCGATCGTACGGGAGGGGTCGGCGGCCATCGTCAGAAGGACGGCGGGGTCGCGGCTGCCGTGGCAGGCGAAGGTCGCCAGGAGGCGCTGCGTGAATCCACCGGAGCTCCAATCGCGGAGAAGCCGCGCAGCCGAGGGGTCCGATCGAGACCGTCGCCCGACCTCGACCGCCTTCCGGACTCGCGCCGAATGCGAGATCGACTCCCACTCGATCGGCAGGCCGCCGTTCGTCATCTGCTCGCCCTCCCAACCCGTCTCATCCCCCCCAACAATCTACCCAGGTCGACGGCCGAGCGTCAGAAGAGGTACGGAGACGTCGAGCCGGCGGACCGGCCCGAACCCGTCGGTGCGGAATCCATCGGCCGAGATGATCCGATCGAGGGTGAGGCGGGAAGGACCGGGGCCTTGGCCTCCGCGGCGGCCGCCGTCCCCAGGGCCGGGCGGCAGGTCGAGGCCATGCGAGATCGCTTCATCGGTCTCTCCATGAACCATCTGCTCGACCCGACGAGATCACTCGGACCGGGCGCCGCGAGCGAGCGGCCGGTCCGGCGGCGCATTGTCCGCCCCATCGCCATCCGCTATCGTCCTGGTCGGCCCACAACCCCCCTCCCGGATCCGAATCCCATGAAGATCACGCGCATCGCGGCCTATCGGGTCGACCTGCCCCTGAACGAGGGGAGCTACCGCTGGTCGGGCGGGAAGTCGGTGGACGTCTTCGACAGCACGATCGTCCGCGTGGAGACGGACGCGGGGATCGTCGGGCACGGCGAGGTCTGCCCCCTGGGGCCCTTCTACCTGCCCGCCTACGCCGAGGGCGTACGGGCGGGCCTAGCCGAGCTGGGCCCGCACCTGCTCGGCGAGGACCCCACGCAGCTCGACCGCTTGAACCGGATCATGGACGCGGCCTTGAAGGGGCACCCGTACGTCAAATCCGGGCTCGACATCGCCTGCTGGGACATCCTCGGCCAGGCCGCCGGCCTGCCGGTCTGCACCTTGCTCGGCGGGCGGTACGGCGAGGGCGTCACGCTCTATCGCGCCATCTCCCAGGCCGAGCCCGACGCGATGGCCGAGAGCGTGGCGGGCTACCGAGGCCAGGGTTATCGCCGGTTCCAGCTCAAGGTCGGGGGCGCCCCCGACCTCGACGTCGCTCGGATCCGGGCCGTGGCCGCGCTGCTCGGGCCGGGCGAGGTGCTCGTCGCGGACGCGAACACCGGCTGGCTCATGCACGAGGCCGCCCGCGTCGTGCGCGGCGTGGGCGACGTCGACGTCTACATCGAGCAGCCCTGCCTGGGCTACCAGGAGTGCCTGTCGATCCGCCGCCGGACCGACCACCCGTTCGTGCTCGACGAGTCGGTGGACGGCCTCGACATGCTGCTGAGGGGCAACGCCGACGGGGCCATGGACGTGGTGAACCTGAAGCTCTCCAAGCTCGGAGGACTGACGAAGACGCGTCAGGCGCGCGACCTCTGCGTGACGCTGGGCGTCGCCATGACCCTCGAAGACAGCTGGGGCGGCGACATCGCCACGGCGGCCATCGCGCATCTCGCCCACAGCACGCCGGAGGAGTTCCGGTTCACGGCCACCGACTTCAACAGCTACGTGACGGTGAGCACGGCCGAAGGCGCCCCGCGGCGAGTGGACGGCCGGATGGCCGCTTCGACCGCGCCGGGCCTGGGGATCACGCCCAGGATGGACGTGCTCGGCGCCCCGAAGGTGGACCTCTCCTGAGGCCCATCGGCTTGGCGGACCGGCGCGCGCGTGCTCCCGCCCTCGAGCCTTCCATGGCCCTTGCGTCCCGCAGTCTCAGGTTCGCCCACCTGCCCGACCGGTAAACAGCGGGGCGGCCGTTTCGTCAGCCAGGGCAATACCTGCGGCCGTGCGGAGACGACGAGGCCAAATCCGCAGCAGAGTGCCCCGGACGATCTCCAGGTGATCCACCGCCGGGCGCCCGTTCTCGCTCCTTACTGGAAGCCCCCCCATCTCACTTGACCGCCCTCCGCGGGGTTGATACTTTAAAACGCAAAGCACTCGGTTTTGCCGAGTGCAGTCCTGGTTTCCACTCCCGCTTGCGAGGGCCACAGAGCTTCGCGACGCACAGCGCCAGATCCACGAGGTCCGCCCTGCGAATGGCGAGACCCGTCACGCCCGGCCACGGCTCGCGACGCTAAGCGGCACCGTCCATCGACCGGCCGGAGCCTCGGCCGTCGCATCACGGCGCCGAGTCGAAGGTCAGCCCACCCGTGTATCCGCCCCTGGCCGACGCCGGCGAGGGTGGATGGAGTTCCGCGCGTCCATCAAACGAGGATGATCATGAACCGTTGCTTTCCCCTTCTTGGATCGCTCGCGGTCGCCGCCTTGCTCGGCGGGACGCCCGCCGATGCGCAGGACAGGACCGCCGAGATCGACGGGATTTTCAGCTGGGCCAAGCCCGCCTCGCCCGGGGGCGTGGTCGCCGTCTCGCTCCGCGGCGAACTCGTCGTGAACCGCGCGTACGGGTCGGCCGACCTGGAGCGCGACGTCCCGCTCGGGCCGAACTCGGTCTTCGACGTCGGATCGGTGAGGAAGCAGTTCGTCGCGGCGGCGGTCCTCCTGCTCGTCGAGGACGGCAAGCTCTCCCTCTCCGACGACGTCCGCGAGCACTTCCCGGAACTCCCCGACTATGGCCGCAAGGTCACGGTGGACCACCTGCTCACCCACACCTCCGGGATCCGCGACTGGACCGGGCTCAGGCCCCTGGTGGGGGAGAATCCCGACGTCGTGGCCCTGATCCTGCGCCAGCGCGGCCTCAACTTCGCGCCCGGCGAGGAGTGGTCCTACTCCAACAGCGGCTACGTGCTGCTGACGGACCTCGTCGCCCGCGTGAGCGGGATGTCATTCCCCGATTTCGCCCGCAGCCGCCTGTTCGAGCCGCTCGGGATGAAGGCGACCACGTCCCCCAGGGAGTTGCGAGACGTCGTCAAGGACCGCGCCCTCGGCTACAGGAAGGAGGGCGACGGCTGGCGCGTGGCGATGTACGTCGGCGACGAGCGCGGCAGCGAGGGGGGTGCCGTCCTCAGCACGGCGGCGGACCTCGCGACCTGGAACGACGCGCTGACAGCCAAGCGATTGGGGGCGTTCGTCACCGAAAAGCTTCAGGAGCCGGCGAGGCTGAACAACGGCAGGCGGCTCCGCTACGCCCGCGGCCTGATCGTCAGCCCGTCGCCGGGCGGCACGCTGGTGTCGCATTCCGGCGGCGCGGCCGGCTACAGCGCGTGGTCGGGGCGCCTTCCCGCGGAGGGGCTCTCGATCGCCGTCCTGTGCAACGCGGACGTGACGTCCGCATCGGAGCTCGCGAAGCGCGTCGGCAAGCTGTTCGCGCCGTCCCTGGACGCCCCACGGGCGGGTGCCGAGGCGCCGACCCCGGTCGCAGTTGCCGGGCTCGACCTGGACGGCAAGGCGGGGCTGTTCTTCCCCGAGGGCGCCGGCCAGCCTCTGCGCCTGGTCGTGAGCGACGCCACGCTGCGCGTCGCCGGCGGGCCCGCCCTCGTCGCGGCGGCCGAGGGCCGCTTCCGCAACCCGCGAGGCGACCTGTTCTTCATGTCGCAGGACGAGTTCGAGCTGCACTTCCTGTCCAAGGATCAGTTCGACCTGCGTTCCATGGAGGGCGCGACGATGCGGTACCGCCGAGCCGAACCTTTCGCCCCCACCGCGGAGGACCTGAGGGCTTTCGCAGGCCGGTACGAAAGCGACGAGGTCGGGACGGTCGTCCGGATCGAGCCCCGCGGCGACGGCCTGGCGATGCGGCTCGAACACTCGCCGGCCCGGAGCGTGGAGTTCAAGCCGGTGGACCGCGACGCGTTCCAGGTCGGCGGGATGATGGTGCGCTTCGCCCGGGACGAGGCCGGAAAGGTCCTGGCCGTCGACTACAGCAACCCGGTAGTCCGCGACATCCGATTCAAGCGGCTGTGACGACGGTGTCTCGAGCACGACCTCCGCCCGAAGACGCGGCTTGAACCGTCGAGGACGACCGGGAGACTCTCACCGATCCGCCGCCGTCGGGGCGCGGCGGGTCGGCGGTCGCCGTGAGCGTCGAAGGGCTTGGCCAGGACGGGTCGGACGTCCGGCGCTTTGCCGTATCGGCAGAGCGTCGCCTGTTCCGGCGTCGTCGGCCGGGGCCGTTCGTGCTGCTCCGGTCGACCGCGACCCGCCGAAGGCCGTCGGCGTCAAGCCGTCGATCACGTCGCGGAGACGGCGGCGTTGAAGTTCGCCGTCCCTGCCGCTTGCGCCGGCGTCGCCCATCCCGGGATGGATCGCGACCCCGGGCCCCGCGCCTTCGCGACGAGGGAAAGGCGACGGCCGAGCTTAGACCTCCGCATACCCCTTGCCCGTCTTCTCCAGGACGAGCCCCTCGATGTAGCGCATCGCCGCCGCCTCGTCGGCGAGCGTCTTCGACTTCGCTTGCCCGGTCGTCCCGATCCTCCCGTACCGGACGGTGACCTCGCAACCGTCCCGAGCGACCTCCCAGAACTTCTCCGAGCCGCCGTCGATCAACTCGAATCGTCGGGTCGCCCCCGAGACCTCGACGGTCGCGGCGCCGGTCGCGTACGGGGCCGCAGCCGCCCCCGGCTCCGCGGGCGAGGCGACGTCATGGCGCACGCCGAGGAACGACGGGAACCGGGGGACCCCGCCCTCGGAGAGCTCCTGATACCGGAATGTGATCAGCGCCCCGACGGCCGGCGGCCGCTCGCGCAGGGCGTCCGACAACCCGGTGCCTACCGAGAACCTCGTCCCGTCGGCCAGCTCCACGAGCAGGGCCCCGAGCCGGCCCCTGTGCCGGCCGGCGCCGGGCAGGTGCTCCAGCACTCGAGCCTCGGCGTCGAGGAAGCTCTTGACCTTGAGGAGGCTCACCGAACGCCCGACCTCGTAGGCCGACGCCGGCCGGCGCATCATGAGCCCTTCGCCGCCCAGGGCCTCGACCCGCGCCAGCTCGGCGCGGAGATGGTCGACCCCCTCGCAGGCCGCGTGCTCGTGGGCGCGGAGGTGGGGCGGGAGACGCTGCTCGACATGGTCGCGGACGGAGGCGAGCCTCGCCTCGAACGGGCCGTCGAGCGCCGGGGCGTCGAAGGCCACGTACGAGACCTGCTTCCAATGGTCGCTCCGGTCCTGCCGGCGGACGATCCCGACGGTCTTCTGGAACTGCCTGCGGCCGATCCACAGCTCGCCGTCGAGGGGCGTCCCGGGGAACCCCTCCAGGAACCAAGCGGGCGCATGGAACGCGTTGCCGAGGCGTGAGATCAGCCCGCGTCCATCCCAGTATGCGCGGACGCCGTCGAGCTTCTCGCTCATCCACCAGCCGGCGAGGTCCTGGGCGTCGTCCCAACGCTCGGCCAGGAGCAGCGGCGGGCCGGCCTTGGCCTCGCCCCCTCCGGCTTCGCCATCGGGCCGCGGCGGGGGAACGGACCCGACGCGAGCCAGCTCGGCCTCGTCGCCGCGGAGCTTCCGCAGGTGTTTGCAGGTGCGCGACTCGATCGCGACCGACTGGTTGCGCCAGGCCGAGCAGGAGCAGGAGTAGAGGCCCCCGGTGTTCTTCAGGACGTAGGGCCTCGCCCCCGACCCCTTGATCTCCAGGGTCTCGCCGTCGAGCAGGTCGGGCATCGCGCGTCCCTCGGATGGTCGACATTTGCACCGTTCCGCCGGCGAAGGCCCGTTATATCGGGCGGGCGGCCCGCCGGCAAGCCCGTGGGACGAGCGAGGGCGGCCTGATTGAAGACCTGCGTCGCGGTTGCTACCTTCGGCATCGTCGATCGAGGCCTCCCTCGTCCCGGGGAGGCGGCGGCCCGTCGGCCAACCGATGGGCCGCCGAGTCGTTTCCGTCCGCCTGACCGCCGCCTTAGACGTCCTCGCGGTTCCGCCCGAACCCGCCGGGAGGACGCCCCTCTCCTCGCCGCGACGAGTGCGATCCCGAGAGGGGCCTATCGGACGAGGCGCCTCCAACTTAGGTGGTCGCGGCCCGCCGCCCGGCGTTTCGCCACCGAAGTCTGGCACGGCGGCATTCGTCGACGCCGTGCACGACCTCGAAGGGGGCCGAGGGCCGACGGCGAGTCCGAGCGGGCCCGGACCACGGCCCGGCGAGGTCAGAAGCCCACGTCGCCCTCTTTCTCGCGGAGGTATTCATAGACGCCCCGCAGGAACGAATCGCGACGCCGCCGGGGCACGCAGGCCGTGCAGCGCGGGAGCCGGGACTCGAACCTGTCGGGCACGCCGTCGTCGTCGGGGAGGGCCCACGGGGTCCATCCCGACCCGCGGCCGAACGGGGCCGCGGGGCACGCCAGCCCGATCAGGACGTCCACGTCCTCGGCCCACTCGTCGAGGGTCGTCGAGTCGGGGCCCAAGGTCGCCAGGGCGGCGACGAGCCCGCGGCCGGCCTCCTCGTAGCCCGCCCGGACGTCCCGGGACGCGGTGCGGCACAAGGCCTGAAAGAACGCAGGGCATGCCCCGGAGGCGGCGATCGGCCGCATGGCATGGTCCTTCGAGGAGGTGGCGGGGTTCATGGCGTGGTCCTCCGGCTTGGGTTCGTGGCTTGAGATCGTGCGCCGACGGCGCTCCCGCCTCGGCGTCCGCCGCGGCGGACGGGGCCGGCTCACTTTCCCGATCGCGGCCTCCGTCCGCGCCGCCCGTACTACATCGGGAGCCCCCCGCCCGGCTCGATCCTCCACAGACCTAGAACGGGGGGGGCGAGGCCGGAGCAGGGTACGGCCGGTCTCGCATCGGCGGTTAGCCCGATTTCCCGATATCGCGGTCAGGCCGCCCCGCCTCGCGATCCCTCGACACGAGGCGGGCCGGCTCGTCGGCCCGGAACCTGCCGTGCATCGCGCGGGCCGGCGCCCGGCCCCTATAGACGGGCGGCCTCGCGACTCGGCCCGCCCAGCCTGCCGACCGCGAAAGTCGCCTCCCAGCGTCCGAAGGATGGGCCGCCCCTCATCCGCGGCGGCTCCGCGAGCGGCGCGACTTCGCGAGACGAGGCGACCGAAGGCCGTTCGGCTCATCGACGGCTCGTGGGATCCCGCCGACGTCCCGTGCCGGCTCGGACGCCGGCGGCCCGAGGGGGGAGGGCGGGTCCCCGCCGGCAACTCACGCATCGGGCCCGAAGCGCGAGACGCAGGACCCGCGTCCGACCTGGAGCCGTGCGAGGGGGGCCTGCGAGAGGCTCGCGGCCTCGGCCGCCGAGCGGAGCTGCCGTCTCTGTTCTCGCCTCCCTCGGGTGGATCGAAGCGCGAGGTGGCGCCGCGGCCGCCCGCCGGCCGTGGACGCCCGAGGCGGTCGCGGCCTCGCCCCTGGGGCGGACCGCCCGAGCATGACTTTCGTCCGCGGGACTTCGTGAGTACGGCCGGTCCCGGCACGCCGGCGAGCGAGGAACTCGCCCGCGGATGAATCGCGGGATTCAATACCGACGCCCCCTCGGGCGAGACGTGGGCCTCGTCGGCCGGGGACGCGGCCTCGCACTCCGGGAGCCCGCACTCCGACCGAAGCGGAGCGGCGGACGAGAGAGGTTGCCGGGGCGATCGGGATGCGAGCGCCGTGCGACGCGCCTCGCCCGTCGCCCCCCGGCTTGTGGGGCGGTGCCGGCGGCGCGGCGCGGGTCATCGGCTTGCCCCATGCCGATGGAGGTTGATTCGCCCCCAGTCGGGCCGCCCACGCGCACCGACAAGGAGGCTTCCGGGGCCAACGGCCGGCGCCGCCGCCCGGGATGCTGGCGACGACGGTGGGCGACTCCCCCCGCCGCGTCAGCTCGACGGCGTGACGAAGGCGACGCCCCGACTCCTGGGCGGTCCCGACGGGTCTCATGCCCTCGCTGCGACGGCGACCGCCCGAGGGTCCCCTCGGCGACGCCGGAGTCGGCGGTGCGGCGTGTGCGACGAGAGGCGGCTCGCGCCGACGTCGAGGGGGCGGGCGTGGAGGTCCTTCACGGGCGGCCCCGCGGTTTCATCGCGGCCTCGTAGGCCTCCCGGAAACGCCGGAACTCCTCCGGGTCGCCGCCGCGGTCCGGATGATGTTCCTTGGCCGGTTCCCGGTGCCGCCGCTTCACCTCCTCCGGGGAGGCGTCGCGGGGGAGGCCCAGGACGTCGAGGCACTCGGGCGAGACGGTCGCGCCCGCCGTCCGCCCGCCCCGGGCCCGTTCCTCGTCGGCCCGGAGCCGCTCATACTCGGCGCGGAGCCGCCAAAACTCGGCGTCGAGCCGCTCCTGCTCGGCCCGGAATCGTTCTTCTTCTCCCCGTATCTCTTCCGCGAGCCGGGCCGCCTCCGCGGCGGCCCAGGCCGCTTCCGCCGCACGCTCGCGTCCCTCGTGCTCCCGCTCCTTGAGCAGCCGATACGCCGCGAAGTCGCGGACGCCGGCCCTGGTCGCCGCCGGGACGCCCGCCAGGAGCGCCTTTCGCAGCTCGCCCTCGAACCGCCGTACGTCGTCCCGCGGCCGGCCGTAGCCGCCCTCGCGCCAGGAGCCGAAGGTCCGGTCCACTTCGTACCACCAGGCGGCCCGCGCGAAGCGGTCGGCGAGGCAGCAGGATCGGATCGTCGGCAGCCGCGCGAGGACTTCTTGCCGCGGCCCGCCGTCCGTCCGCTTCGAATGCACGACCAGCGGCGTGAGGGCGATCCGATCCGGGCCGCGATGCTCGCAGGACAGCGGCCTCCAGGGCTCCTCCAAATCCATGCCGTGCATCCATTCGGGCTCCTTGAGAAACGCGGCCCGGGCGTCGCTTCGCACGGGCCGATTACGCCAGACGATGTACACGTGGTGACCCTGCCCGTTGGAGTCCGAACGCGAAAGCCGCGACCTGGACCTTTCGAAGCCAGTGCGGTAGTTACCCCGCCGGAGTCCGATTATGCAGGAAGAATGAGGATCTCCCGCACTGCGACGACGCGGATGTAGTGACTCCGGCCCACCCCTTTGAGACGGCCGCCGAACTGGGTTCCGCAACGCGACGACACGCCGCCGTTCGATGAGAAGCCGATCATGGAGGTGTTCGACGCCGGTGCCAGGTCCCTGGGTGGATCGATCGAAGGCCGGGGATCCGCCGGGGTCCGGGGCCTGCGCGACCCCCGTGACCCATCTCGGCCGGTGCACGCGTTCGACCCCCGACTTCCCTGGCGAGGATGCGCCGACGGCGGGGGCCCGCCGTCTCCTCCCCATCCGGCGTCCGGGATCCCGAGGGACCGCGGGCGGCCATGGCCGGGTCCTGGAGGCTTCCGGCCGTCGCACATGCCATCCCGGCGGCGGGCGGGGACTGGGGCCCCCTCGCGGCCCTCGGCTGAATCACATGAATCACCCGAAGTTGAGGACGGCGGGGGGTGAGACGCGGGCGGAGGTCCGGATCCGCCGCGGGGCAGGCCTCGGCCTCGATCGGCGGGCCACGCCGCCTCCGGGCGACCCCCGGGGCGGGCGTCGAGGACGAAGGGCGGGTGACGATGCCGGGACTCGGGAGGCCTTGAAGACTTCGCCCGGCCCCTTCCTCGAACGCCCCGAGAGGCGGCCCTGCTGCGGGTGACCGCCCCGGGACGACGGCTCCTCCTCGTCGAGCCTGCCCGGCAGATCGGCCGCCGACGCCCGCGACCCCCGTCCATCCGGCCTGTCGGGCGACCCTCGTCGTGATCCCGCGCTCGCAGGACGATGAAACAGCCCGCCCCGGGGGGACCGGCCGCTTCGTCCGTCGGGCGTCGAGAGTCATGACGTGTCGGCGGGCGGGGGGAGAACTCGATGCGGGGCGATCGGGAAGCCGGGCCAAGACCGCTCCCGTCCCATCTCGCGGGATCGGTGTGGCGGGGAAGGGCCCTCGCCTCTGCCTGCGCGGGGCGGCGACTCCCGGGTCGAGACGCGCTCGCGGAAGGACGACGCCGTCCCGCTCCGACTTCTGGTCCGGCGCCCGGCGTCCGACCCCGGGCGTACCGACCCGGGCAGGGAGCTGCGGATCCGCTCCGACGGGCGTGCGGCCCGGGGGGGAAGGGGCCTGCCGACACGGGGATCAGGGCGTGGCCGACCCACCCTCGGAGGGCCGATTCACCGCAACCTCGGACACCCCTCCATTTCGTGAATGTGGTTCGGATCTCCTTCCATAAACGATGGTTAAGTGTCATTCACGGAGAGATTCCGAGTTTTGTGAATCCGGGCCATTCGGTGAATTCACCCCTCAGGACGTGGGCCGGTCCTCGGAGCTTGGGCTAGGCCCCCCGGCGATGAGCCGGCCTCCGCTGCCGGCCGATTCACCGAAGCGCGCCGATTCACCGAATCGACCCGGGAACGTGAAACGGCGCAAGTTCTTTCGCGCCCAGTGTATGCCGGCTTGATTCACCGAATGCGGCTCGATGGGAGGGGCGGTGAATCGAGCCCTCGCGTGATCCGGCCGGGCTCGGGCGGGGCACGCTCCGACCACGTCCCTGCGAGCCCTTCGTCATCGGGCGCCTCGCGGGTCCTCGGGGACCTTTCGCGGGATCCCCCCTCGCTCGCTCTCGCGCGAGGCGGTCGCCATGGACCACCGGCGGGGCGGTCTCCGCCCTGTCACGCTGCGGTCCAGCGAACCGTCAGGCCCTGCCCGAGGATCCTCGAGGGCCGAGGCGAACTCCCGAGACGGGTCGCCTCGCCCCGTCGAGGACTCGAGAGCCTCGCCCGCCGGTGCCGCCCGGGCGGGGCGACTCGGCCCCGGTCGTCCCGCCGCGCGGCGAGGCGGGGCTCCGAGAGGGCCTCACCGACGCCCCCCGGCCCGCAGATCTGGACTCGCCCCCGTCCACTGGATCCGCCCGACCCGCCGCGGCCGGCCGATCCTCTCGCCGCCCAGCCCCCACGCAGGCCGCACCTCGAGGCGTCCGACCGGCGTACGCCCTGGACGGAATGGACCGATCGCCGTCCTCCTGATGCGGGAGGGAGGGCTCCGATGGGCCGGGGATCGCTACGGGTCGGCCCGAAACGTCGCCCTCGAGGCTGATGGGACGACGCCCTGCGAGTGGGGTGGAGGCTCCGCTGGATGAGGTGCGGTGCCGACTTCCTCGCGACTGTCGCAGGGCGGATGGGAAAGCCCCACCGGGCCGATGGCCCGGCGGGGCCGCGGGGGGACGCCGAATCTAAGTTCGATGATACCGCGGACCGCCGGGACGACCTCGCCGAATCATCGGACGTCCTTCCCACCGTCGACCGCGCGGTCGAGGCCCCGGGAGGTCGAGCGGCCGCCTCGGCCGGAACCGTCGCAGCCGACCGAGCCGGTCGCGGACGGCGGGGCGGGGGAATCCGGCCGACGTTCCGAGCGGCCGCATGGCTTACCCGCGGCGAGGACGTCCCGCCCGTATCCCCGACTCCCGAGGAGGCCTTGGTCGTGACCGTCTCGGGCGGGGACGGCCGCCGCCCGTAGGTCCTTCCCCGACAAAGGACCATGGGCGCGGACCCGTCACCCATCGTGCACTCCAAGTCCGACGTCCGATCGTCGATCGAGCCGGCCACCCCCGACGCCGGGGCCCGGCCCGACTCCCGACCGTGCACTCCTCCGTCGGGAGCCGGATCAACCTCCTTGCGGACGACACTGGGGGAACTCCATGACGGGCACGTTCACGTCTTATTCGACCATACGGATCTCAGGCGTCACCGACGGGACGAGCAACACGTTCCTGTTCGGCGAGCGTGCGAGGTCGTTCCTCGCGGCCGAGGATCAGCTGGATTCGGGCTGGTGGCAGAACGGCCATCAATACGACACATTCTTCGGCACCAATTTCCCCTCAACGCGCACCGGAAGTACATATCCCTGATCCAGGACCGAGGTTGGAGCTGGATCTACTTCCAGGCGACCTCGAGCTTCCAACCGGGCGGCGCGAACTTCGCGTTCGTCGACGGGTCGGTCCGGTTCGTGAAGGAGACGGTGAGCACCTGGGACATCGACCTGAACAACCTGGGCGACCCGGTCGGGGTGGCGTACCACTCATGCGGCGAGTATCTGTACGGCACGGCCGCCCCCCGGACCTATCAGGCGTTATCGACGCGTGCAGGGGACGAGATCCTCAACGCCGATTCGTACTGACCGGACGCCCCCGGCGCGTCGGCCGGTGCCGATCTTCCGGCCGGCCGCCTCACTCCAATCGGACAACGAGGAGCCTTCGAGCGGCTCTCGAGCGTGATCGGCGCCATCACCCGTAGCAAGGCATGTCCATGAAATTCCGCTTTCGTTGTAGGACGATGGCGGCGGCGACCCTGGCCGCCGCCGCCATCGTCTGGTCGTTCGTCATGGCGGGTCGGTCGGCCCGCTATGCCGAGATGGCTCGTCGACATGAAACCGAAGCGATGGTGCACTCGTTCAACGCCGATGCAGCCATCTATTCCTACCGTCGTTACGGACAGGAACCGCCGGCCGAGGCGTTGACGCGGGCGAAGAGGTTCGCCGAATCGGCGGCGGATTCGTGGCGCAAGGCCCGAGATTTCGCCCGGGCGTCGAAGGGATCCCTGGGCCTCGCAGTGAGGCGGTCGGCGTCGTCCCGGGCATACCTCGGCACGCGACCTATCACCGTCGAAACCGCAAATGCTGCCAAGCCTGCAGACCAGAGGTGATTCCTATTAATTCTATAAACTAAGTAGTAAATCTGCCTTGACACGCAAGATCTCGCTTGAGCAGAATGGCGGCCGCACAACGAAGGGCCTACCCCCTCTCCCACATGGAGCCGACTCGTCGCCGAGAGGCATGTTGAGTCATTAGCCGGGCATCGCCGACCGCGCCAGCCGGAGGCGTCCGGTCTCTATGGAGACTTCCATGCCGATTGCTTATCGCAACATGCGGTCGAGGCGCGCCTGCGCACAGGTGCTTAGGACAGGGTTCACGCTGATCGAACTGTTGGTGGTCATCGCCATCATCGCCGTGCTCATCGCCCTGCTGCTGCCCGCCGTCCAGTCGGCCCGCGAGGCCGCCCGACGGATCCACTGCGTCAACAACCTGAAGCAACTCGGGCTCGGGCTGCACAATTACCTCTCCACGATCGGCTCGTTCCCCATCGCCCAATCCTGGGCGAAGACCACGCCCGGCCCCAACTACGGGGGCAATCCGTGGAGCGCGCATGCGCAGATACTCGGCCACCTGGAGCAGTCGAACGTCTACAACGCGATCAACTTCAGCTTCGCCCCGGCCCAGGCGCTGAACATGGCGTACTACACCAATTCCACAGTCCTTTTCACGCCCCTGAACGTCTTCATCTGCCCCTCGGACGGCGTCTCTCCCACGACCTTGGCCGACATAAGAATTTATTTCAACTGCAACTACGTAGGCAGCACTGGGCCGACCGTCCAGGCGGTCCTGATCCCGGGGCAGAGCGTGACGATCCAAAATCCGTCGGGCATCTTCGGCTTCGACGACCGGGTCCTGCACAACGTGCCCACCTACAGCGTGGCGAGCGTGACCGACGGCACGTCCAACACCATCGCCTACTCGGAGCGCCTGGTCGGAGGGGTCGGGCCCAGGGTCGCCGACACGCGCCGCGCGAGCTTCGGATTGGTGCCTGAGGTGGCCGCCGCGGTGTCCCTCGATCCCGGCCCCCTCTATCCGCAAGTCGTCCAGGCCCTTGCAGCTTGCGGCGCGTACGCCCGGACCAATGCAGCCACGACCGATCGGGCGGTGGGAGTCAGTTTCAGCGGAGCCACCTGGATGGCCGGCTACCTGGGCACGACGCTCTTCAACACGGTCACGCCGCCCAACCATACGCAATACGCCTTCAACTCGTGCCAGGCGGAATCCGTGAACATGTGGGGGCTCGCCGGGTTCGTCAACTCGACCAGCAATCATCCAGGGGGTTCCAACTTCACCTTCGCCGACGGCAGCGTCCGCTTCATCAAGAGCACCATCGACCTGCGGACCTACTGGGCGCTCGGCAGCAGGGCCGGCGGCGAGGTCATCTCTTCCGACTCATATTAAATCCCGCGTCGAGGCCGCCCCCATCCCCGAATAAGCTGGACCCACAGATGTTCTCACGACGCCTCTTCTCGACGGTGTTGCTCGCCGTGGCGACGAACTCGCTCACGCCCCGGCCCGTCGTGGCGGCCAGGCCCAACGTGGTGGTCATCCTGAGCGACGACCAGGGCTGGGGGGACCTCGGCGTCAACGGCAACTCCAACCTCAGCACTCCGAACATCGATTCCCTCGCCCGCGACGGGGCCCTGTTCGAGCGTTTCTTCGTCTGCCCGGTCTGCTCGCCGACGCGCGCCGAGTTCCTCACGGGGCGGTATCATCCGCGAGGCGGCGTGTGGAATGTCACGAGCGGCGGCGAGCGGCTCAACCTCGACGAGAAGACCATCGGCGACGCGTTCAAGGCCGCGGGCTACGTTGTGGGGGCGTTCGGCAAGTGGCACAACGGGACGCAATATCCATATCATCCCAACGCCCGCGGGTTCGACGAGTTCTACGGGTTCTGCTCGGGACATTGGGGGGAGTATTTCGATCCCCCGCTCGAGCGGAACGGGCGGCTCGTCCGGGGGCGTGGCTTCATCGCCGACGACCTGACCGACCACGCCCTGGCGTTCATCGAGGCCAATCGCGACCGCAACTTCTTCTGCTACCTCCCCTTCAACACGCCCCACTCGCCGATGCAGGTCCCCGACCGATTCTATGAAAAATTCAAGCATGCGGACCTGAAGATGCGTTATGCGGGCGAGGGGCGCGAGGACGTCGAGCATACCCGGGCCGCCCTGGCGATGTGCGAGAACCTCGACTGGAACGTGGGCCGCGTGCTCGCGCGTCTCGAAGAGCTGAAGCTGTCGGACGACACGATCGTCCTCTACTTCTGCGACAACGGCCCTAATGGTTGGCGGTGGAACGGGGGGATGCGGGGGCGGAAGGGCTCGACCGACGAGGGGGGCGTCCGCTCGCCCCTCCTGCTGCGATGGCCCGGACACGTCAAGCCGGGCACGAGGATCGGCGCGATCGCCGGGGCCATCGATCTCCTACCCACCCTGGCCGACCTGGCTGGCATCCGCGTCGTCTCGACCAAGATGCTCGACGGGACCAGCGTCGCGCCCCTCCTGCTGGGGGGCCCGGACGCGGACTGGCCGGACCGCCGAATCTTCAGCCACTGGAACGGCAAGGTGAGCGTGCGGACCCAGCAGTACCGACTCGACGCCTCCGGACGGCTCCATGACATGACGGCGGATCCCGGCCAAACGAAGGACGTCTCCGGAGACCGGCCGGAGGTCGCCAAGCAGCTCGAGGAGGCCGTGGCTAGCTGGTCGCGGGAGTTGCTGGCCGGATCGAGGGACGACGCCCGCCCGTTTCCGGTTGGGTATCGCGCCTTCCCCATCACATGGCTGCCGGCGCGCGACGGGGTGCCCCATGGTGCCATCAAGCGGAGCGCCGGGGCTCCCAACTGCTCGTACTTCACGAACTGGACGAGCAAGGACGACTCGATCACCTGGGACGTCGAGATCGCGACGGAAGGCCGCTACCAGGCCGAGGTCTACTACACGGCCTCGGCCGAGGACGTGGGCGCCACGCTCGAATTGAGCCTGGGTGAACGTCGCGTCCTTGCCACGGTCGTCGAACCCTTCGACCCGCCGCAACGCGGGGCGGAGCATGATCGGGTTAAGCGGGGCGGCGAGTCGTACGTCAAGGACTTCAAGCCCCTGAAACTGGGCGTCCTCGACCTGAACAAGGGCCGAGGTTCGCTGACGATCCGGGCGACGCACGTCCCCGGCCGTCGCGTGATCGACCTGCGTACGGTCGTGCTGACGTTGGTCGATTAGGGGGAGTCACGCGGGCCGACAGCCCCTCCTCCGAGCGTGATGGCGAGGGATTCGATGAAGATGCGTTATCGATCGCTGACGATGGGATGCGTCCTGGCCGTCGCGTCCGCGTCCCTGGCATCGGCGGCGGAAGGTCCCGTCGCGCGGAAGCCCAACATCGTCTACATCCTGGCGGACGACCTGGGCTACGGCGACGTCCGTTGCTTCAACGCCCAGGGCAAGATCGCCACCCCCCGCCTGGATCGGCTCGCCGCGGAGGGGTTGCGATTCACCGACGCTCATTCGGGCTCAGCGGTCTGCACGCCGACCCGCTACGGGATCCTGACCGGGCGCTACAGTTGGCGGTCGTCGCTCAAGTCGGGCGTGCTCTACGGCTATTCCAGCCACCTGATCGAGCCCGGCAGGCAGACCGTGCCGGAGTTCTTGCATCAGCAAGGATATCGTACGGCCTGCGTCGGCAAATGGCATCTCGGCATGGATTGGGCGCTCGACGAGGGCCATCGGACCGGGAAGATCGTGACGGGATGGGAGGTCGACTACCGCAAGCCGATCGCAAACGGGCCGCTGACGGTCGGGTTCGACGAGTATTTCGGCATCAGCGCGTCGCTCGATATGCCCCCTTACGTGTTCATCCGCGACGATCGCACGGAGGGCATCCCCACGGTCGAGAAGACTTACGTGCGAAAGGGGCCGGCCGCGGCCGATTTCGAGGCCATCGACGTCCTGCCGGCCCTGACGAGGGCGGCGACGTCCTTCATCGAGTCGAACGCCGAGGCGGCCCGCGGCGGCAAGCCGTTCTTCCTCTACGTCCCGCTAGCCGCGCCGCACGCGCCTGTCCTGCCGACCGCGGAGTGGCGGGGCAAGTCAGGGCTCAACGACTATGGCGACTTCGTGATGCAGGTCGACGACGCGGTCGGGCGGATTGCGGCCTCGTTGGAGGCGAGCGGGCTGGCCGACGACACGCTGCTGATCTTCACGAGCGACAACGGCTGCTCCCCCGTTGCGAACTACCCCGAGCTGCTGGCGAAGGGTCACGATCCGAGCGCGGGGTATCGCGGCGCGAAGGCCGACATCTTCGAGGGTGGGCATCGCGTCCCCTTCATCGTGCGATGGCCGACGAAGGTCAAGCCGGGTTCGGTCCACGACCAACCGGTCTGCCTCACCGACCTCTTTGCGACCTGCGCCGAGATGGTCGGGTCGAAGCCCGCCGACACGGCGGCCGAAGACAGCGTCAGCTTCCTGCCGGCGTTGCTGGCGATCGGGGACGGCCCGCATCGCACGTCGATCGTCCACCATTCCATCAACGGCTCCTTCGCGATCCGGGACGGAAGCTGGAAGCTGATCCTCGGCCCCGACTCGGGGGGTTGGAGCGCCCCCAAGCCGGGGAGCGCCGAGGCGAAGGCACTGCCCCCGATCCAGCTCTACGACCTCTCGAAGGATTCCGCCGAGCGGCACAACGTCCAGGCCGACCATCCCGAAGTGGTCTCGCGACTGACGAATCAGATCAAGCAGCTCGTCGCCGACGGCCGGAGCACACCCGGCACTCCCCGGCGCAACGACGGCTCGCCGATCGTGCTCTTCGGGCGGGATGCGGGCGCCCCATGACGAAGCCCGCAAACCTAGTCCCGGGCCGACGGCGACCCTCGGCGTCGTGGGCTCCGCGCGAGCGGACGGGCACGCGTGCCTCGTACTGCCGGCATGCGGGGCCTCGAGAGGCTCCACGTCGATCTCCACGCGACCCGTCCCGCCATCGAGACAGGTCCAATCATTCGAGAGAATTCAAATTATGACCACGCGTTTATTTAGCTCTAGGGCGGAAGGTCGGGCCGATCCGCCGCGTCAGACGAGGCGATACGTCGGACACCTGCTTCTCGCCTGCCTCTTCGCCGCGCTCGGCTTGCAACCCGCTTCCGCGGGCCCGATCTCGGTCGGTTCGAACCTCGCTGGCGGGGCCGTCGGCCGATTCACCTATCAGGACGATTACGCCGCGTGGCTGATCGCCGACCTGAGCGACCCCGTCACGCCGACACATCTGGAAATCTCGCCCAGCCTGGATGCCGGCCGCTGGACCCAGGAACTGGCCTTCGAGGACGGGTCGCGCAATCTGCGGACGGGCGACGCCTTCTTCGTCCTGGAGTTCCTCACAATCGGGGTCGGGGACTTCACGCTCTCGAATTGGTATCAGGAGATCCTCACCCCCGGCTGGCGGTGGAGCGACGGCCTGATCTACGACGACGCCGCCTCAGAACCGGTGGGCGGCCTTCGGGTCAACCTGGGCTCCAAGCTTGCGGGCTTTACCTTCGACCCGATCTCGGCCGGGACGAATCTGCTGGTGGTCAAGGTCCTCGAATATATCGGGCCGGACGACGCCGCGGCGTCGACGATCACCATCCAGGCGTACACGGTCGTCCCGGAGCCCGGGGCCGCCGCACTGCTGGCCACGGGTTTGATCGGCGCGACGGCGCTTCGACGGCGTCTCGCCCCAAATCGCTCGTCATGAATCCTTCGACACGGCCGATCGCCCGTTCGCTCAAGTCTCAACCCCGGCGACTCATATGAACAACGCGTTCAAGAACGAGCAGGACTACGATCGCGAGCGTTTCGAGATGGAAGTCTGGAAGCGTCGACACGCCACCGGCCAGACACGGCGCCAGGTCGTCAGGACGCTCGCCGGCCTGGCGGCGGGCGCGTCCGCGTTCGGGAGCTTGCCCTCGCGCGGTTTCGCGCAGGCGCCGGCCACGATCGTCAAGCCGACGCCGCCGGACAAGTTCAGGATCCTGGGGACGAATCGCGAGACCCTCTTCCACGCGTTCAAGGGCCGCGGGTATCTCACGCCCGCGTCCCTGTTCTTCGTCCGCAACCACACCAGCACGCCGCTGATCGACGCCGAGACCTGGTCGCTGAGCGTCGAGGGAGGAGGCGTCGCCAGGCCCAGGACGTTCACGCTGGACGATCTGATCTCGCTCCCGACGGAAAGGCTGACTCGCGCGATCGAATGCGCCGGGAACGGCCGCAGCTTCTTCGCCGGCCAGCAGGGCCAGGCGGTGGCCGGGACCGCATGGCTCCTCGGAGCCATCGGGGTCGGCGAATGGACCGGCGTGAGGCTGTCGACGCTGCTGGAGCTGGCCGGGGTCAAGCCGACGGCGGTGGACGTCTTGCCGGAGGGGCTCGACGACGAGGTCGGCGCCAGCGGACACGTTCGACGACCGATCCCCATCGGCCGCGCGCTCGCCGACGACTTGCTCGTCGCCTACGGCCTGAACGGCGAGCTGCTCCCGCCCGACCACGGCTTCCCGGCGCGGCTGCTGGTGCCGGGCTGGATCGGGATCGCGAACGTCAAGTGGCTCGGCCGCGTCACGGTCTCCGAGGAGCCTGTGTTCACGGCGTGGAACACCACGCAGTACCGATTCTTCGGCAACGAGGACGACTACCCCGGACAGCCGATCCTCACGACGCAGACCATCAAGAGCGCGTTCGAACTGCCGTTCCCGGCCTCCCTCAGGCCGGGCCTCAACCTCATCACCGGCCGCTCGTGGTCGGCCGAGGGTTCGATCGCCCTCGTGGAAGTCAGCTTCAATGGCGGGGACACGTACATCCGAGCCGCGTTGAAGCCGGGCGGCAACGGCCACCAAGCCTGGGCGGAATGGCAGATCCCATGGGCGGCGCGACCCGGGAAGTACGTCCTCAAGGCCCGCGCCGTGGACGACCAGGGCAACGCCCAACCGCTGACCGTGCCCTACAACAGCCAGGGCTATCTCTTCTCGGCCATCGCCGGCCACCCGGTCACCGTGGCCTGAACTAATCAGGGGCACCCTGGGGAGTCGGACCGGCCGAGAGAGCTTCTAGGCCCAAGAAGGGTGAATCGACCCCGGCGACAACATAGGGGCAGGGGCAATCGCATCCGAATCCTCGCGTGCGATTGTCCGGTCTCTGTGGGCAGCTCAAGCCGTCTCTTGGGCTGACGCAAGCGGGCTGTGGAAACCCTATAGGAATAATAGGCATTCCCCTTGACAGGTTCCTCCGAGTCTGAGCAGAATCGCAACCCCATGGACGAGGATCCTCCCGCCTCCTCCCCGCCCGGTTGATGCCGACTCGTCGACGAGAGGTGTGTTGAGTCGAACCCCCGGATATCGCCGACCGCGCCAGCCGGAGGCGTCCGGTCTCTATGGAGACTTACATGCCGATATTGCATCGCGACGACCAGTTGCGAAAGGTCGACGCTCGGTCGCGCCTCCACGCCTTCACCCTGATCGAGCTGCTGGTGGTCATCGCCATCATCGCCGTGCTCATCGCCCTGCTGCTGCCCGCCGTCCAGTCGGCCCGCGAGGCCGCCCGACGGATCCACTGCGTCAACAACCTCAAGCAGTTCGGGCTCGCACTGCACAACTACCACTCCTCGATCGGCTCGTTCCCCATCGGCCAGTCTTGGGCCAAGACCACGCCCGGCCCCAACTACGGGGGCAACCCGTGGAGCATCCACGCACAAGTACTCCACCACCTGGAGCAGGCGCCGGTCTACAACGCGATCAACTTCAGTTTCGCCCCGGCCCAGGCGCTGAACCAGGCCTACTACACCAATTCCACGATCCTCTTCACGCCCTTGAAATTGTTCCTCTGCCCCTCCGACGGCCTCTCCCCCACGGTCCTGGAGGCACAGAGGATGAATTTCAACTGCAACTACGTAGGCAGCACGGGGACGACCGTCGAGGCGATCGGGGCCGTGCAACAGACCGTGGTGAGCCAACGGACGACGGGCATCTTCGGCTTTGACAACCCGATCGTGCATGGCGTCCCCGCCTACAACGTGGCGAGCGTGACCGATGGCCTGTCCAACACCATCGCTTACTCCGAGCGCCTGGTGGGTGGAATTGGGCCGGCGGTCGCCGACCCGCGTCGCGCCAGCTTCGGGAGAGTGTCCGAGGTCGCCGGCGTGGTCTCTCTCGACGCCAGCCCGCTTTACCCGCAAGTCGTCCAGGCCCTCGCGGCCTGCGGCGCGTACGCCCGGGCTAATGTGGGCACGACCGATAGGTCCGTGGGGTCCAGTTTCAGCGGGGCCACGTGGCAAGCCGGCTACCTGGGCACGACGCTCTTCAACACGATCGCGCCGCCCAACAATCCGCAATACGCCTTCAACTCGTGCCAGGCGGACCCCCTGTTTACGTGGGGGCTCTCGGGGTTCGTCAACTCGACCAGCAACCATTCGGGGGGATCCAACTACACCTTCGCCGACGGCAGCGTCCGCTTCATCAAGAGCACCATCGACCTTCGGACCTACTGGGCGCTCGGGACCAGGGCCGGCGGCGAAGTGATCAGCTCCGACGCCTATTGAGGATCGATCCCACACGGAAGCTGGACGACCCGCGACGGATGAGTCCCGGTGATCTCCCCGATGGGTCCCGGGCGCGAGAGATCCGTCGCCCGTCCCGGTTGTTCGTCGCCGGGTCGTCCGGGCCTCCCGCCCAAAATCACATGGGTTCCGGCCTCGGCTCGGAACGCGATAGGTTGTGGCGTCCTACATGACGCCGCCGGTCCTGGATGCAGCCGCCTACCGGAGTCCTCCCCTATGCGAAGAAGCTGGCTTTCGCTCGCCCTGTTGTGCCTGACGGCCGGTCCCGTGTCCGCCGAGGAGCGGCGGCCGAACGTCCTGTTCATCGTCTCTGACGACCTCAACAACCTGATCGGCGCATACGGCGATCCGCTCGCGAAGACGCCGAACCTCGACAAGCTCGCGGCCCGGGGCGTCCGGTTCGACGCCGCGTACTGCGCGTTCCCGCTCTGCGGCCCGAGCCGGAATTCCTTCCTCACGGGGCTCTATCCCAATAGCACGGGCATCCTGACCAACGGGCAGATCTTCCGGCAGACGATCCCCTCGCACCGGAGCCTGCCCCAGGCTTTCCGAAACTCCGGCTACTTCGCCGCGCGGATCGGCAAGCTCTACCACTACAACGTGCCCATGTCGGTCGGCACGAACGGCCACGACGATCCCGGGAGTTGGGAGCTGGAGCTGAACCCGGCGGGCGTCGACCGGCTGGAGGAGGAGCCTCAGATCTATTCCCTGACGCCCGGCCAGTTCGGGGGGACGCTCAGCTGGTACGCCTCGCCGAAGGGGGACCGCGAGCACACCGACGGCCTCATGGCGGACGACGCCGAATGGGTCCTCGAGCGGTGCGCCAGGCGGAACGATCGTCCGTTCTTCCTCGCCGTAGGATTCTTCCGGCCGCATACGCCTTACGTCGCGCCGAGGCCGTACTTCGACCTCCATCCCGAGTCGGAGATGCCAGTCGTCCAGGGCGTGGAGGAGGACTTGGCCGACATACCCGCCCCCGCGCGCCCCGGCGGCAGGCGGGATCGGGACGACTTCGACGATGCGAAACGCCGCCAGGCGCGGCAGGCCTACAACGCCAGCATCAGCTTCATGGACGCCCAGGTCGGTCGCGTGATCGACGCGCTGGACCGTCTGGGGCTCGCCGAAAACACGATCATCGTGTTCACCAGCGACCACGGCTATCTCGTCGGCGAGCACGGGCTATGGCAGAAGATGAGCCTCTTCGAGGAGAGCGCCCGCGTGCCGCTCCTGATCGTCGCGCCGGGCTTGGCGACCAAGGGCCGGGTTGCGAAGACCCCCGTCTCCCTGATCGATCTCTATCCGACCCTCACCGAGCTGAGCGGCGTCGAACGTCCCGCCGACCTCCAGGGCCAGAGCCTCGTGCCGATCCTCAAGGACCCCGACGCCGTGGGACGAGGCTGGGCTCTCACCCAGGTCTCCCGCGGCGGGGCCGGCCCGCGACCGGGCGGAGCGCCGGGAGCCGTCGCGGACGGACGACGGGACGCGGGCGCCGGCGAGGGCGTTGGAGGAGTTCGGCGTCCGCTGGGCGACCCGGGTGCGGGCGGAGGTCAGAATGCGGCCGGAGGGCAGGGCCCCGCCGGTCGCTTCTTCGGCTACAGCATTCGGACACCTCGCTGGCGATACACCGAATGGGACGAAGGCCGCAAGGGCTGCGAGCTGTACGACCATGACGCGGATCCGCGCGAGCTGACGAATCTCGCCGAGAAGACGGAGCACGCGGCCCAAGTCGAGGAACTGTCGCAGCAGTTGCACGCCGCCGTGAAGACGACGTTCCCCCCGTCCGGCCAGACGCCCGAGATTCGCCCCGGGGTGTGGTCGCCGAACCTGACCAACCCCTGAACGCGCCCGTGCTGGCCGGCGACGGGGGCCGACCGTCGCTGACCTGCCCTCTTCGAGCGAGTCCAGCCTCGATGTGATGATCTGAAAATGATGACTGACATGCCCTGGAGTGAATCCCGAGATTCACGAAACTCGGGCCGCTCGTCCGGCGCCCGAGCCGGCGTAGGACGCCGCGACCGTCCATGTCGCGCCCTCTCCGGGACGGCCCGCCGCCGCTCGATTCCGAGCGGCCCGGGCCGCTCGCGTCGGAGCTCGCCGGCGAAGTCCCAAGCGGCGTCCGCGTCGAGAGGGATCCGCCCCTTCATCTCGCGGGAGCTAAAAAAACGACCGCCGTGCAGTGCTCCCGAGCCCGCCGTCCCCCCCGGCCGCCGCCCGACGGTCGGCGTCGTCGACGTCAGGCCGTCGAACTCCAGGGGGGCGGTGGGGCTGGGAAGGATCCGGCCGCCGCGGGCCGAAACCCCGCCGGACGACTATGGAAGATCTCGGCGGGTCAGGGCCGGGCCGGCGGGCGCGGCGGCCTGTCGAAGCAGATGCGGCAGCGTTCGCAGGTGATCGGCGGGCAGGACCTCGGGACCGCCTGCTCGTACGGGCAGACGAGCACTCCGTTGGCCCGCTTGAGCGGCCCCGACCGGCGGACGCGGAAGGCCAGGTCGGCCGTCGCCGGGACCGAGCCGGTCGGCTCGCCCGGCCCGATCATCCAGGCCGTCCGGACGCCCGGGTCGCGGGGCGGGGGGCCGGAGTCGCGGTCGCCGGAGTACCACAGCCGCACGTTGGGCAGGCCGGCGAAGTCCGCCAACGCCCCGCGGATCTCCGGGACCCTCCAGGACCGCGTGTAGGCGTAGAAGACGGTCGAGCGGCAGATCCGCGCGGCCTCGGCCCAGCGGCCGACGTAGCCCGCCGAGTGGAAGTCGCCCGAGCCGTGCACGCGGACCACGCGGACGAAGTCGCGGCGGACCTGATCGACCAGGTCGGCGACGAAGCCGGGGCGCTCGGCCCGGGCCAGGTTCCGGGCGTGGCGGCCCTTCACGGACGGGAACGCGAAGCGGCCCGAGCGGGCGTAGCAGGCCGCCCGGCAGGCCGGGGTGGACCCGGGGCAGGAGGCGACCGCGGGGATCGAGAAGCTCCAGATCAGCTCCCGCCCCAGTTTCGCATTCCCCCGGCAGAGCAGCGGGGGGCGGGCGGCGGCGGGGCCGGGGGCGGACGCCAGGATTTCGAGGCGATTCGACATGGGGCGGCTCCTGGAAGTCGGCCCGGTCCGGTCCCGGGCCGGCGGCCCGGCGAGCGTCCGGGCTCGTGCGGGTCTGTCGGTGACAGGCGAGCACTCGCCGGGGCCGAGATGCCGGCCGGCGAGCCCTCGCCAGAGCGGCTCGGGCGTGCGGACGTCGCGTCGCGGGGCAACGCCGGGCGGCCTTCGCGAAGGCGGGGAGGGGCCGACCGCCACGCCGAGCGGCCCCCGGACGCACGCGGCCCCAGGCGGCGGGGAACGCCGCGAAGAGGGGCCGGCCCGCCCGAGCCGCGAGCCCCGGCCGGGGACGCCCGGCCCCTCGGCCATTCCGACGGGGGAAGGAGGGACCTCGGCCCGGAGCTCCCTTTCCTGCCGAGTCCATGGTCGGCGATTTGCCCCCACCACGCGGCGTTCGGGCCGCGGATGCCGTCGCGAAGCAAGTGGAGGGTCTAACGGCCCCGTTTCCCGATGACGCGATTCCACCGCGGATTAAGCGGAGACGAGGAGGGGGGGCGGCCCGAGGGGCCGCTCGGGCGGGATAAATTCCTCCGACTCTCCACCGACCTCCCCGATCTTCGGGGCGGGCCCCCCTCTCGGATCGTCCGGATCCGAAGTTCGGGCACGTTTGCGAGGTCGAGTGCAGGCGTCGCGGGCCGAACCGACCACGGCCCCGCTCAGGTCCAGCTCATGCGACACCTCCTCTCGCGTCCTGCGGAGTCGCACGGCTGGCGTGTGAAGCCGAAGAGCGATCGGCCGGACCGGGTCGGCTACGCTGGAATCGATGCTGCTCCTCGCCGAACCGGTCCTCCCTCGACCGGAAGGGGAGCGTCGTCCGCCCCTGGCATTCTGGGCCTCGGCCAGCTCGCCTGCCTTCCGATGGGAGCGAATGACGTCGTCGCCGGGCACGGCTGCGGACGCATCCTCCTCCGGGACGCCACCCTTCGCCGAGACGGCCCCATCGCCGCGGCGGCCCCGTCCCCGGACGTGAGCAGCCGAACGGAGGCGCACCCTCGCTCCCAGGGGAGCGGGCCATGCGGACGCGGAAACGCGACATCCCGCTGCGACTTAACGGGGCGACACGATGACGGACGGTTGGACCTCCAGTCCCACGCCTGCCCATAGTCGGGACGCTCGGAATTCGTGTGGCGGAACCGGGACGGGTCGGCCGTCGCCTAGGAGACGGTCCGAGTATCGCCTTTGGCCGATGACTTTCGAAGAATGCCGAGGCCCGTCCCCCGATAGGTACCAGCCCGGTCCGAGGGTGGCATGACCAAGACGTATCGCGATTGGTCCACCTACCAGCCCTACCTCTTCCCAGCCTCGTTGCACGACTCTCAACTCGTGAATTACGTGATTCATCGGGGAGAGAGTCGGGCGTGCCCGACGACGGAGGTTTGAGGCCGAGGGGCGGAGAGGTCGAGGTGGACGGCAGGACCGGCCGACCTCTCCGTCAGGGCTCATCAATCGGGACCTTGGTCCAGCGTTGGACGATCCGCTCGCCCCCGGGCTCCGCCGGACGGGAGGTCCGCGTGCGGAGACGGCCGGCGAGACCGCTCCGGCTCCACGTATCTCGGCGGCGGAGGCTCGGGCGAGCGGGCGACTCGAGGCGGGTCGAGAGGCTTCGACATGGCGAGCCGTTCGGCGGAACCCGCGGCGGCGCTCGAGCGAAACTTCGGCGTCGCCGACGGACGTACGCTCCTGGGCCGAGCGGCGGGGCGTCGGGGGGCGTGAGGGGCAGCCCGGCACGTGCGTCATCCCGATAGGCAACGCGGCCACGGGCGGCCGCGACGGCCGTTGATCCATCGTGCGACCGAGCCTACGACCGATCTGGCCTCGTTCAGCCCGAAATCGCCCTTGGTGCGGCGTGCGGCCTCCGGGGATAAAGGTGATCGAGATCGGGGGCGCCGACGGGCCGCCGGGCGAAGGGGCGGGGGGCGTCCCGAGATATGCGACATGAACGGAGCGAGCCATGACCGGGGACGAGCGGCTGGAGCGGATCGAACAGAAGTTGGACATGATCCTCCAGCGGGAGACGATCAAGGATTGGTACTCCACCGGCGAGTTCGGCAGGCTGATCGGCAAGGCCGAGTTCACCGTGAGGGAGCATTGCCGCCTGGGCCGCCTCGAGGCCCAGAAGCGGCGGTCGGGCAGGGGGGCGCATCCGGCTTGGGTCCTGAGCCACCAGGAGTTGTTGCGCTATCGCAGGGAAGGGCTCCTCCCTTCCCCGAGGTCGGCCTGACCGCTTCATGAAGTCGGCCTCAGGCGGCTCCGGGAGCGTAGCCGACGAATTCGACCGCGAGGCCGCTCAGTGGGGCGGCGCCGTCGTACGCTTGGAGGCGTCGACTCGCGCGGCGTCGACAGGCGACGCTGGGTGGGGCCTGTTTCCTACGGCAGGCTCGCCACTTTTTCGAAGCATGTTCCACGTCATGCGGCCGATGGGAAGATAGGGTGAGGTGGGCCTGACCTGAAGGCCGCTTGATCTTGTCGGGACTGCTCATGGCGGCCGTGTTGGGAGCCGGCGAGGTGCTCGTGCTCGAGAGACTGCGCATCAAGCCAAGCGTCACGTCCTCGCGTCCGCTCGCCGAGAGGTCGTCGCGCAGCTGAAGAGGCCCGCGTGGCGTTCCCATGGGGACTCCACGTTACCGGCCGAGACCTGGCGACGAGCCGCCATGGGGACGACCGGAGCACGGGCCGCAACGGCGATCCTGACTGGCTGGGCAACAAACTCGGCGAGATGACGCCTGATGTTCCAGTTTGCAGCCGGCCAGCACGCACGCTCGACATCCGGCGTGTCGTCCGGCGCAACGCCTGCCGGACGTTGAAGTAGGTTCCCAACGACTCCACCGCTTGGGTCGGCGTGTTCGTAGTGCCGGCGATGTATAGGAAAGTGCAGCCCACGAGGACGCATCGGCGCGACCTGGTCGGTGCCTCGCCCGACGGGGCCTAGCCGCGGCCCGGCGTCCCTCGGCTGCGGGGCGGCCGACGAGGTGGCCTGAGTGCCGAACGCGCCGTCACCAGGAGATCGGTCCCGATTAGTCGAGCCGTCAGGGCTGCGAGGTGTCGACCGGGCACCTGCCGGGCGGGGGGTGGGCCCCTCCGTTGCCCCCCTCGGCAGCGGCTCGACTGTTCGTGAAGCCGTGAATCCCTTCGGACCGGTCAACCGAACACCCCCCTGACCGCCTCCCTGATCGTCGCTGGATACAGGTGTCTATACCTCCGCCGCTGCTCCTCCGATTGATGGCCGACCACCTCGTCGATGATCCGCTGGTCTACACCCTTCGACGCCATAGCCGAGATGAAGCTGTGCCGCAGGCAGTGCAGCCCCCGGACCACCTCCCATTCCGAGCCCTTCAGCGTCCGCTTGACGTGGTGGTGCACCTCGAACTCGGTCAGCGGCAGGATGCCGGGCCTCTCCCTTCCCCGGACGCCCGCCAGCCGCTCACCCATCGGGCCCGGCCGGTCCTTCCACAAGTGCCCGGTGGTTGGGCTGCGTTTCTTGCTCCCCCGAACCTCCTCGGCATGGGCGAAGAGCTGCGTGCCGCCGGGATGGACGGCCAGCCAGCCCCTCAGGATCGCGGCCAGCGCGGTCGACAGCGGCACACGCCGGGTCGTCCGACGTCCGTGGGCGCGTTTCCGCTCCTGGATGCTGATCGTGCCGGCGACGAGATCCACGTCGCCGACCCGCATCTTGAGCAACTCGCCCTTCCTCGCCCCGGTGTGGGCGGCGGCGGCGACCAGCGGGTGGATCCAGAGATGGGCGGCGTGCGATTCGACGTAAGCCAGCAGGCGTTCGATCTCGGGCAGCGTGAGGTAGAGCGATTCCCACAGCTCGTCGGCCTTTGCGGCAGACAGGCCGGGTAGCTGGCGAAGGATCTCATCGCGGTTCTGGAACGGCGGCTTCTCGTCCGTCTTGGGATACCGCAGGCCTTCGTAGGGGTAGCGGCCCGAAACGATTTTCATACGGACGCCCCAGTTCCAGGCGGTGCGGAGCGTCACGATCTCCTTCTTGATCGTGGCGGGGTTGAGCGGTTGGCCCCGCCTCCCTTTCGCCTTCGATCGCCGGTCGACGTAGCCTTGCAGCTCGAGCAGGGTCAGTTTGCGGATGGGGAACCGTTCTCCGAGGGCCGAGGTCAGGTGCTTGAAGTGCCGCCGGACGCCCCGCAGCGTGTTAGCCTCGAGCGTGCCATTGCCGTGGGTCTCCAGGTACCGGTCGCGCAGGTCGGCCAGCGTCGGCTCGTCACGTTCCGGCGGGGCGTGATCCGCCTTCGGGACGGAGCCGTCGTGCTTGACGAAGGCCACGACGTCGACGCCGGGCGGCAGGGCGATCAGCCCCTGGCCCACCCGCATCAGCAGGTAGTCGACCTGGTCGGCCTTGGCCTTCGCCTCGGCCTCGGTGACGCGGCCGAGGGCGAAGGTGCGACGCTTGCCCCGATAGAGGAACTGGCACTGCCAGCGTCCGTCGCGTTCTTGCAGCGAAGCCATCGGCCCTCCAACGCCACGTCCCCGTCACCCAAGCGAGTGCAGCGAAATTGCAGCAAGCCAGGCATAATCCGTTGCTGGGATTTGGCGTAACTCTAATGCCGGCGGTGGGATTCGAACCCACACGGGCGTTCCCGCCCAGAGGATTTTAAGTCCCCAGCGTCTGCCGTTCCGCCACGCCGGCGGGCGGGGGTCGAAGGCCTGTCGGAAGCGGAGGGGGTGGGATTCGAACCCACGGAAGGTGTGACCCTTCTACGGTTTTCAAGACCGTCCCAATCGACCACTCTGGCACCCCTCCCGACTTCGTCGAGACTAGCAAATCGTGGGCGTTGCGTCACCTGGACGGGGCGGAAAAACCGCCCGGACCAGGCCTCTCCTCGCCCGTCGGCCGTCGCCCCGTGGAAGAACCAGGGGGGCGGCCGGCGTGATCTTCCGGCGAGACGCTCGGGGCGGCGCCGAGGGCAAGACGCTTCTCCAGGCTTGGGAGGGGCTTCGGGATATTCCCCGGAACTCCGCTTGAAATATTCCCATTAGGGTATACGATCTCGGCATGGCACGATCACCCACGACGTCGGACGCATTCAACGCGGTCGCGGAGCCGCGACGGCGACAGATCCTCGATCTCCTGGCTCGGGGCGAGAGGCCGGTGAACGACCTGGTCGACGCGCTCGGGCTGGGGCAGCCGCAGGTCTCCAAGCACCTTCGGGTCTTGCGGGAGGTGGGGCTCGTCCGCGTCCGCGACGAGGGCCGGCGGCGGCTTTATACGCTGAACGCCGAACGCCTGAAGGCGATCCACGACTGGGTGAAGACTTTCGAACCGTTCTGGGATCACCAGATCGACCGGATCAAGGATCGCGCCGAGCGCCTGGCCCGGGAGCGGGCCGCTGAGCCCGAAGGGACCGATAAGGGGGAATGAGCATGTCGATGACTGATGTCGCGATGGACGTCCAGACCGTCACCATCACTCGGGAGGTCGAGATCGCCGCGCCGATCGAGATCGCGTTCGAGGCGATCCTCGAAGAGATCGGCCCGGGGGGGGAGATGCCGGGGGGCAAGCCGTTCCCCATGGTGGTCGAGCCGCGCCCGGGGGGTCGCTGGTTTCGCGACCTGGGCGAGGACTCCGGGCATCTCTGGGGGCACGTGCAGGTCATCAAGCCGCCGGCGCTCCTGGAACTGACCGGGCCGATGTTCATGTCGTTCCCGGCGATCAACCACGTCCAGTATCGCCTGGTCGCCGAGGGCGATCGAACGCGCCTGCTGTTCAGCCATCGGTCGATGGGGCCGTTCCCCGAGGGGATGCGCGAGGACATGGGGACCGGCTGGGACTACTGCCTCCCTCGGATCGCCGTCATCGCCGCACGCCTGATGGGCGAGCGAAAGGGGGCGCGGTGATGTCCGCAATCGAGCAGATCCGCTGGGCGCTCGGCCTGGTCGACGAGTCGACGACACGGCTCGTCGGGGACCTTCGCGACGCGCCCCTGACCCGGCCGACCCCGAACGGCGGCAACCACCCCCTGTGGGTCGTCGGCCACCTGGCCGTGGTCGAGGGGATGGTGCCGCACGTCGTCTTCGGCGAGCCGAACCCCGTCCAGCACTGGTGGCCGCTGTTCGGCACCGGCTCGCGGCCGTCCGACGACGCCGCCTCGTATCCGCCGTTCGACGAGGTGCTGGCGACCTATCGCGACCTGCGGGCGAAGAACCTCGCGCGGCTCGAAGAGATCGGCGAGGAGGGCCTGGGCCGCGAGCCCCGGTCGATCCCCGCCGGCTTCGAGAATGAGATGAAGACGATCGGGAGGACCTTCCACCTGATCGCCCTGCACCAGATGTTCCACCTCGGCCAAGTCGCCGACGCCCGCCGCACCGCGGGCAAGGAACCGTTCGTCTGAACCGCCCTTTGAGGGACGCGGGCCGTCTTCGTCCCTACTTTCCCGTCCGATCCGCGATCCTCTGGGAGAAGATCATGGCCGATCACGCCGTCGCTTCGCGCGAGGAATGGCTCGCCGCTCGCATGGAGCTGCTGAGGAGGGAGAAGGAGCTGACGCGGCTCTCCGACGAGCTGGGCCGAAGGCGTCGCGAACTCCCCTGGGTCAGGGTGGAGACGCCGTATGTGTTCGACGGGCCGGACGGCCGGGGATCGCTCGGGGACCTGTTCGCCGGGAGGAGCCAGCTCGTCGTCCAGCATTTCATGTTCAGCCCGGAGTGGGAGGAGGGGTGCGTCGGCTGCTCGTTCCAGGCCGATCACGTCGAGGGCTCGCTCGTCCACCTGGCGAACCACGACGTGAGCTTCGTCCGGGTCTCGCGGGCGCCGCTGGCCAAGATCCAGGCCTTCAACCGCCGCATGGGCTGGACGGCGAAGTGGGTCTCGTCGGCCGGGAGCACCTTCAACTACGACTACGGCGCGTCGTTCACCAAGGAGGACCTGGCGAGCGGCGAGCCGTTGTACAACTACCGCACCACCCCGGTTCCGATCGAGGACCTGTCCGGGATCAGCGTGTTCGCGAAAGACGCGGCCGGCGACGTCTTCCACACCTACTCCTGCTACGCGAGGGGCGGGGAGGGTTCGATCGGGGCCTACTTCTACCTGGATCTGACGCCCAAGGGCCGGGACGAGAACGGGCCGCACCGCAACCTGATGGACTGGGTGCGGCACCATGACCGCTACGGCTTCGACGGGTTCGTCGACGGCATGAGCCTGTACCGGCCAACACGGGGCGCGGACGGGGCTGAAAGTTGAGCGCGGGCCGCTGCTGCGGGGAACGGCCGGCGCGACGGACCTTCGCGGAGGTCCTTGGGTGGCTCGTCCCCGGGGCCGTCCTGACTCTCCTGCCGAAGTGCCCGGCCTGCCTGGCCGCCTACGTCGCCGTCGGGACGGGGGTCGCGCTCTCGGCCCCGGTCGCGGCCTGGCTGAGGTCCGGGCTGGTCGTCGGCTGCCTGGCGTCGCTGGGCTGGCTGGCGGCTCGACGGCTGCGACGGCTCGCGTTCGGGGGCCGCCGGCGGGGGGGCCTTACTGGCTGGCCTCGTCGATGATGTCCTCGGCGACGTAGATAGGGACGTCGACCGCGACGGCCAGGGCGATGGCGTCGCTCGGGCGGGAGTCGACCTCGATCGTCTCGCCTTCGTGGCGGATCCGAAGCTTGGCGAAGTAGGTGTGGTTGCGAAGCTCGCTGATGTAGATGTCCTGGAGCTCGCCCCCCAGGGACTCGATCGTGCTGGCCAGCAGGTCGTGCGTCAGGGGGCGCACGGTCGGCTGGTTCTTGACCCGGCGGTCGATGCTCGTGGCCTCGAAGATGCCGATCACGATCGGGAACATGCGCTCGCCGTCCACTTCCTTGAGGAAGATGATATGCTGATCGCTGTTCTCGTTGATGATGATCCGCATGAGATCCATCTGGACCGGCACGGCACCCACCCTTTCCTCTCGCCTCGCCCGACGCGACGTCCCGTCGCGTCCCGGCCCCCGCCCCCCGCGGCGACGTCCGCGGCGGGCTGATCTGATCGTATCGGCCCCGCCGCGCGTCGTCAACGCGCGGCGGGGCCCGCGCGTCAGGTGGTTTCCAGCAGGCTCGCGACCGAGGCCCGCTGGGCCTCCAGCTCGGCGAGCTTGGCCCGCGAGGAGGCCACGACCTCGGCCGGGGCGCGGGAGGTGAAGCCCTCGTTGGAGAGCTTGCCCCGGAGCGGGTTGATCTGCTTGTCGAGGTCGGCCAGGCTCTTGGCGAGCTTGGCCCGCTCGGCCTCCTTGTCGATCAGCCCTTCCAGAGGCAGGACGACCTCGGCGTCGGCTAGGACGGCCACGGCGGAGTCGGCCGGCCGGGCCTGGTCGGGGCCGACGGCCACGGACCCGGCCCCCGTCAGCGACTTGATGAACTCCTCGCCCAGGCGGAGCCGGTCGGCGACGGCTCCCTCGGCGACGATCCGGGGGGCGATCTTGGCGTCCTTGGGGACGTTCCGCTCGGCCCTCAGGTTGCGGATCGCCTGGATCTTCTCCTTCCACTGGTCGACCGTGGCGCGGGCCTCGGCGTCCTCCAGGCCCTTCGGCGCCGGCCAGGCGGCGACGCAGGCGTGCGGCTCGGCGGGGGAGGGGAGGGGGACGCCGCGGACGGGGGCCAGCTCGCCGAGCGGGGCCCAGATCTGCTCGGTCAGGAACGGCATGAAGGGGTGCAGGAGCCGGCAGAGGGCGTCGAGCACCGCCGCCGCCGTGCGCTGGGCGACCGGCCGGGACTCGGGGTCGCGGAGCCGGCCCTTGACGAACTCGACGTACCAGTCGCAGAACTCGCCCCAGGAGAATTCGCGGAGCCGCTTGGCGGCCTCGGCGAACCGGAAGGCGTCGAGGTCGGCGGTCGTCGCGGCGACCGTCGCGTCCAGCTCGGCGAGGATCCAGCGGTCCTCCACTGGCAGCGCGGCGACGTCCACCGGGGCGGGCTCGTAGCCTTCCAGGTTCATCATGACCAGGCGGGCGACGTTCCAGATCTTGTTGCCGAAGTTCCGGCCCTGCTCGAAGCGGTCGGACGTGTTGATCTCGCGGCCGTCGGGGAGCTTGAGCTTCTCGACGGGCATCCGCAGGTCCTGCGTCTCGGTCGCGCCGGCGGCCAGGGTGTAGCGGAGGGCGTCGGCCCCGTAGATCTCGATGATGTCGACCGGGTCCACGCCGTTGCCGGCCGACTTGGACATCCGCTTGCCCTGGCCGTCCTGGATCACGGGGTGGATGTAGACGTCGCGGAAGGGGACCTGACGCATGTTGAACTGGCCGAAGATCACCATCCGGGCGACCCAGAGCGTGATGATGTCGCGCGCCGTGGAGAGGACGCTCGTCGGGTAGAACTTCGCCAGCTCGGGCGTCGCCTCGGGCCAGCCCAGGGTCGAGTGCGGCCAGAGGGCTGAGCTGAACCAGGTGTCGAGCACGTCCGCGTCCTGCGTCAGCGCGTGGCCGGGCAGGGCGTCGGCTTGCAGGTCGCGCTCGGCGCACACGAGCCAGCCGCCGGACTCGGCCTCGGTCCAGGCCACGTCGGATCGGCCGCCGAAAGCCAGCTCCAGGTCCTCGGCCGTGCAGGTGGAGCAGTACCAGATGGGGATGCGGTGGCCCCACCAGAGCTGCCGGCTGATGCACCAATCGCGCTTCTCGCCCAGCCAGTCGGCGTAGCTCTTGGCGTAGCGCTCGGGGGTGATCCTCACCTCGCCGGAAGCCACCGCGTCGATCGCCTTCTGGGCGAAGCCGGGCGCGCCGTCGGGGTCGTCGGCCATGCGGACGAACCACTGGTCCGAGAGGTAGGGCTCGATGGGGGTCTTGCTGCGGTCGGAGTAGTTGAGCCGGACGTTGTAGGGCTCGTCCTTGACCAGCAGGCCGGCGGCTTCCAGGTCGGCGACGACCCGCTTGCGGACCACCACGCGGTCGAGACCGGCGTACTTCGGCCCGGCGTTCTCGTTGTAGGTGCCGTCCGGGTTCAGCAGGTTGATCATCGGCAGGCCGTGGCGCTGGCCCGTCTGGTAGTCGTTCGGGTCGTGCGCGGGGGTGACCTTCACGCAGCCCGTGCCGAACTTGGGGTCGACGAGGATCGCGTCGCCGACGATCGGGATCCGACGCCCCGTCAGCGGCAGCTCCAGCTCGCGGCCGATGAGGTGCTTGTAGCGCGGGTCCTCGGGGTGGACGGCGACGGCCGTGTCGCCCAGCATGGTCTCCGGGCGGGTCGTGGCGACGTGGAGCGCCTCGCCCGTCTCGGACCCGGCGACGGGGTACTTGATCGTCCAGAGCTTGCCGGGCTTGTCCTCGTAGTAGATCTCGTCGTCGGCGACGGCCGTGCGGAGCTGGACGTCCCAGTTGACCAGCCGCTTGCCCCGGAAGATCTTGCCGGCCCGGAACAGGTTGAAGAACGTCCGGCGGACGGCCCGCGAGCAGACCTCGTCGAGCGTGAACCGGGTGCGCTCCCAGTCGCACGAGCAGCCCATCAGGCGGAGCTGGCCCAAAATCCGCTTCTCGTACTCGTCCTTCCAGGCCCAGATCTTCTCGACGAGCGCCTCGCGGCCGACGTCGTGGCGGGTGAGCTTCTGCTCCTCCAGCAGCCGGCGCTCGACGACCGCCTGGGTGGCGATGCCGGCGTGGTCGGTGCCGGGCATCCAGAGGCAGTCGTAGCCCTGCATCCGCCGCCAGCGGATGAGCACGTCTTGCAGCGTGTTGTTGAGCGCGTGGCCGAGGTGGAGCGCCCCGGTCACGTTCGGCGGCGGGATGACGATGCAGTAGGGCGGCTTCTCGCCCGCCGGGTCGGCGTGGAAGTACCCTCGCTCCAGCCAGATCTGGTACCAGCGGTCCTGGGCGTCCTTGGGATCGTACTGCTTGGGGATGTCGTTGATGTTCATGCCGTCGCTGTCAAGATTTGGAGGGTTGTTCAAGCGGGGGGAGCAGGTCCCTGGCGGCGACCCGGCCGACCTCGCGGCCGTCCAGGATCACCGGGGCGGCCTCGCCTTCGGGGAAGGCGGCGTGCCTGGCGTAGGAGGCGTCGCGTCCCGAGCCCTGCGGCTCGGAGTAGACGTCGAGCTTGCGGCCGTCGACGTCGACGACCCAGTAAGTCGGCACGCCGGCCGAGGCGTACAGGCGGACCTTGTCGCGGTAGTCGCCCGTGCGGGTGCTGGCGCAGACCTCGACGAGCAAGGCCGCCCGGGCGGTGGACGGCGGCTCGAGCCGATAATCGGCGCGGGCGCCCCGGACGACGGCCACGTCGGGCTCGGGGATCGACCGCTGATCATGACTCAATGGCTTCTCCTCGCGGACGTGGAAGCCGTCGGGGAGCATGCCGCGGAGCCGGTCGGCGAGTTCGCCCACGGCGAAGCAATGCGGCTCGCGTTTGGTCATGCGATAGATCCGCCCTCGCAGCAGCTCGACGTCCACCTCGTCGGGGATGATCCCAGCCTTGAGCATCCGCCACAGTTGGTCGGCCGTGAACCGATACGGGCGGCGGTCCGCGTCGAGGGTCTTGGCTTCGGCCTGGATGTCGGTCGCCATGGAGGTCTCCCTCGGTCAGCGGGCCGCGGCCGGCTCGGGCCGGGCGGGGCGGGGCTGGCGGGCGTCCTTGGAGAGCTTGTACTCGAAGGCATCCAGGAGGGCCAGCCAACTCGCCTCGATGACGTTCTCGGAGACGCCGATGGTGCCCCAGACGGCGTCCTCGTCCGAGCTTTCGATGACCACGCGGACCCGCGCGGCGGTGCCGGCGCGGGCGTTGATGACCCGGACCTTGTAGTCGACCAAGTGCATCGACCGCAGGCCCGGGAAGTGGTGCTCCAGGGCCTTCCGCAGGGCGTTGTCCAGCGCGTCGACCGGGCCGTCCCCCTCGCCGACGGTGTGCTCCAGGGCCTCGCCGACCTGCAGCTTGGCGGTCGCCTCGGTGAGCGACGCGCCGTCGCCGACGCCCGCCACGCTGACGCGGAAGCCCCGGCTCTGGAAGGCCTCGCGGTGCCGCCCGGCCAGCTTCTCCACCAGCAGGACGAACGACGCCTCGGCCGCCTCGAACTGGTAGCCCTCGTTTTCCAGGTCCTGCACCCGGTCGAGCACCCGGGAGAGCAGCTCCTGGTCCTGGTCCAGGTCGTGCTCGGCGAGCTTCTCGGCGATGTTCGACTTGCCGGACAGCTCGCTCACGAGGATCCGGCGCTCGTTGCCCACGGTCGTCGGGTCGACGTGCTCGTAGCTCGAAGCGATCTTGCGGACGCCGTGGACGTGCATCCCCCCCTTGTGGGCGAACGCGCTGGAGCCCACGAACGCCTGGCCGGGCCGGAAGTTCATGTTGGCCGTCTCGTAGACGTACCGCGAGACCTCCGTCAGCCGGGCGAGCTTCCCCGGGGCGAGGGCCGAGAACTCCGGGTACTTCAGCGACAGGTTGGCGATCACGCTGCACAGGTCGGCGTTGCCGCAGCGCTCGCCCAGGCCGTTGATCGTCCCCTGCACCTGCCTCGCCCCCAGGCGGACGGCGGCCAGCGCGTTGGCGACGGCCAGCTCGCCGTCGTTATGGGTGTGGATCCCCAGCGGGACGCTGACTTCTCTCGCGACGGCCGCCACGGCCTCGGCGACCTCCTCGGGCAGCGAGCCGCCGTTGGTGTCGCACAGGGCGATCCAGGCCGCGCCGGCGTCGGCCGCCTTGCGGATCGTCTCCAGCGCGTAGTCGGGGTTGCGGCGGTAGCCGTCGAAGAAGTGCTCGGCGTCGTAGACGACCTCGGAGACGTTGGCGACGAGGAACGCGACCGAGTCGCCGATCATCCGGAGGTTCTCCTCCAGCGACACGCCCAGGACCTCGCGGGCGTGCAGGTCCCACGTCTTGCCGACGACCGTGACGACCGGCGTCCCGGCGGCGACCAGGGCCTTCATCCCCGTGTCGTCCTCGGCCGCGATGTCGCGCCGGCGGGTCATCCCGAAGGCCGCCACCCGGGCGTGCTCCAGCGGCAGGTCGCGCACGGCGCGGAAGTACGCGGCGTCCTTGGGGTTGGAGAGGGGATACCCCCCCTCGACGTAGTCGACCCCCAGTTCGTCCAGCTTGGCCGTGATCAGCAGCTTGTCCTGGAGCGAGAAGTTCACCCCCTCGCCCTGGCTGCCGTCGCGCAAGGTCGTGTCGTAGATCGCAATTCGCGTCATCGCCGTCCGTTCGCTTCGTTCCCAGAGGTGTGGCGGGGAGTGGAGACGCCGCCTGCGGGATGCCCAAAACCCAAGCAAGGCATTCTAGCACAACCCCCGCCGGGCCGGACATACGGACGGCCGGGCCGCGATGCGGGTTCGAGGGGCCGGGCCCCGCGCCCATTCGGGACGCGGCGGCCTCCTCTAGATCCTCCCCGCCAGGTTGGCCGCGACGGCGACGATCTCGGCGGGCTCGACGGGCTTGGCGACGTGGATCTGGTAGCCGGAGAGGAGGACGCGGCGGCGATCCTCGGGGCGGGCGTAGGCGGTCAGGGCGACGGCCGGGGTGCGGGGGCGGCCGGAGTCGACCTCCAGCTTGCGGAGGCGCTTCATGAACTCGAAGCCGTCGACGCCGGGCATGCCGATGTCGCTCACGACCACGTCGAACTCGCCGAGCCGGTAGGCCTCGATGGCCTCCTCGGCCGAGCCGGCGGTCTCGACCTCCGCCCGGCAGTCTTCGAAGACGCGGCGCATCATGCCGCGGGCGTCCTCCTCGTCGTCGAGGATGAGCAGCCGGACCCCCGAGAGGTCGAGCATGTCCCCGGGCTCGGGGTCGGGGCCGGAGCCGTCCGACCGGGTGGGGTGCACGGCGCCGGGCCGCGAGGCCCGGGACACCGCCCGGACGGGGAGCGAGACGACGAACACCGAGCCCTTGCCGGCCCCCTCGCTCCGCGCGTAGACGGTCCCGCCGTGCAGCTCGACGACGTGGCGGACGATCGAGAGCCCCAGGCCGAGGCCGCCGTGGCGGCGGTTGGACGAGGCGTCCTCCTGGCGGAAGCGGTCGAAGAGGTGGGGGAGGAACTCGGGCTCGATCCCCTGGCCCGAGTCCGAGACGCTCACCTCGACGTGCGAATTCACCCGCTCCAGCAGGACCTGGATCCGGCCGTCGCGCGGGGTGAACTTCACGGCGTTGGAGAGGAGGTTCCAGAAGACCTGCTGGAGGCGGACCGCGTCTCCGGAGACGGCGACGTCGGCGAGCGAGTCGAACAGGCGGTCGATCCGGACCCCCTTCGCCTCGGCCGCCGGGGCGATCGTGTCCACGGCGGCGGCCAGGACCCCCCCCAGGTCCAGGGGCTGGACGTCGAGGCGCAGCTTGCCGGAGGCGATCCGGGAGACGTCCAGCAGGTCCTCGATCATGTTGACCTGGGCCCGGGCGTTCCGCTCGATGACCTCGCCGGCCTTGCCGACGGTTTCGGCGTCCTTGGTGCGACGGAGGATCTGGGTCCAGCCGACGATGGCGTTCAGCGGCGTCCGCAGCTCGTGGGAGAGGGTGGCCACGAACTCGTCCTTCAGGCGGCTCATCCGCTCGGCGGCCGAGCGCGCCGCCCGCTCGCTCGCGATCGTCGCCTCCTTCTCCACGTCGCCCCGGCGCAGCTCCTGGTTCTCCCGCGAGTGGAGGCTCGCCCGCGAGAGCAGGACGTCGACCAAATCCCGCCTCAGGTCGGCCGCGGCGGCGGCCTCGTTCGCGGCCCAGGGCCGGCCGCGGCCCCGGACCACCTCCTTCCAGAGGGCGAACGAGCCGCGGGGGCTGAGGCGGGCCTCCCCCTCCCCCTTGGTCACGCTCTTCCTCGGGTCGCCGGCCCAGTCCACCTCCCGGACCTGCTCGGGGCGGAACCACATGACCCAGTCGTCCTTCGCCAGCCGCACGGCCAGGAGCCCGGCGGCCACCGCCCCCTGGGCGTCGAGTCCCATCGTCGGCCCGAGGCGGTCGGTGGCGAAGACGTCGTCCGCCACCGTCGCCCCCAGCCGGTCTCGGATGTGCAGGACGTCCTCCGAGGCGGGCGTCAGCCCCACCCGGCTCACGCTCCCCCCGAGGACCACGGCCGCCCCCCCCGCCTCGATGAAGTCGAGCAGCGTCGGGTCCATCTCCGTCAGGGCCAGCCCCACGTCCTGGGCGCGCGAGGCCCGATCGGCCAGCGACCGCCGGACGGCCCGCATCCGCTCGCCGTAGCCCTTCTCCTCCTCCGCCTCCCGCGAGACGAACTGCATCGACATGACCTGGCCCAGGATCTCGCAGGCCGTGCGCACGTCGTACGGGACGTAGCGGGGCGAATAGTGATGGCAGGCGACCAGACCCCAGAGCCGCCCCTCCTTCAGGAGCGAGATCGACATCGAGGCGCCGACTCCCATGTTCCTCAGGTATTCGACGTGGATCGGCGAGACGCTCCTCAGCACCGCGTGGCCCAGGTCCAGCGGCTCCGGCGAGCCGGGCCCGGAGGGGGGGAGGATCGGCACGGGGGCGTAGTCCCGGTCGGCGATGAACCGGAGCCAGTTCCGGGCGTACAGCTCGCGGGCCTGGCTCGGGATGTCCGAGGCCGGGTAGTGGTGGCCGACGAACGACTCCAGGTCCCCCCGCCTCTCCTCGGCCACGACGACGCCGTTCCACTCGTCGTCGAATCGATAGACCATCACGCGGTCGAAGCCGGACAGCTCGCGGACCCGCCGGGCGCAGACCTGGTACATCTCCGCCAGCGACCCGGCCCTGGCGAGGGCCATGAAGGAGTTCTGGGTCGCCCGGTAGAGGTCCATCACCCCCCGGCCGTCCGCACGGACGGCCGGCTCGACCTCCAGGATCAGGCAGCCGCCGGCGCGGTGGACGATGGCGTCGAAGGCCTCGCCGGCCAGCCTCGGGCGGAGCGTGAAGAGGTATCCCGGCACGTCCTCGTCGGCCAGCCGCGAGATCGTCTCCTCCAGCTTGGCGAAGTCCGACGGCTCGAAGAGGTCCGAGAGCGGCCTCCCCAGCGCCTCCTCCGCCCCGATCCCGTAGAACCGCGCCAGGTTGGCGCTGGCGTGCGTCACGCACAGCCGGGAAGAGCAGACCGCGATCAGCGCGCCGTGCGGCTGGACCGCCCCCGGGATGCGGATGGGCTCCCGGTCGCAATTCGTGAGGTCGACCTCGTTCTGTCCTTCGGGCACGCCTCGATTCCTCCGAGTTCCCTTCGTGATCGGCCCGAACGACGCTCGCGACGGCGGCCCTTGGCGGGATCACTCCCTCCATCATGAACCGACTCGGCCCGGGGCGGAAGACATGCATCTCCGGGGCCGAGGCCGATCTTTTGGGGCCATGTCCGTCGTCCCGGACGCCCCCGTCAGATCACGGCCGTCAGGCCGCCGTCCACGAAGAGCATCTGGCCGTTGACGAAGTCCGATGCGGACGAGCTGAGGAACGCCGCCGCGCCGACGAGATCCTCGGGACGCCCCCAGCGGCGAGCGGGGGTTCGGGCGACGACCCAGGCGTTGAACTCCGGATCCTCCATCAGGGCCCGGGTCATGTCGGAGGCGAAGTAGCCGGGGCCGATGGCGTTGACCTGGAGCCCCAGCGGCGCCCAGTCCGCGCACATGGCCTTGGTCAGCATCTTGAGGCCCCCCTTGGCCGCCGCGTAGGCGCCCGTGGAGGTCCGGGCCAGGTCGCTCATCACTGAGCCGATGTGGATGATCTTCCCCCTCCCCCGGGCGATCATCCCCCTCGAGGCCTGCCGCGACGCCAGCATCGCGCTGGTCAGGTTCGTCCGCAGGACCTCGTCCCAGGCCTCGGTGGGGATCTCGTCCAGCCGATACCGGCGCTGGACGCCGGCGTTGTTGATGAGGACGTCGATCGGACCTTCGGCCTCCAGCCGGTCGATCGCGGCGACCACGCCGGCCTCGTCGGTCACGTCGAACCGGGCCTCCTCCACGGCCAGCCCGTCCCCCCGCAGGAGGTCGGCCGCCGCGCGCAGCTTGGCCTCGTCGCGGCCGTTGAGGATCACCGTCGCCCCCAGCCCGGCCAGCCCGCGAGCCATCCCCAGGCCCAGGCCGCCGTTGGAGCCCGTGATCAGGATCCGCCGCCCCGACAGGTCGAACAGCCGCTCGCCCATGCGTCACCACTCCCGGTGTATTCCGGTGCGGGTTCGCCCGCACGGCCTTTACGACGATCCTAAGATCCCCCAGGATGGCCCTTCGCTCAAGACGCCGCCCGCCGGGCGCGGGGGGCGCGAAGGGGGGGGCCGAGCATGAAGCCGGATGTCCTGATGACGAGGCCCGCCGCGACCGACCTGGCCGGGGCCCTGACGCGGTCGTTCACGGTTCACAAACTCTGGGAGGCGGAGGACCCCGCGACGTTCTTGCGGGAGATCGGCCCGAGGATCCGAGGGGTCGCCACCGACGGCGGCGCCGGCGCGTCGGCCGGTCTGATGGACGCCATGCCGAACCTGGAGATCGTGGCCGTCAACGGGGTCGGCGTCGACGCCGTGGACCTGGACCACGCCCGGAGGCGCGGGATCGTCGTCGCCAACACCCCGGACGTGCTGACCGAGGACGTGGCCGACATGGCGCTTTTGCTGCTCCTGGCCGCAGCCCGCGAGGCGGTCCTCGGCGACGCCCACGTCCGGTCGGGGGCGTGGGAGCGCGAAGGGAACCGGCCGCTTTCGCGACGGGTCCACGGCAAGCGGGCGGGGATCCTCGGCCTGGGCCGGATCGGCCGCGCCGTGGCGCGTCGGCTGGAGGCCCTCAAGGTCCAGGTCGCCTACCACAACCGCCGGCCGATCGAGTCCGCCTATGACTACCACGCGGACCCGGTCTCGCTCGCCCGGGCCGTCGACTTCCTGATCGTCACCGCCGCCGGCGGCGCGGGGAGCCGGAAGCTCGTCGACCGCGACGTGATCGACGCCCTGGGGCCCGACGGCATCCTCGTGAACGTCGCGCGGGGCTCGGTCGTCGACCAGGCCGCCTTGGTCGAGGCCCTCCGCGAAGGCCGATTGGCGGCGGCCGGCCTGGACGTCTTCGAGGACGAGCCGCGCGTCCCGGAGGCCCTTCGGAATCTGCCGAACGTCGTGCTCCAGCCTCATCAGGGGAGTGCGACGGTCGACGCCCGCGAGGCGATGGCCGACCTGGTCGTCCGCAACCTGGAGGCCCACTTCGCCGGCCGCCTGATGCCGACGGGCGTCGACCTGGGCTGATCGCAACAACATCGAGGATGTCGCATGATCGTGGTCGTGATGGGGGTCTCGGGCTCGGGGAAGACGACGATCGGCCGGCTGCTGGCCCGGTCGCTCGGCTGGACGTTCGTCGACGCCGACGACCTGCACCCGGAGGCGAACGTCGCCAAGATGCACGCCGGGATCCCCCTGGACGACGCCGACCGCCGCCCCTGGCTGGAGGCCATCCGCCGCCGTTTGGAAAATGCGCGCGACGCAGGCGAGGACGTCGTCCTGGCCTGCTCGGCCCTGAAGCACGCGTATCAGCAATACCTGGAGGCGATCGACCCCGAGGCCCTGCAGTACGTCTTCCTGACCGGCCCGGAGCCGCTGATCGCCGCCCGCCTGGCGAAGCGTCGCGGCCACTTCATGAACCCCAGCCTCCTCCACAGCCAGTACGCGGCCCTCGAACCTCCTGAGGACGCCCTCCGCGTGGACGTCTCGCCCACGCCCGACGAGGTCGTGGCGAAGGCCCGCGAGGGGCTGGGGCTTTGAGGCGGCGACCTCCTGTCCTTCAATACCATCGCCTGCAGGACGAATACCCCGGGTCGCCCCGGCGCGGCGCATCGCCGGCCGGCGGCCCCGTGCCGCGATCCCGGAGGAGCTTCGCCATGAGCCGCGCCATTGACCTCGATTTCGAGCCCGCCTCCAAGCCCCCGGTCGTCTACCATCGCGGGCTCACGGCCCGGTTCAACGTCGCCCTGTTCGCCTTCCTGGCCTTGATGGGCCTCGGCCGATTCCTTCTGACGGCGTCGGTCGCCCGGGAGGCGGCGTTCGCGGGAATCGCGCTGTCCGCCCTGCTGGACGCGGCGCGGTTCCTGGCGGTCGTCCTGATCTCGGCGGCCTTCCTCCGGGAGTTCTGGGGGAGACTCGTCGCGTCGCTTTTCCCGGTCCGCGCGATAAACTATGACGAGGCGGTCGCCATGCTCCTGATGGCGGCCCTTGTCTTCGGGACCTGAGGGTCCGTCCGTGGTTCGGGAAGGAGCGGGGCCGTGGCGAAAGCCGGGACTATCGAAGGCCTGATCGAGGCGGCCGGGGCCGAGGCCCGTCGCGAAGCCTTCCCGGTCGACGAGCCGGTCTACCAGAAGGCGGGCAAGGATCCGCTGCGGCCGATCCTGTACGCCGGGGCCCTCGACGCCCCGGTCGCGGTGCTGGCGCGCGACCTGGGCCGCGACGAGGTGGCCGCCGGCCAGCCCCTGATCGGGGCGGGGGGGAAGCTCGTCCGGGCCGGGATCGTCCGGGCTCACGACGCCAGCGAGCTGGAGCAGGCCCTGCGGTTCGCCCTCCTGACCAACACGGTCCCTTTCAAGCCGCCGGGAAACAAGGCCTACGCCGAGTCCGTGCGCGCCCGGTTCCGTCCGTTCGTCGCCGAGCTGCTGGCGCGGTTCTGGTCGGGCTCGCAGGTCCTGACGCTGGGGACCGAGGCCTTCCGTTGGTTCGAACCCTACGCGGAAGGGGGGGCTTTCCCGGCGTCGGCGGCGACCGACGCGCGGTTCGACGAGGCCTACGAGTGCCGGCTGCCGGTCTCGGGAGGGGCGGAAAAGCTCGTCCTGATCCGGCCGCTGCCGCACCCGTCGCCGCTCAATCGGCGGTGGTACGCGAGGTTTCCGGAGATGCTGGATCGGCGGCTGGCCGAGGCCGGTCCGGGGGGCTGAGGACTCGGATCGGCGGAACCTGAAACGACGCCGACGTCGTTTTTTCAACAAGGTGTTTGCAGGCATGCCGATTCCGAGTTGCTTAGGCTTGCGTAGGCCGATGACGCGGGGTACGTTACGAGAATGATCATTTTCGTTTTACCCGTCATTCGAAGGGGAATCTCGTGCGTAAGACTCAGATGGTGACCGATCGCGAGCTCGAAATCATGAAGATCCTGTGGGCTCGGGGCCAGGCGAGCGTCCGCGACGTTCAGGAAGACCTGAACAAGGACTCCGGGCCCGTCGCGTACAGCACCGTGCAGACCCTGCTGAACATCATGGAGGACAAGAAGGGGCTGGTGCGCCACGTCGTCGAAGGGCGGACGTTCATCTACCACCCCAAGAAGTCGTCCGAGCGGACGATCCGCGAGCTGACCCGCAAGTTCGTGGACCGCGTCTTCGACGGCGCACTCGACCGGGTGATGGTGGCTCTGTTCGACTCCAAGCCCCCCACGCCGGAGGACCTGGACCGGCTCCGGACCATGATCGACGACGCCCAGCGGCAGTCTTCGCTGGTCGCCGCCGGCCACGCCGAAGAGACGCCCGAGGAGGCCTGAGCCGCCGTCCCGAGGGCGTCGCCGACGCCGACAGGTCGATGCAGTCCCATCGGGCCAGGAGCCCCGTCGCAACCGGCGGAGTCTTCCTGGCTCGTTTCCTTTTCCGGGCCGAGGCGCGCGGCGACGTCGCTCTTCGACCTGATGCGATTCGTCGAATCGCCCCGAAGCGAGAGGAACGGCCGCGCCCGCGGGGGCGGCCCCGGAGGTCGACGACACCGCGATGTGGCTCGTCCTGGACCACTTCAGCCGCACCCTGATCGACGCCGGGTTCGCGAATGCGATCCTGCTGAGCGTCGTGGTGGTCGCCGTCGTCTTCACCCGACAGCCGGCCCGTCGCGTGGTCCTGGCCCAGACGGGCGTCTACGCCGCGCTCGTGATGTTCCCGCTGGTGACGTTCAACACGTCGCTGCGGGTCTACCCGGTGGACTGGTTCCTCCGCACCGGCCTGGTCCCGCCCCCGCTGACGCCCGAACCGGACGAGTTCGACCTGGTCGGCCCGCTCTTGCCCGGCTCGACGGGCCGGCCCGCCCCCCGGGGCCGCCCCCCCGCGTCGCAGGCCGAGTGGCCCTCGGGCGAGCGTCTGGTCCGGGTGGCGACCCTGCTCTACCTGGCCGGGGCGGCGACCGGCCTCGCCTGGTTCGGGCTGGGGCTCTGGGGCTTCCGCCGGCTGCTGGGCCGCTCGTCCGAGGCCAGCCCGGAGACCCGTCGGGTCTTCGACGAGTTGATCGCCGACCTGGAGCGTTCGCCCCCCCAGCCCGACCTGCGGGTCTCGGCCTGGCTGCGGAGCCCGGTGCTCGGCGGCGTGACGCGGCCCACCATCGTCATCCCGGCCGAGGTCGAGGAGCCGGACGTCGACCGCGACGCCCTCCGCCTGATCCTCCTGCACGAGCTGGCCCACGCCGACCGCGGCGACGCCTGGTTCAACGCCCTGGCGGCGCTCGCGCAGATTTTCTGGTTCTTCCTCCCCCACCTCTGGTGGCTCCGCGCCCAGCTCCGGATCGACCAGGAGTTCCTGGCGGACCGCAAGGCGGCCGGGCCCCTGGGCGAGACGACGCACTACGCCCGATGGCTCGTGGGCCTCTCCAGCGGCCGCGCCAGCCGGGCCCTCGCGACCCGCAGGCTCGACCCCGGCGCGGCGGCGACGGCGCGGCCCTGGTCCGGCCGCAGCTTCGACACCCCGATGCTCCAGCGGATCGCCATGCTGCTCTACTGCCCGTTCGTCGTCGAGCCCCGCCCCCCGCGATGGTTCGCGACGGGCGTGCCGACGGCCTTCATGCTCGCCGCCGTCGCGCTCTCCACCTTCCGGATCCTCGCCCCGGTCGACCCCTCGGTCCTGATCCACGAGGCCCAACCGCGCGACCCGCTCGTTCGCACCTTCCAGGTCCCCGAGTTCGTCGTCGAGCCGGCCCGGCCGGGCGAGGGGGGCCCCGACTCCTCCTACTCCCTCCTCCTGCCGCTGCCGGCGGCGTTCAGCCTCCAGGCCGAGATCGAGGCCTCGCCGCGGGCCCTCGCCCAGATCCGGATCGCCGGCTGCCCGCTCCTCCCCGAGGCCGAGGCCCTCGCGATCCTGGCCGACCCCGCCTCGAAAGCCGTCGAGCCTTCCCGCCACGTCTACACCCTCCGCCGCGAGTATCGCAACCTCAAGGCCGGGCTCGACGGCCGGGAATTCGACCTCGACCCCAAGATCCTGGCCGACTCCCACTGGCTCACCATCACCCCCGCCGCCGACGACACCGCGACCATCCGCAAGCTCCTCGTCAACTGGTGACCCGCTCGCTCGGCTGCCATTTCGGCGTGTGGCGTCTGGATCGCACCGCCGTGGAGCCCTGGCTGCCAGAATGGCATGAGGAGCGGGGCAGGACCGTTCTCGATCGCGTTCAGGTCGATGCATTGCCTGTGTTCGTAAAGTGTATCCTGTTAATATTTTCAGGCGATCGAAAGGGTCGCCCGCCGATTTTCGGCCATTCTGGCACGGCCTCTGCTTTGGTCCCCTGGTAGACGCATCCTAGGGGACTCGGGGGTGAAACATGACCGGGCCGGACTGGCGAGGCGGGTGGGACCCGTTCCACGAATTCCAGCGCGAGATGGGGCGGCTGTTCCAGTCGTTCGATCCCTTCCAGTCGCTGCGGCACATCCGGACCTTCCCGCCGATCAACATTTACGTCGCCGGCGACGAGTTCCTGCTCGCGGCGCAGATCCCTGGCCTGGCCCCGGACGAGGTCGAATTGACGGTGACCTCCGAGACGGTCACGCTCCGTGGCGAGCGAAAGCGGCCCGAGGGGATCAAGGACGACTCGTACCGCCGCCAGGAGCGGTTCATGGGGCGCTGGTCGCGGACGATCACGCTCCCGGACCGGGTGGACGAGTCGAAGGTCTCGGCGCAGTTCGTGGACGGCGTGCTCACGGTCCGGCTCCCCCGGGCCGAGGGGGCCAGGCCCCGGCACATCGCCGTCTCGTCCCCGTCCTGAACCGACCGGACGGGGCGGCCCGTCGAGCAAGCCGACGAAGACGAAGGGGATCGACCGAACATGAGCGAAGCCCATCCTTCGATCCGGGTCCCGCTGGGGCCGTCCTCGACGCCCCCCGCGCCCTCCGGAGACGCCGCGGCGGGGGAGGTCCCCCCGCTCGCGCGGCCCACCATCACGCCGCCCATCGACATCCACGACGGCCCCGAAGGCCTCACCCTGGAGGCCGACCTCCCCGGTGCCACCGAGGAGAACCTGATCATCCAGCTCGAGCACAACGTCCTGAGCCTGGACGCCCGGCTCGTCGCCCCCGCGCCCGAGGGCGCCCGGCCGATCCACCAGGAGTTTCCCCTGGGCGACTACCACCGCTCGTTCATCCTCAGCGACGACGTCGACCGCGAGCGGATCACGGCCGAGCTGAAGAACGGCGTCCTGAAGGTCTTCCTCCCCAAGGCCGACCGCGCCCGCGCCCGCCGAATCGAGATCAAGTCCTGAACGACCCCCGGGGCGCGAGCCCAGGAGCCCGCCGATGAACCGCCCGCACGAAGGCGCGATCCCGTTCCAGGCGCTGGAACGCGAGTTCTTCCGCCTTATCAAGGACGTCTTCCAGGCCCCGGCCGAGCCCGCCCTGACCCCCGCCGACGAGCCGTTCGCCCCGCCGGTCGACGTCTTCGAGACCCCCGAGGGGACCCTCATCCTCGTCGACCTCCCCGGCGTCGACGCCTCCCGCGTCGAGATCACCGCCGAGGGGGGCGTCCTGACCATCAAGGGGACGAGGCCCGCCGACGGCCCCGCCGACCCTTCGCGGCGGCACCGCGAACGCCCGACCGGCCCGTTCGTCCGCCAGGTGCCGCTGACCCGCGAGGTCGACCTCGACGCCGCCCGCGCCGAGGGCCGCGACGGCGTCCTCACCATCCGACTCCCCAGGCCCCCCGCCCGCCAGCCCCGGACCATCCCCATCCGCACCGGCTGATCCGCGCGATTGGGTTCGTTCGCGCCGGCCGGAAACGAACCCAATCGACGCAAGTCGATAGGCCGAAACGGTTTGGATGCCGTTTTCGGCCTCAGGGATTGGGTTCGTTCGGCCATGTTCTCCTCGTTTTCGTCGTCGTGAAGTCCGAATCCGGGCCATCGGCCGCTCGCCCTGGGCGTACCGGTCCTTACGTCGACGATGTCCCGCGATCCGCGATCGCGACGGCGTGGGGCGAAGAAGCAACACGGATCGGCCTCCGTCCAGGAGCCTCGGATCGGGGATGCCGGGGGCTCGGAGAATGCGGAGCCCCAAGGCGCCGCGACGCTCCGTCCATCAATCGCGTCGCAGGAGGCGGTCGACCACCCAGCAGCCTCGGATGTGGCGGCGGTCGGCCCGGCAGTGGGACAGGACGTCGCGGTTGTCGCAGCTGGCGGCTTCCAGGAGATCGGCTAGGAGCGGGGCGTCGGTGAAGTCGCGCGTGGCGTCCATCCTGGAGGCGAGCGCGACAGCTTCCGGCGTCCGCCAGGCCGCGCCGAACTGGATGTTATGCGACGGATGTCCGAAGAGGTCGTCGATCAGCTCGAGCGCGACCGGGTGATGCTCGGGATGGATGGGCCGCAAGGAAGCCCAGCGGCAGAAGGTCCCGGGGAAGCTCGCCAGGTAATAGTCCAGGACGTTTCGCCAGGTCTCGTCGAACTCGCAGAGTTCTTTGAGCCAGTCGGCCGCCGCGTAGGAGACCTCGAAATCGTCGCGAAGCTCAGTGGATGGTCCGAGAAAGTCGGCCTCGGCGGCGTACTCGACGTCCCGGAAGTATTCCCGCGCGACGATCAGGCCGTCGGCGTCCCCGCCGTCCGCGTGATCCTCCAGCCATTCGATCGCCTCGTGGCCGGTCACCCAGGAGTTCGGCCACGAGCGACCGGCACCCCCGACGTGCGTCGACGGAGGGAGGCCGCGAAGGTGTCGCGACCATTCGGCCGGCATCATTAGGTCGCGGAGCCGATACCACTCCGCCGGGAGCATGAGCTGCCGGAACCAGGGCAGGTCCTCCATCAGTTCCCAGAGGGGCCGTCCGCAGTCGGCGAAGGGGGCGTGGCGGACGATCGCGCATTCCAGGAGGACGAGCTTGCGGCGGGTGGCCCGGCGACGGAACCATTCGAGATCCCGCCACGTCTCAGGAGGCGTAGAGCCTCGGCCCGCGCGGTTCTCGTCCGAATGGCGTCGGTGGGACATGGATGCGCCTCCTCGCGATCGGCCGGCGCGGGCCGCGGGCGTCTCGTCGTTGCGATCCGGCGTCGGAATCCCCGCGGCGACCCCATCGCCCTCGCTCGGCGCGAGAATTGTGGTAAGTTGGACTCGTTGAGGACTGTCACCACCTTCGATTCGAGCGGAGCCTTGCGTCATGGAGACCGAAAAGGTCATCACCTATTCGGCGATCGGAGTCGCCGCGATCATCGTCCTGATCTTCTCGCTCGATCTGGTGGCCGGGATCTTCGGGCAGTACATCGCCATGGACGTCCTCTTCATCCTCGGCGGCGCGTTCCTGCTCTGGCAAGGGGTGGAGACGATCCTGGAGCTGCGCTAGGCCGCGAGGCCTGGGCCCCGCGGACGATCCTTCCCGCCTCAATCCGACGCCGGACCGGGCCGCGATGACGCGACGTGGGCGACGAGGGCCTCCACCAGCCCATCCCAGGTGTGGACGGGGGCCTCGACGGCGACGGCCCACCCGAGCGCGGTCGCGGCGGCCGTGGTGATGGGGCTGATCGTCGCGATCTTGACGGCGGCCCCCAGTCGGCCTCGCCCCTCGGGGGAGAGCAGGGCGTGCAGCCTCGCCACGATGGCGGGGCTGGTCAGGGCGATCCAGTCGACCTCGCCCCGTTCGAGGCGATCCAGCACGACCGGCGGCAGGGCCGCGACGTCGGCGTTGCGGTAGACGGCCACCTGATGGACCTCGGCCGTCGCGCCCAGCTCGTCCTGGAGCACCGTCCGGCCCCGGTCGGCCCGAGCCAGCAGGATCCGCTTGCCGGCGGCGGCCTCCTTGAGCGCCTCCGCCAGCGATTCCGAGCGGAACGACGGCGGGATCAGGTCGGCCCGCAGGTGATAGCGGCCCAGGGCCTCGGCCGTGCTCGGCCCGATGGCCGCCAGCCGCACGCCCCCGAGCGCCCGCAGGTCCCGGCCTCGCGCCAGGAGCCGATCAAGGAACCCGCGCACGCCGTTGCTCGACGTGAAGACCAGCCAGTCGTACTCGCCGATCCGGTCGATCGCGGCGTCGAGCGGGCCGAAGTCGTCGGGGGGCAGGATCTCCACCGTCGGCGCGACGAGGACCTCCGCCCCCATCGCCTCCAGCGCGACGGCCGACGCCTCGGCATCCTCGCGAGGCCGCGCGACCACGAGGCTCAGTCCGAACAGCGGGCGGTCCTCGAACCAGGCGAGCTGCTCGCGGTGGGCGACGACCTCGCCGACGACGAGCAGGGCGGGGGGGCGGACGTTTCGCTCCTTCGCCACGTCGGCGATCGTGCCGAGGGTCGCCGTCGTCACGCGCTGGGACGGGGTCGTCCCCGACTCGATGGTCGCGGCCGGCGTGTCGGCGGGCTTGCCCTCGCGGACGAGCGCCCGGGCGATGTTCGCCAGGTGGGTCACGCCCATGTAGAAGACCAGGGTCCCGGGGAACTTCGCGAGCGCGTTCCAGTCGAGCCGCGACGGGGCCGAGGCCTGCGAGACCTCGGGCGCCTGATGACCGGTGATGAACGCGACGGCCGAGGCGATCCCCCGGCTCGTCGCCGGGATCCCGGCGTAGGCCGTCGCCCCCACGCCGGCCGTCACCCCGGGCACGAACTCGAAGGGGATCCCCCGCTCGCGGAGATAGGCGGCCTCCTCGGAGCCCCGGCCGAACACCAACGGGTCGCCCCCCTTGAGCCGGACCACCCGCCGGCCGGCCTCGGCGTGCTCGGCCAGCGTGGCGTTGATCTGGTCCTGGTTCAGTGTGCAGTGGCCGACGGACTTCCCCGCGCGCACTCGCAGGGCCTCGGCCGGGGCCAGGTCCAGCAGTCGCTCGTTGGCCAGATGGTCGAAGACGACGACCTCGGCGCGGGCCAGGGCCTCCGCGCCCCGGAGCGTGAGCAGGCCCGGGTCGCCGGGGCCTGCGCCGACGAGGTGGACGAAGCCGGTCGATGTGTCGGGGCGAGGGTGCGGCGTGGTGGCCAAGGCGGGGGCTCGCGGTCGAATGTCGTTTCCGATAACGTCCTTCCCCCCTGGCGGGGGAAGGTGGCCCGAAGGGCCGGATGAGGGGGAAGACCAGCACGGAAACGGTTCGGAGTACCTGTCACGACAGCCATCGCGGATCGTCCTTCCCCCACCAGGTGGGAAGGGAAGGGGAGATTTCCGGTCCGTCGCTCAGAGCACCGCCAGCGGGCCGCGGGTGACGCCGTACTGGTTCGAGGCCTTCAGCTCGCGCCAGAGGGTCTTGCCGTCGCGGAGGCCGGCGGCGGTCTCGCGGTAGAGGGTCACGGTGCGGCCGACGGTCGCCGGGGCGTCGTCGAGGAACTCGATGCGGAGGTTGCGGACGCCGCGCGCGATCAGCCGGGGGAGGAACTCGGCCGCCGTCTGGGGCACGGCGTTGAACAGCGTGTTCCGGCAGCCGACGTCGGCCTTCAGCGGGTGCTCCTTGCCCACGCGGTCCCGCAGCTTCACGTCGTGGTGGTCGCACGGCCGGCCGCAGTTGGTGTGGTCGGTCCCCGGCGAGAGGAACGCGCAGTAGACGCAATGCTCCATGTGGAACATCGGGATCTGCTGATGGATGACCACCTCCAGCCAGTCGGCCGGCGTGGCGTCGATCAGCTGGAAGAGCTGGGTGGCGTCCAGGTCGTAAGAGGCCGCGACCCGCTCGGCCCCGCGCCCGCGGAAGAGGGCGACGGTCAGCGGGTTGGCGGCGTTGAGCGAGAAGTCGGCGACGAACGGCACGCCCTCCTCGGCGCAGAAGGCCAGGCCCCCGGCGTTGCGGACGAGGAGGCCGTCGGCCCCGGACCTGGCCAGGAACTTGAACAGGTTCCGCTCGGCCGGCTTCTCGATCCGGGGCGTGGCGACGTGGATCAGCAGGCCCAGGCGGCGGGCCTCGGCGACGGCCTCCTTGTAGCCCTTCACGTCCTGGTAGTCGGCGTAGATGCTGGTTGCGCCGGCGCTCGCGGCGGCGGCGATCTGGTCGGTGCGTCGGCAGAGGACGGCGAGCCGAGCTGGCTCGTCGCCACGCTCGCGGGCCTGGCGGTCGGCCTCGGCCTTGATCGGCGCCAGCAGGGTCGGCAAGACCGGGGCGGGGGCCGTGGGCCGGGCGGGGGGGGCGTCGGCGGAGGCGTCGAGCGCGGCGGCCAGCTCGCGGCGGAGCTGGTTGAGGACGCTCTTGGGGACCATCGGCGCGCCTTCGATCTCGGCGACGAGCGCGTCGAGCCGATACGTCGTCCCGCCGAGCCGGCCGAGCTGCTCGCGGAGCAGGGCCTCGTCGGCGGGCCGCGACTGCGCGGGGGCCAGCGGGGCGTCGCCGGTCGCGACGGCGACGTGGCCCGTCGTCGTGCGGGCCTCGGCCCGGAGCGGCTCGCCGACCGCCGCGCGGACGCGGACGTCGACGCCGACGACGCGGTCGATCGGCCCCTCGAACGAGCGCCGGAGTTTCGCCGTCAGGCCGGGGTCGTCGGTCTTCCAGGCCTTCTGGCCGGGGCGGAGCCGGGCGAGGTCGAGGTCGTCGCGGCCGAACCGCAGCTCGACGCGGGCCGGCTCGCGGTCGTCGACCGCGCGGACCTCGTAGACCCGCCCTCCTTGCTCGGGGACGCCGGCCTCGTCGTCGCCGTCGAAGACCAGGCCGTCGCCCGGCTTGAGGCCGGTGGCGAGCGTCATGCGGACCCCCGCGCGGCCCACGGACTCGATCGCGCCGAGCGGCACGCCGCGCTTCTTGGCGTAGTCGCCGCGCACCAGGATCTTGTGGTCGGTGCCGTCGAGGAAGCCGTGGCTGAAGCCCCGGGAGAAGGACATCTCCATCTCCTCGACCTCGACCGGCGTGAACGCGACCGGCCGGCCGGCCCAGGCCTCGTCGATCGCCCGCCGGTAGTGCCGGGTGATGTTGGCGACGTACTCGGGCGTCTTCAGCCGCCCCTCGATCTTCAGGCTGGCGATCCCGGCGCGGATCAAGTCGGGGATCAAGTCGAAGGCGGCCAGGTCTTGCGGGCTGAGGAGGAACTGGGTCTTGCCCAGGTCCACGTCCTCGCCGTCGCAGACGATCTGATAGGGCATCCGGCAGGCCTGAGCGCACTCGCCCCGGTTCGCCGACCGGCCGCCGAGGGCCTCGCTGGTCAGGCACTGGCCGGAGTACGCCACGCAGAGCGCGCCGTGGACGAAGACCTCGACCGGGATCGAGGACTCCGCGCGGACCCGGCGGACCTCGTCCAGCGACAGCTCGCGGGCCAGGATCACCCGCGTGCAGCCCAGCTCGGCCGCCAGGCGGACCCCCTCCTCGCTGGTGATCGACATCTGGGTCGAGCCGTGGATTTCCAGGCCGGGCGCGACTTCGCGGATCAGGCGGGTCAGGCCCAGGTCCTGGACGATGACCGCGTCGACCCCGGCGTCGTTCAGCTCGCGGATCGTCGCCTCGACGTCCGGCAGCTCGGCGGGGAAGATCAGGGTGTTGAGCGTGACGTACCCCTTGACGCCGTGGCGATGCAGGAAGGCCATCGTCTCGGACAGGTCCAGGCCGTCGAAGTTGGCCGCGCGGATCCGCGCATTGTGCCGCTTTAGGCCGAAGTAGACCGCGTCCGCCCCGTTGGCGACCGCCGCGCGGACGCAGTCCCGGTCGCCGGCCGGGGCCAGCAGCTCGGGCTTGGTGCCCGCCGGCCGCGCGCCCTCCAAGGCCGGATCCGTCGTCATGCTCGTCTTGATGTCGATCGCCGCTCCGCTCACGTCCCAGATTCCCGATGTCGTCGACCGTGCCGATCCAGGCTCGTCGCCCGGCGCTTCGTCCTCAACTAACCATTATCGCGTCGGCCGCGGTTCCCACAAGGGACGTCGCGGGGGTCGAGGTCGAGGCGGCGGGGCGGATGGGGTTGATCCTGTCGAATTTTTGTTCTACAATTCGACCGGTCGGGGATGGGTGGAGGGGCGGCCGGCGGGCCGGACTCTTGGCTTCCACCTCCCGATCCGATAGTATCTATCGAATAGATTGCAAGCACCCGCCTCCCTCCCGGACGGCGGCGATCCCCCCGGCGTGCTCGGCCTCGCGGAGCGAGGAACCCGAGGCGTGGGGCCGACCCGACGCTGATCCGACCGACCCGCCTCCCCATCGCCAGCCCCGGCGCCCCACGCCGACGGCCCGCGGATCGAACACGAGAGAAGACGAGGAGTCCTTCCATGCCCGCTCCCAAGAGAATCCGATCGTCGACGATGATGATCGCGATCGCCGTCGCGGCCGTGGCCTCCAGCTGGGCCTATCTCGCGGGGCCTCAGGGCCTCCTACCCGGCCGGGGCGGTCGCAGGAAGGTCGCCGAGAAGTATCAGTTCGCCCCGGTGAGCCGGACCGTCCTGGAGGGCTCGCTGACCACCCACGGGCGGCTGGAGAGCTCCAAGCGGACGGTGATCGAGTGCGAGCTGGAGAGCATCTCGATCGGCATCCAGGGGCGGTCGATGTCGGCGGGGGGGGCCTCGACGCTCCTGTCGATCATCCCCGACGGCAGCCGGGTGAAGGCCGGCGACGTGCTGGCGACCCTCGATTCCTCGGCCTATGAGGAGCTCCTGCGGCAGCAGCGGATGACCGTCGAGCGGTCGCGGGCCGACCACCACCAGGGGCAGCTCGAGCTGGAAGTGGCCGAGATGGCCATCACCGAGTATCAGGAAGGGGTGATGGCCGAGACGATCCAGGACCACCGGCGGCTCATCGCCCTGGCCGAGGCCGAGATGTCCCGGAGCCAGGACCGGCTCGACTGGGCGGGCCGCATGAACGCCAAGGGCTACGTCTCGACCAGCGTCCTGAAGACCGAGCAGCAGACCCACGACAAGGCCGAGGTCGCCCTGGCGAAGGCCCGGGGCGCCCGCGACCTGTTCGAGCGCTACACCTCCCCCAAGCGGATCCGGCTGCTGGAGGGGGCCGTCCTGGCGAAGCGGGCGAACCTGACCTACCAGGACATCCGGCTCAAGCGGAACCTCGAACGGCTCGCCAAGCTGGAGAAGCAGGTCGAGCTGTGCACCATCCGAGCCCCGCACGACGGCTACGTCATCTACGCCAACGACAACCGACGCAACGTCGTGATCGAGCCGGGCACGGAGGTCCGCCAGAAGCAGGACCTATTCTACCTGCCCGACCTGAAGAAGATGGAGGTCGTGGCCATGCTCCACGAGTCGATCGTGGACCGGGTCACCCGCGGCATGAAGGCCCGCGTCGTGCTCGAAGGGGCGCCGGGGGTGGAGCTGACCGGCCGGGTCCGCTCGGTCGCTCCGATCCCGATCTTCGACGATCGCTCGGACGTCCGCAACTTCGAGGCGATCGTGACGATCGACGCGGAAGCGGACCGCCGCGACCTGATGCCCGGCATGACGGCGCGGGTCGACCTCAGCACGCCCCCCAAGAGCAACGTCCTGGCCGTCCCCGTCGAGGCGGTGACGAGCGAGGAGGGGGAGGACTACTGCTACGTCGCCCGCGAGGACGGCGAGGGGCTGGAGAGGCGGCGGATCGCCCTGGGCGAGGCCACCCACGACATGCTGGAAGTCGCCGAGGGGCTGGCGGAGGGGGAGCGGGTGGTCCTCAACCCCCGGGCCGACGAGATGGGGGACGACGTGGACGTCCGCCCCGAGTCCGACCCGGCCCCGGTCGCGGTCGAGCCCCCGACCGGCCCGATCGCCGCGTTGCGCTGATCGCGACGGACGCGCCGGGGTCGGGCCCGAAACGGCCCGCCGGCGCGTCGGGACGGCTCACGCCGGGGCTCGCCGCCGGCCGAAGGAAGGATCGAATCGAGGCCCGTCGCACCCGGCTCGGCCGCCGTCGCGAGCCCGACCCTCGATCGATCCTCACCCGAGAGCCCGCCGCGACGAACCCATGCCCCCCAAACGATCCAACGGCGCCCCCTCCGCCTCGGGCGCGTCGCCGCACCCCGTCGTCACGACCCTGTTGCTCCTCGGCGCGCTCGGCTGGGCGATCGGCCTGCTCGTCCATAAGGGGATGCTGGCATGGCCCCCGGTCCGGCTGCTCGCGAGCCTGGCGACGATCGCCGGCTGCCTCGCCCTCGTCGGCCCGATCATCCTGGCCCGCTCCGGCAAAGGGGGCGGGAGCCTGGGCGAGCTCGTCTGGATGACGGGGGGCCTGCTGATCTGGATCTTCAACCTGGTCGGCGTGGCCAACGGCGAGCTGAGGTCGATCGACTGGGCCACCCCCCTGGGCCCGCGCGCGATGGGCCTGATCATCCTGGCGGTGCTCCTGGCCGGGCTCCGCTCGGGGCTGGCCGGCCGCGACTGGTCCTGGACGAACGTCACGGGCTGGGCGCTGGGGCTGTTCTGGGTCGGCCTGGCCCTCGCCACCTGGATCTTCGCCCCCGGCCCGGGGCTGGGCTCGGGGCTGGCCCTGCGCTGATCCTTGACGCTCGCCGCGCGAGCGATTAGCCTCAGAGGCACGACGCGCGCCCGAGCCCCGGCTCATCGCCCCCCCCGTAGACCTGACTTGACTCGTCGCATCGGCTCATCCCCGTCCGGGTCGGGCGCCTTGAGGAGTTCCTTCGTGGCCATCGATCAAGAGTCCTCCCCCGGCGAGGCCGACCTGAAGCTGCTCCGCAGGTCCGCCATCGAGAACGAGATCCCGACGTATCGGGCGGTCAGCACCCCCGCCGTGTTCGCCGTGCTCTGCGGCCTGATGGCCGCGCTCAGCTTCGCCCACCCGGCCTTCTACCTGTTCGCCCTGGCGGCGGTGGTCCTGGGCTTCTGGGCCGATAGGTCGATCCAGCGCTATCCGGACGTCCTCACCGGCCAGGGGCTGGCCCGGGCGGGGGTCGCCATGGGCCTGGTCTTCGGCCTCTCGATCTTCACGATCACGAGCGTCCAGGCGTTCCTCGCCCGCCGCGAGGCCGGAGCGTTCGCCACCGAGTACGCCAAGATGGTGAAGACCGGCACGCTCGCCGACCTCTACTGGATCAACCTCGCGCCCCCCTCCCGAGCCAGCATCACGCCCGAGGAGAACCTCAAGCAGATGCAGGCCCAGACGAACGAGGCGCCGATGACCGAGATGAAGTTCGGCGGCCTCCGCAACCTCGTCCAGGCCGTGCAGGGCGGGGGCGGCGGCTCCATCACGTTCAGCGGCATCGAGGACGTCGGCCACGAGGACCTCGTCCTCGTCGCCCTCGCCCTCTACGACGTCAAGTCCGCCCCCGCCCCCCACGAGCACAAGGAGGGCGAGGAGCACGACCACGCCGAGGAGCCCCAGGGGCCCCAGGATTCGCACGCCATGGCCGTCATCAAGGGCATGGTCCCCGAGGGCAAGAGCGCCTACGAATGGTGGGTCGACGACGTCACCTACCCGTACGTCCCCAAGACCGCCGCCCTGCCCGAGGCCCCCAAGAAGGGGACCGACGACGGCCACGGCCACGCCCACTGAGCCCCTTCGCCGACGACCCGGCGGGCCGCCCTCAGAGCCCGCCGGTGTAGGTCGCGAAGCAGTTCGGCGTCTCCCACAGGACGACCTCGACGATCGGCAGGCCGGCCGACTTCCCCTGTTCGAAGATGAGCCGGGCGATGTTCTCGGCGGTGGGGTTCGTCTCCGTGACGAAGACGCGCTCGCCGCGTTCCTGGAGGATCGGCAGCAGCGGGTCGTCGCGATGCAGGATCATGTTGTGGTCCAGCTCGTCGTCGATCCATCGCTGGAGCGTCTTCTTGATCTCGCCGAAGTCCACGAGCATGCCGCGGTCGTCCAGCTCCGGCCCCTCCAGCGTGACCACGGCCAGGCCGTTGTGGCCGTGCAGGTGGCGGCACTTGCCGGCGTAGTTCAAGAGCCGGTGGCCGTAGCAGAACTCGATCTGGCGCGTGACTCGGAACATGGCGTCGGGCTCCCGGGGAGAGGGGGCGTGTTCGTTCATTCGGGCTCGGCGTAGCGGGTCCGGTCGAGGGCGTGCGCGTCCCGGAACCCCTTGCGGCGTTCCGCGCACTTGTTGCAGCGGCCGCAGTGCATCCCGGCGACCGGCCGGATGCACGAGAACGTCAGGTGCAGGGGCAGCCCCTCGCCGCGACGGATCACGTCGGCCTTGTGCAGCCGGGCGAACGGCCGGACGAGCCGAGGCCCCCTCGAGAGCGCCCGGCCGACGACCGATTCCAGGTCCCGGAAGAAGTCGTCGGTGCTGTCCGGGAAGGGGTTCGACCCCAGGGAGCCCAGGGCCAGGGTCGGCACCTCGCGGAGCCGGCACCAGACGGCGGACTTGACCGTCAGGAGCAAGTTCCGGCCCGGCAGGTAGACCGCCTCGTCGGGCGTCTCGGCACCGGGGACCTCCGGGCCGTCGGTGCTCCAGTGCGCCCCATAGACCTCGCGGATCGGCTCGTCGAGGACCACCAGCGGGGCCAGGCCGTCCGCCGCGATCGCCGCGAGGAACGACCGGACCGAGGCCAGCTCGACCTCCTCCCAGCGCAGGCCGCAGCGGATGTAGATCGGCTGCACCCGCCGGTGCTCGGCGAGCATCGTCGCGCAGAGGACGGCGCTCTCGATCCCGCCGCTCATCAGCACGGCGGCCGTCCGCGTTTCGTCCTCTCGCATGCCGCGCCTGATGGTCCGAGGGAGGGGTTGCTGCGCCCGCACGACCATCTTAGGGACCTGCGCCCTGCAAGGCCAGGATCGCGCCGCGCGACGGCCGGCCTGGGGCGGGAATCGGCCGGCGGCCGGGCCCCGATTCGCCCTTTCGCGGGGGCTCTCGTGTAGAATGGGCCGAGTGGGCGGCCGGGTCGCGGTCGCGGCTTCGGCGACCTTCGGGCCGCGCCTCGGGATCGCAAACGCCCTCATGAGACTATTGCCCGACCTGCGGGAGCGACGCCGTCGCCCCGAGCTGATGGACCAACCGGGGCTCGACCCGGCCGAGCACCGCCGCGCGCTCGACGCCCTGCGCCGCGTCAACCTGTTCAGCGTCGGTGCGCGGGCCGTCTGGCCCCGCATCCGTGCGTTCCACCAGGGCCGGCTCCGCGAGGATCCGTCGCGGCCGACGCGGCTCCTAGACGTCGCCAGCGGCGGCGGCGACTTTCCCGTCCGGCTCGCCCGCCTGGCCCGCCGCGAGGGGCTCGACCTGGAGATCGCCGGCTGCGACGTGAGCGAGTTCGCCGTGGGGCACGCGTCGGAGCACGCCCGGCGCTCGGGGGTCGACGTGCGGTTCTTCCGGGCCGACGTGCTCGCGGATCCGTTCCCCGAGGGCTACGACGTCGTGACCTGCTCGCTGTTCCTCCACCACCTCGACGAGCCCGAGGCCGTCGCCCTGCTCGCCGCGATGCGCGACGCGGCCCGCCTCGTCCTGATCGACGACCTGGAGCGCGGGCGGCTCGGTTACGCGCTCGCCTATGCAGGCATCCGGATCCTCTCGCGGTCGTCGGTGGCGCACGTCGACGGCCCGCTCTCCGTCGAGGGCGCCTTCACCCGCGACGAGGCGCGCGAGCTGGCCCGGAAGGCCGGCTGGCCCCGCCCCGAGGTCGTCCCGCGCTTCCCCTGCCGCTTCCTGCTGTCGGGAGGAGGGGCATGACCGAGGGCGAGGCGGGGTCGTACGACGTGCTCGTCGTCGGCGCGGGGCCGGCCGGTTCGATGTCCGCCCGCGAGCTGGCGCGGCGGGGGGCCCGCGTGCTGCTCGTCGACCGGGCCGAGTTCCCGCGCCCCAAGGTCTGCGGCTGCTGCCTCAACCCTCGCGCCCTGGCGACCCTGGATCGGGCCGGCCTGGGACGCCTGGCGACTCGCCTGGGCGCGGTGGAGCTGACCGCGATGGAGCTGGCGACGGAAGGCCGACGGGCCTCGATCGCCCGGCCCCTGGGAGTGGCGCTGTCGCGCGACGCCCTCGACTCCGCCCTGATCGACGCCGCGCGGGAGGCGGGGGCCGAGTTCCTGCCGGGGACGACGGCCGCGCTCCGCGAAGGCCCCCCCGACCGGCCCGGCCTGCGGCTCCAGCGCGGGGATCGCGCGTGGGACGTGAGCGGCCGCTTCGTCGTCTCGGCGACGGGCCTGAGCGACGGCCTCTTCCCGGTCGCGGACCGGGCGACGCCCGCCCCGGGGGCGAAGCTGGGTGCCGGTGCGATCGCGGCCTTCGCCCCGGCGGGCTACGAGCCGGGGCGGATCTTCATGGCGTGCGGCGAGGGGGGCTACGTCGGCCTGGTCGTGCTGGAGGACGGCCGGCTCGACCTGGCGGCGGCCCTCGATCCCGAGGCCGTGCGCCAGGCCGGCGGGATCGGCCGGCTCGCCCGGTCCATCCTCGAAGCCTCGGCCCTGCCCGCCGTGCACGGCGTGGAGGCGCTGCCCTGGAAGGGGACCCCGCTGCTGACGCGGAGGCCGGCGCGGCTCGACGGCCGCGGGGCGTTTCGGGTGGGGGACTCGGCCGGCTACGTCGAGCCGTTCACGGGCGAGGGGATGGCCTGGGCGCTCGCCGGCGGCGAGGCCCTGGGCGCGATCCTGGCGGACGCGCTGGCGGGCGCCGAGCCGAGGCCTGAGCGCCGCTGGGCCCTCGCGTACCGCAGCCGGATCGCGCGTCGGCAGCTCACCTGCCGGGCCGTCGCGAAGGTCCTGCGGACCCCCTGGATGACCCGTTCCCTGGTCCGCGTCCTGGAGGTCCGCCCTTCGCTGGCACGGCCTTTCCTTGCGATCATGCACAAGGCCACCTGAACCTGCTCCCTGGTCCAACCATCCCGCGTCGGACGATCGACGAGACCGAGGCCGCCCCATGCAAGTCGAACTGCTCGGAATCGGAACGGCGGCGCCCCCGCTCAGCATCACCCGGGATCAGTCCATCGACGCCGCCAGGGCCCTCTGCGCCGAGGAGGACGACGACCACGCCGACCTGCTGGCGACGCTCTATCGCCAGTCGGGGATCGAGGCTCGGGGGATCCTCTTCGGCGAGCCGGAGTTCCGCCGCATCGTCTACGCCGAGGGGGCGATGGAGACGCCGTTCGCCCCCCGGACCGTCGGCGACCGGGGCCCGTCGACGGCCGTCCGGATGGAGCGGTTTGAGGCCGAGGCCCTGCCGATGGCCGTCGAGTCGAGCGGGGACGCGCTGGCGAAGTCGGGGGTCGACCCGGCGACGATCACCCACCTGGTGACGGTCTCGTGCACCGGCCTGGCCGCGCCGGGGTTCGACCTGGGGCTGATCAAGCGGCTGGGGCTCTCGCCGGACGTGGAGCGGACGCACGTCGGCTTCATGGGCTGCCACGGCTCGCTCAACGGCCTGCGGGTGGCCCGCGGGCTGATCGCCGCCGAGCCCGCCTCGCGCGTCCTGCTCTGCTCGGTCGAGCTGTGCAGCCTGCACCTCTGGTACGGCTGGAACCCCAAGAAGATGGTGGGGAACGCCCTCTTCGCCGACGGCTCCGCGGCCGCCGTGCTGGGGGCGGCGCCTTATGATGAGCCGCGTGATCGCAGTCGCTGGCGGCTGGCGGCCAACGGGGCGCGGCTGTTCCCGAACTCCGAGCAGGCGATGTCCTGGCACGTCCGCGACCACGGCTTCGAGATGGTCCTCTCCACCAAGGTGCCGGGCCTGATCCAGCAGAACATCGGCCCCTGGCTGGAGAGCTGGCTGGCGACGAAGGGGCTCGCGCCTTCGGACGTCGCGTCGTGGGCCGTGCACCCCGGCGGGCCTCGCGTCCTCTCCAGCGTCCAGGAGGCGCTCGGCCTGGCGCCCGAAGCGGTGGAGGTCTCGCGGACGATCCTCGCCAGCCGCGGCAACATGTCGTCGGCGACGATCCTGTTCATCCTCGACGAGCTGATGCGCCGCGACGCCCCCCGGCCCTGCGTCGCCCTGGGCTTCGGCCCCGGCCTGGCGGCGGAGGGGGCGCTGTTCCTCTGACCTTACCTCATCTTCCGCTTCGGGTTTGATCGACGCATGAGGTAGGCTGTCGCGATCCTTGCCTTGACGAGCCGTTGTTTGGCTTGGGGATGGTTCGACCGTCGGAATGGCCTGCGGGAGCAGGGCTGGACCCGCGGGACGCTGGGTCACTTGACGTGAAGGTCGACGACGTTCTCCGGTCGCCGCCAGGCGACTTTCGGGGAATCTTGCGGGGGCGAACCATGCGACTGGCCCATACAAGGCTGAGCGTTCGTCGTGTGGTGTTCGTGATCGCGATCGTGTCGCTATCCATCTGGATCGTCGACGCGGTGAAGCTCAGCAATAAGGCCGCGAGATATCGCCGCAAGGCGGAATGGGCCGAGAGGATGGAACGACGAAGTCGGGAGATCGACGCCATGGACCCGGCGACCAGGGCCAAGGAGTCAGAGGCGGAGATGGACAACCCCTTCCTCATCGAGCCGGAGTGGAACCGGAGGATGATCCCGTATCTCGAGGGATTGAAGAGGAAGTATCGGTACGCCGCCGAGAATCCTCGGGAACCGGTCGCTCCCGATCCGCCTCCTGTCCCTTGATGCGACTACCCCGAGCCTCCTCAATCGATCACGGCCTACCCGCCCGTCAGCTCGGCGGGAAGCGGTCGAGGAAGCGCGCCTCGGACTCGGCGTCGCCGACGACGTAGATCTCGCCGGCGGGCGGCAGGGGGCGGGAGGCGTCGGGGTTGACCTCCAGCTCGCCGTCTCGCGACACGGCGATGACGTTGCAGCCGGTCGCCTGGCGGATCGCCAGGTTCAGGAGCGAGCGGCCGGCCATCGCGGGGGGCATGGGGAGGCGGAAGACGTTTAGGCCCTCGGCCAGCAGCAGGGTGTCGATCCGCTTGAGCAGGTTGAACACCACGTTGGCGCCCGTCGAGGCGTAAGAGAGGACGAAGTCGGCCCCCGCGCGGTGGAGGGTCGAGATGTTCCGCTCCTGGGTGGACCGGGCGAGGATCTGGACGTCGGGCCGGAGCTTGCGGCAGTAGATGGTGAGATACACGTTCATGTCGTCGTCGCTGGTGGTGACGACGACGGAGGACGCCTCCTCGATGCCCGCCCCCTCCAGCACGGCGTATTCGGCCGCATCCCCCCCACGACGTACGTCGCCGACTCCCGGACCTCGTTCGAGTTCCGCTCGACGATCCGGGAGTCCATGCCCTGTTCCTTCAAGGCCCGGGCGACGGACCGGCCGACCCGGCCGCCGCCGATGATCACCACCGGCTTGTCGCTGCTCCGATGGATGCAGAACAGGGCGTCGTAGTCGTCGAGCTGGGCGCGCGAGCCGGCCAGGAGCAGTATCGTGGCGGCCTGGATCTTCGTCTCCGGCCCGGCGCTTTCGAACCGGCCGCGGTTCCAGACGCCGATGACGCTGGCGTTGGCGTGCTCGCGGAGGCGGATCTCGCGCAGGGTGCGACCGACCAGCGGTGTGCCGGCGGCGACGGCCTAAGCGATCAACAGGTCGCCGAACTCGCCGACGACGTGGCTCTTGGCGTCGCGCCCCAGGACCCGGCGGGCCAGCAGCTCACCGAGCATCTGCGCCAACTGGATCACGCGGTTGCAGCCGGCCAGCTCGAGGATGTCGACCGAGGCCGACCGCGAGGCTGTGGCGACGATCGGCACGGTCTCGGAGATCTCGCGCACGGTGAACGCGACGTTCGTGTTCGTGGTGTCGGCGAGCGTCGTCGCCACCAGCGCGGCCTGGTCGGCGCGGGCCTGGCGGTAGGTCTCTGGATCGTCGAGTTGGCCGAGCATCACCTGATAGCCCTGATCGTGGAGCTGCAGGGCGTCGGGCAGCTCGGGGACGACCAGGACGTACGGCACCTGCGACTGCTTCAGCTTGCGGATCAAGGACGTCTCGATCGGCCCCAGGCCCGTGAGCACGACGTGGCCCTTGGTCGTCGGCGGGAGCGACCGGGGCGCCCGCGCGGCCGCCTGGGCCTCCATCCAGGGGAGGAAGAAGAACTGGATAAACGTGAACGGCAGCAGGATCAGCATGAAGATCGTGCCCGAGAGGAGCACCACGAACGAGAAGAACCGCCCCAGGTCGCCGAAGAAGGTGATGTCGCCGAAGCCCAGCGTGGACATCACCACCATCGTCCAGTACAGGCCGGTGACCCAGCTGTAGTGCCGCCCCTCCAGGGCCATGATGTAGTGGAAGAGGATGGTGAAGACCAGGGTCAGCAGCACGAAGGCCCCGGTCAGGCGGAAGAGGACCAGGATGTTCCGCCGCCCCTTGCGGGTCGCGAGCTGGCTCACCACCGTCGTCATCGATTTCATCAAGGCGGCACCCGGCGTTGGCGGGGGGAGGAGGGCGGGTCCGCGGGGTCACTCGGCGGCCGACGGGCTCGCCTCGGCGGGCCTCGCCTCGCCGCCCGCCAACTCGCGGTCGACGAGTTCGAGGGCCTCGCGCTTGTTCTGGATCCGTCGTTCGAGCTGGGCCTCGCGGACCTGCTCCAGGATCGCGGCGAAGCTCGCGCCCGGCTTCAGGCCGTGGCGGACGAGGTCGTGGCCGGTCAGGAGCGGCGGCGGGTCGATCGGGCCGGTCGGCTGGTGTTCGAGGTAGTACTCGCAATAGTCGACGTGCTCGGCGTTCCCGGTCGTCGCCAGGGCGTCGGCCCGGTGGAGGGCCAGCAGCTCGTCGATGCCCGGCCGGGCGAGCATCCGCTTGAGCTTGGCCTCGCGCAGCTTCTTGGCCTCGCCCAGATACTGGTGGTTGGCCACCAGCCAGACCACCCGCTCGCGCTCCGTGTTCGAGAGCTTCAGCCGGCGGCACAGGTCGTCGGCGATCCGCGCGCCGACGACCTCGTGGTTGTGATAGCTCGCCCGGCCGAGGCCGCCGTGGGCCTGGCGCGTGGCGGGCTTGCCCGCGTCGTGCAGCAGGGCGGCGAACGCCAGCGGGAAGCTCGCCGAGGCCGGCAGGAGCTGCAAGGTCAGCAGCAGGTGCCCCCAGAGGTCCCCCTCGGGCTGCACCGGCTTGCCCTGGAACAGCCCCACGGTCTCGACCAGCGGGGGGAGCACCGCCGCGATCAAGCCGCAGGCCATCAGCGCGTCCATCGCTCTGGCCCGCGACCCGTGGGCGAGCATCCGCCGCATCTCCTGGGCGATCCGCTCGGGGGAGACCACCGTGACCTCGGCCGCCATCGCCTTGACCGCCGCCAGCGTCCGGGGCTCGACTTTCAGGTCGAACCGGCAGGCGAACCGCAGGGCGCGGAGGAGCCGCAGCTTGTCCTCCTCGAACCGCGCGGCGGGGTCGCCGATGGCGCGCAGGACGCGCGCGTCGAGGTCGGCCCGGCCGCCGACGAAGTCGACGATCTCGCCGTTCAGGGGGTCCATGAACATGCCGTTGATCGTGAAATCCCGGCGCTCGGCGTCCTCGCGGGGCGTGCTGTAGACGACGCCCGTGGGCCGGCGGCCGTCGACGTACGCCAGGTCGCTGCGGAACGTGGCGATCTCGACCTCGTTCCCCTTCTGCCGGGGGTGACGCACCCGGACCACGCCGAACGACGCCCCCATCGTCAGCGAGCGGTAGGGCAGGGTGAGCATCACCTGGTCGGGCGTCGCGTCGGTCGCCACGTCGTAGTCGGCCGGGCTCAGGCCCAGGAGGATGTCGCGCACGCAGCCGCCGGCCCAGTAGGCCTGGAACCCGGCCTGGCGCAGCCGGACGACGACCTCCTCGGCGAAGGCCCGACGGGCCCGGGCCTCAGGCATCGCCGTGCTCCTCGCCCGGCTCCGCCTCGATCTCGGCCTGCTCGGTCACCGTCTCCGTTTCCGCCTCCGGCTCGTCGCGCAGCCAGAAGGCGACCTGGGTGTCGCCGTAGCGGCGGACGTCCCAGGCGTCGAAGAGTGGGAGGATCTGGTCGTCGAGGACTCGGCCGGCTTCGAGCACGATCAGCGACCCGGCGGGCAGGCCCTCGACGAGCAGGTCGAGTGTCGCGCGGATGCGCTTGACGCCGGTCTCGTACTCGCGATAGGGGGGGTCGAGGAAGACGGCCGTCGGCCCTTCCAGCTCGGCGGCGTGCGACCGGACCCAGCGGTAGGCGTCGGCCAGGCGGATCTGCGCGCGGTCCTGATAGCGGAGCTTGGCGACGTTTCCGTGGATCAGGGCGACGGCCTCGCGGTCCTTCTCGACGAAGACGGCCGACTCGGCCCCCCGGCTGAGCGCCTCCAGGCCGATCGCGCCCGTGCCCGCGAACAGGTCCACCACCGCCTTGCCCGGCATCAGCGGGCCGACGATGTTGAACAGCGACTCGCGCACCAGGTCGCTCGTCGGCCGCGTGGCCGCCGTCGCGCGGGGGCCCTCAATCTTGTGCCCACGCTTCTGCCCCGCGATGATCCGCATCTCGACTCCCCCTGCACGACCGCCCGGACGCCCGTCGGGGCCAGGGCCGAACCCACATCATAGGGTCCGCTCGAGGTTCCGGGCAATCCGGGCCGCGCGAAGTTCGCTCGGGCCATGCTGTTAACTTCAGAGCTGGCCGGCACATTCTCTTCAGAGCTAATCGGCACCCTAGGGTTCGGCCGAGGGTTGGCCCTTTCCCACCCACTTCCTGTCTGCCGAACCACGACCCGCCCTCGCCAGGCGCGGCGGAGGATGAAGGGGGGTTAGCGTGCACAGAACCGCGGAGAGGTGTCTTCGGTGGGGCCGACTCGAGTTCGATGCCAAAATCTGGCGAGCCTCGTCAACACCGAAAGTAATATCACCTTTGGATCCCTCCGTGGCGTGCTGGTGAAGCCGACGATATAGTCAAGTCGTCCCCACCGAAGACGCTCAGGCCACCATCATCGACCTTCGCAGTTTCGAGCAGACCGACCGATGAAATCCATTGCGGAATGCGTCCGGCGGATCGCGCAGCACCCCGGGGAACTGTCTCTCAGGCTCGACCTGGCCGACCTCCTCCAGCAGCATCGGAAGCCCCAGCTCGCTCGATGGATGCGCGAGGGCTTGGCGGTCCATAGCGCGATCAACCCCATCGGCTCCACGTTTCCCACCGGCTCAGTGTGGGGCAGCGTGCGGTACTCGTCGTACGCCTGCCCTTGCGAGCCCACTCTCCTGCAACGGCTCGAGCAGTTTGCACGCGTCTGTCCAGGTTACTGGAAGACCCCGGAACACTGCTGCTTCCACGACTATTACGGTCGAATCGCCGTCTCCTGCTGGGCCGTGAATTCGCCGAGCAATCGGGAGCAGGTCGACGAACTCGCAACGATGACCTGGCTCGAAGACTTGCGGGACGACGGACTTCTCGAGGTCATCGAGTTCAACCTGGGGAGGCCGGAGACGGCGGAGTGGGCGCTCGAGCTGCCCGAGGCGATCCGCAAGCTCCCGTTCTTGCTCAACGCGGCACGCGCGGGCGGAGGCGGATTCACGCGGGAGCTGTCGAGACGACTCTTCTCGTGGCCTTCCCTCATCGGACTCTACCTGACCCTGGGGTCGTTCCCGCCGGCCGTGGCCGCCGAGTTGCCCGAACTGGCTCCCGAGCTCCAGTTCCTGAGCCTGGAGTTCGAGCGCCGAACCAGGATGGTCGACGATGTCATCCAGGGCCTTCCCCGCTTCCCGGCCCTCCGGTTCCTCGCCCTCCTCGGTCCCCTGAGACCGACCAACAGGGACCTGGCCGCGATCGTGGCAGGCCCGCGTCTCGCGACGCTCGGTCTGCATTCGCGGCATCTGACTCGGACCGATCTGTTCGCACTCGGGCTCAGCAAGGCCCTGAGATGGCTAGGCCTCGATTCGGAAACCTTGACGCGTTCCGATCTCGCCGAATTTCGCGCGGTCTTTCCGAGGGTTCAACTGATTCTTTCGCGGGACATGCAAACCCGCCTCGGCCCGGCGTAGGATGGTGGGCTTCCTGGCCATCGAACCGCTGCGAAGAGCCCGCCTCCTCGCCTTCCGGACGATCGCTCGAGCGTCGGGGGGCGGCTTCATAGCCCTGCACGCCGACTCGGACGAGGTCGATGACCTGTTCTGGAGCGGGCGGCCTCCCTGGGAGTGCGTCGAACGGATGGAGGAACTCTGGAGACCGCCGGACGGCAGCGTCGAGGGGCTCGAGACGAGGATTATCGCAGCAGCGGAGATCGACCTGCCCAGCTCGGTGTGGTTCTTCGAGGACGTCAAGGGCGAGGCGTGACTTGCTGCTGGTGCCATCCTCGCCCAGGCTGCTTTCGGCGACCGCGTTCACTTTCCCTTATGCAGGGAGCGATCTAGAATCCTGGGAGGGCGGCCGGGATCGCTCGACGAGGCCGAGAAAGGAGCCGAGGCGTGAAGCCCGAGGACCTGTACGACGCGATCCATGCGACGCCGTTCCGGCCGTTCCGCGTGATCCTGCCGAGCGGCGAGCGGATGCACCTGCACCACCCGGAGTTCGCCGCGCTGCCGCCCGGCAAGCGTTCCGTGACGCTCTACCCGCGCGGCGACGGCGGGGTCAGGGTGTTCGACGTGGCGCTGCTGGCCGGCATCGAGTCCGACAACGAGGCCACAGCCGGACAGGCCCGCGAAGAGGGCGACGGCTGATCGGCCGGAGGTACTCCATCGGCCCGCCTGGGCTCATCGCGTCGCCTCCGGGTCGGGGGGGGCGACGACCTCGACGATCACCCAACGGAGGATGGCAAGCTCGATCGGCGACGGCCAGATCAGCCTCTGGAGGCGTTCCCGCGCCGCGCCGGATGGGAAGCTTCTCGCCTTGGCCCCGGCGTCCGAGGACCGCCGATGGCGCCCGGGGCGCGGGGGGAGGGTCCCTCGGGGACGCGGCAAAGTCCACCCTCCTTTCGGGCATCGATTCGTCTCCCGTGTGATTGGATGCCCTCCCGCCGATTTGGTTCCGCGTCGGATCTCTCTCGGGGATCCCCGCTCGGCCCACAGGGGCGTCGACTTGGCCCCCGCGCCTGCCTATCATCGGCCGTGCGAGGGCGTCCGGTGCGCCCGCCGAAATCGCGTGGGAGGGCCCCCGGATGCGTCGCTGCTTCATCGGCCTTGCTTGTTCGCTCGTCCTCGTCGGTCCCTTGAAGGCCCAGCCCGCACCGGCCGACGACTGGCCGGGAGTGGGGAACGATCCCGGCTGCATGCGGTATTCGACGCTCGACCAGATCGATCGGGCGAACGTCGCGCGGCTCAAGCCGGCGTGGACGTATCACACCGGCGAGCTGGACGAAGAAGGGGGCGGCAAGACGATCGAGTGCACGCCGATCGTGATCGACGGCGTGATGTACGTCACGACGGCCCTGCTGAAGGTCGTGGCGCTGGACGCGGCGACGGGCGCGGAGATCTGGAAGTTCGACCCGCTCAAGGACCACCCGCCCGCGCACTCGCTCGCGTCGGGCGGCGTCAATCGCGGCTGCGCGTACTGGTCCGACGGCCAGCCCGGCGGGGCGCGGCGGATCCTGCACGGCGCGTCGGACGGTCGGCTCTTCTCGCTCGACGCGGCGACGGGGAAGCTCGACCCGAGCTTCGGCGAGGGGGGGATCCGCGACCTCCGCAAGGAGCTGGCCCCGAAAGTGGCGAGCCTCGCCTACGGGCCGACCTCCGCGCCGGTGGTCTGGAAGGATACGGTCGTCCTGGGCTTCTCGTGCGGCGAAGGGCCGGGGATCGCCGCGCCGGGCGACGTGAGGGCGTTCGACGTCCGCACCGGGGCTCAGCTCTGGAGCTTCCGCACCGTGCCGGTCCCGGGCGAGTTCGGTAACGACACATGGGAAGGCGAGTCGTGGAAGGGCCGAGGCGCCGCCAACGCCTGGGGGGGCCTGAGCGTCGACGCGAGGCGCGGGCTCATCTTCGCCGGTACGGGCTCGGCCGCGTTCGACTTCTACGGCGGCGACCGCCCCGGCGACAACCTGTTCGCCAACTGCACGCTCGCCCTCGACGCCGCCACCGGCCGTCGCGCCTGGCACTTCCAGACGCTCCGCCACGACCTCTGGGACCACGACCTGCCGACGTATCCCAACCTCATCACGGTCGAGCACGACGGCAAGAAGCTCGACGCCGTCGCCCAGGTGACCAAGACCGGCTACGTCTTCCTGTTCGACCGCGAGACGGGCAAGCCCCTGTTCGAGGTGCGTGACCAGCCCGCGCCCGCATCGGAGATTCACGGCGAGCGGGCCGCCGCGACGCAGCCGGTGCCCGTCAAGCCGCCGCCGTTCGCCGTCCAGGCGCTCGACGAGTCGAATGCGACCGACATTGGCGAGGCCAACCGGGCGTTCGTGCTGGAGAAGCTGGCGACGCTCAAGACCGGCGCGCCGTTCCTGCCGCCGAGCCCGCAGGGGACGGTCGTCATGCCCGGCTACCACGGCGGGGCGAACTGGTCGGGGGCGTCGTTCGACCCGACGACCGGCCGGCTCTACGTGAACTCGAACAACGTGCCGAACATCCTGACGATGACCGAATCCAAGGCCGAGGACGTGCTCAAGAACGGCCCTTACGGCTTCACGGGCTACCACCAGTTCCTCGACCACGAGGGCTATCCGGCCGTCAAGCCGCCGTGGGGCGTGCTCAACGCCATCGACCTGAACCGAGGCGATATCGCCTGGCAAGTCCCGCTGGGCGAGCACCCGGAGCTGACCGCCCGGGGCGTCCCGAGGACCGGCACCGAGACCTTCGGCGGCTCGATCGTCACCGCCGGCGGGCTCGTCTTCATCGCCGGCACCAAGGACGAGCGGATGCACGCCTTCGACAAGGACGACGGCCGGCTGCTCTGGGAGCACCCGCTCCCCGCCGGCGGCTACGCCACGCCCTCCACCTATCGCGCGAAGGGCCGCCAGTTCGTCGTCATCGCCGCCGGAGGCGCCGGCAAGCTGAGGACCAGGGCCGGCGACGCCTTCGTCGCGTTCAGCCTGCCGGAGTGAGGGGGGCCGTCAGCGGCCCCGGCGCGACGCCTCGTAGCGGGCGATGAAGGTCTCGACCGGGGTCCCGGCGATCACCCGAGCGATCGCGTCGAGCGCGAGGTCGTCGACGCCCTGGAATCGCACGCACGACTTGCCCATGTCGAGCTTCTTCCCGGCCTCCGCGAACGCGGCTCGCAGGGACGCCTCCGATTCGCCCCCGACGTCGATCGCGTTCAGATAAATCGCATAGTGCGACTTCTGCGCGGCGAGGGCGGCGAAGCTCAGGGGCTGCTTGTTGTAGGTGTCCGGATAGCGCTCCAGGGGGACCTCGTAGGAGATCATCCCCCAGTTCATCGCCTCGCGATAACCGTCCGGCAGATTCTCGAGGATCAGGTCGCGGATCGCCGCGACGACCGCCCTTCGCGACTCGGGCAGCTCGGCGAGATAGGCTTCCACGGTGGCGGCGCGGCTCCGGGCCATGGCGCGACTCCTAGGGGAATTGCTGGTAATCGTCGGCCGAGATCCCGCCCGCCTCGCGCCCCGTCCCGGCCGCGACGGCCTGGAACCGGACGGCCGTCAGGCCGACGGCCAGGCCCGTCGCCGCGGCGACGAGGGCTAGGGCGAGCGCGGTCCGGGCCCACGGCCGGAATCGGGACAGGGGGCCGATCTCCGGGACGGCCGCCAGCAGGGGCGTCAGGAACAGCGCCGCGGCGACGTCCGGCTTCAACTCCCCGAAGGCGTAGCCCGCCAGCAGCAGGCCGAACAGGAGAACCGCCCCCGCCCCGGGGAGGGCGTGGCGGGCGACCGCGGCTCCCGCGATCGCCCCGGCGAGCGGCAGCCCGTTCATCCCGCCGGAGGCGTATCCCGACAGCATCACGCACAGGCCCGCCCCGGCGACCGCCCCCGCCGTCGCGAGCGGGACCCGGACCGCCGAGCCCGACCGCCGCGTCGTCCACTCCAGCGCCGCCCAGACGCCGAACAGCGCCAACCCCAGCCCGACGAGGATCGGGTATCGCACGGCCGGCGGCCAGAGGGCCGAGCCGGGGCCGGCCAGGTCCGCCAGGTAGCTCGACCCGTACAGGAGCGTCGGCGCGACCGCCATCGACCCGGCGAACCGCAGCCCGACGCCCGCCCATCGCGGGACCTTCGCGACCGGGCCGATCGCCTCGACAAGCAGGACCCCCGGCAGGACCAGGCCCAGGAAGCGGTCCTGATCCTCGCTCAGGGGCCATCGCGGGCGCACCCCCAGCACCGCCAGGCCCAGGTACGCTCCGATCGCGAACGCGAGCGTCCCCACCAAGCCCGACGCCCTCCCCCTCGCAACCCATCGCCCGAGCGCCGCCGCCAGGGCCGCCGCGATCAGGGCCGCCGCCGTCGCTCCCAGCATCAGGATCGGGTCGGGCATGGGTAGGCTCACGAGCAATTGTGAACATGCCTTCCCCCCTGGTGGGGGAAGGTGGCCCGAAGGGCCGGATGAGGGGGACCATCAAGGCGGACGGCGCGAGGAAGCGAGGGCGATTCCAGGTCTTCCCCCCTGGCGGGGGAAGACAGATCGCGGAGCGGTCAGATGAGGGGGGGACGCTCGCGAGGGCTTCGGATTTCGAAGCCACGCCCGCGCGGCCGACGGCCTCGGCGAGCCCTGCTGGAACTCCGTCGGCCCTCTCGCTCGTCCCCCCCTCATCCGGCCCTGACGGGCCACCTTCCCCCGCCAGGGGGGGAAGGGAGTTAGCGCTCCGCCCCTCGCCTCAGGACTTGGTGCCCTCGAAGCTGATCATGAGGTCCACCTCGTCGCCGGCGGCGGGGATCATCTTGTCCATGCCGAACTCGGAGCGCTTGATGGACAGCTCGGTGGAGTAGCCGGTGCGGGCGACGCCCTTGGGGAATTCGCCGGTCTTGCCCCCCTTGAGGACGAACGTGACGGGCTTCGTGACGCCGTGGAGGGTCAGGTCGGCGGTGACCTTCAGGCCGTCGGCCTCCTTGGAGACGGACGTGCTCTTGAGGGTGATGGCGGGGAACTGCTTCACGTTGAAGAAGTCCGGGCTCTTGAGGTGCCCCTCGCGCTGGGCGTTGCCGGTGTCCAGGCTGTCGGCCTTGACGGTGAACGCGAACCGGGAGGTCTCCGGGTGGTTCGCGTCGACGGTGAACGAGCCGGAGACGTCGTTGAACCGTCCGTAGGTCCAGCTGAACCCGCCGTGCTCGATCCGGAAGACGACCGCGGTGTGCACGGGGTCCACGGCGTAGGTGTCGGCCGCCCGGGCGGAGAGGGCGGCCCCGGCGAGGGTCAGGGCGAGGGCGGGGGCCAGCAGGTTCGCGTTCGTGGCGAAGGCGCGCATGGATCGACTCCGGTGGCGATGGGGGGTCGGCGGGCGTCGACGCGACGCCGCCTGCTCGCGACGATTCTACCGGGCGCCGGAAGCCCCCCGCGAGTCCCGGGGGCCGATCAGGCCGAGAGGCCCGCGGATCCGGCCCGGCCGTTGGCGTCGCGCCAGAGGTCGTGAAGCTCGGGGAGGCCGGCGACGGCCAGGTCGGGCTCGACGACGGCCGGGACGTCGGCGTGGGGGGCGACCCAGATGGTGAACATGCCCGCGGCCTTGCCCCCCACGATGTCGGACGCCTGGCTGTCGCCGATCATCGCCGCCTGGGCCGGGGGGCATCCCAGCCGCGAGACGGCCGTTTCGAACAGCCGGGGGTGGGGCTTGCCGACGACGATCGGCCGGGTCCGCGAGGCCGTCGCCACCGCCTCGGCCAGCGCGCCGCAGCCGGGGTCGAAGCCGTCGGCCACCGGGTAGCGGGCGTCCAGGTTCACCGCGAAGAACGCGGCCCCGGCGGCCACGGCTCGCGACGCGGCGCGGAGCCGGTCGAAGTCGAACATCGGGTCGTTGCCGACGACGACCGCGCGGGCCTCGCCCCAGCGGTCGAGCGGCAGGGGCTCGTGCCCGACGAAGGCCAGCGAGCCGGCCAGCTCGTCGGTGCCGATCGCCAGCAGCGGCACCGGGCCGACCCGCTCCAGCACCTCGGCCGCCGTCAGGTCGAACGCGGCCACCACCTCGCGGGGCCCGGCGGCGATGCCCAGCCGGGTCAGCTCGCGGGCGAGCCGCTCGGAGCCGTGCCGCGAGGAGTTCGACGCGAAGACGACCGCGAGCCCCGCGCGGCGGAGGTCCTCGACCAGCTCCGCCGCCCCGGGGAGCAGGTGCGGCCCGGCCCATATCGTGCCGTCGAGGTCGAACGCGTATCCCCGGATCGTGCGCAGGCTCGTCAAGGCTCGGCCCCTCCGTGATTTCGGTCGGATCCCGACTTTCCCCGAGTCGGCCAGTCTACCACGACCGGGCCGCCGCCCCCAACCGCCCGACGCCTCGGATGTTCCACCGGCAGGGCGGCCGCTATAATGGAGGCATACGGGAGCCGCACACGAGACGAATCCCCAAATGAAGAAACCCGGAAGCCAGCGAGCGAGGACCGCGGAATGAACCTGCTTGACCAGTTGCGCGCGATGACGGTGGTGGTCGCCGACACGGGAGACATCGAGTCCATCGCCCGGTACAAGCCGCGGGACACGACCACGAACCCCTCGCTGCTGTACAAGGCGGCCCAGATGCCGCAGTACAAGCGGATCGTCGAATCCGCCGTGGAGTTCGCCCGCTCGGTGGACGGCGACCGCAAGGCCAAGCTCGAAGCCTGCATGGACAAGCTGGCCGTCGGCTTCGGCAAGGAGATCCTCCAGATCGTCCCCGGCCGCGTCTCCACCGAGGTCGACGCCCGCCTCTCGTTCGACGAGGAGGCCACCGTCGCCAAGGCCCGCGGCCTGATCGCCCTGTACGCCGAGGAAGGCATCGGCCCCGACCGGATCCTCATCAAGATCGCCTCCACCTGGGAAGGCATCCGCGCCGCCGAGCGGCTGGAGAAGGAGGGGATCCACTGCAACCTGACCCTCCTGTTCAGCTACCCCCAGGCCGTCGCCTGCGCCGAGGCCGGCGTCACGTTGATCTCGCCGTTCGTCGGCCGGATCCTGGACTGGCACCTGAAGGATCGCGGCGTGAAGTCGATCCCCGCCGCCGAGGACCCGGGCGTGGAGTCGGTCCAGCGGATCTACCGCTACTTCAAGGCCCACGGCTACAAGACCGAGGTCATGGGCGCCAGCTTCCGCAACATCGGCGAGATCGTCGAACTCGCCGGCTGCGACCTGCTCACCATCTCGCCCGACCTCCTCAAGGCGCTCCAGGAGGCCGACGGCCCGCTCGTCCGCAAGCTCTCGCCCGACGCCGTCGCCGACGCCGACCCCAAGCCCGACGCGCCCCTCGACGAGAAGTCCTTCCGCTGGATGCTCAACGAGGACCCGATGGCCACCGAGAAGCTCTCCGGCGGCATCCGCAACTTCGCCGCCGACATCGTCAGCCTGGAGAAACTCGTCTCCGAGCTGCTCGAACAGGTCGCCGTCGCCTGAGCGGAGACGAGATAGCGAACCGCCGCTTCCCCCTTCTCGAACCGCCGAGGAAGGGGGGGCGTCGGGTCCGAATGCGGCCCCGAGGCCGGTCGCATGGGTATCGACGAAGAACCTCGGGCGATCCGCTGGCCGAGCGAGTTCATCATCGAATATCACGATGGCTCGCGCGAGCGTCTCCTGCCCGGCGACGGGGTCGGCGTCGGGATCGATTCGCCGGCGGATGATCCGGCAGGGGCCAGCTACTTCGTGGCCGACTTGCCGAAGAAGCACCCGCGCAACAGGCAGTTCGGCCGGGGCGTCCGCCTTGAAGAGTTGCGGGCCTTCTACACGCTCGACGGAGAGCTGCTTTGGAGGAAAGGCTGAGGTTCGCCCTTCCCCCCATGCTCCTACCTCGCCGGGCATGCAGACGGCCGCCGACTTGCCGGCGGCCGCCACCCCGCTAAAGATTCGCGACGACCGGGCGAACTTGACTCCAGAGAGTCCCGTTCCAGCCGTCCGGATCTTCTCGCGGAGTCGCCATGCGCCGTTCCTTCGCCCTGCTGTTCCTGCTCGTCCCCGCAGTCGCGTCCGCCCAGGCCGCAATCGACGCCCGGCTCGCGAAAGTCGATTCCGTCGCGACGGCGGAGATCGCGAAGCAGCGGCTCGTCGGCGCGGCGGTCGTGGCGATCGACGGGGGGCAGGTCGCGTGGTCGAAGGGCTACGGCTTCGCCGACCGCGAGGCGGGCGTGGCCGTCGACCCGGCCGTCACCCAGTTCCGCTGGGCGTCCATCTCCAAGCCGGTCACGGCCGTGGCCGCCTTCCAGCTCGTCGAGAAGGGGCTGCTCGACCTGGACGCCGAAGTCCGCAGCTACGTCCCCGAGTTCCCCGACAAGGGGGTCGTCATCACCCCTCGCCAACTGCTGCGGCACCAGGGGGGGATCGTCCACTACGCGAACGGCCCCGTCGTGAAGACCGAGCGGTCCTATGCCGACCCCCACCCGTTCGCCGACGTGATCGTCGCTCTCGACCACTTCAAGGACTCGCCCCTCGTCAACCGGCCGGGGGAGAGGTACGCGTACTCGACCCACGGGTTCGTCCTGCTGAGCGCCGTGGTCGAGCGGGCGGGGAAGCAGCGGTACGCGGATCAGGTCCGCGAGCGGATCGCCGAACCGCTCGGCATGGCGAGCTTCCGCCCCGACTATCAGTGGGAGGAGATCCCGAACCGCGCGGCCGGCTACATGGGGAAGGCCGACGCCCACGAGCGGAGGCCAGACGACCAGGTCCAGGACGTGAGCTGGAAGCTCGGCGGCGGCGGGTTCACGTCGACGGCCGTCGACCTCGCGCGGTTCGGCGTCGGCCTGATCGATCGCAAGCTGGTCTCCGAGGCGAGCGAGCGGGCGATGTGGACCGTCGTGAAGCCCGCCGACCCGGCCGGCGCGAAGCCCTACGCCTCCGGTTTCTTCGTGATCGATCGGCCGGACGGGACGAAGTGGGTCGGCCACGACGGCAGCCAGCAGAAGGCCCGCACCGCCCTCATCCTCGACCCCGCCGGCCGCCGCGGGATCGCCGTGATGAGCAACTCCGAATGGGCCGACGTGATGACCCTCGCCATGAGGCTGCTGGGCGAGCTGGATCAACCCCCGGCGGCGTGATCCGACGACTCCGCGCGCCCCGCCGCCACGGCGTTCCAGAGCAGGGTGGCGTAGTGGATCGGGGCGTGGTCGGCGAGGCCCCGGACGAGCAGGGGGGCCTCGCCGACGGCCGGTCGGCCCTGCTGGATGGAGAGACGGACCGCGGCGGCGAGAGCCTGGAAGCTCTCGCTCCACTCCCGCCGGAGCCGGCGAGGGGACGCGCCGGGGACGGGGATGCGCTCGCCGGCGTCGCGATACCCCAGCGGCCAGGCGGGGGGGATGGCGGGGATCAGGTCGTCGCGGTGGACGAATCGCCGGTGGATGCAGGTCGGCACCGTGGCGACGAACTCGGCGTCGCCGACGCGGGGCGCGCCGTAGGTGTAGATCCCCTCGACGGCCCGCTCGCGCAAGTGCGAGGCCGCCAGCACGGCGAGCGCCCCGCCCAGGCTGTGGCCGGCCAGCCAGAGCCTCTGGTCCGGACGCCTCGCCGCGACGAACTCGTCGAGACGGTCGCTGATCGCTTCGAAGGCGCCCAGGAACCCGGCGTGGACCCGGCCCCCGGCGTCGCGAGCGGCGGGCAGGAAGCGGCCGTCGATCTTGAGGTCCTCGTTCCCCAGGATCCAGTCGACGAGGCCGAGCGGCTCCTTCGGGTCCAGGTCCGGCACGGGCACGCGCGTCCCCCGGAAGACCACCACGAGCGCCTCGGGGCCGTCGAGGACCAGGGCCCGGGAGTCCGCGTCGTCGTCCTCGCGGGGGGCGAGGACCGTCCAGCCCAGGCCGGGCAGGGGGGATTCGGCGAACCGCTCGGCGATACACCCAGCGTCGCCGTAGGCGAGCATCGCTGCGTCGGCGAGCCACCAGGCGTTGGCGTCGACGAACCCGCCGGAGTCCGAGCGGACGGAGGCCCGCGCGTGGGGCTCGAAGCGGACTCGGTCGGCGAAGGCGAAATAGGGGAAGTCGGCGGCCGGCGGGGTGAGCCCTTCGAGGGTCTCGCGCGGGGGCGGGCGGTCCGGGAGTGCCAAGGCGTCAGCTCCGGGGGGCTGGGGCGGGCGGGAGGTCCGTCGAAGTACGCGGCGCGACGGCGCGCAGCGACTCCAGGGTCACGCGGTCGACGCGAACGGTCAGGGCGGCGACGGCGGCTTCGAGTCGTTCGAAGGCCGGTCGGGCGTCGTCGAGCCGGCGGTCGGCGGCGGCGGCTTCGAGGCCCAGGGCCAGCTCGCAGGCGGAGGTGGAGAAGACGGCGATCATCCCGGCGAGCTTGTGCGCGGCCGACCGCAGCCCGGGGGCGTCGCCCCGCCGCAGCGCCGCGCGGGCGGCGTCGACCCGCGAGGGGGCCAGGGCTCGGAAGTCGCGGCAGAGCCCGGCCAGCAGTTCGGCGTCGCCGCCGCAGGCGGCCAGCAGGGGGGCCGGGTCGATCGGGTCGTCGGCCGTCTTCGCCAGGCGGTCGACGGCGGCGAACAGCCGGTCGGTGCGCACCGGCTTGGTCAGGTAGTCGTCCATGCCGGCCGCCAGGCAAAGCTCGCGGTCGCCCCGGCGGGAGCGGGCCGTCAGGGCGGCGATCGGCAGCCGGCGGCCGTCGCCGCGCGCGGCCTCGGCCTCGCGGATGGCCCGGACCACGCCGAAGCCGTCGACCTCGGGCATGTGGACGTCCAGCAGCATCAGGTCGAACGGCCGCGAGGCGTCGAGCGCCAGCGCGATCGCCTCGCGGCCGTCGCCGGCCAGCCTGACGGCGCAGCCCCGGCGCTCCAGCAGGCGGACGAGGAACCGGGAGTTGAACTCGTCGTCCTCGGCGATCAGGATCGTCGGCCGCGCGCCGGGCCGAGGGGGCCCGGCGGGCTCGCCGGCCGTCGCGGGTCCGGCGGCCCGGGCCAGGGCGGCGGGAGGGCCGGATTCGAACGCCGCGCGGAGGGCCTGCAGCAGCTCGTCCTGGCGGATCGGCTTGAGCAGGCGGGCGGCGACGTGCAGCTCGCGGCCCCGGGCCTGGTCCCCCGGTTCGTCGCCGGTCGTCATCATGACGAGCGGGACGCCCGCCAGCTCGTCGCTGGCGCGGACCTTCGCCGCCAGGTCGAGGCCGTCGACGTCGGGCATGCGGGCGTCGAGCAGCACCACGTCGGGCCGGCGGCCCCGGGCGGCCCCGCGCCAGAGGGCGTCGAGCGCCGCCATGCCGTCGCCGGCCGTCGCCACCTCCAGGCCCCAGCCGGACAGCCAGCCTTCCAGCACGCGGCGGGTCGTCTCGTTGTCGTCCACCACCAGGACCGACCGGCCTCGGGGCAGGGCGGGGGGCTCGCCGACGAGCCGGGGGGGGCCGGGCTTGGCCGCGAACCGGACGGCCAGCGTGAACGTGCTGCCCCGCCCCGGCTCGCTCTCCACGGCGATCCCGCCCCCCATGAGCGCGGCCAGCCTCGCCGCGATCGTCAGCCCCAGGCCCGTGCCGCCGAACCGCCGGGTCGTCGACGCGTCCTCCTGCTCGAACGCGCGGAAGATCCGCTCCTGCTCGTTCGCCGGGATGCCGATGCCGGTGTCGCTCACCTTCACCCGCAGCCCCACGTCGGCGTCCGAGGCCGGGCCGTCGTCGCGTTCGACCAGGACGAAGACCTCGCCTTCCTCGGTGAACTTCACGGCGTTGGCGACGAGGTTCAGCAGCACCTGGCGGAACCGGCCCACGTCGCCGATCAGGGCGTCGGGCACCTCCTCGCGGACCTGGGAGACGAGGTCCAGCCGCTTGGCGTGGGCCCGAGGGCCCAGGAACCGCAGCACGTCCCCCACGGCGGCGCGGAGCGAGAACTCCGAGGCGTCCACCTCCAGCTTGCCGGCGGCGATCTTGGCGTAGTCGAGCACGTCGTCGACGATCCGGACCAGGCCGTCGGCCGCCGACCGCACCGTCTTGAGGCACTGCCGCTGGTCCTCGGTCAGGGGGGTCTCCAGCGCCAGCTCGGTCATCCCCAGGATGGCGTTGAGCGGGGTGCGGATCTCGTGGCTGACGTTGGCCAGGAACTCGTCCTTGGCGCGATTGGCCGCCTCGGCCTCCTCCTTGGCCCGCCGCAGCTCGGCCTCCAGCCGCTTGCGCTCGCCGACGTCCTCCAGGACGGCGATGACGTACGCCGGGGCCCCCCGTTCGTCGCGCTGGAGCGATATGTAGAGCTTCACCCAGACGATGCCGCCGTCGGCCCGGACGTAGCGCTTCTCGACCGAGTACGGCCCCCGCTCGCCCCGGACGAGGCGGCCGAAGTCGGCCGGGCCGAGGTCCTGGTCCTCGGGGTGGGTGATGTCGCTGAAGGGGCGGCCGAGCAGCTCGTCGCGGTCGCGGCCGACGATGGCGCAGAAGGTCTGGTTGACGCGCAGCCAGCGGCCCCGGAGGTCGGTGTGGGCGAGGCCGACGGCCGCGTTCTCGAACGTGCCGCGGAATCGCGCCTCGCTCTCGCGAAGCTCCTCCGCGGCGCGCCGGCGTTTGCGGGCGGCTCGGTCCGGGTCGATCTGGGTCATGGCGCGGCCCCGGCGGCGGTCGGCCGGGCCCGGCTCGGGCCCCGGCCTCCTGGATCGAGAGGCTCTCCTGCGAATAGAATACCAATTCGAGACGCCCGCGCGGGGCGACGGAGTCCGCCGAGGGGGGGAGCATGGGCCGCCTGCTGCTGATCGACGACGAGCCCGCCCTGATCGCCCGCCAGGTCCGGCAGGCCTTCCCCGCCCCCGAGCACGTCGTCGAGGTCGCCGCCTCGGGCGCCGAGGGGCTCGACCTCGTCCGCCGCAGCCCCCCCGACGTCGTCCTCCTGGACCTGCACCTCCCCGACGCCTCGGGGTTCGAGGTCTTCCGGGCGATCCGCAACCTCGACGCCCGCATCCCGGTCGTCTTCATCACCGTCGCCCGCACCGCCGACGCCGCCATCGAGGCGATGAAGCAGGGCGCCTACGACTACCTGTTCAAGCCCCTGGACCTGCACCGCCTCCGCGAGATCGTGGAGGGCGCCCTCGACGTCTCGCGCCGGATGCGCACCCCCACCGTCGTCGCCGAGGACAACGAGTCCGACGCCGAGGGCGCCATCGTCGGCTCGTGCCCGGCCATGCTCGAGGTCTACAAGGCCGTCGGCCGGGTCGCCGCCCAGGACGTCCCCGTCCTCATCACCGGCGAGAGCGGCACCGGCAAGGAGCTGGTGGCCCAGGCGATCTACCAGCACGGACCCCGCGCCCGCCTGCCGTTCCTGGCCCTCAACTGCGCCGCGATCCCCGAGAACCTGCTGGAGAGCGAGCTGTTCGGCCACGAGAAGGGGTCGTTCACCGGCGCCGACCGCCGCCGCATCGGCAAGTTCGAGCAGTGCAACGGCGGCACCATCTTCCTCGACGAGATCGGCGACATGCCGCTCTCGCTCCAGGGCAAGATCCTCCGGCTGCTCCAGGAGCAGGCCTTCGAGCGCGTCGGCGGCGACGAGACCATCCACACCGACGTCCGCCTGATCGCCGCCACCCACCGCGACCTGAAGGCCTGGTCGCGCGAGGGCCGCTTCCGCGCCGACCTGTACTACCGCCTGAGCGTCTTCTCGCTGGCCCTGCCGCCGCTCCGCGACCGCGGCGACGACCTGCGCATCCTCGTCCGCCACTTCCTCCGCCGGCTAAGCGCCGAGATGGGCCGCGAGGTCCGCGAGGTCGCCCCCGAGACCCTCGACCGCCTCCGCCGCCACCCCTGGCCGGGGAACGTCCGCGAACTCCAGAGCACGCTCAAGCAGGCCCTCCTCCAGGCCAGCGGCCCCATTCTCCTCCCCCGCTTCCTGCCCGAATCGTTCGGCGAGCCCGCCCCGACCCCCGCCCCCGCCCCCGCCGCCGTCGCCGTCGCCGCCGAGGGGGCCGGCGCCGGCCTCTCCGTCGCGCTCCACGGCGGCTTCCGCGACGACGACCGCGACGTCTACGCCGAGATCCATCGCGAGCTGGACCGCCTGCTCCTCCCCGCCGCCATGCAGTTCGCCCGAGGCAGCCAGCACCAGGCCGCGCTGCTGCTCGGGATCGCCCGCCAGACCCTCCGCCAGAAGCTCAAGCAGCTCGGGCTCCATACGGCCCGCCACGCCGAAACCGACGAGCCCGACGCCCCGGCCTGAGCCGTCGGCGCGGGCAAAGCTGCCCGCCCGCCGGGAAGCCTCGCGGCACCTCGACCGGCCGCGCCTTGATCGGCGCGTGGCTCGCGCGAAAGATCCCTCATCGGGATTTCGGGGCCGGTCCCTTCGACGGCCCCCCTCGAACCGTCCCCGTCGGGACGGCCGGCCCTCACGCGAGGTCGCATCATGTCAGTCGCCACGAAGAAGCCCGGCGAGGTCCAGGCTCAGGACAAGTCGACTCAGCAGCCCAGCCAGCCCCGGATCCACGTCGGCGGCGGCGAGATCCAGAAGTTCGGGACCGTCCGCCAGTTCCTGCTGGGCCTCTCCCACGACGCCCGCATGGAGTCCTGCCGGCGCCTCAATCAGGTGCTCGCCGACACCCAGATCCTCTTCTCGCTCTACAAGAAGCACCACTGGTTGATGCGCGGGCCCACCTTCTATCAGCTCCACCTGCTGCTGGACAAGCACGCCGAGGAGCAGCTCAAGCTCGTCGACGAGGTCGCCGAGCGCATCCAGACGCTGGGCGGGATCGCCGTCGGCGACCCCCGCCACGTCGCCGAGCTGACCCGCATCCCCCGCCCGCCCGACGGTTGCGAGGAGGTCCCGACCATGCTCTCCCGCCTGCTCCAGGCCCACGAGCTGATCCTGACCGACGCCCGCGACGCCGCCCGCAAGGCCGCCGACCACGGGGACGACGGCACCAACGACCTCCTCGTCTCCGACGTCGTCCGCACCGGCGAGCTGCAGGTCTGGTTCCTCGTCGAACACCTCGTCGACACCCCCTTCGGCCCCCACGCGAGCTGACCCGCCCCACGTCACCCCTCTTCGATCGCCAGCCCCCCGCCGCACCGCCGGGCGCTCGTACCCGGTGCGGCCGGGGGCCGCGACCCGGCCTCTCCCTTCCCGCCAGCCCCCGCCCCGACTCCTCCGGCGCCTCGACTCCCGTGCGCCCCGATCGCCCCTGACGGCCGACCTTGCGACCGCCGCCGCGCGGGACGCCCGTCGAGCATGGGTTGATGATCGAATCGGATGTTGTCTGATGAATTAAGAAATTAGTAGATACGCTATTTTCCGCGTCGTCGCGGGAATGCAGGGCCGACCGTGCGGCTCGTCGACGCCTAAATCCTGTCGGAATGACGACGTCGGCGAAGGGCTGTTTAAGCTCGACAGGCTTTCCGCCGATGAGATAGAATCCCGGCTCACATGATTACGAAATGAGGCTGAGGCCTCGTCATCGCCCGAAGGTCTCATCTCTGCTCTCCCGGAGGACAGACTTCATGCGTCCCATCGCCTCGCGGCCGCGCGGCTTCACGCTGATCGAACTGCTGGTGGTCATCGCCATCATCGCCGTGCTGATCGCCTTGCTCCTGCCCGCCGTGCAGTCGGCTCGCGAAGCCGCCCGCCGCGCCCAGTGCGTGAACAACCTGAAGCAGATCGGCCTGGCCGCCCACAACTACCTCTCGCAGCAGAACTGCTTCCCGCCGCTGGTGCAGAACCGCATCGGGGCCACGTTCGACCTGGGGATGGCCGACCACTGGCCGCTGGACTGGACGGCGTCGCTGCTGTCGCAGATCGAGCAGGCGCCGCTGTACAACGCCCTGAACTGGCAGTTCGGCGCGGGGAACGGCACCACGGCCTCGAATACCACCGTGCTGCGGACGATGGTCGGGTCGATGACCTGCCCCTCGGAGAACATCCGGGTCCCCACCAACCAGTGGGGCTGGAAGAGCTACGTGGCCAACGGGGGCGGACCGGCCACGGTCGCCGTCTTCGACGGCGCCCTGACGCCGCTGCGCAGCGACCCCGGCGACCGTCCCGGCTTCACCACGGCCGACGGCCTCCAGAACAGCAACTGCTCGTCGTTCGGCGTCGAGGGGTTCATGGACGGCACGTCCAACACCGCCATGTTCAGCGAGACCCTCGTCGGCACCGGGCCGGTCGGCCGGAACGTGACGATCTCCAGCACGCGGCGGAAGTCCACCTACCTGTTCCCCAGCGGGCTGAACCTCGCGCCCAACCAGGGGGTGAACGGGGCCCAGGCGGCCCTGCAGTTCGTCACCACCTGCCGCGCCCTCCCCGGCACGACGGCGGGGTACGGCGGCCTCGCCCCGGCCCAGGGGAACTTCTGGATCTCCGGCCACATCGGCTCGACGTACATCTACGACGCCTACAACCACTGGCTCACGCCCAACTCCGCCGGCTGCTACAACCAGGCCGACGGCAATACCGAGGGCTGGGGCAACCCGAACGACGGCATGCCCCCCAGCAGCAACCACCCCGCCGGCGTGAACGTCGCCTTCGCCGACGGCTCGGTCAAGTTCATCAAGGACACGATCAGCGTCCCCACCTGGTGGGCCATCGGCACCCGGGCCGGCGGCGAGATCGTCAGCTCCGACAGCCTCTGATCCCAGACTCCCCCATCCGACGCGACCGAGGGCCCCGACGAGGCGTCGGGGCCCTCGCCGCGCCCCCCGGATGCGGACGCCCGAACCACCCTCCCGACCAAGGAGTTCTCGATGCGGAAGCAGTTGATCCCCGCGCTGCTGGCGGCGATGATCGCGGCGGCCCTGCCCGGCTGCGGCGACGATTCGGACATCCCCAAGTCCGAGAACGCGCCCACCCAGGCCGATTTCGACGCGATGAAAGAGATGATGAACAAGTCGGCCAAGGTCAAGACCCCCAAGAAGGCGGACTGAGGCCGCGAGGCGACGGGCGAAGGGGGCGTGGAAATGGGGCGGAGCCGGACCCGGTCGCTCGCCTGGGCGGCCGTCGCGGTGATTGTCGCGGCGGCCGTCGCCCTGGGCTGGAAGGCGTCCCGCCCCCCCGACCGGGCGCTCCTCCTGGCGCGGGCGCAGGCCGATTTCCAGGCCGGGCGGCTCGACGAGGCGGCGGCCGCGCTCGAACGCCTGGCGGCCGTCCGCCCCCCCTCGCCGATGGAACACATGGCCCGGGCCCAGGTCGCCGAGGCCCGGGGCCGGGCCGACGACGCGCTCGCCGAAGCCGCCGCGATCTTCGACGACCCGAACCTCGGCGGACTCGCCCGGCTCCTGTCCGGCCGCGTCGAGGTGGCCCGCCACCGACTCCGCGCCGCCGAGGCCCACTTCCGCAAGGCCGCCGAGGCGCTCCCCCGCGAGCCCCAGCCGTACGAGGAACTCGCCTACATCCTCAACCTCCAGCATCGCTGGGACGAATTCGACCGCGCGATGCTGGCGGTCTCGGATCGAGGCGGCCTGACCTTCGAGAAGGTCCTCCACTGGGGCAAGGCCCGTCACGCCACCTGGAGCCCCCGCGAGGACTGCCTGACGCTGGCGAAGTGCGTCGAGGCCGACCCCGACGACCGCGCCTCGCGGCTGGTGCTGGCGGAGGGCCTGAGGCGCATGAACCAGGTGCAGGAGGCGAAGACGGTCCTCGCCTCGCTCCCCGACTCGGACTCCGAGGCGCTCGCCCTCCGCGTGATGCTCGCCCTGGAGGGCGAGGACGACGACGAGGCCGAGCGCCTGCTGCGATCCGCCCCGCCCGACGAGCCGAGCCTGGCCCCGGCCCGGGGCCGGTTCGCCCTCAAGCGGGGCGACGTCGAGGGGGCCGTGCGCGCCTATCGCCGGGCCGTCGAGGCCGCCCCGCACGATCGCGGCTCGCTCCAGGGACTCGGTACGGCGCTCCGGCTCGCCGGCGACCCGGACGGGGCCGCGAGGGCCTTCGAGGCCGCCGACCGCCACGACGCCATCACCCCCCTGATCCTCCGCGCCGCCACCCCGGAAGGGCGGACCGACCCGACCCTCCCCGCCCGCCTCGCCGACGCCTGCGCCGCCGCCGGCCGCGTCCCCGAGGCCGTCGCCTGGTCCCGCCTCGCCCTCGCGAACAACCCCCTGGACCGCGAGGCCCAGCAGGCCGTCTTCCGCCTCGAACGGCGCATCGTCCCGCGCTGATATCGAGATCCTCCCGCTCGGCTTGTTCCAACTCCGACCCTCGCGGATTTTGAGTTGGCGTGGACGAAGACGGTCTTCCCCCCTGGCGGGGGAAGACAGACCGCGCAGCGGTCAGATGAGGGGGGGACGCTCGCGGGGAGCGGCGGATCTCGAAGTTCGGCCCGCACGGCCGACGGGCTCGGGAAGACCGGTCGGATCTCCAATAGTCTTCTCGCTCGTCCCCCCCTCATCCGGCCCTTCGGGCCACCTTCCCCCGCCAGGGGGGAAGGCCGTCATGATGACCACTCAGAATCCGTGACGGTCAGTGGAAATTCCTAGGGGCCCCCTGATTCTCTCGCAGCGCGTCCGTAATCCGCCATCCGGGTGCATCGTAACCTGGGAGGCTCCGCGATCGGCCGGCGGCTCGTCCCGGCTGCGGATTGACCCGACGATCGCGCGAAGGCATCTTACGAACGTCCAATGCGTCCGAGCGGCCGTCCCAAAGGTTGCAGGAGTCTCCCATGCCCACGCCCCTGTCCGAGCAGGAGCAGATCACGCTGGCGAAGGCGGCCGAGTCCCGTCGCCGCTGCCAGGAGGACTGCGACCGGGCGAATCGGGCGCTTGAAGCGGCGAGGAGGGCCGACGACGCGTCGCTGCTGGCGACCCTCCGCGACCCGTCCGCCCCCGCCGAGGGGCGTCGGATGGCTTTGATCGCCGCGCTCGGCCGGCGGGTGCTTGAAGACTCCTCGCTCCTGCTCGCGCTGATCGACGACCCCGATCCCGAGCTGGCCGAGATCGCGATCCGCCACGCGCCGGCCGAAGTCGCGGCGATTGGGGAGAAGCTGCGTTCGCTGCTCGACCACCCGGACGAGTTCCGCTGGTCGGCGGCCGCCGTCCGCCTCGCCGTGACGAAGGACGAGGCGCTCGTCGCCCGCTTCCACGAATGGTTCCGGCACGGCGACCAGGGCCGTCGCAACGTGGCTTTCTTCGGCCTGACCAACGGAGTCCTGCTGGACGAGGGGGAGCGGCTCGCCTTCCTCCGCGAGGCCTGGAACTGCGGCGGTCCTGATGACCATCGGACGATGCTCGCCGTCGGCCTCCTCCAGGCCGGAGATCGGGTCGGCTGGTCATTCCTGGTCGATCAGGCCCGCAGGGCCGACGACGATTCGGCGTGCTGGGCCGCCCAGGTCGTGCACGAGCACGATCCCGCCCTGGGCCTGGAGCTGATGGCCCACATCCTCGACCACGGCGCGTCGTTCCGGGTGCGCTGGGGGTTGGTCGAGAAGATGGCCCAGGTCGCCGACCTTCCCCACGTCTGGACGGCCGATGGCCTGGCGGAAGCCCGCCTCTGGGTCGACCAGCAGCGAGAGGCATTGAACCTCCCTGGATGACTCGCAACCAGGCTCAGCCGCGCGAAAAACACCACGAATCGCGCCGAACGAACCCAATTTCTGCGCCCGAGATAGGCGTTTAAGTCGATATCAGAAAATGGTTTGCGGCCGATGGCTTCGTTTTCGGGGCGGGGCGAACGAAGCCGATCTCCGGGAGGCCTGGCGCGGGTCAGGTCTCTTGCCAGGGGCCGGAGACGAAGTCGCCCTCGAAGAGGGTGGCGAGGACGGGCTCGTCGGATTCGAGGAGGAGGCGGTGGGGATCGGCCTCGTCGCGGTCGGGGAGGCGGACGACGGCGAGGTCGGCGGACTTGCCGGGGCGGATCGTGCCGGTGGTCGTCTCGGCGCGGAGGGCCCAGGCGCCGAAGAGGGTGGCCATGGTCAGGAGCAGCTCGCCCGAGAGGGAGTCGTCGCGGGCATGGAGGAAGCGGGCCTCGTCGAGGACCCCCAGGCTGGGGCTGGACGCCAGGCTGTCGGTCCCCAGGCAGACGATCGCCCCCTTCTCCAGGAGCGTCCGGTAGGGGTGGGCGTCGTGGCCGAACCGGGCGTTGGTGCGCGGGCAGAAGGCCACGGCCACGCGATGGCCGTTCGACGACGCCTCGGGCCGCAGCTGCCAGAACTCGGAGGGCTCGATGTAGGTCCCGTGCGCCACGAGCCAGTCGGCGTGGCGGAGGTCCCCCTTGCGGATGTAGTCCGACGGCCGGGGCCCGATCGGCTCCCAGTCGTCGTCCCAGGCCCCGAGCTCCTCCAGGTAGCGCCGGAGGGGGCCGTCGCGGGTCTCCAGCAACTCCAGCTCCTCGGGCATCTCGGCCAGGTGGGTGGAGAGCGGCAGGCGGCTGGCCGCGGCGCTGTGGTAGAGCCATTCGGCCGTGCTGTAGGGGGCGTGGGGCGAGAGGCCGACGCGGGCATTGGCCGCGACCTGGGCCTCGGGCGTGATGGAGCCCAACCACCGCCAGGCGGCGTCGTTGGTCTGGAGCCCGCGATAGCGCTTGAGCCCCAGGACCTCGGCGAAGACCACCGCCCGGACCGGGGCCTCGGCGATCGCGTCCCAGCTCAGGCCGGCGGTCGTGGTGTCGGCCACCAGGGTCGTCCCGGCCTCGATGGCCGCGCGCAGGTTCCGGGCCACGTTGGCGCGGTAGGCCTCCTCGGACGAGCCCGACCTGCGCTGGGCCATGACCCGTCGCAGCCACTCGACCTCGTTCTCCGGGGCGGCGGGCAGGGCTCCGTCGTCGTCGGTAAGGCTGCCCAACTCCAGGTGGGTGTGGGCGTTGACCAGGCCGGGGATGATCGCCGCGTTTCCCAGGTCGAGGTCGGCCGTGCGTTCGTTCGCCGGGCCGACCCGGGCGATCCGGCCGTCCTGGATCGCGACTACGCCGTCGGCGATCGGTGGACCGTCGACGGGGAAGACGTATCGCGCCCGGAGGCTGAGCGTGCCTCGCCTCATCGGTCAGGTCTCCCCGGAGTCCGGGCCCGGGCGGTCGTGCTTCCAGAGGTAGGCGAAGAGCATCGCCGACGCGACCGCCCCGGCCGCGACCCAGGGCTTCTGGTAGACCCCCTCTTTCGGGTCGAGGTAGACGAGGTTCGCCGCCCCGATCCGGGAGAGCCAGGCGACCCACGCCGCCATCCCCACCGCGAAGCCGTTGTTCAGGGCGTGGAACAGGACGCCCGGCCAGAGGCTCCGGCTGCGGATCGCCAGCAGGCCGAGGAAGACCCCCAGCAGGGTCGCGTTGAAGAGCTGCTGGAAGAGGCTCAGGAAGACGTGCAGGAACCCGAACAGCAGGGCCGACAGGACGATCGCCGACCGGGTCCGCCGCCCCGATTGCAGGCCCGTGAGGATGAAACCCCGGAAGGCCGTCTCCTCGCAGATCGCCGGCAGGACGGCCAGCACCAGGATCGTCGGCAGGAGCCCGAGGTCGCCGAACATCAGCGATTTCAGCACCTCCTGGGTCGCGCCCGAGACCGGGAAGACCCACTGGACGAGCCGGCTCAGCTCGGCGACCACCGGGTTGAGCGTGACGGCCATCGCCGCCGCCAGGGCGAAGTAGCGGGCGTCGGCCCGCCTCAGGCGGAGAGTGCCCAGCGGGTCGGTCGTGAGCAGGAAGGCCATGCCCAGGGGCACCAGCAGGATCAAGGACTGGCCGGCCGCGACCGATCCCAGCCCACCCACCGAGCCCGTCGCCAGCGTCGCCTGGGCGAACAACCACGAGGCCGTGATGATGACCGCGAAGGCGAGCACCGCCTGCGTCGAGGTCGGCCTCGGCCCCCGGTCGCGGATCAGGCTCCGGACCCACGAGCCCAGGCTGAACCGCTCCGACTCCCGGAACAGCGCCTCCTCGTCCTGGAACTGCTCGACGGCCCATCGCAGGGCGAGCCAGGCGTAGACGAGGGTCGGGATCAGGACGAGCGGGAAGTAGCGGAAGGCCGTGGCGTAGTCCCCCACGATCAGGGCCCGCAGCAACAGCGCCACGCCGGTCACCGGCACGATGCTGTAGAAGGGGTTCAGCTCGATCCCCGGGGCCATCGTCAGGAAGATCAGCGGCAGGCAGATCAGGTAGAGGGGGGTCATGTAGTACTGCCCCTCCTTCATGCTGCGGGCCATCGCGGCGAGGGCCAGGCAGATCGCGCTGAAGAAGGCGGCCAGGGGGATCAGCAGGACGATCATCCAGAGGGCCGACTGCAGGGTCGGCGGCGCGAGCGCGGCGGCGGCCTGGCGGGCCGGGTCGGCCCCGCCGAAGCCCGAGGCCCGCTGGGCGAGCTGCAGGCCGGTCACGCCCATGCTGATCAGGTTCAGCACGGCCGTGGTCACGCTGGCGACCAGCACGGCCAGGAACTTGCCCATCACGATCTCGGCCCGGCCGGCGGGGCTGATGAGCAGGGTCTCCATCGTCCCCCGCTCCTTCTCGCCGGCGCACAGGTCGACGGCCGGGTAGAAGGCCCCGGTCAGCGACATCAGGACCAGCAGGAACGGGAAGATCCGCCCCCAGACGTTGCCGCCGACCTCCTGCGCCGTGGCCGCGTCGAGCGCCTTGACCTCGATCGGCTGGGCGTAGCCGGCGGGGAGGTTGTCCTGCTTGCGGCGCTCCTCGACGATCCCCCGCTTCCAGCGGTCGAGGGCCTCGCGGAGCCGCAGGTAGGTGACCTGGCTGGTCTCGTCGACGCTCTTGTAGTGGATCGGGATCGCCACGTCCCCCTTGGCCCGGAACTGCTCCGGCAGGTCGGCCGGGACGACCAGGACGGCCGACGCGTCGCCGTTGCGGACCGCCTGCTCGCGGCGGGCGGGCTCGCCCCAGGGGCCGTCGTCGGGCTGGAGCGCCACCTCCAGCCGCGCGGCCTCGGCGGCCGAGTCGAACAGGTCGGGGTTGAGGCCCTTCCCCTCGGCGTCGAGCAGCGGCGGGGCCTTCGGCAGGTGCTCGGCGCCGACGATCACCACGAGCCGGGGCCTCTCCTGGATCGCCGCGGCGAACTGCAGCACCCCCGCGCCGATCAGGGGGTAGAGCAGGATCGGGAAGAAGACGACCATGAACAGGGTGCGGCGGTCGCGGAGCTGGTCCATCCCCTCGCGGCGGAAGATCAGCAGGATGTTCGACCAGTTCATGGCGTGGGCCCCCCGGCCCGCGCGGGGCTGGCGTCGACGTCGGCGTCGGAATCGGCCCGGGCGAGGGCGTCGGCTCGCTCGACCAGGGCGAAGAACAGCTCCTCGACGTCGGGCTGGCCGTGGCTCGCCAGCAGCTCGTCGATCGGTCCCTGGGCCTGGAGGGCGCCCCGGTAGATGATCGCGACCCGCGAGCAGAGCCGCTGGACCTCGCTCATGGAGTGGGTGGAGAAGACGATGGTCTTGCCCAGGTCGCGCAGCTCCAGGATCTTGTCCAGCACGACGCGCTGGACCAGGATGTCCAGGCCGGAGGTCGGCTCGTCGAAGATGAGGACCGGCGGGTCGTGGACGATCGTGCGGGCGATGGAGACCTTCTGCTTCATGCCGGTGGACATCTTCGAGCCCAGCACGTCGCGGAAGTCGTCCATCTTGAGCCAGCCGAAGACCGTCTCCATCCGCTCCCGGAGGCGGGCCTTCGGCAGGCCGTAGAGCCGGCCGAAGTACTCGACCAGCTCCCAGGCGGTCATGCGGTCGTAGATGCCGGTGCCGGCCGACATGAAGCCGATCCGGCGGCGGACCTCCTCGGGGTGCTCGACCACGTCATACCCGGCGACGACCGCCCGCCCCGCGGTGGGGCGGAGGATCGTGCTGAGGATCCGCAGGGTCGTCGTCTTGCCCGCCCCGTTGGGGCCGAGGAGCCCGAAGATCTCGCCGGGGCGGCATTCGAACGACACGTCCCGGACCGCCTCCACCCAGCCGCGTTGATAGTCGTGGAACGACTTGCCGAGGTGTTCGACTTGGATCACGCGACGGCCCGTTCCTGGTCTGGATGGAGTCTGGGAAGAGGGGGCGGCGCCGACGGCGACGGCCGGCTCGCCGAAGCTCAGGCGACGCCCGCGACGGCCGGCTCATCGGCCGGCGCCTCGTCGATGTAATTGTAGAACACGTTGCGCTGGCGGGGGATGTAGCCCGCCTGGCGGATGCAGCGCTTGATCTCTTCGAGGCTCAGGTGGTGAACCGTCCCGGCCGAGGAGACGACGTTCTCCTCGATCATCAGGCTCCCCATGTCGTTGGCCCCGAAGAACAGGCCCATCTGGCCGATCTTCGCCCCCTGGGTGACCCACGACGACTGGATGCTCGGGACGTTGTCCAGGTAGAGCCGGGTCATCGCCTGGGTGCGCAGGTACTCGAACGCTCCGACGGTCGGGACGTCGGCCATCTCGGTGTTCTCGGGCTGGAAGGTCCAGCAGATGTGGGCCGTGAAGCCGCCGGTCTCGTCCTGGAGGCTGCGGACGCGGTCCAGGTGCTCGACCCGCTCCTCGATCGTCTCGACGTGGCCGAACATCATGGTGGCCGTCGATCGCCCGCCGAGCTTGTGCCAGACGCGGTGGACGTTGATCCAGTCGTCGGTGTTGACCTTGCCCCGGGTGATCGCCTTGCGGACGCGGTCGACGAGGATCTCAGCCCCGCCGCCGGGGAGGCTCCCCAGGCCGGCCGCCTTGAGCCGCTCCAGCACCGTCTCCAGCGGCAGCTTGGCCACCTTGGTGAAGTGGTGGATCTCCGGGGCGCTGAAGCCGTGGACGTTGATCGTGGGGAAGGTGGCGCGGATGTCCCGCAGCAACTCCTCGTACCACTCCAGCTTGAGCTTGGGGTGCAGGCCCCCTTGCAGGAGGATCTGGTCGCCGCCCAGCTCCACGGTCTCGCGGATCTTGTCGAACAGGACGTCGCGGTCCAGGACGTAGGCGTCGGCGTCGTCGACCTTCCGGTAGAAGGCGCAGAAGTCGCAGACGGCCGTGCAGACGTTCGTGTAGTTGATGTTGCGGTCGATGTTGAACGTCCGGTACGGCCCGGGGTGGAGCCGGCGGCAGACGGCGTCGGCGGCGCGGCCGAGGTCCAGCAGGCTCGCTTCCCGGAACAAGGCGACGCCTTCCTCGAACGTCAAACGGCCGCCTTCAGCGGCGCGTCGCAAGGTCGCGGGGGCGGTGGAAGACAAGATTCACTCCTTCGGGCGCCAGGCCCAGGCGCGCGGCCATCTCGGCGAATCGCCTCAGCCCTGCCAGCTCCGGCTCGCCCAGGTCGTAGGACAGGACTCGCGTGAGGTAATCGTAACACGTCCGGAAATCCAGGCCCAGCCGCGGGCCGTGAATTCGCGACAGCTCGTCGGCGTGCGCCAGGCCCTCGGCCCGGCTCCGTGCCAGGGCGTCCGGCAAGCTCCCCAGGTCGGCCCCCCGTCGCACCACCCAGAGGGCGAAGACGAACGGCAGCCCGGTCAGCTCGCGCCAGGCCTCGGCCATGTCCACGACTTGGTGGAAGGGCTCGTCGGGGACCTTCATCGCCCGGTCGCCGATCACCAGGACCGCGTCGGCCGTGCTCTCCAGGGCCGAGACCCCCAGGGGCAGGGGCTCGATCGTCCGGGGCCGCACGCCGTGCGCCGCCTCCAGCCAGACCTGCACCAGCGCCTGGCTCGTCCGCGAGCCGGCGTCGAGAGCCAGCCGCCCGATCGCGGCCGGGGGCACCTTGCTGAAGAGCTTGACGCTCCGCACCGGGCCCCGCGCCCCGATCGCGAACCCCGGCAGGATCTCGTACCCCCGCGAGGCCCCGCGCAGGTACTCGACCGACGGGATCAGGGCCACGTCCAGTTCCCCCGCCGACAGCTTCTCGGCCAGCCGGCTGGGGACCTCCATGCTCAGCTCCACCCCCGGTGCGAACTCTTCGAGCCGGTAGTACAGCGGCTTGGCGTTCAGGTAGCTGACCGCCCCCACCCGGATCGGACCGTCCATCGCCCCCCCTCGCGGCCTCCCGCCGTTGATTCCACGGCGACCGAAATCGACGTCGCCTTCGTTCTTTCAATCCTTATTGAAATTGTAGACGGATTCCCGATCCCGGCAAGCCGATCCTGAGCGGTGGTTCATTCGGGGGGTGCCGCCTCGGCCGGCCCCGCCCACCAGAGCCGGAGGGTCTTGTCGTGGCTGACCGAGGCCAGCGTCCGGCCGTCGGGGCTGAAGTCCGCGGCGTTGACGCCCCCCTCGTGGCCTTCGAGCCTGAGGGTCAGGTTCCCGGACCGCACGTCGATCAGCGAGATGAGGCCGTCCTGGCCCGCCACGGCCAGGACGCGGCCGTCGGGGCTGAAGGACAGGCCGCTGATCTCGCGGCGGTGGAGGGGCGGGATGAGGGCGCGAGGCTCCCAGGACTCGGCGTCCCACAGGCTGAGGACGCCTCGAACGTCTCCTATAGCGAGCGTCCGGCCATCCGGCGACAAGGCGAGGCTCGTGGCGTCGCTCGGGACGTCCCATTCTCGCAGCCGCGCCCCGGTCTCCGCATCCCAGACGATGACGGCCTTGTCCTCGCCGCATGTGACGAGCCTCCGGCCGTCGGGGCAGAAGGCGACCCCCCGGACGTCCCGCGCGTGGCCCTTCAACGCGGCGATCGGCGACCAGGTCGCCGCGTCCCACAGCCGCACGGTTCGGTCGCGTCCGACGGTCGCGAGGCGGCGGCCGTCGGGCGAGAAGGCCACCGCCCAGACGCGTGCTTCATGGGCGTCCAGGACCCGGAGCAGCTCCCCCGCCTCGGCGTCCCAGATCAGCACCTTGCCGTCGAAATCCCCCGAAGCCAGCAGGGGCTCACTCGGGGCGGCGGCGAGGCACGACGGCCACGATTCGTGCCCTTTCATGGCTCTGATCTCCCTCCCGGAGCGGGGGTCCCAGAGCTTGAGGAGGTTGTCCCCGCCGACCGTCGCGAGGGCCCGCCCGCCGTCCAGGTAGGCGACCCCCCAGACCTCGTCGGCGTGGCCGCCGGGCGTCATCGATTCCTCGATCGGCCTCATGTGCCAGATGACGACCTCGCCGCTCCCCGCGCCGAGGGCGACGTCCCCGTCGGCCCCCTGCAGGAATGCGATCGTTTCCACCCGGCCTTCGAGCCCCTCGAGCGTCGCGAAAGGCTTCCGGGCCCGGACGTCCCACAGGACCGCGCGGCGGTTGTACCCGGCCGCCAGCAGCGTCCCATCTTCGGAGTACGCCAGGGAATAGACCTGATGCTCGTCGTTCCCGGGCGGCGCGGGCAGGGTGGCCACGACGGAGCCCTCGGCGAATTCCCGAAGCTGGACCGTGCCGTCCCGGCCCCCCGTCGCCAGCAGCCCTTCGGGCGCGGGCGACGCGGCGATCGAGGAGCAGATCGGCTCCGCCGGATGCGACGCGAGGAGGCTGCCCCTCTGGAGGTCCCAGATCTCCAGAGAGGCGAGGTCTCCTACCTCCTCGATGAATCGAGTCGCCGCAATGCGCCGACCGTCGGGGGAGAGGGCGTGTCGGGTGGTGCCGGGGAGCGACAGCCTCTGCATCCGACGCCCGTCCAGGTCGAACTCCCGTCGGACGATCTGAAGACCCGGCGGGCCCGTGGAGCCCGCGACGAACAGCCCCCGCTCGGTCGACAGGATCGTGGGGCGATTCCGGATCGGGTGGCCCTCGAACTCCGTCAGCGGCCGGCCCGATTCCAGGTCGAGGATCGAATTGACGAAGGCGTCGCCCACCTTGCGGCAGATCACGGCCCGCCGGCCGTCCGTGGAGAGCTGGCAGTACCACAGCCCTCCCCGCATCGGCGGAGGCTGCTCGAACCGCATCTCCGGGCGGGGCGTCGCCAGGGCCGGGGCGTCGCCGGGGGTGATCCTCCAGATCCCCCCCTTCTTGTCGTCGTAATCGACGCCGACCAGCAGGCCGTGTCCCGTCGAAAGCTCGCTCGGGCCCCCCGGGAACAGCTCGTCGAGGGTCGTCCGATCGCGCCGGGACTGCCGCCACAGATAGTGCCAGGTGAAATCCCGGGCGTCGGGCTCGCCCGAGCCGGGGCGTGGGGCCGCCGCGCGGAGGCGTCGCTGGGCCTGGGCCCATCGGTCGTCGCGCATCTCCTGGTTGGCGAGGGCCAGGGTCATGACGTAGTTCCGGTGCCTGGCCTGCTCGGTCGCCTCCTTCTCCTTCACGAGGGCAGTCTGGACGTTGTCCAGGGCCTTCGCGACCGCGTCGTTCGCCCGCCGCAGGGCGAGCGAGTAGGCGACGCTCACGCCCAGGGTCGCCAGGCTCATGGCGATCACGGCGGTCGCGGTCGGGTTTCGGGCCGCCCAGCGTGCCAGGCGGCGAAGGCGGCCGAGGGGGCGGGCCTTGGTCGGGCGGCGGCCGAGGTAGCGCTTCAGGTCGTCGGCCAGGGCGGCGGCGGTCGGGTAGCGGCGGTCGGGACGTTTCTCCAGGCACTTCATCGCGATCGCGTCGAGGTCGCGCGGGATCGACCGGAGGTGTCGACGGGGGGGCGTCGGCGGCTCGGCGACGACGGCGCGCATCAGGTCCCAGGTGGTCTTGCCCTGGTGAGGAGGCCGGCCGGTCAGCAGCTCGTAGAGGATCCCCCCGAGGGCGTAGACGTCGGTCGGCGGGCCGACGGCGTCGCGGCGCTGCTCGATCTGCTCGGGGGCCATGTAGGGGGGCGTCCCCCAGGGGCGGGCCGCCGTGGACTCGCCGACGGGGGCGTCGGCCAGCCGGGCGAGTCCGAAGTCGGTCACGCGGGGCTTCGGGTCGGCCTCGCCGGCCGGATCGGCGGGGCGTTCCAGCAGCACGTTGCCGGGCTTCAGGTCGCAGTGCAGCAGGCCCCGGGCGTGCATGTGCTCGATCGCCCCGGCCATCGCCAGGACCATCCGGGCGGCGCGTCGCGGCTCGGCGGGCGCGTGGCCGTCGTTGATCCAGGCCCGCAGCGTCGGCCCCTCGCAATAGGTCGAGGCGATGTAGCAGACCGACCCCGCCTCGCCGGCCTCGTAGACCGGCACGAGGTTCGGGTGGTCGAGCTGGGCCGCCGCGTGCGCCTCGCCGAGGAACCGGCGGCGGGCCTTGGGGCTCAGCAGGGCGTCGGCCTTCGGGACCTTGAGCGCGACCCAGCGCCCCATGTCGGGATCGAAGGCCCGGAAGACGATCCCGAACCCGCCCCGGCCCAGTTCCTCCTCGATCCGGAATCGGCCGATGGCCCGGGGGACCGGGCTCGCCGCGGCGGGGCCGCCGTCGGGCGTATCCCCGAGGGTCGATTCCCCGGCGGTCGCCGGCGCACCCTTCCGGGGCCTGAGCGTCCGGTCGAGCAGGTCGAGGAACGATCGAAACCGATCGAGTTCGTCCCCCCCGACCCCGGCCGCCTCGGGCCTGGGCTCGGGCGGAGTCTCGCCCTTCCGCATCGCCTCGTCGTAGCGGGCCAGCCACTCGGAGAGCGGCCCGCGGTCGCCGCCGTCCTCCGGGTCGCTCCCCGACTCGGTGCTCTGCTCGCTCAAGCCGTGCTTCTCCCCGGTTTGGACGACCGATCCCGCGAGCCGCGGGCCTTCCGGTTCAGCGGCCCAGGTCGACCTTCACCGGGGTCTTCTTGCCGGACTTGACGTCCAGCACCGTCAGGGTGAACGAGGGGCCGACGGACTTCAGGGCTTCTTCGAACAGGTCGGGGGCGAAGACGACGCGGTCGTCCACGCCGACGATGGCGTCGCCGACCTCCAGGCCGGCCTTCGCGGCGGGGCTGCCGGGGGCGACGGCCGTCACCTTCACGACCGGGAGCAGGTCGGCCGTGCCGGGCTTGACCGTCAGGCCGAAGCTCCGCGAGGTCACGCCGCCGCCGGGGGCCGTCGGCTCGGGGCTGGGCGTCGGCGTCGGAGTCGGCGAAGGGGCGGGTTTGGGCCCGGCCGAGGGGGGGCCGAGGGGCACCTCGACGGGCACGTCGTTGCCCGTGCGGCTGTCGAGCACGACGACGGTGAGCGAATCGCCGGCCTTGTCGACGGCCTTCTGGAGCGAGGCCTCGTCGGGCAGCGGATCGCCGCCGGCGCTCACGAGCACGTCGCCCACCTCGAACCCGGCCTTCCGCGCCGGGCTGTTGGGGAGGACGGCGGTCACCTTGAGGCCGGGGCGGCGGCCCTGTCGGACGGGCTCCAATTCGGCGCCGAGCGATCGTTTCGGGGATGTCGGGGCGGGAGAGGGGGCGGTCGGCGAGGGCATGGGTCGGCGAGGGGGTCCGTCCTTGATGATGTCCGCGACGTCGACCTCGACGGTCGCCTGCTCGTTGGTGCGGACGTTGAGGAGGGCGAACTCGGCCATGGGCGGGCCCTGCGACAGCAGGTCGGCGAACTGCTGGAGGCTGGCGAAGCCGGACTTGTTCACGCCGATGACGACGTCCCCCTTCTCGAAGCCGGCCTTCTGGGCCGGCGTCCCGGGGAGCACCTCGGTGATCTTCAGGACCAGCCGGCCGCTGGTCTCCACCGGGTCGGCCTTCACGCCGAACCGCCCGAGGACCGTCTTGCCCGAGGCGGGGCCGCGCGGCGGGGCGGCGGGGTCGAGGTCGTCCCCGCGGCCCCTCGGGTCGTCGAGTCGCTCGAACCACTCGGGCGAGGCGCCCTGCCAGCCGCCGCCGGGCCTGGGGGCGAGGTAGGCCCGGATCGAGGAGCCTTCGGCCGGGGGGCTCGCGGTGACGTGGACGTAGGCCGGATCGCCGGGCGCGGGGATGGCCGAGCGGCGGGAGTCCGCGGCCTGAGGGCCGAGTTCCGCGCGGGCGACGTCGATCTGGACCACCAGCTCGGGTCGTTCCGGCTTCACGTCGCGGAAGACGCCGCGGACCACGCCTTCGACGACGACGGCGCCGCGCTTCGGCTGCGGGGCGTCCTGGGCCCGGATCGGCCCGACCGCGACCAGGGCGGCGGCCGCGAACATCCACGAGCGATTCATGATGCGTCCTCCCGGGGCGACGTGGACATCGGGGAACGCCCCGACCGTCGCGATTGTAACCCGGGGGGACGAAGCAAGGGAGGCGCCGGGCCCCTCAGAATTCCATCCGGTTGAACGCCTTGATGCCGATCCGGAGCGGGATGATCGTCGCGGCCGCCCCCACGATCAGGCTGGCGACGACGGCCGTCGTCAGCCAGAACCGCAGCCCCCCGCGCGAGAGGATGATCCTCGCGGACTCGGGGTTGTCCTGCCCCACGAAGTAGAGGTGGCACGGCACGGCGAGGGCCGTGACGATCGTGAAGATGAAGACCAGGCTCACCAGCAGGTTGAACGTCCCGCCGAAGCCGGCGGCGATCTTCGAGGGGTCGCTCTCGCGCAGGTTCGGCAGCCGCGCGCCCAGGCCCACGCTGATGCCCGAGAGGCCCAGGCAGAGCACCGCGATCATCCCGACGTGCAGCACGATCATCCAGGGGTTCATCTGGAGCATCAGGTCGGAGAGCACCACCAGGAACTCGGTCGAGATCAGCGAGATCCCCGCCGAGAACGCGAACTTGCCCCAGAGGATCTGGTCGCGACGCAGGGGCAGCAGCCCCAGGGTCCAGAAGTTCCGGCCTTCGAGCGAGAGCAGGGGGAAGATGAACCGGCTGGTGAACGTCGACAGGATCAGGGCCGTTACCGACAGGTTGAGGAAGCTCACGAGGTTCCGCCAGTACGGGCTCTGCGCCCCGTATCCCAGCCGGGGGATGTTCAGGAAGTAGAACGCCAGCAGGCCGAAGAAGATCAGGAACTGCGACCACTGCGTCGGGTCGCGCAGGAAGGTCCGCAGGTCCTTCAGGATCAGGAGCCGGATCGGGAACGGCAGGAAGAAGAAGAGGCGGTGGAACGCGGCGTCCATCAGCCGGAACTCCAGCCGCTTGCGGTTCGATCGGCTCCCCTGGACCCGGCTGTAGCCCCGGCGGTAGAGGTCGCGCGCCAGGACGGCGGCGGTCAGGTACGCCAGCCCGGCGTGCGACGAGAGGATCATCAGGTGGTAGCCCGCCCCGCGCCAGTCCCCCTTCGCGGAGGCCAGCAGCCCGGCCGACATCCATCGGCTCGGCCAGAGGGGGTTCTGGCAGAAGGCCAGGCGGTTCAGGAGCCCACCCAGCCAGTCGCTCGTCAGGGCCTCGCCCGGGGTCGTCCAGAGGCGGTAGCCGATGAGGAAGAGGCCCCCCGCCGCCGCCAGCGTCGCCAGCGCGAGCACCGTTCGCTCGCGCTTCGGGAAGACGTTCGCCACGACGATCGCCACGATCGCCCCCAGGCTCGCCGGGATCATCACGAAGACCAGCAGGTAGACGAGGAACAGGGGGTAGTACGCCCAGGGCGCCCCCGACTCGCCGCCGGGGACGGGCTTGATCGTCAGCCCGTAGGCCACCAGCAGCGGGCTCCCCAACAGGAAGAAACCCCACGACGAGAAGCCGACCGCCTCGGCGAACTTGTGGGCGAAGATCCGGTCGGTCGCCGCCGGGGTGGTCAGCAGGTACGCGGCCTCCCGCGAGTGGAAGAGCGCCGTGTAGACGATGATCCCCGTCGAGAACAGGAGCATCGCCAGGAGCGACAGGAAGAACATGCTGAACAGGTATTCGACGATCGTGTTCGCCAGGTCGACGTACGACGCGATGAACTGGAAGCTCCCCAGGAAGAGCAGGAACAGCCCCGCCCAGAACACGCCGCTGCAGAACACGATCATCGAGATCCGCAGCCGCGAGTCGGCCACCAGCACGCCGGTCGCGTTGCGGAACTGCCGCCAGCGCAGCCATCGCAGGGCGCGGGCCGTGCGGTCAGCCTCGATCCCCACGGGCGCGGCGACGAGCGATTCCGGCAGGGCGAGGCTCATCGCGGCGTCTCCAGGCGCGCCCGGGCGACGGGGCTGATCGCCCGCAGGACGTCGTCGCCCGTCAGCTTCAGGAACAGGTCTTCCAGGCTGCCGCCGTGCTGGGCCCGCTCGCGAAGCTCGTCGAGCGTGCCGACGGCGAGCATCCGGCCGTGGTCGACGATGCCGATCCGGTCGGCCAGCTCCTCGGCGATCGCCAGCAGGTGGATCGACATCAAGACCGCCGCTCCCGCCCGCGCCTGGGACACGAACATGTTCTTGACGATCCGGGCGCTGCGGGGGTCGAGCCCCACCAGCGGCTCGTCGACCACCAGGACGCGGGGCTCGTGGACCAGGGCCGAGGCGAAGACCACGCGCTGCTTCATCCCCTGCGAATAGTTCTCGCAGAGCTCGTCGATGAAGTCGCCCATCTCGAACGTGTCGATCATCTCCTCGATCCGGGCCGAGCCGGTCGCCCGGTCGACGCCGTACATCTCGACCACGAACCGGAGGAATTCGCGCCCGGTGAGCTTGTCGTACAGGTAGGGCTGGTCCGGGACGTAGCCGAGCTGCCGGCGGGCGCCCTCGGACGACGCGGGGTGGCCGCCGATCGTCACGGTCCCCTCGCTGGGCGCCAGCAGGCCGCAGATCATCTTGATGGTCGTCGTCTTGCCCGCGCCGTTGGGGCCGAGGAACGCGAACAGCTCCCCGGGGCGGACGGTCAGGTCCAGGTGGTCGACCGCGCGCTTGGTCCCGAATGACTTGCCGACGCCGCGCAGCTCGATCATGAGCCCTCCTCCCCGTTCCCGCTCCGGCCCCGCTCGACCTCGGCCGGCGGCCTCGGCGGATCGCCCGGCGGCAGCCGCTCCAGCATCATGTTCACGAACGGCAGGGGGACCTGCTGGCGGAGGATCGCGCCATCCACCCGGACCCAGGTCATCGTGACGATCGGCCCGGCGCGCTGCTCGACCTCGAAGGCGCTGACGGCCTCGCCGTTCCAGTCGATGAAGGTCCGCCGCATGACCTCCACGCGGGCCGTCTCCACCGCGCCGGACAGCGGGTTGACCACCTGCATGTCCCAGCGCTGGCCGACCTGCAGGCCGGGCAGGCGGTCGAGCGGCCGGAGGGCGTCGTACACCACGCTCCGGGACTGGTAGGGGAAGCTCCGCTGGAGGCCGAGCACCGAGGCGATCCCCTTCGCCTTGACGTCCATCCGGCCGTCCTGCACCTTCCCCTCGACCCGGAACAGGTCGTCCCCCGCGCCGGGCCCTTTCACCTTCATGGTGAACCACTTGAGGTCCCCGCGAGGGTCCACCCGGTAGTCGCCGTCGATCGTCAGGCGCACGCCCTGGCTGCTGGCCAGCGGGGTCCGCTTGAGCAGCTCGCCGGCGTCGAACGCGACCTTGCTCGTCAGCTCGTACCCCCCCGTGGGGAGCCGCTTCGACTCGGTCGTCGCCTGGCCGACGTTGCGGCGGATCTCGGGATGCTGGGGATCGTCGATCACGTCGATCGACCAGGAGACCGGGCCGGACTCCCCCCCCGCCGCCGAGGCGATCGACCGCAGGTCGGGGGGATAACCGAGGCTCAGTTCCGGCAGGACCTCCCACTTGAGCAGGAAGAACGCCGCGATCGACCAGTAGACCAGAATGGCCACCGAGACCAGCCGTGGGGGCATCGCGTCCGACCCCTAGTTGCTTGGAAGACCTGGACCCAATGTCCATGCTAGGCGCGATCGCCCGGCGAGGACAGGGGCCAGCGGGAGTCCGGCCCGATTCCGACGCCTGTCAGACACCCGCTGTCTTCTCATCCTACGCGCGAAGGGGCCCGTCGGCGAGCCTCTCCCTGAAGGATCGGCCCCCGAGGGCGAGGGACGGGGTCGAATAAGGCGCGCACGGGCCAGACGCCGGCCGGAACTCCCGACGGGGGCGGGGGTAGGAGGGGCGTCCTGCCCGATGACAGGGCGCGAGGGCTCGACCCGAGGTCAGGCTTCCACGAGCGGGACGGCGGCGTTCGGCTTAACCTTGGGTCGCGGAGGGTCGGACTGCCTCACGGCGCACTGAGGATGGATTCCCGCCAGGGAGTAGACCGCCTTGTGGCAGACGGGGCATTGGGCCCGCCCGGAAGCGGACGGCAGCGGGGTGTGATAGTGCCTTGTCGACATGGTGCCTCCTCAGAAGGGTAGGGCGGTTCCGGGGGGGAACGTGGGGTTCCGGTCGCCCGGATGGGCGTCAGGCACTGGGGCCGAGAGGGGCCCGGGCCCGATCGCGGGACGCGGTCGGGCGCTCGGCGCGAAAGGGGGCTTCGGTCAGGCGCCCCCGGGCGGATTCCAGGCGAGTCGGACGAGCGCCCGACCGGTGCGGGGATCGACCTCTCCGAGATCGGCGACTCCGGTCAGGAGGACGCGGATCGAATCGCCGCCCTTGGTGTAGGATGGCTCTTCGCCCGGCCGCGAGTCCGCGAGGGCGAAGACGACGCTGTCGCCTGCTGCGAGGGACCCCTCGGCCGGCGAAGGAACGGTCGCGGCGCAGCTCAGGCCGCGCTCGACGTCTCGGATCCGCGCGGCGTCCGCCGGATAACTATTCATCGAAAGGCCTTCCTGGTCGACGGCCGGGTTCGATGCACGAGGCCCCGATCCTCGACGCGGGAGGTCCCCCGCGAGGGGGGACCAGCCGGGCTCGAACGCGGATCGCCCGGAATAGTCCGGGAGGAGGACCGCATCCCGGTGCCTGTCGGAACCGTCGCCGACGAGGACGCGGGAGAGGGGGATTTCATCGAAGGGCGGGGGGCCTGGCGTCGCGCCCCTGCCGCGCCCTTCGATCGGGCGAATCAATAACGGCGACCGCCGCCGCCGCCACCGTAGCCGCCGCCGCCGCCGCCACCGCCGTAGCCGCCGCCGCCACCGCCGCCGTAGCCGCCGCCGCCGCCGGTGCGGGGCTCACGAGGCTTGGCCTCGTTGACGGTCAGGTTGCGACCGTCGTAGTTGTGGCCGTTGAGGGCCTGGATCGCGGCCTGCGCTTCCGCGTCCGAACCCATCTCGACGAACCCGAAGCCCTTCGAGCGGTTGGTGTCCCGGTCGACGACGACCTGGGCGCTCTGCACGGTCCCGTAGGGCGTGAACAGCTCCTCCAGGTCGGTGGAGGTGATGTTGTAGGTCAGGTTCCCGACATAAAGCTTTCTGGACAAGATCAGCTCCGAGGCGAAGTTTCGACCCGCATGGTGCTCCCCGGGTCGAGAAGGAAGGTGGGCCCTAGATGGGCCCGGTCGGCCCTAGGTGGGCCCGAAGGGCAGGAAAGGCGAGAGAGATAGGCGGGGACGGCCTCGGGGAGAGCCAACGGCGCCGCTCGGTCGACAGACCAACCGAGTGAAGACTACCAGAAACCGCGGGCGAGCAACAGCGAAAAAGCCCAGACATTTTCAAACCGCCCGATTCTCGCGCGAAAATCCCCCTCGCAGGGCCTTGCTGAGGATACGATGGGAGGTACGAGCCTCGCGGACGCGGCGTTCGCCCGTCGCCGGCCGAACCAGGAAGGTGGGTGGAATCAATGGATGAAACCGATGCGATCTTCGTCGACCTGTTCGCCCGGCTGAGGGGCGAGTTGCGGGATGATCCCACGATCGGTCTGGCGCTCAAGGCGCAGGGGGCGGAGGTCACGCTCCGGGTCCGCAGCGAGGTCTCGTCCGGCGACGACCGCTCCCCGTTCTTCGCCCTGGTCGTCGGCGCCGCCGAGCACGCCGGGGCCTACCGGATCTCGTACAAGCCGAGCGGGACGCCGCTGGCCGAGCCGAGGGTGACGATCGTCGAGGCCGGCTCCGTCGACGCCCTCCTCGAGATCGTCCGCGGCTACGTCGACGTCGAGGGGCGGCGGGCCCGCGATCATCGATGAGCCGGAGACGGCCGACGGCCCTCCTCGATCAGCCTTCGCGGCCGTTCGGCCGTCGGAGCCGACCCAGCACGGCCAGCGCATCGACCGTCGCGGCCCCCTCGGCCGTGTTGTCGAAGACGCACCAGGTCGGCGCGGCGTCGGCCTCGGAGGCGAGCCGATCGGCGAGATCCTCCAGCTCCGGGGCGGGGTAGGCCGAGCGGTACATCTCCGGCGAGCCGTGCAGCCGGCGGTAGACCAGCCCCGGCCAGCCGCCGGACTCCGAGGCGGCGGGGACGACCGCGGGATCGGCCGCGACGCGGGCCGTCGCCCGGTCGGCGAGCAGCCGTTCCGCCTCGGGGGCGAACCAGCTCCGGTGGCGGGGCTCGCACGCGACCGGCCCGTCGTGGAGCCGTCGCAGCAGGTCGAAGAACGCCTCGGCGAGCTTCGGGTCGAACGCCAGGCTCGGCGGCAGTTGGACCAGGAGCGGGCCCCGCTTGACCCCGAGCGAAGCCGTCTCGTCGAGGAAGCGGACGAGCGGCTCGGCCGCGTCGACGAGCCGGCGCTCGTGCGTGATCGTCCTAGGGGCCTTCACCGCGAACAAGAAGTCCGGCGGCGTCTCGGACGCCCACCGGGCGTAGGTCGAAGGCCGATGGGGCCGATAGAACGAGGTGTTGATCTCCACCGCCGGGAACCGTCTCGAGTAGCGAGCCAGGTGGCTCCCCTCCTCGGGGAAGCCGGCGGCGTGCTCCTTCGGGATCGACCAGCCGGCGCACCCGACCCGGATTTCGCGTCTGGGGCGACCCATCTTCGGCACCTTGCTTTCCAACCGACGAGCGGCGACGCGGAGCGGGCCGCCTTCGACCTGATACCATCCGACGGGAAGCAAGCGGCGTGCCGGCTCGAACCCTTGGGGATGGCCGCCTCGGCGCTGGGCCCCGCCGCCCGATCGCGGCTATGATGCTCGGGTGGCCGGGTCATCTCTCATCCGGAGAAGCATGCCATGGAACGTCGAGACTTCCTCAGGGGCACGTCCGCCGCGGGCCTCCTCTCGCTGCTCGATCCCGCCTATCGGGAGGCCCGCGCGGCCGTCCAGGGGGGTGCCCCACCGAAGCAGCCGGTGCCGAGGCGGCCGTACGGTCGGGCGAAGGATCCGATCTCGGTCATCGGCTTCGGCGGGATCGTGGTCAAGGACGTCTCGCCCGAGCAGGCCGCCCGCTACGTCTCCGAGGCCGTGGATCGAGGGGTCAACTACTTCGACGTCGCCCCCTCGTACGGCAACGCCCAGGAGCGGCTGGGGCCGGCGCTCCAGCCTCATCGCGACGCCTGCTTCCTCGCCTGCAAGACCGCCGAGCGCGAGGCGGCGGGCGCCCGCCGCGAGCTGGAGGAGTCGCTGCGGCTCCTGCGGACCGACCGCCTCGACCTCTACCAGCTCCACGCCTTGACCAGCCTGGAGGACGTCGAGAAGGCTTTCGGGCCGGGCGGGGCGATGGAGGTCTTCACGAAGGCCAAGGAGCAGGGACTGGTCCGCTACCTCGGCTTCTCGGCCCACAGCGAGGAGGCGGCCCACGCGGCGATGGACCGCTACGACTTCGACTCGGTGCTGTTCCCCCTGGGCTTCCCCACCTGGATCAAGGAGGGGTTCGGCCCATCCGTCCACAAACGGGCCCTGGAGGGGGGCAAGGGGATCCTGGCCCTCAAGGCGATGGCCCGTCAGAAGTGGCAGGTGGGGCCGGAGGGCCGCAAGTGGGAGAAGGCCTGGTACGAGCCGTTCGACCAGATCGACCAGGTCGCGCTGGGGCTGCGATTCACGAGCGGCCTGCCGGCCCACGCCATGATCCCCCCGGGGCACTGGGACCTGTTCAAGATGGCCGTCGAGCTGGCCCAGGCGGGGGGCCTCACGCCGCTCAACGAGGCCGAGCGCGAGATCGTCGCCGCCATCGCCCGCGACAGCGCGCCGATCTTCGAGAAGCCGGCCTGAGCCTCGGGCGTGAGGGGGGCCGACGGGGCGGGGGCCGGTCGGTCCGCTTCAGCTCCCCTTCCGCCGGATCGCGTGCAGGGCCTCGTCGAGCTTGGAGAGGAAGCGGGAGCGGTCGACCTTGGAGAAGGCCGACGGCCCGCCGCCGAACTCGCCCGACTGTCGGAGCATCTCCATCAGGGCGCGGGTGGCCATCGCGTCGCCGATCGCGTCCTCGGTGAACTCGCGGCCCTTGGGGCTCAGCACCCGCGCGCCGGCCTTCAGGCAGCGCTCGGCCAGCGGGATGTCCGAGGTCACCGCGACGTCCCCTCCGCCGACGCGCTCGGCGATCCAGTCGTCGGCCATGTCGAATCCGCCCCGGACGACCACCATCTCGATCAGTTCGTCCCTGGGCGTGAACAGCGAGGCGTTTGAGACCACGAAGACGCGCACCTCGTGCCGGCGGGCGACGCGGTAGATCTCGTCCTTGACGGGGCAGGCGTCGGCGTCGACGTAGATCGGCATCAGCACGCCCTCGCGGCGAGACGATGGGATTTGAGCGATGGGGCCGCCCGGCGGGTGACGCCGCGAGGCGTCAAATCGAAGAGACACGCCCCGATGACGCCGGGAGCGAGTCTCGCAAGGAAGGCGGGAGGAATGGGCGGCATTGGATTTGAACCAATGACTTCCACCGTGTGAGGATGGCACTCTAACCACTGAGTTAGCCGCCCGGCGATGTCGCGACCGGGGAGGTGGCGACAGGGGTATTCTAGCGGGCGAGGCTTCGGTTCGCAAGCCTGGCTCGGAGCCTGGAATCCAGGATTTCGGCGGGGTCGGCCGGCGGCGGGTGGGGGGTTGCCCGCATCCCCGGGGCTCCTTAGAGTGGGGGCCGATCCTCCTTTCCCATGTCCGTCCGACGAATGGCGAGACGACCCATGACCGCTTTCTTCCCTGACGTGCCGAAGGTTCAATACGGCGGTCCGAAGTCGCGGAACCCGCTGGAGTTCAAGCACTACAACCCGGACGAGGTCGTCGGCGACCGAACGATGAAGGAGCACCTCCGCTTCTCGGTCGTCTACTGGCACACCTTCTGCAATCCGCTCTCCGACCCGTTCGGCGCCGGCACGGCGGTCCGCCCGTGGGACGACGGCGGCCACTCGGTCGCCAACGCGCAGACCCGCGTGCGGGCGGCGTTCGAGTTCATCGAGAAGCTCGGGGCCCCGTTCTACGCCTTTCACGACCGCGACGTGGCCCCCGAGGGCCGCAACCTGAAGGAAAGCCACGCCAACCTCGACGAGGTGGCCAAGGTCCTGAAGGAGGAGCAGCAGCGGACCGGCGTGAAGCTCCTCTGGGGCACCGCCAATCTGTTCTCCAACCCGCGCTATATGCACGGGGCGGCCACCAGCCCGAACTTCGACGTCTTCGCCCACGCCGCCGCGCAGGTCAAGAAGGCCATGGAGGTCACCCACGAGCTGGGGGGCGAGGGCTATACCTTCTGGGGGGGCCGCGAAGGCTACATGACCCTCCTCAACACCGACATGAAGCGGGAACTGGACCACCTCGGCCGGTTCCTGCAGATGGCGGTCGACTACAAGAAGCAGATCGGCTTCCAGGGGACGTTCTACATCGAGCCCAAGCCCAAGGAGCCGACCAAGCACCAGTACGACTCCGACGCCGCCGCCTGCCTGAACTTCCTGCGGACCTACGACCTGCTCCCCCACTTCAAGCTGAACCTCGAGACCAACCACGCCACGCTGGCGGGCCACGAGATGATGCACGAGATGGAGGTCGCCATCGGCTCCGGGGCCCTGGGCTCGATCGACGCCAACACTGGCGACTACCTGCTGGGCTGGGACACCGACCAGTTCCCGACCAACATCTACCTGACCGCCCAGTGCATGTTGGGCGTGCTCCAGATGGGGGGCTTCACGACCGGGGGCGTCAACTTCGACGCCAAGGTCCGGCGCGAGAGCTTCGAGCCGGTGGACCTGTTCCACGCCCACATCGGCGGGATGGACGCCTTCGCGAGAGGGCTCAAGATCGCCCATGCGATCCGCGAGGACGGCCGGCTCGCCGCGTTCGTCAAGGATCGCTACGCCAGCTGGGAAGGCGAGCTGGGCCGCCGCGTCGAGTCGGGCTCGGCGAGCTTCGCCGACCTGGAAGCCTACATCCTCCCCAAGGGGGACGCCGCGAAAAACGCCAGCGGCCGCCAGGAGATGCTGGAGAACCTCTTCAACGAGTTCATCTGAGTCGACGTGGAGAGTGGAGCGACGCGGGCGGCCTCGGATCGGGGCGCCCGCGTCGCATCGGCGGGGGTCAGGGGCGGTCGGCCAGGGTGGCGAGGATCCCCTGCATGAAGGCGGGCAGGTCCTCGGGGGTGCGGCTGGTGACGATGTTGCCGTCGCGGACGCACGCGCCGTCCTGCCAGACGCCGCCGGCGTTCTCGACGTCGTCGCGGATGGCGAAGAAGCCGGTGATGTTGCGGCCCTTGATGCAGCGGGCCGAGCAGAGCATCCAGGGACCGTGGCAGATCGCCGCGACCACCTTGCCGAGGCTCGCGGCCTTGGCGACCAGCTCGACCATGGCCGGGGTCCGGCGCATGTGGTCGGGCGAATAGCCGCCGGGGATCACCACCAGGTCGAAGTCCTCGGCCTTGACGTCGGAGGCGGCGACGTCGGCCTTGGCGGGGTATCCGTGCTTCGAGGCGTACGTCTCGCCCGCCTTGGGGCCCACGATCTTGACGTCGCAGCCGGCCTCGCGGAGCCGGTAGACGGGATACCAGAGCTCCAGGTCCTCGTAGAACTTCTCGACCAGGACGGCGGCCGATTTGCCGCTGAGATTGCTCATCTGGAAGGGACTCCCTCGCTGGGTTCGTGCGTGCGGGTCTCGTGGTCGCCGGATCGGTGAATGCGGGTCGGGTCAGCCTCGGGCCGCGGCGGCGGGCTTCGCGGCGTCGCCCCGGGCGCCCGGCCCGGCGTGCTCGGCCATCGAGCGCTCGATGGCCTCGTCGAAGCCGAAGGGGGGCTGGTAGTCGAGCAGCTTGCGCGCCTTGTCGATGGAGAAGTCGAGGTTCAGGCCCAGGAACTTGTATCGGGCCTTGTTGATGATCGGCGCGTCCTTGCGGCCCCGGAGCCTGGCGCCCCCTTCGACGATCGTGGCCAGGAACTTGGCCAGCTTCAGGGGGATCTTGCGGGAAGGGGCGGGGAGGCCGGCCAGCTCGGCGACGCGGCCGATGAACCGGCGCTTGCTGACGGCCTCGCCGTCGGTCAGGTTGAAGACCTCGCCCGCGGCGTCGGGGGCCTCGGCGGCCAGGAAGATCCCGTGGACGAGGTTCTTGGCGTAGATGCAGTTGAGCGCCTGCTCGCCGGAGCCGAAGTAGGCGAAGGTCCCCCGGCGGAGGTTGGTCAGGAGCTTGGGGAGCACGGTGCGGTCGCGCTCGCCGTAGATGAAGCCGGGGCGGACGACGACGACGGGGAGCCCCTTCTCCTTGCAGTACTGGAGCGCCAGGGCCTCGGCCTCGGTCTTCGAGCGGGTGTAGGCGTCCAGGGAGTCGGCGGCCGGGGGGGTGGTCTCGTCGGTGCCGAAGTGGTCGCGGCCCTCGTAGACGCCCAGCGAGCTGACGTGGACGAACCGCTCGACCCTGGCGGCGACGGCCGCGTCGAGGAGCAGGCGGAGGGCGTCGACGTTGAGCCGGCGGAATTCGGCGAGCGTCCCCCAGTCGCCGACCTTGGCGGCGCAGTTGAAGATCCAGTCGGCGCCGTGGGCGCCGCGCATCAGGGCGTCGGCGTCTTCCAGGTCGCCCAGGACCTTCTCGACGCCCCACTCGTCGAGCTTCCTGGTGTCGCTGGTGGCGCGGACGAGGGCGCGGACGCGGTGGCCCCGCTTCAGGGCCTCCTCGACCGCGTGGCCGCCCACGAGGCCGGTGGCGCCGGTCACGAAGATCGTCTTGGGGCTGGTGCTCATGGCTCTCGAATCTCGACCGCGGGGGGGCGATTCCGTCGACGGGCCGGGCGCGGTCGTGCTCGCGGGCCGCTCGCTCTGCGGGAGGGTCGACGTGACCCCCTCGATCCTACCCGATGGGACGCGGCGGTCAAACCGGCCGCCGTCGCGGGGCTTGCGGCGCGTCGGAGTTAGGGGTGGCCTTCCGCTCGCCGCTCGGTGTAGTCTGGATGGCGTGGATCAGGCCGCCTCGAGGCCGCCTCGGCCCCCCGGACCGGGCCCCGGCGGGTCGATCCAGGTCGTGCGAGGATTGGGTCGCGACGCCGGCCGATGGGGATTCGCGCCGGTCGGTTCGGGATCGCGAAGACGGAAGGGATGGGTCGTCATGGCCGCCAGCCTCAAGCCGGAAGAGATCGAGTCGTTTCGTCGCCTGCTCGGGTCTTTGGACGATCGGCTCCGCGGCAACGTCGACCGCATGACCGAGGAAGCCTTGCGGGGCGAGAACTCCACGAACCTGTCGAACGTCCCCCTGCACATGGCCGACGTGGGGACCGAGAACTACGACCAGGAGTTCACCCTCGGGCTGATCGAGAACGAGCAGGAGACGCTCAAGCAGATCGGCGAGGCCATGGGCCGCATCCGCGACGGCTCCTACGGCCGCTGCGTCGAGTGCGAGCAGCCGATCGCCAAGGCCCGGCTCGAAGCCCTGCCGTACACCCGCTACTGCATCGAATGCGCACGGAAGCTGGAGACCCGGGAATGACGCGACGGGTCGCGACGAGCCGCTGGATCCTGTTCTGGGCCCTCGCGCTGGGCGGCGCGGCCTTCGACCTGACGACCAAGGCGATCGTCTTCGATCGGGTCGGCCCGCCCCCCTCGGCGCCGGTGACCCTGATCCCCGACGTGCTGGAGCTGCACACCAGCCACAACCCGGGCGCGCTCTGGGGCTTCGGCCGCGACGTGCCGCACAGCAGCCTGATCTTCGCCGGCCTCTCCGTGGTGGCGGGCGTCGCGATCGTCGCCTGGCTGTTCGTCGGCGGTGCGGCGACGAGCCTGCCGCTGACCGTCGCCCTCGGGCTGATCATGGCGGGGGCCCTGGGCAACTGCTACGACCGCCTGAGGTTCGGCCACGTCCGCGACTTCGTCCACTTCCACATCGACTCGATCAACTTCGACTGCGCCATCTTCAACTTCGCCGACAACATGCTCGTCGCCGGGGCCCTGACCCTGGTCCTCTTCGCCCTCCGGCCCGACCCGGTTTCGGTCGAGGCCGAGGCCGCAGCCGGACCCGCCGAGGCCGACGGAGCGGCCCCGCCCTCCCACGCCCGCGACGCGGAGTCGCTGCCGACCCCCTGAGCCCGGCCCACGCCACGCCGCGGCTCAGACGTCGTAGTACAGGTTGAACTCGTAGGGGTGGGGGCGGACGCGGATCGCCTCCACCTCGTAGGTCTGCTTGTACCAGATCCAGGTGTCGACGACGTCGGGGGTGAAGACGTCTCCCCGGAGCAGGAACTCGTGGTCGGCGCGGAGGGCGTCGAGCGAGGCTTCCAGCGAGCGGGGCGTGGTGGGGACCTTGGCCAGCTCCTCGGGCTGCAGGTCGTAGATGTCCTTGTCGAGCGGGTCGCCGGGGCGGATCTTGTTCTGCACGCCGTCGAGCACCGCCATGAGCATCGCCGAGAAGAGCAGGTAGGGGTTGGCCGCGGCGTCCGGGCAGCGGTACTCGACCCGTCGGCTGCGCGGGCTGGCCCCGGAGACCGGGATCCGGACGATCGCCGCGCGGTTGCGGCGGCTGTAGGCGACCTTGGTGGGGGCCTCGAACCCCTCGATGAGCCGCTTGTAGCTGTTGGTCGTGGGGTTGGCGAAGGCGCAGAGGGCCGCGGCGTGCTTGAGCAGGCCGCCGATCGCATAGAGGCCCAGGTCGCTCATGCCGGCGTAGCCGTTGCCCGAGAGGATCGGCTCGTCGTCCTTCCAGAGCGAAAGGTGGGTGTGCATCCCCGAGCCGTTGTCGCCGTACAGGGGCTTGGGCATGAACGTGGCGGTCTTGCCGCCGCGGGCGGCGACGTTGCGGATGATGTACCGGGCCATCATCACCCGATCCGCGCTCTCCATCAGGTCGCTGGCGTCGAGGTCGATCTCGCACTGGCCGCCGGTGGCCACCTCGTGGAAGTGGGCGGAGGTGGCGATGCCGCACTCGGCCATCAGCCGGGCCATGTCGGAGCGGAGGTTGACCAGGGAATCGGTCGGCGGGCAGGGGAAGTAGCCCAGGCCGGAGCCGGTCTTGTAGCCGAGGTTGGGCCCCTCGACCCGGCCTCGGTTCCAGGCCCCTTCGGCCGAGTCGACGTGGTAGAACGCCTCGTTGGCGCGCTGGTCGAACCGGACGTCGTCGAAGACGAAGAACTCCAGCTCGGGGGCGAGCAGGCAGTAGTCGGCGACGCCGGTGCTGCGCATGTAGGCGACGGCCTTGCGGGCGATGTTGCGGGGGTCTCGGGTGTAGTCCTGGTGGGTGATCGGGTCGTGGATGTTGCAGATCATGGTCAGCGTGGGCTGGGCCATGAAGGGGTCCACGAGCGCGGTCTCGGGCTGGGGGACGACCAGGAGGTCGGCCTCGTTGATGGCCCGCCAGCCGACGACGCTGGAGCCGTCGAAGCCGAGGCCTTCCTCGAAGGTCTCCTCGGTGAGGGCGTCGGCGGGGATGGAGAAATGCTGCCAGACGCCGGGGAAGTCCATGAACCGCAGGTCGACGGTCGTGACCTCGCGTTGCCGGATCTGCGCCAGTACTTCTTTGGGAGTCACGCGGGCTGCTCCGGGGGGGTGGCTCTCGGCCCTGTCGTTTGGGGTCGAGAGAGCTTACCATCGAAACCGGGGGGCGGGGGGATGGGAAGGCCCGCGATCGGGCTTCCCCCCAGCTTACGCGGAATCACCGCCCCGGTCGAGGAGTCGCGACATGCGGGGGCCGGACGCCCCCCCGGCCCGGTTCGTGCTCCTGGAGCACCGCTGGGAGGGGGTCCACTGGGATTTCATGCTGGAGCGGGGCGGGGTCCTCAAGACCTGGGCCCTCGACGACCTGCCCGGGCCCGGTGCGGAGGCGCCCGCGCGGGCGCTGGCGGATCATCGCGCGGCGTACCTCGACTACGAGGGGCCGGTCTCGCGCGGGCGAGGGTCGGTGAGGCGGGTCGACGGCGGCGTCTACGTCCCGATCGAGTGGGCGGACGACCTCGTCCGCGTGAGGCTGCAAGGCCGTCAGCTCGTCGGCGAGGTCCTCCTCACCAGGCGGCCCCGACGCGAGCCGGACGACGAGCCGGCCTGGAAGATCTCCCTGGGGAACGCCGACTGGAGGATCTTCCGCGAGGGGAGTCGCGGCGTGTAGAAGGCCCCCCGGGTGCGGTCGGAGCGGCCGGCCAGGCGGATGCGCCCGGCCCGGATCTCCACGTCGTCGAGCCGCACGTCGTCGCGCTGGCGGTTCGGCATGTAGTGGAGCTGGACCACCGGATAGCCGTCCACCTTCCGCCAGACCACGTCCACGCCGTAGTCGTGGCCCATCTCGATGATCCGGTCGAGCACGCGGTCGGCCGGCACCGGCAGGATCCCGGCGCGGATCTTCTCCAGCGTCAGCTCGACGGTGTTGTCGGCCGGGATCCGAGGCCGGGCGACCACCGTGATGACCGACGAGATCCCCCCGCGCTCCAGCCGGAAGGCCAGGATCACCCGGCCCGACTCGAACAGCACGCGGGGCTCGCGGACCTGGGGCGGGAGCTGGTCGGCGAAGTGCGTCACCAGGTCCTCGGCCAGCCAGGCGTTCACCTCCTGGTCGGAGAAGACCGCCTCCCACGTCGGCTCGTTGCTGATGTCGTTGCGGAGCTGGAGGCTCTGGGCCACGAAGTGCTTCGCCCGGCCCTCGATCTGCTCGCGAGACAACGCTAGAGGGACCATGTCCCGATAATAACGCGGCTCATAGGTCAGGCAGAACCAGCCCCCCGCCGGCACCAGCACGGCCAGGCCGACCAGCGCCCCGAGGACCTTCCACCTCTTCGAGAGCTTTCTTCGCATCAAACCCCCATCGGACGGCAAGCGACGGAGTGATGGGAAACGGCCCGCCCGCGGCCGCCGGGATCCGGCGACTTCGATCGAGGGGGACGAGACGAGGACGCGCGATCGGACTCGTGCGCAAGATACGCGCGGCCCGCAGAATGGTCAATCCGGAGTTCCACCTTGCCCAGCCTCCGCAATCTTCGCGCCGCCGTCCCATCTCCCCGAGCCCGGCCCGGCCGCGAAATCGACTTCGAAATCGGCTTCGTTCGCGCTCGCCGAACGAAGCCGATTCTAGATATAAGCCGTTTCTTACAATGATTTTAAGGATCGTGAAAAATTGGGTTCGTTCGGCGCGATTCGAGGGGGTTTTCGCGGCTCGTCCCCACGCTCCGGATTCCCGACCGGGCCGAAGGGGGGTGTCACGCTCGCGCGTCCCGGAGATAACCATGCGACGGGATCGAGGGATGGAGAGGCGGGGCTGACCATTTCGGAGCGAACGCGGATGGATAATTTGTACGCCGCGACGCCCCTGGGATCGGTCCACGAGATCGTCGAAATCCTGGCTCGCTCGGCCTGGGCCCGCGTCGAGCGGATCATCTCACACGGCCAGGCGTCGCCCGAAGGGTTCTGGTACGACCAGGACGAGCACGAGTTCGTCGCCGTCCTCCGGGGCGCGGCGCGGCTGCGGTTCGAAGGGCCCGACGAGGAGGTGGCCCTCGGCCCCGGCGACCACCTGATGATCCCCGCCCACCGCCGCCATCGCGTCGAGTGGACGTCTCCCGACGAGCCGACCGTCTGGCTGGCCGTCTTCTTCGCGGACGAGTCGGCCTGAACGGCGGGCGTGGGCGATCAGGCCGTGGGCCAGGCCCGCATCGCCAGGTCGGCGGCGCGTCGCAGCTCCTCGGGGTCGGCGCCCCCCGCCGCCTGGACGGCCAGGCCGTGCATGACCGTCGCCACGAAGCGCGCGAGCGCGGCGCAATCGGTCCGCTCGGGGAGTTCCCCCTCCCGCCGGGCCCGTTCGAACCGCTCGCGGATCGCGGCCACGGCGCGCTCGCGGCCGGCGGCCAGTTCGCGACGGATCGGCTCGGCGTCGGCGCCGGAGGTCAGGGCCGCCTGGACGGCCAGGCACCCGCCCGGGTTCGCGGGGTCGCACACCAGCCGGAGCATCCCGTCCAGCACGGCCTCGGCCGCGGCCCGCGCGGTCGGCCGCAGGAGGGCCTCCCGGATGAATCCGATCGGCCCCGCTCGGTAGCGCTCCAGCGCCTTGCGAAAGAGCTGCTCCTTGTTGCCGAAGGCCGCGTAGAGGCTCGGGCGGTTGATCCCCATGCCCGCCGTCAGCTCGTCGAGCGTCGCCCCCTCGTAGCCCCTCGTCCAGAAGACCTCCATCGCCCGCTCCAGGGCCTCGTCCGCGTCGAACTGCCGAACCCGACCGGAAGGCATGGCGAAATCCCTCCCATGAGACCCTTGACCCGCGCCGGGCGTGCCCCTAAATTCATTGTATCACATGGTACAGAAAATCGGGCGGCGGCCCCGACGGGCCGGGATCGCCGCCGGTCGCCCCGAGAAAGCGAGCAGGCGGATGTCCGAGATCGACGCGTGGGTGGTTCCGGCGGCCGGTAAGGAACTCGTCCGGGAGAGGGTCGACCTCGGCCCGCTCGGGGACGAGGAGGTGGAGGTCGAGGTCCAGCACTGCGGCCTCTGCCATTCCGACCTGTCGGTGCGCGAGGACGACTGGGGGTTCGGCGCCTTCCCGGCGGTGCTCGGACACGAGGCCGTCGGCCGCGTGGTCGCGGTCGGGCCGGCCGCCAAGGGGCGGAGGGTCGGCGAGCAGGTCGGCGTCGGCTGGACGGCGGGGAGCTGCATGCACTGCCGCCCGTGCCTCTCGGGCGACCAGCACCTATGCGCGACCGCCCAGCCGACGATCGTCGGCCACCGCGGCGGCTTCGCCAGCCGGGTCCGGGCTCATTGGGCCTGGACCGTGCCGATCCCCGAGGGCCTCCCCGCGGCCGACGCCGGTCCGCTCCTCTGCGGCGGGATCACCGTGTTCAACCCCCTGGCGAGGTTCGCCACGCCGATGAGCCGCGTCGGCGTGGTGGGGATCGGCGGGCTGGGGCACATGGGGGTGAAGTTCGCCGCCGCCTTCGGCTGCGAGGTCACCGCGTTCACCTCCAGCCCGGCGAAGTTCGAGGAGGCCCGCGGCTTCGGGGCCCACCACGTCGTCGCCACCCGCGACGCCGAGGCCGTCCGCAAGCTCGAACGCTCGCTGGACCTGCTGATCGTCACCACGAACGTCCAGCTCGACTGGGCCGCCCTGATCGCCACGCTCCGCCCGAACGGCCGGATGCACGTCGTCGGCGTGGTGCCGGAGCCGATCCCCATCCCGGTCTTCCCGCTCCTGATGCGTCAGGCCAGCGTCTCCAGCTCGCCGACCGGCTCCCCGGTGGCGATCGCGACGATGCTGGAGTTCGCGGCGCGGCACGGCGTCGCCCCGCAGACCGAGCACCTGCCGATGAGCCGGATCAACGAGGCCTTCGACCGCCTGAAGGCCGGCAAGGCCCGCTATCGGATCGTGCTCGACGCCGACTTCGGGGCCGAGGGCCGGGCCTGATGAAATCGCGGACCGGGTACGCGGCCGTCTCGCTCGTCGTCATGGGGATCGTCGCCCGCCTCGGCGGGCCGTCTTCATCCGGCGAGGCCGTCGCCGCAGGAGATCGCCCGATGGAGACCGTCACGCGCGTCGAGGTTGAGCACGTCCGGCTGGTCGCGGAGAAGGGCTTCGACGAGGTCTCGGCCGCGTTCCTGGCCCGGCTGGGGACGTTCGACGCGGCGAGGCACCGGGCGTTGCTGGAGGCGGGCGCCGCCGACGCGACGCGGGCGGAACTGGAGCGGATGGCCGGGCCCAGCGGCTTCATGCTGTTCGGCAGCCAGGATCACGGGAAGCTGCTGGGCCTGGTCGGCCGAGAAGTCCGGGCCGTCCAGTACGTCATCGGCAATCCGTTGTTCGCCGTCGAGATGACCCGGCACGCCGTCGGGGCGGGGCTCTACGCGCCGCTCCGCGTGCTGATCCACGAGGTCGAGCCGGGCCGGACGTGCGTCGAATACGACCGGCCCTCGTCGCTGTTCGGCCAGTTCCGCGACGGCGCGGTCGACGAGGTCGCGAAGGGGCTCGATAGGAAGCTGGAGGCGCTGATCGGGGCGGCCGTGCGGTGACGCTGGGGGCGGCCCCGGCCCGGTCGCCCCGCCCGATTCAGCGGCCCGTCCAGCCCAGGTCCAGGAACTTCGCCATGAGCCGCCAGCCCTGGTCGAAGAACGGGCCGCCGCCGTCGCGGGCGTGGGCCTCGTCGTAGCGGAGGCCCGAGGCCGGGATGTTCGCGCCGGCGATGGTCCAGGCGACGGGGGCGCGGTCGTGGGCGCGGGTGCGGAGCAGGGTGGAGTGGTCGGGGGAGATCAGGATCCGCCAGGGGGCGCCGGTCGACTTCAGGTGGTCGAGGATCGGGGCGACGATGTCGCGGTCGATCCGCTCGATGGCCTCGACCTTCGCGTCGGCCCGGCCCTCGTGGCTGGCCTCGTCGGGGGCCTCGACGTGGACGCAGACGACGTCGTGGTCGGCCAGGGCGGCGATCCCGGCGCGGCCCTTGGCGGCGTAGTCGGTGTCGAGGTACCCGGTGGCGGTCGGCACGTCGATCCGGTCCCAGCCCGCCAGCACGCCGACGCCGCGCACCAGGTCGACGGCCGAGATGATGGCCCCCTTGAGGCCGTGCAGCTCGCGGAAGGGGGGCATGTGGGGGGCGGGGCCCTGGCCCCAGAGCCAGATGGCGCTCGCCGGCTTCTCGCCTCGGGCGACCCGAGCGAGGTTGACCGGGTGGCTCGCCAGGATCGGCTCGGCCCGCTTCATCAGGTCGAGGAGCAGGTCGGCGCCCGGGCCCTGGGGGAGGTAGTCCGCGGCCGGCTGACCGGGGTGGTCGTGGGGGGGGACGGTCCTCGTCTCGGCGGAGAGGCGGGGCTCTCCCGGCTTGCCGCGGTAAACCATCAGGTTGCGGTAGCTGACGCCGGCGTGAAACTCGACGTCGGGGCGGCCCAGCTCGGCCTGGAGGGTCGCCAGGATCGGCGCGCCGTCCTCGCTGGTGATGTGCCCGGCGGTGAAGTCTTCGAGCCTGCCGTCGGCGATGGTCATGAGGTTGCAGCGCACGGCCCAGTCCTCCGGGCCGAGGGTCACGCCCATCGCGGCGGCCTCCAGCGGGGCGCGGCCGGTGTAATAGGCTTCCGGGTCGTAGCCGAAGAGGCTGAGGGTGGCGACGTCGCTGGCGGGGAGGAAGCGGTCGGGGACGTTGCGGGAGCGGCCGACGAGCCCTTCGGCGGCGACGCGGTCCATCGCCCGCAGGTCGGCCGCCTGCAGGGCCGTCTTGCCGCCGAGCGCCTCGAACGGCTCGTCGGCGGCCCCGTCGGGGATCACGATGACGTACTTGGCCTGGGCGGGGGAGGGCACGGCGGGCTCCTGAGATCCTGGGGAAAGGCGAGGGGGGCTCGACGCGGCCCGGGTCACTCCTCGACGCCGAGGCGGACGCTGGGGGCGCGGACGACGTCGAGGCGGTCGATCTGGGCGATGGCCTCGCGGAGGTGCTCCTCGACGGCCAGGTGGGTCATGATGACCAGGGGGACGGTGGCCTCGTCGCCCTCGCCTTCGTCGCCCGGCTCGTGCTGGATCACGCTGGCGATGCTGATCCCCTTGTCGCCGAGGATCTGGGCGATCGCCGCGATCACCCCGGGCCGGTCGGCGATCAGGAACCGCAGGTAGTTGCGCCTGCGCGAGCGGCTCGGCGGCAGGAGCGGGACGGCGGGGGCCTCGGTCGACCAGAAGTCGAGCGTCCGGGAGGTCAGCAGGGCCCGGCCGACGACGACGTCGATCAGGTCGGCGACGACGGCCGAGGCGGTCGGCATCATGCCGGCGCCCCGGCCGTAGAAGAGGGTGTCGCCCACGGCGTCGCCGACGGCGCGGACGGCGTTGTAGGGGCCGTGGACCTGGGCGAGCGGCGCGTCGCGGCGGACGAGCGTGGGGGCCACCCGCAGCTCCAACGCGCCGTCGGCCAGCCGGGCGTGGGCCAGCAGCTTGATCGTGTAGCCCAGCTCGCGGGCGTAGGTTAGGTCGGCCAGCTCCAGGCGGTCGATCCCCTCGCGGGGGATGTCGGCCGTCGTGACGTTCGCCCCGAAGGCCAGTTGCGCCAGGATGGCGAGCTTGTGGGCGGTGTCGGTGCCGTCGACGTCGAGCGTGGGATCGGCCTCGGCGTAGCCGAGCGCCTGGGCCCCGGCGAGGGCGTCGGCGTAGGCGATCCCCCCCTGGGTCATCTGGGTGAGGATGTAGTTGCAGGTGCCGTTGAGGATCGCCGCCAGGCTCTGGATCTGGTTCGCCGCCAGGCCCACGTTGATCGCGCCGACGATCGGGACGCCGCCGGCCGAGCTGGCCTCGAACGCCACGGCGCGGTCGGCCTTCCGGGCGGCGGCGAAGATCTCCGGGCCGTGCTCGGCCAGCAGCGCCTTGTTGGCCGTGACGACGTGCTTGCCGGCCGCCAGCGCGTCCAGGACGATCCGGCGGGCCGCGTCGACCCCGCCGATCAGCTCGACGACGATCGCGACCTCGGGGTCGTCGATCACGCGGCGGGGGTCGTCGACGATCCGCAGGCCCTCGAAGTCGCCCTCGCGGGGCTTCTTCAGGTCGCGGACGACGGCCCACTTGCAGTCGATCCGGCGACCCGCGCGTCGGGCGATGCGGTCGGCGTGCTGCGTCAGGATCCGGGCCACGCCCGCGCCCACGGTCCCCAGTCCGACCAATCCCACGCTGACCTGTTGCATCGCGACCGCCGTAGAGCGAACCGGTGGAGTAGAGGAGACGAGGGCCGCCCGGGGGCGGCGCTCAAGTCTAGGTCCCGGCCGCCTCGTCCGCAAGGCGACCGGGCGAAGCTCAGGCGCGGGCCGGGAGCGCGGTCTTGGAGCCCCGGGCGATCAGGATGATGCCCAGCTCGTAGAGCAGGATCATGGGGGCCGCCAGCAGCGACATGCTGATCGGGTCCTGGCCGGGGGTCAGCACGGCGGCGGCGATGGTGATGATCAGGATGGCGAACTTCCGCTTGCTGCGGTAGTCGTCCACCGTGAAGATGCCGATGCGCTGCAGAAAGAGCATGACCAGGGGGGTCTGGAAGGCGATCCCGAAGACCAGCGGGAGCATCGTCGCGAAGCTCATCCACTCGCTCAGCCGCAAGGTCGGGGCGACGCCCAGCCAGACGTTGAAGTCGAGCAGGAAGGCCAGGGTCAGCGGCAGCACGAACCAGAAGCAGAGCGCCACGCCCCCCATGAAGAGGCCCAGCGAGACGGGCAGGAACCGCATGACGTAGTGCCGCTCGTGGCGGTAGAGGCCGGCGGCGATGAACGCCCAGATCTGGTAGAAGACCCAGGGGCTGGCCATCACCAGGCCGGAGACGAGGCAGACCATGAAGTAGATCGTGATCGTCTCGAGCGGGCCGAGCGAGATGAGCGAGTTGTCGAACTGGAGCACCGACTGCTCGCTGGCGTCGATCATCTCGGCGAGCTTGTAGCGGATCGGGAAGATGAGGTTCTGCCCCTTGACCGCGTCGGCCTCGGGGAGCTTCACCTCCGGGGCGAGCTTGCGGAGGGCCTCGATGAAGGACTCGGCGGGGACCTCCGCCTGCATGGGCTCGGAGACCATCTTGGCGGCCTCGGCGACGGCCCGCTTCTTGGCGTACTCGCTCTTGTAGAACTTCGTGAGGGCCACCTTGGCGGGGGCCTCCATCTGCTCCATCACCCGCTTGCCGATGTCGAGCGGCGGGATGAAGACGATCAGGACGCCGACGAACAGGCCGGCGAGCGCCAGGATGAGCCGCACGCGCAGCTCCTCGAGGTGCTCGCCGAAGCTCATCGTCACCATCGTCTGCTCTTCGGTGAAGAGGTCGCGATCGCTGGGCATTGGACGTGGACCAACGGGGGGATGCGCCCGCCTCGGAAGGGCTCGGGCGTCGGATCGAGGAAGCGGAGGAGACGCGGGCTGCGACGGCCTGTCCCGAGGCCGGAGCCCTTGGCGGGCGGCGCCGCGCGTCGGTCTCGCCGGGACGACCGGTCGCGCGGGGGCGTTCCTACTGACGACGAGTCTAGCACCCGCCCCCCCGAATTGCCAGGCCCCGGCCGCCTCGGAAGCCCGCCGGCCGGTGATGGACGGCGGCTCGGCCCGGCGTTACAAATGGCGGGGTCCCCGACCGATCGCCCCGACTCGCCGCCCGGCTCAGGATGGAGACCCCTTCGATGCAGCCCCCGCTCGAACCGCTCGCGTTCACGCCGATCCTCCGCCGGCTGGTCTGGGGGGGCCGCCGGCTGGGGACGGTCCTGGGCAAGCCGCTGGGCGACGGCGACGACTACGCCGAGAGCTGGGAGGTCGCCGACTACCATGACGCCGTCAGCGTGATCCGCCTCGGGCCCCTGGCCGGTACGACCCTCCGCGACCTCGTCCATTCCCGCCCCGCCGAGCTGTTCGGCCGCGGCCGCGAGGCGGCCCAGTTCCCGCTGCTGGTCAAGCTCCTGGACGCCCGCGAGCCGCTCTCGGTCCAGGTCCACCCCGACGACGAGCTGGGCCGCGAACTGGCCGACGACCGGGGCAAGACCGAGGCCTGGGTCGTCCTGGCCGCCGATCCCGGGGCCCGCATGTACGCCGGGCTGAAGGCGGGCGTGGCCCGCGAGGAACTGGAGCGGGCGATCCGATCCGGCGAGGTCGAGCCGCTGCTCCACGCCTTCGAGCCGAAGCCCGGCGACTGCGTGCTCGTCGAAGCGGGGACCGTCCACGCCATCGGCGCGGGGGTGCTGCTGGCCGAGGTCCAGCAGACGTCGGACGCCACCTTCCGGGTGTTCGATTGGAACCGGGTCGACGCCGAGGGCAAGCCCCGCGACCTGCACGTCGAGCAGGCCCTCCGCTGCATCGACTTCGCGCGCGGGCCGGTCGGCCCGGTCGCCCCCTCGGCCCTCGTGCTGGAGGACGGCGACGTCCGGGAGCCGCTCGTCCGCTGCCGCTACTTCGAGCTGGAGCGCTGGACGATCGAGTCGCCGGCCGAGATGGGGCGCGACGACCGGTTCACGATCCTGATGGTCCTGGAGGGGGAGGTGCGGGCGCCGTCGCCGCGCGGCGACCTGACCTTCCGCAAGGGGGAGACGGTCCTCTTGCCGGCGGCGGTCGGTCCGACGATGATCGTCCCGGTCGGCCGGGCCGTCGTCCTGGCCTGCCAGCAGCCCTGAGCCCGACCCGAGGGGGCCGTCGCCGGAGAGACCATGGCCGAGGAACCGAAGCATCCCAACGACCCGGACCGGGTCCGACTCCGCGACTGGTCCGGCCTGGCCCGCGCCGTGCCCGCCGCGTTCGACCCCCGCAAGCTCCTGATCGCGGCCGTCGCCTTGCTGGCCCTGGAAGCGGGCTGGCGGGCGATCGAGCGGGTCGCGCCGACGCCCGGGGCTCGACCCTTCCGCGCGTTGGAGTTCGCCAGCCTGTACGGCACGCCCTTCCGGTCGCCGGCCGACTTCGCCGAGGCGATCCGCCGGCCGGCCGGGAACCTGACCCGACCGTTCCGCGTGCTGATCGCGCCCTTGCGGTCGATGTTCGCGATCGACGGCCCGGAGGGGACCTTCGCACCCGGGCTGGCCCGGCTGGCCTGGGCGGCGGCGGTGCTGGGGGTGGCGGGGGGCGCGATCTGCCGGCTGGCCGCGGCCGAGGCCGGCGGGGGCGAGCGCGGCGGCCTGCGCGAGGCGGTCGGATTCGGGTTCCGGCACGCGGGGGGTCTCGCGGCGGCGCCGCTCTACCCGACGGCCATCGTGCTGATGCTGGCGGCCGTCTCGGCCGGCTTCGGGCTGATCGCGCGGCTCGCGCCGTCGCTGACGCTGGCGGCGTCGATCGCGCCGATGGTCCTGGGGCTGGCCTCGGCGGCCTTGCTGGCCTTCGCGGTGGCGTCGTGGCCGCTCGTCCACGCGGCGATGGCGGCCGAGTCGGAAGAGGCCGTGACGGCGATCGCGCGGGCCTACGGATACGTCCGACATCGGCCGATGCCCCTGGCCGCGTGCGCGGCCTCGGCCTGGGTCCTGGGGACGCTCGGCCTGGCGGCGTTCGAGGTCTTCCTCGGGGCTTCGGCGCACCTGGCGGTCTGGGGGATGGGCCTGGCGGCCTTCCCGGCGCGGCCGGGCTCGATCGGCGGCGCCCTGGAGTCCTGGGCGGGGGCCTTCGGGCTGGCCTTGCAGGCCTGGACCTTCGCCTTCTTCTGGTGCGCGGCGGTGCGGGCTTTCCTGATCCTGCGTCAGGATGTGGACGGGGAGCCCGAGCCCGCGCCGGCGATCGGGATGACGGCGGGGGGCTCGGCGGCCCGCTTGTAGAGGGCGGCCAGCTTGTCGGCCTCGGCGTCGATGTCGAACCGGGCGCGGAGGGCGGTCCGGGCGGCGGCGCCCAGCTCCAGGGCGTAGGCGGGGTGGTCGAGGAGGTGGAGCAGGGCGTCGGCCAGGCTCGCCGGGTCGTCGGGGGGGACGAGGAGCCCCGACCGGCCGGGCTGGATCAGGCCGTGGAGCCCCCGGACGTTGGCGGCGATGCTGGGGACCCCCTGGACCAGGGCCAGGGTGAGCGTCCTCCCCATGCTGGGCTCCAGCGCCGGCTGGCAGTAGACGTCGACGGCCGACCAGAGGCGGGGGCCGACGACGTCGAAGTCGGCGACGGTGACGCGCTCCTGGATGCGCAGGGCCAGGGCGCGGCGGCGGACCTCGATCGAGTCGCCTCCCTGGACGGCGATCAGGAACTCCAGGTCGCGGCCCTTGGCCAGGACGATCCGGGCGGCCTCCAGGAAGACGGCGAACCCGGTCTCGGCCAGCGGCGGCCCGGCGACCCCCACGACCGGCACCGTGGACCCGGGGGCCCGGGGCGGGCCCGGCTCGACGACGACCCCGGGCGGGATCGCGACCACGCGGTCGGCCGGGACGCCCAGCTCGTCGACCAGGACGTCGCGCAGCTCCTCGCTGGAGGCGACCAGGGCGTGGAGCCAGCGGCGGCTGATGCGCAGGCCGTCCTCGGCGACGAGGAAGTCGTCGACCGTCTGGATGTAGGGGATCCGCCAGGTCTCGGCCATCGCCAGGGCCGTCTCGGCCGTCTCCTCGTGGATGGCGTGGAGCACGGCGGGGCGGGGCACGGCCCGCCCCTGGAAGACGCGGCGGACGGCCAGGCTCTTGAGCCAGCGGCGGCCGAGGGCGGGGATCTCCAGGACGCGGGGATCCTCCCGCGCGTCGGCCCGACCGGTGCAGACCGCGCGAGGGGCGATCCCACGCTCCTCCAGGCGGTCGAGGAGCGGTCCCAGGGGCCAGCCGTCGTCGTCCAGGCCCAGCCTGCCGGCCAGGATCACCACGTCCAGGGGAGTTTCGCCGCCGCCGTCCGCCACCGTCCCCCTCTCCCCGGAATCTCCGGGACGTTCGTCGCAGCGGCCCCGCGCGGGCGTTGGAATCGCGGTCCGGCTGGTTTATAGTGATTCGGTCCGACTCCGCATCCTTGCGCCCGCGAACCCGTCGAGCCCACGGAATGACCCCACAGCAATCGACCGCCGCCGCCCCCACCCAGGAAGACCTCTACGCGCTGACGAGCCGGCTGCAGGAGAACGTCGGCCAGGTGGTGCTCGGCAAGGCCGAGTCCATCAAGCTCGCCGTGGTCGCGCTGCTGGCCCAGGGCCACGTCCTGGTCGAGGACGTGCCCGGCGTCGGCAAGACGCTGCTGGCGCGGGCCCTCGCGGCCAGTATCGACTGTTCGTTCCGGCGAATCCAGTTCACCCCGGATCTGCTCCCCTCCGACGTGCTGGGGTCGAGCGTCTTCCACGCCCCGTCGAGCGAGTTCGTCTTCAAGCCCGGCCCGGTCTTCAGCCACGTCGTCCTGGCCGACGAGATCAACCGCACCACCCCGCGGACCCAGAGCGCGCTTCTGGAGGCGATGAGCGACCGCCAGGTGTCGGTGGAGGGGGTCACGTACCCGCTGCCGCCGCCGTTCATCGTCCTGGCGACCCAGAACCCCTACGAGTTCGAGGGGACCTACGTCCTCCCCGAGAGCCAGCTCGACCGCTTCATGATCCGGATCCGGATGGGCTATCCCATCCGATCCGAGGAGCGTCGGCTGTTGCACGACCACCGCGCCGGGGAGCCGGTCACCACCCTGAAGCCGGTGCTGACGGCGGCCGACGTGGTCCACCTCCAGGACGGCGTCCGCCGGGTCCGCGTGGACGAGGCGATCGCCGACTACCTGCTGGACATCGTCCACCTGACCCGCCGGAGCGAGGACCTGCACGTCGGCGTCAGCACCCGGGGGGCGTTGACGCTCTACCGCGCGGCCCAGAGCCTGGCGATGGTCTCGGGGCGGGATTTCGTGGTGCCGGACGACGTCAAGTCGCTGGCGGTCCCGGTCCTGGCCCACCGCGTCCTGGGCAAGTCGTTCCTCCAGGCCGGCGAGTTCGGCGCGGCGGAGGCCATCATCCGGGACATCGTCGATCGCGTCAAGGTCCCCACCTGAGCCCGCCCGATCGATCCGGCGGGACGGCGGGGCGCGGGCCCCGAGGACATCCGACGCGACCGGGAGGGATCGAGCGATGAGCGTGGACGAGAAGCCCCGGGGCGCCCGGGGGAAGCGGCGGGCGGGGCGGATCGCCCGGGGCCTGATCCAGGCCCTGGTCCCGACCGAGCGCACGCTGGTCACCCGCGAGGGGTTCTGCTACTTCGCCGTGATGCTCGTGCTGCTGGCGGCGGGGATGCTCCAGCAGATCAACCTGATCCTCCTGGTGGCGACCACGGCTGTCGGCCCGTTCGTCGCCTCGTGGTTCGGCAGCCGGGCGATGCTCCGGAAGCTGGCCGTGCTGCGGCGGTCGCCCGGCTACATCTTCGCCGGCGACCCCCTGGTGGTCGACTACACCCTGGAGAACGGCCGGCGGCGGATGGCCGCCCTGGCCCTCTTCCTGGAGGACCAGCTCGTCTCCGGCGAGCGCGGGGCGACCTCCGCGGCGTCGACGCCCCGGGTCTTCTTCCCCCGCGTGGCCGCCCGGGGCCGCGCCCGGGTCCGCTGGGAGGGGGAGGCGCCCCGTCGGGGCAAGTACCAGTTCCAGAACCTGGACCTGGGGACCCGCTCCCCGTTCGGGATCGTCGAGCGGCGGGTGACCCTGCCGCTCCCCGAGCCGATCTACGTCTACCCCCGGATCGGCCGGCTCACCCGCCGCTGGTTCCAGCTCCAGCGCCAGACCAGCGAGAACCGCCTGGGCCGCCGCCACGACCGCTCGGCCCAGCAGGAGGAGTACCACGGCCTGCGCGACTACCGCTCCGGCGACAGCGTGCGCTGGATCCACTGGCGGACCTCGGCCCGCCGGGGCGAGCTGATGGTCAAGGAGTTCGAGCAGCAGAACGAGCAGGACCTGGCCATCCTGATCGACCCCTGGCTGCCCCGCACCAAGGTCCCGCCCCAGCAGCGCGAGGCGATGGAGCAGGCGATCTCGTTCGCGGCGACGGTGTGCCTGGAGACCTGCCGCCGCCAGGGCCGCCGGCTGGTCCTGGGCTGGACCGGGGCCACCCCCGGCGTGATCCAGGGGCCGGCCTCGGTCAAGCTGCTGCACGAGCTGCTGGAGCAGCTGGCCGTGCTCCGCCCGGTCAACGAGGGGGGCCTGGCCGAGCTGTTCGACGCCCTGCCGGCGCCGACCCTCCGCGACGCGCTCCTGATCGTCGCCAGCACCCGGCCGGTCAACCTGCTGGAGGAGGCCGAGCGTTCCGCCCGCCTGAACCCCGCGTCGGCCCGCAACTTCGCCGGCCGCGTGCTGGCGTTCAACGCCGCCCAGGGGGAGCTCGACGGACTGATCCAGCTCGCCGAAGCCGACTCGAAGGGCCTTCTGGAGCAGCGGGTCTCCAACGCCGAGAGCGACCGCTACACCAGCCAGGAGGAGCGCCGCCGCGGCATGTTCCCCGGCGACGCCGAGGACGACGGGGCGATCATCGAGGAGACCATCTCGCCCGACGAGCCCCCGGCCTGGCGGGCGTGGAAAGGGGGCCGGCCGTGAACAGCTATCTCGTCTATCGGGCCAGCTTCTACCTCATGATGACGGTGGCCACCACCGCCTTGGGCGCCGAGTCGTCCGACGACCGCCTTGGCTGGATGCTCCCGCCGCTGGTGGCCGCGGCCGGCGTGGTCGCGTTCCTGACCGTCGACCGCAACCCCGCCTGGGCTCTCCCCAACGGCCTCGCCACGCTGCTGGGGATCGGCTCGCTGGGGCTCCTCTACCTCGAATACAACATGGACGACAGCCAGGCGGTGCGCTGCTTGGGGCACTGGCTGGTCTCGCTGCAGCTGATCAAGTATTTCCTCCCCAAGTCGAGCGAGGACGACTGGGTCCTGTTCCTCGTGGGCCTGATGCAGGCCCTGATCGGGGCGGTCATCAACGTGGGGGACCAGGTCGGGATCTGGCTGTTCGTCTGGGCCGTCCTGGCCGTCTGGGTCCTGGGCCAGTTCTTCCTCCAGCGCGAGGCCCGGCGGTTCCTGGCGCCGTCGCCCGGCCGCTCCCCGCTGGCGGCCCTGCCGGAAGACCCGTACCGCAGCCTCTTCGACTGGGCGTACTTCTCGGCCACGGCCCGGGTCCTGGCCCTGACGCTGGGCCTGGGCTTCTTCTTCTTCCTGGTCCTGCCGCGCCAGCAGGGGGTGACCCGCTCCCGGTTCGGCAACACCACGACGAAGCACCTGACCGGCTTCGACGAGGAGGTCGCCCTCGGGCAGCTCGGCGAGATCCTCGAGAACGACACGGCGGTGATGACCGTCGAGTTCCTGGACAACGACCGGGCCCCGACCCGGCCCCCCGCCGAGCCGCTCTGGCGCGGCGTGACCCTCACCAATTATGAGAAGGGCCGCTGGCGCCGCCAGAACTACCGCTCGATGCGGACCTTCCCGACCTACCGGACGGGCCGTCGCACCGTCATCCGCCAGGTCGTCAAGCTGGAGGCCAACGACTCCCCCACGCTGTTCGGCCTCCGCCCGTTCGTGGAGGTCACCGCCGGCAACCGGCTCCAGCCCAACCTCAACGCGATCGACGGCACCGTCTTCCGCGCCGAGCCCCGCGGCCCGTATGACTACGAGGTCATCTCCGACGTCGATCCCGCCGCCGTCCAGCTCGGCGAGGAGTCCCCCTCCGAGGAACGCATCCGCGACGTCCTGCTGGCGATCCCGGACGACGTGGCTGTCGCGCTCAAGAAGGTCGTCGACCCGATCGTGGGCGGCCTCCCCGTCGCCGACGTCCCGGCGCGGGCGCGGGCGATCGAGTCGTACTTCCGCGACTCCGGGACCTTCGCCTACACCCTGGAGATGGGCTCCGTCGACGACGCGATCGACCCCGTCGTCGACTTCGTGCTCAACCGCCGCGAGGGGCACTGCGAGTACTTCGGCAGCGCCATGGCGCTGATGCTCCGCTCGGTCGGCATCCCCTCGCGGATGGTCAACGGCTTCAAGGGGGGGGACTGGAACGACTTCACCCAGTCGATGACCGTGCGCCAGAAGCACGCGCATACCTGGGTGGAGGCCTACATCGGCCGCAACGAGCAGGGCCAGCCGATCTGGCTGACCTTCGACCCCACCCCCGGCAACGAGCGCGACCGCTCGGTCGCCCAGGTGGGGGGGCTGGCGTCGAGCTTCCGGGGGTTCACGGACCTCTTCCGCTACATCTGGGTCTTCTACATCCTGGGCTACGACTCGACCCGACAGACCAAGCTCGTCTACAGCCCGGTGAAGCTGCTGGCCCAGCAGATCAACGTGGGCTACGCGATCATCTGGAAGTGGGCCTCCGAGACGTTCTACACCCTCTTCCAGTTCCGCAACCTGCAGTCGCTGATCAGCTTCAAGGGCTTCGTCGTCTCGTTCCTGATCCTCAGCATCGTGGCGGCGCTCGTCCAGGCGGCGATCTGGCTGGTCAAGCGGCTCCTCGCCTGGTGGCGCGGGCCTTCCGGGGACGGCCTGGGGGCTACGGCGGGCGTGCTCTTCTACCGCCGCCTGGCCCACCTGCTCGCCGAGTACGACCTGAAACGCGCGCCGGCGGAGACCCAGGGGGAGTTCGCCCACCGGGCCTTCCGGTTCCTGAACGGCCGGGGCGACGGCGGCCAGGAGGTCGCCGCGCTCCCCGAGCGGGTGGTGGAGGCGTTCTATCAGGTCCGGTTCGGCGACCGCGACCTGTCGCCGGAGACGCTCGACGAGCTGGAGCGCAGCCTCGACCTGCTGGAAGCCCGGCTGGGCGAGCCGGCCGCCGCCCGCTGACGTCCGCTCACCGCGCCGGGGTCCACAGGAGGGCCCCCGCCCGGAGCGGGCCGCGACGCGAGGCCAGCCCCCGGTTCGCCTGGATCAGCGTCTCGACCGCGCGTCGGCTGCCGTAGACGCGCTCGGCCACGTCTTCCAGGGTCTCCCCCTCGGCCGCCACGGTCGTTTCCGGGTCCCCCCGGGGGATCACGATCGACTCCGACGCCTCGGCCGCCTCGGCGACCGTGGCCGTCTCGCGCGCCGGCGCGACGGGGGCCGAGACGGGGACCGAGGCGGGCGAGCGGCGGGGCGCGGGCGTCGTCGCGATCCGGGTCGAGGTCGCGACCGGGCTAGCCGGCCGGGGGACCTCGATGGGAGCGGCCGGCGTCGGCGCGGGGGGCCTTGCCGCGTGCGCGGTCGCGGACACCGGGTCGGGCCTGGCCTCGGGCGGGGGCTCGGGACTGGGGCTCGGCTCGGCCGGTCCCGCGAAGGCGAGCGGGGCGGGCGAGGGTGACGGAGACGGCGAGGACGCGGCGGGCGGAGCCGGGTCGGCGACCGGCGCGGTCGGGGCCGCCGCCCCTTCGTGCATCGTCGGGCCGATCGCGGGGTCCGCGGGCGGGCCGTCGCTCGCGACCGGCGCGGGCGCGGCGTCGATTTCGGGGGCGGGAGCGGAGGCGTCGAGGGTCGAGGTCGGGACCGTCGGGGCGGGGGCTGCGGCGTCGGGCTCCGGCGGGGGCTCGGCGGGGCCGGGGGGGGGCTCGGTCGCGACGCTCCGGCCTCCCGGCGGCTCGACGGGGCGGAGGACGACGGCGAAGAAGCAGACGATGAACACACTCAGCAGCATGCTGGGCAGGATCTGGCGGTTCATGGTGCGCGACTCGAAGGATGGCGGGGAGGCGGCGGCGGGGAGCCGCCTTATCTCTGCTCATCGGCCGATCGGCCTCCGGGCTTGAATCCGTTTTCTTTCCATGCGAAGGCGGCGCGAGCGGCGGCCGCGTCACGACTGGACCTGGAGAGACTTGCGAAACCGGCGGGATCGGACTCGATTCTCCCGAACCGCGGCGGTGCGGCTGGCGAATTGAGGGAATCCTCGCCCGCCGATGACGCCGACGTCGCCTCGTTCGAAGAGGATCCTGGCGATTTCGCGGATTGCAGGGACGATCTTGTCCGAACCGGGCCCCAGGGCTAAGATTAGCGCGACGGACAGGGCGCCCCCCGTTCCCCCTCCATGTCAGGTTTTCAGGAACACATCCCTATGCCCCGACTTGCCTTACGTCCGCTGTCGCTGGTTGCGATCCTGTTCCTGATGGCGGCGATCGTGGGCGCTCAGGCCCCCGTGCCCACCACGGAGGACCAGGAAATCGCCCGAACCGTGGTCGACCTCCTGGAGCGCGGCCACATGGCCCGCCCCGTGATCGACGACGAGATCGCCGTCAAGTGGTGCGACAACTTCCTCAAGGACCTCGACCCTCAGAAGTACTACTTCCTGAAGGCCGACGTCGAGGAGTTCAAGAAAGACGCGACCACCCTGGACGACAAGATCCGGGAGGGGGACATCAAGTTCGCCGAGAATGTCTTCGCGCGCTATCTGCAGCGCCAGGACGAGCGATACAAGACGGTGCTCGACCTGCTCTCGAAGCCGGTCGACTTCACGGTCGACGAATTCCTGACCGACGACCCGGAGAAGATCGACTACGCCGTCGATAAGGCCGAGGCCGACGAGCGATGGCGGAAGAAGCTCAAGTACGAGCAGCTCCAGCTCAAGATCGACGACTCGAACACGCCCGAGGACGTGGTCCAGAAGCTGACGGTCCGCTACCGCGACCGCAACCGCCTCTTCCACCAGTTCGACTCGAACGAGCTGCTGGAGGTCTACCTGTCGAGCCTGACCCGGACCTTCGACCCCCACTCGTCCTACCTGAGCGCCAAGAACCTGGAGGACATGCTCAACCAGCAGCTCCACCTGTCGCTGGAGGGCATCGGGGCTTCGCTCCGCTCCGAGGACGGCTACGCGGTGGTCGCCGAGGTCGTGCCCGGCATGGCCGCCGACAAGGACGGCCGCCTCCAGCCCGACGACAAGATCGTGGCGATCCGCAAGGAAGAGGGGGGCGAGATCGACCTGGTCGAGAAGAAGCTCAGCGACGTCGTCCGCTACATCCGAGGGCCCCGCGGCACCACCGTCCACCTGATCGTCCAGCCGGCCGGCACCAAGGAGCGGAAGGAATACTCCATCGTCCGCGAGAAGGTCGAGCTGACCGAGCAGCACGCCAAGGGGAAGATCCTGGAGTCCCAGGCCGACGGCAAGAACGTCAAGCTGGGCGTCATCAACCTGCCCGCCTTCTACGGCGACACCATGGCCATCCTCCGCGGCGACCCGAACGCCGTCAGCGCCACGGCCGATTGCCGCAAGATCCTCGGCGAGTTCAAGCAGGCCGGCGTCGACGCCGTGATCTTCGACCTCCGCGACAACGGCGGCGGGCTGCTCGAGGAGGCCAAGACCCTCTCCGGCCTGTTCATCGACACCGGCCCGGTCGTCCAGATCAAGGAGGTCGTCGGCGTCAAGCACCTGGATGACGACGACGAGGGGACCGCCTGGGACGGGCCCCTCGCCGTCCTGATCAACAAGTCCAGCGCCAGCGCCTCGGAGATCTTCGCCGGCGTGATCCGCGACTACGGCCGCGGGCTGATCATCGGCGACTCCAGCACCTTCGGCAAGGGGACAGTCCAGAGCATCGTCAACATCGGCGAGCACGCCCGGCGTCGCGACCGGGGCAAGAACAAGGGTGCCCTGAAGCTGACCATCCAGCAGTTCTTCCGGGCGAACGGCGACAGCACCCAGATCAACGGCGTCGCCCCCCACATCCACCTCCCCTCGATCCGCGACTACATGGACGTCGGCGAGGGCAAGATGGACAACGCCCTGAAGTTCGAGAAGGTCGAGCCGCTGGCCCACGACAACTACAACCGGACCCCCGACGACCTCGTCACCACGCTCGACGCCCGCTCCGCCGAACGTCGCAAGGCCGATCCCAAGTTCCAGAAGCTGGAGCAGCGGATCAAGCAGTACGTCGACCGCAAGGCGAAGCACTCGATCCCGCTGGACGAGGCGAAGTTCAAGGCCGAGTTCATCCCCGATGACGAGGAGAAGGCCGACGACGAGAAGGAAAAGACGGACAAGAAGGCCAAGAAGAAGTACATCGAGCGCGAGGTGTGGCTCAGCGACTTCTACAACGACGAAGTCCTCCGCATCGTGGGCGACTACCTGACCCTCGGCTCCAAGGTCCTCGCCGCCGCCCCCGTCCGGGCCGCCGCCGTCAACGAGTGAGCCGCATCCTCGACGGGTTTCCTCCCGTTTGAAGGCGCACAATCGAAGGGCCGGGCTCGCCGCGAGGCGAAGCCCGGCCCTTCGGCGTTTCGAAGTTGAGGCGGCCCGTCACGTCAGCTGACTTCGGGGCGGGCGGACCTCGCGGCGCGGCGATGGAGGATCCAGGCCCCGGCCAGCATGAAACACCCCGCGACCTGGAGGGCGATCCCCCAGGCGAGGCCCCGAGGCCGGATCTCCAAGACGAGCCTCCCCCGGGAGTCGGCCTCGGCGACGAACGGGGTCAGCAGCTCGGCGCAGCGCAGTCCCGGGAAGGCGGGCCGGCCGTTGGCCCACCACCAGGAGCCCGGGTTCTGGTTGACGTGGACCGCCTGTCCCGGCTCGACCTGGAAGACCAGGCGGTTCGGGCTCCAGGAGACGGGCCGCACCGGCCCGGCGTCGGTCCAGGCCTCCCCGCGATAGGCCGGGTCGTCGCGCGCCAGGCGGAGCGTCGGCGCGTTGCGGTAGTAGCTGAGCATCGGCTCATACCCCTGGATCACGCCGTAGCCTCTCAGCGTGCAGGGGTAACCCAGGCTCGCCAGGACGTTCTCGATCTCCGGCACGGGCGGGCCGGGGAACAACGCGGGGTCGGGCCGGACGCTGAACGCCAGCGGGAGCTGCTGGTGGGCGAGCACCAGGAAATCCGCCGCGATCACGACTGCGAGCGCCGCGGCCAGGCCCCGGAGCGCCCGTCGCGGCGAGCCTCGCAGGCGAGAGAGCGCGGCGGCGACCGCCAGGCCCAGGCCCAGCATCGCCAGGAACCGCCAGCGGGTGACGACGTGGGCCGAGCCGAAGAGCGGCCAGCTCATCAGCCAGGCGCTCGGGTGGTACCACCGCACCGAGCCGATCGCCAGCCAGAAGCCGGCGAGCGCCAGCGCGTGCCACCATCGCCAGCCGAGGAGCAGGCTCGCCAGGGCCAGGACGAGGACCACCGGCCCGACGTAGCAGGTCAGCTCCGCGAAGACGCTCCCCAGCACGTCGCTGAACTGGGCCGTCCACCGAGGAGACGGGCGGTGGGTCAGGTAGTGGAACAGCGAGGCCGGCGTCTCGTCCCACGAGGTTACGCGCTCGCGCTTGTCGTCGAGCAGGATCAGCAGGACCGGGACGAGACGCCAGCCGCACAGCATCAGGCAGGTCCCGACGGCGGCGGCCGCGTGGCGCAGCAGGGCGACCCGACGCCCCGGCGGCTGGAGCCGCAGGGATCGCAGGCCGATCGCGGCCGTCAGCGGGATGGCGTACAGGCTCATGTACTGGATGCCGTTGAGCATCACGAAGGCCATCCAGAACCCCATCGCCAGCCCGTCCGAGAACCGTCGGCCGATCCGGAAGGCGAAGTAGGCCAGCCAGGGGACGCTGCAATAGCTCATCGCCAGGATGTAGCCGACCGCCGTGTCGACGGCGACGCCCCCGTTCAGCCCGTAGACGAGCGCCGCGGCGGCCGACGCCCAGGGGTCGCGGAACCAGAGGCGGGCCAGCCGATAGGCCCCCTCCACCGCGAGGAGGATGCAGAGGATCGCCGAGAGCCCGAGCCCCGTCGTCGTCCCCAGCGCCAGGATCAGCGGGGTCGCCATCGAGATCGCGCCGATCTGGGGCTCGGCCGCCAGCGGGAACCCGCCGCGCGACCAGGGGTTCCACCAGGGGAACTGTCCCCAGACGAGGATCGTCCGCCTCGCGGCCTCGAACTTGTCGAGCACGAAGTCCCAGTCGGAGAAGCCGAGGCCGTCGGGGTTGCTCAGCATCGGATAGGCGAGGGTCAGCACGGCCAGCCGGATCGCCCAGGGGAGCCATCGCTCGGCGGCGGTCGCGGGCCCCCGAGCCTCCGCGTCCAGGACGTCCGGCCAGGCGTCGCCCGGTCGGACCGTCCACAGCCGGACCGCGCCGGCGGCGAGGATCGCCAGCATCACGCCCTGCCCGAACGCCTTGCGCGTCCAGGCGGGCAGGCCGTACACGAGCGCCACCAGCACGTCCAGGGCCAGCGGGCCGAGGAACGCGCCGAAGGCGACGACGACCAGCAGGATGAGGGGCCGGTAGGATCGCGGGTCGAACCACGGCCGCAGCCGTCGCAGGAGGCCCCGGAGCCTCGCGTCCCACGTCGAGATCGAGCCGTTCGGCGTCACGGCGCTGGTCCCCTCACGAGCGGCGGCTGGCGTCCGACCCATCACGAGCGGGGATTCTACCACATCGAGCGAGCCGCCTTCGCGGCCCTCAGCCGACGACGTTGATCGGCGAGCCCGAGGCGTAGGCGGCGACGTTCTCGACGGTGGCCGCCATCAGGCGTTCGCGGGCCTCGGCCGTGGCCCAGGCGATGTGCGGCGTGATGACGAGGTTCCTGGCCTTGAGCAGCGGATTGTCCGCGGCGATGGGCTCGCGCGAGACGACGTCCACGGCCGCGCCGGCGATCTCGCCGGCGTTCAGGGCCTCGGCCAGGTCCTTCTCGACGATCAAGGGGCCCCGGCCGGTGTTGATGAGGAACATCGAGGGCTTCGCGGTTTTGAGCAGCTCTCGGTCGACCAGCCCCTTGGTCCGCGGCGTCAGCGGGCAGTGGAGGGTCACGACGTCGGCCTGCGCGAACAGCTGCTGGAGCGTCAGCGCGGGGATCGGGTCGCTCGGGGCGGCCGGCGTGCCGCTGGGACGGTGGGCGATCACGTCCATGCCGAACGCCCGGGCGATGACCGCCACGCGGCGGCCGATCTGGCCCAGGCCGACGATCCCCATCGTCTTGCCGGCCAGCTCGATCAGGGGCGTCTTGCGGATCGAGAAGTCGGGCTGGCCGGCCCACTCGCCGGCGAAGACGGCGTCGGAGTGGAGGCCGACGTGCAGGGTCAGCTCCAGGAGCAGGGCGAACGTCACCTGGGCCACCGAGTCGGTGCTGTAGCCCCGGACGTTGGAGACGACGATCCCGCGCTCCGTCGCGGCGTCGACGTCGACGCAGTCGAAGCCCGTGGCGGTGACGGCGATGAACTTCAGCTCGGGAAGCTCGGCCATCAGGTCGGCTCGGATCGGGCATTTGTTGATGATGAGGACCTCGGCCCCGGCGGCCCGCTCCCGGACCTCTTCGGGGGCGGTCACGTCGTGATAGGCGACCTCCCCGTACGCGGCCAGCCCGGCCCAGGCCTGGGGATCGTCATTGAGCGTCCGACCATCGAGCACGACGATTTTCACGTTCGGTTCATCCTTCGAAAAGCGGACGCCCCCGGGAGAGGTCCCGAGGGCGGCGGCGATCGCGGCGGGTTCAGCGGGCGGCGGCCTGGGCCTGCGACTCCCCCTTGGAGGCGCGGATGGCGGCGGCGAGGACCGGGTCGAAGCGGGGGTCGCCGACGATCGACTCGTCGACCGCCTCGGGCCCGGCGTCGGCCTCGGCGATGGCGCCCCCGTCGAGGGGGGCCGGCTTGGCGGCCACGCGGGTCTGGATCGGCAGGTCGGGCGAGACGCCGCGCTCGCTGTAGGCCCGGTCCTGGGGCGAGTAGAACTTGGCGGTCGTCAGCTTGAGCCCGGCCGGGGCCGAGCGGAGCGAGAAGATGCTCTGGACCGATCCCTTGCCGTAGGTCCGGTCCCCGACGATGGTCGCCCGCTTGTGGTCCTGGAGGGCGCCGGCGAGGATCTCGCTGGCGCTGGCGCTGTCGCGGTCGACCAGGACGTACATGGGCATCTTCCAGCGAGGGCGGCCGCCGGCCTGGAAGACCTGGCTCTGACCCGAGGCCCGGCCCCGGGTGGAGACGATGACTCCCGAGTCCAGGAACCGGTCGGCGATGTCCACGGCCACGTTCAGCAGCCCGCCGGGGTTGCCGCGGAGGTCCAGCACCAGGGTCCGCATCCCGAGGCCGACCAGCCCCGAGATCGCCTGGTCCAGCTCCTCGGTCGAGCTTTTCTGGAAGCCGGCGAGCTGGACGTAGCCGATGCCCCGGGCCTCGTCCACGATCTTGGAGCGGGTGACGCTCTCGACGTCGACGTGGCGGCGGACCAGGCGGACGGTCTGGACGGTGGCGTCGCGCTTGAGGACCTCCAGCTCCACGCTGGTCCCCTCGGTCCCTTGCAGGCGGTTGGCGGCGTCGTCGAGGGCCAGGCCCTTCACCGTCTGGCCGGCGATCTTGACGATCTGGTCGCCGGCGGCCAGGCCGGCCTCCCACGCCGGGCCGCCCCGGATCACGCCGACCAGCTTGAGCCCCTCGGGGGCGCCTTTCAGCTCGACCCCGAGGCCGACGAAGTTGCCGTCGATCATGGCATAGAGGTCTTCGAGCTTGTCCGGGGTCAGGTAGCTGGTGAAGTCGTCCAGGGCGTCGCACGCGCCGTAGGTGAACTCCAGGAAGACGGGAGTGGCCTCCATCCCCAGGCCGTGGCGGGCGAGGTCGGCGGCCGACTGGGCGACGGAGAGGGCCCCGTTGCGATCGGTTACGGCCAGCCGGCCCCGCATCGCCTTGTACTGCTCGCGGAGCCAGGCGATCCGCTCGGGATCGGCGGCGGTGGCGTTCAACTTGAGGAAGATCGGGTCGCGGAGGGCGACCTCCAGGTTGTCCAGGCCGTGGCGGAGCAGGGGCTCCAGCGGGACCGCGTCCACGTAGAAGTTCTGGATCCGCTCCAGAACCTCGGCGTAAAGCTCGGCCGACTGGTCGCGGGGGAGGCGGAGGAGGACCGTGCGGAAGCTGGCGTCGTGGTAGCGCTTGCCGAGCTTGAAGTGCAGCTCGCAGAGGCGGAGGCGGCGTCGGAAGTCGGTCCGGCTGGGCCACTGCTCCAGCGACTTGCGGTAGGTCTCCATCGCCGCCGACCAGTTGCGACGGCGCTCGGCGTCGAGCCCGCGCTCGAGCGCGGCGTCGGGACCCTCGGCGTCCAGACGGTCGATCGACGCGTCCGGGGCGGCCGGGCCTTCGAGCGGCGCGGACCGACTCGTCGAGCCGGGGATCCAGACCAGCAGCACCGCGAGCAACCAGGCCAAACGAGGGGTTCCGATCCGGCGCATGGTCGACCGTCCTCCCGGGAGGAGGCGGTGCTGGGGAGGAGGCCAACCCGCATCAGGCGCCGCTAGGGGACTTGTCGATCGAGGAAGACGACGGTCGAGAGCTTTCGGGGCCGGCTCCGGCGTTCATCCTGTGTCCACCCACGCGCCTGACGGAATTTGCGTTCGCGAGCACCGCTCCGTACGTTGCAATTCGATGGATGTCGTTCAATGAGGCGGCTACGACGTACGCCGAGCCCGGAATCGGGTCCGGGTCGAGAACGGTCGGTTCGGCGAAGGGGGCCGGACTCCACCGGCTCCCCCCGTCGTGGACAATTCTATCACACGAGGAAACCCCCCTAGGCCGGGAATCCGGCGCGATTCGGCGCCGCCCCCCCGACGAGGCGAGGAATCAGCGCAGGCCGGACAGCTCGTCGACCCGGTACATCCGACCCGCGTCGAGGTTCTCGAACTTCGAGGTCTTCCCCGAGGGCCAGGTGACGGTCAGCTCGTCGACCTTCTCGGCGCGGCCGAGGCCGAAGGTCAGGGGATGTTCCATCGACGACAGGTAGCTCTTCGCGGGGAAGAGCTGGCGGCGGCTGGTCCGGTCGCCGACCCGGACGGACACCTTGGCGCCGATCGCGTCGCGGTTCGAGGCCTTGCCGTCGCTTGTCAGCTCGACGCGGATCCAACGATTGGCGTCGCCGCCGTCGTTGCGGAGCAGTCGCGCCGGGGCGTTGTTGGCGGTCAGGACCACGTCGAGGTCGCCGTCGCCGTCGATGTCGGCGTAGGCGCTGCCGCGGCCGACCATCGGGTTGAAGAGGTCGGGGCCGGCGGCCTCGGGGCCGATGTTCACGTACAGCTCGCGCCCGGGCCGGCCCGAGTTCCAGAGCAGCTGCGCCGACTGCTCGTAGTGCTCGCTGGCCTGGACCTTGGAGATGTCCGGCTCCAGGTGGCCGTTGGCCGAGAGCAGGTCGAGGCGGCCGTCCAGGTCGTAGTCGAAGAAGAAGATACCGAACTTCAAGGGGGGCTGGGTCGGCGCCCCCAGGCCGTAGAGGTTGGCCAGGTCGGAGAACTGCAGGCCCGACGGCTGGTCGGTGACGTAGAGCGCGGTCATCTCGTTGGCGAAGTTGCCGATCGCCAGGCCCAGGCGTTCGTCGTCCAGGAAATAGGCCCAGTCGCAGCCCATGCCGCCCCGGGGCGAGCCCGACTGGTCGAAGGCCACGCCGGACAAAAGCGCGATCTCCTCGAACTTCCCGCCCCCCTTGTTGTGGAAGAGGAAGTTCTGCACGGTGTCGTTGGCGATCGCCACGTCGACCAGGCCGTCGCCGTCCACGTCGAACGGGGCCACGCCCAGGGACTTGCCCAGCGGGGCCTTGAGGTCGGGGGTGCGGACCTGGACGCCGGACTCCTCGCTGACGTCGGTGAACCGGCCCTCGTCGTTGCGCAGGAGCACGCAGAGCGAGCCGTTGAACGAGGTCGGCGGCCCGTAGGCTCGGCCCAGTCCGGTGAGCTGGAAGCCCTGGACCTTGTCGATCTCGGGGGTCCAGGTGATGTAGTTGCAGAGGAAGAGGTCGAGGTCGCCGTCGTTCTCCATGTCGAAGAACGCCGCGCCCGAGAGCCAGCCGTTGGGGCCCCTGGCGTTGGCGGCCTCGCTGACGTCGGCGAACTTGCCGCCGTCGTTGCGGAAGAGGTAGCCGCGGCCGACGGCCGTGACGTAGACGTCGGGGTCGCCGTCGTTGTCGTAGTCGCCGACCGCGACGCCCTGGCCGTAGAAGGTCTTGTCGAGGCCGGCTTCCTTGGTCGCGTCCTCGAACTTCCCCTTGCCGTCGTTGCGGTAGAGGCGCTGGGTGGGGGCGGGGTCGGGGGCGTCCTGGTCGCCCGGCCAGGGGGACGAGTTGACGAGCAGGAGGTCCTGGTCGCCGTCGCCGTCGTAGTCGAGGAAGGCGACGCCCGAGCCCATCGTCTCGGGCAGGAGCTTCTCCCCCTTCGCGCCGTTGAAGTGGACGAAGTCGATCCCGGCCTCCTTCGTCACGTCGACGAACTTGACGGTCGGCAGCGAGGCGGTCTCGACGAGCTTGGGCCGCGTCGGCGCGACCGGTGCGGCGAGGACCGTCGGCTCCGGGGCCTTGGCGCAGCCGCCCGAGGCCAGGGGGAGGGCCGCCGCGGCCAGGATCGCCGCGGTCAGGAGGCGAATGGACGGAGATGGATTCAGGGTCTTCCGGTCGGTCATAGTCCACTCTCCTCGGGGCGGGCCGTCGCGGGTGCGGCGGCGGTCGGCGACGGGCTGGGCGATGCGTCGATCCCCGGCGCGCCGGGGCGGTGCAGGGGATGGATGACGATGGACTGGGCGTTCATGTTGGCGGCCGGGCTGTTGCGGCGGGCGGCGGCGAAGGCGCGTCCCTCGGCCGTCTCGTCGGGCTTGAGCCGCTCGTGGAGCGCCTTGTGGCCGACCTCCAGGACCCGGCCGATCGCCGAGCGGACCTCGGGGTCGGCGGCCTGCTCCCAGGCCTTCGCCAGGCCGTCGGTCACCTCGTAGAGCGGCTCCAGCCGCGACTGATACTTGGGACGCGGGCCCTTGACGTAGCGCGCGACGTCGGCGGCCAGCTTGAGCGCCCGCTCCTTGCGGGTTTGGGCCGGGGCGTCCACGTCGGCGACGCCGGGGACCTGGGCGCCGAGGCTCTCGGGGTCGATCGGCTCGGCCGGGGCGTCCGGCTCGGGCGGCTTGGGGCCCCAGGCCGGGTCGCCGAAGGCCAGCCCCAGGCCGTAGTGCGAGGCCACGTCCTCGGCCTCGATCTTCACCGAGCGGTGGTAGTTGGTGATCGCCTTCGTCAGCCAGGCCTTCCGCTCCTCACCCTCGACCGGCTCGATCCGGGCGCGGCCGTAGCAGGCCTGGGCCAGCTCGTTGATCACGACGTAGTCGAGGCTGAAGTCGAACTTGCGCTCGGGGATCCTGGTATTCAGGACCGTCTCGAAGTTGGCGACGGCTTCGTCCAGCAGGCCGTTGCGGACGTTGATCCGGCCGGTGAGCCAGTTGATCGTCCAGGGGGCGGCGGGCTCCTCGTGGGAGGCGGCCTTCTCCAGGGCCTCCAGGGCCTCGGGGATCCGCCCCTCGCGCTCGTAGACCCGCGCCAGGTTGACCCAGCCGTCGGCCTTGCCCAGCTCGGCGACCTTCCGGAAGACCGGCTCGGCCTGCTTCAGCTCGCCCTTCTGGCCCCCCTTCTCGCCCCCTTCCAGCAGCAGGCCGATCCCGTAGTCGTTCCAGCGCTGCCAGGTCTCCTTGATGGGGGAGGGCTCGTTCTCGACGGCGGGCCCCCCCTCGACCGGGAGCTTGACGGAGTCCGTCGCCATCAGGGTGATGGGGATCTCGGGCCCCTCGCCCTTGCCGAAGAGGTAGTCCATGTAGGTCCGGTCGAATTTGCGGTAGTTGACGCGGGCCTCCAGCGTGATCGGGCCGGTCGCCCCCGGCGGCACGTCGAGGCCGAAGTGGACGACCTGGCCGGCCCCGGGGGGGATCTGCTTGTTGTAGAGCGGGACGAAGATGTCCTGGGGGTTGCGGCGGTCGATCCGGTTCCCCTCGCGGTCGAGCATGTAGACGTTGATGAAGTGCGAGTACGGGTCGACCGCGCCGTCCTCGCCGATCCCCCCCGAGCGGCCGACGATCCGGTCGCCGTCGCGGGCGATCAGCTCGACCCAGATCTCGTTCGAGTCGACGGTCCCCTGGGTCAGCGGGTGGCCGAGGCCCAGCGTCCGCACGACCGTCTGCACCAGGTACTTCCCGCCGGGCTTGAGCGTGGGGACCTCGGGGCGTAGCGGGCCGAGGAATTCGCCGTCGATCTCGCCCCCCTCGCGGAGGGCGAACAGGTCGACGCGGACCTTCTTGTCGCTCAGGTACTTCCGGTGGGCCTCGACCGTCTTCTCGTCCCCCTGGAAGTGGGCGAGGGCCGTGTTGGCTCCGACGAACGTGTGGTCGTGGATCTGGCGGCTCCCCTTGGCCGCGAAATCCTGGGCGCCGAAATCGTTCGAGTCCTTCAGTTCCATGTGGCAGTCGGCGCAGTTGGACTTGGCGACGGGCGGATAGTAGAAGCTCCGCGCCCCGTGGCCCGAGACGCCCGAGAGCAGGTGCGGCGTGTAGTGGTCCTGGCCCCGGACGAAGTCCTTGTACTCGTTGAGCGCGAACGGCAGGCCGACCTTGTGGCAGGTCGAGCAGAACTCGCTCGAGCGGATGATCGGCTTCAGGAACGTCTTCTTGTGCATCTCGGGCTTGGCCTTCACCAGCGTGTGGTTGATCCACTGCAGGACCGGGTCGTCGCTGAAGGCGAAGGGGTAGTGCTGGGGCTCCTCGATGGTGTAGGCGCCGTTGCCCCGGGTGTTGTTGACGTTGCTGATGGCGTGGCAGGTGGTGCAGGTGATCCCGGCGTGCGCGGTCGGGTCGTTCACGTCGTCGTAGTTCGGGTCGTCGAACTGGCCGGAGAAGAACGGCACGGGGTCGTGGCAGCCGGCGCACCAGCGGGCGGCCTGGGTGGTGCCGTCGCGCTCCATCGAGACCTGCCGGGTCTCGCGGACGCTCGACAGGTACGCCTTGTTGTTGAACGAGCTGAGCCGGTGCGACGAGTGGAACCAGCCGTCGTAGGCGTCCTTGTGGCAGTTCAGGCAGTACTGGTCCATCATCAGCGTCTCGGCCGGGATGAACTTGCCGTTGGCCGTGACCGCCTCGGACGGGTAGAAGTACTGCTTGCCCGACTTCGGCCCCCGCTCGCCGAACGTCCTCGGGTCCTGGAAGTGCAGCACGCCCATGACCGCCGCGAACCCGACCACCGGGATCGCGAACCGTCGCGCCCACTCCCAGCGGATCCGGGGGCCGGCCAGGCGGTGCTTGACGTAGAGCCCGACCGCGAGCAAGGGCGCGACGACGTGCGCCCAGTAGCCGGCGTCGCGGACGCGGACGTCGCGGACCTCGAACCCGCCGATCCGCACCAGCATGAACCCGGAGACCAGGACCACGACCCCGATCGCCAGCAGCGCCAGCCCGTAACGCACCGCCGACTTGTTCGGCCGCTTCCACGAGGTGACCAGGTGCGCGAACCCGAACGCCACGAACGGGACGACGAGCAAGAGGCCCAGCAGGACGTGCAGCAGGGCCATCAGGAAGTAGAAATACGTCTGCTGGGTGCTGCCGGTGTACCACGTCAGCGCCGTGACGCTGGACAGGTAGAACCCGTTGGCCGCCAGGACGGCGAAGGCGATCAGGATCACCCAGAGCAGCGGCCGGAGCTTCGGGCCGATGGCGGGCTGGTACACCCGGCCGCGGCGGTCGCGGGGGGTGGCTGCGGGCGTCGACATGGACTTGCTCCCGTCCCCCGCCGCGCGATTCGCGTCCGGCGGGGCGACCTCGTCGGGGACCAGGGATGGATGATGACGTCTGGAAGAACCGGGCCGGCGAACGATCAGTAGGACGAAGTGGTCGGCGCCGCGTCGGGCGGCAGGGCCATCCCGGCCAGCGCCGCCTCGACTTGCGGGGTGACGGCGAGCCGGGCCGATTCGGGCATCCGCCAGGCGAGGAAGAGCGTCCCGTCGCGGCGGGGGAAGCCGATGGTGATCTCGCGGGTCGGCGTCAGGGTCGTCCCCTCGGGCGCCGTGGCCTTGTTCACGCTGCTGGGGGCGATCTCCGAGCCGGTCCCCGGCGCGACGACCTCGACCCGCGCCGCCGGGACCCCGGCGATCGTCTCGACCCGACGTTCTAGGACCTGGAAGCCGGGGAGGTGGGTCAGCCGGTTGGCCATGGACTCGACGACCTGCTCGGCGGTCCCGCCGGGGATCGGCAGCTTGCGGTAGATGGTCAGCGACGAGCCTTCGGGGCCGGACCAGGCGGCCAGCCGGACCCCCGGCGCGAGCCAGGTCGAGCGGTCGACCGGCTTCCAGCCCTCCGAGAGCGTCAGCCTGGGGATGGCCCGCGCCTCCAGCGACGACGGCCGGTCGCACCCGGATGCGACGAGGAGCAGCGTCGCCGCGACGACGCGACGCGCGAGGACGATCGATGCGTGAGCCACGCCTGAACCCTTTCCCGATGCCTTGAGGAAACGCGACGACCCGATGCGAAGGGGGCGTCAGGCGGCGCGGGGGGGGCGGTCGAGCGGGGTCGAGGCGAGCCGGGGCGCGACGGGTGCGTCGGCGGGCCGGAGGGATGAGGAGGCCGGGGGTGATTCCGGGGCGGCGGGCGTCGTCGCGGCGGCCGGGACGGCGGGCGCGTCGAGGCCGGCCCGGTAGGGAGTCTCCCCCTCGCAGGGGAGCGGGCGGAGCGCGGCGGGCGCGGCGAGGCCGGCCGGGTCGGCGTTCGCCCAGGCGTCCCACGAGGTCGTCCGCGAGAGGACGGGGCGCTCGGGGACGTGGCAGCCGGCGGCGCGGGATTCGGACCCGGCGGAGACGGCGAGGATCAGGGCCGCGGTCGCGATCGCGACGCGGGACCAGGATCGTCCCATCTTCGGGCGACCGGAGTCATCCACGGCCGGGGGGCTCCGCACGGTTTGGACAAATGGGGATGCGACGGGCTCATTGCACTCTACGGGACCGGCCGGACCGATGTCAACGTCTCCGCCTCGCGAGACCCCTTGGTCGGGCGCGGCCGGGTTTGCTACACTTTCCTACCGGGGACGCCTTCGGGAGCCATCCTCCTTTCCTTCGTCCACCCGCGCCCCTCCCGCCCTTTGTCTTCTCTCCGATCGTTGGGGGATCCGCCCTTGTTCGCCGGACCGATCATCGCCCGGGAAGTGCTCACCGCGCCGCGGAGCCTGCGATATTACCTGTGGCGGGCCTCGTTCGCCTGCTTCCTGTTCATCCTGCTCTGGACCGCCTGGCAATCGATCGTGGGGTGGCAGGACGTCCGCGAGCTGGGCCTGATGGCCCGCTTCGGCGGCGTGCTGTACGGCATGTTCGCCATGCTCCAGCTCACGCTGATGCTCTTCTTCGCGCCCCTGTCGACGGCGGCGGCCGTCGCCTACGAGAAGGACCGCCGCACCTTCACGCTCTTGCTCATGACCGCGCTTTCCGACCACGAGATCGTGCTGGGCAAGCTGGTGGCGGGGCTCTTGCACATCGTGGTGATGCTGGGGGCGGGGATCGGCCTGCTGTCGCTCTGCGCCCTGTTCGGCGGGATCTCGTTCGGCCAGGTGCTGAACCTGTTCGCGGTGACGGCGGCGTCGGGCGTGGCCGGCGGGGCGATGGGGCTGCTGGTGGCCCTCTGGCGGGACCGGACGTTCCAGTCGATCTCGCTGACGATCCTGATGGTGGTCTTCTCGGTGACGGGGGTGGAGCTGTTCAGCGTCTTCTTCCCCGACCTGGAATTGCTGGGCGTCCCGGTCAAGGAGGTCCTGAACCCGTATCGGGCGATGCTCGCCGTGCTCTACCCGGCGGCCGACCAGGCGACGGGCCTGGTGCGGACGACGAGCGTGGTCTACATCGCCGTCCGGCTGACGTTCGCGGCGGCGATCGTGGCGATCGGCACGGCCATGCTCCGGGTCTGGAACCCGGGCAACAACGAGCCGAGGGAGAAGGGCGAGGGGGACGCCGAGGTGGTCGAGACGCTCGTGGAGGTCCGCGAGGAGGCCGTCCCCGCGGCCGCGGCCTCGACGACGACGGCCGCGGCCTCGACGACGACGGCCGCGGCCGCGGTCGTCGGCCGCGAGGGCGGGGCGCCCGTCGGCGGCGATCGGGCCGCGGCGGCGACGACGATGGGGGGCGAGCCCGAGGCCGGGCGCGACGCCGAGGTCGGCGCCACCACCGGGCTGCACGTCCCCCGGCGGACCCACCGCCGGCTGGCGGGGGCCGCCCGGCCGTACCGCAAGCCCTGGACCAACCCGATCCTCTGGCGCGAGCTGATGACCCGGGCCTACGGCTCCAAGCCGCTCATCATCAAGGCCTGCTACTTCCTGCTCTTCGCCCTGGGCGTCGGCTTCTTCCTGAACCTGTCGGCCGGGCTGGAGGAGCCGCTGGGGAGCGGCCTGGGCATGATCCCGGTCGGCCTGGCGATCCTCAGCCTGGTCCTGATCAACGCCCAGGGGGTGACCTCGCTGACCAGCGAGCGCGACACCGGCGCGCTCGACCTGCTGCTGGTGACCGAGCTGTCCCCAGGCGACTTCATCTACGGCAAGCTCTTCGGGGTCCTCTACAACGCCAAGGAGATGGTCGTCCTGCCGATGCTGTTCGCGGCGTTCCTCTGGTGGACGGGCCGGATGTCGGGCGAGAACCTGGTCTTCTTCCTGGTCGACTACCTGCTCTTCTGCCACTTCGCGGCGATGCTCGGCCTGCACGACGCGATCACCTACACCAGCAGCCGGACCGCCGTGGCCCACAGCCTGGGGACGATCTTCTTCCTGATGGTGGGCATCCTGCTCTGCGCCTACCTGATCATCTTCAGCGACCGCGAGTTCGGCCGCCAGCTCCTGAGCTTCATGATCTTCATCGGGGCGGGGAGCGTGGCCCTGTTCGGCTCGCTGGGGGCGAAGAACCCGTCGCGGGCGATCGCCCTGGTGGCCCTGCTGACGCCGTTCTGCTCGTTCTACTGCATCATCAGCCTCTTGAACGGGGACTTCCTGGCCGCCCTGCTCGTCAGCGCCGGGGTCTACGGCTTCGCCCTGATGGCGATGCTCGTCCCCGCCGTCGGCGACTTCGACATCGCCCTGGGGCGCACCAACGCCATCCAGGGCTGAGGCCCGGGTCCCCGATCGCAACCCGCACCGACGTATCCGGGCGAAGCCTCGGCCTCCTCTTCCGGCCGTCGCGGAAGGTTCATCGTCTCGCCGGTCGGGGCCGCCCCCGGCCTGGCACTCAAACGATCTTCGAGGAGTCGCGGAAGGATGTTGCAGCGTTACCAGGGCCTCGCCCTGACGATCCTGTTGGGCGTGGCGACGACCGCGACGGCCCAGGACGACCTGGCCCGCGAATTGCCGAGGATCCCCGCCAGGGAGCCCGCCGAGGCGCTGGCCTCGTTCGCCCTGCACCCGGGGTTCCGGCTCGACCAGGTGGCCGCCGAGCCCCTGGTCAAGAGCCCGGTGGCCGTCGCCTACGACGCCGACGGCGCGCTCTACGTCGTCGAGATGCGCGGCTATCCGTTCGTCGAGGACAGGCCCTCGGGCACGGTCGCCCGCCTGGAGGACCGCGACGGCGACGGCCGGTTCGACGCCCGCACCGTCTTCGCCGACGGCCTCACGTGGCCCACCGGCGTCGTCCCCTACGACGGCGGCGTCTTCATCGCCGTCGCGCCCGAGATCCTCTACGCCAAGGACACGGACGGCGACGGCAAGGCCGACGTCCGCAAGGTCGTCTTCACCGGCTTCGAGACCGGCAACGTCCAGGGGCTGCTCAACAGCCTGCACTGGGGCGACGACGGCTGGATCCACGGCGTCACCAGCAGCAACGGCGGCCTGATCCGGACCGTCGAGCACGCCGACCGCCCGGCCGTCTCCGTCCGGGGCCGCGACTTCCGGTTCAAGCCCGACACCCTGGCGTTCGAGGCCGTCTCGGGCGGCGGCCAGTTCGGCTTCTCGACCGACGACTGGGGCCACGAGTTCACCTGCGGCAACAGCAACCACATCCGCCAGATCGTCCTCCCCTCGCGCGACGTGGAGCGCAACCCGGCCTACGTCCCGCCGGCCGTGATCCTGGACATCCCCACCGACGGCGCCTCGGCCCCGGTCTTCCGCATCAGCGAGCCCGAGCCCTGGCGGGTCGTCCGCACCCGCCAGCGCGTCGCCGACCCGGCGATGCTCAAGAAGCTCTCGCACTCCGAGCAGTTCGCCTTCGGCTACTTCACGTCGGCCACCGGAGTCACGATCTATCGGGGGTCGGCCTATCCCGAGGCCTACCGCGGCAACGCCTTCGTCGGCGACGTGGGGGGGAACCTCGTGCATCGCAAGACGATGGGGATCGCCGGGGCCGTCTGCGTGGCCGAGCGGGCCGACGAGGGTGTCGAGTTCCTGGCCTCGAAGGACAACTGGTTCCGCCCGGTGAACTTCGCCAACACCCCCAACGGCACGCTCCTGATCGTCGACATGTACCGCGAGACGATCGAGCACCCAATCTCCATCCCCGAGCCGATCAAGAAGCACCTGGACCTGACCAGCGGCAAGGACCGAGGGCGGCTCTACGAGCTGCTCGCCGACGGCCCCCGGCCGCTCCGCGCCCCCCGCCTGAGCAAGGCCCCCGCCGCCGAGCTGGTCGCCCTCCTGGCCGACCCCGACGCCTGGTGGCGCGAGACCGCCCAGCGGCTCCTGATCGAGCGCAAGGAGGTCGCCGCCGCCCCCGCGCTCCGCAAGCTGGCGGCCGACCGGCCCACGCCCCTCGGCCGGCTCCACGCCCTCTGGACGATGGACGCCCTCGGCGTCCTCGACGACGCCGACGTCGCCATGGCCCTGGCCGACCCCGAGCCCCGCGTCCGCGAGCGGGCCGCGAAGCTCGCCGAGGGCCGCGTGAAGGCCGACCGCGCCTTGATCTCCAACGTCCTCCCCCTGGCCGACGACGCCGACCCCATGGTCCGCTTCCAGGCCGCCCTCACCCTGGGCGACGTGAACGACGACCCCCGCGCGCTCGACGCGCTGGCCGCCCTCGCCCGCCGCGACGCCGGGGACCGCTGGACCCGAGCCGCGGTCCTGACCTCGATCGCCGGCCACGCCCCCGACCTGCTCGCCCGGCTCGCCGACGACGATTTCCTGGTCGAAGCCCAGGGCCGCCCCTGGCTCGACGACCTGGCGACGATGATCGGCCAGGCGAAGGACGCCGGGGCCATCGAGAAGGTCGTCGCCGACCTGTACGCCAAGGAGCTGCCCGACGACCTGCGGGGCCGCGTGGTCCTGGCCGTCGGCGCGGGGCTCAAGCGGGCCCGGGGCTCGCTCCAGGAGACGCTCTCCGACGCCACCTGGAAGCGGCTCGACGCCCTGTTCGACTCGGCCGCCGAGGCCGCCGACTCGGACCAGCCCGCCGGCCGCCGCGCCGTCGCGATCGCCCTGGTCGGCCTGAGCGGCCCCGAGCGAGCGCTGGAGGTCCTGCCTCCGTTGCTCGACGCCCGTCAGCCCGCCGAGGTCCAGCTCGCCGCGCTGCGGGCGCTGGGCGAGCAGGCCGGGCCGGCGGTCGCCGAAGGGGTCCTCGGCCAGTGGAAGGCGATGAGCCCCGCGGCTCGTCGCGAGGCCGCCGAGGTCCTGTTCAGCCGTGTCGAGGGGATCAGCGCCCTACTGGAGGCGATCGAGTCCAAGAAGCTCGCCACGGCGGAGATCGACCCGCTCCGGCTCAAGCAGCTCCGCGAGCATCCCGACTCGTCGATCCGAGCCCGCGCCCTCAAGTCGTTCGGCTCGGCCGACGCCCCCCGCGAGCGCTCGGCCGTCATCGCGGCGTTCAAGCCGGCGCTCGACGGCGAGGGGGATCGCGAGAAGGGCCGGGCCGTCTACCTCAAGGCCTGCGCCACCTGCCACCGCGCCGAGGGCCAGGGGGTCGAGGTCGGCCCCGACCTGGCGACCGTCGCCGGGCGGTCGCCGGAGGACATCCTCACCCACGTCCTGGACCCCAACCGCGAGGTCGCGGCCAACTACCTGAACTACAACGTGGCGACCGCCGACGGCCGGGTGATCTCGGGCATCATCGCCTCGGAATCGACCGCCGCGCTGGTCCTGAAGCGGGCCGAGGGGGTGTCCGAGGTCGTCCCCCGCGACCAGATCGAGCAGATCGCCTCCACGGGCATCTCGCTCATGCCCGAAGGGCTCGAAGCCGACCTGAAGCCGGCCGACCTGAAGGATTTGATCGCCTTCATCCGGTCGATCCAGTCCGCCAGTCCAGCCCCGGCTCAGGGCGCGGCGACGGCCCCCAAGTGAGCTGAATCCGTCGAGGCCCGCTCGCGGTCGTCGAGACGCTCGGCGATCGCGAGGGCCGCGACCTGGTGGCCGTCGGCCGACCAGTGGGTGTCGTCCGGCAGGTAGACCAACTTCCCGGCCTCCGCCTCGGCGTGGAGCCGGGGGGTCAGGTCGACGAACTCGATCGCCGGCGAGGCTTCCCGCGCCGCCTTCGCGACCGCGTTCGGCAGGTCGTCGACCGGCCAGCCGGGGCAGGGGGAGCCGGCCTCGAACGCGCAGAGGTCTCGGTAGACTCGGAACTTCGACGGCACGAAGGCCACGACCAGCTCGATCCCGCGCGCCCGACAGAGGGCCTCGGCCTCGGCGAAGACCTCTTTCAATCGCGCCATCGTCTCGGGCTTGGCGCGGCCGGGGACGGCTTCGGCGTCTCCCTCGTGGACGCCGCAGGAGAAGTAGATCGGGGTCGAAGCGCCCTGGTCGTCTCGGAACGCGCCGGCCCGCTCGCGGGCAGGGACCGTGGCGTCGCGGGCCGACGATCGGGTCAGCCAGCCCGCGGCGTTGCGGACGAACGACCGGCCGTACCAGGCCCGGCGAGGGGACTCGGGCCGCAGGGCCTTCACCCGCTCGCGGTCGGACTCGTAGGCCGCCAGGTCTTGCAGGTCGTTCCCCTCGTAGAAGAACCAGACGCACGCCCGGGGCCTGAACCCCGCCGCGTGGCGGTCCAGCACGGCCAGCTCCTGCCGGGGTCCGTAGCCGGTCCTTCCCAGGTTGGCCACCGGGGCGCCCATCCGCTCGGCGAGCTTCGTGGAGATCAGCTCGTCGTCGCCCACCTGCAGCCCCTCGACGAACGAGTCGCCGACCAGGACGACGTCCGCCGCCTCCAGGCCGGGCGGATTGCGGAAGCCCAGGCCGTCGAGCGTCACGTCGCAGGTGTAGGGGGTCGCCGGGGGGGCGTCGCGGAGGCCGTGGCGGTCCGAACCCTCGAACCGCAGCCGCAGCCGCTGGTCGGGCTTCCGGGCGTAGAGCAGGTCCGGGTCGGGGAGGTTGCCGGAACGCCTCCAGGGGGGCGTCGGCGTGTGGAAGACCTCGCGGTAGTCCACGACGCCGAGGGCCGCCGGGATCTCGACCGCCAGGAAGGCCGCCGCGATCGACGCCGTGCACGCCCCGAACCGCGCGAGCTTCCCCGGCGGGCTCCATCGCGCGAGGGCCAGGATCGGGCACCAGGCGGCGAGATACGCCAGGGCCGCGGCCGCGATCAGGTGCTCCGCGCCCGCGTCGCGGGTCCGCAGCGTCTCGCGCACGAACCAGCCGACGAGCCCCCACCAGCCGGCCGCGATGAGCAGCCGGGCGAGTCTTCGGCGCCGAGGGATCGGGGAGGTCGGATCGTTCAAGCCTCGACTCCATTCGGACTTCCCGCGTGGGGGACGAGCCTGTTCATACCCCGAAGCCCGATCCTGTCAACCCGACGATCGCGGGCAGGGGTTGCCTTTCCCCGCCCCGCAGGCGACGATCGACGGCGAGGCTCCGACGCTCGTCGGGACCGGCCGCCCAGGGAACTTCGACGAGGGTGAAGACGCTCCCCATGTCCGAGATGAGCGCCCGCAGCAACACGCGGCTGGAGCCCGAGGAGTCCTGGACGGTCGTCACCGAGTCGCCGTTGAAGGGGCTGGCGTTCGCGCGCGAGGCGGGCCGGATCCTCGCCTGGGACGAGGGGAACCAGCTCTACCTGCTGAACGTCCACGGCGAGATGACCTCGTCCACGCGGTCGCCGAACCGGGTCCTGGCCGGGACGATCAGCGACGACGGCTCGCTGGTCGCGATCCTCTGCGACAACGACGACGCCGGCCTCTTGATCCTCAGCGGCGACCTGGAGATCCAGGCCGAGCGCGCCGCGCCGGGCGAGGCGTCGTTCGTGGCGACCGACCCGTTCGGCCGCTACGTCGCCGTGGGGAGCCGGCTGGGGGCGGTTCAGCTCGTGAACCGCCACGGCCGGGCGGCGGGGCGGATCGAGACGATCCAGCCGATCGCGCACCTCTGCTTCGTCCCCGACCGGCCGTTCGTGGTCGGGGCCGCGGCGTTCGGGATGCTCGCGGGGGTGGACCTGGAGGCTTCGCGCACGCCGGGCCGGCTGGAGCCCGAGGTCGCCTGGCAGGACCGCCTGATGTCGAACGTGGGCCGGCTGACCTGCAGCGGCGACGGCTCGATGATCCTGGCGAGCTGCTTCACGCACGGCGTCCAGCGCTTCGGGCTCGATGGCCGCAACGCCGGCTCGTACCACCTAGGGGGGACCGTCTCGCACGCCGTCCCCGACTTCCCCGGCCGGACGATCGCCGCGGCGACGATCGAGGGGGAGCTGGCGATCATGAACTCGGCGGGGAACGTCCGCTGGCGGACCCGCCTGGACCGCCCCGTCATCGCGCTGGAGATCGACCCCCTCGGCCGGTTCGCCATCCACGGCCGGGCCACCGGCGAGATCACCCGGCTGGACTTCTTCGGGCCCCCGGCCGGCCGCGAGGCGGCGAAGCCGGCCCGCGCCTCGGCGACGGCGCCCGCCCCGGCCGGCGGGGCCGCCCGGGGGCGTGGGGGGACCGGATCGGTCCGCAACCCCGACTGGGCGGTGCAGGCGGTGCAGACCGAGGACCAGGCCGAGACCGTGGTGTCGATCGTCTGCGACGACCCGCCGTGCATCGCCGTCTTCTCCAGCCCGAACCGGCTGGAACTCTACGGCACGGACGGCCGCAAGCTCGGGGCGGGGCCGGAGACGACGGGGGTCGGCCGGATCCTCCGCACCGCGCCGGGGTGGCTGGCGGCGGCCACCGACCGCCAGGTGGCCCTCTGCGACCTGAGGCGCGGGGAGAGTCGGCGGGTGGACCTCCGGCTGGTCGAGCTGACCCACCTGGCGATCAAGCCCGACTCCTTCGGACTGGCGATCGTCCAGGAGCGCGACCGGATCGGCCGCGCGACCCCGGCGGGGCGCTGGGTCTGGAAGCACGAGCTGCCCTCGGCGATCGAGGACGTGGCGATCGGCGTCGAGGGCTTCGCCGCGGCGACCACCAACGACGGCCGGCTCCTGGTCTTCGACCCGGCGGGCGAGATCACGCCGAGCGGCGGCTTCGACGCGGCCGACCCGCCGTTCCTCATCGAGGCCCCCGAGGGCTCGCCGCCGGGGCTCGCCTGGATCACGCTGGCCCGGCGGGCCCAGGAGCTGAAGGGGCACGACCTCCGGGGGGGCGTGGCCTGGAGCCGCCGGCTCCCCTTCGAGGCCTGGTCGCTCGCCCGGCTCGGGCCGTTCGCCGTGATCGCTTCGGCCGACGGCCGCGCCCTGGCGTTCGACGGCGCCGGCGACGTCCGGTACGAAGGGGCCCCCGGCGGCGGTGCCAACGACGTCTACGCGCTCGACCCCGAAGGCCGGCCGCTCCGCATCGCCCGCAAGGACGTCCACGTCCTCTGCGCCGGGCTCGACGGCCGCGTCCGCTGGCGGGCCGTGGCGCCGCAGCCCGTGGGGCCCTGCGCGGCGGGCCGAGCGGGGGTCGCCGTCATGTTCGGCACGAAGCTTGCTTGGTTCTCCAGCTCGTCGGCTCGATGATCCCGAAATCTCCCCTGGGTCGGCCATGTTGCTGCAAAACGACACCGGCCCGACCTCGTCGAGGAGGCTCCCGAGGATCCGCCCCGGCGCGACGGGGGCCTTTCGAGAAGAGACTTGCCGGGGCGCGAAAAAGGGCGTAACTTCGACTCCAGTCCAATCTCGGCGAAAAATCGATCCGGGCTCGCCCACGTTTCCGGGGCTTTACCAGTAGATACAGGTAAGGCCGACCGATCCGTCTGCATTCGCCCGCCTTCCCGGCCGAGTGAGAAAGGCCGGGGATCGGATCGTGTCCTTGTTTGGAGGGGTCGATGGTGCCTCTGTCCATGGCCGAAGCCGAGATCGAGCCGAAGGTCCGATCGAGTCTTCAGGAGCGCGCCGAGCTGGAGGCCCTTCGGTTCAAGTGGATCGAGAGCGAGAAGGCGGGCCACGACCTCGGGGAGATGGCGATCCGGGCCTGGATCTGTCGCTTCTGGAACCGCTTCGTCCGCCAGCGGTGGCTGGAACACCTCCACGGCGAGACCTACTGGGTCGAGTTCGACGCCAAGGCCTACGGCGTGGTGAAACGCCCCGGCCTGGCCGACTCCCCGCTCGTCGACACGATCCTCGAGCATTTCAAGTGGGGCGAGGAGAACCTCCACATCATCCAGTGGGCGATGGACGCCGACCAGCCGATGGATGAGATCCGCGCGATCCTGACCGCCCTCGACGTCAACAGCTCGCGGATCCCCTGCCGGTTCGACCCCGCCCGCCCACGCTTTCGCCACGCGGCGGGCTGAATCGGGCCTCTCCCTCCTCCGAGCCCCGATCCCGGGGGTCATGACCGGGCCGCAGCCTCCATGAGGACCGTCAGCGTCCGGACGAAGCAGCCGGTCCCACCGGCGTCGCGGCTCGCGGACTCGGAGTCCGCCCAGCTCGGGCCGGCGATGTCCAGGTGGATCCAGGGGACGTCGGCGACGAACTCCTGGAGGAACTTGGCGGCGGTGACCGCGCCCCCCCAGCGGGCCCCGACGTTCTTCATGTCGGCGACGCTGCTCTTGAGCGAGTCCTTGAAGTCGTCGTCGAGGGGCAGGGCCCAGACCCGCTCGCCGGCCGCCTGGCTCGCCTCGGCCAGCTCCTTCGCGAACGCCTCCTCGTTGCCGAACAGGCCGGCGATCTTCGTCCCCAGGGCGACCAGGCAGGCCCCCGTCAGCGTGGCCAGGTCGATCATCCGCGCGGGCTGCGCCTCGGCCGCGTAGCTGAGGGCGTCGGCCAGGATCAGCCGTCCTTCGGCGTCGGTGTTCATCACCTCGACGGTCTTGCCGTTGCGCATCGTGAGGACGTCGCCCAGCTTCATGGCCCGGCCGCCGGTCATGTTCTCGGTCAGGGCGACGTATCCCTTGACGTTGATCGGAAGCTCCAGCCGGGCCGCCGCCAGGATCGCCGCGACGACCACCGCCGCGCCGGTCATGTCGGCCTTCATGTCCTCCATCGAGGCGCTCGGCTTGAGGCTGAGGCCGCCGGAGTCGAACGTCACCCCCTTGCCGACCAGGGCCAGGGTCGGGGCGTCGCCCCCGTTGAGGTAGTCGAGGGTCACGAAGGCCGGCGGCTCGTCGGAGCCGGCGGCCACGGCCAAAAGCCCGCCGAATCGCTCGGCCCGGATCCGCGCCGGGTCCCAGACCTCGACCGCGACGCCGTGCTCCTCGGCCGCCTTGCGGATCACCTCGGCCAGCACCTTGGGCGGCTTCTCCGAGGGGGGCGTGTTGGCCAGCGTCCGCGCCAGGTTCACCGCCTGGCCGACGACCTCGCCCCGGGCCGCGAGCCGCTCCAACCCCACGAGCCGCTCGTCCGAAGTGCCGTCGGGGGCGACGAAGACGACCTCGAACGGGTGCCGGTTGGGCTCGGTCTTGTGCAGGCCGGGCCCCTGCATGCCGACGATCAGGCCCTCGACGAGCGCCGAGACGGGCGCGGCGTCGCCCGCTTCGAGGACGGCGGCCAGGCTCACCGCGACCTTCTCGCGGGGCTTGCCGGCCAGCCGCTTCGCCAGCGCCACGCCGGCCGCGTAGGCGTTGCGGGCGTCGAACTTGGCCCTCGGACCGAGGCCCGCCAGCAGCACCCCCCTGGTCAGGAAGCCGACCGGCTCGTGCAGGGCCGTCGTCTCCCCGACCGACCCCTTGATCTCCTTCTCCTCCAACAGCCTGGCGGCGAGGGCCTCGATCGAGGTCCCGGTCAGGTCGGACGCGGGCCCGCCGTTCTTCTCGAAGATCCCCACGGCGATCCAGGGCGCGTCCACGGTCGTCAGCGGCTGGCGGATGATCCGGATCGTCATGATGGCGGGCTCTGTCCTGGCGAAGGGAGGATGGCGAGGGGCTCGGCCCGAGCCCGGAAACCGATGATCGCAGGGCGTCCCGGACGCGCCAAGGCGTTTCCCTTTGCGGCGGCGGGGCGGGTGCGGCAAGATGTGGCGAAGGAGCGGCCATGACGATCGTCCCCGTCTCGAAGCCCGACTATCCCCACCTGGTTCGGATCTGGGAGGCTTCCGTGCGCGCCACGCACGACTTCCTGACCGAGGTCGACATCCAGGTCATGAAGCCGCTGATCCTCGACCAGTACCTGGACGCCGTCGAGCTGGCCGCCGTCCGCGACGATTCCGGGGCGCTGGTCGGATTCCTGGGGACCTCCGGCCGGAAGATCGAGATGCTGTTCGTGGCCCCGGAACGCCGAGGCGAGGGCGTGGGCCGGATGCTGGTCGACCACGCCGTCGATCGGCTGGGGTGCGATGAGGTAGACGTCAACGAGCAAAACCCCCAGGCCGTCGGCTTTTACCGGCGGATGGGGTTCCGCGTGGCGGGCCGATCGCCGCGCGACGGGCAGGGGAACCCGTTCCCGCTCCTGCACATGACGCGGGGCGAGGGGGAGGATTCCGGGGCCTGACGGGGACGCCGATTTCGCGGCTCAAGCCGCCTTGCCGGGTTAGGGCGTCAAGGTTAGAATCCCGGCCGCCCTCGCCCCGCGGAGCGCCGACGCGCCCCGACGGGGACGTCCTCGGGATTGGCCGGGTCCGGCCGGCGAGATGGGAGAGCCAAGGATGGTGAGTTCCCCGAAGGTGGGCCGTCGCGCGGCGGCGAGCCTCGCGCTGGCGGTCGCCTGCCTGTGCCTGAACACCGGCTGCGTGATCCGTCGCTACACGATCCGGAGCGAGCCCCCCGGCGCGCAGGTGATCGTCAACGACGAGGAGATCGGGCCGACGCCGGTCTCGAAGCAGTTCACCTTCTACGGCGACCGCGAGGTCACCCTCATCAAGGACGGCTTCGAGACCAAGACCGTCATCCAGCCGGTCCCCGCCCCCTGGTGGGACAACCTGCTCACCGAGTTCTTCGCCGAGAACGTGGTGCCGTTCACCCTGCGGGACGAGCGCGAGTTCACCTACGACCTCCAGCCGGCGCAGTCCCCCGCGGCCAACGACCTGTACGACCGGGCCAACAACCTCCGGGCCGAGTCCCAGGCTCCCCCGACGCCCCGGCGGCGCGGGTTCCTCGCCTGGCTGGGCTTCGATTGATGCACGCAGCCTGATCGATGAGCCTCGAACCGGGCCGGACAGGATCGTCCGGCTCAAGACGCCGGCCCGCCGATTCCGATGATCGAGGAAAATCGGCGGGGCCGGTCCCAACCGGGGGAATCGCTCCCCCGCGAACCGAGACCCGACATCGCGTTCGCCGTCCTCAGGGATGTGGAGGTGGACTGAAGTGAAGTTGATGGCCGCCGCCGTACAAATGCCGAGCGACCTGCTCGACCTCTCGGCCAACCTCCAGCGCGCCGACGGCCTGCTCCGGCAGGCCCGCGACGCCGGGGCCGAACTCGTCGTCCTGCCCGAGCTGTTCAACACGGGCTACAGCCTCTGCCCCGACTTCGGGCCCTACGGCGAGACGCCGGAAGGGCCGACGATGACCTACCTCCTCCGACGCGCCCGGCAGTGGAACCTCCACATCGCCGCCGGCTACGTCGAGCGCGAGGGGCGGCACCTGTACGACTCGCTCGCCTTCTGCACCCCCGGCGGCGACCTGCACGTCTACCGCAAGCGGAACCTCGTCTTCTGGGAACGGTTCCGGTTCCACCCCGGCCGCAGCCCCCTGATCGTGCCGACCCCCTGGGGCCGCGTGGGCTTCGCCGTCTGCGCCGACATGATCTACGACCGGGTCTGGCAGGAGTATCGCGACCGGATCGACCTGGCGGTGGTCTCGGCCGCCTGGCCCGAGTTCGCCGACCGCGGCACCGGCCGCCGGCACTGGCTTTTGGGCCGGGTCGGCCCCCTCTGCAGCGACATCCCCGGGCGGGTCGCCGAGGACCTGGGCATCCCGGTCGTCTTCGCCAACCAGTGCGGCGAGACCCAGACCCGGATCCCGCTCTTGCACACCACGATCCGCGATCGCTTCGCCGGGCTCAGCAGCATCTGCGACGGCCGCCACGGCGAGCCGCTCCGCGCCGGCGTCGGCCCCGACCTCTTGTTGAAGCCCGTCACCGTCCACATGAAGCGAGGAATGAAGTCGTGGCATTTTACGTCCCACTCGGCCCCCGCGGCGGCCTCTTCCGCCTCGGCACCGTCCTGATCGGCATCATGGGCGTGGTCATCTATCGCAAGGCCTACCGCCGCCGCGAGGAGACCTTCCTCAACCCCACGCTGCCGACCTGCTCCTCGCTCGACTCGCTCCACGTCGAGTGAAGCGACCGGAAGGCTCGCCCGGCCCCGAATTCCTTGGCGGTCTCGACGCACCCCGGTTAGCTTGAGCTTCGGGGAATCGAGGTCGCGCGGGTGCGGCCGATCCAGGGTCCGGGCGGGGGCGGCGGCATGAAGTTCCCGATCCGAGTCCTCCGGCGGCGCACGTCGTCCGAGGCGAACCTCCTCCCCGGCGAAGCGCCGGGCGGGGGGAGGTCGTTCGGCGTCCGCACCATGATGATCCTCGTGGCCGCCTCGGGCGCGGTCATCTGGGCCGGCATGACGGTGCGCGAGGCGATGGCCCCGGTCCATCTCTGGGCGAGACGGCTCCGAAACGGCGCCGCCGACGAGCGGCTCGCGGCGGCCTGGGACCTCGCGATGCTGGGGGGAGACGCGAAAGCGGCCTTCCCGTCGCTGGCCGCGGCCCTCGGCGACCCGGACGAGCGCGTCGCGGTGGCGGCGGCCTGGGCGCTCGTCAAGCTACAGCACGGGGCCAAACCCTCCCAGGATCCCCAGGCGGCCGACGCCGCGCGCGAGACGCTGGCGACGTTGATCGAAGCCATGAGAGATCCCAGGCCCGCCGTCCGCGAAGCCGCGGCGGACGGGCTCGGCCACGCCCTGACGCCGATCCTCGGCGTCGCGGACCTGGATCGCAACGCGGGGGCGCTCCTGGCGACGCTGGGGGACGAGTCGGATGGGGTCAGGGCCGCGGCCGCCAGGTCCCTCGGCGTCCTCGCCGGACTGGCTCCCACACTCGCGCCCGAAGGCCTGACGGCGGCCCTGGAGCGGGACCCCTCCGCTCCCGTTCGGGCCGCGGCGGCCCTTTCGCTGGGGAGCTTTCGGGCGGGACGCGACGCGATCGCCGTGCGACTCGTCCGCGCCCTGGGGACGGACGAACCGGAGGTCCGCGACGCCTGCCACAAGTCGCTCGTCCGGCAAGCCGGCCTGCGCGATCCGCTGTTCTCGTCGCGGGCCGCGATCGAGGCCGCGATTCGAGACTTCCCGCCGCGGACTGCGGCGCTCGTCCCCGAGATGATCAAGACGCTGGCCAGCCCTGAGCCTCGGGCCCGCAGCCACGCCGCCGCGATCCTCCGCGAGAGCGGCCCCGAGGCCGAGTCGAGCGTCCCGGCCCTGATCGACATGTTGCGGCGAGAGGTCGACTCCTACGACCCGGCCAGGCCGACCGGCGACCTCTCGCTCTGGGATCCGATCGTCCAGGGCGCCCAGGCCCTGGGCGATCTCGTCGACGTGTCCCCCCGGACCGTGGAGGCCATCCCGGTGCTGATCTCCATCCTCGAAAGGGGCATGTACGGGGCCAGGCCCTTGAAGACCACCGAGGCCCTCGCGCGATTCGGCCCCGAGGATGCGGAACGCGCCGTGCCGATGCTTCTCGGTGCCCTTCGTCGAGAAGCGCCGCAGGGCGACCTCTTGGTCGGGGCGGTCTGCGAGGCTCTGGGGCGGATCGCCCCCGGCACCCCGCAGGCCGACGAGGCGATCGCCGGGCTGATCGACGCGCTCGACGGCGACCGACCGGCCAAGGTCGCCAACGCCTCCAGGGCCCTCGCAAGCTTCGGCCCGTCGGCGAAATCCGCGCTGCCCCGCCTGCGGGAACTCGCGGCCTCCTCGCTGAAATCGAGCGGTCGATCCGCCGCACTTTCTGCGATTCGTTGGATCGAGGGAATCACGCCGGAGGGCCCGTCGGAAGCGGAGCCCGACCCTTGAGAGTCGTCCCAGGCGTTCGCGCCCACGTGGCCCGCCGCCTCCGACCGGCCTCGTCGGCCGGACGCACGGCTCATGCCGGGGGCCGGGAGGTCGCGGTAAGCTGTGGGGCGTCCGGCCTCATAGAGAATCCGGGGACCAGGTTCGGCCGATGGAGCGATTCGCCATGAGACGTCCCCGCGCGTGGTTCACCAGGCAAGGCTCGATAGCCCCGTCGGAGGATCCGGGTGGCGCCCGCAAGCCCTCCATCAGCGTCATGGCGCTGATGGCGATCGTCGCCACCTGCGGCCTGACCTTCTGGGCCGCCCGGGTCGTGCGCGACGACCTCGCGCCGGTCCACACCTGGTCGAGGATGCTCCGGGACGGCGAGGTCGATCAGCGTCAGGAAGCGGCCGCGGCGCTCGCGGCGATCGAGGCGCCCCAGGTCCCGATCGCGCTCCCGGCCCTTTCCGCGGCGGTCCTCGATCCGGACGCTCGCGTGGCGACCCAGGCCATCCAGGCCCTGGGTCAGGCCTCGCGGGTTGCGGGCGATCCCGACCTCGGCCGACGGGCGGTCGAGGCCTTGGCCGTCGGGCTGGGGGACGCCAGGCCCCAGATCCGGGCCTGGACAGCCCTGGTCCTCGCCAATTCGGCCGCGGCTCAACTCGGGCCCGAGGGGGCCTCGGCCTGGACCGACCCGCTGCTCGCCGCGCTGGGCGATCCCGACGAGAACGTGCGGGTCGCCGCCACCAGGGCTCTCGCCCGGGTCCCTTGCGGGGAAGCCGGCCTCGCGGCGCTGGAGGCGATCCTGGCCTCGGACGCCTCAACCCGAGTCCGGAGCGAGGCGGCCCTCGCCCTGGGCTCGTCCCGGACGGACTTCGATCGCGTCACGATCGCCCTGCTCCACGCACTCGGGAAGGACGAGGCCCCGGTCCGCGAAGCCTGCGATTCGGCCCTCTTCAGCATGCACGTCGACCCCACGCGGCGGAGGTCCGCGGCCATCGTGCCGAGGCTGACCGAGGCGCTGGCGGACCCCGATCCTCGGGTCCGTTGCCACGCCGTCGCCACCCTGGGCGAGATCGGCCCCGCCGCCGAGTCGAGCGTGGCCCCGCTCGTCGCCATGCTGCACGAGCCGTCCAGCCCCGAGACGTGGAGACCTTCCGTGAATGTTCCGATCCGATGGCAGGCCGCCTCTCAGGCCGCCCTGGCGCTCGGACGGATCGCACCCGAGACCCCCAGGGCGAAGGAGGCGACGTCGGCCCTCATCGCCCTACTACGCGAGGGAAAGGACGAGGACGCGCGGGCGTCGGCCGCCGAGGCGCTCGCCGATTTCGGCGCCGACCTCACCACGCCGGCCGTGCCTCTCCTGCTGGACGTCTTGAAAGCGACCGTGGGCAATCCCCCGCCGATGCCCCCGGCCCCTTCGATCTGCTTCGCCCTCGGCCGGATCGCCCCCGGCTCGCCGCTCGCCGTCGACGCGATCAAGGCGCTCACCGCCGCGCTCGATTCGGCAGACTCCGACACGCGGCTCAAGGCCGCCGAGGCGCTGGGGGCGTTCGGGCCCCGAGCGAGCCCCTCACTGCCCCGGCTTCGAGCCCTCGCGGGCTCGGGGGGCGAGGATCACCGGGTCGTCGAGGCCGCCGGGTCGGCCGTCCGCCGGATCGACGCCGCGTCCTCGGTCGGTCCGTAGGGCTGAGGATCGCTCTCCACGACGAGACTCGGCCGACTCGGCTTCCGTTCGCAGATCGCCCGCCCGGTCTCCACCTCGGCACGGGCTCTTCATGGCAGGCGTCCATACGTCGCGGTAAGCTGGGGAATGTCCGCGTTTATCGGGCGTCCGGGGGCCAGGGCCGGCCGTCAGGAGATTCGCCATGAGATTCCCCCGAGTGCGGTTCACACGGCGACTTCGGCCGCCCCCGGCGGAGGATGCGGGAGGCGCCCGCAAGCCGGGCTTCAGCGTGCTGGTGCTGATGGGGGTGGTCGCCACCTGCGGCCTGACATTCTGGGCCGTCCGGGTCGTGCGCGACAGCCTCGCGCCGGTCCACGGCTGGTCGAGGATGCTCCGGGACGGCGACGTCGATCAGCGGCTTGAGGCCGTTGCGGGGCTCGCCACGATCGACGGTCCCCACGTCCCGACCGCGCTCCCGGCCCTCTCCGCGGCGGTCCGCGACGGCAACGACCGCGTGGCGGCCATGGCGTCCCAGGCCCTGACCCAGGCCTCGTTGGCGGCGCTCCGGTCGGGAGACCCGGCCTCGAGCCGACGAGCGGTCGAGGCCCTGGCCGTCGCGCTGGGGGACCCCAGGCCCGAGATCCGGACCTGGGCGGCCCTGGGGATCGCCGGTTCGGGCGCGGGCCAACTCGGGGCCGAGGGGGCCTCGGCCTGGACCGATCCCCTGATCGCCGCGCTCGGCGATCCCGATGAGACCGTGCGGCTCTCGGCCGCCAAGGCCCTCGGGCAGGTCCAGTGCGGGGGAATCGGGCTCGCGGCGCTGGAGGCGACCCTGGGCTCGGACGCTTCCGAGCGAGTCCGCGTCGAGTCGGCCCGGGCCCTGGGCTCGTGCCGGACGGACTTCGATCGCGTGACGTTGGTCCTGATTCGAGCCCTTCGGACGAACCACGGCGAGGTCCGCGACGCGTGCGCCGGGTCGCTCTCCCTGATCCTCGAGGATCCCAGTCGCCGTCGGTCGGAGGCGATCGTCCCGCAACTGGTCGAGGCCCTGTCCGACGCCGAGCCCGAGGTCCGCTGCCAGGCCGCCGCGGTGCTCGGCGAGATCGGCGCGGCGGCCGAACCCGGCCTCCCCGCCCTTGTCGCGATGCTGAATGAGCCGGAGCCGGAGCGGGGGACGATGAGCTACGGGCCAGGCGGCTGGATCCGCTGGGAGCCCGTGAGCAACGCCGCCCGAGCGTTGGGCCGGATCGCGCCGGGGACGTCGAGCGAGGAGGAGGCCGCCGCCGCCTTGCTCGCCGCGCTCCGCGAGGAGAAGTCCGATCTCCGGAGGGCGGCGTTCGCCCAGGGGCTGGCCGAATTCGGCCCCGAGCTCGGCGGGCCGGCGGTGCCGATCCTGCTGGAGATCCTCCGCGAGGCCGCGGGCCGGGCCAAGTCGGGCCCGCCGGCCCCCGCGGTCTGCCTCGCGCTGGGACGACTCGCGCCGCGTTCCCCGCTGGCGGACGACGTCCTCGCGGCGCTGACCTCCTCGCTCGATTCGAAGGACGACGATACGCGGCTCGCCGCGGCCGAGGCGCTGGGGGCGTTCGGCCCCCGCGCGAAATCCGCGCTGCCCCGCCTGCGCGACCTCGCGGGGCCGGCCGAACAGGGCAGGTGGGAGCGGCCGACCGTGCTGACCGCGATCCATCGGATCGAGGGCGAGCCGGCGTCGGATGGCTCGGCGGCGGGCCCCTCGGAATGACGCCGGGAGCACGCCCGCCGGTCGCGCCGCGAGATGCGATCGGCTCGGCGTCCGTTGGACAGGATCGGGCCATGACGGCCCGCCGCCGGCCTCGCGGAGGCGAGGCCACGATTCGGAGACCTGGAATGTGCGGCATCGCCGGAGCGTTCGACCTGACCGGCCAGAGGGAATTCCCCGCGCGGCGGCTGCTGGCCATGACCGCCGCGATCGAGCATCGCGGGCCGGACGACGAGCAGGTCCACATCGAGCCGGGGGTCGCGCTGGGGGCCCGCCGGCTGGCGATCATCGACCTCGCCGGCGGCCGGCAGCCGCTCTCCAATGAGGACGGCTCGGTCTGGGTCGCCTTCAACGGCGAGCTGTTCGAGTATCCGGAGATCCGCAAGAAGCTCCTCGAACGCGACCACACCCTGGCCACCCGCTGCGACACCGAGGCCTGGGTCCACCTGTACGAGGACCTCGGCGAGCGGATGTTCGAGGAGGCCCGCGGCCAGTTCGCCGTCTCCTTGTGGGATCGCAAGACCCGGACCTTGATCCTCGGCCGCGACCGGATCGGCATCTGCCCGCTCTACTACGCCGAGGCCGACGGCTGGCTCCTCTGGGGCTCCGAGATCAAGGCGATCCTCGCCTCCGGCATGGTCCGCGCCGAGGCCGACGTGCGCGGGATCGATCACCTGTTCACGTTCTTCTGCTCCGGCACCACGAGGACCTTCTTCCACGGCGTGACCTCGATCGCCCCCGGCAACTTCCTGAGGGTCCGGGGCGACCGCGTCGAGAAGAAGGTCTACTGGGACCTGGACTTCCCCGACGCCGGCGACGAGACCCGCCTGGCCGACCCGACGCCGCTGGTCGACGAGCTGCAAGGGCGTCTGGAAACGGCCGTCGAGCGGCGGCTCCGCAGCGACGTGCCGGTCGTCACCTACATCAGCGGCGGGCTGGACTCGACCGTGGTCCTCGGGCTTTGCAGCCGCCTGCGGAAAGATCCGATCCCCGCGTTCACCATCGGCCTGGACCGCGCCGGCCCCGACGAGCGGGCCCACGCGACCGAGGCCGCTCAGACCCTGGGCTCGCCCCTGACCACGGTCGTGATGGACCGCTCGCGGGTGGCCGAGGCCTTCCCCGAGCTGGTCCGCGCGGCCGAGGGGCCGATCGTCGACACGTCGTGCGCGGCCCTGCTGCGGCTGGCCCAGGCCGTCCACGCCCAGGGCTACAAGGTCACGCTCACGGGCGAGGGGGCCGACGAGGCGCTCGCCGGCTACGTCTGGTACAAGACGCAGAAGGTCCGCGACGCCGCCTACCGGGTCGTCGGCCGGACCATCCCCCGCATGGCCCGGAACCTGGCCGGCCGGTCCATCAGCGGCCGGCGCTTCGCCGTCCCCCCCGAGGGGGCCATCCACGGCGTCCGCACGGCCCAGCAGGACATGTACGAAATGATCTCGCAGTGCAAGCCGATCCTCTACTCGGGGTCGATGCAGGCGAGGCTCGGCGGGCACGACCCGTATGCGGACCTCGACGTGCCCAACGAGCGGATGTCTCGCTGGGACCCGCTGAACCAGTCGCTCTACGTCGGCTACAAGGTGATGCTCGCGGGCCTCCTGATGATCTCGAAGGGGGATCGCATCGCCATGAACTCCTCCGTCGAGGCCCGCTACCCGTTCCTCGACGACGACGTGGTGGCGTTCGCCTCCGGGATCGCCCCCGAGTACAAGCTTCGCGGCCGGACCGAGAAGTGGCTCCTCCGCCAGGTCGCCCGGCGGATCCTCCCCAAGCCGATCGCCGACCGGCCCAAGACGATGTTCCGCACCAGCATGTCCGGCACGTTCCTGGGCCCCCACCGGCCCCCCTGGGTCGACCAGCTCTTGAGCCCCGAATCGCTGGCGAGGACCGGCTACTTCGACCCCGAGGCGGTCCGCCGCCAGCGGGCGATCCAGGTCCGCATGCCCCGCATGACCATCCCCCGATTCGTCTACGACGTGGGCCTGACCTGCGTCGTCACCACCCAGCTCTGGCACCACACCTTCTGCGGCGGCGGCCTCTGCGACCTCCCCCCCTGGGCCCCCCCGGTCGTCCCCACCGACTGACCCCGGCGCGATCCCGCGATTGGGTTCGTTCCCGCCGGCGCGGGAACGAACCCAGTCGACGTAAAGCTTTCTCATAAAACAGATTGGCATCGGATCGCGGGTTCGTGGATTGGGTTCGTTCGGCGCGCTTTTCGTCTTCCGCTCGGACGACGACGGTGGGTCGAACGATCCCGGCCGGATTCGGCGCGCACCCCGGACTCACCATGCCACATTCCGGCGAAATGCGGACGACGCCGGCCCTCGAAGGCGAGTTCGCGACGGGAGGACCGCGCCGGTCCTGACGACGCGGGGGCCGGCGTCCGGCCGGACGCGCTCAGACCAGTCCCCGCTCCTGGACGATGAAAGGTCGGTGAGGACGAACGGATTCGTGGAGCCGGGGGCGGGACGCCGATGGTGCGAGAGACGAGGTGGGCCGCGGTCGCGGCCGTCCTGACGGCGTCCGCGCTCGCCGCGACGGCCTTGGGCGGGGAACTCGCCGAGGGGGGCCGCCCGGCCGTCGCGGACCCGTCGCGGCACCACGGGGGCCACCCCACGGTCGGTCGGGGTCAGAAGGCCTTGCTCGTCCAAGACGGGCTTCGGGCGACGGCCTCCTTGATGCTCCATCGGCCCGTCCTGGCGAGCTCGATGGCCCTGGTCCGCCTCGGGGAGCGGATGGCCGTCACGGCCGCTCGGGCGTTCCCGCCGGGGATGGGGCCGCTCTTCCACCAGTCGCCGGAGGCCGGCGGGCCTTGCACCCCGGCCCGGATCACGCCGCTGTACGACAGCGCCTCGGCGTACGAAGCCCTCATCTCCCTGATCGCCTCGGCCCAAGGTCGGATCGACCTCATGATCTTCGGCTGGGACGACGACGAGGCGGGGCGGAGCGTCGCCGACGCGCTGATCGCGAGGGCGCGCGCCGGCGTCCTCGTCCGCCTGATTGTCGACCGGGGCGGCTACGTCATCGGGGTGGGCAACCTCAGGGTGACGCGCGGGATCCCCACGTATCTCGATCGGCTCCGGGCCGAGCCGAACGTCCACGTCATCGAGACGCCCGATCCGTTCTTCCGGTACGACCATCGCAAGGTCGCCGTGATCGACGACCGCGTCGTCTGGTCCGGCGGGATGATCCTGACCCGGGCCTCGCTGCGCGACTGGCACAACTTCGCGTTCCTGGCCGAGGGGCCGATCGTCCCCCAGTACGCCGAACTCTTCGCCAGCAGCTGGCGGTCGCAGGGGGGCTGCGCCGCCCCGAGCCGTCCGGAGGCCTTCGCGGCCGGCGGCGCGGGGGCCCCCAACGCCGAGGTCCGCATGGTCCGCACCGACCTCGGCGAACGGTCGCTCAAGGAGGCCGTGTACGGGGCCGTCGATGCGGCGAAACATCATATTTATCTGGAGAACCCGTATTTCAGCGACCCGATCCTGGTCAAGAAGCTGGTCGCGGCGCGGGGGCGGGGCGTGGACGTCCGTGCGGTCCTCACCGTGCGAGGCGACGTGCGCGTGATGAACAAGTACAGCGCCATGACCGCCAACCGGCTGCTGAAGGCCGGGGCGCGGGTGTACCTCTATCCGGGGATGACCCACGTCAAGGCGATGTCGGTCGACGGGGCCCTGGCGTACATCGGCAGCGGCAACTTCGACGACCTGAGCATGCGGAACAACCGCGAGGTCGCGCTGACCGTCCGCGGTCCGGAGATCGTCCGCGAGATCGACGAGAATCTCTTCCTCCGCGACATGGCCGCCTCGGAGTCGCTGCTCGCGCCGCTGCCGTCGCCTCCCGATCGCCTCTTCCTGGAAGCCACCATCCTGTGGTACTGAAGGCCGGCCGCGCGTCGCGCGGCCGGCCGGAAGGTTCGGGACCCTGGGATCAGGAGGTCCGCCGCGACCGGAGGGCCAGCCCGACGAGGGCGAGGGCCGCACCCGCCATCGCCAGGGACGCCGGCTCGGGCACGGCGGGGGCGGCGAGCGTGTAGGTCAGGTCGTCCATCGCGAAGTAGGCCGGGGTGTTCATCCCGTACACGCCGACGTCGGACGAGGAGACGTTGAAGTGGAGGCTCTGGGCCCCGGCCGCCGCCAGCGCCGAGAGGTCCAGGTAGGCCCAGGAGTCGAGGATGTAGTCCAGCGAGTTGTCGGCGAAGCGGTAATCGGCGAGGTAGATTTCGGCGGAGGCGGCGACGACCTGGCCGGTCGCGCCCGTGCCATAGGCCGTCAGCTTGAACCAGTCGGCGTCGTTCCCCGTGTCGCCGCCGAACTTCTTGGCCCAGCCGTCGCCGTCGAGCATCGAGAGGGCCGTGTAGGTCGTGTTGGTCACGAACATCCCCGCGACGCCCGCGCCGGCCGGCAGGGTCAACGAGGGGAGGCTCCGCAGGTGGTCGGCGTTCGTCGGGTCGAACCGGGAGGGGTCGCGGTATCCGGAGGCGACGCCGTAGTTCTCGCCGGTGCGGGCCGCCCCGGTGTAGGCCGAGAACTGATTCGTCCATCCCGCCGTCGTCGAGTCGGTGGTGTTGGAGTAGGCGAAACCGCCCCAGCTCCCGTAGGTCAGGTCGTAGCTGTTGCCGAAGGCGACGCCCTCGGAGGTGAACGACCCCCGGTTCACGTCGCCGTACGCCCCGTCGACGATCGTGCCGTTCGGGTCGGGACCGTACCAGGAGGAATTCGGCGCCAGGGACAGGTCGTCGAACGAAACCTGGACGTCGCCCGCCCGGGCCGTCGCGCCGAGGTGGGCGGGCGCCGAAAGGATCAGGCAGGCCAATGAAATGTACGTCTTGCGGTTCATGATCATTACCGTGTGGTGAGTGGACGTTTCGGGGTGGGCCGCGAATTCTGCGGCGACGCGCGGCGGGGCCGGGCCGGGGCGTCGCTCGGTCGTCGGGCGGGTGGTACGGTCGATCGGGGCGTGAGGATGCGAGCCGGGACGGCCAGGCCGTCCGGTCGATCGCGTCAATCCGCGGATCAAGACGAGATGCGGCGACCGATCAGCTCGCGAGAGGTGAGCGGGGGCGCCACGCGTCGGAGATCAGGAAGGCCTTTCCGCCGGGTCGGGCAGGGGGGGACGCGTGCAACCGTCCCGGGCGCACTCCTCGCGGCCGATCCGCGCGGACGTCCGCCGGGGATGCGGCGACGGCATCCCAACAGCACTCGACGGGCAGGTCTTCTGGCTCTCGGCTGATAGCGGCCTCGGACGGCCTTCCCGCCCCGTGGGGGGCAGTGGCCCTGTGGTCCGAAGCCTCACCGATTACAGCGGCGGCCCCGCGCCGGATTCTCACCGGCTTCCCTATTCTCCCCCCCGAGCATTCTCGGCCGGGGGCACCTGTCGAGCAGCCCCAGAGTAGCGGCACTCCCTCGCGAACTCAAGAGGACCTCGTCGGTCTAACGGGAGGGGGCGCCGACGCAACGATCGCGGCGGGATGCCTTCGAGTTTTGCTCTGTGGCTTCGAGTTGGGAGGGCGCGATGGACCGAGAGACGTCCACGGGGAGCGATCGCGGCCGCCGAGGAGACCCGAATCGATACAAGGGGATCGGCGTGGGCTTGCTGCTGGCCGACGTTCGGAAGGCCGTCGACCCCGCCCTCCGAAACGTCGACTTCCACCTCGTCGGCAGGAGTCCTCGTCGGGCCAGGGTGCCGCAGTTCCTCGAGTGGGGCCGAGCCGGCGAACTCGTTTCGATCTCCTATGAGCGAGGTTGGGACTGGGTCCGCCTCGTCGCGGTGCACGTCTCGGCCGGAGGCGACGAACTGCGGACCATCGCGGAGGCACCGCTCCACGGGATGCGATCGGGTGCCGATTTCGAGGCCGTGCTCGCGTCCTTCGCGGCCGCGGTCATCGCTTACGCACGCAGTCTTAGCGAGTCCCGAGCCGAGGCGTGATCGACGTTCGCGGTCAATCGACGGCCGTCGCGGCGGGCCGGATCTCCGGGCCTTCTCGATTCATGAGCTTGTCGCCGAGTCGTCCCCGCATCGCGTCGGCCATCGCCTGGAGCCGCTCGACGACCTCGGGCCTGTCGGATGCGAGGTTGCGGGTCTCGCCGACGTCGGCGCCGAGGTCGTACAGCTCCAGGCCGACGGCCTGGTTGCGGTACTTGCCGGGGACGCCGCCCCCGCCGGGTGCCTGGCCGTTCATGGTGCGGGTGACGTGGGGGAAGAGGAGCTTCCACGGGCCGGAGCGCATCGCCTGGAGCTGGCCGTCGGCGTAGTAGAAGAAGAGGGCCTCGTGGGGGCTTTTCGCGTCGGGCTCGCCGAGGAGGAGCGGGCGGACGTCGAGGCCGTCGATCGGCAGGGGGGGCGGGGCGGCCCCGCTCAGGGCGGCGAACGTGGGGAGCAGGTCGATGGTCGCCGCCGGCTGGCGCTGGACGAGGCCGGCGGGGACGTGGCCCGGCCTTCGCGCGACGAACGGCACCCGGACGCCCCCTTCGTAGCTCGTCCCCTTGCCCTCGCGGAGCGGGCCGGCCGAGCCGCCGTGGTCGCCGTAGCTGAGCCAGGGGCCGTTGTCGGACGTGAAGACGACCAGCGTCCGCTCGTCGATCCCCTCGGCTTTGAGCGTGTCGAGGATGGCTCCCACGGCGTCGTCGATCTCGCGGATCACGTCGCCGTAGAGGCCGGCGCCGCTCCGGCCGGCGTGCTCGTCGCGGACGAACAGCGGGACGTGGGGCATGTTGGGGGCGAGGTAGAAGAAGAACGGGCGATCCTTGTTCCGCTTGATGAAGTCCACGGCGCGATCGGCGAACCGGGTGGTCAGCGTCTTCTGGACCTCGGCCGTGACGTCGGCGATCGAGGGCCGGTCCCCCTCGATCAGCGGCAGCGCCGGATATCCCTCGGGCCGCTCGGGGTGGTGCGGCCACATGTCGCCGGAGTAGGGCAGGCCCAGGAACTCGTCGAAGCCGTGGTGGACGGGCGCCTGCGACGGCCGGCGGCCCAGGTGCCACTTGCCGGCCATCCCCGTGGCGTATCCGGCCGACCGGAACATCTCGGCCATCGTCGTCTCGTCGTGCGACAGCCCCAGGTCCGTCATCGGCCCGAGCGCCCCCCGGATGCCGACGCGCTCGTGGTACGCCCCCGTCAGCAGCGCCGCGCGCGAGGCCGAGCAGACCGCGCTGGCGACGTAGAAGTCGGTGAACCGCGCGCCCTCGGCGGCCATGCGGTCGAGGTTCGGCGTCGCGTACTTCGCCTGCCCGAAGCAGCCGAGGTCGCCGTACCCCATGTCGTCGCAGAAGATCAGGACGACGTTGGGCCGGTCGGCCTTCCGGGGCTCCTCCCCGTTCGCGTTCGCGGCCAGGCCGAGGATCGCCGAGATCATCAGGATCGAAGGTGATTTCATGATCATCCCTGCGAGAAAGCGTCGAGGAGCAGGTTGCGGAAGTCCATGGTCTTGAGCCGATCCCCGCCCGGCGCGGGGCCGTCGGCGAGGAGCAGGGGCTTGTCCAGCGGGTCGGCGGCGGGGAGTCCGTGGCTGCCCCGGACGAGGTTCGGGTCGAGCGGGACGACGTCGAACAGGGTGCGGAAGCCGAGCTTCTTCTGGACCAGCCGGCGGACCGCGCGGCCCATCGGCCAGATGAGCGCGGGGTCGAAGAACATCTCGCAGGGGTCGAAGCCCGGCTTGCGGTGGATGTCGATCGTCCGGGCGAAGTCCGGGGCCCTGGCGTCGTCGAGCCAGTAGGGGTAGGCGAACCAGGCGTCGGGCTCGGACAGGGCGACGACCTCGCCCGAGCGCTCGTGGTCCAGGCCGATCTCGGCCCGCTCCTCGCCCGCGAGCGTCCGCGCGACGCCCGGCTGGGACGCGAGCAGTTCGCGAACCATCGAGATGTCTTCACTTCGGGATACGTAGACGTGGGCGAGCTGGTGGTCGCAGACGGCCATCGCGCGGCTGCCGAAGGTATCGATCGTCTCTCCGAACGGCCCGTCGCGGACGGTCAGCAGGCCCGCGCGACGCAGGGCGCGATTCAGGAGGACGGGGCGGGAGACGTCGCAGTGGCCGTACTCGCTGACGACCCAGACGCGGGCGTCCTCGGCCTTCGCGCGGTCGAGCAGGGGGGCAGCCGCGTCGTCCAGCTCGCGGACGAGCTTCGGCATGTCGCAGCCGGAAGGTCCGTGGCGCTGGGGCTCGTAGTCCAGGTGCGGCAGGTACACGAAGGTCAGGTCGGGGCGGTCTTTCGCGAGGACGTCGGCGGCGGCCCGGGCGATCCAGTCGGTGCAGGGGAGTCCGGCGTTCGGGCCCCAGAAGGTGTGGAACGGGAACTTGCCCAGGCCGGATTCGAGCCTCTCGCAGAGGCCGTCGGGCGTGCCGGAGATGCCGAAGACCTTGTTGCCGTCGGCCCCGTACCAGGGCTTGGGCGTGACGCTCAGGTCGACGTCGGCGCCCTGGTTGAACCACCAGAAGAGCTTGGCGATGCGGAACTCGCGGCCCTGCTCGCGGGCCCGGCGGCGGAGCGTGGTCTCGACCGTTTCGGCCTGGACCAGGGCGCTGGACTGCTGCCAGAATCGGACCTCGCGGGTGTCGCGGAAGAGCCAGCCGTTGGCGACGATGCCGTGCCCTTGCGGGGCCTCGCCGGTGAGCAGGCTGGCCTGGGCCGTGCAGGTCACGGCGGGGGACGCCTCGTCCAGCGACCGGACCCAGCCGGCGTCGGCCAGGGCCTTCAGGCGCGGGGCGTGGGCGAGGAGACGCCGGGTGAGCCCCACGGCGTTGACGACGACGACGGGCGTGGCGGACATCGCGGGGGCCGGCTCCATCCAGGATAGGCGGGTGACGATGGGCGAGACGCCCCGATTCTATCACGACGCGGAGCCGCCGTCGCAGACGTACGTCCCCGGGCGAGGCGTGGCCCGGCCCCGCCGCGACGAGCCCGCCCCGGCCGTGGCGCCCGTCGAGGCCGACGCCTGGGCCGAGTCGCCGGCCTACCTGCGCGGGGTCGACCTGTTCAACGCGGGATGCTACTGGGAGGCGCACGAGGCCTGGGAGGCGCTCTGGCTGGCGCACGGTCGTCGCGGCCCGACGGCCCTGGTGTTGAAGGGCCTGATCAAGCTCGCGGCGGCCGGCGTGAAGGTCCGGCAGGGGCGGCCGGGAGGCGTGCGATCCCACGCGAGGCGGGCGGCCGACCACTTCGCGGAGGCCCGCGCCGAGGTCGGCCCGTCGCTTTTGGGGCTCGACCTCGACGCCTGGATCGCCTTCGCCCGGTCGGTGGCCGACGATCCGCCGGCCGAGCCCGTCGTACCCGAGGGCTCGGCCGTTCGCGTCTTCACGCCTGAACTTCGACCGGGCGGGCCCGGCCCAGGTGGCGACGCCAGGCGGCGCCGATCGGCAGGGCCATCATCCCCGACAGGATGAGGCTCATCGCGCCTTGCGAGCCCCCCTCGACGAAGCCGTAGCTGTGCAGGCCCACGCCGAGGACGAAGTTCACGCCGTACCAGGCCATGACGACCGAGAGGAAGCACACGACCGAGGCGAAGACCAGGCCGAAGGTGCTGACCCAGCCGGCGAATCGGCCGTGGAGCGGCACGAGGTAGATCAGGAGCGTGATGAGCGCCCAGACCTCCTTCGGGTCCCAGCCCCAGAACCGGCCCCACGAATAATCGGCCCAGACGCCGCCGAGGATCGTCCCGGCGGCGATCAGGAGGACGCCGACTTGCATGGCGCGGTAGATGAAGTTCGACAGCGGCTTGATCATCGCCGCCGTCTCCTGCATGGCCTGGCCGCGGGCGTCGAGGGTCGCCGGCGCGGCCATCGCGCGGATCTCCTCGACCGTCGGCCTCGGCCGTGAGGATGCGGCTGCGGAAGCCGGCGCGGGGTCGGCGAACGGGTCGACCTTCGGGCCGTCGATGTCGCGGTGGGTCAGGCGGTTGACCGCCTCGCCGGTGAGGGCCAGCAGGGCGGACGCGGCGACGACGCCGCCGACGACCGCCATGACGTCGAAGACGTAGAAGAGGGCGTCGCTCATGGTCCATTCCGGCCCGAACGCCCCGTACGACGCGGCCACCCCGCCGACGCCGATGGAGAGCAGCGGCATCGCCGGGACGAGTGGCGAGGCCAGCTCGCCGTAGGACGGCGAGCGGCGGTAGGTGGCGGTCAGGTAGTAGATCGTCGCGATCAGGCCGAGCGCCCAGGCCAGGCCGAACGCGGCGTAGCTGGAGACCTCCGTCAGGACGTGGATCGTCAGCCAGAGGTTGCTCCGCAGCACCGGCTGGAGGCTCTTGATGCTGGGGTCCAGGAGCGGCACGTTGGCCGCGGTGATCGTCCCCAGGAGCGCGACGCCCGCCCCGGCCAGCGCGGTGAAGGTGCGCCGGTAGATCAGCTCGAAGGCGAGGGCCAGCACCGCGGCCACCAGGGCGACCCAGATGACGGTCTCGTACATGTTCGTGACCGGCGCCCAGCCCGTGATCAGGATCCGCAGGTAGAAGCCGTAGCATTCCAGGGCGATGCCGGCGACGAGGCCGAGCATGCCGAGGGAGTAGAGCGTCTTCCCGGCGGTCCCCATCTCACGGACGCGGCCGCCGGAGAAGCCCAGGGCGATCGCCAGCAGGATCAGGGACGCGCCGTAGGCGAACGGGGCCTGGTAGAACGGGTTGACGGCGTTGAAGTGCGATTCGCGATCGACGGCCGCGGCGCTGGGGTAGTACTCGGGGTTCACGGCCTCGCCCAGGGCGCGCGACGCGGCCAGCAGGGCCTCGGCCGCCTCGATGGGCACCGCCCCCGGCTTCTCGTTCTCGGCCTTCTCGAACGCCTTGTAGGCGTCCAGGAAGGCGCGGGCCTGCGCCTCCGGGTAGCCGGCCTTCACGAGCGATTCGGGCTCGGCCTTCAGGAGCACCTTGAGCGGGACCCAGACCGAGTTCTCGGCGAGCCAGGCGGCGAACTTCTTGTCGAACGCGGCGTCCTCGCCCGGGTCGTGGCGGTCGTCGCTGGGGACGTCGTTCCAGTAGGTGTCGAGCGCCTTGAGGGTGTCGAACTCGACCGGCGCGAGGTCGCGGAGGTTGGCGGCGGTGCGCGCCTTGGGGATGACCTCCTTGTAGAAATCGAGCGCCTGGCGGCTGAACGGACGGGGCATGATGCGGATCAGGCCGGCGGACCGCATCTCGTCGCCGGAATAGGCCTTGTAGCTCGCCAGCCGCTTGCCGACGTCGATCGCCCGGCGCTCGACCTCGGTGAGCCGGGCGGCCGACATCGGGTTCTCGTCGAACTTGCGCCGCTGTTCGTCGAGCTGGGAGACCCACTCCATGAACGCCTCGTCGTGGTCGCCGTGGCGGATCTTGGCCTCGTCCAGCTCGTCGGGCGAGAGCCACTTGTGGTCCTCGTGGAGCTTGGCGGCGACCTCCTGAAGGGCCTTGCGGTCGACCTCCTCGATCTTCGAGGCCTCCAGGTACTTCAGCAGCACGGCGGCGTCGAGCTTGTCGTCGTCGGCCAGGATCGCGAGCCGTTCCTTATCCTGGGCCGGCGTCTCGGGCCGGGCGGCGATGGCCGCGAACTTGGCCCGGGCGGAGCCGAGGAGGATCTGTCGCTTGAGCGGCAGGTAGTCGACGAGGATGAACGGCTGCGAGTCCCAGAACTCCGGCCGGGCGATCCAGTCGACGAACGCGCCGACGGGTCCCCAGGTCTCGACGACCTCGTTGCGGTCGTCGAGGAGCTTGATCGACTCGCGGCCGAAGACCTGCTTGACCTCCTCGCGGGCGACGGTGTCGAGCGGCTTGACGCGCCCCTCGTGCATGACGGCCACGCGGCCGACGCGGTCATAAGCCGGGCCCACGCCCAGCTTGCCGCCGTTCGAACCGTCCCCCGCCGAGGGGGTGACGGCGGCGGTCGCGGCCCCCACGAGCGCGAAGACGCCCAGTCCAAAGAGCAGTCGTCCGTGTCGTCTCATCGCGGATCTCCCGGGGAAGGCTGTCGGTCGGTTCGGGGCGGACCGGTCGGGGGGCGTCTTCATCACAGGATGTCCTCATCGGCCTGCGCCGGCCGCGTCGGCTCGACGGGCGTGGGCAGGCCGGCCTTCTTGGCGGCCCGCTCGCGCTCCCGCTTGCCGCCGTCCGAGAAGAGGCCGGCCCGCATGGTGAATTGCAGGAGCGTCCCCAGCACGATCAGGAGGCTGCCGGCGTAGATGATCGGCCGGCCGGGGTTGCTCCCCACCTGGAAGACCGACTGGAACTGCCCGGTGCGCTGGTTGGTGCGGGGGTCGACGATCGGCGAGTAGCGCATCTGGTAGAAGGTATAGCCGCGGTGCGTCATCGGCTCGTTCATCGAGATCGTGTGCTGCTGGTCGCGGACCCCCTTCGCCGGGTCGTCGACCTTCACCTGGCTGACGAACTTGGTGGCCTGCTCGGTCCCCGGCTCGAAGCCGACCTCGAAATCCTCGAGCTTGAGGTCGAACCCCAGGGGGCGGCGGTCGGCGTCGTAGGCGATCTCGAAGCGGCGGCCGGCGATCGGCACGGGGCGGAAGACCGGCGCGTCGAGGGCCTCGCTGCGCTGGATCCAGACCTCCTCGGCCTTGTCGCCCACCTTCAGCTCGACCAGGCAGGCGGGGATGGCCTGGTCCATCTGGTTGCCGGGGAGGAAGACGGGGCGGAAGATCCGCTTCTCGACGGCCGCCGGCAGGTACTCGGCGACCTGGAATTTGATCGACATGGCGGCGTCCCCGCCGCCGAAGGCGTCGACCCACTTGCCGGCCTCGATGGGGCCGGCGGTCCTCAGCTCGGGCTTGCCGTCCTTGCCGCGGCCGAAGACGCGGTAGTAGAGCGCCTTGTCGGGCCCGGCCAGAACGTCGACCTGCCCGAACCGGCCGTTGGACTGGGGGGCGAGGTCGGGCGTGAGCATCAGGTTGATGCGGACGAGGGCCTCGGGGGGCTTGCCGCCGTCGGCGGCCGGGCGGGGGATGATGTTGGGGAACATCGGCATCGAGCCCATCGCGACGTGCTCCACCACGGGGCCGTCCCCCTTGTGGACGTCGAACACGGCGATCGGGATGGCGTCCTCGCCCACCACGCGGGCCAGGCCGGCCTCGGCGGTCGGGAAGCTGGCGAGCTTCTGGAGGGAGACGGTCAGGTCGCTGTCGGGGAGCGGGATCGGCTGGTCGGCCGGCGTCTGGAGCGGGAAGTCGTGGCTCCGCTCCTTCCCGGCCTTATCCGTGTAGCGGAACCGCGCGACCCCCACCGCGCTGGCGTCGAGCGGGGGCTTGAGGAAGTCCTCGACGTATTCGGGGCGGTCGACCGAGGCGAACGAGACCAACGCCGGCATGCCGTCCGACCGCCCCGTGCGGTAGAAACGGCGGTCGAGCTGGAACCACTGGGCGGCGTCCTCGGCGTTCGCCAGCCGCGCCTCGGGCATGCCCGGGGCCTTGAACTGGAGGAGCATCCGGGCCATCGGCTGCCCGGCGGGGTCTTCGAGCCGGACGGTCGCCGGTGCGGCGGCCGGCAGGTATTGCTTGACGACGAACCGGAACGGGTCGCCCGACTTGCTGAGGACCTCGGACTCGTCGCGGGCGGCCGGCAGCCGGCCCCCGCTGAGCCGGTTCACGGCCAGGTCGAACAGGTTGCGGATCCGGGGCTGGCCGTCCCCCCAGGGGAACGGGCCCGACTCGTCGAAAGCCAGCTCGTAGTTGGCCGAGGGCTGCTGGGTGTGCGGGTCGATCTCGCGGACCCGGAACATCGGCGCGTCGGTCCGGAGCATCTCGCTCCGCGACTCGCCTTCCAGCATCCCCACCATCCCCTCGTCGCCCGACTTGAAGTGGATGTACGAGCCGACGATCAGCACGAGCAACCCGGCGTGCGTCACCACGAACCCCGTCTGCCGCTTCTTCCAGGGGAACCGGATCGTCGCCGCGCAGAGGATGTTGATCCCCAGGAACGCGAGCAGGACCGCGAACCCGGCGCTCTTGTAGACCAGCGATTGGGCGGCGCGGGTGCCGTAGCTGGATTCGAACCAGGTGGCGAACGCGAGCGCGGCGGCCAGGCTGGACAGCGAGAGCACGGCCAGCTTGAGCGACGCGAGGAACTTGTAGATCTCGTCGATCACGCCCAGGATCCGCCCGCCGCTCGATCGCCCGGGGCCGGGCGCCGAGGGGGAGGGGCCGGGGGGCTTCTTGGTGGCCGTCGCCATGGTGTCGCACCTGCCGAGGAGGGAGGATCGGGGTCGAGGTCGGGGGGGAGCCGGGCGGGCCGAGACGCGCCGTCGCCGGCCGCCCCGAGATCACGTCGATTCTAAACCAGGGCCCCCGCGGGCGAACAGCCTCGTCGGGGGCGGGGGCCGCCGCGCCCCGTCAGTGGAGCACGACGTGGCAGCGGACGCAGGTCCCGTGCAGCCGCGAGACTTCGGTCGAGACGGCGCCGGAGGCGTCGCCCGGCCAGTCGAGCGCCGCCAACCTCGTCTCACCCGCGAGGCCCAGGAGCGCCGCCCGCCGGTCCGCCGGGGCCCGGTCGGCGGCCTCGTCAGCGTGCTCGACCGCCAGGCGGAGGCGAAGCCGATCCACGCCCGCTCCTTCGTTACGTTCGAGGGCCGCGAGAAGTTCGCCGAGTTCGGTTCGGTCGGACGAAACAGTTTGGGGAGAAGCGGGGCGGGGCGGGGCGACGATCGTTCGAGGAAGCGGGCCCTCGTTCGGCCCCCGCGACGCGGATGCGAGCCAGGCGGCCGTCGCCAGCAGCAGGCCGAGCGTCACGCCCCGTCCGACCAGCCGCTTGCGGAGCAGGCCCCGGGCCTTCTCCAGCCGTCGCGACATCGAGCCGGCGGGGTAGCCGAGCCGGGCCGCGGCCTGCTGGCTGGTGTGGCCTTCCAGGTAGCAGAGCACGACCGGGTCGCGATATTTCGGCGGCAGATCCTCGACCGCTCCGTCGATCGCCAGGCGGACCTCGCGGCTTTCGACCTCGTCGGTGAACCGCGAGAGCGGGCAGGTCGGGTCGGGGAGCATCCCCGATTCGCCGAAGTGCAAGCCCGGCAGGAGGTTCGAGACGGGCGTCTCGCGGCGTCGGCGGCGGGCGATCTCGCCGCGGGCGCTCAGGGCGAGGCGTCGGGCGACCTCATGCACCCAGCCGCCGACGGAGGGTCGCCAGGCGACGTCGGAAGCTCGCATGGCCAGGGTCAGGAAGGTGGCCTGGAAGACGTCCTCGACGTCGTGCTCGCACCGGAGGAGTCGCCGACAGACGCGCCGGACGCGCGGGCCGTGGCGTTCCACGATCTCCGCGAAGGCGGATTCCTCCCGCTCCTCCGCGAATCGCTTCAGCAAGATCGCGTCCGTGGCCCGCTCGATCATCGCGACTCCGGCCCTCGTCCCGTCGGGATCAGGTGCTCCTGTGTATTATGCGGATCCGGCCCCGGACGAATGCGGATTTCTCGCCGAAAGTCCCCGATTCGCGCGAAGCAAGACGCCGACCGCCCGGTCCCGAGGGGCGAGGCGGCCGGCGTCGTCGCGATTTCGCGGTCGTCCCCTCGTCAGCTGAACAGGAGCTTGTTCATGCGGGCGACGACGTCCTTCATGGCGTCGAGGTCGCCCAGGCCGACCTCGGCGGTGATCCAGCCTTCGTAGCCGACGTCGATCAGGGCCTGCTTGACCTCGGCCCAGTCGATCTCGCCCTCGCCGAGCGGGTAGCCGAATCGCTTGGGCTTGGCGTACTCCTTGATGTGGATCTTGAGGATGCGCTTGCCCAGCTCGCGGATCCACTCCTGGGGGTAGGCGTACTCGACGATGTTGCCGACGTCGAAGTAGGCGCCGACGGTCGGGCTCTCGAACTCGTCGATGTAGCGGGCGAACTCGATCGGGCTGAGGAGGAACTTGTTCCAGACCTCCTCGACCGCGATCTTCACCCCGGCCTCCTCGGCGAAAGGGATCAGCTCGCGGATGCGGGCCTGTGAGCGCTCCCAGGCCTCGCGGTACGAGACCTTCTTGTTGACGACGGCCGGGACCACCAGGACGGTGTCGCCGCCGTAGGCCTTGCAGTCGAGGAACTCCTGCTTGATGGCGGCCATGCCTTCCGCCACGACGGCCGGGTCGGGGTCGGAGAGGGGCTTCTGCCAGTGCGCCGCGCCGGAGACGCCGTGGATGATCAGGCCGGTCTCGTCGCGCGCGGCGAGGACCTCCTTCATGTCCATCTCGTTGGGGCTGATCAGCTCGACCCCCTCGAACCCGGCCTCCTTGAGCATCTTGAACGTCGGCAGCGCGGGGCCCTTAGTGAGCCCGCCGAGCATGAAGGCTCGCTTCCATTTGGGGGCGTCGGCCGCCAGGGCCGAGGCCGCGGCGAGGCCGCCGGCCGCCGCCAGGAATCCCCTCCGGTCGATCTTCCGCATCCGCATCGATGAGCCTTTCGTCACGCGAGGAGTTCGGCGAGCTTCGCCTCCAGCAACTCGCCCACGAGCGCCGGGTTGGCCTTGCCGCCGGTCTGCTTCATCACCTGGCCGCGGAGGAAGCCCTTGACGGCCTCGGGCTTCTTCTTGCCCTTCTTGATGTCCTCGATCGCCTGGGGGTTGGCGGCGAGGGCCGCGTCGACGGCGGCGGCGATGGCCCCGCTGTCGGAGACCATCTTGTAGCCCCCCAGCTCGATGACCGTCTCGGCCGGGTCGCCGGTCTCGATCATCCGGCCCAGGACCTCGCGGCCCTGGTTGGTGTTCAGCTCGCCGCGCTTGACGCGGTTGATCAGGTCGGCCAGGGCGTCGGGGCGGACGGGGAAGTCGGCGATCGCCTGCTTCTTGTCCTTGATCGACCGCAGCACGTCCTGCTGGATCCAGTTGCTGGCCAGCTTGTACTCGCTGGTGTCCCTGGCGACGGCGTCGAAGTAGTCGGCCACGTCGTCGCCCTGTTCGACGAGCACGTTGGCGTCGTACGGCGAGAGGCCGTAGGCGGTCTGGAATCGCTCGCGACGCGCCCCGGGGAGTTCGCCGATGGACGCGCGGACGCGGGCCAGCCACTCCTCGTCGACGACGACGGGGACGAGGTCGGGCTCGGGGAAGTAGCGGTAGTCGGCCGCCGTCTCCTTCTCGCGCTGGGGCTTGGTGACCTCCTCGGCGTCGTTCCAGCCCCGCGTGGTCTTGGGCGAGTCCTTGATGGTGAGGCCGTCCTCCAGCCACTTCTTGTACTGGCGCTCGGTCTCGTAGTTGAGGGCCTTCTCGACGGCGCGGAAGCTGTTGAGGTTCTTGATCTCGACGATCGGCGTGGCGATCGTCTTTCCGTCCTTGTGGATGTGCAGGTTGACGTTGGCGTCGCAGCGGAGCGAGCCTTCCTGCATCTCGCAGTCGGAGACGCCGAGGGAGCGGAGGGTCAGCTTCAACTCCTCCAGGCAGCCGCGGGCGTCGGCCGCCGAGCGGATCTCGGGCTCGCCGACGATCTCCATCAGCGGGATGCCGGCGCGGTTGAGGTCGACCTCGGAGTAGTCGCCGACGCCGTGCGTGAGCTTCCCCGTGTCCTCTTCCAGGTGGACGCGGGTCAGCGCGCATCGGGAGCCGCCGCCGCCGTCCTTGCGCGCGGGGATGTCGAGCCAGCCGCCGGTGGAGAACGGCAGGTCGTACTGGCTGATCTGGTAGTTCTTGGGGAGGTCGGGGTAGTAGTAGTTCTTGCGGTCCCACTTCGTGAACGGCGTGATCTCGGCGCCGAGCGCCACGGCCGTCTTGAGGGCCAGCTCGAACGCCTTCCGGTTCATGACCGGCAGGGTCCCGGGCATGCCGAGCGAGACCGGGTCCGTCTGCGTGTTCGGCGGCAGGCCGAACTCGGTGCCGCACCACGAGAACATCTTGCTCTCGGTCTGCAGCTGGACGTGGATTTCGAGGCCGATGACGACGTCGTAGGGATGGCTCATGGAAGGGGGACCCGCCGGGCTTTCTCGATGCGGATAAGGCGTTCGTGCGAGGCGAATGATTTGTGCTGGACGATCAATCGGGGTCGCTCGCCGCGGCCGCGGGAGGCTTCCGCTCGGCCCATGCGGCGTCGATCGTCGTCTCCAGCGTCTCGGTGACGTCTTCCTCGTCGTCGTTGACGCGGAAGTTGGAGTAGAGCTGATCCTCGTCCTCGATGCTCCGGATGACCAGGCCGACGTGCCAGGTCGCGTAAGGGTCGCCGGCCTCGGTGAAGCTCGCGCGAAGCCGGTCCAGGATGTCCGAGTACCAGCGAGAGTCGTCGAACTTCCTGGTCGTTCCGAGGATCAGGCTGATCCGGCCGGTGCGCTCGTTCCAGGCGCCGACCAGGGCGAAATCCGTCCGTTCCAGACCCTGGGATGCGAGGTACGCCGCGATCTCTCGGGCGATCCTCCGGAGCGTCGGTCTCATATATGTTTTAACAGCCACGCCAGCACTCCGTTCTCGGGTTCGTCGAGCGCCTCATCGATCTCCGCCGCGGCTTCCAGGGAGAGTTCCTCCCTGGGCTGGTACCGCAGGTCGTTCAATCCTTCGCGGCTGGCCTCCACGAGGGTATCCCAATTCAGCCTGACGAGCGAGCTTGAAGGGTCTTGCATCTCAAGCCACGCTCCCGTGAAGACCAGGAGTTCGGCGAGGTTGTGCGACTTGCAGGCGGCCGGCAGGCTCGGGAGATTGAGGCGCTTGCAGATCACGACCTTGACCAGGATCTCCAGCGAATAGAGCCGGAGCGCGGCTGCCGTCGAGTGGAAGCCCAGGTCCCGCATCGCCTTCGCCTCCTGCTCCCGTTCGACCCACGCCGTTTGCAGATGGACGAGGGTCGTCTCGATCAGGCCGTGCGGGGCCCGTCCCCTGGGACCGCTCATGCCCCGATCGCCGGCCGCTTCGTGTGCCAGTCGGTCGCGCGCTCGAAGACGCGGGCGGTGCGGAGGAGGTTCTCCTCGGCGAACGCGGGCGCCAAAAGCTGCAGGCCGATCGGCAGGTTCGACTTCGTGAGGCCGCAGGGAAGGCTCAGGCCGGGGATGCCGGCGAGGTTCGCCGTGATCGTGTAGATGTCCGACAGGTACATCGCCAGCGGGTCGGCCGTGCGCTCGCCCAGCTTGAAGGCCGGCGAGGGGGACGTGGGGCCGAGGATCACGTCGACGTCCTGGAACGCCGCGTCGAAGTCGTTGCGGATGAGGCGGCGGACCTTGAGCGCCTGGTTGTAATACTGGTCGGCGTAGCCGGCCGAGAGGCAGAACGTCCCCAGCATGATCCGCCGCTTGACCTCGGCGCCGAACCCCTCGGCGCGGCTGGCCATCATCATGCGGACGAGCGGGTGCAGGGCGTCCTCGCCGGGGTATTTGGGGGACCAGTCCTCGGCGCGGTGGCCGAAGATGGTGCCGTCGTAGCGAGAGAGGTTGCTGGAGCACTCGGCGGGGGCGACGATGTAGTACGCCGGCACGCCGTACTTGGAGTTCGGCAGCGACACATCCTTGATCGTCGCGCCGGCCTTCTCGTAGACCCGGATCGCCTCGCGGACGGCGGCCTCGACCTCGGGGTCGAGCCCCTCGCCGAAGAACTCGCGGGCGACGCCGATCCGCAGCGACTCGGGCTTCCGGTCCAGCGTCGCGACGTAGTCGGGGACCGGGCGGTCGACGCTGGTGGCGTCGCGCTCGTCGCGGCCCGAGATGACCCGGAGCAGAAGCGCGGCGTCGGCCAGGTCGTGGGCGAACGGGCCGATCTGGTCGAGCGAGCTGGCGAAGGCGATGAGGCCGTAGCGGCTGACGCGGCCGTAGGTGGGCTTGAGCCCGACCAGCCCGCAGACGGCGGCCGGTTGGCGGATCGAGCCGCCGGTGTCGGTGCCGAGCGACAGCGGGGCGAGGTCGGCGGCGACGGCCGCGGCCGAGCCGCCCGAGGACCCGCCGGGGATCCGCTCCTCGTCCCACGGGTTCAGGGTCGGCCCATACGCGCTGTTCTCGGTGGACGAGCCCATGGCGAACTCGTCCATGTTCGTCTTGCCGAAGAGGATCGCGCCGGCCTCGCGGAGCTTGACGATCGCGGTGGCGTCGTACGGGGGCCGGAAGTCCTTGAGCATCCGGCTGCCGCAGGTGGTCGGCTCCTTCTCGACGCAGAGCACGTCCTTGATCGCCACGGGGACGCCGGCGAGCGGGCCCACCGGCTCGCCGGCGGCGCGCCGGGCGTCCACGGCGCGGGCCTGGTCGAGGACGTGGTCGGGGTCGAGGTGGACGAACACGTTGAGCCGCTTGAGGGCGTCGGCCCGGTCGAGGTACCCCCGGACGAGTTCCTCGCTGCGGACCTCCCCGGCGTTCAGCTGGGCGAGCAGGGTCGCGGCGGTGGCGTCTTTCAGCAGGTCGGCGTTCATGGGGGCGGGATCTCGGATCGGCTCGGGCGTTCGGGTCGGTCAGGTCAGTCGAGGACGGCGGGGACGAGGAAGCTCTCGGCGTTCCGCTTGGGGGCGTTGGCGAGCGCGGCCTCGCGGGGGAGGGCTTCGCCGCGGACGTCGTCGCGGAAGACGTTGCGGACCTCGACGCCGTGGGCCAGCGGCTCGACGCCCGTGGTGTCGGGCTCCTGGAGCTGGGCGACGTAGTCGACGATCGCGTTGAGCTGGCCGGTGAACGTCTGCAGCTCCTCGGGGCTCAGGCGCAGCCGCGCCAGCACGGCGACCTTCGCCACTTCTTCGGTGGACAGCGACATCGTCCGGATCACTCCTCGTTCCGACGTTCGTACGCGGCCGGGCCCGCCAGGGGGCCGGCGCACCGGGCCAGTCTGACAGATCCGGCTCCGGCCTTCAAGGCGCGGGGACGCCGCCGCGCGGCCGGGGCGGTCCGCCCGGAATCCCGGCGGGCCCGCGGCCGAGGCATTCGGCGTCCGGCGGCCTGCGTCGCCCCGACCGGGGTGGTGCCGGCCGCTCCGATCCCCCATAATGGGCCGTCGAAAGGGGGCGCCGAACCGTTCGTTTCTCGCGAGGGTGAGGGCCAGGAGGAAGACCGGGACCGCCATCAGCGGGAAAGCACGCGCGCCATGCACGACATCGACCTGATCCTGACCCTGACCGCGGGCCTGGCCGTCGCGCTGGTGCTCGGCTACATCACCTTCAGGCTCCGGCTCTCGCCGATCGTCGGTTACCTCCTGGCGGGGATCGTCCTAGGGCCGTCGACGCCGGGTTTCCACGCCGACCAGGGGATGGCGGACCAGCTCGCCGAGATCGGCGTAATTCTGCTGATGTTCGGCGTCGGGCTCCAGTTCCACCTCAAGGAGCTGCTGGCCGTCAAGCGCGTGGCGATTCCCGGGGCGATCGGCCAGAGCCTGGTCGCGACCCTGCTGGGGACGCTGCTGGGCCATTTCTACGGATGGGGGTGGTCGGCGGGCCTGGTCTTCGGCATGGCGATCTCGGTCGCGAGCACCGTCGTCCTGGTGCGGGTCCTGGCCGACAACGGCGACCTCCACACCCAGACGGGGCACATCGCCGTGGGCTGGCTGGTGGTGGAAGACCTGTTCACGGTGTTCGTCCTGGTCATGCTCCCGGTCCTCTTCGGCCCCGGGGCGACCGGCGCGGGGGCGATCGCGGCCGCCGTGGGGATCGCGACGGTCAAGGTCGGGGTGATGATCGCGCTGACGTTCATCGTCGGGGAGCGTGTGATCCCCTGGGTGCTCGACAAGGCGGCGGCGACCCGCTCCCGCGAGCTTTTCACGCTCACCGTGCTGGTGACGGCGCTGGGCATCGCGGTGGCGGCGGCCAAGCTGTTCGACGTCTCCATGGCCCTCGGCGCGTTCCTCGCCGGCATGGTGGTGGGGCGTTCGCAGTTCTCGCTCCGCGCGGCGACCGAGGCCCTGCCCATGCGGGACGCCTTCGCGGTCCTCTTCTTCGTGTCGGTCGGCATGCTGTTCAACCCCCACTCACTGCTGGAGACCCCCGGCCTGATCCTCGCGACGTTGGGGGTGATCCTGGTGGGCAAGCCGCTCGCGGCCTGGATGATCGTCCATTTCATGGGCTATCCGCTGCGGGCGGCGGTCTCGGTCGGCACCGTGCTGGCGCAGATTGGCGAATTCTCGTTCATCCTGGCCTCGGGCGGCAAGGCCCTGGGGATCATCGACGATCAGGCGACGAACGTGCTGATCGCCGCCGCGATCATCACGATCACGCTCAATCCCATCCTCTATCGCCTGATCGGCCCGGTGGAGGGGCTCCTCAAGCGCTTCATGAAGGACCCGGAACCGATCGAGAACCGCGTGCATCACGACGAGGAGGACCCGGAAGCGTCGGGTCGCCATCGGGTCGTCGTGATCGGCTACGGGCCGGTGGGCAAGACCCTCTCGCGGCTGCTGCGCGACAACCGGATCGACCCCGTGGTCGTCGAGCTGAACATGGACACCGTCCGCCGCCTGGAGGACGACGGCGTGCGGGCGCTCTACGGCGACGCCATGCATCGCGAGGTTCTCGAGCACGCCGGGGTCGACAAGGCCGTGGGCCTGATCCTCAGCAGCTCGACCATGCACGGCGGCAAGGAGACGATCCGGCTCGCCCGCGACATCAACCCCGACGTCTTCATCCTCGCCCGCACCACCTACCTCCGCGAGGTCGCCGAGATGCGGGAGGCGGGGGCCGACAGCGTCTTCTCGGGCGAGGGCGAAGTGGCCCTGGCGATGACCGAGTCGCTCCTCCACCGCCTCGGCGCCACGCCCGACCAGGTCGACCGCGAGCGAGCCCGCGTCCACGCCGAGTTCTCCGCCATGACCGACCCCGGCGACGAGTCCCGGCCGCCCGCGGCGGGCGAGGCCGCGAGCCCCGACCCGACGCCGGCCGCCGGTCCCGTCGAGGGCGCCCCCGAGATGACCTCGGCCCGTCGCGAGAACCCGCTGGGCGAGTGACGACGGTCAGGCGATCGCCGTCGCCGATCGCTCCGGCAGCCCCTGATTCCGCGGGGTGTAGGCCAGAGTCGGGTCGCCGCGGCGGAGGTCCACGGAGCTGTCGATCGCCTCGTTGCCGTGGGTCGAAAGCACCCGTCGGAAGTGCCGGGCGTGGTGGCGGGCGTAGACGCCCAGGAGGAACCTCGCGTAGGAGTCCGTGGCCGTCCCCTTGAAGTTCTCGGCGCCGACGGCCACCCGGGAGAGCCCCAGCCCGGCGTCGGCCGCGCGGTCCTGCATCCAGCGCAGGGCGATGTCGGAGAGCCTGCGGTCCTCGTAGCCGCCCCCCACGTCGGAATGGGCCCCGGCGAACCAGCGCTGCTCGACCTCCTGGCCCGGCTTCTCCTTCGGGTCCCAGAGGGCCGCGTCGTAGTCCCGCCGATGCTCGTCGAGCGCCAGGGCGTGGTAGGCCCGCTGGACGATGGCGCTCAGCTCGGTGTCGTGGAACTGGTAGAACTCCGCGTTCAGCCGGTTCGCCAGCTCCAGGGGGATCCCCAGCGCGCCGACGGTGTCCCACACGCCCAGGAACCGGATCGTGATCTCCCGCGCGAACCGTTCGCGAAAGCGTCGGGCTCGCGACGAATCGGGCCCGTCCCCCCGGGTCCGATAGAGCAGGTAGGCGGCGGCCGCCGCCGCCCCGGCGAAGCGCCGCCCGACCAGGCCGCTGTTGCGGATCATCCCCACGAGACTGCGTGCGGTGTACGCCCCCCGGCTGAACCCGACGATGTAGACCTCGTCGCCGTCGTCGTACAGGTCGACGAGCCGCCGGTAGCCTTCCCGGATGTTGTCGTCGAGCCCGGCGCCCAGCACGCCGCCGGTGATCTTGTCCCACCGCCCCGTCCCCACGCCGGGGAAGTACGCCTTCTCCTGCGAAACGCCGTCCGGACCTGCCGGCGCGACCGAGTCGTGGAACCGGCGGACGTTCGTCTCCACCCGCCTGGCCGGGTCGACCCCGTCGTCGGCCGGGACGTTCCAGGTTCCGTCGAAGCAGAGGACGATGCGCTTCATCGATGGGCCCCCGAGATCCGGCCGGCCCCCCTCGCGAAGCCTCCGCCGGAAACGTCCCGGACGGGCGTCGATCGCAGGGCGGGCCCGCGACATTTTAAGGCGGTCGGCGTGGGAAAGCAATCATTTGCGGTGGATTCCGAAGGGCCCGGGCATCCTCCCCGGCGGCCCGCCCGCGCCGATTTGACGCCCGCCCCCGCGAGTTTCTAAGATGGCCCGGGCCCGCAGGCGGCAGAGCGACGGCCGGGATTCTTCTCTTCGAGGGTGGGGCGGATACATGGCGATCGAAGGACCGGTGGCGATCATCTTGGCGGCCGGCCAGGGCAAGCGGATGAAGTCCGAGCGGGCGAAGGTGCTGCACGAGGTCTGCGGCCGGCCGATGATCAGCTACGTCGTCGACGCGGCCCGCGGCGCCGGCGCGAAGACCATCATCGTGGTCGTCGGCTACGCGGCCGATCAGCTCTACGAGGCGCTCGACGGCGAGCCCGACATCCGCTTCGCCGTCCAGGCCGAACAGCTCGGCACGGGCCACGCGGTGAAGGTCTGCCGGCCCCTGTTGGAAGGCTACGAGGGGCCGATCCTGGTCCTGGTCGGCGACGAGCCGTTGCTCCGCCCCGAGCCGCTGGCCGACCTCCTCGACCGCCAGGCCCACGAGAGGGCCGCCTGCCTGCTGGGGACCGCCGAGGTCGACGACCCCACCGGTTTCGGCCGCATACTCCGCGACTCCGCCGGGCGGTTCCTCCGCATCGTCGAGGAGCGCGACTGCGCCGCCGAGGAGAAGGCCATCCGCGAGGTCAACCCGAGCTGCTACGTCTTCGAGCTGCCCGTCCTCTGGGACGCCCTGGAGCAGATCGGCACCAGCAACGCCCAGGGCGAATACTACCTGACCGACGCCCCCGAGCAGCTCAACCACATGGGCCGCAAGGTCGTCGCCCTCAACGTCCTCTCGGCCCACGACATCCTCGGCGTCAACACCCGCCAGCACCTGGCCCAGGCCGCCGAGATCATGCAGTCCCGGATCCAGGACCACTGGATGACCGAGGGGGTCTCGATCGTCGACCCCCGCAACACCTACATCGACGGCCGCGCCGTCCTCGGCCGCGACACCGTCGTCCGGCCGTTCACCGTCATCGACGGCGCGGTGATGGTGGGCGTCGGCTGCAAGCTCGGCCCGTTCGCCCACCTCCGCCCCGGCACCGAGCTGGCCGACGGCGTGGAAGTCGGCGCGTTCGTCGAGGTCAACCGCTCGACCCTCGGCGCCGGCACCGTCGCCCGCCACCTGGCCTACCTGGGCGACGCCCGCGTCGGCGAGAACGTCAACTTCGGCTGCGGCGCCGTCACCGCGAACTTCGACGGCGAGGTCAAGCACCCCACCACGATCGGCGACGACGCCCGCATCGGCTCGGGCGCGGTCCTGATCGCCCCCGTCGAGGTCGGCCGGGGAGCCGTCGTCGGCGCCGGGGCCGTCGTCACCAAGAACCAGGACGTCCCCCCCGGCGCGACCGTCGTCGGCGTCCCGGCCCGCCGGCTGGAATCCTGAGCGACCCGGCTCCCGTCAGCTGCTCGCCGTACGCTGCCGCCCGAACGGGCAGAGGTCGAGGACCACGCACCTGTCGCACTTCGGCCCGTGATGGAGGCCGTCCGTCTGGTTGCGGAGCCGGTTGTCAGCAACCCGGTCCGTCACAGGCCGGGATCGTCACTGGTCCGACCGTGTGAATTTCTCCTATGCTGGACGAGGATCGTGAGAGCGGTCGTTCAACCGCCGGGGGGCGTCGCCATGTGGCAAGAGCGTATCGCGGTCGACCCGGCCGTCCTGGTCGGCAAGCCGGTCATCAAGGGCACCAGGCTGGCGGTCGAATTCCTGCTCGACCTGATGGCCGAAGGGTGGCCGGTCGAGCAGATCCTCGACAACTACCCGCAGCTGACCGCCGACGACCTCCGGGCGGCCCTGCACTACGCCGCCGACTCGCTGAAACGGGAGCGGGTCTACCCGCTTGCGGTCTGATATGGCCAGGATGCTCGCCAAGGAGAACGTGCCAGGAGCTGTCGTGGCGGCCTTGAATGAGGACGGACATGACGTCACCTTGATGAGAGGTGTTGTCGCAGCCTTCGTCGAAGGCCGGATCGTTCTGACCTTCGACAAGGACTTCGGCGAGCTTGCCTTCCGTCTAGGCCAGCGGGCGACCCCCGGCGTGATCCTGCTCCGCCCCCGGCTGCGTTCGCCCGACTACCTCGTTCGCTTCACTCGGGCCGTGCTCGCCCAGGGACATACCTGGCAGGGGCACTTCGCCGTCGCCGAGGAAGGCCGCCTGCGGCTCATCCCTCTGCCGGCTTGACCAATCTCGCCTGCCCGAACGGGCAGAGGTCGAGGACCACGCACTTCTCGCACTTCGGCTTTGCGTGCAGGCAGACCTTCTGGCCGTGGAGCATCAGGGCCTCGTGGTTGTCGTAGACCTGCTGGGCCGACCAGTCGGGCGGGAGCTGGGCTTCGAGCAGGGCGTGGGCGGGGCCGACGGCGACGTTCGCGGGGATCAGGCCGAGCCGCGCGGCGACGCGATGGTGGTGGCTGTCGACCGGCAGGGCGGGCATCCGCAACCGGCTGAACAGCAAGGTCGCGGCGCTCGTCTTGGGGCCGACGCCGGGGAGGTCTTCGAGCCATTCGCGGGCCTCGATCACCGGCCAGTCGGCGAGGAAATCGAGCGACAGCTCCCCCTCGCGACGGACGGCGATGGCCCGCAGGACCTGCTGGATCCTCGGCGCCTTCTGCTCCGGCCAGGTGCAGGGGGCGACGCACGCCTCGACCTCGGCCGTCGGCGCGTCGCGCACCTGCTCCCACGTCGGGAACCGGGCCCGCAGCTGCTTGAACGCCCGGCCCGAGTCCGCGTTGCGCGTCCGGTGGGAGAGCAGCGACGAGACCATCTCACTCAGCGGGTCGAAGTCGTGGAAGTACGGGATCGGGCACCCGTACTCCGCGCAGAGGCGGTCGTGGACGAGCATCGCGAGGGCTCGGACGTCGTCCGAGACGGCGGGGGTCTTCGTGGGCATGGGGCCGCTCCCGGCCGACGGCCCGACGGCCGCGGGCGACGATTCGGCCGGCTTGAGCGGTTGCAAAGGTCGTGCCGGGCGTAGCGAGCGGGCGCCGTCACGCTGGGTCGTTGAGCCGGCCGTAGAGGTCGACGTAACGCGCGAACAGCTCGTCATAGGCCGAGGCGTTCTCGGGATTGGGCTCGACGACCTTCTCGATGGCGACCATCGCCTTCGCGGCCTCGTCGAAGTCCTGGTAGACGCCGGCGGCGACGGCGGCGGTCATGGCGGAGCCGAGGGCGCAGGATTCCCCCTCGCGGGTGAGGTGGATGGGCTTCTGGAGGACGTCGGCGTGGATCTGGAGCCAGAGCGGGGACTTGGCGCCGCCGCCGCCGATGAAGACGCGCTCGACGTTCAGGCCGTGGGCCGAGGCGTCGTCGAGGATGTGTCGCGTCCCCATCGCGGTCGCTTCATAGAGGGCGCGGAACACGTGGCCGGGGCCGTGGGCCAGCGACAGGCCGACGATCGCGCCGCGGGCCTGCGGATTCTTGTACGGCGAGCGGTTCCCCTGCCAGTCCTCGCGGACCACGAGCCCTTCGGCGCCGGGGGGGACGGCGGCGGCCTTCTCATCGAGGATCGTGTAGACGTTGACGCCCTTCGCGTCGGCCTCGGCCTGCTCGCGGCCGGCGAAGTGGCGACGATACCAGTCCAGGATCGAGCCGGTGGCGGTCTGGCCGGCCTCGATCGTGTAGAGGCCCTCGACCGTGGCGTCGGGGTAGCAGCCGCCGGCCCCCGAGCCGAAGACCCCCTCGCGGGTCTGCGCCAGGTGGCAGGTGCTGGAGCCGACGATCAGCGCCACGTCGCCGTCGCCCGTCGCCCCCAGGCCGAGCATGCCCAGGTAGGCGTCGATCCCCCCCTGCGCGACGGGCGTGCCGGCCTTGAGGCCCAGCTCCTCGGCCGCCTTCGCGGAGAGGACGGCGTCCCCCTTGCCCAGCGGGACGATCGCCTCGGGCCACTTGGCGGGGAGGTCGTGCAGGCCGACGGCCGCGATCATGGCGAGCGGCCAGCCGCCGTCGGGCCGGGCGTAGTTCCACTTCACCGCCAGGTGGTTCAGCGAGAGCGTCCAGCCGCCGGTCAGGCGGTGCATCATCCAGTCGGTGCACTCGACGATCCGCCCGGCGCGGTCGAAGGTCTCGGGCTCGTTCCGCTTCAGCCAGAGGGCCTTGGGGAGCATCCATTCGGGCGAGACCCGGCCGGAGACGTAGCGGAGCACCGGGTCGCCCGTCGCGCTGATCTCGTCGGCCTCGCGGTAGGACCGCTGGTCCATCCAGAGCAAGGCGGGGCGCAGGGGCTCGCCGTCCAGGTCGCAGGCGACGACCGTGCAGGCCGTGCAGTCCAGGCCGATCGCGACGACCTGGTCGGGATCGACGCCCCCCTTGGCGATCGCGGCGCGGGTCGCGGACCTCGCGGCGGCCCACCAGTCGCGGGGCTGCTGCTCGGCCCAGCTCGGCTTCGGGTAGGTCGTCTCGATCGGCTCGACGCCGTAGGCGACGGTCTTGCCGTTCAGGTCCACCAGGGCGGCCCGCAGGCTCTGGGTGCCGACGTCGAGGCCCAGGACGATGGGTGGCTTGCTGCTCATGGGAGGGGTCTCGTCCTCGAGGGAGGGGGGACGGGCGATCGGGATTCGGGATCAGAACTGACGACGGCTGTCGAGCAGGAACGTCACGGGGCCGTCGTTGATCAGGGCGACCTGCATGTCGGCCCGGAAGACGCCGGTGGCGACCTGCAGGCCGGCCTCGGCGACGCGCCTCGCGAAGTCCAGGTAGAGCGCCTCGGCGGTCGTGGGGTCGGCGGCGTCGGAGAAGCCGGGGCGCCTTCCGGCGCGGCAGTCGGCCATGACGGTGAACTGGCTGACGACCAGCACGCCGCCGCCGACGTCCCGGACGCTGAGGTTCATTTTGCCGGCGTCGTCTTCGAAGGCCCGGAGGTTCGCGACCTTGTCGGCCAGTCGGGCGACGTCCTCGGCGCCGTCGTCCTTGCCGACCCCCAGCAGCACCAGCCACCCCCGGCCGATCGCGCTGACGACTTCCCCTTCGACCTCGACCGAGGCTCGCGACACGCGTTGCAGGACGGCTCGCATCCGACGTCGGCTCCTTCGCACGTTTTCCAAACGTCGGACATCTTAGCCGTCGCCAGGGCCGCGCGGTAGGGAGTGCGGCCGGGGGGGATGGAATCGTCCGGGACGACGGTCCGGAGCCGCTCGTTCCGGGTGGCCGGGCGGGCGTCGAGGTGATAACCTTTGGGGCGTCGGCAGGGCGGCGGGCGTCGCCGCGAGCCGCTCCGGCCGCAGGATCCTCGACGCGATGCGGGGCCGAGGCGGGCCCGGGATGCGAGAGGCGGACGGATGGACGAGCCGATCTGGGACGACGAGGCGCGCGATGAGCTTCGCGAGAGGATCCGGTCGGTCGTCCTCGGCGAGCTTCGCCTGGCGAAGAACGGACGATCGGACATCATCCAGACGTGTCGCGAGGTCTATCTTCCGGACGAATGCCCCGAAGACGAGCGGGATTCGTTCCTCGATTTCGCGGAAGAAGAATTCGATCGGCTCGCGGACTCGTTGAGCGCCGAGGCCGCCGGTTGGCCGGTCGAGACGGATTGCGACCGCCTGGACCGCGTGGAGGCGAAGCTCTGGGAGCGGGGGGTTCTCCTGTGGCAGGCCTCCCCCTGCTGCGATTCCTGCACTTCCAGCGAGATCCTCGACCGGATCGCCGAGGTGGGCCGCCGACGCCCCGAACCCGCCGATGGGGTCCGAGGCTTCGCCTTCTTCATCGACCAGAACCTCCCCGAGAGCCTGGCCGAAGGCACCCGCCTCGACCTGTTCCTGGGATACGGCTGGATCTCGCCCGACGGCGTCGCGGCCGACCCGCCGGACTATCAACGGAATGCGATCGGCATCGCCCAGGAGGTTTGCGAAGTCCTGCGGTTCGAGGGATTCGAGCCCGATTGGGGGGGCGATATCGCCTCGAAGATCGGCGTGGCGGTAAACTGGCAGCGCCGCAGCCCGTTGGAGTAGCGTCGGCACTCCGGAGCGGCGGGCGGGAGGATGGCCGTCGATGGGCGGCATCTTGCGGCAGGGTCGAGGAGGCGGGATTTGGTAGACGCGTCGAAACCGCAACGGCTCCGGGTCGGGGTCGTCGGCCTGGGCCGCCTCTGGGAGAGTCGCCACAAGCCCTCGCTGCTGCGCCTCCGCGACCGCTTCCGGATCACGGCCCTCTACGACCAGGTCGCCCGCCGGGCCGAGATCGAGGCGGCCCAACTCGGCTGCGCCGCCTCCGAAGGGCTCACGAGCCTGATCGAGCGGCCCGACGTCGACGTCGTCTACCTCCTCTCCCCCCAGTGGTTCGGCCTGCACCCGGCGCACCTGGCCTGCGAGGCCGGCAAGCCCGTCTACTGCGCCGTGCCGCTCTCGGGCGACCTGGCGGAGTTGGAGCGTCTCGCGGCGAGGGTGGAGGCGACCGGCGGCGTGTTCATGCCCGAGTTCGCCCGCCGCTGCTATCCGGCCACGCTCCGGCTCCAGGAACTGCTGGCGACGAAGTTGGGGCAGCCCCGGCTGGTGGTCGGCCATTCCCGCCTCGCCGGCTTCGACCGCTACGCCCAGCCGGGCCCGACGACGCAGGTCGTCCCCGTCCCGCTGTCGATCGACCCGGGGAGCTATCTCCTGGACTGGTGCGCGTTCATCCTGCGGGGGCTGCCGACCTCGATCGCCTCGTCCCGGGCGCTCGTCCTGCCGGCGCGCGGCGACGCCCCGGACTTCGAGAGCTTCCACGCGGCCTTTCCGGGCGGCGCGACGGCCCAAATCTCCTACGGCCGATATCATCGCGAGGAGTGGGGAGAGGCCGTCAAGTTCCTGCCCCCGGCGGGCCTGCAGGTCTTCGCCGAGCGCGGGGCGGCCTGGCTGGAGCCCCCCGACCGGATCCAGTGGTGGGACGCCGAGGGGGCGCACGAGGAACGCCTCGCCGCCGAGCCCTCCGTGGGCGACGTGCTCAACGAGCAGTTCCACCGTCTGGTGCACACGGGCCGCTCGCTGGCCCCGACGATCCGCGACGCCCTGGAGATCGCCCGCCTCGTGCACGACCTGGACCGCAGCCAGGCCGCGGGCATCGTCGTCGAGCGCGGCGGCCGGCCCCAGGCCCCGCACGCCCCTTCGAGCTAGGACGCCCGACGTGCCCAAGGAGATCGACACCCCCCGCGATCGTCGGCCGAGGCTCGCCACGGCGGCGGCGGCCGTCGTCGGCCTGCTGCTGGTCTGGCAGGCGGCCCTGGCGTCGTCGGCGACGTATGACGAGACCACCTACCTGAACGCCGGCTCGCGATGGTGGCGCGAGGGGGACCGCGTCGGCGTCACCCGCATGGGCTCCCCGAACCTCTTCTGGAAGATCCAGCTCGCGCCCGCCTTCGCGACGCTCGACCTCCTCGGCAAGGGGGACCTGATCGCCGACCAGCCCCGCCGCCAGGCCGAGCTGCTCCCGCTGGCACGCATCGGCGCATCGTGGATCTGGCTGGCGGGGTTCGGCCTCGTCGCCTGGTGGGCGCGACGGTTGAACGGCCCGTGGGCCATAGCCTTCGCCGTCTGGCTCTACGCCCTGAGCCCTAACCTGATCGCGCACGGGGCGCTCGTCACGATGGAGATGCCGGTCACGGTCGCGACCGTCGCGTTGTTCCTGGCCTTCCACGCCTTCCTGACGACCGGCCGGCGTCGCTGGTTCTGGACCTCGGCGACGCTCGCCGGGCTGGCCTTCGCGTGCAAGTTCACGGTGGTCCTCTATCCGCCGATCCTCGGCCTGGTCTGGTGGCTCGACGGGATGTCGCGCGACGAGGACCTCGCCGCTCGACTGCGACGGACGGGCCGGGTCGCGATCGGGATGGCGGGTTACGTCGCGGTGCTGCTGGCGAGTGACTTCGCCCTGACGGGCTTCGCCGTGCTGCCGTTGAGTCCCGCGACCGGCGAGCATCCCAGCGTGGCGAGGTTCGGGGCGCTGAGCCCGCTCGTCGCCCGGCTTTACGAGACGCCGATTCCCCAGGACTGGGTGGGCTTCGCCGGACAGGTGAGGCACCAGGCTTCGGGCGGGCCTGGCTACCTGCTGGGCGAGCGAAAGCTCGGCGGCTGGCGGTCGTACTACCTGATCGCGGCGGCCGTGAAGGTTCCGCTCGTCTTCTGGCTCCTGGTCGCGTGCCGGCTGCGGCTCGACGGCGTGAAGGGCTGCCTGGCGAACGCCCCGGATCGGATGCTCCTCCAGGCGATGCTGCTGTTCCTGGCCGTGGCCTCCGCCGGCTCGTCGCGGAACTACGGCGTCCGCTACCTGCTGCCGATGGCCCCGCTGGCGATCGTCTGGGTCTCGCGGCTGGCGCGTGCGGAGGGCGTCGAGGGGGCCGGGCTTCCCCGACTCGGCCGAACCCGGCGGGCGATCCTGGTCGTCGGCCTGCTCGGCCAGGCGGTCGCCGTGGCGAGCGTCCATCCCGACGAGCTGACCTACTTCAACGCGATCGCCGGCGGTCGCGTCGGCGGCCGGCGCATCCTGGCGGACTCGAACCTCGACTGGGGCCAGGGCCTGCGCTCGCTGGCCCGCCTCCAGCGCGAGCGGCCCGAGTTCCGCGACCTCACGCTCTACTACTTCGGCGACGTCGACCCGGCGTTCTACGGCGTCGTCGGCGACCTGCACGTGATCAACGCCGACGAGGACCGGCCCCCCTTGCCTCGCGTCGAGGACGCGACCACGCGGTACGTCGCCGTCTCGGCCTCGCTCCAGCACGGCCCCTGGGGGCCGGACGATTTCTTCCGGTCGCTCGATGGCGCGGAGGCCGCCGCCTGGACCGAGGACACGACCATCGTCGTCTATCGGGCGGCAGAGGCGCGACGGGCCGCGCCTCCGGGCTGACATAGGCCCTCGGCGTGCGAAAATCGCGAATTCGGACCGAAAAGTCTTGAACGCGCCGCGCCGCCGGCATAGCGTCGAGCGGCGGGGAATGGCCGGCAAGCGATCCGATTCGGGGGCTCGCATGGTCGAGAAGGATGCGGACTCGATGCGGGAGACGCTCGCGGGCTTGGCCGACGGCCTGGCATGCCCCCGGTGCAGGCTCGTCCTGGCCTGGCGGGACGATCGGGGGCGATGCTCGCGATGCGAGCGATTCGTCCCGGCCCTCGGGGGCACCCTGCCGAATTTCACGGACGCCGAGGACGCGTCGGCGGCGGCGATCCTCGCGCTGCCGGACGGCGCGATCGGCCGGGCCGTGCGGGCGGTGCAGGCCCTGCGGGCGGGCGAATCGCCGCTTCCCGAAGACCTCGCCAAGCTACAGGAGTTCAGGATCGTCGATGCGTCCGGGGCCCTCACCGCGATGGGCCGCGCGGTCTCGTATCACGTCGCCGAATTCCGACGGCAGGCGGAGGGAGGAGCCCCGGCGCGACTCCTCGAACTGCTCCGCGAGAACGGCCTCGGCCCGGGCTCGCGCATCCTCGACGTCGGCGGGGGCGCGGGGCAGACGCTCCGGCGGATGGGGCCCGTCCCCGGGGGCGAGCGGGTCTGCCTGGACCTCGACCTGACCACCCTGGCCTTCGGCCGACGCTGGGCCTCCGACGAGGGAGAGGACGTGCGCTTCGTCGCCGCGACGGCCCACGAGCTGCCTTTCCGGGACGCGCGCTTCAGTCACGTGATCTGCCGCGTCGGCCTGAACTACATGCACCAGGCGACCGCGCTGGCCGAGATGGTGCGGGTGCTGGAGCCGGGGGGCGTCCTCTGCCTGACGACCGAGGGGCCGGGCTTCGACCTCGGCCTGATCGCGCGGTCCCGGGGGCCTCGGGAGCTGGCCGGCCGTCTCGTCGACGCGGCTTATGGGAGCCTTCTCGGCCTCACAGGTCGCCAGCCCGCGCCCGGGGGCCGGTCGCATTGCGGGCGGTCCTTCTCGACGGCCGGCCGGCTGAGGCGGCAGCTGCGCCGGCTCCGCTGCGACGTCCTCCGGTTGGCGGCGACGCGCCGACGGGTCGGCCTGCCGGTCGGCTTCGAGTGCCTCGCGGTGCGACGCGACGGGGGGCCGCCCGGGAAGGCCTGACGCCCTCAGATCAATAGATGTCGCGCCCGCGGGAGAGGCGGTCTTCGAGGCCGTCGGCGGCGGCGGCGATGCGGCGGAGGACGTCGGCGGCGTCGAGGTGGGGGAGGAGTTCGACGGGGAGGTTCTCGACGAAGACGAAGTACTCCTCGCCGCGGAGGACGCGGATGGCGAAGCAGCCGTCGATCATCCGGGCGTTGAGCTTCAGGAGGATCCGGCAGTCGCGCTCGACGACCGGGCCGCAGACGGAGACGAAGGCGACGAGCGCGCGGCGCTCGGCGTCGATCCCCGCCGGCCCGACGTAGACGGCCTGGCGGCGGTCGCCGCCGAGGATCACGGTGGTCCGCCAGCCCCGGCCCGAGGGGGCCAGGGGGGACCCGGAGCGGTGCAGGAACACATGAATGGCGCGGGCGACGTCGGGGTCGGCCGGCTCGGGGGCCTCGTACGGGCCCAGGGCGTCGGCCCCCGCGTCGGCGTCGGGCTGCGCGCCGCCGATCGGCAGCCCGCAGCCCACGCAGAAGCGGTCCGTCCCGAAGTTCGCCGACGTGCAGCGTGCGCAGACGATCGTGACGGAGGACGGCATCGGTCGGGGCCCCTCGGGGTTACTTCGCGCCCGCGTCGAGCGTGCCGATCAGCTCGTCGAACTTGGGGGCGATCGACTTCATGGTCTTGTCCGGCCCGACCATCTTGAGGAAGTAGCCGAACTTGTCGGTGACGACGATCGCCCCCAGCAGGCGGGCGTCCGGGCGGTCGGGCTCGGCGGGCATGCCGGGGAAGGCCGTGGGGTGGTAGTGGCCGGAGATCTCCACGCGGGAGGCCTCCATGCCCTTGGCCTGGACCTTCTTCGTCTCGACCTTGGGGGGCTTGCCGTCGGCGCCCTTGAACTGCTTCTGCCAGCGCTCGACGTTGGCGTCGACCGAGCCGGCGCCGCCGGGGAAGACGTAGACGACCAGGTCGGCCGGGAAGTCGTCGCCTTCGACCGGGTCCACCCGGAGCTGCGCGGCGCGCATCTGGGAGGAGGTGGGCATCTTCTTCCAGCTCGCCGGGGCCTGGAACGTCAGGCCGCGGGCGTCGATGGTCTGCTTGGGGTCGTCGGCCCCGAGCAGGAGCGCGACCGCGGCCAGGCCGGCCGTCAGGGTGGACCACCGTCGAAACGCCGCGGAACGTACGTGATTCATGTCTCGGCCTCGCTGTTCGGTTCACGCCTGTCGGGGGCTCCGCAGGTTGCGACGCCCCGGGAATGCGAATACGCTGGCCTGGCCCCCGGTCCTCGACTTTCATCGACCCCCGAATCGCCAAGGAGCGCCGTCATGACTCGGATCGCGATCGCCCGGACCTGCACGTTCCTGATCCTCGCCGCGGGCTTCTGCCCCGCGGCGACGGCCCAGAAGAAGGCCCCGGACGGAGCCAAGGTGCTGTTGCTCTCCGGCGGCCAGCGGCAGCATCACGGTTACCGCGATCAGGCATTCTACCTCAGCGCGGCGCTGGAAGACACCGGCCGCTACGAAGTCACTCAGACCGAGGAGGCCGCCGTCCTGGAGACCCCCGCGCTCGCCAAGTACGACCTGGTCATCGGCCTCTCGGACCGCCGCGACCCCGAGTTCAAGATGACGAAGGCCCAGCAGCAGGCCCTCTTCGCCTACGTCCGCGGGGGCGGCGGCTACGTCTCCATCCACGGCGCCGACAACGCCCCGGCCGACTGGGAGCCCGAGTGGAAGCCGATGCTCGGCGCGGTCTTCTCCCACTTCGGCCTCCCCGACGGCAAGGTCCGCAAGGGGGAGTACACCGTCCGGATCGTCGACTCGGCGAACCCGGTCGCGAAGGGCTTGCAGGACTTCACGCTCAAGGACGAGCTGTACTACCACCTCCAGGCCGAGCCCGACCTCAAGCCCCTGGCCGTGGTCGAGTACGAAGGGGCCGACTGGCCCGTCGCCTGGACCCGCACCTACGGCGAGGGCCGGGTCTTCCACACCGTCTTCGGCCACCGCGACTTCGGCCCCGACAAGGACGACCCGCTGCGGAACCCCGGATTCGGCAAGCTCGTCCTCCAGGGGATCGACTGGGTGGCGGCCAATAAAAGGTCGGCCCCTCGCGAATAATCGCGGAACGGGCGCGTCCGTCGCGACGGGGGCGGGCGACGTGGGACTTCACCGCGTCCCCCCTTCGCGACGCCGCCTCGACCGCCGCGTCCTGGTCGGGAGACTTTCCGTCCCCGAGACGCCGGCGCCGGGTCGAATCCGAAGGATGGTCACATGGGCATCTGGAAAGGCCTGAAGCGAGCCGCGCGGTCGATCGTCGAGGGGCGAGGCGCGGGATCCTACCTGGCGGGCGGTCGCAAGCTCGCCTGCCCCCACTGCGGGGGCGACCGGTTCTCGGAGGGGCGGACGCTGATGAATACGCCCGGCATGTCGTTCGCGAATCTCGACTGGGCCGACAGGCGGGCGACGACCCTGATGTGCGAACGGTGCGGGCTGGTCCAGTGGTTCGGCCTCGAACCGCAGCGTCTCCCGGAGAAGCTCCGCGATCCGGAAGACTGGCCGGAAGGCTGACGAGACCCGCGGGATTTCCTGATAGGATGGGCGGGAGTGAGGCCCCCCCGCGTGGGGGGCGCGGAGCGGGCCGAGCCCAGACGATCGCCAAACCGGAGGCATTCATGGAATCCAGGGAATCGACGATCTCGAGGCGGAACTTCGTTCGGGCCGGGGCCGCCCTCGGCGGCGCGGCGGCCCTGTCGACGCCCGCTCGGGCCGACGACGACGCGGCGACCGGCCCCATGCCTCAGGTCGTCCTGGGGCGGACCGGGGCGAAGGTGTCGAAGATGGGGATCGGCTGCGCCTACTTCAACCGAGGCAAGGTCAAGGCCGACGACGTGGAGGCCACGATCCGCCGCGCCCTGGATCTGGGGATCAATTATCTCGACACCGCGCCCGCCTACGGCACGGCCCAGGAGAAGATGGGCCCCGCGCTCTCGGACAAGGAAGTCCGCGACAAGGTCTTCCTCGTCACCAAGACGCCCGACGCCACCTACGAGGGGACCTGGAAGTCGCTGCGGGCGAGCCTCAAGACGCTCCAGACCGACCGCGTGGACCTGGTCCACCTGCACAACTTCGGCGACGCCAACGTCTGGGGCGACGACAAGATGGTCTTCGGCGACAAGGGGGCGATGGGCGCCCTGCGCGAGGCCAAGAAGGAGGGGCTCGTCCGCTTCATCGGCGCGAGCGGCCACCTGCACCCCACCCGCTTCCACGTCGCGATGGACTCGGGCGAGATCGACGTCTTGATGAACGCCGTCAACTTCATCGTCCGCCACAACTACGACTTCGAGCACAAGGTCTGGGCCCGCGCCCGGCACATGAACCTGGGCCTCGTCGCCATGAAGGTCCTCGGCGGCGCGAAGGGCTCCGACGCCGGCTTCAAGATGGACGACGCCCACTACGACCGCGCCGTGCGCTACGCGCTCTCCATCCCCGGCCTCGCCGTCGCCGTCATCGGCGTCGACGGGATCGCCGAGCTGGAGAAGGCCGCCGCCGCCGTCGCCTCGTACAAGCCCTTCTCGCCCGAGGAGGAGCAGGAGGTCGCCCGGCTGGGCCTGCAACTGGCCGCCTCCCCCGAGTGGAAGACGGCCTACGGCGACCCGCTGACCTGAGCGGGTCGAGCGATTCGCGCTCAAACAGGCGTCGCGGGCTCCGCGACGATTGCGACGGCGCCTCGCCGGAGGCCGGCGAGGTGTCGATCTGACTCGAAGCCATGTCCCGTCGTCAGGGACGCATCTCGACCGTTCAGACGATGAGGGGACGCCTGTGCTGCAGCTCCGCGACCCGATCGCCCAGTGCGAAAGCCGCTATTCCTGTTCGTAGGGCGAGCTGAAATCCTCGTGATAGATGCCCGGTTGCGGCGGGCCGAGGAGGGAGCGGTCGAGAATTCCGCCGATGTACATGTAGAAATCACGTCCGAAGTGAACGTAGAAGCTCCTCCTTCCCCTGAGCTTGCACCAGGCTTCCTCGCGTAGGCACGTCCGGATCACCGCCTCGATGTCCGGTCCCGACAGGATGAGGCCCTCCGCGAGGCGCGGGACGATCGCGGGACGCAACTCTTGGATGCGGGAGCGAGCAGGTTCGTCCCGAAATCCTGGCTGCTCCTCCAGGCGGTGAACTTCGAGCGAATCGATGCTCGCCGCAATCATGAATCGGCGGACCGTCTCGACGTAGGCGTCCTCGACCGCAAGATAGTCCGAAACGGTGAAGACGCGGGTCCCGAAAGTCCTGCCGATGTCCCAGGACGAAGTCGGCTCGTCGCCGGTGAAGCAACCCCGGCCGTCCCTCAGGCCGGGGTCGTACTTCGTCGTCCTCAGACGAATCATCAATCCACCACCTCCAGCCGGATCTCGTCCGAGTTCCCCTTCAGCTCGGGTGCGTACATGGCCTCGCCGCGGGCGGGGAGGGCGTGGAACTTGCCGGGGATCTCGGCGCGGAGGCGGTAGGCGACGCTGTGCCTGCCGCGCGAGAGGCGGGGGACGAGGAACGCGACGCGCTCGTCGCGGTACTCGACGTAGGCCCCCATGTCGTTGCCGTTGTAGCCGCTGCGGACCTCGACGGGCTCGAAGCCGGCGGCCTTGAAGTCCTCGAAGACGAGGTACTCGTAGTCGTTCTTGCTGTCGATCTCCAGCTCCACCTCGACCAGCTCGCCGCTCTTGAGGGTCGCGCCGTCGGCGAGGGGCTCGCGGCGGTACTTCTCGACGCGCTGCGAGACCGCCTGGCCCCGGCCGCCGGCCACGTCGACCTGCTTGTCGTCGCGGATCAGGCGGTAGGCCTGGCGGTTCACCTTCACCTCCAGCCCGGCGCGGGCGATGGGGTCTTCGAGCGTGAAGTTGGTCAGGTAGGTGTTGAAGTAAAGCGGCCCCGATCCCTTCTTGGTGAAGGTGATCGCGTGCTCGCCCGAGTCCAGCTCCGCCCCTTCGAGGACGAGGGACGCGTCGAAGCCGAACAGGTTCGCCGGCGTGATGGTCACCTCCTTGCGGACCTGGCCGTCGACGGCGATGGCGACCGACAGGTTCGGCTTGTCCTCGCCGCTGGCCTTGAGGTACTCGGACAGGGCCTCGACGTTGTACGCGGTGTCGCGGGTGGACTTCCAGTACGCGCCGTGTTCGCGGTTGTTGAGGATGTACTTGACCAGCCGCGAGGCCAGCCGGCCCTTGGGATCGGTCCGGGCGAGGAGCTTGAGATAGAAGGCGTCGGTCTCGGTCTCGCTGCCGTACCAGTACCACCAGGAGCCCTCGTTGGGGAGCTTCAGCCAGGCGGTCTGGTTCTCCTCGTCCTCGACGACGAACTGGGCGACGTTCTGGAGCACCTTGGCCAGCTTGTCGGCCTCGCCGAACTTGTGCAGGGCCAGGCCGTAGAGGCACTTGCCGTAGACCGAGAGGCCGGGGCGGTCGCGCTCCAGGAAGTCGATCATGCCGGGCGTGCGGACGTCGGCGTCGGCCAGGACCAGGAAGACCAGGGCGTCGAGGTCGTCGGCCGCCTTCTTGTAGGGCTTGGTCTCCGTGAGCCCGTTCTTGAGCAGGCTCACCTGCTCGGCCTGATGATTGGTGAGCCAGGCGACGCCCCGTTCGAGCATGCCTTCGGGCAAGGCCAGGTCGTTCCTCCGGGCGATCTGGAGGCCGTGGACGACCTGCGCCGTGGTGTGGGCGTACGACCGCTCGCCATAGCCCGAGAACCAGCCCCAGCCGCCGTCGGAGAGCTGCATCTCGGCCAGGCGGTCGAGCCCCGCGCGGGACATCTTGACGACCTCGTCCATGTCGAAGACCGGGTTCTTCTTCGGCTGCGCCGGCCCCTGGAATCGCGGCCGGTTGGGACCGAGTTCCTGGGCGTTGAGGTTCGTGTGCGCGGCCTGGATCGCCTTCAGGTCGACTCCCATGTCGATCAGCGTCCGCTGGGTGATGACCGTGGGGAGGAACCGGTTGAGGGTCTGCTCGGTGCAACCGTAGGGGTAGTCGGCGAGGTAGGGGAGGGCGTCCACCAGCGCCCCGGCGAGGGTCGGCGAATACCGGACTTCGAGCCGGGTCTGCTCCGGCCGGCGCTCGGCGGGGACGTTGATGGTCACCTTGGCCTCGGTGTCGTCGGGCCGCATGGCTCCGGCGACGGCCTCCATCTTGAGCATGCCGTGGACGTAGGCCGGGAAGGTCATCTGGGCGGCGTCCGAATCGCTATCCGCCAGGGCCTTCATGCGGACGACGGCCTGGCCCTCGTGCGCGACCTTCACCGTCCAGTCGACGCGGGCCTCGCCGCCGGCGGCCAGCTCGATGGTCTTCGAGCTCTCCGTCATCGGCTCCAGGACGCTCCCGTCCAGCTCCAGGACGACCTGGACCGACTTCGCCTCCTTGAGCTTGCTGTGGACGACGGCCGACAGCACGACCTCGTCCTTCTGGACGAAGAAGCGCGGGGCCTGGAGCCGGACGAGCAGGTCCTTGGAGGTCGTGAACTCGGCCTCGGCCTGGCCCACGCGGGTCCCCAGGCCCATCGTCCAGGCGCGGGTCTTCCAGGTCGTCAGGCTGTCGGGGAGCGGGAATTCCAGGTCGGCCGTGCCGTCGGCCTTCGTCTCGACCGCGGCGGACCAGAAGGCGGTGTCGGCGAAGTTGGTGCGTACGGCGGGCGCCGGCCCGGCCTGGGGGCCGTCGCCGGCGTCGAAGTCCATCACCGTCCGATCGCCGACCTTGCCCTTCTCCATGCTTTTGAACTCGGCCCCATCCATGGCCATCTCGCCCCGCATCATCATGGGGCCGGCTTCGGGGGCGGGGGCGGCCATCGCCATCGGCGCGGCGGGGGCCATGCCGAGCATCGCCCCGCCCATGCCCCCCATGCCGCCGGCCATCCCTCGGAACCGCATGCCGCCGGGGGCCATACCGCCGCCGAAGACGCCGAGGTCGGCCATCGGCGTCTCCTTCTCCTTCAACAGGTTGAAGAACCGCCGGGAGAGGCTCGAATCGGCCTGGGGGTCGTGCGACCGCTTCCACTTCCAGAAGACGTCCTTGATGGGTTCGACGTTCGAGCCGCCCGAGATGTACTCGACGGCCTTGTCGTAGACGGTCAGCACGGTCGAGCCGACGAACGGCTTGCCGTCCGGGCCGGTGAGCTTGAGCGCGAGCTTCGCCTTCTCGCCCGGCTTGTACGTCTCCTGCGAAGGCTTCACCTCCACGTCCACCACCCGCGATTCCGGCGGCACGGCGATCTCGCGGGCCTGGTCGTGGACCTGGCCGTTGGAGATCGTCATCGCTTCGAGGAACAGGTTGGGCATGTCGGCCGCCGCGACGTCGATCTCGACGGTCTCGGTCTTCCCGCGCATCTGGAACGTCGACGGGGCGGGATACACCCCGTTCGTCGGCCGGACGAACAGCAGGACGGTGGAGTTCGCGCGATTGGTGTTGATGAGCAGGCGGACCTTCTCGCCGGGCTTGTAGTCCTTCCTGTCCGGGATGATCTCCAGGTCGTCGAACCGGAAGCTCGCCCCGTTGAAGCCCTGTCCGGCGACCGTCAGCAGGTAACCCCCCTCGATCGTGTGGCCCTGGCCGTCGTCCACCGTGGCCGAGATCCGATACTGGCCCGGCTCGGCCGCCTTGATGGACTGCGAGCCTCGGCCGTCGGCGTCGAGCTTCAAGGGCCAGCTTTCCAGGGGAGTCTCCACCGGCTTGCCGTCGGCCTCGTAGGTCACCTTCAGGAGCTTGAGCGTCCCCTCGCCGACGACCGGCTTGCGATCGAGCGTCTGGGCGCGGACCTCGGCCTGGATGGTGTCGCCGGCGCGGTAGTGGCCGCGGTCGAGCCAGGTGTAGACGGTGAACGGCTTGCGGGCGACGAGCACGTCGCCGTTGCCGACGATCGTCCGCCGCGACGCGTCGGTCACCTGGGCCTCGACCTCGTACTTGTGGTCGCGGTCGGGGTGGGCGGCCTTGGCGAACGCGGTGTCGATCTCGATTTCCACTTTGCCGTCGGGCCCGATGGGGACCTCGGCGTCGGCGACGACCTCGGGCGGGCCTTCGGGGCGGTGCCACCACCAGGGCTCCGGCGCCCGCGTCCCCCAGGCGTTCCAGCCGGGATACCACGCGTAATCGCCGGCGAACCACCAGTAGCCCGATCCGTACAGCCAGTCCCATCGCATGACCGGGAACCAGCGGTCGTCGGCGTACTTTCGCGTGATCTTGTACTTGACCGTCCCCTGCGTGACGGGGCCGCCGAAGTAGTAGTCGGCCTGGATCGTGGCCTTGACCTTCTCCCCCAGCGCGACGGGCTTGTCGGGGGCCTCGACCTTCACCTCGAACTCGGGCTTCTTGTACTCCTCGACCCGGAACGACCCGCCGCCCTGGTTGACGACGTTCAGGTAGTACATCCCCAGGGCGGCGTCGGAAGGCAGCTCGTACTCGCCGGCCAGGCCGCCGAAGGCGTCGGCGCGGAGGGTTTTCGTGAAGACCTTCTCGCCCTTGGGGTTGTTGATCTCGACGTTGAAGTCGCGGTCGGCGAACTCGGAGGGGCCCGGCCGGTCGTATCGCGACCGCGCGACCCAGAACTTGAACTTCACCGGGCCCCCCGGCCGGTAGACCGGGCGGTCGGTGACGGTGAAGACGCGGACCTGGTCGTAGACCTCCTCGGTTCGATCGAGGGGCCAGATGGGATTGAAGCCCAGGTAGGCGAGCCGGCCCTCGGCGGTGCGGGCGGTGGAGAGCCACTGGTACATCCCGCCGTCCTGGTCGGGCGGGGCGAGGGGGGCGACGACCTGCCCCTTGGCGTCGGCCCGGTGGGCTTCCTGCTTCACGTCGACCTGAAACCGCCGGCCGCCGTCGATCTGCCGCATCCGCCAGCCGAACAGCTCCAGGTTCGCGCCGGCGACCGGCGCGCCGGTGAGGGCGTCGGCCGCGTAGTAGAACGAGCTGTTCCCCATCGGCTTGCGGACGAGCACCGTGTCGTCGATCCAGGCCACGATCCGGCCGACGTTGCCCCCCTCCATCTGCGCGGTGACCAGGTAGGCCCCGGCCTTCTGGAGCGGGGTGGTGACGGCGATCCGGCGGTCGAAGTGGTCGGCCGGCGGGTCGAGGTCCAGTTCCCAGCGGGCGACGGACTCGCCCTGATACTGCCGCTGGTTCAGCGAAACGATCCGGGCGCCGATTTCGTTCACGTCGATCCGCTGCCAGTCGACCTGCTCCGGACGGCCCTTGATGTACGCCTTCACGTCGTTCAGCAGCTTGTCGACGAGGAGGCGGTGGGCCTCGAACCGGACCTTGCGGCCGTTGCGGAACGAGAAGTCGACCGTCGCGCCCCGGCCGGCGACGTGCGTCGAGGCGGGCTCGAACCGGCCCCAGGGGGCCTCGATCTGGTCGATGTTCCGCTGGTAGACGCCGTCGGGGTCGCCGTACTTGGTCTTGGCGAGCTTCCAGTACTCGGCCGCGCGGACGAACTGCCGGCGGTTCTGGAACAGCCCGGCGAGGGCGATGGTGGCGTCCTGGGCCTTGCCGGTCTTCGGGTCGTCGAGGATCGATTGATAGATCTTGATCGGATTGAACTCGTCGGGGAGCGTGAACCGCTTGACGCCCGAGGCCAGCCGGGCGACGGTCTCGTCGTCCTTGAGGGTCTCCAGCGCGTAGATGCTGGTGGTCGGGCCGTCGGGCTGGCCGTCGCCGTCCTCGTCGACGAACGGCTGGACGCCGCCGCCCAGTGTCTGGGGGCCGAACTGGCTCAGCGCGAAATCGCCGAGGGTCATGCGGGCCGTGTTCAGCAGATCCGCATCGGCCTCGACCGACTGGGCGAGGGCCCATCGCCAGCGCTCGCCGTCGTTGGCCGCCTTGTCGAAACTCTCTGGGACGCGGTAATAGACGGGCGAGCCCTCGGCGTCCACGGGGGCGCCGGTCGGCGATCCGCCCCAGCCTCCCATCATCATTCCGAAGCTTTCGTCGAAGTCGGGCAGGTCGTCGATCGCCGTCAGGCTCTGGAACCGCCAGGCCGCGCCGGGGTATCGGCCGAAGGCCAGGGCGCGGGCCAGGGTCTGGAAGAAGCGACCGGCGCGGGGGCGGTCCGGTTCGGCCTTCATCGCCTCGATCGACCCGGTCAGGAGCTGGAGGGCCCGCACGCGATCGCGCTCGGTGGCGTCGACGTAGCGGCCGTCCTGCCCACGCTGGCGACCGCGCGAGAACTCGCCCGCGACGACGAACCCCTGGTGGGTGACCGAGTCCAGGTAGCACGTCGCCACGGCGACCGCCGTCCGGGCGTCGTCCTTCCGCGCGGCGAGTGCCGACTCCAGGAACTCGTCCGACTCGTCCGGCCGCCCGAGCCGGGCCAGGCAGAGGAGGCCCCGCTTGAGGGACTCCTCGACCTCGGCGGGGTCGGTCCCGGGGGCCTGCGTCAACGCCCGGTAGACGTCGTAGGCGTCCTTGAAGTTGCCCTGCTGCATCAGGGCGTCCGCCTCGGCCTTGGTCCGGGCCTTCGGCGGCTCCGCGCCGGAGAGACCGACGACCGCGCCTCCGAGCACGACCAGGGACGCCGCGGCGGCGAGCAGAGCGAAGGTGAACATTTTCATGACGGCCTCGCGCGAGACGGACGGGATTCGGGGCCGGCGTTCCTTGCCGGACAGGTCACCTCTATCATAGACGATCCAGCCCGGCGTTTCTTAGGGTCGAATCGGGAGGACGCCGATTGATTCGACGGTCTCTGGCCGATCCTTTCGGGCGGCCGGCGAAGACCCATCGGCCCCTGGACTGAAGTGGCGAAATCAAGCGGGGCGATGATATGCGACGGGGACGATTCCGGATCGGATGCCTGATGGTCGTCATCTACATTGTCGCCGCGACGGTGGCGGCCGTCGTTTCGCCGTTTGACAACATCGCCCTCGCTTCCCTGCTTATCCCCGCCTTCGCCTTCCTGCTGGCGGCCGTCTGGGTCCTCGTCTTGGTCGTGCCCTACTCTCACCTCACGATCCGAGGGCCCCTCTGCCCGGCCTGTGGGAAGTGGCGGCTGACCTGCTCGCAGGTGGTGCTTTCCTTCCCTCTACCTTCGGCCGTCCACCGATGCCCGGGATGCGGGTCGCGATACGGGCGGCGGTTCTTCGGCCCCTGGCTGGAACTAGGCGCGGAAGACCATCGATCGACCGGGCCGCCGGGCCAAGCCTGGCCGGACTCGCGAGCCTGACGGCGATTAGACCGGAAATCCGGCGACGCCGTTTCCCAATCCGCGAACGTCGACCATCGTCTACCCAGGGGTTACTGCGCGCGGAGCCTGGCGCAACGCCTGGCGGTGCGGGCGGATCGGGCCGACGGAGACATCGAAAACGCGCCGAACGAAGCCAATTCTTCTACGCGGTTAAAATATTGTGATGTAACGACTTGGGTAGAAAAATCGGCGCGCGAACGAACCCAATCGAAGCCAATTGCCGGAGGGCGGCGATGTCAGCCGAAGGCGATCACCAGGCGGAACAGTTCGCCGGCCATGAGGTCGACCCAGACGCCGTCGCCCTCGACGGAGAGGTCGCCGATCGCCTCGCCCTGGAGGTCGTACTGGCGGGCCCAGGTGGGGTTGCGGAAGAACCGGAGTCGGCAGCGGGCGTGGTAGCCGGCGGTCTCGACGAGGTGGACGTCGAGGCCCCATCCGCGCTCGTCGTACGTCTCGTGCAGGAAGCCGACGTGGGTGACGGCGACGGCCTGGCTGTCGGTGCGCATCAGCCAGCCGCGATCGCCCAGCGGCGGCGGGCCGGCGTCGGTCTCGACGACGATCGCGGGGGTGACGAAATCCTGGGCGGCCCGGTGGGGGTGCTCGGAATCCAGCACCACGGCCAGGCTGAACTCGCGGCCGGTCTCCGAACCGGCGACGAGCAGGGTGTCGAGCATCCGGCCGCCGTTCCGCTTGTGGTAGGGGAGGCCGCCGAAGACCATCGCGGTGCGTTGCCGGCGCATGGAGACGTCGATCGCGTCGGGCGTCTCGGGCCGCTCGGCGTCGGTCGTCTCGGGGGAGAGGAAGGCCAGGCGGCGGAGCGTCGACGTGGCGTCGGGCCAGGCCCAGCGGCAGGCGAGGTGGCGCGTCCAGGGGTCGGACCCGGCGGTGGTCGCGGCCCACGAGGGGTCGACGTCGCTCACGGTCACGTCCAGTTCGACGACCGGCCGGCCGGTCCAGAGTCGGCAGCGCTGGGTCACGCGGGCCAGGGGCTGGCCGGACTTCGGGTCGAGCAGGTGCGAGGAGGCCACCGCCTGCACGACGGCCGGCCCGGCGAACTCGACCTCGAACGACAGCCGCTTCATCCGCGAGGCGGCCGGCTGGCCGTCGTTGCCGACGAGGCCGGTCAGCACCACCTGCTGGGCGACGCGGGCCGTCGGCTCGCCGATCGCCAGGATCCCCCGCAGGCCGCCGGACTCCGGGTCGAATTCGACCTCCAGCGTCTCGTTCTTGAGCACGTTCCCGCTCGCCGACACCTTCCCCAGTTCGGCCGCCGGCCGCTCCGGGTCGGTGTCGCGGGGGATCCAGGCGAAGCCGAAGGCCGGCAGGTCGACGACCGCCGCCACCCCCTCGTCGATGAGCTGCGCGGCGATCAGCGGGCCCTCGGGCCGCAGGTCGGGCGAGGCCCCCGGCAACACCACGGCGACCTTGCGCGCCACGTCCAGCGGGTTGAAGACGAGGTAGCCGCGACGGGCCTCGGCCTTCGGCTCGGCCCCGAAGCCGATGCTCCTGCCCAGGGCGGCCGACCACTCCGCTTCGAGGCCGTCAAGGGCCGTCGCGGCCTCGTCGTATCGCCGCGTCTCGATGGCGGCCTCGGCCTGCTCGATCGCCGAGAGTTCGGCCTGGACGGCGTCCGGGTCGATGACGGCCGCGTCGGGGTGCGAGGCGTCGACGGCCCTCGCCAGGGAGCGCAGCCAGTGGACGGACTCCAGCCGGGCGCGGAGGCGGTGGTGGCGGGGGAACCGGGTGATCGCCTCGGGGTCGCGGGCGGCGACGGCCTGGGCCAGATAGGGGGAGGCGTAGGCGTCGGGCTCGGGGCGGAACGACTCGTAGGGGCGGTCGGTGAGCTGGAAGTAGTCGTTCACCGTGGCCCAGCGGCCGAAGACCGGCGAGAGCCTGGCCGCCCGTCGGAGGTCCTGATACCACGAGGCCGTCGGCGACGGCCAGTGGACGAGCGGCAGCGTGGCGATGGTGTCGGTGCGCATCGTCGCGGCCAGCTTCCAGGGGAACATCAGCCCCTGCGAGGGACGGTCGGCCGCGATCGGCAGTCGGAAGAGGGATTCCAGGCTGGAGCCCTCGGGGCTTTCCCAGAGCTTCTTCGGCTCGCGAGTCACCGGGAACCGGCCGCCGTCGAGCGCGAAGTGGACGGCGAAGCGGTAGCCGTGCCGCCGGCCCAGCTGGGCGACCTGGGGCCAGAGCCCGAACCGGCGGCGGGCGTAGGTCTCCACGTTGCGGTCGTCCAGGAACTCGCGGTACACCTCGCCGCCGCGACGGAACTGCCAGAGGGTGGACTCGATCGGCAGGAGGGGATCCTCGGCCTCGGCGTAGGTCCCGCCGATGACGTCGACCCAGCCGTCCGTGATCGCCTGGCCGAGCGCCGGGACGACCTCGGGGTCGAGCTTCGCCTGAGCCTCGATCGCCTGGGCCTGGGCCAGGAAGGTGATCGCGACGTTCGACTCCAGCGCCCGGGCGATCGACCCGGCGGGGAGGGCCGGGTCGAGCAGGCAGAGGTCCACGAGGTAGGCGTCGACCGAGTAGACGTGCTCGCGGGCCTGGGTCAGGATCTCGAAGGCCGCCTTGAGCCGGCCGGGGACAGCCTCGGCGTCGCCGGCGGACCAGGCGTCGGCCGCGGCGAAGACCTCGCGGGCCAGGGCTTCCTCGTTGATCGCGTCCGGCCGTCCCATCGCCGAGGCCAGGTCGCGGACCATCCAGCGAACCATCCCCAGCGCCAGGAAGTCGGCGGCGAGGCCGTCGAGCGCGGCGTCTCCGGCCGGGGCGTCCACGCCGAGCCGATCCTGCAGTTCGCGGATCGTCCGGTCGCGGTCGGGGCTGGACTCCATCAGCATCGCGCCGGCGTCCTCGGCCTGGGTGCGGTAGCCGGAGGGGAGGCGGTCGAGCAGGCCGTCGACGACCAGCCGGACCTCGCCCGGCCCGGGGGGCGTGGGGGCGGTGAGCGACTCGACCCGGGGCGCGACGGCGGCCTTCGCCAGCAGCGAGGGGTGCCACAAGGCCGTCACGGCGCACCAGGCAGCCTGGGCCTCGGCGTCGGTGAGCCCGGCCGAGGGCTCCTTGCCGGCGTCCGGGATCAGCGCCGTGAGCGTCCGGCCGGTCCGAGGGGGCGCGGGGGGCGCTTCCGGGGCGGGCTCGGGGACGGGGGGCTCGGTGTAGGGTTCGAAGACGCCGGACGGCGGTTCGGTCGCGGGTGTGGGGTTCGGCTCTTGGGGCTCGGCGTCGGGCGTGCTCATGCAATCAGGCTCCGAGTTCGGTCCGGAGTTCGCGAAGCTCGGCGGTCAGGGCGTCGACCCGGCCGCGGAGCTCCTCGACCTCGGCGCGGAGGGCGGCGATCTCCTCGCGCCAGCCGGGGGCCGATTCGCCCCGGGTCGTGGACGACCGTGGGGCGGGCTCGTCGTCCGCGGGGACGGCGGCGTTGGCGGCGGCCTGCCGGACCTTCGCCAGCTCCTCGGGCGGGTACAGCCCGTGGGTCACGATCACTCCGCGCTTCTGGCCGGGGGGCGACAGGTAGACCACCAGGTTGCGGCTGGCCAGCGCTTCGAGCTGGGCCTGCAAGGCCGGGAGGTCGGCGAGCGGCTCCATCCGGCTGGCCCGCGCCCGCAGGTCGCCCTCGGTCTGGGGGCCGCGCAGCAACAGCTCGGCGACGACGGCCAGCTCGACCTTGCTCACCTTGAGCCAGTCGTACATCGTGTGCTTCCAGCGCTGGACGCGCCCGCCGCCTTCGACGAGGATCGTCGCCCCCTTCTTGCGGAGGGCGTGGAGCGTGTCCTCCACGTCGTCGGCGTCGTAGGTGACGACGGGGTCGCGGTTGCTCTTCTGGTTGCAGCCGGTGACGATGGCGGCGACCGTCAGCGGATAGTACTCGGGCGTGGTCTTGGCCTTCTCGACCAGCACCCCCAGCACCCGACGCTCGCGGGCGTTGAGCGGCACCCAGGAGACCGCCGGGGCGGCCGTCGCTTCGTTCTCGGTCATGATCGGTTCGATCCCCGTCGTGTCGAGGCGAGGAGGGAGAGGCCCCCCGAAGGGCCCATCGTAGCCGGGCCGGCGAGGGCTGAACAACCCTCAGGAGATCTCGGCCACCCGGTCGACGACCGCCTTGAAGTGGCGAGCGGGGTCGACGGGCGGCTCGGGCCAGACGGTCAAGGGGCCGTGGTAGGCGATCTCTTCCAGGGCGCCGACGTACTCCTCCCAGTCGAGGGCGCCGGCGGGGTAGCCGATCCCTCGGGGGTTGCGGGCGGTGATCGTCCCGCCGGTCGGGTCGCCGGCGTAGGCGTGGGCGACCCAGTCGTGCAGGTCGCGCGTCGCGGCCACCGGGTCGATCCCGGCGCGGAGGAGGTTGGGCGGGTCGATGCTGACGGCGATCGCCGGGTGGGCCAGCGCGTCCAGGAACGTCCGCAGGTGGTCGATCGGGTCGGGGCCGGTTTCCAGCGTCAGGCGGACGCCGCGATGCTCCGCGCGGGCGCCGAGGGTGGCGACGACGTTGGTGAACGTCTCGCGCTTGGGGGCGTCGTCGGCGGCCGGGATCGGCCCGGCCTGCGCCAGGACGAGACGGGTGCCGAGGTCGAAGGCCAGGGCGAAGACGGCGTCGGCGCGTCGGAGGCGCTCATCGAGCTGGTCGAGCGAGTCGAACGGCCGGCGGGTGGGGAGGACCATCGCGGTCAGCGAGACCTCGACCGATCGCAGCTGATGCTTCAGGTCGCGACGGCCGGTCTCGCCCAGGCGGTGGGGGGCGATATCGCCCGAGGCTTCCAACACCACGCCCTTCGCGCCGAGGCGGGCGGCCTGGAGGATCTGCTCGCGGATCGGTCGGGTCGGGTCGAGCCTGAGGCCGAGGGGGTTTCGTATCATCGTGGCGATCGATCGGGCCTGGAGTTGGAGCCGCCGGGGCTGTCGAGGAGACTCGACTCCCGTATACTTTCCCCTTAGACTACGCGACGCCGACAGGTTTGGAGAGGTCAATCCCCCGTGGGAGTGCCGCAGACGCCGACGACCGTGCGGATCCCCCTGGACCTCCCGGCCGACCGCCTGGTCGCCGCGGTCGGCACCTGGCCCGAGCCGGCGATCCTCGCCAGCGGGCCCGGCTTCGGCGACGCCGGACGCTGGAGCATCCTGGCCGCCTATCCCCGGCTGGTCTTCGAGGCCATCGACCGCCGCTGGTCAATCCGCACCGACGCCGGCTCGGTCGAGGCGGGCGAAGGCCCGCTGTCCCGGCTGGAAGTCCTGACGCGGGAACACCGCCTGGCCGACCCCGGCGACGAGCCCGACCCGAATCCCGACGCCTGCCCCTTCCAGGGGGGCCTGATCGGCTTCCTCGGCTACGACCTCGCCCCGGAGCTGGAGCGACTCCCCCGCAAGGCTCCGCGCGACTCCCGACTGCCCGACGTCCGCATGGCCCTGCACGACACGGCCGTCGTCCTCGACCGCGAACGCGGCACGGCCGCGATCCACGCCTGGGACCTGCTGGGCGAGGGCCGCGAGGCCGTCGAACGCCGGGCGAGGTTCTGGCGACGGGCCCTCCGCGACGCCGCCGCCTCGCCCCGGCTTCCCGGCGCGACCAACCTCGGCCCCCTGACCGGCGGCTTCACGCGCGACGAGTACCTGGCCGCCGTCGGCCGATCGCTCGAATACATCCGCGCCGGGGACGTCTTCCAGATCAACCTCTCCCAGCGGTTCACGGCGCGCGGCCGCGTCGACCCGCTGGCTCTCTTCCTGCGGCTGCAGGAAGAGAGCCCCGCGCCGTTCGCCGCCTTCCTGCGGTGGCGCGACCTGGCGGTGGTGTCGGCGAGCCCCGAGTGGTTCTACCAGACGCGGGGGAGCCGGATCGTCACCCGCCCCATCAAGGGCACCCGCCCGCGCGGGGAGACGCCCGAGGCCGACGCGGCGCTCGCCGCCGAGCTGACCGCCTCGGAGAAGGACCGCGCCGAGCTGATCATGATCGTCGACCTGGAGCGCAACGACCTGGGGCGCGTCTGCCGCTACGGCTCCGTCGAGGTGGTCGACCCGCTCGCCCTGGAGAGCTACGCGCAGGTGCATCACCTGGTGGCGACCGTCGAGGGGACGCTCCGCGAGGGGGTCGGGCCGATCGACGTCGTCCGTGCGACCTTCCCGGGGGGCTCGATCACCGGCGCGCCCAAGATCCGGGCGATGGAGATCATCGACGAGCTGGAGCCGACGCGGCGGAGCCTCTACACGGGGGCGATCGGCTATCTCAGTCGCGGCGGGACCAGCGGCTTCAACATCGCGATCCGCACGGCGATCGTCGAGGGGGACCGGGTCGGCTACCAGGTCGGCGGCGGCCTCGTCGCCGACTCCGACCCCGAGGCCGAGTACGAGGAGACGCTCCACAAGGGGAAGGGCCTGCGTCGCGTCCTGACCGGGGAGGACGCCCGATGATCTGGACCCGAGGCGCGGTCGTCGCCGACGAGGCGCTGACGGTGAGCGTCCTGGACCGGACGTTCGAACACGGCCTGGGCCTGTTCGAGACGCTCCGGACCTGGGACGGCCGGCCGACGCTCCTCCCCCGGCACCTCGATCGCCTGAGTCGATCGGCCGGCGAACTCGGCCTGCCGCTCGACGGGGTCGTCCTGCCGACCGCCGAGGACGTGCAGGCCCTGCTGGAGGCCGACGGCCGCGAGGGGGACGCCCTGCTGCGGATCACGCTGACGGGGGGGCTCTCGGCGACTTCCGGCTCGACGCTCTGGATGCGGTCGGGGCCGCTCCCCGCGCCGCCGCCGCCCGAGGGGGCCGTGTTGGGGACGGTCGGGCCGGCGCGGCTGGACCCGCTGGCGGGATACAAGTCGCTGAACTACTGGCCGTATCGCCTGCTGCACGACCAGGCGCGGGCGGAGGGGTGCGACGAGGCGCTGCTCGTGGACAAGACGGGCGCGGTGTGCGAGGGGAGCCGGACCAACGTCTTCTTCGTCGTCCGGGGCGACCTCGTCACGCCGCCGGCCGACGGCCGGATCGTGCCGGGGATCATGCGGGGCCTGGTCGTCGAGCGGGCCCGTGCGCTGGGGACGCGGGTCGAGGAGGCGGCTCTCTCGCTGCTCGACCGGCGGCTCCACCCCGAGGAGGTCTTCCTCACCAACGGCGTCCGGGGGATCGTCCCCGTCGGCCGGTGGGGGCGGGCCCGATTCCCCGCGCCGGGGCCGACGACCCGTCGGATCCAGGAAGGCGTTTCAAATTGGCTGGAAGCCGGAGGATTGTCGTGAAGACCGTCGCCGAGGTGGCCGGCTGGCTGGAGGGGTTCGCCCCGTCGCGGCTGGCCGAGAAGTGGGACAACGTGGGGCTCCTTTGGGGCGACCCCGACGCGGCCGTCGAGCGTGTGATGACCTGCCTGACCGTGACCGACGAGTCGGCGACGGAGGCGGTGCGCGAGGGGGCGGGGCTGATCGTGAGCCACCACCCGATCCTCTTCCGCGAGACCAAGCGGATCCGCGCCGACCTGCCGGCGACCGCCCCGCTCTGGAAACTCGCCCGCGCCGGCGTGGCCGTCGCCAGCCCGCACACGGCGTTCGACGGCGCGGAGGACGGGATCAACGCGGGGCTCTGCCGACGGTTGGGCCTGGTCGACGCCGCGCCGATCCGGCCGCACCCCGGGCCGGCGTCGTTCAAGGTGGTGGTCTTCACCCCCGAGGCGGATCGCGACGCCGTGCTCGCCGGGGCATTCGAAGCCGGCGCGGGGCGGATCGGCGACTATTCCGAGTGCTCGTTCGCGATCCCCGGCCACGGGACGTTCCTCGGCGGCGAGTCGACCGACCCGGCGGTCGGCGCGAGGGGGCGTCGCGAGACGGTCGCGGAGCTTCGGATCGAGATGGTCTGCCCCGGCGTCCGCCTGCCGGGGGTCCTGGCGGCGATCCGGGCGCGGCATTCCTACGAGGAGCCGGCGATCGACGTGCACCCCGTCGAGCCGCCCCCGTCCGCGCTCGGGGCGGGGCGGATCGGCCGGCTGGAAGCCCCCCGGACGTTCGGCGAGTTCGCCCGCTCGGCCTCGCGAGCCCTGGGGGGAGCGACGCTCCAGGTGGCCGGCGACCCGGCGGCCGTGGTCGAGCGGGTGGCCGTCTCCTGCGGGGCGGGGGACGACTTCCTGGGCGACGCGGCGAGGCTCGGCGCCCAGGTCCTGCTGACGGGCGAGGCGCGGTTCCATCGGGCGATCGAGGCGCGGGCGATGGGCGTCGGGCTGATCGTGGCCGGGCATTACGCCACGGAGCGGCCCGGCGTGGAAGACCTGGCCGAGCGGATCGCGCGGGCCTTCCCCGAACTGATCGTCTGGCCGAGCCGCGACGAGGCCGACCCGCTGGCCGTGCTGGTCGAGCCGAACCGCCCCTGAGCCGACCGGGACGGAGGGCGCGTCCGGTTCGAAAAGAAAGACCCCCGGGGAGACCCGGGGGAGAAGGGAAAGGTCGGGGGACCTTCCGCTCAGTTCAGTTTTGCTCGGCCTGGCCGTCGCCGGCTTCGAGGAGTTCGTCCTCGTCTTCCTCGACCGCCACGGCCACGCCGCCGTCGAGCTCGGCTTCGACCTCGCCGTCGATGTCGCCGTCGGCGTCGCCGCCGGGGGCCTTGCCCGTGCGGGTGGCCGGCACCGCGAGATACGTCTGGTGTTCCCACTGCCCCGACCAGAACTGGCCGGTCCAGCGCTGCAGGGAGATGGCGCGAACGGTGGGACGGTCCTCGTCCCGGATCACTTCGCCCCAGGCCCCGGCATAGGCGGCGCGGACCTGCGAGGAGCTCTCGCCCACGCAGAGGAGACGTTCGCCGTTGGGGGCGAGGCACGCGATCGCTCGCCAGTCCTGAGCACCACTGGTTCCGCTACTCATCGTCGATTATTCCCCGCCCGACGCAACCGTTCCGCATCCTGCGTCCGGGTTTGTCGACGTTTCACGTCGCGTCGGGACTTGTTCTGTACGACCCGTTGGAAAGCTTGGTCGTGCGGCGGCTTGCAAGTCGTCGGACCGTAGAGCCGTCGGCCCGCGTCGGGCCGGCACCCGTCCCCCAGCGCCAAGCGGAAAGCACGAGGACGCGGCTTGCGACCGAATCCCCATGAAGCCGGCACGATGGATGACGAGGGCGAGGCCGGAGGTGGCGGGTGTTCAACGAGACGCGGCGAAATGGGACGGCGAGCCGTTCGTGAAGATCGGCGCGATTCGTTCCCGAGTCCGCCCTCGCTGATGGACTCTACAACCGAAATTGTAGCGTCTCCCCCCACGACCGGCGAATGAAATCTCAAAAACTCACCGCCGCGACGTCACCCCGGATCGTCGGAATCCGACGATCCGGGCAGGGTTTGCGCCGACCGCCGGTCAAGCGCCGGCGGCGCGATCGGCCCCGGGCACCTTCAGCAGCACCTTGCCGCCGCGCCCCGTCTCCGCGGCCTCGCGGACGGCGTCCCCGATCCGGTCGAGTGGGTAGGAGGTCCCGACGTCGGCCGCGAGGACCCCCTTGCGGATCAGCGCGGCGATCTCGCGGAACAGCAGCAGGGCGCCGGGGATCGAGCGTTCGGCCATCCAGTAGCCCAGCCAGAAGCCCTCCACGGTCTTCCGGGTCGAGATCAGGGCCCGGGGGTCGACCTCGATCGGCGCGTCGGTCAGCGATCCGTAGACGACCAGCCGGCCCCCCTTGCCCATGGCCCGGAAGATCGCCGTGCCGGCCTCGCCGCCGATCGGGTCGAGCGCGTAGCGGGGGCCGTCGTCGCCGGTGATCCGCCGGACCTGCTCCGGCACGGGCCCCTCGGACGAGCTGACGACCGCGTCGGCCCCCAGGTCGATCAGCTCGCGCTTGGCCTCGGACCGCCGCACCACGCAGAGGGTCTTGAAGCCGTCGTGCCGGCCCAGCCGAACGATCATCTTGCCGAGCGTCGAGCCGGCCGCCGAGACCAGGAGCCACTCGCCCTTGGGAACCGCCAGGACGTGTCGGACCATCGCCAGCGCGGTGGCCGGGTTGACGAAGAACGTCGCGGCCTGGTCGTCGGGGATGTCGTCGGGGATCGGCCGGGCCTGCTTCCAGGGGATCACGGCGTACTCGGCCCAGTTCCCCCCCTTGTGGTTGATGACCGCGACCCGCTTCCCCACCGCGAACCGCCCCATCAGGCCCGGCCCGGCCTTGTCGACCACGCCCACGCCCTCGAAGCCGGGCGTGGCGGGCAGGGGGGGGAGGACGCCGTAGCGGCCCTCCACGACCATCGTGTCCGACGGGTTGATCGGGCTGGCGATCATCCGGACGCGGACCTCGCCCGGGCCCGGCTCGGGCGTGGGGACCTCCCGGACCTGGAGCACGTCGGCGGGGTCCCCGAACGACGAGAAGACGGCGGCTTTCATGTCGATTCGCTTCTTTTTCGGCTGGGGGCGGGGCGGTCGGCCCGGCGCGGGGCCCTTGGGAGAACGTCGAGTCCTGATTATCTTAGGGGACGAAGCCCGAGAAAACCCCGAGGGGACGCCCCGATGTCCGAAGACCGCCTGCTCGTGACGCCCGAATGGCTCGAAGCCCACCTGGACGACCCGGGGGTCCGCGTCGTCGACGTGCGGGGCTACGTCGTCGCCCGCCCCGTCGCGCCGGGGGTCGAGGAGGCCGACTACAAAGGGGCCCCGGCGGAGTACCAGGCCGGCCACGTCCCGGGCTCCGTCTACGTCGACTGGACCCGCGACATCGTCGACCTGGACGACCCGGTGAAGGCCCAGATCGCCCGCCCCGAGGCCTTCGCCGAGGCGATGGCCTCGCGCGGGATCGGCGACGAGACCCACGTCGTCGCGGTCGACCACATGGGGGGCCAGTACGCCACCCGGCTCTGGTGGGCGCTCGCCTACTATGGCCATGACCGGGCGAGCGTCCTGCAAGGGGGATGGAACCGCTGGGTCGAGGAGGGACGGCCGACGACCGCCGAGGTTTCGACGCCGCCCCGCGCCGTCTTCACCCCGCGCGAACGCCCGGCGCTGCGGCTCACGGCCGAGCAACTCGCCGCCAGGCTGGGCGAGCCCGGCCTCCAGCTCGTCGACGCCCGCGACTCGGGCCAGTACACCGCGGCGCGTCGTCGAGGGCCGCGAGGCGGCCACATCCCGGGGGCTGTCAACGTCCCCCGCGAGCGGTTCTTCGCCGAGGGGGGCGGGTTCCTGATCCTGGACGAGCTGCGGGCGCTGGCCGATCGCGAAGGGTTCGACCCCGCCCGGCCGCTCGTCGCTTATTGCAACGGCGGCGTGGCGGCGACGGTCGTCCTGTTCAACCTCGCCCGGCTCGGCTACGCGGACCTCGCCAACTACGACGGCTCGTGGAACGAGTGGGGCGAGCGCCTGGACCTGCCGATCGAGCCGTGAGGCCCGGGCCGGTCACTTCTCCACGAGATGCTTGAACTTGGGGGCGGCCTTGATCTTGGGCTTGGCGGCCGCGACCGGGGCGGCCGCAACGGCGTCGATCCCCTCGCCGTCCGGGTCGTCCTCGGCCTGGATCGGGTCGGACTGCTTGATGGCGCACTGGGGATGGATCCCGGCCTTCGAGTAGACCGACTGGCGGCAGACGGGGCAGCGGCGTCGGCGATCGTCCGGGAGCGGGGAGTGGGAGTTCCGGGGGTTGATCATGGTCGTGCCCGCCTTCCTTGGTTGGGTGACGAATGGGGTCGCGTCGTGTGAGAACAGGGCGTCCGTTCCGTGCGGCGGGGGAGCATACCAGGATCGTCGAAAGTCGAGAAGACCGACTTCCGGGCGACGGGACGATCCCGATTCGCGGCGGTTTTCGTCGATTTCGCCGCGAAGTTCCTTGAAATCCATCGGTCGCAACGGCATCCTCAAGGACGTCGCCGCCCCTTCGACGGCGACGCCGATCCTTTCCGCCGGGCCGTTCGGCCCCTTTCCGCAGGAGTGACGCACCCATGGGCGACGCTCGCGACATCGCCAAGAAGAAGAAGGCCGACGAGAAGAAGACCAAGTCGGGCAAGGGCGCCGCGCCCGCCAAGGCCGACGTCAAGGCCCCCAAGAAGTAAGGCCGCCCGCTCGCGGCCTCGACGACGACGTCTCCACGAAAGGCCGGCCGCCGCGCGCCGATCCCTCGATCGGGCCCGGCGCCGGCCCTTGATCGTCGACGGGCTCGGCCCGTGGGCGGGCCTCAGCCGCGACGCGGGTCGGAGGCGGTCCCCACGAGCCGCTGGGCCTCGTGCAGGCTCCGCGTCGTCAGGGCCACGGTGAAGGGGTGGGCGGGGACGGCGTACTGCGGGTCGCCCAACTGATCGGCTAGCACGCCCGCCGCGAGCGACAGCTCGGCCTCGTCGCCGGCGTCCCAGAAGAAGGCCATCCAGAGGAGCATCCGCCGATAAAGCTCCAATCGGTGGAGGATCCGCCGCTCGAACAAGAAGCGGTAGGCTCCGGCGTCGCGCAGGGGGTCGGCAGCGGCCCGGCGCTCGCGAACGCTGATCTCCTCGGCGAGGTCGAAGGTCAGCGGCGAGCGGTCGACCCAGGTCGGGCACGCCTCCAGGATCCGCCAGGAGCGTTCGGCCAGCGCGCCCGGATCGGTCGCCGCCGACGACCACTCGGGCCTGGTGGCCAGGAACGCCCCGGCGTGGAAGCCCCTGCCCAGGATCGCGTCCAGCCATTCGCGGACCGCCGGCGGCGTCTCTCGTCCCGAGAGCATCAAGCTCCCCGCGAGCAGGCCCATCGCCAGTTCGGGCACGTCCTCGACGAGCGGCCCCCGGGCGATCTCCGGGAACCGCTCGAACAGGTCGACCGCCGCGTCGAAATCCTCCTCGGCCTCGCCCAGCACGTCGCGGAGCCCCCGGCGGACGTCGCACAGGAAGGCGGCCGTCGCGGCCCGGCCCCCGCGCACGCTGGAGACGACCACCGCCCCCACCCCCTCGCCGTCGACGGCCGTCGCCAGCGACCGCACCAGCCGAGGCGGCTCGCCATGGACGGCCGGGAGCGTGCTCGGCCGCGGCCCCGAGGGCCGGGCGGCCTCGCCCCGGTCGACCCGCCGGCCCGTCCCCAGCGCCTCGCGGACCGTCGCGCGGACGGAGTCGTCTCGGCTCGCCCCCAGGAGGTGGAGGAGCCGGGTCAGGCCCTCGCTGGCCGGGGCCCGGAGCAGCTCGTCGACGATCTGCGAGCGGATTTCCGGGTCGAGCGACTCCAGCCCCTGGAAGGCGTCCCAGGAGTCTTCGGGGTCGCGTTCGAGCCCTTCCAGCAGCTCGACGATCGGAGAGGGCCCCCCGCCCGAGGCGTCGAGGGCGGGGGGCGGCGCGGCCGCGACGGTCTCGATCCTTCGAGCGGGGGAATCCATTCGTCACCAGAGCTGCGGACCCGGGTTCTTCCAGACGCGGCCGACGGGCTGCGGCGATCGTTCCCACCCCCCCTCGCGACGATCCGGGTCGGTGGAGAGCGTCCGCTGCGAACCTCTCCCGGAGTATTCATAGATCGGGGTCGTTTCCGCAAGCCGGGAATCCGGCGGCAGGATGAAGAACTTCGGCGACGAACCTTTGGTTGCCGGATCAGGCTCGGAGCCGGCCAAAACAAGCGATCTGCCGCCCTGGCCGTCGGGGGCTTCGAACACGGCGATCCCGTCACCGCCGGGCCGGTCGGGGGCGAAGAAGGCCACCGGATTCCCCTTCGCGCCGTCGGCCATCGAGGGGCCCGTCGCCAGGCCGCCGTCCGCGTCCTCGTAGATCGGGACGGGGAGGCTGAGCCGCGGGTCGGACAGGTCGAGGCGGTACATCACCTGGTTGTAGTCGTAGCGCGGGGTGTGCTCCTTGGCGCCGGAGAAGGTCGCCGTGTAAGTCCCCTCGAAGTAGACGACGCGGCCGCCGTCCTGGTCGAACATCGGGTGTTGCTTGGGGTTGTAGAACGAGTAGTCGTCGTGGGAGGCGATCTTGCGGGCGAACGTCCAGGGGCCCTGGGGCGTGTCGGCCTCGGCGAACCACATCTCGCCTAGGAGCGACGTGCCGCCGATCTCCACGAACAGCATGACCCAGCGCTTGCGGAAGTCGTTCCAGGTGACCGACCCGCCGTGGGCCGTGACCCGCTTCCCGGTGGCCGCCTCGCGGAGTTGCAGCAGGCCCTCTTCGGGCTTGATCTCCCCTCCCTTGACGAGCGCGTCCTGGCCGCGCTGGTCGACCCGCTTCCCCCGGTGTTTCCAGGTGTAGCGGAGCCGGCCGCCGCCGTCGCGGTCGAGCTTGCCGTCCTGGACGCCGGTCCCCGGCTCCAGGCAGGTGAAGACCTCGACGGCGTCCTCGTCGACGAGCTTCTCGGGGTCGGCCGGGACGCGGGTCAGGGGGAAGGGGTTGCAGTAATAAACATAATCGACGCCGTCGTCGCGATGTTGGAAGGTGTGGCCGCTGAGAGTCTCGCCGGCGCCGGTCTCGGGCGGGCCCGAGTACACCGCGCGCTTGACGAACTCGTTCCGGGCCGGGTCCCACTCGACGGCGCCCAGCTCGTAGGTCGTCATCGGCGGCTTGATCTTGGCGTAGTTGGCGAACATCCGCTCGCGGCCCTGGGCGTCGGTCAGGACGGCGAGGCCGGTGATCCAGGTCGGCCCTTCGCCGGGCATCTTGCAGGTCGGCTTCGCGAACCCCTTCTCGTCGAGGAAGTACGTCAGGTTGACCCCCTTCGAAGGATCGAGCCCGCCGCGCGCCGGCAGGTCCGAGACCGCCCCCGGCGTGTGGAAGTTCCCCAGCGGATAGGCGGGCTGGTTGGTGTCGCCCCAGAACCAGTGGATCTTGCCGCCGTAGACGGCGCTCAGGACGCTGTCCTGGCCGAGCACCTGGCCGTTCAGGACCGGCTCGCGGATCGGGGCCGTCACTCCCGTCAGCAGGCTGTCCCGATAGATCCCGCCCCCCGTCACGCGATAGAGCCGCTCCGCGACGTTCACCCGCTTGATCTTGAGCGTCGCCTCGCCGCCCGGCGTGACCTCGACCGCCGCCCCGACGATCCCGAAGCCGTCCTTCGGATATTCATATCCGTGGCTCCTGATCGCGAAGAAGACCCGACGCCCCATCAGCCCCGGCTCGTCGAACGCGACGACGCCGTTGGAGTCGGTGACGTGGAGGACCTGGTTGACCGTCCGCAGCTCCACCAGCGGCACGCCGCGGCCGGTCTGGTCGTCGACGACCGTGATGCGGAACGGGCGTTCGGCCGGCGACGGCTCCTCGGCCGGCGCCGTCGCCAGGCCGCCGAGGATCGCCCAGCAGGCCGCCCCGAGGAGAGTTCGGGAGCATGTCATCGCTTCGTCCTTTCTCAATCGCGTGCGTCTTCGGCCCCGTCGCCGGCCTTGCCGTCGAGTTCGAGGATCTCGAACTCGTGCTCCAGTTCGGCGCGTTCGTAGAGTTCCGGGTCGACCTCGGTGATGAAGCGACTGGGCGTGGAGAAGGTGGTCGGGCCGTAGCCGCCGCGGCTGATGGTCGAGGGGTAGGAGAGCATCAGCTCGTTCTTGGCCCGGCTGACGGCGACGTAGTAGATGCGCCGTTCTTCCTCCTCGCCGCCCGGTTCATCGACGGCGCGGCGGTTTGGGAAGCCGTCGTCGACGAGGCGGATGACGAAGACGTGGGACCACTCCAGGCCCTTGGCCTGGTGGACCGAGCTGAGGACGAGCAGGTCCTGCGGGTCCTCCCCGCCGCTCGCCTCGACGCCGTAGAGGTCGCCTGCGAGCATCAGGTCGGCGACGAGGCGTTCCAGGCTCTCGTACTTGGCGGCGAGCACGGCGAACTGCTCGACGTCCTTGAGGCGGTTCTCGGGCTTGTCGTAGCGCTGGCGGATCGTGGCCGGGTAGCCGCCGGCGAGCACGGCCTGGATCGCGGCGGCCGGGCGGTTCTCGGGGTCGGTCGCGCGGATCAGGTTCAGGTCGTTGACGAACGCCGCGAACAGCCCCCGGCTCTTGGGAGGGACGGTCGCCATCGTCCCGGCGGCGGCCACGGCCGAGAACGGGTCGCCCGAGCCCGCGAGCTTCTGGTACACGGCCCCCGCCTTCGCCGGGCCGATCCCGGGGAGGAGGAGCAAGAGCCGCCGCCACGACGCCTCGTCGCGAGGGTTGAGCACGACTCGCAGGAACGCCAGCACGTCCTTGACGTGCGCCTGCTCGAAGAACCGGATGCCGCTCCGCACGTTGTACGGGATGTTCCGCGCCAGCAGCTCGCCCTGGAGGACCACGCTGTCGTAGTGGTTGCGGTAGAGCACCGCCATCTCGGCCAGGGGGATGCCCTGGTCGCGCGTCTCCAGGATCTGCTGGCAGACGAGGGCCGCCTCCTCGTAGACGTCGGCCACCGCCACCACCACCGGCTTGAGGCCGTCGGGCCGGGCGGAGACCAGCTCCTTGGGAAAGCCCGTCTGGTTGCGGGCGATCGAGGCTTGAGTGAGCGCGACGATCTGGGGCGTCGAGCGGTAATTGACGTCCAGGCGGAAGATCTTCGCGCCGGGGTGACGTTCGGGGAACTTCAGGATGTTGTCGTAGTCGGCCCCCCGGAAGCGGTAGATCGACTGGGCGTCGTCGCCGACCGCCGTCAGGTTCCCCGCGCCGGCCCTGGCGATCTTCTCGACGACCTCGATCTGGAGGGCGTTGGTGTCCTGCATCTCGTCGACGAGGATGTGGCGGAACATCTTGCCTTGCTCGGCGAGCCGCGCGGGGTGCTCGTCCAGGAGCTTGAGCCACAGGACCAGCAAATCGTCGTAGTCCATGCAGTTGCTGACGACCTTGCGAGCCGCATACGCCTGGGCCACGGCCTGGATCCGCTCGGTCCACTCGATCAGGTCGCCGGCGGTCTCGGCGACGACCTCGTCCAGCGGCTTGCGGGTGTTGACGGCGTAGCTGATGAGGTGCTGGACCTGCGAGGGCTTGGGGGCCATCTTGTCCTTCGACGCCAGCCCGCCGTCGTCCATCGCCAGGCGGATCAAATCCGTCTGGTCCTCGCCGTCGAGGATCGTGAAGTTGGGCTCGAAGCCCAACTCGCGGGCCGAGCGGCGGAGCAGGCGGTTGCCGACGTGGTGGAAAGTCCCGGCCCAGACCCGCCCGGCGTCGTTGCCGACGAGACCGCCGAGCCGCCCGACCATCTCGCGCGACGCGCGTCGGGTGAACGTGGCGAGCAGGATCGACTCCGCCGGCACCCCCCGGCCGATCAGCCAGGCCACGCGATAGGTGATCACCCGCGTCTTGCCCGACCCCGGCCCCGCCAGGATCAGGTTGAACCCGTCCGGCGCCGTGGCCGCCTCGCGCTGCGACGGATTCAGGTCCTCCGTCAACTGCTTCGCGAGCCCGGCGGGAGGCGTGTGCTTCAGCGTGATCTTGCGCATGGCGTCCTGGCCGCGGGGGCGGTGCCGAGGAGGTCTCGACGCCTCGGTGAGGGATCGGTGGATCGGTCGATTCTACCAGAACTCCTCGCCGAGGATCACGCTCGTTCACCTCCCGGCGTATCGAACCGTCGCGAGGCCCGGGATCAACGCCCGAGCCGGGAGGCGACGCCCACGAGCACCAGGATCGCCCCCAGGCCCGGCGAGGCGTTCTCCATGACGGGAGTCGGTGCGGCGGACAGGGAAACCGTCGCGGCCTCGGTCCCCGGGGCGACGGCCGGCCGGAAGCATTCCGCGCCCACTTCCTCGTTGAAGGCGATGTACTTGACCTCGTGGCGCCGCGTGGACCGGACGGTCGCGCCGTCGGGTTCGTAGGCTGTGGAGACCGACTTCACGACGACCGGGCGTCCTTGCACGACGTCGACCTTCTCGGCTTCCCAGACCCAGATCTTGCGGGCCGTCGCCGGGTCCGGGCCGTTGTACGACTCGACGCGGACCGGCAGGGAATCTTCCTGGCGTAGGTAATACAGGTGGTGCTGCGGCGGCATGCCGACCACGCCTGGGACGTCGTCGAACATGAACTTGTCGCAAGGGGCGGAGAGCGCTTCGCCGGGGCCGAGGTCGCGGGCCTTCGCGAGCGCCTGATCCAGCGGGACCCTCCCGACGTACGCGTACTTCAACGGAACCGGCCGATCCACGCCCCCCATCGCCGTCTCCCCGCCGAAGGCGGGCCTCACTTTGACGGATGTCGGCCGGGAAGGCTTGTCGGGCTCGAAATAAGAGCGTGTGGCCTTGCCGTCCTTGAAGACGTCCTCGCCACGTTGAACCTTGCCGTTCGCGAGAAAGCTGGATGTCGAAAGCCGTCTCTCGCCGGCGGCCGTCTCGAAGTACCGGGAGTCGCGCCGGCTGCCCGGCTTCGAACCGTCCTTCGAAAACCGCTCCGCAGCTTCCTTGGAATGCTCGATCGTTTCGCTGGTCTCGATCCGGATCGAGGTCCACCAGTGCAGGTCGTCCGAGACGCGCGCGATGATCGCTTCCCGGTCGCTCATGGGCCGTATTCCTTTCGCGTCGAGGGAGGTCCGAAGGAGGCCGTCCCCGTCTCGGCGTCGTGCGGCAGGTGTTTGGACGACGATTCCCGGTTTCGATTCATCAGAATGTGCGGAAACCGGCTCGTCGTGCGGGCTCATCCTGAGAGCCGCCCGGGGGAGAGTCAAGCGAAAAGGGGCCATGCGAGCCGGGGCCGACGGGCGAAGGGTCACGGGTCGAAGGCCCGGATTTTCCCAACGACAGATGTCACAGTCGGCCCCCGAGGTCGTTAGGATTGAGGGGGGGGCCTTCACGTCTTCCGCGCCCCTTCGAACCGATCTCCCCGTCACGTCGAGGGTCGTCACGATGAACACGCATGATGCCCGGCCCGGTCGCGCGCCCGCGACGGTCGCCGTCCCTCGCTGGTTGGCCCGTCGGATCTGCACCAGCAACCCGTTCTACATCCTCAGCGCCTGGCTGGTCTGCATGGGGTTGCGGGTCTCGTTCGGGGATCAGGTGAACGCCTCGCAGACGTGGGCCTTGTTCGGCGGGATGGCCGGCTACACGGTGCTGCTGGCGGTCACGGCGTGCCTGCTCGTGCGCCGCGTGGGCGTCTGGGACGACGTGCGGACGATCATGCTCCTGGTCGTCCTCTTGCTGCTGGCGATCTCGGCGACGTTCGACGACGTCTTCACCCGCGACGCCGCCCGGGGGACGGCCTGCTACCTGGCGGGATGGGTCTTCGCCGTGGCGGTCAGCGAGGGGCTCTTGAGGGGTTCGCGGCTGGCCCTCCCCGCGCTGTTCCGGGGGCCTTACCATCTCGCGCTGGCCCTGTTCTTCCTGTATCCGGTCGCCCTGGCTCCGCTCCTGCATCAGCCGGAGAGCGAGATCCTGGGCTGGGCGCTCTTCGGCTTCTCGCCGGCGGCGGGGCTGGTGGCGCTCGCCTTGCTGCCGGCCGTCCGGCGAGGCCGGGCTTACGTCCGCGACAACGGAAGTCCCTGGCGGTGGGGGTGGTACCCCTGGACCCTCTTCGGCCTGCTCGCTTTCGCGGTCGTCGCGCGGTCGGCGATGCTCTGCTGGTCGATGCACCACGCCGGGAAGGTTTATGGGGCCGAGCCCTATCTCTTCGGCGGCTACTTCCTGGCCCCGTTCCTGCTGGCCGTCGCGATCGTCCTGATGGAGATCGGGATCGTCGAGCGGCTGCCGGGCGTGAGGTTCGCGGCGCTCGTGCTCCCCGCCGTCGCGACTGTCCTGGCCGCGTACGGGCATCGTCCGGAGTACGCCTATCAGGAGTTCCTCGGCCGCTTCGAGGGGCGGCTGGGGGCGAGCCCGCTCCACCTGACGCTGGCGATGACGGGCCTTTTCTACGGCGTCGCGGCCCTGCGGCGGGTTCCCCTGGCGATCGGGGCGCTGGGCTTCGCCTTGGCCGGGCTGGCGGTCGTCGGGCCGGAGACGCGCGACCTGGACGGGCTGGTCGCGGGCCGACCGCTGCCGCTCCTGGCCCTCGCCGCCCTCCAGACGGCGATCGGGCTTCGCGATCGGAGCGCGTGGAGATGCCTGGTCGGGGCCGCGTTCCTGACCGCCGCGGTCGTCGCGCCGTCCGGGCTGGGACTTCCCTCGGAAGGGTGGCGCGGGCCGGTCGGCTTTCACCTGATGATCGCGGCCGCCTTGGCCGTCGGAGCCGCTTTCGACGACGCGGCCGGTCGGACGGCCCGGGCGGCCGGCGCGGGGATGGCCGTGCTGGCCTCGATGGGGGCGACGTCCGGGATGGTCCAACCGCCCGACGGCTTCCCGACGTGGACGCTCGCGGCCTATGCTCCGGTCGTCGGGCTCGCCCTGTTCGCATACGGCCTGATCCTCCGCGATCCTCTGCCGCGATGGGCCGCCGTCGCGATCGGGGGCGCGTGGCTGGCCTCGGCGGGCTGGCGCGGGTACGACTCGCTGCGTGCCCTCGTCCCGGGGCTCGACTACATCGCGGTCGGCCTGGCCTTCTTCGTCGCGGCCGTGCTGACCAGCCTCGTGAAGGCGGGCGTCCCGCTTCGTCGCGAGGCGTGGGCGGACGAGAAGGTGCAGGACGCCCTGGGATGATCGGCGTGCTTTCCGGTCAGGCCGTCGAGTCCGCCTCCCAGATGGCCCGGATGGCGGACTCGTCGCCGAAGCCGTCGGGGACGGCGGGGCTCGGCGTGTTGGCGTAGTACCAGGGTTTGCGGCCGACCGGCGTGTGCAGGACGCGGCCGCCGGGCATCTGGAGGAAGCCGTTCGGGTCGTGCACGCGGACCCAGTCCCAGGCGTATCGGAGCCAGGCCGCGCGACGCTCGGCCGGCAGGTGGGCGAACCAGCCGATCTCGTCGTAGCCCCAGCACCAGACGCCCCCCTGGCCGGGCTCGCCGGGCCTGTCGCACGGGCCCCAGTTGTCCAGCTCCACGAGGTAGGGGAGGTGGTCGCAGGCCCAGCCGCTGAAGGTCGTCCCGCCCCGGCTCCGGCCGTAGAAGCTGTCCTGGAAGCCGACCTCCAGAACCCCCTCCATCGGCGTCTCGGGGACCTCCTTGACCCGGAGCGGAAACGAGTGGAAGTCCAGCAGCAGCCTGCCGTCCCGCACGAAGCCGCCGCCGGGGACGTGGGCGTCGCAGAGGACCATCCCTCGCCGCGCCTTCCTCGCGGCATGGGCCCGGGCCCGCTCGAAGACCTTCGCGTAGTGGGCCAGGTCGCGGTCGTTGCGATTCATCAGCTCCACCTGGCCGTAGTGGAGGGCCTCGACGCCGAGGTCGATGTACGAGGCGGCCAGGAAGTGGAACCAGAGCTGAGTCTCGACCCGGCTCACGTCCGGGACGATCGTCCCCTTCCCCCAATGGTCGCGGAACGCCCCGTCCGGGAACGCCATGTCGGCGAGGCGGAAGTTGCGGGATTCGGGGGCGAGCCCGAGCGCCTCGAAGGCCCAGGCCGGGATCGGCACCCGGTCGACCTCGTGCGTGACGATCTCGAACAGGCACGCCTGCGCGATCAGCTCGGGGTCGGCCTCGTGGGCCCTTGCGATCAGGGGCCTGGCGCGTCCCAACTTCTCCAGCAGGTGGGACTCGTCCCCCCAGAAGCAAAGGCTCCTCCCCAGGAACTTCGCGCCGAGAGCCGTGAGCATCCGCAGGTTGTCGGCGAAGTCTCCCTGGCCGAGGAACAGGTCCTGAACCGTGATCGCCCGCGACAGATAGCCCTCCAGGACCTCGCGGGGGATCGTTCGCTCGAACGCCAGGTCGCGTCGGATCGCGAAGCCCGGCGACCTTCCCTCGGCCGCGGCCAATGCGACGAATCCCAGCGCCAGGCGCGAGAAGTCGCGACGGTTCCAGCATGGTCTCGACATGATCGCCGTTCCTCCGGGGCGACGGGAAGCCTGAGCTCGACCGGCTCGGGACGCTCCGTCCGCTCAGTTTGGCTCCGTGGCGAGTCCTCCGCCAGGGCTCGCCGGCTCCGCCACGTCCTCGAATCGCCGCCTTCTCCCCGTCTTGAGGGCTGATACCGATTGTCAACCTCGGACGGCGGAGGTATACTCATGGTTGAGATTAAGTCTCAACGTCGAGGGCGACCAAGAACAGGTCGCTTCCCGGCCGCAGTCGGTCGAGCATCGGGCAGGTCTTCCGCATCCAGAGGATCGAGGGCTGAGCATGAAGGCGCAGGCGCTGGCGGTGCAAGGCGAGGAGACGGGGGAGATGGTCCCGCTGTCGGGGCTCCGGGTCGGCCAGACGGCGAGCGTCGGCGAGGTCCTGGGGAACCTGGAGTTGGTTCATCGGCTCCGCGAGATGGGGTTCTATCAGGGCGCGCGGGTCAAGATGATCCGGCGCGGCAGCCCTTGCATCATCGGGCTGGCCGGCCAGCGGCTGGGGTTCCGAGGCGACGACCTCGCGCGGATTCTCGTCCGCGTCCCGGCGATGGCTTCCTGAAAGGCCGAGCCGCGCCCGCCCCTCGGGCGGCGGGACGACCGTCCGGTCGCCCTCCCACCTCTTGGATCTCGGACCTGCCATGGCGGTCGCCTCGGACAAGACAACCTGGACCATCGCGCTGGTGGGGAATCCCAACACCGGCAAGTCGACGCTCTTCGGGGCGCTCTCGGGGTTGGCCCAGCAGGTCGGGAACTACCCGGGCGTGACGGTCGAGAAGAAGACGGGCGAGGTCGTCCATCACGGCCGGCGCTGGTCGCTGGTGGACCTGCCGGGCACCTACAGCCTGGCCCCGCGATCGCCCGACGAGATGGTCACGGTCGACGTGCTGCTCGGCCGCCGGGCCGACGTCCCCCCGCCCGACGTGATCCTCTGCGTCGCGGCGGCCGGCAACCTGGACCGGAACCTCTACCTGGCCAGCCAGGTCATGGAGCTGGGCCGGCCGGTGGTCGTGGCCCTGACGATGAACGACCTGGCGGAGGCCGAGGGGACGCACGTCGACGTGGCGGCCCTCTCGCGACGCCTCGGCGTGCCGGTCGTCCCCGTCCAGGCCCAGCGTCGGGAGGGGCTCGAAGCCCTGAAGGACGCCGTCGAGCGGGCGGGAGCGGGCGAGCCTCCGGCGATCGAGGGCCTGTTCCCCGATCCCTTCCGCGCCGAGGTCGACCGGCTGGCCGAGGAGCTGGACGGCCGGCTCGGCGTCAACCTGACCGGCGCGCATTCGCCGCGCTACCTGGCGGAGCGTCTCGTGCTGGACGCCGGGTCGTACGTCGAGGAGGCCCTCGGTCTCCCAGAAGACGAGCGGCGGGAGCTTCGCGAGAGCGTCCAGGCCGCGCGGGGACGTCTCGCCGAGGCCGGCTGCCGCGTGCCGGAGATCGAGACGACCTCGCGGTACGCCTGGGTGGCCGACACGCTCGACGGCGTCGTCGCCCACGGCAAGGCCGAGGCCCGGTTCGCCGACCGGCTCGACGCGGTTCTGACGCATCCGACCTGGGGCTCTTTGATCCTGGCCCTGGTCCTGCTGCTGACCTTCAACGCGGTCTTCTCGTGGGCGACCGTCCCGATGGATTGGATCGACGCCGGGATCGGGGCCGTCGGCGGGGCGATCGAAGGGGCGATGGCCGAGGGTCCGATCCGCAGCCTGCTGGTCGACGGGATCGTCGGCGGCATCGGCGCGGTGGTCATCTTCCTGCCCCAGATCCTGATCCTCATCGGCATCCTGGCGGTGCTGGAGGAGTGCGGCTACCTGGCCCGCGCCGCGTACCTGATGGACCGGATCATGGTCCACGTGGGGTTGAGCGGCAAGTCGTTCATCCCGCTCCTCTCCTCGTTCGCCTGCGCCATCCCCGGCGTGATGGCGACGCGGGTGATCGAGGACCGTCGCGATCGGCTGACAACCATCCTCATCGCCCCGCTGATGAGCTGCAGCGCGCGGCTGCCGGTCTACGTCCTGATGATCGGGGCCTTCATCCCCAAGCGGTCCTACCTGGGCGGCTGGGTCCAACTCCAGGGCCTGACCATGGTGGGGATGTACCTGGTGGGGGTGGTCGTGGCCGCGGCCGTGGCCCTGGTGCTCAAGCGGACGTTCCTCCGCAGCGCGACGCCGATCTTCCTGATGGAGATGCCGGCTTACCAGTGGCCTTCGCCGATCACGGTGGCGAGGCGGATGATCGATCGCGGCTGGGACTTCCTCTACAACGCCGGGACCATCATCTTCGCCGTCTCCATCGTGATGTGGGGGCTCCTGTACTACCCCCGGCTCTCGGCCGACGACCTCGCGCCCCTTCTGGGCCGTCAGGAACAGGCCGAGGGCGCGCTGGAGGCCGCCAGGGAGTCGGCCGACGAGGCCCGGGTCGCCGAGGCCGAGGCGGCCGTCGCGGCGGCCGAGGCTCGGATCGACGGGGCCCAGCAGCGGCAGAGCCTTCTCGGCCGGATGGGTCGATTCATCGAGCCGGCCGTCCGCCCGCTGGGCTGGGACTGGCGGATCGGCAGCGCCGCGATCGCCTCGTTCCCCGCCCGCGAGGTGGTCGTCGCCACCCTCGGCGTGATCTTCGACGTCGGCGAGGAGGTGACGGAAGGCGAGGGTGAGCAGCGGCTCACCCAGGCCCTGCAAGGGGCGACCTGGCCGGACACCGGCAAGCCCCTGTTCACGATCCCGGTCGCGCTCTCGATCATGGTCTTCTTCGCGCTCTGCGCGCAATGCGTCTCGACGCTGGCCGTCATCTGGCGCGAGACCGGGAGCTGGACCTGGCCGGCCCTCTCGTTCGCCTACATGACGATCCTGGCCTACGTCGGGGCCTTCCTGACGTATCAAGTGGGGACGTGGATCGGCTCCTGAGCGGGCCGACGAAGGGGGCTCGAGATGGGCTGGCAAGACGCGGTGGCGATCGGCGTGGTGATCGGGGCCGCCCTGTACCTGCTCGGCCTGGTGTGGCGGGGCGTGGCCGGCGAGAAATCGGCCGGCTGCGGCTCGGCATGCGGCAAGTGCTCGTCGGCCGCGGGCGAGCCGATCGTCACGATCGGCCCGGCCCCGTCGGCGAAGCCCGGGGGACGTCCCGAGGCCGCCGGACGATCCTGAATTCTTTCGGTTTGAAAACGCTTCGAAATCCCGTCCTCCCCCCTTGAAGCGGTGCGTTCTTCGGCTATACATTAGGCGTTCCGTGCGGTCCGATCCGGTCTGGCCCCGCCCGTCTCCCATCCTTGACGGGGCCCCCAACCAGCGAGCGACCATCCCGAGCTTATGACGCACCGACGCGCCGAAGCATCCCTGTTCGCGCTCCGCCTCGGAGCGTTCCTGGCGGCGTGGGCCCTGGCCCTCGCCTCGCCGACGAACGCGCGGGCCGGTTGCGCGGGGGCGGCTCATCGGGGCGACGAACACGTCACGGGCCCCCTGGGGCTCTCCGGCGAAATGCTCGACGCGGCCAGGCCGGGCTCCCCTGAAGGCTCCCCCCTCAAGCCGGCGGGCTGCACGGGGGCCTTCTGCTCGAAGCCCTTCAGCACGCCCGGCGCGGATTTCAGCGGCGGCGTCGACCTCCGCGTCGAGCTCTGGGCCTGCGTGATCGACCTGGACCACCTCCTCGGCGCCGGCCAGGACCGCCCGCTCTTCGTCTCGGAGGACCTCCGCCCGGTCCTCCGTCGCGACTTCATCTTCCACCCGCCGCGCTGATCCGCCGCCGACCCCTCGGCCCCCTCGCGCCCGGATCGTGCGTCGCGCACCTCGTTCGCGCCCCGCGATCGGCCGGCGTTCCTCGGTTCCGCCGCCACTCCCCGTCCTCGCCCCTCGGCGCGGGCACGGCCCCGGCGTGAGCCTGGCGAACGCCGTCCCCCCACGACGACCCCCTCGCGCCCGAGGTCGCTCTCGCGATCGCGCGGATCCGATCCGACATACCAGTCTTATTGATCGAAAGGTTATCTCATGATCACGAGACGACTCATGGCCGCGTCGTCGGTCCTGGCCGCGCTCCTGGGCTCGACGGCGAAGGCCGGCGACGACTCCGCTTCGCCCTCGCCGGTGGCGGTCACGCGGCCCGGGCTCAAGCAGGTGCTCGAAGGTTCCAAGCAGAGCAAGCCGAGGCTGCCGCTTCCGCCTTTGACCGAGGAGGACCGCGCCCGCGCCGAGAAGGCCGCGGCCAATCCGAAGGGGGGGATCTTCGCCGGGATCGTCAACAACGGCCGGATGCGCAACTACTACCTCGCGCCGGAGTTCCGCAACGAGTTCTACGTGCGGCCCTCGGACGTCGGCAAGACCGACCCGAAGTCGATCCTCCGCATGGGCGCCGGCGACCCGGCGATGCCGCTCGACCCGACGACCCGGATCATGTTCTTCTGGCTCGTCGCCCGGGCGAACAACTGCTACTACTGCCTCGGCCACCAGGAGGTGAAGCTCAAGGCCGCCGGCGTCACCGACGACCAGCTCGCCGCCCTCGACACCGACTGGTCCGCCTTCCCGCCGGCCGACGCCGCGGCCTTCGCCTTCGTGAAGAAGCTGGCGCGGACGCCCCAGGAGGTCGGCGATGCCGATTTCGACGCCCTGCGTGGTCATCACGACGACGCGGCGATCCTCGACATGATCTTCTCGACCGGCAACTACTGCGCGATGACCCGATGGACCGGCGGCCTGGCGATCCCCCAGGAAGACCATCGCGACTACCTCACGCCGACCGCCGCCGCCTATCGCCAGCTCCCCAGCCTGGTCGCCCCTCTCGACCCGGCGCGCGACGCGGCCCAGGCCGTCTGCCGGCCGTCGGCCTCGAATCGGCCGGCCCTCGAATCCCGGCAGGACGTGGAGGCCCGCCTGGCCGCCGCTCGCGACCGCCATCCCCGGCTGAAGCTGGTCGACGAGGAGGCGACGCGCAAGATCCTCCCCGACCATTGGTCCGCCGCGCCGGTCGCGAACTGGGTCCGCCTCCTCGCCAACTTTCCCGAGGCCGGCAAGGCCCGCATCCTGAGCGTCACGGCGGGCGCGTCGGCCGACAAGGGGGTCCTGGATCCCACGCTCCGGGCCCAGATCGCCTGGATCGCCGCCCGCCAGGATCGCGCCTGGTACGCTCTCGGCCACGCCCGGAAGCGGCTTCTGGACCTCGGCCAGTCGGACGACGCGATCTTCGCCCTGGACGCGCCCGACGACCGCTTCAGCGCCGGCCAGAAGGCCGCCTTCCACCTGGCGAGGAAGCTGACCGTCGACCCGGCCCTGGTCACCGACGCCGACGTCGAGGCCGTCCGCAAGCACTACAGCGACCGCGAGACCGCGGAGGTCGTCTACTTCGTCACCGTCGCCTCGTTCTTCGACCGCGTCACCGAGGCCGCCGGCCTGCCGCTTGAGTTCTGATGGCGAACTGATCGATCTATCCCCATCTCATCATCGAATCCTTTTTCCGGAGACCCAAGCATGAAGTCGACCCTCGCCTCGTCTCGCCGCCCCGGCTTCACCCTGATCGAGCTGCTCGTCGTGATCGCCATTATCGCCGTTCTGATCGCGCTCCTGCTGCCGGCCGTCCAGGCCGCCCGCGAGGCCGCCCGCCGCGCCCAGTGCGTCAACAACCTGAAGCAGATCGGCCTGGCGGTGCACAACTACCACGACACCCACCAGAAGTTCCCGCTCGGCCGGACGATCGAGATCGTCGGCTCGGCCGTGAACATCTCGAAGGCCTACTCGCCCCACAGCCAGATCCTGCCGTTCGTCGAGCAGTCGCCGCTGTACCAGGCGATCAACTTCAACCTCACCTGGAACCCGGACCCGAACAACGGCGGATACGACGGCAACAGGACCGCGCGGGCCACGGTCGTCTCGGCGTTCCTCTGCCCGTCGGACGCCGCGACGACCGTCCCCCAGGGCTATGCCGGGAACAACTACCGCGCCAGCGAGGGCTCCAACTTCCTGTTCGGCCACGGCAGGTCCGACCCGTCCGGCGTGAACACCGCCCAGCGCGCCCCCGACGGCGTGTTCTTCGCCAACGAGGCGAAGGGGATGGCCGAGCTGAGCGACGGTACGTCGAACACCGCGATGTTCAGCGAGCACATCATCGGCGACTTCAACCAGGCCCTCGCCAGCGAGCACGGCGACACCTTCAACCCCGGCGTCTATCCCGCCACGCAGGACGAGGCCGTCCAGGCCTGCCTCGCGGTGAACTGGCGCGACCTCTCGAAGCAGGGCTATTCGGACGTGGGCGCCCCCTGGCTCTACGGCTACCACTCGACGACCTCGTACTATCACGTCGGCCCGCCTTCGAGCCGCTCCTGCATGTTCCCGCCGCTGCGGATCGCCACCACCGCCAACAGCAAGCACCCCGGCGGCGTGAACGTCCTGCTCGGCGACGGATCGGTCAAGTTCGTCAAGAACTCGATCAACCTCCAGACCTGGCGCGCGATGGGCTCCCGCAACATGGGCGAGGTCATCAGCAGCGACGCCCTCTGAGACGCACGGAGAAGCTGGGATATGTTCGTCCGAAGAATCGTCCGGTGCTCCCGCGTCCTCGCCGTCCTCGCCGCATGGTCGGCGGCGGGGTGCGGCGACGCGGCCCCGTCGCCCACCGACCCGGCCGCCTCGAAGCAGCACCTCGCCGCCGCGCTCGACGCCTGGAAGTCCGGCGGGGCGCAGGCGGACCTCGCCAAGCTGACCCCGCCGGTCCAGGTCCTCGACCGCGACTGGCAGGGGGGGGCCAAGGTCTCCGACTACCAGATCGAGGGCGAGGGCCAGCCCCTCGGCGCGGGCGTGCAGTGGCCCGTCTCGCTGACCCTCACCAACGCGAAGGGTAAGACGGCCAAGAAGCGGGTCGTCTACGTCGTCAACGCCGGCGACGTCATCTCCATCGCCCGTCAGGACGTCGACTTCTAAGCGTCCATGGCGAGCCTCCCCGGCTCGCGCTCGAGGATCCGGTACGACGCGTCGAAGGGATTCGACGCGTCGGCCTCCCACCTCTCCTGGTGGATCGTCCGCCAGTCCGGCGAGTCGAGGAGATCGAACGGGAAGAAGGTGTCCCCCGCGAATTCTCCCTCCACGAGCGTCAGGTGGATGCGGTCGCAGAGGGGCCGGAACGCCTCGTAGACCTGGCCGCCGCCGATGACCATGACCTCGTCGGCCCCCGTGGCCCTCGCCTGTTCCAGGGCCTCCTCGACCGAGCGGGCGACCTGGATTTCCGGCTGGTGGGCGAACTCGCCGCGCGAGAGGACGATGTTGAGCCGTCCGGGCAGGGCGCGGCCGAGCGATTCGTGGGTCTTGCGGCCCATGACGATCGGCTTCCCCCAGGTCAGCGCGCGGAAATGCTTCAGGTCGCGCGGCAGCCGCCAGGGGAGGCCGCCGTCGCGGCCGATCACGCGGTCGTTCGCCATCGCGACGACGAAGGAGACGACCATGGAGTCCCGATCCTCCGCGTTCAAACCGCGACCTCGCCGCGCAGGGCCGGCCAGGACTGGTAGCCGACCAGCCGGATCTGGGAGCGTTCGACCGTCGCCAGGTCGTGGACGGCCGGGTCGATCTCCAGCCTTGGCAAGGTTAGGGGATCGCGCGTCAGTTGCTCATCGACCTGATCGAGGTGGTTTGTATAGATATGAGCGTCGCCGAATGTGTGGATGAACTCCCCCGGCCGCAGCCCGGTGACGTGGGCCGTCAGGTGGGTCAGCAGCGCGTAGCTGGCGATGTTGAACGGCACCCCCAGGAACAGGTCGGCCGACCGCTGGTAGAGCTGGCACGAGAGCCGGCCGTCGGCGACGCTGAACTGGAAGAGCGTGTGGCAGGGGGGGAGGGCCATCTCGGCGACGTCGGCCGGGTTCCAGGCCGAGACGATCAGGCGGCGGCCGACCGAGGCGGTCGGGTCGGCGATCACGGCCCTGATCCCGGCGACGAGGTCGGCGATCTGGTCGATCGATCGGCCGTCGGGGGCCTGCCACGATCGCCACTGCTTGCCGTACACGGGCCCGAGTTCGCCCGCTTCGTCGGCCCATTCGTCCCAGATGGAGACGTCGTGCTCGCGAAGGTAGGCGATGTTCGTCGACCCGCGCAGGAACCAGATCAGCTCGTGGGCGATGGCGTTGAACGCGGTCTTCTTGGTCGTGACCAGCGGGAAGCCCGCCTCCAGGTCGAACCGGATCTGCCGGCCGAACACGCTGAGGGCGTCGATCTTCGCGCCCGTCGAGCGCAGGACGGCCCGCGTCGGCTTGCGCAGGCCGTTCTCGCGGACGTCCTTCAGCAGGTCCAGGTAGGGGCGCATGGCGGAGGCTTCTCGCCGACCAGGGATGCGGGAGCTCAACCTGGATTCATTCGGCCGTCCGCGAGGCCGCAGGTCAAGGCTTCTGCTGAGGCGTCGGTTCGGCGGGTGCGGTCGTCCCGGCGGCTTCGAGGTGCGCGGTGACGACGATCAGGCGTTCCTCGTAGTGCTTCCGGCCGCCGGCCTTGGCACCGAGGGCCTGCGGGCCCATGCTGACGAGCAGGCCGCCTTGAGACGGGATCATCCAATCGCCTTCGATCCGACGGGTCGAGATCTCGGGGACCTGGATCGTGCCGGCGACCGCGACCTTGCCGTCACCTTCGGGGCGGAGCTTGGACAGGAGCGAGGTCTTGACGACTTCCGGGTCGGCCGTCGCGTCGACGATGCTTTCCTTGTAATTCGTCGTGTGGAAGCCGAGGACCTTGTTGTGCTGGATCGCCATCTTGGCGAACAGGACGGAGCCCTTGAGGCGGGTCTCGGACAGCTCCACGCGGATGCCGTCGTGGACCTTGTCGACCTCGGGCTGGAAGGCGATGTGAGTTCCCTCGTTGGGCGGACCGTCGGAGATCCGCTTCAGGTGGGCGACGTAGTGGGACTCCTCCTCGTTGGACATTCGCACCGGGTCGCCCAGGCGGGCGATCATTCGGGGTGCCTGGAGGACCCTCGCCTGGGGGTTGTCCTGGCAGGTGGCGATCAGCTCGCGGACGCCGTCGGCGTCGAGCGCCCAGACGGCCACGCCTTCCTCGCGCGCCACCGGCTGGAGCTTCGGGAGCATCTTCCCGCGCCAGTCGGGGCTCACGGCCGTGACGTCGTGGATCTCGAACGCGATGTGCGGCGGCTCGGCGGGCGCGAGGGGCTGGGACGAGACCCCGGCGACGGCGGCCTCGGCCAGCTTGCTGGGCGCGGGCGCCTGGGCGACCCCGACGCCGGCGGCGACGAGAATGGCAGTCAAGAGCGGCATGCGGACGCCTCCTTGCGAGCACCGGGCCAGACCGATCGGCGCGGTCCTTCCGCGCGGCCGCGATTGTGGACGAACGCCCGGCGTCGGTCAAGGCGAAGATCGAGCCCGGCCCGTCATTGGGACCAGGCCGTCGGCGTCCGGTCCCAGCGATGCTCGCGAAGCGCGGCCAGCAACTCGTCGGAAGGCGGCTCGCCGTCGCTGGCCGCGATGTTGGCCTCGACGTTCCGGATCTTCCGCATGCCGGGGATGATCGTGGAGACGGTCGGCTCCCGGAGGATGAACCGCAGGGCCAGCTCCGGCATCGTCATGCCGTCCGGGATCAGAGGCCGTAGCGCCTCGGCGCGGTCGACGCTCCGGGCGAGGTTCTCGGGGACGAAGTAGGTGTTCCGCCAGTCCCCCTCGGGCCAGGTCGTCTCCTTGGTCAGGGTCCCGGTGAGGGTCCCCTCGTCGAACGGGACGCGGGCGATGACGGCGACGTCCCGCTCGCGGCAGAGCGGGAACAGCTCGTCCTCGGGGGCCTGGTCGAAGATGTTGTAGATCACCTGGACCGCGTCGATCGCGCCGGTCTGGATGGTGCGGACCACGTTGGTCGGCTCCCAGCGGTTGACGCTCACGCCGAAGCCGCGGACCAGGCCCTCGCTTTTCAGGTCCTCGACGGTGCGGAGCCAGCGGTCGTCGTCGGCCCAGGCGTCTTCCCAGACGTGGAACTGCTGGAGGTCGATCGTCGCGACGCCGAGGTTCTCCAGCGACTTCTCGGTGTACTCGCGGATGTGATCGGGCGGGAAGCACTCGTCGAGGGTCATCCCCCGGCGCGAGGGCCACTGGAAATTCTTCGGGGGGATCTTGGTGGCGACGTAGAGCCGCTCTTCGGGGTGCCGCTGGAGCAGGGCGCCGAGGATCCGCTCGCTCCGCCCTTCGCCGTAGCCCCAGGCGGTGTCGAAGAAGTTGCAGCCGAGCGCCACGGCCCGCTCCAGGGCGGAGGCGGTCTCGTCGTCGTCGTTGCCGGTCCAGCCGGCCAGCCCCCACATGCCGTAGCCGACCTCGCCCACCCGCCATCCCAGCCGCCCGAACGTCCGCTCTTGCATCGCCCTCGCCTCCCGACCACGGTTCGACCGATGGCCCATTCTATGTCTCGGGGGGATGTCGAGGCGACGGGTAGGCGGCGAAACCGCCTGTCCCCCCGGGCGTTCGCGCAGTAGGCTTGAGAGATCCACGACACATCCCCCGGACGATTATCAGGGAACACCGGACCATGAACGGTGCACCGGACGAGTACGATCTGGCCGACGACCCGGAGTCGGAAGGGCCCGAGGCCGATCCGTCGCCGCTCGCGAAGCCCACGCCTCCCCGCGCGGCGGGGCAGCCGCTGCCTCGCATGTGGAAGTCCGACCCCGACGACGAGCCCGCACCGCCGAGGACGCCGATCCCGAATCCCCGGGGCGGTGCAACTCCGACCCCACCGCCGCCGCCCCGCCGTCGCGGCACGGCCGACGACAGCGGCACGACCCGGAAGACCGGCCTGAAGCCCAAGGCCGAGCTGAACGAGAAGGGGGAGAAGAAGGTCCTCATCGAGGACACCCCCGTCCTGGACACGTACGAGACTCGCCAGCGCATCCGGCTGGCGACCGGGGGCATGCTCGTCTTCGTCCTGGGGCTCGGCGTCTATATCGTCTACAACCTGTTCCTCTACGACCCGTTCCCGATGGACGACCTGCCCCCCGACGACGGCTACGTCGTCGAGGCGCCCCCGCAGGTCGGCAAACCGGACCTGGACCTCGAAGCCCGCGCCATGATGGCGAGGGCCCGCGACTCGGCCAGGAACGGACGCACCGACGAGGCGATCGCCCTCCTGGGCCAGCTCGTCCAGGCTTACCCGAAGACCCGGACGGCCGCCGAGGCCCAGGAGGCCCTGGAGCGCCCCGGTCAAAACCTGCCGCTCTTCCTGGACGGTCCGACCGTCCAGGCCGCCGCCCCGGCGCCCCAGCCCCCGGCGCAGCCCGCCGCGCCGCCGGCCGTGGTCGACGCCCGGCCGCCGAACGCGCAGGTGGGCGGCGACGCCAGCCTGATCAACCCCGCCAACTCGGCCGAGACGCTGGCCCCGCCAGCCGTCGGCGAGGCCGAGGCCGCGGTCCAGGCCGTCTCGCCGGGCGAGGCGCCCGATCGTCGGCTCCCCCCCGGTTTCGCGGCCCGGCCCGGGTCCGGCGTGGATCCTTCGGGCTGGCCGATGGCGATCGTGGGCGACCGCGACGGCGCGACGATGGTCTTCGTCCCCGGCGGCGTCTTCCTCATGGGTGAGGACGGCGACCCGCAGTTCGCCTCGCCCGCGCACAAGGTCCGCCTCGGGGCGTACTACATCGACCGCCACGAGGTGACCGTCGGCCAGTTCCGGCGCTTCCTCTCCGAGACCCGCTATCGCGGACGCCCGCCGACGACCTGGCCCGCCGACGACAAGAATCCGGCCGCCGAGTCCATGCCGATGGTGATGGTCAGCCAGGCCGACGCCCTCGCCTACGCAGAGTGGGCCGGCAAGGCGCTGCCGACCGAGGCCCAGTGGGAAGCCTCGGCCCGGACCTCCGACGGCCGCATCTACCCCTGGGGCGACGAGCCGGCGAACTATAGCAAGCCGAGGGTCCCTCGCCAGGTGAACCGCGTGATGTCGTTCCCCGAGGACCGTTCCCCCTACGACGTCTTCGACCTGGCGGGCAACGTGCAGGAATGGACCGCCGACGTCTTCGACCGCAACTACTACCGCTCGCTCGCCGGGCGGATCGTCGACGACCCGACCGGCCCGGCCGCGAAGGCGGGGAAATACGACGTGGTGGTGAAGGGGGCCAAGCTCGGCGCGGCGTCCAGTCGCGAGCCGATCGCGCCGGAGAAGCGGCTGAACTACGTCGGCTTCCGTTGCGCCTTGCAGGTCGAGCGTCCGCCGGCCGCCCCGGCGGCCGCGGCCCCGATCGCCGCGCCGGCTACCTCCCCGTCGCAGCCCGCTCCGACTCCGACGGCCCCGCCGCCGGCGCAGCCTTCCCAGCCGGTCGAGCCGTTCTGAAGCCGCCGAGGGAGCGTCGGACCGCCACCATAGCCGGCGTGCGGCACTGCGGTACGCGGGCGGCCTCGTCTTCGAGGAACCAGCGCACGGTGCGGTCGATGGCCTCGGCGTACGTCAGGGCGGGCGTCCAGCCCAGCTTCCGCCGGGCCTTCTCCGTGCTGTAGCTCAGGCGACGCCCCAGCAGCCACGCCCCGTACCGCGTCACGCGGGGGGGCTTGGGGTTGCGCAGCAGCCGCTCGCGAAGCTCCAGGGCGTAGCCCCCGTAGAAGGCGTACCAGTAGGGGTAACGCCAGGTCACGCGCGGGACGCCGACCGCGTCGGCCAGCATGTCCAGGAACTGGCGCTGGGTGATCGCCGAGTGGCTGGTGACGTTGTACGCCTCGCCGGCCGACCCCGGATCGTCGGCTGCGAGGATCATGGCGTCGGCCACCACGCCGGCGTACACGGCGCTCAGGGGGTTGTCCCCCGGGCCCACGATCGAGACCCGACCCCAGCGGAACTCGCGGATCAGCCTGGGGATCGTGGTGCGGTCGCGTTCCCCGAAGATCCAGCTCGGCCGGACGACCGTGAGCGGCAGGCCGTCGGACTCGGCCATGCCCCAGAGGAGCCGCTCGCACTCGACCTTGCTCCGCGTGTAATAGTCGAGCGGCCAGATGTTCTGGCCCAGCGGGTGGGACTCGACGATCGGCTCCTCGCGGTCGCGGGGGTGGCCGTAGGCGCTCGTGGAGCTGACGTGGACGAACCGGCCGACCCCGGCGCGGCGTGAGGCCTCGGCCAGGGTCCGCGTGGCGTCGAGGCCGCCGACCTGGAACTCGCGCCAGCTCCCCCAGTCGCCCACCTTGGCCGCGCAGTGGTAGACGACGTCCACGCCCTCGACGGCCCGTCCGACGGCCGCGACGTCGAGCAGGTCGCCCCGGCTCGGCTCGACGCCGAGTTCGTCGAGGAACGTCGTGTCGCTGGACTCGCGGACGAGGGCGCGGACGCGGTCGCCGCGCGCCCGCAGCCGGGCCACGAGATGGCTCCCCAGCAGGCCCGTGGCCCCGGTGACGAGGGCCCGGCGGGCCCCTTCGGGATGGCTCATGCGGTCGACCTCGATCCTTCGCGATCCCGCGTTCAAGACCCGTTCGAACCTTGGTTGCAGCGATCGCAGCGGCCGTAGAGCACCACGTCGTGGCCGCTGACGACGAACCCCGGCGGCGCCATCCCCTGGAACGCCATCGAGCAGCCGGGGACGTCGAACGCCCGGCCGCAGTCGTTGCAGATGAAATGGTGGTGGTGGAGCGAGGCGGCGTCCCGGTGCTCGTAGCGGTCGGACGAGCCCGGCAGCGGCACGGCGATCAGGGTCCCGTCCTCGATCAGGGTCTTGATCGTCCGGTAGACCGTCGCCACGCCCAGCCCCGGCACGTCGCGCTGGGCCAGCTCCAGGACCTCGACGGCGCTCAGGGGGCGGCCGGCCTCCTGGAGCGATCGCCGGATCGCCTCGCGCTGCGCGGTGTTTCGATTCAAAATGCGTCGACCCCCTTCATGCACGCGCGACGGCGGCTCGGGGCGGCCGTCGCTTCTCCTCTGGTGCATGAATTATCGACTTCAGACCGGAAAGCACAAGCGGCCTCCGACGTCGCTCCGCCGAGTAGGCTTAATAATAGAGCTGGCCGCGGATCCAGAAGAGGTCGTTGGTGAGGCTCCTCAGCCCTTCGTTGAGCTGGACGGGCGTGTCGTAATAGGACCGCTGCCAGTCGAAGTAGAGCTTGAGGTAGCTCGTCAGATACCAGTTGAAGCCGATGTCGGTCATGGCCATGCCGTTGGTCCACTTCGCCCGGTCGGCCAGCCCGGCGCGGAAGACCTCGTCGCTGAGCTGAAGCTCGCTGAACCGGGCGAACAGCTCGACCGCCCCCGGGCCCCAGGAATTCCGCGTGGGGTCGAACGGGCGGAGCGGGTCGACGCGGCTGCGATCCCGGACCTTCTCGCCGGTCAGGAAGTAGGCGAGCGTGAAGTGGCTGCCGGTAGCCGGCACCGAGAACAGCCGGAACGGGATGCCGCTGCGCGTGTAGTGGTCGCGGCTGCTCTGCCACTCGGCCTCGAACGACATCCCCCCGGCGTACCAGGCCAGGTGCGCGGCCATCGCGCTGTGGGGGCCGCTGATGAAGGCGTCCTCCTCGAAGTCGAGGAACAGCGACGTGGCGCGGCGGGCGGCCTCGTCGTTCTCCGAGGATTGCAGCGACGTCCGGAGCGGCAGCGGCCGCTGGGGGACGACCTGCTGGCCGAGGTAGCCCGAGAACCCCAGATTGAAGTCCCGGAGCATCGGGAATCGCTCGGAGGCCAGGAACGGCTTGAAGTTGAAGTAGGAGACGACGTCGCGGGTCGTGTTCTCGTCGGCCAGTCCGGTCAGGTGGCCGTCGAACCCGCCGACGGCGTACTGCATGCGATCGTCGAAGAGGAGGCCGTGGGCCATCAGCCCCGCCGACCGCGACAGCCCGAAGTTGAGCGGGAAGAGCGACCGCTCCGGGGTGATGAAGTACTGCTCCAGGTGGTCGTACCAGTCGTAGCTGTACGGCACCAGCGTCCGCCCGAACTTCAGCCGGAGGCCCCGGCTGAAGTTGACGTCGACGTTCCCGTCCAGCAGGTCCCACACCCCTTCCACGCTGCGTTGGATCGAGACCTCGTAGTCGAACAGGCGGGTGAGCCGCCCCTCGAAATAGACGCGGACGCGGGGGATGTACAGGCCGCTCGACGCCGGCCGCTGATCGCCCGGCGAGAAGATCTTGAGATCGGTCTGGTCGAGGATCCGGAAGCGCAATTGGTATTCGTCGTCGAAGGAACGCAGGCCGAAGCCCTCGTCGCCGAAGATCCCGCGCAGCGGCATCTCCCAGACCTCCTCGCTCCGCTCGACCTCGTCGGCCTGGTCGCCGGTCGACTCGTCTTTGTCCGAGGGCGAGTCCCGGAACTCCTCGGCGCGGGGCAGGGGATCGAGCCCGGTCGCGGGGCCCTCGTCATCCGTCGATGCCTCGGCCTCGCCCTCCAGGCGTCGCCGCAGGTCGTCGTACCTGGCCTCGAGCGAGCGATAGCGCTCGTCGGCGTCGCGACGCTCGCGCTCGGAGCGCTCGAGGCGCTCCAGGATGGCCCGGTTCATCGCCTCGATCTCGCGAAGGCGGGAGTCGACCGAGCCGGCGTCGGCGCGGGGGGGGGCGGCGGCCGGGGGCTCGTCGGCCCCGACCGGCGTGGAGATCGCCACGAACGCCAGGATTGCCAGGACCCCCGCGCTTTTCGTCGGTTTCCCCTTTCGCCCGGTTTACGTCGATCTCGAAGCCGATCGCGGCCGTCGGCCTGCGAGGCCGCAGCAGGCTTATCGGCGTTCGGATCGGGCCGGCTTGATCCCCCGATCGTCAAAGTCGGCCGCCTGGGACGGCCCCGCCGACGCGCTCGATCCCCGGACGTCCGCTCGGTTTGGATCGCAGGGCAGGTCGGCCGCCGGCCCGCGATCGGGAAAAACGACGGAGGCGTCAGGAAGGTGGGCGTCGATCCCGTCCCGTTGTCTGCGTCAAGCTGCGTCGCGCATCCGGTTCGGGCGAGAAGGTGCGGGGCGTGGCCGTCGCCGAGTGGACAAAGATCCCGCCGGGGTGCGAATGGGCCTCGGACCTCAACGAACTGGTACCACCATGCCGGAAGAAACCATCGACGCCGGTCTGCTCGAGCAGACGAAGAATCAGATCCGCAAGCTGGTGGCCGAGATCGCCGATCTGGCCGAGTCGGACGTCCAGCCCGGCGAGTTCTACGGGGAGTTCCTCAACCGGGCCGTGGCGGCCACCGCCGCGGCCGGCGGCGCGTTCTGGCTGCTCGACGGCCGGGGCGGGCTCCGGCTCCAGTACCAGCTCGACTTCGCCCAGACCGGCCTGATGGACGGCCGCATCAAGACCGCCCCCCACGACGCCCTGCTGGGCTGCATGGTCCAGGCGACCCAGCCCCAGGTCATCCCCCCCGGCGCGGTGATCGAGGGGATGCCCCAGGCGTTCAACCCGACCCACCTGACGATCATCCTCGCCCCCCTGATCGTCGACAAGCAGGTGGTCGGCCTGCTCGAGATCCTGATGGACCCGAACCGTCGGGCCGCCCAGCAGAAGAGCACGCTCCGGTTCGTCGGCGACCTCACCGACCTGGCGGCGAACTATCTGAAGAACCGCCAGATGCGGCAGATGGTCTCGCAGCAGCGGATGTGGAACCAGCTGGAGACGTTCACCCACCAGATCCACCACACGCTCGACTTCAAGGAGACCGCCTACGCCGTCGTCAACGACGGCAAGCGGCTCGTCGGCTGCGACCGCCTGAGCGTGGCGCTGAAGCTCTCGGGCCGGACGCTCGTCGAGGCGATCAGCGGCCAGGAGGTCGTCGAGCAGCGCTCGAACCAGGTCCGCGAGCTGACCAAGCTCTGCAAGGCCGTCCTCCGCTCGGGCGAGGACCTGGTCTACACCGGCCACACCGAAGGCTTCGCCCCCGACATCCGCGACGCGCTGGAGCTGTACGTCGACGAGTCGGGCTCGAAGGCCGTCGCCGTCGTCCTCCTCTACAAGCCCGAGAAGGAGGAGGGGGCCGAGCGCAAGGACAAGGTCGCCTACGGCTGTCTGGTCTCCGAGCAGATCGGCGACGAGGTCGCCCCGACCGACATGCACGCCCGGACCGAGGTGGTCGCCCGCCACGCCTCCACGGCCCTCTGGAACGCCCAGGAGCACCACCGGATCTTCCTGCGGCCGGTCCTCAAGGCGATGGGCTCCCCCTGGCGGTTCTTCCGGGGCCGGATGCTCGCCAAGATCCTGGCGGTGCTGGGCCTGGTCGTCGCCCTGATCGGGGCGCTCACGTTCGTCCCCTGGAACCTGCGCATCGAGGGCCGCGGCTCGCTGCTCCCCGAGCAGCGGCAGACCGTCTACGCCCCCAACCCGGGCATCATCGTCGAGGTCCCCGTCGAGCACGGCGATCGCGTCAAGAAGGGGGACGTGATCGCCCGCCTGGACAGCCGCGAGCTGGAGAAGGAGCTGAAGAAGCTCACCGCCGAGTTCAACAAGGCCAACTCCCAGGGCCTGATCCTCCGCCAGCAGGAGCAGGTGGCCAGCCAGCGCGAGCAGTCCAAGCAGGAGGCCCTCCAGCTGGAGGCCCAGCTCACCGAGGCCCAGATCACCGCCCGGAGCACCAAGGAGCAGATCGAGATCACCCGCGAGCAGATCGAGGACATGTCGGTCCGCGCCCCGCACGACGGCATCATCACCACCTGGGAGGTCAAGAAGAACCTCCTGGGCCGCCCGGTCGACATCGGCACCGAGCTGCTCCAGCTCGCCGAGACCGACGGCGAGTGGGTCCTGGAGGTCGAGGTGCCCGACGACGACATGGGCCCGGTCCTCGCCGCCCAGTCCAAGCTCGAAGCCGAGATCGCCGCCGGGACCAAGCCCGCCGGCTCCGCCGTCTCCGCCTACTTCGTGGTGGCGACCGACCCCGATCACCGCTACCAGGGCTACGTCCGGCGGATCGCCTCGCGGGCCGAGACCAAGACCGAGAGCGCCGAGCAGCGGCACACCGTCAAGGTGACCGTCGGCTTCAGCGACGCCGTGCGGGCCGAGTTCCTGAAGCGCAACCAGGAGTTCCGCCCCGGCGCCGAGGTCCGCGCCCGGATCGACTGCGGCGACGCCCGCCTGGCCTACGTCATGTTCCGCAAGGTCGTCCAGGTCTGGCACGAGTCGGTCCTGTTCCGCTGGCCGTTCCTGCAGTGAGCCCCGGCCGACGACGATTCCAACCCGCGGGCCCGGCGCGTCGGCCGGGCCGCCCCCCCCACACCGCCATCGACCATCCCGAGTGGAGGATCTCCGAGATATGTCCCCCTTGAAGACCATCGCGACCGTCGCCCTGGGAGCCCTGGCGACCCTCTCCGTGGCCGCGTCCGCCCAGAACGGCCCCGCCGCCCCGACCGCCACCCTGGTCCTCGACTCGCACGACCAGCTCGCCACGATCGACTGGATCGAGAAGTCGGACGTCGCCGCCCTCCGCGAGGGCGTCATCGAGAAGATGGAGCTGAGGCTGGGCGACGCCGCCCAGGAGGGCGCCGAGATCGGCTCGCTCCACAAGGAGATCGCCGAGCTGACGGTCGCCAAGAGCAAGCTGACCGCCGACAGCAAGGGATCGGTCGAGAAGGCTCGGGCCGCCAGCGAGGTCGCCGAGGCGGCCGTCGCCCGCAACCGCCGCCTGGTCGCCCGCAAGGCCGACCTCGTCTCCCAGGAGGAGATGACCAAGTCCGAGGGCGAGTACAAGGTCGCCGTCGCCCAGGTCAAGGAGGCCGAGGAGCAGATCGCCATCAACATGGCCGAGCTGGCCCTGGCCGACCAGATGCTCCGCGAGCACACGATCTACGCCCCGTTCTCCGGCATCGTCATCCGCCGCTACAAGGAGCCGGGCGAGAGCGTCCGGGCCAACGAGGCCGTCGTCCAGATCGGCAACCTGGCCCGGCTCTCGGCCACCGCCTTCATCCCGCTCGACTACGCCTTCCGGGTCAAGGTCGGCCAGGTCGTCGAGATCCAGCCCCGCCTGGAGGGGAGCCGAGGCGACCAGCCGATCGAGCGCAAGACCTTCCGCGGCGTCATCAAGTTCGTCGACCCCCAGGTCCAGGCCATCGCCGAGAGCGCCGTCCGCATCCGCGCCGAGTTCGAGAACCCCGAGCTGGAGCTGCGGCCCGGCCTGAAGGCGGCCATGACCATCTACCTCAACGACGACGAGGTCGCCGCCCGGCCCCGCACGACGCCGGCCCGCTGATCCTCTCCCGGGACCTGCCCCACCGGCCGCGCCGGCCGGGGGGGCGTCCCGCCCCAGCACGACGATGACGCCCCCCACGGCCCCGCCGAGGATCGCCGATCGATGAGCGCAGCCCCTTCCACAACCCCGGCCCCCTTCGGACAGGCCGCCGAGCACCTGCGGGTCAAGCTCCGCCCCGACCTGGTGGTCCAGCCCCAGTTCTACGAGGGGATGACCCACTACGTCGTGAAGGACCCGCTGGCGCTGAAGTACTTCCGGTTCAAGATCGAGGAGTACTTCCTGCTCCAGCAGTTCGACGGCAAGAACAACCTCCAGGACGTCAAGCGGGCCTTCGAGCGCAAGTACCGCCCGCAGACGATCTCGATCGAGGACCTCACCCGGTTCGTGGCCCAGCTCCACGAGGCCGGCGTCGTCCAGATCGACAGCCCGGAGCAGGCCGCCGCGCTCATCCGCCGCCGCCGCAAGAACAAGTGGAAGAAGGTCTGGGGCTTCCTCGCCAACATCCTGTTCATCAAGATCCCGGTCATCGACCCCGAGCGGCTGCTGACCTGGATGTACCCGTACTTCCGCTGGATCTTCACCCGCTGGTTCGTCGCCGGCAGCGTCTGCCTGATGCTCGCCGCCGTGACCCTGGTGATCAGCCAGTGGAGCCAGTTCTACGCCAAGCTCCCCGAGTTCCAGAGCTTCTTCAACTGGTGGACGATCTTCACCTTCTGGATCAGCCTGGCGATCGTCAAGATCATCCACGAGTTCGGCCATGGCCTCACCGCCAAGCACTACGGCGGCGAGGTCCACGAGATGGGGATGCTTTTCCTCGTCCTCACGCCGGCCCTCTACTGCGACGTGACCGACAGCTGGCTTTTGCCCAACAAGTGGCACCGGATCTGGATCTCGGCGGCGGGCATCTACGTCGAGCTGTTCCTCGCCAGCCTGGCGACCTTCGTCTGGTTCAACACCGAGCAGGGGCTGCTCAACAGCCTCTCGATGGCGGTCATGTTCATCTGCTCGGTGAACACGATCCTGTTCAACGCCAACCCGCTGCTGCGGTACGACGGCTACTACGTCATGTCGGACTGGCTGGAGATCCCCAACCTGCGGATCAAGAGCACCCAGTTCTTCACCTACCTGCTGCAGGAGAAGGTGCTCGGCCTGGAGGTCCCGGTCCAGAGCTACATGCCGCGGTCGCGGCGGAGCCTGTTCGTCACCTACGCGGTCGCCAGCTACCTGTACCGCTGGGTGGTGACCTTCAGCATCCTGTTCTTCCTGTCCCAGGTCCTCAAGCCGTACAAGCTCCAGGCGCTCAGCTACATGCTGGCCCTCGGCTCGCTCGTGCCCCTCCTGGGGATGCCCCTCTATCAAATCGGCAAGTTCCTACGCACGCCCGGGAGGATGCGCAAAGTGAAGAAAGCACGTGCGGCCGCTTTCGCCGCGGCCTTCGTGGCCGTCGTGGCCTGCGTCCTGATGATCCCCACCCCGCTGCGCATCCAGGGGACCCTGGTCCTCTCCCCCGCGCACCCGACCGAGATCTACTCCGAGGTCGAGGGCCGGCTCGTCGAGCTGAACGTCCGCGACGGCGCGTGGGTCAAGGAAGGCGACGTCATCGCCAAGCTGGTCAACCACGAGAAGCAGAAGGAACTCATCCAGCGCCAGTCCGAGCACGACACGTACTGGTTCAAGGCCCTCCACTACGGCCGCAGCTCCGAGAACGAGGGCCGCGCCCAGGCCCGCCAGTGCGTCCAGATGGCCGAGGAGCTGGAGCCGGCGATCGCCAAGATCAATGAGCAGCTCGGCAAGCTCGTCCTCACCGCCCCGCGCGACGGCCAGGTCCTCGGCGTCCCCCACCCCGAGACGCTCGGCCAGTGGGTCAAGCCCGGCAAGCCCTTCTGCGAGGTCGCCGACCCCCACAAGCTCGAAGCCCACCTGATCGTCGACCAGTCCGACATCGACCTGATCCGGATGGACCGCGACAAGGCCCCCCGCGCCTGGGTCAAGGTCTACGGCCGCTCCGAGGTCACCATCAACGGCGCCGTCGCCCAGATCGCCAAGCGCAACCGCGAGGAGATCCCGGTCGAGCTGTCCAACACCGCCGGCGGCGAGATCGCCGCCAGCACCGACCCCAAGACCGGCCAGATCAAGCCCCAGTCGGCCGTCTACGAGGTCGTCATCCCCATCGACAACCCCAACCTGGAATACCACCCCGGCCAGCGCGGGTTCGCCAAGATCGACGCCGGCACCCACACTTTCGGCTGGTGGCTCTGGCGGCTCATCACCAAGACCTTCCACTTCACGATCTGACCCGGCCCGCCCGGACGCAGACCACCGCAAAACCCCGAGGCCCGGCCGCGATCCCCCGATCGCCGCCGGGCCTCGCTCTTTACCCGATGGAGGACAGTCGGCGCGCGACGTATCCTGGACCCGTCACGCGGTCCTTCCCCCCTCGCGCCGGGGCGGGCCGCGATCTCGGGACGGGGCGAAGACCATGCGGCATCCCTCACCGTTCCTGTCGATCCCCCCGGCCCGAGCCGAGCGCTGGGCCCTGCTTCGCGAGTTCTTCGACCAGTGGCATCCCCCGCTGCGGCCCGCCGAGGGCGATCCCGCGGCGACCCTCGACGCCGCCGCGATGCGGTTGGGCGTCGACCTGCCGGCCGCCCTGCGCGAATGGTACGCGATCGCCGGACGGCGGGCGGACGCCTGGTCCCGCCAGGACGTCTTCGTGAGGCCGGATCGGCTGCGGATCGAGGACGGGCGGATCGTTTTCTATGAGGAGAGCCAGGCCGTCGTCCGATGGGGCGTCGGCGTCGAGGGGCGGCAGGCTGAGGACCCGCCGGTTTTCGTCTCGTCCGAAGACGAACACGGCGAATGGCTGGAGGAGAGCCCGTCGATCTCGCTGTTCGCCCTTCAGAGGCTGCTCTGCGACCTGAAGTGGTCCCACGACGTCCGATGCCGGGCCAACGGCCCCTGGACGGACGCCGTCCTCACCGCGATCGAGTCCCACTATCCGCGGCTCGCCTTGCCAGCCTACGCCGCATCCGGCCCGAGCCGCTGCTACGGTCATCGCGATCTCGTGATCGGGGTCGAGATCGAACGCGGCGAGGATTGCCTCTGGGTCGCGAGCCGCGCCGAGGCCCCATTCCACGAGTTGCAGCGTCTCCTGAAACCACTCGGAATGCGTTGGGATTCGAGTTCCTACGACTGGCCATCGGGCTGGGTGTCAAGAAATTCCGACTACTGAGCCCGGCTTCGCGGGGCACGCCGCGAGCCGCCAGGCACCTCCCCCTGCAGCCCGATCACGGGGGAATTTCCTGAGCTCGCCGATCACCCCGGAGCCGACGCGTCTCGCGAGGATGGAACGGCGGCAAGAATGACGACGGCCTGTGGCGGCGGGGCCGAGTCGACGCCCGGCTCGATCGGCACGAAGCGGGTCTGCGAGGGAAACGACGGGCGCGTCTGCAGTCCGGTAGCCAAGAGCCGCCTCGGTTGCGAGGATGGTCAGTCGCAACTAAGGTGATGCGCTCGCCTGGCGACGCGGATCGCCTCGGGACGCCAGGCTGAGTCCCTGTGAGATCCTTATCATGATCATGCGTCTGATCGGAAGTCTCACCGAGGATTGCCTGAGGGATGAGTTGGCGCGATCCAACGCCGCTCGTCGCCATGGGCCGGCCGACGATCCGCTCGCCTTGTTCCTTCGATCGCGAGGCGTCGACCTGGCGACGGCATTCGTCCTCGACTGGATTCCTGAACAGGGGGAGGACATCTATACGGTCCTGGACGGAGACCTGCGCGTTCTCGTCGTCGAGCTGCCCCGGGGAGACGGCGACGCTCCCCCATCCGTGGCGGAGACGCCGATCGCCGACTATCGACGGGCGGTCTCCCGGCGCTCGCGCCTGGTCCGCCTGAGGTTCGCAGTCGCGGAGGACCTGGTTTCCAGGGCGTCCCAGAGCGAGTAGGGAATCTGCATGCGACATGCGGCGAAGGGAGTGCTCGGCGTAATCCAGGCGAACGCTTTCCACGGATCGGACGGCCGGCCGACGTCCGGTATCTTGACTCTCGGTCCTCGCCACGGATGACCCACGATGTTCGAGAACCGGATGGGGAATCTCGCCCGGGCGTCGCCGTACGATGATCCGGGCCCGGCCGATGCGGATAGGAGGCGGTTCATGGACCCCGAGCGAGTTCCGGTGGATCTCCTCGCATCGGACGGCGGCGTGATTCGAGGCGAGTTCCGGTTGTGGGAGGAGAGCCCCGAGCATCCCGACTTGGTGCGTCTGTCGATCGCCTTCCAAGGAAGCGAGATCGTACGCGATGACGAGGAGTTCTGGTCCGCGCTCCGCTCGATCCGAGTCGAGCTCGAAGCGCTCGGCCTGAGGCCCCGCTGCTACGGCTCCAGTCGGAACGTCTACCCGTCGGCGATGTGCCAATCCATGGGCGTCGGCATCAAGGCGTATCAGCTGGAAATGGGCAGGCAGGGCCGAATGGCCGACCTCGTCGACATTTTCGAGGATGGCCCGGGAGTCGACCCGGCTTCGGTGGAGGAACAGAAAGCCTCCTTTGAAGCGTGGCTCCGCAGCCTCGGCGGGTGACGAGGATCGAGAACGTGGACGCAAAACGGCCGGCCCCGATCCGCGAGGGATCGAGGCCGGCCGTGAGAATTCACCTCGTTCGAGGGCCCGTCCGGATCAGGTGAACGGGTTCTTGATGTCGTCCCAGATCTTCTGGAGGGTGGTCTTGTTGTTGGCGGAGGCCCGGGCGGCCTTCTGGGCGGCGGCCTTGGCGGCCTGGGCCTGGGCGGCGGCCTGCTGCTGGACGGCCAGCTCGGCCGCGGCGGTCTTGGCGGCGGCGTCGGCCTCGGCCGTCGGCGTCGTCGGGACCTCGGTGGAGACGGCGGCCGTCGAAGCGGGCGTCGTGGTCGCGGGCGTCGTCGCCTGCTCGGTCACCAGGGGCGTGGCCGCCGGAAGCGTGGTCCCGGACTTGCTCGCCTGCTGGTTCTGGTTGGCCAGGTCGACCAGGGCCGCCAGCACCTGGCTCGGCGGGGTGACGGTCGTCGGCGTGGTGGTCGTCGGGGCCGGCGTGGTGGTCGTCGGCGTGGTGGTCGTCGGGGCCGGCGTGGTGGTCGTCGGCGTGGGGGTCGTCGGGGCCGGCGTGGTGGTCGTCGGCGTGGTCGCGGCGGGCCTGTTCGAGATCGCCGGGCCCTGGACCACCTGGACGACGTTGATCTTCTCGCCGTTCACGACCTTGCTCGTGGAGACGGTGCGGGATTCCCGCTGGACCGGGGCGGGCGAGTTCTGGAACAGCGTGTAGACCGGGAACGAGCTGCCGGGCGCCTCGTTGCGGTTGATCTTGAACCGGGCCGGGGACATGCCGCGGTACCGGGCGACCGTGGCCTGCGGGACCCACATGTACTGCGGCAGCTTGTGCTGCAGGGCCGTGGTGTTCCGCTGGGCGGTCGGGTCGACGAGGAAGCCGTTGACCGACGCACGCTGGCGGTCGACGACCACGTACGAGTCCGGCTTGGGGAGCAGGGTCTGGGAGAGCATCTTGAGGCTCTCCAGGCTGACCCCGCCCTTGAGCTGGCCGTTCGCGACGAAGTCGAAGAAGTTGAAGCGGCGTTGCAGGGCCCCGGGGGAGTCCGGGTTCTCGTTGAAGACGACGTTGTTGACGCCGGCCTGGGTCTGGGCGTAGGTGGCCGTGCCGCCGAGGAGTCGGGCCATGGCGCCGGCCTCGGGCATGCCCTTGGTCGCGGCCGTGTCGGTGAAGTCCTGGACCTCCTGGGCGGTCAGGACGCCGTCGTTGTTGGCGTCGATGATCGGCAGGACGTTCTGGCTGATCAGGTAGTTGAGGGCGATGGTCCCCTCGATCGCGGCGATCGCATTGCTGATCGAGACGCGGGCGTAGGCCGGCGGCTCGTTCGCCCCGACGAAGCCGTGCTGCTTGTCGGTCGAGCTGACCAGGGCCGGGGTCGAGAGGCTGCCGCCGTCGTTCAGGTCGAAGGCGGGGACGGCCGTCCAGGCGAGGATGCCGTTGATCCCGTCCGGCGTGTTGAAGGCCGAGAGGTCGCCGATCCCGTGGGGGTTGAAGTACAGCGAGCGGACGCCGACCGGGGTCGTCAGGTACGCGTCCGAGGTGACCCCCTGGTCCTTGTTGAGGTTGGTCCAGTAGTCCAGGGCCGAGGCCACCATGGAGTAGGCGCCGGTCAGGATGCCGGTCGACATCGAGGTCCCGACCTGGGTGAAGGTCAGCCGGTTGGCGGCGTCGCCCGAGGTCTCGTCGGTCGCGTCCGCGGCCTGGAGTGCCGAGAACCGCCGGCGGAAGGTGGGGACGTCGAGGGCCGGGGCCGCGAAGTCGGTGGCGATCGTGCGGTTCACGGCCCCCGGGACCCGGTCGTTCCAGATGGCGAAGTCGGAGGCCGCAAAGGTCTCGACGTTGGCCGCGACGTTGGCCTCGGTGCCGCCGCCGGTGCCGCCGCCCGTCCCGCCGCCGGTCCCGCCGGTGGCCGTCCCGCCGATCGTGAGGGCGTTGCCGAAGACCAGAACCGGGCCGGCCGGGTTGGGGATCGCCCCCACCGCCGGGTTGTCCGGCGTGGTGGACACGCTCGTGTAGTAGGGGAACGGATAGACGCCCGTCACCGAGATCGTCTCGTTCAGGATGGCCGGCAGCGACATGCCGTTGGTGTCGCCCAGCGACGGGTCGTCGGCGTTGCTGCGGAACAGGCCGGTGGCGGTGGCGCCGGTGCCGCCGCCGGCGCCGCCGCCGCCGCCGCCCGTGCCGCCGCCGGTGGTCCCGCCCGAGCCGAGGCCCAGCGGCGAGCCGAACTGGCCGGCGGCCGCGATCGGCGCGATACCCAGCTGGCGGAACTTTCGGAGCTGGAGCTTCAGGGCGATGACGATCTGGGGATAGTTGCGGAAGGCCTGGGCCTCGCTCGTCCACGTCTGGGTGGTGCCGAAGGCCAGGGTCGAGGCGATCACCCGGGAGACCTGGCCCGGCCGCACCGGGTCGTTGACGTAGGGCTGCGAGGCGACGTAGGCGAGGCCGTTGTAGACGCCGTTCGTGCTCGTCAGGGCGTTGGCGGTCGCGGTCAGGCTGCCGCCGCCCGTCCCGCCGCCGGTGCCGCCGCCCGTCCCGCCGCCGGTCGTGCCGCCGACGGTGATCGTCAGCGAGCCGAAGTAGGGCGAGAAGATCGCGACCGGGTTGATGGTGGCCTGGGGGACGAACTGGGCGACGACGCCCGCCACGGGCGTGCCGTGGCCGTCGAAGCTGTTGGCCAGCACGGTGCCGCCGCCGGTGGTGCCGCCGCCGGTGCCTCCGCCTGTGCCTCCGCCGGTGCCGCCGCCGCCGCCGGTCCCCGTGGTCCCGGTGTCGAGCGACGCGACGTCGATGTTGCCGTTGCCCCCGGTGTAGAGGTTCTTGCCGGCCCCGACGCGGCCGCGGAACGGCGAGGAGAGCGAGTCGACGCCGGTGTCGATGACGGCCACCGCGCTGCCGCGGCCGTCATAGGGCACGGCCAGGGTGCGGAGGTCGTTCAGGCCGATCAGCGTGCCCGAGGTCGAGCCGGCGAGGCTGGCGGTCGTCTTGAACTGCCAGATGCCGTCGCCGTCCGACGCGTAGAAGACCGTACCGTCGGCCGAGAAGGTGATGCTCAGGCTCGAATCCATGAAGCTGGTCGAGTCCTGGGCGCCCGAGGTGTTGAAGCCCTGGGCGAACACCGTCGTGATCCCGACCGGCGTGATCCGGACGACCCGGCCGCCGATGTTGCTGCCGCCGGTGGTGTTGCCGTTGGTGACGATCGGCACCAGCGGGTTGGTCGCGGCGTTGTAGGGCTGGCTGGGGTCGGCCAGCTCGAGGCCGACGATCCCGCTCCCCTGCACCGGGACGTTGACGACGACGCCCGCGGGGATGCCGAGGGCCGCGTCCTCCACCGAGGTCACCGAGACGTACAGGCCCGAGGCCAGGTCGCTGACGAACAGGTTGCCGGCGTAGGTCGGCTGGCCGGTGACCGTCACCCCGGTCACGACGCCCCCCGTCGTGGTGGTCGAGTCGGCCGCCTCCAGGCCCACCGACTGGGCGAAGTAGCTGTACTGGTCGAACGCGATGTCCTGGAACCGCCGGAACGGCGTGGTCAGGAACGGGTTGGCGTCGACGACCAGCGGGTCGGTGACCGAGTCGAGCGACGGGTCGCCGATCAGCAGGTCGCCGTTGGAGCCCTGCACGCCGCTGAAGCCGGGCGTCGCGGGGATCCCGCCGCCCGCGGGGGTCCCGAAGTCGGTGAAGGCCGAGTACACCGGCGAGAAGTAGTCGATGTTCGCCTGGGTCATGCCCGTGATCGGCCCGGCGCTCATCCCGGTCTGCGACACCCCCTTCGGCAGCGTCGAGGCGTTCGAGATCACCTGGCCCGGCGAATACTGGTTGGCGTCGAAGAACAGGGCGGCCAGCGTGCCGCCGGTCGAGCTGACGCCGCTGCCGGCGATCACCCCGCGGAGGAAGCTCTGGAACTCCGGCCCCGGCACGACCACGGCCGTCGGGTTGATGTTGAACTTGGTCGCCGCCTGGCCGTCCGTCAGGGTCACGAAGGCGCCCAGGAACGAACCGTCGGCCCCGATCCGGTAGATCGCGTTCTTCGCCGGGTCGGACCGGTCCGAGGTGGTGACCAGCATCGACGGCTTGCCGTCGATGTAGCCCTCGGGGTCGAACGCGATGTCGTACCAGTTGGTGAACCCGGTGGCGTCGACCGCCCCGCCGGACGCCCCGCCCAGCGAGTTCGCCGCCGGGTTCACGCCGTCGGTGTTCAGCGCGTTGGGGTCGATCTGGCTCATGACCGTGTTCAGGTCGAAGAACACGCTGGCCTTGCCGGTCGCCGAGTCGATCCGGTAGATCACCCCCGGACGGTCCACGGCGCCTTCGTTGTCGCCGGCCCCGCGAGAGATCGCATAGAGGCCGTTGCCGAAGATGCCGCCCGGGCCGGCCTGGATCCGCACCATGTCGCCGCCGAACGACGAGAGGGGCGTCAGCTGGGCCACCGAGGTGATCGGCGCGGCGCTGGTGAGCGTGTCGGCATCGGTGTTCGAGCTGACGACCACGGTCCCCAGGAACGCGTTCGTCGGCGTGTCCGCCGCCGTGAACTCGGCCTGGAGCGGATACACCGGCACGACGGGGGCCAGCAGGTCACGCCGCTCGAGCGCGGTCAGGCCTTCGAGCTTGAGGTTGCGGTTACGACGCTGCGCTGGGCCTTGCGCCCGCGGTCGGGATGGCTGAGACATTCCATTATCTCCTATCGCTGGACTCGTCCGTCCTGAACCGAGGCCGAGACGCCCGGCAATCCTCAGTATCGGCGCACCTGGCGTTTGACGATGAGTCGAAACATCCGGCAAGACCCGGACTCGGGGTGCAACCCGCGCACGCGGATCTTTTGTCAACATCTGAATCGGCCGTCGGGGCCCGCGGCGATCAGGGAAAGGGGCGATGCAAGCGGAAAAATCGCTAGGAGCGGCCCGGGGCCGGGCGAGGGGGGCGTGCGGGCGGGAGGCGGGGAATGAGACGCGGGAGGCGGCGGCGAGGGTTGCTCGCCGCGGCCTCCCGCGGGTGGGCTTTCCGGGATTCGGGGCGGTCGGCTTACTCGACCACGCCCTTCGGGCCGGGGCTCGTCTGGGCCTGCTGCGGCACCTGGGCGCGACGGCGGACGTCGAGCTCGATCGAGCCGAAAGTCCCCTCATGGCGCTGGATCGTCATCCCCAGCGCGGTCAGCAGCCGCTTGGCGGTGTAGAAGTTCATGACGAGCCGCTGGATGGCCTTGACGTCCTGCCGGCCCTGGGCGAACGGCTGAGGGTTCAGGCCGAAGTCGAGGATGACCTCCTCGGGCGTCGCCGTCACGCGGCAGAAGTTCGAGTAGGACGGCACCGTCGCGGAATCGTCGACGACGACCTCGGTGGTCACCTGCTGCTGCGGCGTGGGGTTCTCGGGCTCGCTCATTTCCAGATCCATCCTATTCCTATCGTAGGCCGCCGTGCGGGGTCCAGGACCGTGTCCGGGAGAGGAGAGCACACGGCGATCTCTCGGTCCCGGGTCCACGATATCAGGTGAAGACTATCGCGAAACGGAAAAACCGATCAAGCCGATTTTTGCGCGTGCGACGATTCGACCAGGCGGTCCAGCTCGTGGAGCGTCCGCCCGGAGGCCCCGTGCTGGGCCAGCACGAACCGCCGCCCCGCCTCGCCGCGGGCCGCGGCCTTCTCCGGCTCGTCGAGGTCCTCGCGGAGCCGGGCCGCCAGCTCGCCGGCCCCGGCGACCCGCCGGGCGGCGTCGCGCGCCAGCAGCTGGGCCACGGTCTCGCGAAAGTTGGCCGTGTGGGGGCCGAACATCACCGACGCTCCGTAGGCCGCCGGCTCCATCATGTTCTGCCCGCCCCGGCCCGGGAGCAGGCTGCCGCCGACGAACGCGACGTCCGCCAGGCCCCAGACCGCCCCCAGCTCGCCGAGGGTGTCGATCAGGACGACCGGCGCCGAACCGCTTGGGGGGGGAGGAGACGCCGGGCCTTCGCTCCGCCGGACCACCGTCTCGCCCTCGGATTCCAGCCAGCGGGCCACGGCCTCGAACCGCTCGGCGTGCCTCGGCACCAGCACGAGCCGCAGGCGGGGATGGTCGCGACGAGCCGCGCGATACGCGGCGAGCGCCGCCTCCTCCTCGCCGTCCATCGTGCTGCCGGCCACGAAGATCAGGTCGGCGGCCGTCAGGCCCAACTCCGTCCGGAGCTTGCGGGTCTTCGCGTTGTTGCGGTCGCTCTCCAGGCCGTCGAACTTCACCGACCCGGTCACGCTCACGCGGTCGACGGGCACGCCCAGGTCGACGAACCGGCGGGCGTAGTCCTCGTCCTGCGCCGCGACCGCGTCGATGCGGTGCAGGGTGGGGCCGAGCGGCCCCCGGATCCGGCGATAGCCCCGGTGGCTCCGCTCGCTCAGGCGGGCGTTGATGACCGCGACGTTCGCCCCGGAGCGTTTGGCGGCCCGGATCAGGTTCGGCCACAGCTCCAGCTCGACGAGCGCCAGGACCGTCGGCCGGACGCGGGCCATCGCCCGCCGGGTCGCCCAGCTGAAGTCGAACGGGGCGTAGAAGGTGATCAGCTCGGGGAAGGTCCGCCTCGCCACGGCCAGCCCGGTGGGGGTGGTCGTCGAGATCACGATCTCCCAGTTCGGCCGGCGGCGGGCCATCTCGCGGACCAGCGGCCGCAGCAGCAGGACCTCGCCCACGCTGACGGCGTGGAACCAGAGGCAGGGCCCCTCGCCCATGCGATTCGGGGCGTCCCCCGAGAACTTCTCCCAGAGGCCGTCGCGATACTTGCCCGAACGCACCATCCGGAACGCGATGACCGGCGACAGCACGATCAGCGTCGCGACGTAGATCAGGTTCAAAACCAGCGGCATCCCGGGGAATCCTTTCCCGATAGAGAGCGAGTGGTCCGCTCGACGAGACGCGAGTCGTAAAGCAATCGCCGTGCCCGCCGTCGCACCCGGCGCCCGGCCGGCGGGAGTCGGTCCCGCCCCTCGCGGCCGCCGGGGCGTCCGGCCTTCATCCTTGAAGGGATCGGCCCGCCGGTCCCGCCCGAATCCTCGTTCCGCGACGCAAACGATTGCCCTGAAACGGATCAGACCGCCTCGCGCGGGCGATGCGACGGGTCCTGACTCCGCTCGATCGCGCGAGCCCCACGGGGCGTCCCCGAGGGCTCGGCGAGCGGCGGAGATCGGGCCGGAAGCTCAGAAGACGTCGGGCGAAGACTGCTGGCGCATGTGGCAGGCTTTGAACTTTTTTCCCGATCCGCAGGGGCAGGGGTCGTTGCGACCCACCTTTTTGCCAACGTTGCGGACGGGCTCCTTCTTCTTATCGGCCCCGGATTCGCCGGCCTGGATGGCGGCGTCCTGGGTCCGACGGACGCCGTTGCCCGAGTCGGGGACCGCGGCGACCGAGGACGAGGCCGATTCGACCTCCTGGTGGATGGCCTGGGCCCGGTCCAGCTTCCAACGCGAGCCGAGGTACGAGAGGAACTCGGGGTCGAACTGCTCGACGCGGAAGATCAGGTCGGTGACGCGGTCGCCGATCCCGTTCCACATCTCGCCGAAGATCCGCATGCCCTCGCGCTTGAACTCGACCTTGGGGTCGATCTGGGCGTAGCCTTGCAGGCCGATCGAGCTGCGGAGGTGGTCCATCGCCCGCAGGTGCTCCATCCAGCTCGAATCGAGGATCTGGAGCAGAAGGACCTTCTCCATCTCGCGCATCTCGGGCCGGATCTTGGCGTCGAGGAGGGCGGTCATCCGCTCGCGGGCCTCGTCCGGGGGCAGGGCGGATAGCTCGTCGGCGGTGAGGGTCGAGCCGACGTGGCGGTTCGCCCATTCGACCAGTTCGGCGAGGGCGGCCGGCGACGGGGCGCTCTTCGGGCCGCGGGGGAAGGCGGCGTCGAGGCGCGTCGCCAGCTCCTCGGAGAGCCGGGCCCCGTCGTACTTCTTGCGGGCCAGGGCGATGAGGTGCGCCTCCATCTCGGGGCGGAGCATCGTCTGCAGCTCGGCCGGGTCGACGAGGCTGTGGAGCCGCTCGGAGGCCCAGGCGGCGAGCCCTTCGCGGTCGTAGCGCGGGGCCTGGTTCTGGGCGTGCGACCGGTCGCCGAGGAAGCGGGTCGACGCGATCCGGACGGGAAGCTCCGCCTCCTTCGCGACGTACAGCTCGCGGGCCTGCTCCTTGAGCTTCCGGGCGATCTGGGCCCGGTCGAGGCCCTTCCACTCGGAGGCGTCGGCGGCGATGCCGAACTTGTGGTGCGCCCAGCCGGCCAGGCTGCGGCGCCCCCAATCCGGCTGGAGGAACTCGCGGGCGGGCTCGAGGTCGAGCTTCTCGATCGACTCCTTGGCCTGCTCGTACAGGAATTCTTCCAGGCCCGGGCGGTCCAGCTCGGTCTCGTCGCCGGAGCGGTGTTCGAACTTCCGGAGGTCTTTCTCTTTGAGGGAGACGCCGAAACGGTTGTTCGCCCAGTTGACCAGGGCGCCCCAGGTCCACTCCGAGGGCTCGGCGTCGGCGGGGACGTTCTCCTCCATCGCCTCGCGGATCGACTCGTAGAGGTGGCGTTCGCCGCGGCGGCGGACGATGTCGCCGGCGTCCTCGAACTCGACGCCCCGGAAGTCGCGGGCGGTCACGTCGGCGCCGAGGCGCTGGGAGACCCACTCGGCGAAGCTGGCCTGGCCGTAGTCGTCGGCGAGGAAGCGGTCGACGGCGTCCTGGATCTGGGAGTCGATCATCTCCAGGATGCGGACCTTGGGGGACGAGCCGTCGAGCAAGGCCTGGCGGAACGAGTAGACCCGCTTCCGCTGCTCGTCCATGACTTCGTCGTACTCGAGGAGGTTCTTGCGGATGTCGAAGTTGCGCTCCTCGACCTTCTTCTGGGCCCCCTCGATGCGGCGGCTGACCATCTTGCTCTCGATGGCCTCCCCTTCCTGCATGCCGAGGCGGGTCAGGACGGCCGAGACCCACTCGCCGGCGAACTTCCGCATCAGGTCGTCGTCGAGCGCCAGGAAGAACCGCGAGGAGCCGGGGTCCCCCTGGCGGCCGGAGCGGCCGCGGAGCTGGTTGTCGATCCGGCGGCTCTCGTGGCGTTCGGTGCCGATGATGTGCAGGCCGCCGGCGGCGGCGACCTCGCGGCCCTCGGCCTTCATCGCGGGCTCGTACTTGGACACGGCCTGGTGCCAGGCCTCGGGGGTGACGTCCAGGCGGGTCTCGTAGAGCGGCCGGCCGTCCTCGTTGGTCAGGCGCTTGAGGTCGTCCCAGGCCATGAACTCGGGGTTGCCGCCGAGGATGATGTCGGTGCCGCGGCCGGCCATGTTGGTGGCGATCGTGACCGCCCCCTTCCGCCCGGCCTGGGCGACGATCTCGGCCTCGCGCTCGTGGTGCTTGGCGTTGAGGACCTGGTGGGGGATGCCGTACCGCGTCAGATATTCGGACAGCTCTTCGGACTTCTCGATCGACACCGTCCCCACGAGGATCGGCCGGCCGGTCGCGTGGACCTCCTTGATCTCGTCGAGCAGCGCCTGGTTCTTCTCGCGGTCGTAGCGGAAGATCACGTCCGGGTAGTTCACCCGGCTGAGGCCCCGGTTGGTCGGGATGGCGACCACGTCCAGGCCGTAGACCTTGTAGAACTCGTTGGCCTCGGTCATGGCCGTGCCGGTCATGCCCGAGAGCTTCTTGTACAGCTTGAAGAAGTTCTGGAGCGTGATCGTGGCGAGGGTCTGGTTCTCCTCCTTGATCTTCACCCGCTCCTTGGCCTCGACCGCCTGGTGGAGGCCGTCGGACCACTGGCGGCCGACCATCAGGCGGCCCGTGAACTCGTCGACGATGACCACCTCGCCGTTGGGCTGGACCACGTACTCGCGGTCGCGGCGGTAGAGGTGGTGCGCCTTCAGCGCGTTGTCGATCAGGTGGGGCCACTCCATGTTGCCCGGCGTGTAGAAGCTCTCCAGGCCGGCGATCTTCTCGGCCTCCCGGATGCCGGCGTCGTTCAGGTGGCAGGTCCGCTCCTTCTCCTTGACCTCGAAGTGGAGGTCGCGCTTGAGGAGCCGGGCGATCCGGTCGGCCTCGGCGTACTTCCGCACGTCGTCGAAGGCCGGACCCGAGATGATCAGGGGGGTCCGCGCCTCGTCGATGAGGATGCTGTCGACCTCGTCGATGACCGCGTAGTGGAGCGAGCCCTGGCACTGCAGCTCGGCCGTCGGCTTCATGTTGTCGCGCAGGTAGTCGAAGCCGAACTCGTTGTTGGTGCCGTAGGTGATGTCGCGGCCGTAGATGTCCTGACGCTCGGCCGAGTCCATCTCGGACTGGATCGCCCCTACGGTCATGCCCAGGCCTTGGTAGAGCGGGCTCATCCATTCCGCATCGCGGCGGGCCAGGTAGTCGTTGACCGTGATGACGTGCACGCCCTTGCCGTCGAGCGCGTTCAGGTACGCCGCCAGGGTGGCGACCAGGGTCTTGCCCTCGCCGGTGACCATCTCGGCGATGTTGCCGCCGTGCAGGACCATGCCGCCCATGAGCTGGACGTCGAAGTGCCGCATGTTCAGGTAGCGGCGGCCCGCCTCGCGGCAGACGGCGAACGCCTCGGGCAGGATCTGCTCGAGCGTCTCGCCCGCCTCGCGGCGGCGGCGGAACTCGGCGGTCTTGGCCTTCAGCTCGTCGTCGGACAGCGCCTGGACCGAAGGCTCCAGCTCGTTGATCCGGGCCACGATCGGCCGCATCTGGCGGATGCGACGCTCGTTGGAGCTGCCGAACACCCGCACGAGACCTTCCGAAACCCCCTCCGACAGGGCCGACAGGGCGTCGGTCGTCTTATCCCAAAGCTCGGTCAGCACTTCCATTGCCGCGTGGTCCCCGTGCGAATGATACGTTGCAGCAAGTCATTGCAATACTGCATCTTACAACGGACGTGCGGATTTCGTCAATCGCGACGGCGAGACGTCCCACGCCGGCCCTTCGGCTTTCACGATCCCCTCATGGGACGCCCGGCCCACGCTTTTTCGCCCCGGCGGGGCGGACGCGGCGTCGCGAGCACGATTCCGATGGTGCCGAAGGCGTCGGAGAAAGCTGACATGGGCCTCCGGCCCGACCCTGGTATTCTACGCCCGACGACCGGGAGACGGCCTCCCGATTTTCGGGCCCTTTCCGACGCCATGTCGACTTTTCGCCCTCGATCCGTTCGCGAAAGGATCATCCATGTCCCCCCAAGCCCCGAGTTTCCACCCGGCCCTGTTCTACCGCGACCCCGCCGCCGCCCTGGACTGGCTGCCGAAGGCGTTCGGCTTCCGGGTCTTGCAGGATTACCGAACCCCCGACGGCACGGTCGCCCACGCCGAGCTGACGTATGGGAGCGGCATCCTCTTCCTGGGCGGTGCGAAGCCCGACTCCGGCTGGCGCAGCCCGCTCGACCTGGCGGGCCGGCATCAATCGGTCTGCGTCGCGGTCGACGACGTCGACGCCCACCACGACCGGGCCCTCGCCGCCGGGGCCGAAATCGTCGAGTCCCCGAAGGACACGGATTACGGCTCGCGCGCCTACACCGCGAGGGATCCCGAGGGCCACCACTGGCACTTCGACTCCTACCGACCGAAATCCTAACGGACCGGAAGGCCGCGTCCCCTTGCCTCGCCGCCCGATCGAGGTGCAGAATCCAGGGGAGCGCACCGCCTCTCGACTATCGAGGACCGCCCATGCCCGTCAGGACGAAGACGACGGCCCCCCAGACCGTGGCCGAACTGCTGAAGCGGCTCGGCGACGTCCCCGCCTCGCGCGTGCGGCTCGTCCCCACGCCCGGCACGGCCACCGAGCGCGACGTGATCGAGGCCCATGATCGCGAGAACCGACTGTACGAACTCGTCGACGGCGTGCTGGTGGAGAAGGCGATGGGTTTTGAAGAGTCGCGGTGGGCGATCCTGCTGGCCTTCCATCTCAACCTCTACCTTCTCCAGCACGACCTCGGCGTGGTGCTCGGCTCCGACGGGACGATGAGGCTGCTCCCCGGCCTCGTCCGCATCCCGGACGTCGCCTTCATCTCCTGGGACCGGTACCCGAAGGACCTGAGCCGGGGCGAGATCCCGGCGGTCGCGCCCGACCTGGCGGTGGAGATCCTGAGCAAGTCGAACACCCGCCGGGAGATGGCCCGGAAGCTCGACGAGTACTTCCGGGCCGGCGTGCGGCTGGTATGGTACGTGGACCCGAAGGCCCGCGAGGTCCGCGTCTACGAGTCGCCGGCCGCGCCCGTCGTCCTGACGGCGGCCGACGTGCTCGAAGGCGGGGCCGTGCTCCCAGGCTTCCTCCTGCCGCTGGCCGAGTGGTTCGCCCAGGCCGAACGCACCGGACCGGCCGGCCGCTGACCCGCCCTAGCTACTGGACGCCCGGCAGCGACGCCAGGAAGCCCGCCCAGACGATGAGCCCTTCGACGGCCACGAGCAGCCAGCGTCGCGGCCCCGCGATCGAAGAACCGGCCAGCAGGACGAGGAAGCCGACGAGCGACGCCCCGAACGCGAGGAACGCCAGGACGGCCGCCGGCTCGGCCCATCGAGCCACGTCGCCACCATATTCCCACGATCGGAAGCCGAAGCCGGTCACCGCGACGGCCGCGAGCTGGAAGACGATCAGCAGTCGCATCCGATTCACGTCCGACATCCCGGCCTCCCACTTCCTCGCGGATCCGACTCAAGGGGTCTCGGCCTTCGGCAAGGCCCCGCGCCAGCCGGCCTGCCATCGCTCGGTCAAGGCCTTGAGGTTCTCGGCCTGGGCCGGGTCGGCGGCGAGGTTGCGGTTCTCGTCGGGGTCGGCCTGGAGGTCGTACAGCTCGACGGCGTCCACCTGCGAGGGGTCGGCCCTCTTGACCCACCGGGTCAGGCGGAAGCGGTCGGTCCGCATCGAGTAGCCCATCAGTCCGGGTCGCGGATACTGGCTGAACGCGGCCGACTTCCACGCGCGATCGGGCGAGCGGAGCACCGGCGCGAAGCTGACGCCTTCCAGCTCCTTCGGCGGGGTCAGGCCGGCCAGGTCGGCAAGCGTGGGATAGATGTCGACGAACTCGACGAGCGTCTTCGTATGCGCGCCGGGGGAGGCGAGGTCGGGCGCGGCGACGATCAGGGGGACGCGGGTGTCCAGCTCGACGTTCGAGTGCTTGCACCAGGCGCCGTGCTCGCCGAGCTTCCAGCCGTGGTCGCCCCAGAGGACGACGATCGTGCTCTCGCGCAGGCCGAGCCGGTCCAGCTCGTCGAGCACCCGGCCGACCTGGGCGTCCATGTAACTCACGGCCGCGTAGTACCCGTGCTTGAGCGTCCGCGCGGCCTCGTCGGGGATCGGACCTTTCTTCGGCATGCCGTGGTAGCCCCTCAGCTCGCCGCTGTCGAGCAGGGCGTAATCGGGCGCCCCCTCCGGCCGGAACGGGTTCGGGGCCAGGGCGATCTTCGCGGGGTCGTACAGGTCCCAGTACTTTTTCGGAGCCACGAACGGCAGGTGCGGCCGCGCGAAGCCGACGGCCAGGAAAAACGGCTCGCGCCCCGCCTTCAACTCGCCGAGCGTCCGCACGGCTTTGGCCGCGATCTTGCCGTCGACGAACGTCTCGTCGGGCACGTCGGCCGATTCATACGCCGGCCCGAGCGACGCGCGGTTCGCGGCCTTGCCGGTCTTGCCGGCCGCCTTCGCCGCCGCCGACTTGCGTTGGCGGATCTTGCGGTTCTCCTCCAGCCCGTAGATCGGCGCCTGCGCCATCTCCCAGGGGACCGACCACGACGGCGGGTCCTGGACGCTCGGGTGGAAGATCTTCCCCATGCCCTGGACGTGGTACCCGTTCTGCTTGAAGAGCTGCGGCAGCGTGACGGCGTCCGGCAGGGCCTCGCGGAAGTGTTTGACCAGGTCGTAAACCTTGGTCGAGTCCGGCCGCATCCCCGTCAGCAGGCTCGACCGCGAGGGCGAGCAGACCGCCTGCTGGCAATACGCCCGATCGAACGTCACCCCCCGCGCCGCCAGCTTGTCCAGGTTCGGCGTCTTCACGTGCGGCGAGCCGTAGGCCCCGAACTCTGGTCGGAGGTCGTCGACCGCCAGGAACAGGACGTTGGGCCTCGGCTTCCCCGGCTCCTCGGCCCGTCCGGTCCAGGCGAGAGTCGTGAGGGCGAAGGCCGTCAAAATTCGGGACATCGTCATGTGTGATGATCCGCCAAGCTGTAATCCGAATGCATCAGTAAGCGACGCCGCGAACAAGCTTCGCGACGCTCCACAATTTGATTGAGCCATCGTAGCTCGCGGTCGCCAGGATCGCACCGTCGGGCGAGAACGCGACGTCCGAGACGGGGCCCCAGTGGCCGCCGAGCACGGCCAGCAGGTTGCCCGTCTTCACCGACCACAAGCGGGCGTCGCCGGCCCTGTTCACCGGCCAGGGATGGTCGAGGGACCCGCCCCCCGTGGCCGCCAGCGCGCCGTCCGGCGAGAACGCGACCGCGTTGACCTGATCCCGGTGCCCGGCCAAGCTGGCGATGACCTCGCCGGTTGCCACGTCGAGCAGCTCGACGGCCCGGAAGTGTCCCAGGCCATCGCTCTGGGCCAGCCGGGCCCCGACCCGCCCCGATTGCATCCGCTCGGACGGCGGCTCGCGGGCCCAGTCGGGGGCCTCGGCCCGCGTCGTCTCCCTGATCAAGGTCCCGTTGGCCACGTCCCAGAGATTCCGCCCTTCCCCCTCGCGAGAGGTCGACGAGGCAAGAGTCTCGCCGTCGGGCGAGAACCGGATCCAATCGACGAAAGCGTCGTGACCCTCAAGGACGGCGCGGACTCTTCGCCCGTCGACATCCCAGAGGTTGATCGCCCGGTCGACATCGGTGGAGGCCAGCGTCCGGCCGTCGGGCGAGAAGGCGATCTGGAAGACGTGCGATCCCCGCAGCGTCGCCGCCGGCCGCGGCCCTACCGCGCCAAGAAACGCTACGCGACCGAGCAACAAGACGGCGAAGACCCCGACCGCGAACCGCATTCGACGCGACGTCTTCACCACTGCTCGCTCCTCGCCGCCGCCGGCCGTTTACTCGCCCCAGGTCGCCCGGTAGTTGAACCGGTCGTTGGGGGCGGCGTCGCCGTCGAGCGTAAAGGCGGGCGCCTCGCCGCCGACGGCGATGTTGTCGAGCCACTTGAAGTCGATCGCCACCCGCTTCGAGACGTCGCCGGGGAACGCCAGGCCCAGGGCGGGGCGGGGGATGGACAGCTCCAATTCGGCGCCGCCGAAGGCGATCGCGGCGGCGGCTTCGAGGGGCTCGGTCGAGCCGTCGGGCTTGAGGCGTTCGACGGTCGCCATGCCGTCGGCGGGCTTCTCGCGATTCACGACGACGTCGTAGCCCAGCCAGCCGGTCTTGGGGTCGGCGTCCACGTCGAGGCAGAGGGTCATCCAGCGCTCGGCGGGGGCCGATAAGGGCTCGCGGGTTTTCACGTAGAACGAGACGAACTCGTCGCCGGGGGCCACCTTGGCGACCGTCAGGTCGTTGCGGCCGGTCTCGTTGACGAACTCGGGCTCTCCCTTCCAGCCCGGGTGGCGGCGGCGGGCCGTGTCGCCGAGCGTGTCGCGGAACTCGGGGCCGGCGGCCTGCCAGTCGCCGAACGAGCCGTCGATGCGGACCTTCACGCGGGCCACGTCGGCCGGCTTGCGGGCCCCCTTGTAGCGCCGGATTTCCGAGGCGAGCTGGTAGTAGTAGGCGTCGCCGAAGCCCCCTCTCATCGGCTCGATGTCGCGCGAGTACTCGGGCGAGAACTGGTCGACGAAGAACGTCCCGCCCGGCTTGAGGCGGACGCCCCCCATCGACATCTCCCCCTTGCGGTCGAGGAACCGCTGCGCGATCCACTCGTTCCAGCCGGTGATGAAGACGAACGGCGGGTCGACCTCGCGGGCCCGCTTCCACTGCTCGGCGAAGTACAGCCCGGCCTCGGGCCGGCGCTCCTCCGGCGGCGGCTGGGCGCCGTCGTGGAAGCTGCGGCCGATGTTGCTGATGGGATGCTCGGCGGTCGCCACCACGATCTGCTCGGGCCTGTCCGGCGACTCGTGCCAGCCGGGGGCCTGGGGCGTGTGGTCGAGCCAGGGCCACTTGTCGCGGCCGTCGCCGAACCACGCCTGCCCCTTCGTCCAGGCCCAGGAGTGGCGGATCGTGAAGAACGCCTTCACCTCGTCGCTCAGCCCGTCCGGCGGGGTCAGGATCAGCGGCTTGCCTCCCCAGGCGAACCAGTGGTCGCGGCCCTTCCCTGGCTTGTAGAAGGTCTGGTAGAGGTGCTCGACGGTCCTGGCGCTGGCGGAGTTCGCCAGGAAGGCGATCTTCGGCGTGCGCTGGCCCGAGGCGCGAAACTCGTCCAGGACTTTCAGCAGGGCGTCGCGGACGGAGTCGTACGTCAGGGCGTTGGTGACGTCGAAGAACAGCATGTCGACCCCGGCGTCGGTCAGCATCTGGATGTGCTTGCGGATCACGTAGGCGTCGTCGTCGCGATAGTAGCCGAACAGCGGCTCGGCCCAGTGGTGGAATGCGCCCGGCGGGCCGAACTTCGGATCGTCCGGGTTCGCCGTAAGGATCTTCGACAGGTCGTAGACCGGGTTCTGCCCCTCGTTCCAGAGGAAGTAGAAGATCCCCGTCGTCCGGCCTTCGCGCGGGGGGCCGACCTCGTCGGAGCCCGGGACGACCCGGCCGAGCCCGTCCGTCGCGACCCAGGTGTCGGCCATCACGTCCCAAGAGGGGGCGTCGTCCCCCCTCGTCGGGACGGGCGAGAGCAGGGCGATCGCCGCCCCCAGGGCCAGGGCGGTCGGGAGGGATCTCATGGCGGGCGTCCTCGGGGGCGGTGGGGGAGGGGGGCGGTGCCGGTGCCGGTTCGGGCGGGATCGGGGCGGTCCGTTCGCGAATCCCTCTCCGATCGGGCGTCCGGGCCCATGATCAGTTTGAGGGACTCCCTCTCCGGTCCGCTCCTTGGCAATGTAGTCGCGGTGTTCCGTCCGATCAAGCTCCTGGCCCCCCGGGCGCAGGCGCGGTCGGCGGACCGAGGAAAGCACGCCGAACGAACCCAATTTCGGGCGGGTTCGTCGTGCCGGATCCCTTGACCCCGGAAGGGTTTGCGGTGGAATTCGGGGTGATCGCGAATTGGGTTCGCTCGCGAACGAACCCAATCGCCCGCCCGGCGGGTCACCGCCCCTTGAGGCTCCGGAGGGTGCGGCCGATCTGGAAGTGGCAGAGGGCGATGGCGCAGGCGTCGGCGACGTCGTGAGGCTCGGGGAGTTCGTCCAGGCCCAGCTCGGTCTGGATGGCTCGCTGCATCTGCTCCTTGGGGGCGCGGCCGCTGCCGGTCAGGGTCTTCTTGACCCGGGACGCGGCGTAGCCGAAAACGGGGATGCCCCGCGAGGCGGCGGCCAGGACGATGACCCCCCGCGCGTGGCCCATGAGGATCGCCGTGCGCGGGAACTTGACGTGGCTGTGGACCTTCTCCAGGGCGAGCGCCCCGGGGGGATACGCGGCCAGCAGCTCGAGGATGTTGCGGTGGAGGTAGTCCAGCCGCTGGCCCATGGCCCGGTTCGACGAGCCGGGGCGGATCACGCCGGCCTCGACCACGATCGGCCCGCGAGGGCCGGGGTCGACCACGGCGTAGCCCGTCACGTTCAGGCCCGGGTCGATGCCGACGACCCGGCCCCAGACCGGCGGGGCCGCCCCGTCGACGGGCTTCGCGCCTTCGAGTCCGCCTTCGGATTCGCACGATTCGGGCGTCATCGGGCCGACTCCTTCGTCCGGGGACGGGGCGGCCTCGTGCCGCCCCCCGTGCTGGTGTGGGATCGACTCAGCGTTTGGGTTCGACCCGCCAGCGGGTCCCCTCGGGGCCGTCTTCCAGGACGACCCCCAGGCCCGTCAGGCGGTTGCGGATCTCGTCGGCCAGGGCGTAGTGCTTCTCCTTGCGGAGGCGGGCCCGAAGCTCGATGAGGAGGCTCATGAGGTCGCCCGTCAGGGCGTCGCCGCCGGCCTGCTTCTTGTCCGGGAGCTTGCCGAACAGGCCCAGGAGGTTGCTCAGCTCCTTCAGGGCCGTCATCCCGGCCCGGTACTCGATCAGCTCGTGCGACGGCGAGTCCGGCGTGAGGCCCGCGGCCGTCCGGTTGAGGATGCGGACGATCTCGAACAGCTCGCCGACCGCCCCGCCGGTGTTGAAGTCGTCGTCCATCGCGTCGAGGAAGCCCCGTCGATGCTCCTTGACCTCGGCGGACTCGTCCCCCTCGCGGTCGTGCCGTCGCGTCGGGGCCTCCAGCGCGTCGAAACGCTCGCCGGTCAGCTCCTCGAAGCGGTCGAACGCGTGGTGGAACGTCTGGAGGCTGCGGGCGATCTCCGCCAGGCGGGTCGGTCCGTAGTCGATCGGCCTTCGGTAGTGGCTGGAGAGCAGGAGCAGGCGGATGGCGTCGGGTTCGTACTCGCCCAGCAGGTCGGCCATCAGGACGATCGTGTCCGGGTCGGACTTGGAGATCTTGCGGCCCTCGCGGGTGAGCAGCCCGTTGTGCATCCAGTAGGAGGCGAAGGGGACTCCGGTGAACGACTCGGACTGCACCAGCTCGTTCTCGTGGTGGGGGAAGACCAGGTCGAGGCCGCCGCCGTGGATGTCGAAATGCTGGCCCAGGATCTTGAGGCTCATGGCCGAGCACTCGATGTGCCAGCCCGGCCGGCCCGGCCCCCAGGGGCTCTCCCACGAGGGCTCGCCGGGCTTGGACGCCTTCCAGAGGGCGAAATCGCCGGGGTTGCGCTTGAGGCTGGAGGGCTCGATCCGGGCCCCGGCCTGCAACTCCTCGGGGTCGCGGTGGCTGAGCTTGCCGTAGGAGTCGGCCTTCGAGACGTCGAAGTACACGTCGCCGCCGGAGGCGTAGGCGAACCCCTTGTCGATCAGGCCCTGGTTGATGGCGATGATGTCGCCGATATGCTCGGTCGCCCGGGGCATGTGGTCGATGCCCGTGACGTTCAGGGCCTTGAGGCAGTCGAGATAGTCGGCCGTGACCCGCTCGGCCAGGTCCTTGACGGTCGTGCCGTCCTTCTGGGCCTGGACGATCAGCTTGTCGTCGACGTCGGTGATGTTGACGACCCAGGAGACCTTGTAGCCCAGGTAGGCGAGGTAGCGCTTCACCGTGTCGAAGATCACCGGGCCGACCATGTGGCCGATGTGGCTGTTCGAATAGACGGTGGGCCCGCAGACGTACATGCCGACCTTGCCCGGCGCGACGGTCTGGAACGGCTCCTTGGTCCGGGTCAGCGTGTTGTAGACTCGAAGCGCCATGGGATTCGCGTTCTCTCGCGGGAAAGGGGATGGGACGCGGGCGGTCGGCTCAGCGGCCGGGGACCAGCGGCTCGATCAGGACGACGGCGTGGCATTCGATCGCCTCGGCCCGGCCGACCGGCCCGACGTGCTCGCCGGTCTTGGCCTTCACGTTGACGGCGCCCTCGGGGAGCCCGAGGAGCCGGGCCAGGTTGGCCCGGATGGTGGCCTTGTGGGGGCCGAGCTTGGGGGCCTGGGCGTGGACGATCACGTCGCAGTTGACCGGCTTCCAGCCCTCGGCGGCGACCCTGTCGACGACCTCGGCCAGGAGCCGCGTGCTGTCCAGGCCGCGCCACTCGGGCGCGGTGTCCGGGTAATGCTCGCCGATGTCGCCCAGGGCCGCCGCGCCGAGCAGGGCGTCGGCCAGGGCGTGGCAGACCACGTCGGCGTCGGAATGCCCGGCCAGGCCGAGTGGGTGCTCGATCCGCAGCCCTCCCAGGATCAAAGGGCGTCCTTCCACCAGGCGATGCGTGTCGTGACCGATTCCTACGCGCACGGGTCCGCTTTCCACTTGTCGGGCGACGGGACGTCGGGGCCCCCCGGAGGCCGCCGGATGCCCCCGCCGGGGCGCGACGGGTTGCGCACGAAATCGTAACCACCGCCCGGGCCGGTGACCATCCCAAGCAACGACACTGGCTCCCGTTCCCATTTTGACGAAAGGGAAGCCGGTCTTTGGAATTTTGGGAAGAGAAGGTTCAAGTCGTGTACTTTTGACTAGAGGGTTCGAGGCCTGGCGTGACACTTGAGAAAAATTTCAAATCCCTTTTCGATCAAGATTTGCGTCGATTCCCGGATTCGGTCGAGGTGACCGTGGCATCCCGGCTGCTTAGAGTAACTAGCGTCAAGGGCGACCCGGCTGGGGGTTCGAGACACGAAGTCGACTGGGCTTCGTAGAGGACCCGGCGAAGGACGCTTACCCAATCGCAAGACGCTACAGCCACCGAGCAAGGAGGAACGCGATGCTGGTTCTCAGCCGCAAGGTCAACGAGAAGATCGTCATCGACGGCGGGATCGTGATCACCGTGGTCAAGATCGAAGGCGGTCAGGTCCGCATCGGCATCGAGGCCCCCAGCGACGTGAAGGTGTACCGCGAGGAGCTGCTCGCGAAGCGGGCCGCCGGTCGCGTCGAGGAAGCCGTCCTGGCCGGCGTCTGAGCCCTCGCCTCCGCAGGATCGGGCCGGCGAATGATGCGGGCCGGCTCCGAGCGTCATTCTCTCTTGGAAGTAAGAGGATCGGCCTTCGGGCCGGGGGACATGAGCCCGCTTCGGGGCCTCCGGAGGGTGGCCGGCGAGACGTCCGGACCGTCCGACGAATTCCCGGGGCGGGGCGGGATCTGAAGCTAGCCAAGGGCGGGAGCCCTGGGTATACTTTGGGTTTCTCGCCGGTTCGTGCGAGCCGCGACGCGGGAAGCGGAGCCTCGGGTCCTGGCCCGATGAGGGTTCCCGACTCGGCCTGGAGGCCGCGTCGACGCCCGGTGCGCGGTCGATCGCAGGGCTCGCTTGTGTTGGAGTTCCTCGGGGCCGCCGGTTCGGAAGGCGATACCGGTCCGATCCATCTGAAGGGAAAAGAGGGAAGATCAACGTGGTGAAGTTACGGGTTCGCGCGGGAGAGTCGATTCAGGAAGCGGTCCGACGGTTTCGGAAGCTTTGCGAGCGGAGCGGCCTCCGCAAAGAGATGCGCCGCAAGGCGTACTACGAGAAGCCCAGCGAGCGGCGCCGTCGCGAGGAACTGAAGCGACTCCGCAAGGCCCGTCAGCACCAGAGCTCCCGGGTCTGAGTCTCGCCTCCCCGGCTTGATTCCTCATTCCGCCCGGCCGGGCGCGTCCCGCGACCTTTCGCGGCGACCCCAGCCTTGAAACACGGAGCGTAAGACGCCCGACGACCCGGGGAGGAATCGCCTCCCCGGGTCGTCGGGCGTCGTTTCGAAGTCTGTTCCGAACGGTACTGCCGAGCCTCGGGGCTCAGACGTGGACCTCGGCGGTCGTCGCGGATCGGCCGGCGTAGCGGCGACGGATGGGCTCGATCTCGGCCTCCAGGAACTCGTCGACCTGGGCGGACGAGCGGCCGGTGAACTTGGCCGGGTCCATAACCCCCTCGAAGTCCAGGCTCGGGAAGGCCGAGTCGGTCCGGAGCCGGTCGACCAGGTCGTTCGCGCCGGCCCCCGCCTTCATCCGCGCGGCGGCTTCCAGCGAGTGGACCCGGATCCGCTCGTGGAGCGTCTGACGGTCGCCGCCGGCCTGGACCGCCGCCATCAGCAAGTTCTCGGTCGCCATGAACGGCAACTGCTCGGCCAGGCGCCGGGCGATGACCGGCGGGTGCACGACCAGCCCCGGCACTACATTGTTATAGAGGGTGAGGACGGCGTCGATCCCCAGGAACGCCTGGGGCAGGATAAGCCGCCGGATGGCGCTGTCGTCCAGGGTCCGCTCCAGCCACTGGGTGGCCGCCGTATCGGCCATGCCCGACACCTGGCTCATGACATACCGCGCCAGCGAGCACATCCGCTCCGCCCGCATCGGGTTCCGCTTGTAAGCCATCGCCGACGAGCCGATCTGCTCGGATTCGAACGGCTCCTCGACTTCCTGTTCGTGCGCCAGCAGCCGCAGGTCCATGCCGAAGCGATGGGCCGACTCGGCGATCGACGACAGGGCGGCGACCGTCAGCGAGTCCACCTTTCGTGAATACGTCTGGCCCGAGACCGGATAGGTCTTCTCGAAGCCGAACGCCGCCGCGACCCGGGCGTCCAGCTCGCGGACCTTTCCGTGGTCGCCGTCGAACAGGGCGAGGAAGCTCGCCTGGGTGCCGGTCGTCCCCTTGACGCCCAGGAACCGCAGGTCGTCCAGCCGGCGCTCGATCTCGCCCAGGTCCAGGATCAGCTCATAGCACCAGAGGGTCGCCCGCTTGCCGACCGTCACGAGCTGGGCCGGCTGGAAGTGGGTGTAGCCGAGGCAGGGCTGGTCCTTCCACTTCGTCGCGAAATCGGCCAGGGCCTCGATCGCGCCGACGAGCTGGTCGCGGACCAGCGTCAGGGCCTCGCGGGTGAGGATAAGGTCGGTGTTGTCGGTGACGTAGCAGCTGGTCGCCCCCAGGTGGATGATCGGCCGGGCGGCGGGCGCGGCGTCGCCGAAGGCGTGGACGTGAGCCATCACGTCGTGGCGGAACCGGCGCTCGTAGGCCTCGGCGGCGGGGAAGTCGACGTCCTCGACGGCCGCCTTCATGGCCTCGATCTGGTCGTCGGCGATGTTCAGGCCGAGATCGCGCTCGGCCTCGGCGAGGGCCACCCAGAGCCGGCGCCAGGTCGAGAACTTGACCTGCGGCGACCAAAGGTGGGCCATCTTGCGGCTGGCGTAGCGCTGGATCAGGGGATTGTCGTAGGTCTGATAGTCTTTCATGGGCCGATCGATCGATGGGGGGCGAAGGGGGGGAGGATGGGGACGCCGGCGGACGCCGCGGCTCGCGCGGCGGTCCTCGTCCGATCCGATCAGATGCCGGCCAGGGCGTGGGCCCGGCCGACGCGGGCGATGGCCCGGTAGAAGGCGGCCGTCCGCATCGAGATCTTCTTGCGGGCGGCCAGGTCGTGGATGTCGTGGAACGCGTCGACCAGCTTGCGCTCCTCCTCGCGCTGGATCTGCTCCAGCGGCCACTTGAAGTTCTGGAGGTTCTGGACCCATTCGAAGTAGCTGACGATCACGCCGCCGGCGTTCGCGAGGATGTCCGGGACGACCGGGATGCCACGGGCGTTGAAGACCTCGTCAGCCTCGGGCCAGGTGGGGCTGTTGGCCCCCTCGACGATCAGTTTGGCGCGGACGGCCTCGGCCGTCGGCTTGTCGAAGACGCCCCCCAGGGCCGCGGGGATCAGCATGTCGACCTCGGACCGCAGCAGGTCCTCGTTCGTCGAGGGTTCCGCCCCTTCGAAGCCGACGACCTTGCGGGCGACGGCGACGTGGCGGTCGAGCGCGGCGACGTCGATGCCGTCGGGGTTGGCGAGCGCCCCGTAGGCGTCGGAGACGGCGACGACCCTCGCCCCCTCCTTCGCCAGGAACCGGGCCGTGTAGCCGCCGACGTTCCCGAAGCCCTGGATGGCGACTGTGGAGCCGCCGACCGTCCGGCCCATCGCGCCGAGCATCTCGCGGGCGATGATCGCGACGCCGTAGCCGGTGGCGGCCTCGCGGCCGGCCGAGCCGTGCAGCTCGACCGGCTTGCCCGTCACCACGGCCGGGTTGAAGCCGGCGTACTTGCCGTACTCGTTCATGATCCAGGCCATCACCTGGGCGTCGGTCCCCATGTCGGGCGCGGGGATGTCCTTGACCGGGCCGATGACGTCCTGGATCTTCTCGGTGAACCGCCGGGTCAGGCGCTCGATCTCGCCTCGGGAGAGCTTGGTGGGGTCGCAGTTCACCCCCCCCTTGGCCCCGCCGAAGGGGAGGTCCACCAGGGCCGTCTTCCAGGTCATCAGGCTGGCCAGGGAGCGGGCCTCGTCCTGGTCGACCTGGGGGTGGTAGCGAAGGCCCCCCTTGAACGGCCCCCGGGCGTTGTCGTGCTGCACCCGATAGCCGATGAAGTTGCCGATCCGGCCGGAGTCCATCTCGATGACGACCTCGACGCGCACCTCGCGGTCGGGCGTGACGAGCAGCGTCCGGATGTTGTCGGACAGGTCGAGGAGCTTGGCGGCCTGGTCGAAATAGTGGCTGGTGGCCTCGAACGCTTGCATCGCGACGCCGATCCAAGGATAACGGAGCGGTGAGGTCCCGCGGGGACGGGTGGACGGACGACCCGGACCGATCCTAACCGGACCTCCCCCCCACCCGCAACGGCAATGGCGGGCCCGTCCGCCCCCCGGCCGGCCCGCCGCCCCCCCGCTTCCATAACCCGCTGAATCCCCCAGGAAGGTGCCCGCGCGATGTCCCCCTGGAAGCTCGCCGAGATCACGTACGGACAGGTCAAGGCCGGCCCCCCGTTCCAGGCGGCCGTGCTCCCCCTGGGCGCCACCGAGCCCCACAACCTCCACCTCCCCTACGGCACCGACACCTTCCAGGTCGAGGTCGTCGCCGCCTGCGCCTGCGAGCGGGCCGCCGCGCGGGGCGCCCGGGTCCTCCAGCTCCCGGCGATCCCCTACGGGACCGAGACCAACCAGATGGAATTCCCGCTGGCGATGAACCTCAACCCGTCCACCCTCGCGCGGGTGATCGGCGACCTGGTCGCGTCGCTGGCCAAGCACGGCGTCAATAAGCTCCTGCTGCTGAACGGCCACGGCGGCAACGACCTCAAGTGGGTCCTCCGCGAGCTGCACGGGTCGACGCCCGTTCATTTGTTTCTGTGCAACTGGTTCAAGGTCGGGGCAGACCGCTCGGCCTCGATCTTCGAGAAGCAGGACGATCACGCCGGCGAGATGGAGACCAGCATGGGCCTGGCCTTCTTCCCCGAACTCGTGGCGCTCGACCAGGCCGACGAGGGGGCCGTGCGACCCTCGCGTTTCGAGGCCGTCGCCAGGGGGTGGGTCGAGCTCACCCGCCCCTGGCATCGGCTCACCACCAACTCGGGATCCGGCGACCCCCGCGCCGCCACCGCCGCCAAGGGCGAGGCCTACACCGACCTGGTGGCCGATCGCATCGGCGCCTTCCTCGCCGACCTCGCCGCCTCGCCGCTCGACGACGACTTCCCGTTCCGCCCGTCCTCGGGATGAGCCGCCCCCGGATCGCGCCGCCCTCCCCGGATGCTCGCGGCTTCATGACTGGAGATCGGAACATGACGATTCGAGCCGCCTCGACGATCCTCGGCGCCGGGGCCCGGCTGGCCCTGATCCTGACGGCCCTCCCGCTCGCCGCCTGCTCCTCGCGGACGTCGGACCCGGCCGAGTCGCCTAAGAAGGACGGTCCCTCGGACGTTAAAGCGGAAGTCGTCGAGACCAGGGACTATCCCTTGCGGGGCGAGGTGCGCAAGGTCGACGCGGCGGGGCGGGAGTTGCAGATCCGCCACGAGCCGATCCCGGGCTTCATGCCGGCGATGACGATGCCCTTCAAGATGCCGGAAGCCACCGACTTCGAAGACTTCCGCGCCGGCGACGTGGTCGAGGGAAAGTTGAGGGTTCAGTCGCGTCGCGGCGAGACGGTCGATTACGACCTGGTGGACCTGGAGGTCGTGAAGCCGGCGATCGGCTCGCCGCTCGTGCTGGAGGTGACGAAAGGGCTGCCGCAGCTCGTCGCCCGCCCCGAGCGGCTCCAGCTCGGGGACGAGGTGCCGGACTTCACGATGATCGACCAGGACGGCCGGTCGCGCAAGCTGTCCGAACTGCGGGGGTTCGTGGTGGTCCTTACGTTCATCTACACGCGCTGCCCGCTCCCCGAGTTCTGCCCGGCCATGGATCGGAGGTTCTCGGAATTGTTTCGATCCGTTTCGGCGACTTCGGAGCGGTCTTCGCGGGTGCGGCTGGTCTCGCTCTCGTTCGACCCCGACCATGACACGCCCGAGGTCTTGCGCGAACATGCGCGGATCCGAGGGGCGAAGCCGCCGGTCTGGACCTACGCCACGGCGTCGCACGAGGACCTGGGGCGGATCGCCCCGCGCCTGGGCCTGACCTTCGGCCCGGTCAAGGGCGAGATCGTGCACAACCTCTGTACGGCCGTGATCGGGCCGGAAGGCAGCCTGGCCCGGCTCGAGGTGGGGACGAAGGCCAACGCCTGGACGACGTCCGACATGCTCAAGACGGTGGCCGAGATCCTGCCCGCCGCCGCCCCCTGATCGGCCCCGACGCGGGACGCGAGTCGCTGGAGCCCTAAGGTTTTCGGGCCCGGCGGCGCCGCGCGCCGAGGGCCTCCGGCACGCGCCAACAAATGGACGGATCAACGTGATTAAAGTTTGCAGATTCCGATTGACAAGAGATAAACGAACTATAAAATGTCGACAAGCACCCACGTTGAGATACGTTCGCGCAAGGCTGTGAACGTCTCGTTGTGCGTGCCGCCGGGTCGGTCGGCCCGTGCTCGGGCCCGTCCCGCATGCCCCCCAGGCGACGTCCGCCCCCGGAAGATCGTCCTCGCCGCCCCCGCCCTCGCGGGGCCGAGACGCCCGGGTCGTCGTCCCCGGCGTCGCATCGCCAGAGTTACGTACAGCTTAGGAGGACGAAGTCATGGCAGTCGCCAAAGCAAGCCTCAAGTCCGCCGCCCCGAAGGCGGCCACGCCCAAAGCGGTCGCGCCCAAGGTGGTCGCGCCCAAGGCGGTCGCCGCGACGAAAGCGGCCCCCGGTCGAACCAAGGCGGTCAAGGCGGCCGACCAGCGTTTCCAGCAGGCCAAGCGCGCCTCGATCCTGCTCAAGCACGTCAGCGACCCCACCCGGCTCCAGGTCATCCTGATCCTGGCCGAGGGGGAGCGTCACGTCGGCGCCCTCTGCGCCCAGCTCAGCCAGAGCCAGCCGGCGGTCAGCCACCACCTCGCGCTGCTCCGCCACGGCAACATCATCGCCCCCCGTCGCCAGGGGAAGAACAACTTCTACAGCCTCACCGACACCGGCTCCGAACTGGCCCGGGTGGTCACGAACCTCATCGGCTGACGCCGACCTGGGGGTGAGGGGTTTGTTTTAATAAGTGCACAAAGAAGGCCGGGGCGATCGACTCGCCCCGGCCTTCTTGCGTTCGTCCCGACAGCCCCCCCGTCCTATCATGGCAGCAGCCGGCGGCCGACCACCGTGTTCAGGTTCAGCATGCTCCGCCTGTGCCGGACGGCCGTGTCCAGATAAGCCTTGACGTTGTCATTGTAGACCCGCTGGGCCTCCAGATAGGTGACGACGTTCGCCTCGCCGCTCTGGAACAGGGTGAACCGGTCGTTCTTCGACTGTTCCGAGGCGGGGATGATCTCGGTCCGGATCCGCTGCACGATCTCGCGGGTGACGGCGTACTCGCGGGCCGCCTGCACGACCTCGGTCTGGACCTTGCGCTCGATGTTGGCGAGCTCGACCCTGGACTGCTCGATGTTGATGCGGGCCCGCTCGATGTTCCCCTGGTTGCGGTTGTAGATCGGCATCGGGACGGTGAGCCCGAGCGCCCAGGAGTAGGCGCTCTTGGTGCCGGTGGGCGAGTTGTCCTGGAAGGTGTACGGCTGATAGAGGACGTAGGCGTCCTGATAACGGTTCGCCATCGCCAGCCGCAGGCCCGCCTCGGCTGCGCGGACGCCCAGGCGGAAGGAGACGACGTCGGGGCGGCACGCGAGGGCCATCTGGACCAGCTCCTCGGTCGGCGGCGGCGGCGGCGCCCGATCTTCGATCGAGCCGGTGAACTCCAGCATCTCGGCCTGGTCCGGCGGAATGTTCAGCATCATCCCGAGCGTCCGCTTGGCGCGCCTGAGGTTCTCCTCGCTGTCGAGCACGCCGACGGCGGCGATCTCCTGCTGAGATCGCACCTGGCTCACGTCGGCCCGCGACGCCATATCCTTCTCATAGAGGAGCTGGGTCGCCCGGATGAGCCGTTCGAACCCCTCGGAGCTGGCCTCCGCGTAGCGGTTGATCTGCCTGGCGGAAAGAATGTCCACATAGGCCGTGTAAAGGTTGTTCAGCTCGAGTCGGACGGCGTCCTGATACTGGGCCTCGGTGATGTGCAGCACCTGATCGGCGTAAACCGTCCGCGCCCGCCGCTTGCGCGAGAAGTCGACCGGGTGGGAGATGTTCACGTCATACTGGGTCTGGCCGCCCGGCCGCTGCTCGGTGTACCGCCCGTAGGGGACCATCTGGGCGTCGGCGAAGAAGATCGGGTTGGCACGGAGGCTGGCGGTCAAGACGTCCGCGCGGGCCTGGGGGATCTCCAACGATTTCGAACGCAGGTCCAGGTTCTCCTGGATCAGGCGGTCCATCGCCTCTTCGATCGTCATGCCCCCCGGAGGGCCGGCGGCTTCCTCCTCGTCGGGCAAGGAGAGCGAGCCGTACAAGGGGGCCCGGGGGATCGGCAGCGCCTCGGGCGCACCGAGGGCGCGAGGGCGGGGCGTCGGGCTGTCATCCGGGGAGCTGATCGAGGTCGGCACGCGAGGCGTCGACGTGCCGCCGCCCGCCCCCATCAGCGGCTGATCGCGCCCCGGCTGTATACCGAAGGGCCCGGTGTCGGTCCCCGGGGCCGTCCCCAGCCGCGAATCCATCGAGCCGGGCGTCGCCTCGCCCAGGGACCTCGGGAGGGATTCCGCCGCCTCGGCGGGGGCGCCTTGCGCCCGGGCCTCGCCGATCGACGCCGTCTGAATTCCCAGGAACGCCAGGCCGCTCAGGACCAGGATCCACGAATTCTTCCGCCTCCCGCCGCATTGGGTCGTCACCAGCTCCTCCTTCGTCTGTCCTTGGAGGCGCGGCCCGCGCCTCACCCAACGATCGACCCAGGATCTCCGAGCATCCTGCTCTGCGATGCTTATCGGTCGATCTTTCCGGGGAGGTTGAAGGGATCTTAGCTAGACCTCCGGGCTTGCCTGAATTCGGCAAAGCGTGTCTTTTCCGCGGAATCGCTGGAATCCGAAATCTCTCCCCGCCCCAACTGGTCGCGGAAGTCCCGACGCGTGTCTCACGCGTGATACCGGAGATTCGGAGGAGGCCACTATTTTGCGACCTTCCGGAGGGTTACGTTATCCAGAGCCGATCGGAGCGATTCCCTCCGAGGCGGGGCCGAGCCGGGCAGGGGAGTGAGGCGGCAGATGAGCCAGAACCGACCGGAAACGACGGGACTTCGCGCGGGGATCGACCGTCGCGAGTTTCTGCGAGCGGGAGCGGGCCTTGGGGCGTGGGGCGTCGTCGGGCCGAGGGGGCTGCCACTCGGCCGCGCGGTGCCGCCTGGCGATCGCGCGGTGATCCTGCTGATGCTCGTGGGGGGCCCGAGTCAACTGGAGACCTGGGACCCCAAGCCCGACGCTCCCGATGGGGTGCGCGGGCCGTTCGATTCGATAGCGACCCGTACCCCCGGCGTGCGGATTTGCGAGCACCTCCCCCGACTCGCCGCCCGGATGGATCGGCTGGCCTTGATCCGTTCGCTCTGCCACGACGAGGCGCCGATCCACGAGACGGGGCTGCAACTGATGCAGACCGGCCGCCTGAGCCGGGTCGACGAGCACCCCCATTTCGGCGCGACGGCGGCGCGGCTCCTCGGCGTCGAGGGCGCGGCGCCGGCCTTCGCGGCGGTCCCGGGGCCGATCGGCAACACCGGGGTCGAGCTTCCTCGCGGCCAGACCGCCGGGGGGCTGGGTTCGAGCTGCTCGCCCACCTTCCTCGACCCCGATCGTCCGCCGCTGGACCCGGTCGACCCGGCGGTGCGTCGGGCGCTGAGGCTCGACGCCGAGCTTCCCCGTATCAGGGAAGCCTATGGCCCGACCCGGTTCGGCCGGAGCTGCTTGCTCGCCAGGCGGCTCGTCGAGGCCGGGACGCGGGTGGTGACGGTGAACATGTACGACGCGGTGTTCGACCGCGTCACCTGGGACTGCCACGGCTCGCGGCCGTTCAGCACGCTCGACGACTACCGGCGCGAGGTGCTGCCGACGTTCGATAGGGCCATTTCCGCGCTTCTCGACGACCTGGAGGGGCGCGGGATGCTGGAGACGACGTTGGTGGCGGCCGTCGGCGAGTTCGGCCGCACGCCACGGATCAACGTCTCGGGGGGCCGCGACCACTGGCCGGGCGTCTGGAGCGCGGCCCTGGCCGGGGGGGGCGTGCGGGGCGGGCGGGTCGTGGGCGCCAGCGACGGGCACGCCGCCGCGCCCGTCGACCGGCCGGTCTCACCTCGGGAATGGGTGGCGACGATGCAACACGCGCTCGGACTCGACTCCTCGTCGATCGACGGGACGAGCGACGACGGGCCGGTCCATGAGCTGTTCTCCTGACGGATCGGATGCATCGGACGACGTGAAGTGGCGATAAAAAGCGAGCCGACGCGGGTTCGTGGAGGGCGTCCGAGATGAGCATCGTGTTTTTCTGTCCGCAGTGCGGGGCCCGATTCGAGGTGGGCGAGCAGGCGGCCGGCAAGGTCGGCCGCTGCAAACGCTGCGGGGAGCGGATCGCCGTTCCCCCGCCGACGCCCGTGGCGGTCGGGGCCGCGGCCGGGGCGTCGATGACGAGGGCGGACGCGGCCGGGGCGGCGACCGGCGCGCCGGCGTGGCTGGAGCGCATGACCAGCCAGGTGGCCCTGGCGCCCCTGACCATCGAGAAGATGCCGGGGCTGCGCAAGCCCGCCCCCAAGCCGTCCCCGCTGGACGACCTGGGGGACTCCAAGCCGTACGGCCTGGTCGAAAACTACAAGATCCCCGCCGTGGAGCGAGGCCGGAGCGCCGGCGCGGCGGGCGAGGTCAAGATCGCCTGGCGATGGGGCCTGGGCTCGATCCAGAAGACCTTCCGGCGGCTGAACGAGTTCGCCTACCTGATCTCGGTCCCGTTCATCATGATCATGCTCATGGGGGCCACCGCCCGGAATCGGAGCATGGCGCTGTTCGGCGCCGAGGTCGTAGTCCTGCTCAACATCGGCCGGATCGTCACCGGGCTGGCGAACATCCTGGCCGTCCCCTTCCGCGAGGGGCCCGTCACCGGCCTGCTGTTCCTCTTCCCGCCCTACACGATCAAGTACATGATCGACCACTGGAACAAGCTCCGCCGGCCCGTCCGCCGGGTGGCCATGCCCATGCTCACCATCGCCCTGGTGGTCCTCGCCTTCCTGTTCCTCCCGTCGCTCTCCAAGACGTCGGCCGCGAAGGCCGGCGACTCGGAAACCTCCTCCGTCCAGGGACGCTGAACCCCCCCGTCCACAACGAGCCTCAACATGAGCACGGATCAGAAGAATGCGGGCGCCGACGCCCCCGACGCCGACCTCGAATTCATCCCCACCGAGACCAACCTGACGGTGGCCGACGACGGCCTGCCGACGGCCCGCATGAACTCCTGGGCCGGGGTCATCGGCGATACCGCCGGGAGCCTGGTGGCCGAGACGCAGGACCTGCGACGCCGTCGGCTCGCGGCGGCCGCGCTTTTCCTGGCGTGCCTCTCGGCCGGGCTCCTGGCCTGGGCGCTGGTCACCGGCAAGCTCTGGGAGCACTGGGGGACCGGCGTGATCCGGGGGGCGCAGCTCCTCGTCGCGGCCGCAGCCGCCGCGGTGCTCCTGAGCCAGATCCCCCTGTCGCGCAGGGCGGTCAGGGGGATCGAGTTCGCCCTGTTCGGGGCCTTCGCGATCTCGATCGGGATCTCGCAGTATCTCTTCGGCGTCGAGTACCTCCGCCAGGGCGACGCGGTGGCGATGGCGAACTACCTGAAGAACGGCGTGATCGGCACGATCATCCTGGTGCTCCTGTACGGGGCTTTGATTCCCAACGACGCGGTGACGGCCGCCAAGGCCATCCTGTCGATGGCGCTCGTGCCCGTGCTGGCCTTCACGCTCCTGATGGAGCTCGAACACCCCGACCTGATCGCGGAGTTGGAGTCGATGCGGTCCTCGGAGCACGCGGGCTCGAACGTCGTCGCCCTGATGGCCGGCGCCTCGCTGGCGATCTACTGCGCCCACATCCTCAACGGCCTGCGCAAGGACCTGCACGACGCCCGCAAGTTCGGCCAGTATCACCTCGGCCGGAGGATCGGCGCGGGCGGCATGGGCGAGGTCTTCCTGGCCGAGCACCAGCTCCTGAAGCGTCCCTGCGCCCTCAAGCTCATCAAGGGTGACGGCGGCGACCCGCTGGCCCTGGCCCGCTTCGAACGCGAGGTCAAGTCGGCGGCGCGACTCTCGCACCCCAACACGATCGCGATTTACGACTACGGCCAGACGGAGGACGGGACGTTCTACTACGTCATGGAATACCTCCCCGGCATGAGCCTCCAGGAGCTGGTCTCGCAGTACGGGCCGGTCCCCGCCGCCCGCCTCCTCTACCTGATGCGGCAGGTCTGCGGCGGGCTGGCCGAGGCCCACGCCCTGGGGATCATCCACCGCGACCTCAAGCCGGCCAACATCTTCGTGGCGATCCGGGGGGGAGAGGCCGACGTGGCCAAGATCCTCGACTTCGGCCTGGTCAAGCTCACCGCCGATCCGGAAGCCCCCGAGCTGACGACCGACCGCAGCGTCAGCGGGACTCCCGCGTTCATGTCCCCCGAGCAGGCGACCGGCGACCGCCCCGTCGACCCCCGGACCGACGTCTACGCCCTCGGCGCGATCGCCTACTACGCCCTGACCGGCCGCCCGCCGTTCGACGGCGCGACCGCGATGGCCGTCATGATCGCCCAGGTGCGCGATCCCGTCGTGCCGCCCTCGCAGATCCGCGACGACGTGCCCGAGGACCTGGAGCGGGTGATCCTCCGCTGCCTCGCCAAGGACCCCGACGATCGTTACCCGAACGTCAAGGCCCTGGCCCGCGACCTGGCCGCCTGCGCCGCCGCCCGCGAATGGGACGAGGAGAAGGCCGACGCCTGGTGGAACGACCTCGTCGAGCCCGTCGCCGCCCCGGCGCCCGTGTGAGCGGAAGGTGACGCCCCCCGCTTCCCGGGCGGGTTCCGCCGCAACGCGTCGGTTTGGTGTCGAGAGAAGCGCCTCGATGGCGGACGAATCGATGGGGCGACGGGCCTTGGTGCTCGTCGCCCCATCATCTTGCGCGAGGCGTGACCAGAAGCTCGATCAGCGCGCCGCCTGGTCGCCCGGGGGCTTGTAGCCGGGGGCGGCGAGGAACGACTGGAGGGGCTTGGCGTCCTCGAAGTTCGACAGGCGGACCTCGCCGTCCCAGCTCCCGGAGGCGACGAGCTTGCCGTCGGGGGAGAAGGCGACGGAGTAGACCCAATCCTTGTGGCCTTCGATGGTCCGCAGGGCCTTGCCGTCGGCGAAGTTGAACAGCCGGACCATCTTGTCGGCACCGGCCCCGGCGAGAGCCTGGCCGTCCGGCGAGAGGGCGATGGCGAACACCGCACCGCCGAAGCCGCCGATCTTGCGGGCCTCCTTGGCCTCGCCGTCGATCGTCCAGATCCGCACCTGATTGTCGCCGCCGGCCGAGACGACGGCCTTGCCGTCCGGAGCGAAGAGGACGCTGTAGACCGGCTGGGCGTGTCCCGGGAAGGTGACGAGCGACTCCTTCTTCTCGACGTCGAAGACCTTGCTCGACTTGTCGCGGCTGGCGGTGGCGAGGAGCTTGCCGTCGGGGCTGAACGCCACGTCGAGGATCCAGTCGGCGTGGTCCTCGATCTGGAGCAGGAGGTCTCCCTTGGCCGTGTCGTAGACGCGCAGGACGCGGTCGGCCCCGGCCGCGGCGACCTTGGCCCCGTCGGGCGAAAACGCCACGGCGAAGACGGCGTCCTGGGCCTCGGCCATGTCGCGGACGAACTTCGGCTCGGCGCCCGGCTCCAGCGCGTAGAGCTTCGCCAGGCCGTAGAGCCCGGGGTCGCCGCCGGCCGTCGCCATCCACTTGCCGTCCTTGCTGAACGCGACGTCGTAGGTCCGCTCGGGGAGACCCCGGAGCCGGCCGGCGAGCGCGCCGTCGGCCACATTCCAGGCCGTCACCTCGTGATAGCCCGACGCCTCCACCTTCGAACCGTCGGGAGTGACCGCGACGGCCGTGATCGGCACGGCGACGGGGTAGGCCTCGGGGACCTCGACCTTGCGGGTCCGTCGCAGCAGGAACGTCCAGTCCTCGTCGGGCGACTCGCCGTCGTACTTCCCGCCTTCGGACACCCACTTCTCGATCAGGGCGACCTCGGCTGCGGGCAGGGGGTCCTGCTTGTACGGCATCCGGGGGTCGCCGTCGTGTCGGATCAGCTCGACGAGGTAGCTCTCGTCGGGCTTGCCCGGCTCCAGGGTGATGTCCTCGCCGACCTTCCCCCCCTTGGCGAGCTTGGCGAAGCTCGTCATGACGTACTTGCTCTCGGGCTTCTTGGGGTTGTGGCAGGCGATGCAGTTCCGCACCAGGATCGGAGCGACGTCGGCCATGAAGCTGACGGGCTTCTCGGCCGGCGGCGGCTCGTCGGCGAGGGCCGGGGCGGAGAGCGGCGCGGAGAGCAGCAGGACCGAGGCGATCAGGCGTCGTCGCGACGAGCAGGGCCGGAACATGCGCGGGCTCCCGGGGGTCTAGTGGCTGGCGGCTTCGGGGAAGGTCACTTCGGCGGGGCGGCGACGATCTTGACGGCGAGCGGCGCGGGGGGGAAGGCGTAGTCTTTCTTGTCCACCTGGAAGGCGGCCAGGACCTTGGCGGCCGCTTCGGCCGGCTTGGCGTCGGCCGCGGCGACAGCCTTGACGACGAAGTCGGACGACTCGGGCGCGACCGTCACGGGCTCGGCCGTCAACCCGGCGGGGAGTCCGTCGAGCTTGACGACGACGGCGTCCTTGAACGCCCCTCTGCGGGCGAGCTTGCCCTTGATCTCGACCGTCGCGCCGGGGGCGGCCTCGACGGCCGGGGCCTCCAGCGTCAGGTCGATCGGCCGGACGACGTTGAGCGTGAACGCGGGGGCCTCGACGGTCCGTTCCACCTCGCCGAACTTCCCCTTGGCCGACAGGCCGAGCGTCGTCGCCCCGAGGGCCGCCTCGGCCGCGACGACCACCGCGAAGTCCGCGCGATCGGCCTTCTCGGCGACCTTCACGGCGGCGGCCGTGAAGCCGGCCGGGGGCGCGAGGGCGTTCAGGTCCATCGCGGCGTCGGCCCCGGCCGTGCGGGCGATCGTCACCGGGATCGCGACCGGCTGGCCGTGGATCGCCTCGACGGGCCCGGCGGGGACGTCGAGCGTCACGACGCTCGGCGCGGCGGGGGCCGTCGCGAGCGTCTCGCGTTGGAGGGCGTTGGTCGCCAGGTACTCCTGCTGGGCGAAGACGTCGCGCCGGGCGGCGACGCGCCGGATCGGCCCTTCAGGACCCTGGCCCTCGCCGACGATCTTGAGGTCGGCCACGGCGAACGCCGCGTCGGCCGTCGCCGACAGCGAGAGCTTGCCCACCGCCTGGCCCGCCGCGACGCTCCCGGGGCGGAACGTCAGCCCCGCCGGCGGGTCGACGACGGAGAGCGTCACCGGCCCGTCGTAACCCTCGCGCGTCAGCGTCAGGCCGACGACCGTCGTCCCGCCGCGCGGCACGTTCGCCTCGGACGCTTCCAGGGCCAGCTTGAAGTCCGGCGTCGCGGGTTCGACGACGACGCGGTACGGGAATCCGACGCCCCCTCGCTTCTCCAGGTCGCGGACGACGAGCGTGATCTCCTCGACGTCGGCGGGGACGTCCACCGCCAGGGCCGGGTCGGGGTCGATCAGCTTCACCGCGACTCCGGCTCGCATCGGTCCGGCCGTCGCCTGGTCGTCGCCCTGGACGATCTGGGCGCCCTTGGCGTTCAGGACCTGGAGCACGGCGTCGAGCGAGGAGCCGAGCGATGCGGCCTCCACCCGGACTCGCAGCTTCGACCCCGGCTTGACCGCCACCGCGAAGCGGTCCTCGTCGCCCGGGGCCTCCATCCGGCCGTTGAGCACGACCGGCGCGGCGACGCGGATCGGCGGCGCGGCCGGATCGGCCGGCTCCCGAAGCTCGGGCAGCCGCGAGACGACCAGCGGATTCAGCGACTCCACGTCGAGCCCCCCCGCCTCGCCGCCGAACTTCGGCCAGGCGACCGAGGCGTGCGGCAGCGGGCTCAATCGGCCGGCGTCGGCCCGGGGGTCGGCCGAGGTCCCCCCGCGCAGCTCGAAGCCGACGGTCTCGCCCTCGCGCCCGCCGAGCGGATAGACCTCCTCGGCGATGGGGATCTCGCCGATGAGCAGGCGATAGACGGGCCGCCCCGCGCCGGCGTAGCGCGAGTCGGAAAGCTCGACGACGTAGTCGCCGTCCTCGGGGAGCTCGGCCGTGAGTCGTGCGTCGGTCAGCAGGCCCGGCGTATCGTCGGCCGCGGCGACGAACCGGCGGGTCGGGGTCGCTTGCGAGAGCTTGATCGAAGGATCGAGCACCGACCCGATCCGCGCGCACTGGGCGTCGACGACGATCTTCTGGCCCTTCTTGCCCGCGAACCGGAACTGGTCCACGTCGTTGCCCGCGGCGCGGCCCTCCACGACCAGCGGCGTCGCCGGCAAGGCCTGGGCGGCTTCGAACTTGCCGTTGTCTTCGACCTCCGCGACCTGCGGGAGCTGGCCCACGGCGAAGAGCATCGGGTTCGACACCCCCTCGTCGGTCTGCACCCGGACGGGGTACGCGCCGATCGGCACGCTCGCGGGGATGATCAACCGGAAGGCCCAGGCCTCCGGCTTGCTCCGCTCGGCGGGCAGCGCCTCGACCTGGCAGGGGAAGGCCGCGATCAGGCGGGGGTTGGCCCCCAGGCCGGTCCCGCTCAGCGTCACCTCCGCGGCCTCGCCCCGACGAGCCCCGGCCGGCGACGCGTCGGCGAGCTTCGGCGGGTCGGCCCAGGCCCCCGACGTCCCGGAGGCCAGAAGTCCCAGTACCAGCAGGCCGCATCGCCCGGGTCGAGTCATGGATCCAGCTCCGTGCACTTGTTCAAACGCGCCCGTTCTGGTGTGGAGGGTGGACGCCGCGGGGGGTGGGTGGGGAGGGCTGTTCAACGAACGTTCAACGTCGCACGCCGTCGGCGGTTTGTCAAGGATCAGGCCGTCGCGCGGGCGGGGGGGCGTCGCCGCTTGACAACGACCATCCGGCCGAGCAAGCTGGACCCATCGCACCTGCGCCACCCCCACCCAGCACCTGGGCCGACCCCGAATGCCCGCCCCCACCCGGCGACGATCCCGAAACTGGGCCGTTCCGCGAATTCTCGCGGTCCTGTCAGCCCTTGCGCTGATCGCGGCGACGGGTCCCGGGGCGTCGGCGTCCGCTCCCGACGAACACGCTCGGGTCTGCAAGTGCGGCCCGCGCTGTCGGGGCGGGGTCTGCTGCTGCGCCCCGAAGTCCACCCCGAAGCCGACGCCCCCCCCGGCGGCGCCGGAAGCGAGCGACGATGCGGGCCGTTCGGCGGCGGCCGATCCCGAGCCACTCCCCGATCCCTCCGGACCTTGCCTCGCCGAGGCCCCTTGCGGCGAGGACGCGACGCCGACGAAGTTCGGCCCATCCCCGACGCTCCAGGAGGCCCTCGCCGAGGCGGTCGGCCGGACCGACGCCCTCGTGCAAGGCCGCCTCCCTCTCCCGGCTTCCGACCGGCCCTCCGCCGGCGACGCCGAACGACTCGTCCGACCCCCGAAGGCGGGCGTCTGCGCCTGAGCCTCGCGGCCCGCGCCGCCGAGGCCGTCCTCACCCGTCGCTCCCCCGCGGAGCGTCGGGCCGCGCCACGCCCGTCTTCGTGATTGGAATCGCGCCCGCTTCGCCCGCTCGCGCGCCTGGATGGCGTCGCCGGGGCGGGCCGGCGCGCGCACCCAGGTCTATCCATCCAAAAGGGTTGGAATATGTCGAGTCGAAGGGCCTTCACACTGATCGAATTGCTCGTGGTCATCGCGATCATCGCCGTGCTCATCGCGCTCCTGTTGCCGGCCGTGCAGGCGGCGCGGGAGGCGGCGAGGCGGGCGCAGTGCACCAACAACCTGAAGCAGATCGGGCTGGCGATGCACAACTACCACTCGTCGTTGAACGCTTTCCCGGTCGGCTTCCTGTACCCGAGGGCGGGCCAGGTCTACCCGGGGGTGCCGGCTTTGCATTACCGATGGTCGGTGCTGGCGCAGCTCTCGCCGTACCTGGAGCAGTCCACGGTCTACAACGCGCTGAACATGGACTGGCCGACCGCCGCGGGGCCGTCGAACGTGCTGGGGACGCCCCCCTGGACGCCCTTCGGCGCGAACACGACGGTCATGGCCGCGAAGGTCGCGTTCTTCCTCTGCCCGAGCGATCCCACCCCGCCGCCGACCACGCTGCCGGGGGGAGTGCTCTCGGGGCCTGCGAACTACCAGTTCTGCACCGGCGACGGCTCCCCCGGAAGTGCGAACCCGGGCGACGCGGGGGTGACGGTCCAGCCCAACGGGGCGTTCATCCTGGGGCCGCCGCAATCGGCCTCAAGCATCTCTGACGGATTGAGCGGGACGGTCGCGGCGTCGGAGCAGCTCATCGGCCTGGCCGGGGGCGGGGCCTCGACCGTCACCTCCGCCACGCCGCCCGGCGACGTCCGCCGCGCCGCCGCGATCGGCTCCACACCCCTGAGCGACGCCGGCTGCGCCGCGCCGACCGCCTGGCGGCTGGACAAGGGATTCGGCTGGTGGGACGGCGACTACCGCACGACCCTGTACAACCACTACCTGACCCCCAACGCCCGCGCGTTCGATTGCTGGCAGTCCAGCCCGCCCCACAACCCGGCGATCAAGACGGCCCGCAGCAACCACCCCGGCGGCGTCTGCATGCTCTTCTGCGACGGCCACGTCCAGTTCGTCAAGGACTCGGTGAGCCTGCCGACCTGGCGTTCGATCGCCACCCGCAACGGCGGCGAGGTGGTGTCGGCCGACTCGCTCTGATCGACGGCCCGCCCCCCCGGGGCCCCGGCTCAGGGCGGATCGTAGCCGCCGGGGTTCCAGGGGTGACACCTCGCCACGCGACGGAGCCCCTTCGCCAGGCCGACGATCAGTCCGTACTTGCGCAGGGCTTCGATCATGTAACGGCTGCAACTCGGGTGGAACCGGCAGACGTTCCCCAGGAGCGGGCTGACAAGGACCTGATAGGCCCGGATCAGGGCGACGAGGAAGCCGACCACCAGCCGGCCGGGGAGGGCGAGGATCGCCCGTCCCGCTCCGGCGACGGTCATGGCGAGGGCTTCGGGTCCCGCCGCCTCGCGCCCAGGCGACGGGCGGCGTCGCGGCCCAGGACCGCCATCGAGGCCTGGACCTCGGCGAAGCTGGCCCCGGGCGCCCGGGGCAGGACGACGAGGTCGACCCCCGGCGGCAGGTCGGCCTTTGCCAGCCGGAACGCCTCGCGGATCAGACGCTTGATCCGGTTCCGCCCCGACGCCTTCCGCACCCGCTTGCGCGAGACCGAGACCCCCAGGCGGGGGTGCGTCAGGCCGTTCTCGACCCCGTAGACGATGAGCACGCCGTCGGAGACCGAGCGCTTGCGATCGAAGGCCCGGCGGAAGTCGGCGGGGTCCTTGATGCGTTCATGCGGGCGGAAGCTCAGGTCCGGGGTGGTCACGCGGGGCGATCCTTCTGCGGTTCGGGACGGAGGTCGGCGGGGTCGGGCAGGGGCGACGGCGGCGCGGTTCCGAGTCGCGACCGCACCAGGTCGGCCCGACGCCTCAGGTGCCAGATCAAGAGGACGCCGATCGCCGCGATCGTGGCGAGCAGGGCCGAGAGCAGACCTCCGACGGCCCGGCCGAGCCGGCTTCGGGCCTCGGGATGCTCGCGCAGGATCCGCCCGAGTCGAGTCTTCGGCGCGGGGGCGGCCCCTTCGTTCGGCACGGGCCGTCCCCCGTTCAAGAGGAACGATCGGGGGATTCGGGCTCGTCGACCAGGCTCCGCAGCTCGGACGCGAGGTCCGCCAGGTGGTGGTGCAGGTGCGACATCCGGTCGCGGAGCTGGAGGATGACCTCGACCCCGGCCAGGTTGACGCCGAGGTCGCGCTGGTAGCTCATGATGGACCAGATCCGCCGCACCTGGGACGGCTCATAGCCCTGCACGTCCCCCTCGCGCGCGGGGCGGACGAGGCCCAGCTCCTCGTAGCGGACGAGGACCTGGGTGGAGATCGACAGGTGCCGGGCGACGGTTTCTCGGGGGATGATCCGTTCGTTCATGGCCGGCTCGGATAAAGCGTCTCGGATGCGTGCGGGGGGCCGAGGTCACCACAACCCCGCCCGCGGATCCTGCTTGTTGCGATCGGCGAACTCCTGGATGAGCCGCCGGCTCTCCTCGTCGACGTTCTTCGGGGCGACGATCTTGACCTGGACGAACAGGTCGCCGTCGGGCTTGCCTCCGGAGCCCGGCACGCCCTGGCCCTTGAGCCGCAGCTTCTGGCCGCTCGACGCCCCGCCGGGGATCGTCAGCGACTTCATGCCGTCGAGCGAGGGGACCTCGACCTTGGCCCCGAGGACGGCCTCGGCGACGGTCAGGGGGACCTCGACCAGCAGGTCGCGGCCCTCGCGCTTGTAGTACGGGTGGGGCTCGATGGCGAGGACGATCGTCAGGTCGCCGGCCGGCGAGCCCTTGGGCCCGGGCTCTCCCTGGCCCTTGAGCCGCAGTTTGGAGCCCTCGTCGACCCCGGGCGGGATCTTGACGACCAGGCTCTCGCGGCGGCCGTCGCCGCGCTGGACCTCGATCGAGGTCTGGCCGCCGCGGACCGCGGTCAGGAACGGGACCGACAGGCTCGCCTCGACGTCGCGGCCGGCGCGGGGCCGACCGGCCGCCTTGCCGCCGCGCATCCTCCCGAGCAGGTCCTCGAACAGCCCCGAGCCTCCCTCGCCGCCCGCGCCTCCGCCGCCCTGGCCGAAGCCGCCGAAGAACTCGCTGAAGTCCACCGTCTCCTGGCCGGGCTGGCCGAATCGGGCGGTCCATTCCGAGGCGCTGGTGCGCGGCCCGGCGGCCCCCATGCCTTCGAATCCTGCGGCCCCGTAGCGGTCGTACATCGACCGCTTCTCCTGGTCCGACAGGACGTCGTAAGCCTGCTGGACTTCCTTGAAGTTCTTCTCGGCGGTCTTGTCCCCCGGATTGACGTCCGGGTGGTACTGCCTGGCCAGCTTCCGGTAGGCTTTCTTCACGGCGTCGGGCGTGGCGTCGCGCGCCACCCCGAGGATGTCGTAGTAATCGCGATCAGGCATAACGCTTTACGACCTTTTGATCCAGGGGATCGACCCGTCCCATTCTAGCCCGCGCGGGGGGGCGATTCAAGCGAGGCGGGGCCTCGCGAGGGTCAGGCCAGGTTCCGGGGGCCGAAGGCGTCGGGCAGGAGCCGGTCGAGCGTAGTCCGGAGCCGCTCGGGGCCGTCGCAGGCCGAGACGACCTCGCAGCCGGGGCCGAACTCGTTGAGGACCTGGCGGCAGGCGCCGCAGGGGGCGGTCGGCGTCGGGGTCGGCGTGTAGATGAGGACCGCGAGGACCGTCGGCGGGGCCTCGCCCGACGCGACCAGGCCGAAGACGGCGTTCCGCTCGGCGCAGATCGTCAGGCCGTACGAGGCGTTCTCGACGTTGCAGCCGGCGAACACCTCGCCCCGGCCGCTCAGCACCGCCGCGCCGACGCGGAAGCCGCTATAGGGGGCGTAGGCGCGGGCCGCGGCCCCCCGGGCGGCTTCCAGCAGGCGGGCGAGGTCGTCGTCGGAGAGCATCGTCCCGCCTTTCCCGTCCGGTGCGGCTCAGTCGGCGGCGGCCGTCTCGACGATCTGCGCCAGCTCCTCGACGCCCACCCGGTGGCAGTAGTCGCCGAACGTCTCGCCTCGCCGACGCTCGGCCTTGAACCGGGCGAAGATCGGCGACAGCTCGGCGGCGATCCGGTCGTGCGGGACGTAGTCCTTGAACTCGACGTTGAGCCGGTCGCCCAGCGTCCGGCCGCCGAGGAAGACCGTGTAGGTCCCCGGACCGGGGATGCCGTCCGGGCCCATCTTGGCCGAGCGGCCGACCAGTCCGACGTCGGCGTTGTAGGGACGGGCGCAGCCGTTCGGGCAGCCGGTCATGCGGACCGTCAGCCGCTCCTCTTCCAGGCCGTGGCGGGCCAGCTCGGCTTCGAGCATGTCGATCACCGAGGGGAGGGCCCGCTCGGCGTCGGTCACGGCGAGGCCGCAGGTGGGCAGGGCGGGGCAGGCCATCGACCATCGACGGACGGTCGAGACCTCCTCGACGCTGGCGATCCCGTACTCCGCCAGCCAGGCGTTGATCTCGCCCTTCCAGGCCGGGTCGAGGTCCGTCAGCAGGAGCTTCTGCTGGCAGGTGAGCCGGCCGGGGGTCTTGTACTTCTCGAAGAAGGCCCGCAGCCCGCTGGCCAGCCGGAGCGAGCCCTCGTCCTTGATCCGGCCGTTCTGCACGGGGATCCCCAGGAAGAGCTTGCCGTCCCCCTGGTCGTTCCAGCCCATGTGGTCGTCGACGTCGGTGATCGGGAGGTCCTTCTGGTCCGCCAGGCGGCGGCCGAGGTATTCTTCCACCTTGGCGCGGAACGCGGGCATGCCCCAGTCGTAGATCACGTACTTGAGCCGGGCCCGCTTGCGATCGGAGCGGTTGCCGAAGTCGCGGAAGACCCGGACCACGGCCTCGCCGACCGCCAGGATCTCGTCGCGGCCGACGTATCCGAGCGGGTAGGCCAGGGCCGGGAAGGTCTTGTCGGCGCTCGGCGTGGTCCCCAGGCCGCCGCCCACCACCACATTGTAGCCGACGATCGAGCCCCCCTCGACGACCGCGATATAGCCCAGGTCGTTGGCCAGGACGTCGGTGCAGTTGTCGTCGGGGAAGGCGAAGGCGGTCTTGAACTTGCGCGGAAGGTACGTCTTGCCCAGGATCGGCTCGACCGGGTCGTCGCCGGGCTGCTTCACCAGGGGCGCGCCGGCGGGGGGGAGGCTCTCGATCTTCTCGCCGTCGAGCCAGATGTCCCAGTAGCTGCTGGACCGGGGGGCGACGTGCGAGGCCCAGAGCTGGGCGTCGTGGTTGATCTGGTCGTGAAGGGCGTCCCGGATCGGGGCCGGGCAGGCCAGGACGTTGCGCTCGACGTCGCCGCAGGCCGCCAGGGTGCAGAGCAGGTTCTCGTTGAGGTGGCGGATCACCACCGCGATGTCCTGCTTGAGGATCCCGTGGAACTGGAACTCCTGCCGGGTCGTGATCCGGAGGGTGCCGTTGCCGACGACCCGGGCCAGCTCGTCGCAGACCAGGTACTGCTCGGCCGTCATCCGCCCGCCGACCATGCGGACGCGGACCATGACGCTGTGGGCCTTGTCCTTCTTCTCCTTCTTCAGCCGCGTCCGCAGGTCCCGGTCGTCCTGCATGTAGGAGCCGTGGAACTTGAGGATCTGGCTGGCGTCCTCGGAGAAGGCGGGCAGGTCGTTGTGGACTTCCTCGGCCAGGATCTGCTTGAGGTAGCCGCTGGCCGCCTTGAGTCCTTCGTTCTTGCTCAACTTCGGCGTCTGCGGGCCCCCGTTCGCTTCCGTCATGATCGCACCTCTCCGCGGGATCTCGTCTGAATGATCACCATCTTAGCGATCTTGGTCGTGTATTGACCAGGTGGAAAAAGGGACGGCGTCCGCGGGGGGAGGTTCGCATCCGAGGGATCGCACGCGGCGGTGGGTCGGGCTTGGGGGTTACTTGGGGATCTCGGCGGCGGGGGGGGCGGCCGGGACCTCGATGGGCTGCTGGAGGACGGATCCGGCGGCGTTCGCCGCCTCGGTCCGCTTCTGCATGGCCTGGAATTCGATGGCCTGGTCCAGCGACTTGAGGATGATCTCGGTGTTGTCCTCGGGCTGGACGTTCGGCGGGGCCTGGAAGGCGAACTCGGCGTCGCTCAGGGCGGGGTCGAACTGGACGTTCGAGTAGACGAGGACGAGTTCGCTGGGGTCCTGGCGCTCGATGCTGCTCTTCGCGCCGATCTTCTTGCCGTCGATCCCGGTCTTGCGGGTGTCGATCAGGGCCGTCGAGTTCCGGCCCCGGAGGTCCAGCTTGTAAGGCCAGCCGTTCTGCTTGTCGAGGTAGAGGGTGGCGAAGCTGGGGATATAGGGGGGGAGCAGGCCGACGCCGGGGACGGGGCCCTGGTTGGGGACGACGAGGCCCGTCCGGTCGCGCCAGCCTCCCTTGACGATCCAGACGGCCTTGCCGTCGAGCTCGCCTTCCTCTTTCTGGTCGAACTTGACGGCCTTGCGCACCCCGGCCAGCAGCGCCTCGGGCCCGGCGAAGCCGAGGCTGGAGAGGATCTGCTCGCGGAGGGTCTTGTCGATCTCGGGGGCGTCGAGCCGCTGGAGGATCGGCTTGACGCTGAGCTTGCGGTAGGACTCGGCCGTGAGGATCTTCTGGTAATCCCAGAGGACGTCGCCGTCGCAGACCTGGAGCATCGTCCCCGCCGAGCCGGGGAGCCCGGAGACGTCGAGGCGGAGATAGATCTTGGAAGAGGGGGCCTTCAGGTAGCGACCCTTGATCTGGAACTTCTGCCCCAGCATCTTGACGTCTTGCAGCAGGTCGGCGGAAACGGCCTTGACGGCCGCGACCTTCTTGATCGCCTCGTCGACGATCAGCTCGGCCTCGGTGGGGGGCTCCTCGGGGGGCGCGCCCGGGAGGTTCGCGGCAGGCGCTTGGCCCGGCGGGGTTTGCGGCGGACCGCCCGGCGTCTGGGCGAGGACCGAGGTGGCGATCCAGGCCCCGACGAGGGTCGCGGCGAGCATGATTTGGCGGGCGATCCGATTAATGCGCATGGTCGGGGTGTACGCAATTTCTCAAGGGTACGGGGTCGATGCCCGATCATATCCCTGGGCGTCTGGAGACGCAAGTCCGGCGGACGGTCCGCAGCGCCTCGCCATCCCGGCGGGGCTTCGCGGGGGCCGGTCCCGGGCGAGTCGCGAGGCACGACGGCTCGAACGGGCCGGGTCGGTCGCATTGGATGTCAGGACGACACGCATTCTCCCCGATCGGCAGGTCGGAAGCGCTCGGCCCAGGGCCGGCCGGCTTCGGTCGCGGGAGCTGGAGAGGATTTCCATGCAAACCATCGGAATGCTGCTGCTGGCGGCGGCCGCCACCGGCGACGGGTTCGGCTACGGCGATGCCGGGGTCGGCCTGAAGAAATGGCTGAGGCCCCACGTCGTGGCCAGCTCGCACACGCCGCCCCCGGGCGGCCCCCAGTTCAACGCCGCCACGATGGCCGGCCCCGGCGCGGGCGCCGGCGCCGCCGCGGGCCGCCGCTTCGTGAACACGCGGAGCCAGGTCTACTTCCTCGACCCCGACGGCATGAACATCAGCTGGCAGACCGGCACCGGCGGCGCCGGCGAGCGGACCTACGGCGGCGCGCCGCTGGTCGTCCCCGGCCGCTACAATTTCAACCAGGGCTACATCTACCGCCTGAAGCTCACGAACATCGCGGGCCGTCAGAACGTCGCCCTGTATCCTACGATCGAGGTCGCCCCGACCACGCCCGCCACCGACGCCTACCTGGCGCACAACGCGATCCCGGTCCAGTTCACGGCCGAGGATTTCGACCAGGTCGTCGACGGCGGCAACTTCGTCACGAAGGTCATCTACCTCCCCGATCCCAAGTATCAGGAAGTGGCCGTCTCGGGCGTCGAGACCCTGGTCTCCACCCGCCTGGAGCCCGGCGTCGACCCGATCATCGAGGCCGACAAGCGGGGCACGATCCTGCTGATCGTCCGCCTCGGCGCCATCGACCTGGAGAACTCCGCCGGCGCGGTCGGCGGCGTCCCCTCCGGCCCGGTCGTCGGCACCCCGATCGACGGCGGCGTGGTGAATCCCGCCCCGGCCCCCGCCCCCGCCCCGGCCGGCCTCGTGCCGCCGGTCACCGAGCTGCCCCCGGGCGACCTCCCGGCCGGCGTGACCGCCCCGGCGGCCTCCGAGGCCGTGCCGCTCGACGCCCCGCCCGCCCCCGGCCTGGAGCCGGTCGCGCCGGAGGCCCCCGCGCCGAACCCGGCCCCGGCCGAGGTCCCGGCTCCCGAGGCCCCGCAGTCCTGATCGCCGCCATCGCGGCGTAGGACGTCCCGAACCCGAAGGCCCCGGCGAGAGCGTACCAGCGACGCCTTCCGCCGGGGCCTTCGACGACCCAGCCGGGCCGAGCGTCCGTCCCCTTCCCTCACGAGCAAGGATCGAGGTCGATGAGTCGACACGCACAACCACTCGACCGCCGGTGGATCCGAGGCGGCCTCGTCGCGATCGCCCTGGGCCTCGCCCCGGCCTCGCGAGGGGTGGACGCGGCCCCCCAGGACGGCCCCGCCGCCCCCCCGGCGGCGGTCGTCGCCCCCGAACTCACCCCCGCGCAGCCCCTGGAGCCCGCCCCCCCGGGCCTCGACCCGGCCCCGGCCGCCCCCGCGCCGGCCGCGAACGCGCCGGGGGTCGTCACCCCCGAGGGCCACGGCACCCCCGTCAGCCCGCAGCTCGACCCGAACATCCAGGTCGTCCGGTTCCAGGGCCCCGAGGGCCTCACCGTCGAGGTCCTGGCCCCGCAGACCGTCCCGGTCAGCGTCGGCGACGGCGGCGGCATCCTGACCGCCGGCCTCCAGCGCGGCGTCGGCTACCGGCTCCGCCTCGGCGAGATCCCGAACCGGCCGGGCGCCGAGCTGTTCCCGGTCGTCGAGATCGTCGGCCACATGCACCGGCCCGCCGAGATCGACCCCGGCAAGTACCCGATCCGCGTCGTCTTCAGCGAAGAGGACCTGTGGGACGCGATCGACCGGGGCCGCCTGGTGACGAAGGTGGTCTATCTGGAAGACCCCGAGCAGGCCCTGCCGCTCAAGATGTCCAAGGACCAGATCCCGTTCGTCGAGGTCAGCCCGGCGGAGGACCCGGTCCGCGTGGCCGCCGCCCTCGGGCGCGTGGTCGCCATCGTCCGCATCGGCGGCCGTCGGCCCACGCTCGACGAGATCCAGGCCGGGGCGACCGGCGACCTGGCGCTCGACCGCCTGGCCGCCCCCTCGGCCGGACGCTGTCCGTTCTCCTGCGGGCCCGTCCCCTGCACGCTCCCCAGCGGCCCGGCCTGTCCGCCGCTTGAGCCCGGGAACCGCCCCGTGCTGCCGCGCGACGAGTATCTCTGCGACGGCGGCGACCACGGCGTGAAGGCCGGCATCGGCGCCGGCGGCGCGCTCCAGGGGGTCGACGCCCGCGACGCCGTCGTCCGCTTCGACGTGGGGATCGACCGCTATCCCGACCCCAAGGTCCTGCCCACCAACCGGGTCTGCATCTACGCCCCCCGGTTCGCCGAGGTCAAGGTGAGCACGGGGACCATCGAGAACGTCGAGATCCACGGCGTGAACCTCAACACGCTGACCCAGAAGCCCTCCCAGGCCGAGAAGACCGACGACATCCGTCGCCTGGTCCAGAACCAGGCACCCGAGATGGCCCGCGACCGCCGCCGCGTGCAGGCCGCCCGCGGCGAGGTCTACGCCGGCGAGACCGCCGACGTCCGGGGCGCGATGGGCTACGGCAACGTGCAGCAGGCGAAGATCGGCTCGCAGGCCCAGGCCGTCGGGACCGAACGTCGCCGCCAGGCCCCGGTCGTCGCCCGCGATAAGGTGAGGCTCTCGGGCATCAAGACGGCCGAATCCCCCGTGATCGCCGACCTGGTGCAGGGGACCGGCGAGGTGATCCGCAGCCAGCCGACGCTGGAGATGACCGGCGTGGAGACGCCCCCCAACCGCCCCGGCCTGGCCGTGGTCAAGCGGGTGGACGTCACCGAGGCCGAGCCGGGCGACATGGTCACCTACGCCATCGCCTACCGCAACATGGGCAACACGCCGATCCGCTCGGTCAGCATCGTCGACAGCCTCCTGCCCAGGCTGGAGTACGTCGCCGGCACCGCGAAGGGCCCCAAGGGCGCGGCCTTCTCCGTCGCCGAGAACCAGGCCGGTTCCACCGAGCTGCGCTGGGACCTCCGCGAGACCATCCCCCCGGGCGCCTCGGGCTACGTCTCCTTCCAGGCGGTCGTCCGCTGATCCTCTCCACGAGATCGTTACCCCCGACGGGGGCCCCCTCGGCCGATCACCGGCCTTCGGCGGCCCCCGTCGTCGCGCGCCGGGGCCGCCGATTTGCTGGATCGACCGCGACGGTCGTGCCGATAAGACGGACGGCGACGGCGGTCCCCGATCGACCGAGCTCGCCCGCCCCGAGGATCCAGGATGCCCCGCCCCCGCCGAATCCGCCGAAGTCGTCGGAGCTGGCCGCTCGCCTTCGGGTCGAGGCTGGCGGGGCTCGTCCTCGGGCTGGCCGCGCTCACGCCGGTCGCCGCCCAGTCGCCCTCGCCGCCGCCGGGCGTCGCCGAGGTGGTGGATCAGCTCGCCCGCCGCCTGGAAGAGTTGGAGCGGCGCAACGCCGCATTGGCCGATCAGAACGCCTCGCTCAACAGGCGCGTCGACGAGCTGAACCAACGGTTAGAGCAGGTCGAGCCGGCACCGGACCCGGTGGTCGAGATCGCGCCGCTCGGCGACCTGCCGACGGCCCACGTCGCCCCTCCGTCGCCGGTCCCGAATCCGGCCTCCGCCGGCCTGGGCTCGGCCTTCGCGGAGCCCCCGCCCCGGCCGAAGTTCCGGGTGGGCGAGTACGACGAGGAACTCGGCGCGTTCGTCCTGGTCCGCGCGTCGGACGCTCAGCGCACGCCGTTCGAGCTGCGGTTCGACGTCATCACGCAGGCCCGCTACATGAACTTCGCGCGGAGCCGCGAGGCCTGGTTCGACGCCGCGGGCGAGCGTCAGGAGATTCGCAACTTCGACTCGTTCGAGGTGGCCCGCAACTTCCTGATGTTCTCGGGATTCGCCATCGACCCGAAGCTCCAGTTCACGGCCATCATGTTCTCGTCGACCTCGATCAACGACACGGTGTACCTGGGCTGGATCAACTACCGCTTCAGCAAGGCGTTCGACCTCCGCGTCGGCAACTGGCTCCTCCCGGGCACGCGCGAGTGGTACGAGCCCTTCCGCTACACGCTGGGCTCCGACCGGCTCATGGCGACCACCTTCTTCCGGCCCAACATCAGCCCGGGGATCTGGGCCCAGGGCGAGCCGGTCGACGGCTTCAATTACGTCGCCATGCTGGCGAACTCGCTGAGCCGATTCTCGCAGGGGCTGGGGACCCGCGTCGGCTCGTCGCTGGCCTTCGGCGGGACGGTCTGGTGGGAGCCGACCGACGACTTCGGCTTCGGCGTGTCGGACTTCGACGGCCACGAGCACCGCAGCTATCGTTTCGGGACCAACATCAACCTCGCCCACGAGTCGAACCAGGGCTTCACCCTGGCCTCGATCCGGAATCCGGAGGACACGCTGATCCGCCTCTCCGACGGAACGCCGCTGTTCCGCCCCGGCGTCCTCGCACCCGGGGTTGAGCTGGCCTCGACCGACGTCCAGCTCTGGACGATCGACGCGGCGATGAAGTATCGCGGGCTGGGGATCTCGGGTGAATACTTCTTCCGCTGGCTCAACGGCTTCCGCGTTGTGGGCGGGCGATCCCCCTACGACGACTTCTTCGACCACGGCGGCCTGCTGCAGGCCGGCTACTTTCTGAAGCCGCGCAAGCTCGAAGCCTTCGCGCGGACCTCATACGTCACCGGCCGGTTCGGCGGCGGCACGGAGTATGGCGGCGGGCTCAACTGGTATCCGCGATGGACCCGGACCTGGAGGACGACCTTCGAGGTGCTTCGGGTCAGCGGCTCCCCCGCGCAGAACTTCATCACCGGCTACCGCGCCGGCGAGACGGGAACCTTGTTCCAGCTCCAGTGGCTCACCGACTTCTGAGCGCCGGAGATCAGGGAGCGGCCGGCTTCGCCCCCGCCAGCAGCTCGAGCAGGGCCTGGATGCCGGCCTTGGCCACCTCGGCGTCCTGGTCGCCGGAGCCGCCGCCGACGCCGACCGCGCCGATGATCTGGCCCTCGAAGACGACCGGCACGCCCCCCTTGAGCGCCGTCAGCTTGCCCCCCGAGGCGGCGGCCGCGGCGGGCACGCTCAGGCTGAGGAGCAGGTCGGGCTCGCCCTTGGGGGGGAGCGGGCCGGACTCCTGGCGGAAGGTCGCCGCGGCGACGGCCTTCGTCAGCGCCGTCTGGCCGCTGGCCGGCCGCGCCCCGTCCATCCGCGCGAACGCCAGCAGGTGCCCGCCGGAGTCCACGACCGCCAGGTTCATCGCCAGGCCGAGCGACTTCGCCTTGGCCTGGGCGGCCTTCAGGATCGACTCGGCCCCGGCGAGGTTCAGCTCGATCCGGCCCCGCGTGACGAGCGGCGGCTCGGCCGGCTTCGCCTCCTGGGCCCGGGCGATCGGGACGGCGAACAGCGAGGCGAGGGCGCAAAACGCGAGCGGGCGCAGGCGGGCGATGGGCATACGATCCTCGACGGCGGGGAGGGGGGGATCGGGGCGGAATCGTCGACGGATCAGACCTCGACGGCCGTATACAGCGGGTCGATGACCTCGCCGGAGCAGAGCTGGAGCGGGCGGCCGAGGCGGTCGCGGAGTTCCACGGCCGGGTCGATGCCGAGGGCCTTGTAGACGGTGGCGGCGAGGTCGGGGGGGCCGAAGGTCTTGGTGACCGAGTAGGCCCCGAGCTTGTCCGACTTGCCGATCACCTGGCCGCCGACGACCCCCGCGCCGGCGAAGACCGCCGGGAAGACCGCCGGCCAGTGGTCGCGGCCCGGGACGGCGCCCGGCGTGAGCTGCGAGATCCTCGGCGTGCGGCCGAATTCGCCGAGCATGACCACCAGGGTCTCGTCCAGCAGCCCCCGGGCCTTGAGGTCGTCGAGCAGGGTCGACACCGCGCGGTCGAGGGCGGGGAGCAGTTCGTCCTTAAGCCTCGGGAAGTTGCCGACGTGGGTGTCCCAGGTCTGCACGATCCCCATCGTCGCCTGGACCACCGGCACACCGATCTCGACGAGCCGCCGCGCGATCAGGAGCGAGCGGCCGAAGACGTGGCTTCCATAGCGATCCACCAGCCTGGGGTCTTCCTGGCCCGGGTCCAGCGCCCGGCCGACCGTGCTGTTGCAGAGCATCGCCAGCGCGGCGTCCTGCTGGTCCACGAAGGCGTCGCCGGCGACGGGAGCCGCCGAGGTCTGCGTCAGCAGGTGGCGGCGGCGGTGCAGCCGCTCCGGGTCGAGCCCTTCGGGCAGGGTCAGGCTGTCGTCGCGGGCTTCGGGCTTGTTCGGGTCCAGGCGGAGTTGCCAGGGGTCGTTGCGGGGGCCGAGGAACCCGGCGTCCTGGCCGGGCCAGGTCAGCGGACCCTCGATCAGCTTGAGGGGGAGGGCGACGCCGTTCGGGATCCCCTCTTGCCGGGAGCGCAGGTGGTCGACGACCGCCGCGTAGCAGGGGAAGTCGTCGCGCGAGGCCACCCGGTCCAGGTCGCTCGCCCCGCGCGGGAATGAGGGCTTCCCAGTCAGGACGTGGTGGACGGCGACCAGGTGATTCCCCTCCGGATGCGACATCGACCTCACGACCGCCAGGTCCTGGGCCCGCGCCGCGAGGCGGGGCAGGTGCTCGCAGAAGTGGACGCCGGGGACGGCCGTCTGGATCGGGTTGAACTCGCCCCGGATGCCGTCGGGCGAGTCGGGTTTCATGTCGAACGAGTCGTGCTGGCCGAGCCCGCCGCTGAGCAGGATCACGATCACGGACTTGGCGCGTCCGGTCGCCCCCGCCGCGGCCGAGGCCTTGCGAGCCGCGAGCAGGCCCGGCAGAGACATCCCCAGAAGGCCCGAGCCCCCCACCTGGACGAACCCGCGCCGGGTCATCCGCGAGCCGACCGATTCCCGTTCCCGTCGCTGGCCCATCGCCGTCGCCCTCGTCAGAGAAGGAATCCCCATCGCGAGCGGGGCTCGGGCGGGCCCGGCCCCAATCGCGAAGCGTCGTAAAGTTTAACATTTGATGGCGACGATGCCAAGAGGGGAGCCGGGCCCGCGCGGCTTCGCGAGACGATTGTTGAATAATCCTTGAAAGGCGGGTATGTTGCGGTTGTGCCGGGGCTCCGGGCGCAGGCGTCTCCTCCAGCAAGTCGGGCGAGGTGAGCGATGATCCGTGTCCTCGGCGGTCCCAAGCGTTTGTGCGACGGCCTGACCCGGCGCGACCTGCTCCAGGTGGGGTCGCTCGGCCTCCTCGGGGCGGGCCTCGGCGCGGGGCGGGGCGGGCTGGCGGCGACGGCGGCCTCGTCGACGGCCGGGCTGCCGGGCTTCGGCCGGGCGAAGTCCTGCATCCTGCTCTTCCTCTACGGGTCGCACAGCCAGATCGAGACGTTCGACCCCAAGCCCGACGCCCCCTCGCAGATCCGGGGCGAGTTCGGGCACATCCCCACCAGCGTCCCGGGCCTCGACATCTGCGAGGGCCTGCCCAACCTGGCCCAGGTGATGGACAAGGTCACGGTCGTGCGGTCGGTCTCGCACCTGTACCCGGTCCACGGCGTCGCCTACGCCACGACCGGCAACCCGGTCGTCCCGCTGGCGATGGAGCTGAGCCCGCGCGACCCGTCCCACTGGCCCTACATCGGCTCGGTCGTCGACTACATCGACGGCGAGCGCGCCCGGGCCGTCGGCGACAAGCCCGAGGTCCCGCGCAACCTGCAACTGCCGTTCGCCTTCAGCAGCCAGCGGATCGGCGAGGTCGCCCGCGCCGGTCCGTACGGCGGCTTCCTCGGCCAGGCTTACGACCCGATCTGCACCGAGTTCCTCGGCGCCGGCACGAAGAAGGCCCAGAAGACGCTCGCCAAGCTCGCCTGGGACGATTACGAGCTGTATCGGGGCGTCACCCCCGAGAGCCGATTCCAGATCAACGGCGTCAGCGGGGCGAACGAGGGCGTGACCCTGGACCAGCTCGACCGCCGCCGCTCGCTGCTCCAGCAGCTCGAGGACGCGCGCCGGGCCGCCACCCCCGGATCGCCCGGGGCCGACCGCCATCGCGAGACGGCCTACCGGATGATCCAGTCGCCCACGTTCCGCCAGGCGTTCGACCTCGACCTGGAGTCCTGGGACACCCGGGCCCTCTACGGCATGAACCTGTTCGGCCAGGCGACGCTCACCGCCCGTCGGCTCGTCGAGGCCGGCGGCCGGTTCGTCTCGGTCTTCTGGGACGAGTACGGCCTGGCCGGCACCGGCTGGGATACCCACTGGGACCACTTCCCGCGCATGAAGGACGAGCTGCTGCCGGGCCTCGATCGGACCCTCTCGGGCCTGATCCTGGACCTCGACCGCCGGGGGATGCTCGACGAGACGCTCGTCGTCCTCCTGAGCGAGCACGGCCGCACCCCGCAGATCGGCAACGTCCAGGGCGGGGGCCGCGACCACTGGTCGCGCTGCTACTCGATCGTCATGGCCGGCGGCGGCATCGCCCGGGGCCAGGTCGTCGGCAAGTCCGACAAGATCGGCGGCGACGTGGTCGACCGCCGCGTCTCGCCGAAGGACGTGCTCGCCACGATGTACCACCTGCTGGGCATCGACCCGAACACGATGATCCAGGATCGCCTCGGCCGCCCCCTGCCGCTCGTCGCCGAGGCCGAGGTCATCCCCGAAGTCCTCGCCTGACGACGGGGCTTCGGTTCAGGGGAGGATCGCGGCGACGTCCAGGCGTCCCCAGGCGGCGCCGTCGACGATCAGGTCGATCGCGCCGTCGTCGGCGACGACGCTCGTCGCCGTGTAGCGGCCGTCGCGGGGCTCCCCATAGACCTCGACGCGACGCCCGGCCAGGTCGACGACCCAGTAGGCCGGGATCCCCGCCCCGGCGTAGAGGTCCCGCTTCTCGCCGCGATCCCTCGCCAGGCTCGAATCCGCGACCTCGACGATGAGGACGACGTCCGAGGGTTGAGGGTGGCGGCCCGTGTAGTCCCGGATCCCGCCCCTCACGATCGCCAGGTCGGGCTCCGGCTCGCTGTATTTCGGCAGGCGGATCGGGCCTTCGCTGCGGATCTTGAAGCCCTTCGGCGCAAGCTTCTCGAGCTCGTCGCGGCACAGCTCGGTGCAGGTGTGGTGGGGCGGGCTCTTCGTCATCTTCCTGACGAGCACTCCATTCAGCAGTTCGATCCGATCGTCGCCGTCGAGGCCGCCGAGTTCGACCATCTTCTCGTAAAGGTCGATCGGGATGCGGAAGATCTCTTCGGCCGAGGGCAACTGAGAGGAATGCGCCGTGGGGCTGACGGTCGACATCGTGAGGGCCTCCAGGGTGGATGCTCCAGTATCCGCTGTCGAGAGGCCCCGAGGCAACCGGATCGGGCGGCCGCTCGTCAGCCGCCCACGGGGATCGTCAGCAGCGGGCCGCCGGTCCTGGCCTCGGCGTCTTCGAGGGAGACCAGGATCTCCAGGATGGCCAGGATGGAGCGGCTGTTGACGTCGTTCTCGGGGATGAAGAACCAGTGGTCTCGGTAGTGGACGGCGACCTCGGCGTGACGGGGGCGGTGCTTGGACGACCGGACGAAGAAGTTGCCGGCGGTGACCCGCGTCCAGTCGAAGGGCCGGCCCTCGGGCCCCGGGGTGTTGGGAGCGACCTCCCCCTCGACGTGCACCTCGGGGACGCAGACCCCCTTGGAGAGGAAGATCATGATCTGGAGGATCGATCGCATGTGGAGATAGATCGTCTCCTCCCCCTCGTCGAGCGTCCGCGAGGCCTCGAGCGCGTTCTCGGCCAGGTCGGACTTCACCCGGTAGCCGGACAGGCCCGGCCGGAGCTTGAAAATCCGCGCGGCTTCGAGCATCTCGGGCGATTGGATGTACTCCGGGCGCACCTTCAGGACCAGGCCCTTGTCGCGCTTCAAGAGGGAGTACTGACCCTGGCCCTTGTGGCGGTAGACGTAGCCCTTCTCGGCGGCGTTGAGGAGGTCGTCGCCCCCCAGGCCCTCCGGCGTGATCGGGTCGGAAGCGTTCGTCTCGTCTTCCTGCTCGCCGATCCGCAGCTCGATGGCCTTCCGATGATAGAGGTCCGCCAGGAGGCGGATCCCGCGGAGGTATTCGGCGTTGTCGTCCGGCACCTTGGAGACCATCAGCGCGGCCTGGGGGGCATTGGGGACGTCATTGATGTCGTCGATCGTCGTGAGCATGAGCTGCTCGAAGTTGGCGCCGGCGTTGACCACGCTGAACAGCTCGGCCGAGAGCGGAGTCAGCAGGCTCCGCGCCACCTCCTTGCCCTCGCGGGGTCGAAAGCTGAGCGTGGGGCTGTCGCGGGCGACCAGCTCTCCGGTCCCGATGTTGGCGACGCCCGGGTACTGGTTCCCCCGCCCCCCCAGGAAGCTCGCCGTGCCGGCCATCTCGAACTGGCTGGTGATGCTCGGCAGGTCGATCAGCACCGGCGAGTCCGCGTACCGGAGCCGCACGATGTTCATCAGCAGCTGCTCGTCGTTCGTGGCCCGGATCGCCTCGTTGTACTTCATCCGGGTCGATCGCAGCGCGTTCGGGCCCAGGCAGCCGCTCGCCGAGGCGAGCAACACGGCCGCGAGCAAGACGTGCGACGGCCGGCGGCGAGGCCGGACCATGGGGGACCGGAAGGCCATGGACGACAAACCCCCGATGCGCGAGGCGACGAAGTCGGCGATCCGCACGGCGAATCCCGCACGGTCGTTATCGTCCGTCGATCGCGAAAACACGATGAAATCCGCAAGGTCGGCGCGTCCCGGTCGGTCGGGGATCGTCCTATAATGATTTTTAATGGGCGGCGCGGCGTGTCCTCGCACGCCCGGGTGGAGTAGTCTGGAGTCCTTGTCGGAGCCCTTCCGGGGCGTTCGAGACGGAACGAGGCCCGGGACGACCCGGACGTGTCGACGCACCGATCCGTCGAGCCGGCCCCCCGCGGATCTCCCCGGGCCTGGTCGCCGGGTGAGGGGTCGGTTGGGTCGAACGTCCCCGGAACCTTCGAGGTATCTCCATGCCGCGCCTGCTTGTCGTCGAAGATCAGCCGAAGTTGCTCCAGAGCCTCGAACGCGGGCTTCGCGAGGAAGGTTTCGAGGTCCTCACGTCGTCCGACGGCCACGACGCCTACGAGCAGGCCAGCACCAACGTGGTCGACGCCGTCATCCTGGACCTGATGCTCCCCAAGCGTGACGGCATGGACGTCCTCCGGGGCCTCCGGTCCGAGGGCTTCTCCAAGCCCGTTTTGATCCTCACCGCGCGGGACGAGGTCGAGGCGCGGGTGGAGGGCCTGGACTCGGGCGCCGACGACTACCTCGTCAAGCCGTTCGCGTTCGTGGAGCTGCTGGCGCGGGTCCGGGCCCTGATCCGCCGCGACGTCCTGAGCCGCGACCTCTGCTTCCAGGCCGACGACCTGGAGATGAACCTCGTCGGCCGCAGCGTGGTCCGCGGGGGCGTCGAGATCGACCTCACCCGCCGCGAGTTCGAACTCCTGGAGTTCCTGCTGCGCAACAAGAACTCCCCGGTCACCCGCGAGATGATCGCCCGCGAGGTGTGGAAGGAGGGGACCGGGACCCTGACCAACACCATCGACGTCTACATCACCCTGCTCCGCAAGAAGATCGAGAAGCCCGACCGGCCCACCTTGATCCACACCGTGCGCGGGGTCGGCTACGTCCTGAAGGACGCGGGATGACCCGCCTGAACATCCGATGGCGGCTGACCCTCTGGTACGGGGCCGTCCTGGCCGCCGTCCTGGTCATCTTCGCCGCGACCGTCGACCTGCTGATGATCCGCCTGCTCCAGTCGCGGACCGACCGCAACCTCGACGTCCAGATGGCGGTCATCGAGGGCCAGATCGGCCGGGCCGAGAACCCGGAGGTGCTCCGCGAGCAGCTGGTCTGGCAGTTTGCGATCCACCCCGTCTTCGAGATGCAGGTCACGGAGGACGGCAACGACGCCTGGCTGCGATCCGAGCGGATCGTGGAGGCCGGCCTCCCCGCGCCGGAGACGCCCCCGGGCCCGGACGGCGAGGTGGTCTACGAGGACGTGCTGATCCCCGGCCTGGGCCACTGTCGGATGCTCAGCAAGGCGATCCACACCCCCTACGCCGCGCTCCTGGTGCAGGTCGCCCTCGACACGGAGATGAACGCGAAGCACCTGCGGCAGCTCCGCGACGTCTTCCTGTATACGGGCCCGGCCCTGCTCTTCGCCGCGCTCGGCTGCGGCTATCTGCTGGCCCGCAAGGCGCTCGCCCCGGTGGATCGGCTGGCCGTCGAGACCGACCAGATTACGGCCACCCGGCTCGATCGACGGCTCGCCGCCCCCAACCCCGACGACGAGCTGGGCCGCCTGGCCCGGACGCTCAACGGCATGATCGCGCGGCTCGAACGCTCGTTCGGCGAGATCCAGCGGTTCACCGCCGACGCCGCCCACGAGCTGCGCACCCCGCTCGCCGCCCTCCGCAACGAGGCCGAGGTGACCCTCCGCACCGAGCGCGATCCGGCCGAGTATCGGCGGACCTTGGAGAGCATGCTGGAAGAGATCGAACACCTCACCCGGCTGACCGAGAACCTCCTGTTCCTCTGCCGGGAGGACGCCCTGGTCAAGCCCTCGTTCGAGGACGTCCGGCTCGACCTCCTCGTGCGCGACGTGACCGACCACATGCGGGCCGTGGCCGCCGAGGCCGACCAGGACCTCGTCCTGGTCGAGCCGACGCCCGCCTGCGTCGCCCAGGGGGACCGCGACCAGCTCCGTCGCCTGCTCTTCAACCTGATCGACAACGCGGTGAAGTACACGCCGGCCGCCGGCGTGATCCGCGTGGGCCTGGAGTTCCGCCACGAGCACGCCACGCTCTACGTCGAGGACGACGGGATCGGCATCGCCCCGGAGCACCGGCCCCACATCTTCAAGCGGTTCTACCGCATCGACTCGGCCCGCCCCCGGAAGTCGAGCGCCACCGGGCTCGGGCTGTCGATCTGCCTCGCCGTGGCCAAGGCGCACCACGGCGAGATCGACGTCCGGAGCGAGCCCGGGGTCGGCACCCGGGTCACCTTCACGCTCCCCGCCCGGGCTTTCGAGCCCGGCGGCCGGGACGCGCCCGAGCCGGCCGTCGCCCGCGACCGCTGATCGCCCCGCCGCTCAGCGCGGCAGCGTGTACAGGCCCAGGTGCTCCAGCATGTCCTGGATCCAGGGGTTGCTCCAGGGCCCTCGCATCGCGTAGCCGACCGACGCGACCGAGACGAAGAGCGCCAGCACGGCGAGCCGCCGCGCCCACGGACGGGCCGCGATCGCGTCGAGGGCCGTCGGCAGCATCAGGAGCCAGAACGGGATCATCCAGAAGAGCCAGCGCAGCCCCTGGGCCGAGCCGCCGTAGTTCCGCGCCTTCGGATTCCACGTGTAGAAGGCCAGCAGGACGATGGTCAGCGCCAGGGTCAGCCAGGCCGCCGCCGTCGTCGGCCCCCGCCTTCGCAGGAGCCCGAACAGCCCGAAGGCGGCCACCAGGAAGATCGGCGTGCTCGACCAGAACCCGTGGTGGCCCAGCGTCATGTGGAACAGGTACTTGGCGTACGTCTCGCCCGCGATCCCCCGCCGGGCCGCCTCCTCGGGGTCGGTCCACGGGAGGTTCAGCGAGTCCAGCTCCAGGGGGGTCTTCCAGAGGCTCCCCTCGAACTTGTAGGCGTCGGTCCCGAACTCCTCGTACGCCAGCTTGAACTCCCCGAACGCCGCGTACTGGCAGGCGACCAGGGCCAGGAGCGGCGCCGCCGCAAACGGCGCGTACCACGCCAGCGCCTTCGCCGGGAACCGCGACAGGAGCGCGAGCCCCAGCAGCCCCGCGAACGCCAGCGCCGGCAGCTCGTTCGTCGCCGTGAAGCCGGCGAGCAGGCCGAGCAGGGCGAACCGCCCCGCGCCGACGGACCCCCCGTCCCAGATCTTCAGGAACTGGTCGAGCGCGAAGAACGCCGCGAACGCCGCGATCGTGTGGTTGTTGAGCGTCTGGGTGTACGGCAGCAGGTAGGTGCCGAAGGCCGCCGCGAACAGGCAGTAGGCCCACGCCCAGTCGGTTTTCGCGCGGCGGTCGAGGATCCGGCCGAAGAGGACGAGGAAGCCCCAGAACGGCACGATGTTCAGCAGGATCAACACCGGTTTGAAGTAGAAAATGTACACCGGCCACTTCACCGGCTGGTCGGGGGTGGTCAGGACGCCCATCACGCGGCCGGGGCGGTCCGGGTCCGGGACCTGGCTCCAGCGCGGCTCGCGCTGCTGGAGCGCCACCCGGTCGAGCGGCACGCCCGAGATCATCCGAGCCGGGTAGAGCAGCCCGGCGATCAGGGTCGGCAGGAGCGCCGGCTTGCTGGAGTAGTAGTGCTTGACCGGCTCGCCGTCCTCGCCGACCCGGGGCGGGTCGGCCGGGATCTGGACCTTGTCCTGGGTCTCGTGGTGCCAGGGGCATTCGTCGATGACGTAGGTCCCGCGTTCCAGCAGGCTCCAGACCGTGCACCAGCGCGAGATGTCGTTGGCGCCCATCATCGTCGGCTGGCGGAGCAACGACCCCAGCGCCAGCGCCGTGGCCGTCGCGATCAGGAGCGTCCCCAGGACGCGCCGGGCTTCGGTGCGGGGGGCCGGGGCCGGGGCTTCGGCGAGGGGCTCGGGCCCGGGGGCGAGGGGGTCGGCGGTGCTCATGGTTCGTCAGGCTTCCGGTTGCGAGGGGGCCGTGGGGACCGCCGCGACGCGGTCCGCCGGGCTCGGGCCGACGGGACGGATGGTCTCGGCGATGCTGTAGGTGTCGTCGGCGCGGATGCCGTAGGAGGTCACCAACTCGGCCAGGAACCCCAGGCTGAACAGCTGCGCCCCCACCAGGAGCAGGGCCATCGAGTAGAAGAGCAGGGGGCGGGTGCCGATCGGATGGGGGTCGGCCTGCCAGAAGTTGGCGAACCAGACGAAGGCCAGGTAGAGCATCCCGGCCACGCCCACGGTCGACAGGATCAGCCCCGAGGCCCCGATGACGTGCAGCGGGCGCTGGCGGAACCGCGTCAGGAAGACGACCGTGAACAGGTCCAGCAGCCCCTTGAGGAACCGGGTGAAGCCGTACTTCGACTTCCCGAACTCGCGAGGCCGATGGTTCACCTCGATCTCGCCGACGCGGAACCCCTTGGCGAACGCCAGCGCCGGGACGAAGCGGTGCAGCTCGCCGTAGATGCCGACCTCGCGGAGCACCTCGGCCCGATACGCCTTGAAGCCGCAGTTGTGGTCGTGCAGCCGGCAGCCGGTCAGGTGGCTGACCAGGGCGTTGAAGACCCGACTGGGGTACACCTTGTGCCAGGGGTCGTGCCGGGTCCGCTTCCAGCCGCTGACCACGTCCAGCCCGGAGTCGATCCGTTCGAGGAACCGGGGGATCTCCGCCGGGTCGTCCTGCAGGTCGGCGTCGAGCGTGAAGACGCGATCGCCGAGCGCGGCCTGGAAGCCGGCCGTCAGGGCCGACGCCTTGCCGAAGTTGCGGCGGAAGCGGATCGCCCGGACCCGGGGGTCGCGCGCCGCGAGTTCCGCGACGGCCCGCCACGAGCCGTCGCGACTGCCGTCGTCCACGAACAGGAACTCGACCTCCGCCCCCAGCTTCGCGAACGCGGCGTCCAGCTCGCGGTGCAGGGGGGCGAGGCTCTCCTCCTCGTTGTAGACCGGGACCACGACGCTGATCATGGCGCCTCCGACATCGGCACGGACTCCTGCAAGACCTCGGCGGCGACGGCCTCGGATTCGGGTTCGTTCGGCTTCGCGGGCCGCCCCAGCGGCCCCAGGACCAGGGCCGCCAGCGCCTCGACGGCGACCCAGACCAGCCGCAGCATCAGGGCGGCGGCCACGGCGCGCCCCGGTCCGAATGCCGGCCCCAGGGCGTACATGAGGACGCTCTCCCGCACGCCCAGGCCGCCCGGCGCGACGGCCACCACGAACCCAGCCACCGTCGCCAGGGCCACGCTCGCCACGGCCACCGGGATGACCGTCAGGTCCAGCTCCGGCGAACCCATCCCCGACAGCCCCTTCGCGGCGGCCACCTGGCTCAGGCCCAGGAACAGCCACGAGATCCCCGTGAGCGCCAGCCCCCGCGCCATCAGGCCCCAGGTGAAGTCCGACAGCGCGTCGACCCCCATCCCCGGGACCTTCCTCGCGAACACGCCCGCGAGCCGCCGGAACACCGGAGGGGCGACCACCGTCAGGAAGGCCGCCGACAGGCCGCCGGCGATGAGGGCGAAGAGGACGAACGCGCGGACCTCGCGGAAGCCCAGAACCTCGCGGTCGAGCGCGATCACCGGCGAGTCCCCGCCGGACGCGAAGATCAGGGCCGCGATCAGGGCGCCCGACGCCATCATCACCAGCGTCTCGTAGAACGTCGCCACCGCCGAGGTGGAGGCGCGGGCCCCGTAGGGCGTCGACAGCGCGGCCCGCATCACCACGACGACGGCCTTGCCCGGCACGTATTTCCCCAGGTGGCTGATCAGGTACGCCCGGACGGCCGGGAAGAGGCCGATCGGCGTCGGGCTCGCCGTCAGGACGTCGCGATAGAAGGCCCCGCAGAGGACGAGGCCGATGAGGTAGGCTAGCCCCGAGAGGGCCAGCCACCACGGCTCGATCCGCGGCGTCGCGCCGTCGCGCGAGAGTTCGTCCCAGGTCCGGGCGACGTGCCGGCCGACGCCCCAGAACACGAGGACCGCCACCGCCGCCTTCAAGGCGCGGATCGCCGGCTTGCGCCAGCCGGCCGGGCTCGGTGGGGGGGTGGGGTTCACGAGGGGGACTCGGCACGCGGAGGGGGGCGCGGGCCGCACACGCGGCGTCGCGGTCGGCTATCAAGGTACCGGCGCCCCCGGAACCGGGCAACCCCGGAGGGGCCCTCGCGGCGCCCCCGGGGATTCGCCGAGCGCCCCTCGCCCGCGCGCCGGCGGCGGGCTATGATCGTGGGGGTCGACGAACGACCCCTTTCCTGAGAAAGCGAGGCTCCCCGATGCAGGCGTGGCTGGCGCGGTACATCGAGGCCCAGCACCGGGCCCTGGATTCGATCCCCCTGGACGCCGTCGAGCGCGTCGTCGCGACGGTCCGTCGCGCCTGGGAGGAGGATCGCCAGATCTTCGTGATCGGCAACGGCGGCAACGCCGCCAGCGCGTCGCACTTCGCGACCGACCTGGGGAAGGGGGCCAGCGACGCCCTCGGCCGCCGGTTCCGCGTCATCACCCTGGCCGACAACGTCGCCTGGCTCACCGCGATCGGCAACGACTACTGCTACGAGGACGTCTTCGTCCGGCCCCTGGAGAACTACGCCCGCCCCGGCGACGTGCTGATCGGCTCCAGCGTCAGCGGCAACTCGCCGAACCTCGTCAAGGCGTTCGCGTGGGCCCGCGACCGCGACCTGCGGACCATCGCCTTCGTCGGCGAGAAGAAGGGGGGCATGGCCCCGCTCGCCGAGGAGACGATCGTCGTGGCCGACGGCCACTACGGCCGGGTCGAGGACGTCCAGATGACCCTGTACCACCTGATCTGCTACGCGTTCATGGAAATAAAGGAGACGGCGTGACGCCCGCGAGCCCGACCTTCGAAGGCGAAGTCATCCTGCTGCCGTCGTTCGCCCCCCGACCGGCGATCAGCCGCGTCCTGTTCGACTTCGACGGCACGCTGTCGCTGGTCCGCCAGGGCTGGCCCGAGGTCATGGTCCCGATGTTCGTCGAGATGCTCCCCGCGCTCGACGGCGAGTCCGACGAGGACCGCCGCCGGCTGGCGTTCGAGGACATCATGCACCTCAACGGCAAGCAGACCATCTACCAGATGATCCAGCTCGCCGAACGGATCCGCGAACGCGGCGGCCATCCCCACGACCCGCTCTGGTACAAGCACGAGTATCTCCGACGCCTCGACGACCGGATCTCCCACCGGCTCGAAGGGCTCAAGGACGGCTCCATCAAGCCCGACGACCTGCTCGTCCACGGCTCGCGCGAGCTGCTGGAGGACCTGACCCGCCGCGGCCTGACCCTCTACCTGGCCAGCGGCACCGACGAGCCGTTCGTCCGCCGCGAGGCCGAGCTGCTCGACGTGACCCGCTACTTCGGCCCCCACATCTACGGCGCGCAGGACGACTACAAGACGTTCTCGAAGAAGATGGTGATCGAGCGGATCCTCCGCGAGAACGCGATCCGGGGCGAGGAGCTGCTCTCGTTCGGCGACGGCTACGTCGAGATCCAGAATACCAAGGAGGCCGGCGGCCTGGCCGTCGCCGTCGCCAGCGACGAGGCCGCCAACGGCTCGGGCCGGATGGACGCCTGGAAGCGCGAGCGACTCACGGGCGTCGGCGCCGACGTCGTCATCCCCGACTATCGCGACGCGAAGCCCCTGCTGGAGCGGATCCTGGGATCATGAACACCCGACCGCTCGACCTGGAACGCCTCCGCGTCTACCCGCTCGAACAGCGCCGCAGCCTGACGACCGTCGAGGACGTCCTCCTCGACCCCGACGCCGAGCCGAAGCCCGTCTCCGGCGCCTCCGCCCTCCAGATCGCCGAGTGCGCCCGGCGCATCCGACGCGCCCGCGAGCTGGGCGGCGGCGTGATGCTGATCTACGGCGCGCACCTGCTCCGGAACGGGGCCGCGTCGATCCTGGGCCGGATGATGGAGAAGGAGTGGATCACCCACCTGGCGACCAACGGCGCCGGCACGATCCACGACTGGGAGTACGCCTGGCTCGGCCGCTCCACCGAGAGCGTTCGCGAGAACGTCCCCCTCGGCGCGTTCGGCTCCTGGGACGAGACCGGCCGCAACATCCACCTGGCGCTCCTCGCCGCCGGCCTCCGCGGCGAGGGCTACGGCGTCGGCCTCGGCCGCCTCATCGTCGAGGACGGCGTCGACCTGCCGTCGCCCGCCGAGCTGGAGCGGGCCCTCCGCGACGAGCCCGCCCACCCGCTCGCCCCCGCCAGGGCCGACGCCCTACGCGCCATGAAGGCGCACGGCCTCCCCGGCGGCCGGATCGCCGTCGAGCACCGTTGGAAACACGCGTCGATCCTGGCGCAGGCGTTCCGGCACAAGATCCCGATGACCGTCCACCCCGGCATCGGCTACGACATCATCGCCAACCACCCCATGTTCAACGGGGCCGCGATCGGTCGCGCCGCGGAGCACGACTTCCGTCTGTTCGGCGGCTCGGTGGAGACGCTCGACCACGGCGTCGTCCTCTCGGTCGGCTCGGCGATCATGGGGCCCCAGGTCTTCGAGAAGAGCCTGAGCTGCGTGAACAACCTCCGGCTCCAGGACGGCCGGCCGATCGTCGCCGACCATTCCATCTACGTCGTCGACCTGCAGGACGGCGGCGGCTGGGACTGGACGACGGGGGAGCCCCCGAAGTCGAACCCGGCCTATTACCTGAGGTTCTGCAAGAGCTACGCCCGCATGGGGGGCGAGATGCACTACCTCCAGTGCGACAACGCGGCCTTCATCCACAACCTCTATCGCCAGGTGATTTCATGACCCCGGAACGGTTCGGGGAGATCGCCTCCCTCTACCACGGCCTCCGCATCGCCGTCGTCGGCGACTTCTGCCTCGACCGCTACCTGGAGATCGACCCCGCCCGCGCCGAGACCTCCATCGAGACCGGCCTGCCGGTCTACAACGTCGCCAACGTCCGGGCGCAGCCGGGGGGGGCCGGCACGGTCCTCAACAACCTGGTCGCGCTGGGCGTCGGCCGGATCGAGGTCGTCGGCTTCCGCGGGGCCGACGGCGAGGGCTACGAACTCCAGCGAGGGCTCGAATCGTCGCCGAGCGTCTCGACCGAGCACTTCCTGACGGCCCAGGACCGACGCACCTTCACCTACTGCAAGCCCCTGATCGTCCGCCCCGGCGAGGTCCCCGTCGAGTTGAACCGGCTGGATACGAAGAACTGGACGCCCACGCCGAAGCTGCTGGAGCTTCGCCTGATCGAGAGCCTGCGGGCCGTCGCGGCCCGCTGCCACGCGATCATCGTGCTGGAGCAGGTCGATGCGGCCGAGACCGGCGTGGTGACGCGCGGGCTCCTGGAGGCGATCGACGCCCTGACCGACGAGCACCCCCGGCTCCTCTTCCTGGCCGACTCGCGCCGGGGGCTTCGCGGCTGGCCGGGCGTCGGCCTGAAGATGAACGCGGCCGAGCTGGCGGCCATGCTCGACCGCCCTCGCGTCGAGTCGATCGACGAGGTGAAGGGGGCCACGCTCCAGCTGGCCCGGGGATCGGGGCGGCCGGTGTTCGTCACCCTGGCGGAGCGCGGGATCGTCGCGGCCGAGCCCGAGGGGCAGGTGGTGCACGTCGCTGCCCTGCCCGTCCGCGGGCCGATCGACGTCGTCGGGGCGGGGGATTCGGTGACCGCCAACCTGGCCGCGGCGCTCGCGGCCGGGGCGACGCTGCGCGAGGCGGTCGAGCTGGCGGCCGTCGCCTCGTCGGTCGTCGTACACCAGGTCGGCACCACGGGCGTCGCGACGGTCGACGACCTGGCGACCCTGCTGGATCGGATCCCCGCGTCGTGAGCGGCCACCCCGCCGCGATCGATCCCGACCGGCTCGCCGCCGAGTGCGACTTCAAGACGACTCGGCGGTCGGGCCCCGGCGGCCAGAACCGCAACAAGGTCGAGACGGCCGTAATCCTCACCCACCGGCCGACCGGGATCGTCGCCGAGGCCTCCGAGCGCCGTTCCCAGGGCGAGAACCGCCGCGAGGCCTTGTTCCGGCTCCGCCTCAAGCTGGCCCTCGAAATCCGGACCCCCGCCGATGCCGCGCCCAGCGCCCTCTGGGCGTCCCGCCTGCGAGGCGGCCGGATCGTCGTCAGCCCCGAGCACGACGACTTCCCCGCGCTCGTGGCCGAGGCGCTCGACCGGCTCGCCGCGAGCGACGACGACGTGAAGGCCGCCGCGACGGCCCTCGGCTGCTCCGCGACCCAGCTCGTCAAGCTGCTCGCCGCCGAGCCCCGCGCCCTCGGACAGGTCAACGCCCGACGCTCCGCGCGAGGCCTGCATCCGCTGCGCTGACCGCCCGTCTCGGCCTTGTGTCGATCGCCGGACGGACGTATGGTGAGGGGAGCCACCGACGGCGCAAACCCCCCATACTGTTGGATTTCTATGGCTTCTTCAGTCGACCCGATTCGCGAGATCCTGCCCGAATCCGAGCAGCCGACCGATCGGCCGGGGCCGGACGACCCCGCCTCGACGGCGATCGCCTCGTCCTTGCGGACGGCCATCGAGCGGATCCAGGCGGCCGAGGCCCTGGCCCGCGGCGGCGAGGTCGAGGGGGTGCATCGGCTCCGCACCTCGGCGCGTCGGCTCCGCAGCGAGCTGCAGGCGTTCCGCGAACTGGTCGACCCCGAGTGGGGCACGCGGCTCCAGGGCGAGTTGCGCTGGCTGGGCTCGGCGATCGGCGAGGTCCGCGACCTGGACGTCCTCCGCGAACGGTTCGCGAAAGGGGAGTCGGACGAGGATCGGCGGGCCCTCGCGCCCCTCTTCGACTGGCTCTCCGCGCGCCGGGCCGAGGCCGGTCGGATCATCGAAGAGACCCTCGACGGCGATCGCTTCCGGGCCCTTATGGACGAGCTTCGCGCCGGCGTCGCCGACCCGCCGCTCGTCGCGAAGGCGAAGAAGCCCTGCCGCAAGGTGCTGCCGCCCCTGGTCGCCGCGGCCTGGAAGCGCCTGCGGAAGGACGCCGAGGGGCTCGACGCCCACACCCCCGATCCGGTCTTCCACGAGGTCCGCAAGCGCGCCAAGCGCGCCCGCTACACGACCGAGCTGATCGCCTCGGCGTTGGGCCCGAAGGTCGAGAAGCGGTCCCAGCGGGTTATGCGCCTGGCCCGCAAGATCCAGGACCTCCTCGGGGAGCATCAGGACGCCGTGGTCGCGAGCGGGGAAGTGGACGCCTTCCTGGCCCAGGGCCCGCACGACGAGGAATTCCGCTGGGCCGCCGTGGGCCTGCTGGAGCGGCTCCGCGCCGCCGCCGACGCCTCGCGCGACGCGTTCCTCGAAATCCGGCCGAAGCTCGACAAGGCCAAGAACCGGGGCCGGCTCGACCCGAAGGACTGAAGGGGGGAGGCCGGGCCGGCCGATTCAGCTTAGCGCCTCGGTTGCGAAGGGATAGACTCCCGTCCCGAGGCTCGGGCCGGGTCCCGCGCGGTCGGCGATCGTCGCCGCGGCACGGAGGATGGGGACCACGGCCGGGCCGACGCGCCCAAGTTTGAACCACGGAGGGAGATACGATGCGGCGGATCGCGGTGCTCAACCAAAAGGGCGGTGTCGGCAAGACCACGTCCACGGTCAATCTCGCCGCCGCGCTGGCCGCGGAAGGCCACAAGGTCCTGGTGATCGACCTGGACCCCCAGGCCCACGCCACCCTCCATCTCGGCCTCCTGCCGGGCCGGTCCGGGCCGTCGCTGTACGAGGTGCTCACCCAGAACAAGAGCATCCAGGAGGTGCGCCGGCAGGTCGCCGACAACCTGTCGATCGTCGGCAGCCACATCGACCTGGCCGGCGCCGAGCTGGAACTGCTGGGGACCGTCGGCCGCGAGGTCATCCTCCGCGACCAGCTCGCCGCCGACGAGGAGGACTACGACTTCGTCCTGATGGACTGCCCGCCGTCGCTCAGCGTCCTCACCCTCAACGCGCTCTGCGCCGCGAACGAGGTGATGATCCCGCTCCAGGCGCACTTCCTGGCCCTGCACGGGCTCTCGAAGCTGCTGGAGACGGTGAACCTGGTGTCGAAGCGGGTCAACCGCGACCTGAAGGTCGGCGGGGTCGTCCTCTGCCTGTACGACGCCGGCACCCGCCACGGCGGCGAGGTCGTCGAGGACCTGCAGGCGTTCTTCGACGCCAAGAAGAAGGGGGTCTCCCCCTGGTCCGACGCCAAACTCTACAAGACCCGCATCCGGCGCAACATCCGGCTGGCGGAGTGCCCGAGCTTCGGCCAGTCGATCTTCCAGTACGCCCCCACAAGCCGGGGCGCCGAGGACTACGCGTCGCTCGCCTCCGAGGTCCTCGGCGGCGCGCCGGCCTCGCTCTGGGCCGATACCGACGCCGATTCCGACGAGGCACCGGCGGCCGACGCGACGGCCGCCTGACCGTGCGGGCTTAAACCCCATCCATCCGGCCGAGGGCCTTCCGTCATGCGATGGGTGGGGATCGACGAGGCGGGCTACGGGCCGAACCTCGGCCCCCTGGTGATGACCGCGGTCGTCGTCGAGTCGTGCGAGGCCGGCGACCGCCGCGACCCGTTCGAACTCGACCCCCCCGCGCGGCTCTGGGACGACCTGGCCGCCACCATCCGTCGCGCGGCCGGGGGGAGGCTCGACGCCCGCTTCCTCGTCGACGACTCCAAGGCGATCCTCAAGGGGGGGAAGGGGCGCGATCGGCTGTTCGGGAGCTGCCTCGCGCTCCTCGACGCCGTCGGCCGCCCCCTCGCCGGATGCCCGGCCGAGCTGGTCGCGACCCTGGCCGACCGCAACCCGGCCGAGGCCGAGATCGTGCGCTGGCTGGATCCCGGCGAGCCGGAGCTTCCCTGGCCGCCGGGGGACTGGTTCGCCCGCCTGCCCGACCGCTTCGCCGCCCGGCCGTTCGCGCCGCCTTGCGGCACATGGCGCGTGGCCGAGGTCCTCGTGGAGATCGTCGGCCCGGAGCGGTTCAACGCGGGGCTGTCGCGGCACGCCTCGAAGGCCGCCGTGCACTTCGAGGCCTTCGAACGCCTGATGCGCGCGGTCTGGGAGCACGCGGAGGACGGCCGGCCCACGCGCGTCCGGGGGGACAAGCACGGCGGCCGTCACTTTTACCTGGACCTGCTGAGCGGCGCGTTCCCCGGGACCTGGATCGACAGGGGGGCGGAAGGTCCCGAGCTGAGCGAATATACGATCCGCGAGCCGGGGCGGTCGCTGAACCTCCGCCTGACGCCCCGAGCCGACGCCGACGACGCGCTGGTGGCGCTGGCGTCGATCGTGGGCAAGGCCGTCCGGGAGTGCTGGATGGACGTGTTCAACGCGTTCTGGGCGCGCCGGGTCCCGGGCCTCAGGCCGTCGGCCGGGTATCCGATCGACGCCTCGCGGTTCCGGCGAGACGTCGAGCCGACGGCGGTGGCCCTGGGGATCGGGCCTCGGCTCTGGTGGCGGGAGCGTTGACCGCGGCCGGGAGCCGAAGGGGAGGGGACGGCGGGGAGCCGCTGGGGGCGTGCGACGGGGCCGGGTCGGGCCCCGCTCTCAGCGCTCGCGGTAGACGATGCGGCCCTTGAGGAAGTCGTAGGGCGAGATCTCGACGGTCACCCGGTCGCCCGGGACGATGCGGATGAAGTTCTTCCGCATCTTGCCCGCGATGTGCGCGAGCACCTTGTGGCCGTTCTCCAGCTCGACCATGAACTGCGTATTCGGGAGCGCTTCGACGATGCGCCCTTCGGTGCGGATCGGTTCTTCTTTAGGCACGCGGGTCTCCTGCGACGACCCGCGCCGGCCATGCGAGGCGGGGGTCGTGTCTAGCCTTCGGTCTCGTCGCGACGGGCGGGGTGAGGCGACTCGCGGGGATGGCCGGCCTGGGTCGCCTCGTTCCGCGAGGGGCGCGGAACGTCGCAACGACCATTGTAGTCGATGCGACGCCCGCCGAACAGATCATCCCCTACATGAACGCTCGTCGTGACCTTTCATCCTTTGGGGGCGAAGACCGGCGTCAGGCCGGGCTCGCGGAACCGGACGTGATGCACGGCGTCGACGGCCGTGATGATCAGGCCCCGGCCGTCGGCGTCGCCCCAGTTGAGGTTCGAGGGCCGCTTGGGGGTCGGCACGATGCCAAGCAGGCGGCCGTCGGGCTCGAAGGCCCAGATGCCGAGCGCGACGGCCACATAGACGCGGCCGGCGAGGTCGACCTTGATTCCGTCCGGCCCGCCGTTCTCGCCGGGGTCCAGCTCGGCGAAGGTCCGGCCGGATCCTTCTTCGAGCCCGCCGTCGGCCAAAACGCGGAAGGCTCGGACGTGGTAGCGGGCGGTGTCGCAGACGTAGAGGGTCTTCTCGTCGGGCGAGAGGGCCAGGCCGTTGGGCTTCTCGAAGTCGTCCAGCAGCTTCGTCAGCCGCGAGCCGGGGTGGGCCGAGGGATCCCAGCGGAAGACGCCCTGGAAGGAGATCTCCTTGTCCTCGGGCTTCACGCCGTAGGGCGGGTCGGTGAAGTAGACCAGGCCGTCGGACCGGCAGACGACGTCGTTGGGGCTGTTCAGCCGCTTCCCCTCCCACGTCTCCACGACGGTCCCGTAGCCGGACCCGTCGAGGGCCATCCGCGAGAACCGGCGGCCGGTCTGCTCGCAGAAGACGATCCCGCCGTCGATCGCGAAGGTCTGGCCGTTGGCCGCGCCGTTGCGGTCGCGGAACAGCGTGACCGAGCGGTCGGGGTGGATGCGGTGGGTCTTCTCGGCCTTGATGTCCTGCACCAGGATCGAGCCGTCCGGAAGCCAGAGGGGCCCCTCGGTGAACTCGAATCCCGAGGCCAGCGTCTCCAGGCGGTCGCCCGCGATCAGGCCGGACAGGCCGGCGTCCCTCAGGATCTCCATGTCGTCGTCCTCTGCGATAGGTCCCGGCCGGGTCGTCGGGGCGTCAGCCAGTGGTGGGGCGGTGCGCGATCCGATAGAATGGTCCTGAATCTTCCGACCTTCAAGTCGTCCCCAAGTCCACCGCCGCCGCGTATCCCGGCTTGGTGAGGAGCACGCCCGATGCCACCGGAGCTGGATTCCCAGGATCTCTCGAAGGCCCGCACCTTCTTCCAGTACGGCAACGACGCCGCGACGAAGTCCAACTTCGCCTACGCGATCGACATGTACAAGCAGGCCTGCAAACTGGCCCCGGACAACATCCCGTTCCGGCAGGCCTTGCGGAGCGTGCAGCGTCGCAAGTTCGGCAACGAGCCCTCCAAGGTCGGCCGGCTCGTCGGGATGACCAACAAGCCGCTCCACATGAAAGCCCGCTCGGCCCGCGGCAAGCAGAACTACACGACCTGCCTGGAGATCCTCGAGGACGCGTTCACGAACAACCCCTGGGACGTGACCGCGGCCCGCGAGGGGGCCGAGGCGGCCGAGATGATGGAGCAGTATACGCTCGCCCAGTGGTACCTGGAGTCGGTCCAGAGCGAGGCCGCCAAGGACGCCGAGTTCCACCGCCACGCCGCCCACGTCCACGAGCTGTGCGAGTCCTGGCCCAAGGCCATCGCCGCCTGGGAGACCGTCAAGAAGCTCGACCCCCACGACGACGAGGCCAACCGCAAGATCAACGGCCTCTCCGCCAGCGCCACGATCAAGCGGGCCAAGTACGAGGACGCGATCGAGGACAAGAAGGTCGAGCCGTCCGAGACCGCCGAGGACGTCCGCACCCGCCTGGAGCAGATGAAGGCCGAGAAGCTCACCCCCGAGGAGCGGCTCCACAAGGAGATCCAGAAGGACCCCAAGCAGGTCTGGCCGTACATCGAGCTGGCCGAGATCTTCCGCAAGCGGAGCCAATTCGAGCACGCCGAGAAGATCCTCGGCGCCGGCATCAAGGCCGTCCCGCGCGACTCGATGCTGATGCAGAACTACGCCGAGGTCCAGATGATCCGGCTCAAGCGGGCGCACGACGCGCTGGCCAAGCGCGTCGAGGACGACCCGACCGACGTCACCTCCAAGTCCAAGCTCGAACAGATCGCCCGGATGCTCCTGGACTACGAGATCAAGGAGTACCGCCGCCGGATCGCCCTCAGCCCGGAAGACCACAAGCTCCACTACGAGCTGGGACGCTGCCTGGCCCGCGACGGCAAGCACGCCGAGGCCATCGGCGAGTTCCAGGTCGCCAAGGGGAGCCCCAACCTGAAGGTCCCGGCGCTGCTCCAGGCCGGCCTCAGCTTCGAGGCCGACGGCCGCGGCAAGCTCGCCGAGCGGACGTACCAGGAGGCCCTCAAGGCGATCGAGCCCGAGGACGTCGAGAACTTCAACGCCATCCATTACCAGCTCGGCCGCGTGAACGAGAGCCTGGGCAACATGGAGGCGGCCGAGGAGCACTACAACGAGGTCGCTTCCAACGACTACACCTACCGCGACGTGGCCCAGCGACTTCGCAACTTGAACTGAAAACTCGGTTCATGGTACAGTCTTCGCCTTGAGCAGGCCGACCTGACAGGAGGCCCCCCTCGTCGCCGGCCCCCGTCGCGCCCGATCGCGCGGCAGCGGAAGGCCGGCGCCGTGCGATTCCGGACCGTCACCCGGGCGCGGGCGGGCCTGTTTTTCGTTTCGTTATCCTCGTGGGAAGATCGACGGACCTATGCCAACGACCGATTCGGCCGCCAAGCGGCTGCGCCAGAGCGCCAAGAAGCGCCTCCACAACCGGATCGTCAAGAAGATCGTGAAGACCTCGGCGCGCAAGGCGCTCGAGACCGTGGCGGAGAAGGACTTCGACGCGGCCGAGACCCAGTTCCGCGCGGCCGTCGCCAAGATCGACAAGGCCGGCGCCCGCGGCGTCCTCCACAAGAACACCGCCGCCCGCCGCAAGAGCAAGCTCGCCCGCAATTACAAGGCGGCCCTCGAGAAGGCCAAGTCGGCCTCCTGACCCGACCGAACCCGGGCCGACCGATCGGCGCCCGTCGCGGAGGTCCCGCGATGCCCCCCCTGAACGAAGCGATCCCGGCGATCGTCCGCGCCCTCGGCGGACGGCCCGCCGCCCCCCCCGAGCGCGACTCGCGGTTCGAGGCGGCGATCGCCTTCGCGGCCTCCGGCGGCCTCGCCTCCGGGCGGGGCGACCGGATCGCCGCCGCCCTCGACGGGGCCGGCCTGCTCGAACCCGACGCCCTGGCCGACGCCCCCCTCGAAGAGGTCGTCGACGCCCTCCGCGACGCGCGCATCGAGGCCAACCCGAAGGCCGTCCGGCTGCTCCAGCGGATCGCCGCCTGGTATCGCGCGCACCGCGACGACCTGGAGGCCGAGATCCCCGCCGGATCCGGGCCCGAGGCCGCTCGCCGCGACGAGCTGGCCGCCGTCAACGGCGTCGGGCGGAGCACCGCCGACGCCGTGGCCCTGCACGTCTTCGGGGCCGCGACCTACCCGGTCGACCGCGCGTCCTATCGCATCCTCGTCCGCCACGGGTGGATCGACCCGACCGTGGATTACGACGAGGCCTCGCACCTGCTGACGTCCGCGGCGGAATCCGACCCGGCGATCCTGGCGAGGATCTCGGACGGGTTCGCCGACCTCGGCCGACGCTTCTGCAAGCCTTCCGGCCCGCGCTGCGAACCTTGCCCGCTCCGAATCGTCTTACCCGACGGCGGCCCGGTCGACGTGGGCTGACCTCCCCGTCGCATCCCTACCGTCCGTTCGCGCGAGGAGCAGGGCATGGCCGAATACCGCCTCGAAGGGCCGAAGCCGGCCCGCATGTACGAGGTCATCCTGCCCAAGAAGATCGGCTACTTCGGCAAGATCCAGGAGGTCCTGGAGGACCTCTTCGACGAGGCGGCGATCCGCAAGATCCCGTTCGTCCGGCAGTCGATCGCCCGGAACCGGAAGCAGAAAGGGTTCGACGAGGATCGCTGGGTCAAGGCCCTCTGCAAGGCCAGCCGAGGCTATTCCATCTACGAGATGGACGGCCGATTCCTCTCGGCGGACGGGCCGGTCGACGAGCGCGTGATCGTCATCCGGTTCCTCTTCCACAATCCCGCGGCCGACGGTCGCGACGACGGCACGGACTTTCTGAGCGTCTCGCTCGAGGTCGTCAACCACCTCGTCGCCCGCCGATTCGCGCAGGAGCTGGGCGTGGAGGAGGAGATCTGGTTCGTCGAATACAGCCATCCCCAGCTCTCCATCTGGCGGCGGTCGTCGACCGACCCCGTGGCGGGCGAGGCCCCGAATCGAGGCAAGAAGCCATGAGCGCCATCTCCTTCCTGATCGACCGCTACGCCCTCGGCCCCGCGATCCTCGAATACGCGGTGTACGGCCTGTCCGACCAGCTCGTCCTGGCCCGCCCCGGCCCGGGGGCCTGGAGCATCGCCGAGCTGGTCGCCCACCTGGCCGACAGCGACGTCGTCGCCAGCGACCGCATGAAGCGCGTGATCGCCGAGCCCGAGCCCACGCTCCTCGCCTACGACGAGTCGGCCTGGAACGACCGCCTGGACATGCAGCAGGCCCCGATCGAGCAGGCTGTCGCCCTCTTCGCCGCCAATCGACGCTGGACCGAGCGGATCCTCCGCCACGCCACGGAGGCCGACTTCGCGCGCTACGGCATGCACACCGAGAAGGGGAAGGTGACGCTGGCCGACCTGGTGGTCACCTACGTGAACCACCTCGACTATCACCTGAAATTCCTCTACGGCAAGCGGGCGAACCTCGGCGTGGCGATCCAGCCCCGGTACTCCTACCCCATCGTCTGAGGACCCCACGCGTGACCCGCCTGTTCGCCGGCACCCCCTGGGACCGCCCCCCCGTCTGCGAGGCCTGCGGACGCCTGGAATCGGAATGTGCGTGCCCCCCGAAGGCGAAGGAGCCCGTCCGCATCCCGCCCGAGACCCAGACGGCCGTCCTGACCCTGGAGAAGCGACCCAAGGGGAAGGTCGTCACCGTCGTCTCCGGCCTCGACCCCGAGGGGAACGACCTCGACGAGCTGGCCGCCCGCCTGAAAGCCTCCTGCGGCACCGGCGGCACCCTCAAGGAAGGCCGCATCGAACTCCAGGGCGACCACCGCCCGGCCGCCGAGAAGGCCCTGCAGAAGATCGGCTACAAGACGAAACGCCGCTGAGGACGCGGGGTGGATCCTTGAGGCTCAGGGAAGCTCGCCGGCTGAATCGGGCCGGAAGCCTTTCCTGTGCTTCGATCCTTGCCGAGGTCGCTGGGGGCTATCCTTCCTCGACGACCAGGCGAGGCCGGCGGCACGGCGCGCTTGCTGCGGCGCCTATCGCCGGCCCCGAAGTGCAAGGGCTGCACTCGTCGCCTTCAGCACCGTCGCGCTCGACGCCGCCACATCTAACGAATGCAGGGTAAATCACTCTTTATGGCGTGCCGTATTCTTCCAGCAGAAATGGGCACGGACGGCGTCTGGGAGAAGGAGGCGAGCGACGACCGCGATGGAAGCGACGGTCGCCGTGGCGGAGATCGGACTGCCGAAGATGAAGATCCAAGGGTGATTTTTATGCAAGGAGTTGAGAATAGGTATGAGAGGCGGCGCGGACTGATGCTCCCTTGCGCCCTCGAGCGCCACGAGAAGAAACGCTAAAAAGACCGTCAGGAATGTGGTTGCGATCAGCAACTCGGAAACCGATACGCAAATCCTCGGCGCAGGTGGATCGGGATTGTTCATGGCGTCGTGACCCTGACGCTGTCGATGAAGCCCAGCTGCTTGTCCATGTCGTAGGCGAACTCGACGGGTTGACGGCGCCGCTCACAGGTGCTCGCGGATGGTATCGCGGGCGAGCCCGGAAAGGCTGATCTCCGCCTCGGCTTTCAGTCGCCGCTAGAGGTCGGATTCGATTCGGAAGCTGGTTCGATCCATGATGGTCACGCTCCCTGGTTGGTTGATGCCTCAGACATTTTACGAGGACCTCGGGGCGCGGACAATCCGGGGCGCGTCCACGCCGTCGCGCCCGCCGCGATTGCCCGATCTTCGGGACGTCGATAAAATCGGGGTGGCGGACTCGTAGGTTGCTCGACGCGGGCTCTTTTTGCAATCGAGGTCCCCCATGCCGCTCGCCCGTACGGCCGCCACGCTCGACGACCTCGCTCGCGTGGAAGGCAAGGCCGAACTGGTCTCTGGGAGGATCGTCCACGCCCTGCCCACGGGCTTCCGCCCCGGCCGGGTCGCGGCCCGCATTTTCCGGAGCCTTGACGACTTCGCCGAGGCGACCGGCCGTGGCGTGGCCCTGCCGGACAACGTCGGGTTCGCGGTCCCCGAGCTGAGTTCCGGTCGCGAATCGTTCTCCCCCGACGCGGCGTATTATCTCGGCCCCTTGCCGTCGAATCCGATGCGCTTCCTCCAGGGGCCGCCCACATTCGCGGTCGAGGTCCGCAGCGAGAACGACTTCGGCCCCGCCGAGGCGGGGATGGCCGCGAAGCGCGCCGACTACTTCGAGGCCGGGACCCTCGTCGTCTGGGACGTGGACCCCATCGGCGGGATGGTCCGCAAGTACCGCACGGACGATGCGGCCCGGCCGATCGAGTTCGTGCCGGATCAGGAGGCCGACGCCGAGCCCGCAGTCCCCGGCTGGCGCCTGGCCGTGGAGCGGATCTTCGCCTGAACCCCCGCCTGCTGCGCGGGGCCCGGCTCTGGTATCATCGCCTGGCTCGGCGGGACGATCCGCCGAGCTTCGGTGACAGCCGCGCCCAGGGGAACGGGTCCATGACGATGCACGCGATGCCGGTGATGATCGGGGTGCTGGCGATCCTGGCGATCGCCTTCCGCTTCTACAGCGGGTTCCTGGCCCGTCGGGTGGCGGCGCTCGACGATTCGCGGGTCACGCCGGCGTTCCGCTTCGAGGACGGCCAGAACTTCGAGCCCACCAACCGCTGGGTCCTGTTCGGCCACCACTTCGCGGCGATCTCGGGCGCGGGGCCGCTGATCGGGCCCGTGCTGGCGATCCAGTTCGGCTACCTGCCGGGCCTGATCTGGATCGTCATCGGCGTCTGCCTGGCGGGCGCGGTGCAGGACATGATGGTCCTGGCCCTCTCTACCCGGCGCGACGGCAAGAGCCTCGCCGGACTGGCGCGGACCGAGATCGGCCGGCCGGCGGGCCTGGCCGCGTCGATCGCCATCCTCTACATCATCGTCATCGCCCTGGCGGGCCTGGGCGTGGTCGTGGTCAAGGCGCTCGGCGGCGAGGAGGTCGCCATGAAGAAGGGGACCGTCCTGGCCTACCCCGAGGGCGCCCAGGTCGACGCTCGGATGGCCCCGGGGGGCCCCAAGGTCTACGACGTGCCGCCCGGCTCCAAGTACCGCTTCGGCGCGGGCGAGGACCAGGCGATGGACTTCCAGGAGCCCTTCCAACTCGCCGTCCCGGCCGACCAGTCGCTGCGGGCGGCGGCCGACGGCGCGGGCTTCGAGCTGCCCGAGAACGCGCGTCGGCTCGTGCCCGGAAGCTCGTGGGGGACCTTCACGATCGCCATGACGATCCCGATCGCCCTGTTCGTCGGCTGGTACATGTACAAGCTCCGGCCGGGGAAGGTGGTCGAGGCCTCGCTCATCGGCGCGGTGATGGTCCTGGCGGTCACCGGGCTGGGGAGCCTGGTGCCGAAGTCGCCGCTGGAGCCGTATTTCGCGCTCTCGCGATTCTGGACGGTCGTCGCGGTCGCCGGCTACGGCTTCGTCGCCGCGGTGCTGCCGGTCTGGCTCCTGCTCGCCCCGCGCGACTACCTGTCCAGCTTCCTGAAGATCGGCACGATCTTCCTGCTGGTCGGCGGCCTGGTGGTGGCCAACCCGAAGCTCGAGGCGCCGGCCGTGAGCGCGTTCTTCGCGAACGGCGGCGGGCCATATTTCAACGGGCCGATCTTTCCTTACGTCTTCATCTGCATCATGTGCGGGGCCATCTCCGGATTCCACTCCCTAGTCGCCTCGGGCACGACCCCCAAGATGATCATGCGCGAGGGGGACGTCCGCATGATCGGCTACGGGGCGATGCTGATGGAGGGGCTGGTCGGCGTCGTCGCCCTGATCGCCGCCGCGGCCCTGCCGAGCGCCATGTATTACGACATCAACATCGACCTGGGCCGACGCCCCGACTTCCTGGCGGCCAACCCCGATTTCGCGCGGTTCCTCAAGGCGGGCGAGTTCGACATGCACGGCGGCCACGGCCCCGACCCGGCCCCGACGAGCGAGCTGGTCCAGATGGAGCGCGAGGTCCAGGAGTCGCTCCACGGCCGGACCGGCGGCGCGGTCACGCTGGCCGTCGGCATGGCCCGGATCTTCACCCAGGCGATGCCCGGCCTGGGGGCGCTCCAGGCCTTCTGGTACCACTTCGCCATCATGTTCGAGGCGCTCTTCATCCTGACGACGATCGACGCCGGCACGCGGATCGCGCGGTTCCTGGTGCAGGAGATCCTCGGCCGGATCTGGAAGCCGCTGGGCGACCTGGACTGGCTCCCGGCCTCGATGCTGGCGACCGGCCTGGTGGTCTTCGCCTGGGGCTACTTCATCGCCACTGGGTCGGTGGAGAGCATCTGGCCGATGTTCGGCCTGGCGAACCAGCTGCTGGCCGTCATCGCCCTGGCCGTGGTGACGACGGGCCTGTTCAACGCCGGCCGGGGCCGCTACGCCTGGGCCACGATCCTGCCGATGGCCTTCGTCGTCGCCACCACCGGCACCGCCGCCTATTACGAGATCACCGGCAAGTTCTGGGGGATGATCCGGGCCGGGGACGTCCTGAAGGGTTCGCTCAACATCGGGCTGACCGCCATGCTGATCGCCTGCGTCGCCGTCATCCTGGCCTCGGCGATCGCCCGCTGGGTCGCCCCCCGGCCGACCCTCGCCGATGGTCCCCGCGACCGCGAGCTCAATACGCCCGATCTGGGCGGTTGAGCCGACCGCGCCCCGGAAGCCCAACGACCCCCGCCGGTCCACGATTCTCGTGCGACCTTCGGATCCCATTCGAGGATCCGGACCATAGTCCAACTGGCGGGCTTGCGCGCGCCGAGGCTGTGACGCCCGGCCGGACCGTGGGGCTGGAGCGAGGGGGGCGGGAAATGCGTCGAACGAACCCAATTTCGCGGGCCGAACTCTCGTCGCAAAAGCCTTGTAGTATGGGGCTTGCGTCCGATGGGTTCGTTTTCGGGGCGGGACGAACGAAGCCGATTCCCCGCGGAGCGGGCCCGAGCGGGGACCGACGGTGCCGTTTACAGGCCGATCCTCGAAAGGGGGACGCTCCGCACTCGATACCGCCGAGTCGTGGTGCCCGGATCGACGCCCTGCGACGGCTCCGAGGCGGCGGGGTTGACCGAGGAGTCTCGAAAAGTGCGCCGAACGAACCCAATCCCGGGGCGTCGATTTCGGTTTTAAAGCTAGGCTAGACCGGGGTTTCGGTCGATTGGCTTCGTTTCTCGGCGGGCGCGAACGAAGCCGATCGCGGGGAAGGGCCGCCTCCCCCGGCGCGGGCCGGGGGAGGGCGGGAGTGCCGGGGCTCAGGCTTCGCCGGCGCCGACGAGGGAGTCCTCGGGGGCGCGGTTGCCCAGGACGCTGTGGTTCTTGCCGTAGAGGAAGTAGATCACCAGGCCCAGGAGCATCCAGACGATGAGCCGGATCCAGGTGTCGACGGGGAGGGGAAGCATGAGCGCCACGGCGGTCAGGACGCCCATCGGGGCGGTGAACCAGATGGCGGGGGCGCGGAAGGGGCGCTCGACGTCGGGCTGGGTGATCCGCAGGTAGAGCGTGCCGGCCGAGACGACGGCGAAGGCGAAGAGGGTTCCGATCGAGGTCAGCTCGCCGGCGACGCTCAGCGGGAGGATCGCGGCGGCCGTCATGACGATCAGGCCGGTGATGATCGTGGTGATGTAGGGCGTGTGGAACCGCGGATGGACCTTGGCGGCGAAGGCCGGCAGGAGGCCGTCCTTGGACATCGCGTAAAAGATCCGGGGCTGGCTCATGAGCATGACGAGGATCACGGAGCTGAGGCCCATGATCGCGCCGATCTTCACGTAGAACGAGAGCCAGGGCATCTTCATGGCGTCGGTGGCGACCGCGACCGGGTCGGGGACGTGGAGCTGCTTGTAGTTGACCACGCCGGTGAGGACGATCGAGCCGAGGAAGTAGAGGGCCGTGCAGATGACCAGCGAGCCGATGATGCCGATGGGCATGTCGCGCTGGGGGTTCTTGGCCTCCTGGGCGGTGGTGGAGACCGCGTCGAAGCCGATGTAGGCGAAGAAGACGAGGCCGGCGGCCCGGAGCACGCCGCTCCAGCCGTACTCGAAGTTGTACCAGGGCCCGACGGAGGGCTGGATGTAGGAGCCGCCCCAGTTCTTGCTGTCGACCATGGGGAGGCCCAGGACGATCAGGAGGACCAGGATCGAGACCTTGATGAAGACGATGACGTTGTTGACCCGGGCCGACTCCTGGACGCCGACGACGAGCAGGGCGGTGACCAGGGCGACGATCAGCATGGCCGGGGCGTTGAACAGGGCCTCGACCTGGGGGAAGCTCGCGAAGTCGACGCCGGCCTCGGCCAGGCGGTCCTTCACGGAGTCGAGCATCGACCAGCCGTGGCGGAGGTGGAGGCGTCCGGCGACGTCGTCGGGGACCTCGATCATCTTGGTGCCCGGCGAGGCGAGGAACCGCGGGGGCAGGTCGAGGCCGCGGTCGTGGAGGAAGCTGGCGACGTATCCCGACCAGTTGATGGCCACGGTGGTCGCGCCCACCATGTATTCGAGGATCAGGTCCCAGCCGATCAGCCAGGCGATGAACTCGCCCATGGTGGCGTAGGCGTAGGTGTAGGCGGAGCCGGCGACCGGGACGGTCGAGGCCATCTCGGCGTAGCAGAGGCCGGCGAAGGTGCAGACGATCCCCCCCAGCACGAACGAGAGCGAGATCGCCGGGCCGGCGTACCGGGCCGACGCCTCGCCGGTCAGGCCGAAGAAGCCGGCGCCGATGACGGCCCCGATCCCGAGCATGATCAGGTTCACGCCCGTCAGGGTGCGTTTCAGGCCGTGCTCTTCGCTGGCGGCCGCCTCGGCCTTCAGCGCGGCGATGGATTTACGGACCCACAGATTCGCCATCGTGTCCTCTCACAGGTTTCCGTTGGATGCAGGGGGGCTCTGGATCGGGGGCGCCGTCGCCGGTTCGGGGCGACGGGCGAGGGGGACGCGGCCCGCCGGGGGGACCCGGCGAGAGAGGAGGGGCGGCGTTCGCCCGGGTCGGCCGCGTCCCGCGAAGATCATACAACATTCACCGTCGCGCCGTCACGGCAGTTCGACGACCTCGATCTTGCGGATCTCGATGCGGCTGCCCGGGTCGTGCTGCTGGAACGCGAAGTGGCCCTCCTTGAAGGTGTTCGCGAAATCCATGAACATGTACAACTCTTCGCCGTTGACCCGGATGCTGATGTGCGGCGCCTTCCTGCCCCGCCACTCCTTCTCCACGACCTCGATCTCGTAGGTGAACCACTGGTCGGGCTCGACCAGCCGCTTGTAGACGTGGACGAAGCCGTAGAGCGAGCCGGTGCGGATCGGGTCGGTGTGGGTGCTGTCGATCTGGGCCTCGTAGCCGTCGGAGAAGCTGCCGCCGTTCGTCGGCGAGCGGAAGTAGAGGCCCGAGTTCCCCTTGTCGTTGATCTTGACCTCGGCCCGGTACTTGAAGTTCTTGTACTTCTTGGGGCTGTAGAGCATCGACGCCCCGCCCGAGCCGACGATCGCGCCGTCCTTGACCTCCCACTTGGTCTTGTCGCCGCCGCCGCCGACGGTCCAGCCGCTGAGGGTCTTGCCGTCGAACAGGGAGGTCCACTCCTCGGCGTTGGCGCACGCGGCCGTCCCGAACGTCATCGCCAGCGCGCAGAGCGCCCCGCGCGTCCACTTGTGCGAGTTCATTGCTGTCGTTCTCCTGGTAGTCGATCGGATGGGCTCGGATCGGCCGGGGGCCGCTCCCGAGTTCGCGTTTGCAAGTCTATAACGGGGGGATGGGGCGTGCCAGGGGCCGCCCCCCCCCTCCCGGGAGCCTCGCCTCGCATGCCCGACCCGACCGACGCCCGAGACCAGGGCATCCGACCGCTCACCGTCGAGGAGGCCGCCCGCCGCCGCCGCCCGAGGCCCCGTTTCGACCCTTCCCGGCCGCTCGCCCCCGCGCTCCTGGAACGCCTCCTGGAGACGGCCGCCCACGCGCCGTCGCCCTACGAGCTGCAACCCTGGCGGTTCCTGGTCGTCCGGGACGCGGCCGATCGCCGACGGCTCCAGGGCTGCGCCCGGAACGACCCGGAGGTCGGCCGCGCGGCGGCGGTGGTCGTGGTCCTGGGGTACCACCAGCCCGAGCGCACCGACCTGGAGCCCCTGCTGGCGCGCCGGGTCGCCTCGGGGGGCTGCACGGCCGAGCAGGCCGCCGCGATCCGGGGCCGGGCGCGGTCGGTCCTGAGGGACGTCGCCGGCCGGGAACTCTGGGCGACCCGCGCCGCGATGCTCGCGGCGGCGACCCTGGTGCTCGCGGCCGGGTCGCTCGGGGTCGACGCGGCCCTCGTCGACGACTTCGACGCCGAGGCGGTCCGCCGCGAGTTCGGCGTGCCCGACGACCACGCGGTCTGCGGCCTGGTCGCCCTGGGCTACGCCGAGGTCGAGGCCGAGGGGCCGTCCCCGTGCCTCGCCGGCTCCCGCCTCGGGCTCGACGAGTCGGCCTTCGCCGGGCACTTCGGCCGGCCCTGGGCCCCTTGAGCCTGGATCGGCCCGCGCGGCGGGTTTACGATGCGACCTGCACGGAGACGGCGCCTCGGGGCGTCGTCCCGCCCCTCCCGTCACCCGAAGTGGCTACGAAATGATGCTCAACCCGCTCCACGGCCCCCGGCTCGTCGCGGCCCTCGCCGCCGCCTTCCTGCTCGCCTCCGCGGCCCCCGCCTCGGCCCAGGCCCCCCTCACCGCGACCCCCAACCCCAAGACGGACGAATGGTGGGTCAAGTTGCATGAGAAGTTCCTCGGCGAGGCCAAGAAGGCCGCGGAGGACGGGTCCGCCAAGGTCCTCTTCCTGGGCGACTCGATCACCCAGGGCTGGGGCGGCAACGCCACCTGGAAGGAGCACTACACGCCTCGCGGGGCGCTCAACTTCGGAATCGGCGGCGACCAGACCCAGCACGTCCTCTGGCGGATCCAGAACGGCGAGCTGGACGGCCTGAGCCCCAAGGTCGTGGTGCTCATGATCGGCACCAACAACGCCGGCTCCAGCCCGGCCGAGGACATCGCCGCCGGGGTCGAGGCCATCGTCGCCGACCTTCGCCAGCGGCTCCCCGAGACCGACATCCTCCTGCTGGGCGTCTTCCCCCGCAGCGAGAAGCCCGACGCGACCCGCGAGAAGCTCGCGAAGGTCAACGAGCGGATCTCCAAGCTCGACGGCGAGAAGGTCCACTACCTGGACATCGGCAAGGTCTTCCTCCAGGAGGACGGCACGATCTCGAAGGAGATCATGCCCGACTTCCTGCACCTGAGCCCGAAGGGGTACGAGCTCTGGGCCGACGCCATCGAGCCGACCCTGGCGAAGCTCCTCGGCGAGAAGTCCTGATTCAGGAGTCGAACAGGTCGGAGGGCCTGATCTTCGGGAGGTCGTCCCAGTTCGCCCGCTCGTCGGCGAAGGTGTGGCCCCCGGAGACGGGCCGCTCGTCCTCCCGGGCCGCGAAGATGGCCCGGGCGAGGTTCAAGTCCTCGCGGGTGGTGATCTTGAGGTTGGACGACGAGCCGGGCACCAGCGCGATCGGCCGGCCGATGGCCTCGACGAGCTGGGCGTCGTCGGTGGCCGCCTTGGCCTCGCGGTCGCGACGCTCGTAGGCCTCGACGAGCCAGTCGCGCCGGAAGGCCTGGGGCGTCTGGGCCAGGTACAGGCCGTCGCGCGGGACCGTCTCGGCGACGTCGCCCTCGGCGTTCGCCCGCTTGATCGTGTCGGCCACGGGGACCGCCAGCATCGCCGCCCCGCGCTCCCGCGCGGCCTGGAACACCGCGGCCACCTGGGCCGGGGTGACGCAGGGCCGGGCGGCGTCGTGGACCGCCACGAAGTCGCACGAGTCTTTCACCCTCGCCAGCGCCGCGGCGACCGTGTCGGCCCGCTCCGCGCCGCCGACGACCACGTCGAGGCCCAGGAACGCGACGCTGTCGCGATAGCGACGCTCGAATCGCTCGCGGTCGTCCTCGGCGATGGCGACGAGGATCTGGCCCACGTCCTCGCTGCTCACGAAGGCGTCGAGCGACCGCAGCCAGACGGCGCGGCCGGCGAGGTCGGCGTCGATCTTCTTCCCGTTCGGGTCGCCGAAGCGGCTGGACCGGCCGGCGGCCGGCAGGATCACGGCGAATCGTCCCATGGCTTGCTCCTCGGCCCTTCGGCCCGGGGGCCTCGCGCGCGGCACTCGCTCGTCGTCCGGGACGCAGCGAAGCGTCGGGATCGCCTCGGCCCCCTTCGGCGATTCTCGCGATCCGCCGGGTCCTCGTCAACGCGCCGGGCCTGGCGTGGAGCGGCTGAGGAGGGCACAATGGTGTATGGGCGTTCGCGTCCGAGTCCGCGGCGCCGGACCCCGCCATCGAGACGTACCGAAGGAGACCCGCCCGCGATGGAGTGTCTGGGACCGCAGTGCGCCGCGACCCTGTTGGAATGGCTCCGCGCCAGGGCCGCCGAAGGGGCCCTGGACGGGGCCGCGACGGCCTCGCCGACGGCGAAGGCCGCGAGCCAGGGCCTCTTGTGGAAGGCCGCGCCGTACCAGGAGGACGCCCCGGCGATCACCTCGGCGGCCGAGCTGGCGGGGGCCGTCGAGCACCTGCAGTACGCCGTCTTCCGCCGCTATCAGAACCAGCTCACCCGGGCCGAGCGGGGCCGACTGGACAACACGATCGAGAACGCCCTGTTCAAGATCGACCGCTACCTGCTCCGCGTCGACGCCGCCGAGCGGGCCCTGCACGAGGCCGAGGCGTCCCGGCTCCGCGACGAGGTCCGCGACCACAAGGAGCGCGCCGAGCGGCTCCGGCTCCAGGCCCGTCGCGCCGAGCTGAAGCTGGCCCAGCTCACCTCGCTCTCGCCCGAGACGTTCGAGGAGTTCGTCGGCGAGCTGTTCGAGGCGATGGGCTACCAGGTCGCCCAGGTCGGCGGCACGGGGGACGAGGGGATCGACCTGCACCTCCGTCGCGGCGAGCTGCGCGCCATCGTCCAGTGCAAATACCACAAGCGGGGCGTCGTCGGCTCGCCCGAGCTGCAGAAGTTCCTCGGCTCGGTCCACCACGCGCACGCCCACAAGGGGTATTTCGTCACCACCAGCACGTTCTCGCTGGCGGCCGAGAAGTTCGCCGTCGACCACCCCATCGAGCTGGTCGACGGCCCCCGGATCGTCGAGCTGGTCACCCAGGCCATGGGCCCGGGCGCGCGGAAGGAGCCGGAGCCTTCGTGGTTCTGAGCCCCGGGCGGTCGCGCGGGATCGATCGGCGACGGCCCGGGTTTTCGATGGAAACGCGGGTGGGGGCGGCCTATGATTCGACCAGGCGGCCGAACGGTGACCCATCCGAGGGCCGATTGGCCTGGATATGTCGGCTCCTGGAATCGTCCGACCCGTCCCCGAAAGCGGCCGCCCACTATTTGCTTGACCGGCGGGGAGAGCCCGGGGTAGCCTCGGCATCCAGGACGTCTCGGACGACAACCCGGCCCACCCCCGGCCATGGAGGGTTCATCATGGTTCCGCGCACCCAGGATTCGCCTCTGCGCTCGCTGGATCTGCCGCCCGAATTCGAAGACCTCGCCGGCCCCATCAACGGCGACGTCAAGGTGATCGTCTCGATCCTCGTCGAGCGGGCCTCGGGGCGGCTGATGCTCTCGAAGCGGCAGACTCAGCAGCTCCAGCGATCGCTCTGGAACCGCCTCGTCGACGCCGTCAACGCCGAGATCAAGCCGCTCTCGGCCAACCATCGCTGACCCATCACCCCCGAGGGGCGGGCGCGACGCCCCCCCGACACCGGTCCCCCATGGCACGCATCCTCGTCGGCACGACCGGCTCCGTGGCCGCCGTCCGCGTCCCCTCGCTCTGCGCGACGCTCGTCGCGCAGGGGCACGAGGTCCGCGTGGCGGCCACCGAGCCCGCGCTCTACTTCTTCGACCCGGCCGAGCTGCCGCCGGGCTCAAGCCTGCATCGCGACCGCGACGAGTGGCCCGGCGTCCGCTACGCGCGAGGCGACGAGGTTTTGCACATCGAGCTTCGCCGCTGGGCCGACCTCCTGATCGTCGCCCCGCTCGACGCCAACAGCCTAGCCAAGTTCGCCCTCGGCCTGAGCGACAACCTCCTGACCTGCCTGTACCGGGCCTGGGATTTCGACAAGCCGATGATCCTGGCCCCGGCCATGAACACCCTGATGTGGCGGAAGCCCGCGACGGCCCGCCACCTCGCGCAGCTCTGGTCCGACCGGACCGGTCGCGAGGCCCCCGCCGACTGGTCGCTCGACACCGCCGAGGCCCACTTCGCCCGCCAGGCCCCGGCGATCATCCTGGTCCCCCCCCAGTGCAAACGACTGGCCTGCGGCGACTTCGGCGTGGGGGCCATGGCCGAGGTCCCCAGCCTGGCCGAGGCCGTCCGCGCCTGGTCCGAACGCGCGATCCCGGCCGATTGAAGCCCCGACCCCGGTGCCGACCAACTCGTTCATCCGAGGACGACTCGCCTGAGGAAGTCGTCGCTCCATGTGCGTCGATCGCAGCTCATCGCCGCCTGGGACGGCCCCCGCCCCCGACCGCCGACCCGCGCACGCCGCCGCCCCACCGGGATGGTTCCGGCGGGGCGGGCGGGGCAGGCAAGGCTCTGAGCTCCAAGGCGGCCGTTCAGACGGAGGTGTCGGCGGCGGCGAAGTCCAGGAAGCGGTCCCGGTTCTTCCAGGTCCGAGTGGTCGGGTCGTAGTACTCCTCCTTGAGGAAGATGTCCGCGTCGGCGCCGCCGTAGAGGTCGTCGATGGCCGCGTCGATGCCGCCGCTCAGGCGGTCGTTGCCCGCCTCGCCGTAGAGCTTGTCCGAGCCCTCCTCGCCGTAGAGGAGGTCGTTGCCGATGCCGCCGTAAAGGAAGTCGTTCCCGGAGCCGCCGTAGATCGTGTCGTTGCCGTTCTGGCCGCGAAGGATGTTGGCGCGGCTGTTGCCCCGGATCGTGTCGTTGAAGGCCGAGCCGGTCACGTCCTCGATGCCGGAGTTGCTCGTGAGCAGCAGGCTGAGGACGCCGGACTTCACGGTCTGGGTCGAGTTCGTGTCCAGGTTCACGTTCATGGCGTAGCCGAAGTTGGTGAAGTCCAGCTTGTCGCGAGCGTCGGGGCTCGGGCCGTGGGAGTCGTCGTCCTCCACGATCGTGTCGGTCCCCAGGCTGAAGGTCCCGGAGAAGACGTAGGTGTCGTCGCCCCGCCCGCCTTCGAGCCGGTCGTTGCCGCCGCGGCCCTCCAGGGCGTCGTTGCCGCCGTTGCCCTGCAAGAGGTTGTTGCGGGCGTTGCCGCGGATCGTGTCGGCGAAGTTCGTGCCGATCACGTTCTCGAGGCTGTCGGCGTTGCTCCCGGTGCCGTTGAGCTGGAGAACGAGCCGGCCGCCGGCGACCGTCTGGATCCCGAGCGCGGCCAGGTCGACGTTCACCGCGGCCCCGAAGCTGGTGAAGTCCAGCGTGTCCGTCCCCTGGTTGGTCCGCTCGACGATCGTGTCCGTCCCCAGGTTGGCGGTGCCGACGAAGAGATACGTGTCGTCGCCCAGGCCGCCGTCGAGGGTGTCGCTGCCGCCCATCCCCTCCAGGACGTCGTTGCCGCCGTTCCCGTAGAGGGTGTTGCTCAGGGAGTTGCCCTTGATCCAGTCCTTGAACTGGCTCCCCTTCACGTCCTCGATCGAGCTGGGGAGGGTCAGCGACAGCCGCGTCGAGCCGTTGTTGACGTCGTCGCCGGGGAAGTAGGACAGGACGTCCTGCCGATCCGTCCGCCCGAGGTCGAGCACGACCGTCTGGCCGTAGTTGCTGAAGTCGAGCGTTTCGCGGCCCGAGGAATCCACGATCGTGTCGAATCCGAGGTTGCCCACCGAGCCGAAGACGTAGGTGTCGTCGCCCGCCCCGCCGTTGAGGACGTCGTCGCCGCCGCGGCCCTCCAGGACGTCGTTGCCGCCGTTGCCCGTGAGGGTGCTGTAGCGGGCGTTGCCGCGGATCGTGTCGGCGAAGTTCGTGCCGATCACGTTCTCCAGGGTCTCGACGTCGTTCCCCGTGCCGCCGAACTTCAGCGAGAGCTTGCCGGAAGCGACCGCCTGGACCGTCCCCCAGGTGGCCAGGTCGACGTTCACGCCGGCGCCGAAGCCGGAGAAGTCCAACGTGTCGACCCCCTCCGCGAACCGCTCCATGATCGTGTCGGTCCCCAGGTTGGCCGTGCCGGAGAATTTGTAGGTGTCTTTGCCCGTCGAGCCGTACAGGACGTCGTCGCCGGCGCCGCCCTCGAGCGTGTCATCCCCGGCCCCGCCGTAGAGGGCGTCGTTGCCGTCGCCGCCGTTGAGGGCGACCGGCATGGAGACGGGCTGCGCCACGAGCGTGTCGTCGCCGCCCAGGCCGTTCATGACGATCTTGGAGACCGACGACTTCGCGAAGGACGTCTTGTTGGTCAGGACTCCGTTGCCGTCGTAGGCGTCGACGCTGATCTGATTCCCGATCTCCCGGGCGAGGAGGTAGTCGCGGGAGGCGGTCCCGGTGATCGTCAGCACCTGGGTGGTGGGGTTGAGGGTGATCGACGCGGCCATGAGCCGACGCCCCTCCAGGGCCTCGACGAGGCTGACGGCCTGGCGACGGTCGGGCCGGGGGCGGCGAATGCGGGCGGCGGTGCGGATGTCGAAGAGCTTCATCAGTCATTCTCCCTGGTTACGAATCGGGCCGTCGTCTCTGGCATCCGGCCGGCGGGTGGTCCCCGCCGCAACCGACGGGAGACGATCAGGCCTTCCGGCCGAAACCTGACAGCGCCCGCCGGATTTTTTTCGATTTCCTGCGGCCGGCCGCCGTCCTTCTCGCTAGGATGATCGCGTGCAATCGACCGGAGGTGTTCGTGGACGATCGGATGCTGATGCGGACCAGCGCCAGCCTGCTGGGCCGGCTCCGCGTGGGGGTGCCAGGACCCGGCGACTGGGATGATTTCGTGCGACGCTACGGCCCGCTGATCCGCCAGTGGTGCCGGCGCTGGAGGCTCCAGGAGGCCGACGCCGAGGACGTGACCCAGGAGGTCCTGGCCCGCCTGGCTGCCCGCCTCGGGTCGTTCGAGTACGACCCGTCGAAGAGCTTCCGGGCCTATGTGAAGACGGTGGCCCACTTCGCCTGGTGCGACCTGGTCGAGTCGCGGAAGCGTCACGGCGGGGGGGGCAGCGGCGACTCGGGGGTGCTGGAGCAGCTGCACGCGCTGGAGGCCCGCGACGACCTCCAGGCCCGGCTCGTCGACGCGTTCGACCACGAGGTTCTGGAGGAGGCCACGGCCCGCGTCCGCCTCCGAGTCGAGCCCAGGACGTGGGACGCCTTCCACCTCACGGCCGTCGCGGGGCTCTCGGGCGCCGCGGCCGCCGACCGCGTGGGCATGTCGATCGCGGCCGTGTTCAAGGCCAAGAGCAAGGTCCAGAAGATGCTCCGCGAGGAGATCCAGAGGTTCGAAGGGGGACCATGAACGCGCCCATCTCCTGCCCGACGCCCGAGATGCTCCGGAGGATGCTCGACGAGACCTGCCTCGACGGCCCCGCCTGGTCGGACGTAGAGACGCACGTGGCCGAATGCCCGGCCTGCCAGGACGTCCTGGAACGGCTGACGTCCACGGCGACCGAGGTCGGGCACGAGGAGACCTGCTGGAACGGTCCCGCCCCGGCTCCCTCGACTTCCCGCACCGAGGTCCGCGCCGGAACCGACGCCGCGCCGGGCTGGGTGTCCGTCGCCGACGCCCCGCCATGCATCCCCGGGTACCTGATCGAGCGGGAGCTGGGCCGGGGCGGGATGGGCGTGGTCTATCTCGCCCGCCAGATCGAGGCCAACCGCCTGGTCGCCATTAAAATGGTCCCGTCAGGCCGCGGGAGGCCCGAGGAGCTCGTCCGGTTCCGCCTCGAGGGAGAGAGCCTCGCCCGGCTGCGGCACCCGAACATCGTGCAGGTGTACGAAGTCGGCGGGGTCGACGGCCGTCCCTTCTTCTCGATGGAATACGTCGCCGGCGGCAACCTGGCCTCGTCGTTCGCCGAGGACGCCCATGCCCCCGCCGACGCGGCGGCCCTGGTGGAAACCCTCGCCCGCGCCGTCCACGCCGCCCACCAGTGCGGGGTCGTCCACCGCGACCTCAAGCCGGCCAACATCCTGCTGGACCGCGACGGGGCCGACGCCTCGGCGCCCGTCCCCAAGATCACCGACTTCGGCCTGGCCAAGCACGTGGGGGACGACAGCGGCCTGACGCAGACCGGCCAGATCCTGGGGACGCCCAGCTACATGGCGCCCGAGCAGGCCTCCGGCGGCTGGACGGTCGGCGTCCCGGCCGACGTCTACGCCCTGGGAGCGATCCTCTACGAGGCCCTGACCGGCCGTCCCCCGTTCCGCGGCGATTCGCCCTGGGACATCATGATCCAGGTCGTCCACGAGGCGGCCCCGCCCCCCTCCCGCATCCGCCCCGGCCTGCCGCGCGACCTGGAGGTCATCTGCGAGAAGTGCCTGGCGAAGAAGCCCGAGGACCGCTATTCCAGCGCCGACGCCCTGGCCGAGGACCTGCGACGCTGGCAGGAGGGCCGGCCGATCGAGGCTCGCCCGGTCGGCGCGGCGCGGAGGGTCTGGCTCTGGGCCCGCCGCCACCCGGCCTACGCCGCCCTGGGCTCGCTGCTGGCCGCGTCGGTCGTCGCGGGGGTCGTGGGCGTCGCCGTCCAGTGGCGCCGCGCCGAGCGCCACCTCGACCAATCCCGGCGCCGCCTCGGCCTGGCGACGCGCGCCATCGAGTCCTTCTACACCGGCGTCAGCCGCGACGTGCTCCTGAAGCAGCCCGAGCTGAAGGAACTTCGGGAGTCCCTCCTGAGCACCCCGGTCCAGTTCTATGGGTCGCTCCGCGACGAGTTGGAGGCGGGCGGGGAGGCCGATCGCGCGACCCTGGCGATGCTGGTCGACGTGCTCTCGCGGCTGGGAGAACTCAACGCCGACGTGGGCCGCGAGGACGATTCCCTGGAGGCCTTCCGCCAGGCCGCCGAAACGGCCCGCCGCTTCCTCCGCGACGACCCCCGCGACCGCCCGACCCGCAAGGCGCTGGCCGAAGTCCTGATCAAGGCCGCTGAGGTCCACGCCCGGACGTCGCGGCCGGACCAGGCCCGCGCCGGGCTGGGCGAGGCGCTCGGCCTCCTCGACGGCCTGCTCCGCGAGGAGGTCGACGACCCCGACTCGCAGAACGGCCGGGCCTCCTGCCTGCTGACGCTCGGGGACATCGAGTGCGACGAGCAGCACTTTGAACTCTCGGAGCGCCATTACCTGGAGTCGATCGCCATCCGCGAGCGGCTCGTCGCCCGGCATCCCGATCACGCCAGATACCTCGACAACCTCGGCGCGACCCAGAACAACCTGGCGATCCTCTACGCCCAGTGGAACCGGTTCGACGACGCCGGCCGACGTTTCCGCGAGGGCCTGGACTCCCGCCGGCGGCTCGCCGGCGAGCACGGCGAACTGCCCGAGCACCTCCGGAAGCTGAGTTCCAGCCTCAACAACGTCGGCAGCTTCTTCCAGAACACCGACCGGATGGCGGAGGCCCCCGCCTACTTCCGGGAGGCCTTGACCATCCAGGAGGCCCTGGTGCGGGACCACCCCACGGTCGCCCTCTACCAGGACGACCTGGCGGTCACCCATGAGAACATGGCTGCCTACGAGGCCGCCTCGGGCCGGCGCGACCGAGCACGGGCCGAGTACGGCCAGGCGCTCAAGGTCCGCGAGCGCTTGGCCGCCGACCATCCGGCGTCGCTGGATTACCAGACCCGACTCATCCAGGCCCGGACCGGTCTCTCGGCGATCTTGCTCCAGGACTACGAGTACATGCGCGCCGAGGCCGAGGCCCTCGCCGCGGTCGAGGCCGCCGATCGGGCCTCGCGGCTCCACTCCGGTTCGGCGGAGTTCCGCAGGCTCCGCGCCGAGACGTCGCGCCAACTTGGGGACGTCTTCGCCGCGACCGGCCGATCTGCCCGCGCGGAATCCGCGTACTCCGCCGCCCTGTCCCTGCTCGGCGGGACGGGAAGCGGCGACCAGGCGGCGGAGGTCCGTCAGGACCGGGCTCGCGACCTGCTCAACCGCGGCGTCGTGCGCAGGGACGCCGGCCGTCGCGACGAGGGCGAGGCCGACGTCAAGGAGGCCCTGGCGGTGCTGGACTCTCTGCTCGCGGAGCAGCCCGGCGTTTCCCGATATCGGATCCTGGCCGCGGCCGCCCGCGCGACCCTGGCCGAGTGGGCGTTACGGGACGCTCGCCGAAGCGCCAGCCTCGCCGTCGCCGCGGAACTCCTTGGGTCTTTCACCCAGGCCGCGGCAGACATGGAGCGCCTCCTGCAAGACGAGCCCGACGAGTCGGCCAGGGACGTCCTGGCCCGGGCGCGTGCCGGCCGCGCCAAGGTCCTGGAAGCCGAAGGCCGCTTCGCCGAGTCCATGGTCGCCTGGGACGCGGCCCTCGGCGAGGCTCCCCCGCGCCGCCGTCTCCTCCTGAGTCGCGGCCGCGCCGCGACGCTCTGCCGCGCCGGCCGGGGCGTCGAGGCCCTGGAAGTCGCCCTTCGCTCCCCGGACCCCGCGCCCGAGACCCTGGCCGAGCGGGTCGCCGTCGCGAGGATCTACGCCCGCGCCGAGGCCGCCGCCGCCGGCCCCGACCGCGATCGCCTCGCCGCCGAGGCGGTCGCCCGCCTCGCGGCGGCCGCCGTCGGTCCCGATGTCGGCGACGGCCTCGCCTTCCGCACGCAGTTGGACGACCCCGACTTCGACGACCTTCGGACCCGTCCCGACTTCCGAGCGATCCTTCAGTCCCTCCCCCTCCCGGACGACGCCTTCTCGCCCTGACCAGCATCCGACGGTGCCGGTCGGGCGGAGGCGTGCGGCGCGTCGGGGTCCATTACGGGGACTCGGGCCGACCGTTGGCGCGAATTCCGGGAAAAATACTTGACTCTGCGCGCCCGTAGCGGATTAACTATTATGAAATCCGATACGGCCCGGCGCGCACTATCGAGAAATGTGGGTGGGCGAAGACGAATGCAGTTCGAGTCCCTTCAACTTTTCTGCGACGTGGTCCGCTGGTCGAGCTTCTCTCGGGGGGCGTCGGAGAACAACATCTCGCAGTCCTCGGCGAGCCAGGCGGTCCATCAGCTGGAACTCCGGCTGGGGGTCCGGCTGATCGATCGGTCGAAACGGCCCCTGGTCCTGACGGAGGAGGGGAAGGTCTACTACGAGGGCTGCAAGGACCTGGTCTCGCGATACCTGGAGCTGGAGAACCGGGTCAAGACCCTGAACGACGAACGGAAGGCGACGGGGACGGTGGGCGTGGCGGCGATCTACTCCGTGGGCCTGGCCCACATGAGCCGATATGTGAAGACCTTCGGGGAGCGTCATCCCGAGGCGAGTGTGCGGCTGGAGTACCTGCACCCCACCCAGGTGGTGGAACGCGTGACCGGGGGGGCGGCGGAGCTGGGATTGATCTCGTACCCGAAGAAGTGGCCCGAGCTGGCGGTGATCCCCTGGCGGGAGGAGACGATGGTCCTGGTCGTCCCCTCCTCGCACCGGTTCGCTCGTCGGGAGCGGGTGCACGTCCGCGAGATCGACGGCGAGACCCTCGTGGCGTTCGACCCGGCGCTCTCGATCCGCAAGGCGGTCGACCGCTTCCTGCGTCGGCACGACGTCGAAGTGGACGTCGCTCTCGAGTTCGACAACATCGAGAACATAAAACGCGCGGTGGAGATCTCGGCGGGGGTCGCGATCCTGCCGGAACCGACCGTCGCCGAGGAGATCCGGGCGGGCACCCTGGTCGCCCTGACGATCGAGGGCCAGGACCCGAAATACCGGCTGACGCGGCCCCTGGCGGTCATCCACCGCCGCCACGAGACGCTGGACATCACGACGTCGCGGTTCCTGGAATTGCTGACGGGCTGCGACGGGGGGGGAGGGGAGGCCGTGGGGCCGCCGGCGAGCCGGATGATCCCGGCCGCGACCACCCCCTGACGACCGCCGAGGCCCCGGGACGGGACCACGACGGCCGTCGGGCCGGGGCCAGCCCGCCCCCTTCTCGCGCGGCCGAATCGTGCCCGGCCGCGACAGCCGTCGAGGCCGCCCCCTCGGGCCGAGACGGTCGAGTGCCCGAGACGTCCGAGCCGACCGCCGGGACGCCCGGGGGCGGCGGGCCGAGGCCCCGGGCCCGAGGAGGCCCGAAACCAAACCGATCGTCCCCGTCCGGGCCGCCGCCCGCCCCTCGCGGGCCGCCCCGGACGCCAACGCTCACTCTCCCGATAGTCAGGGGACGCCAGTCCCGGAAGGACCTACGCCATGCGACACGGAATCCCCCCCGCTCAGGGTCTCTACGATCCGACGAACGAACACGACGGTTGCGGCGTGGGATTCCTCGTCGACATCAAGGGGCGGAAGTCCCACGCCATCGTCCGCGACGGCCTGACCTCGCTGGTCAACCTGGACCACCGCGGTGCCTGCGGCTGCGAGAACAACACGGGCGACGGCGCCGGGATCCTCATCCAGATCCCCCACGAGTTCCTCAAGGCCCGCTGCGCCCCGCTGGGGATCGAGCTGGGCGAGCCGGAGAGCTACGGCGTCGGAGCGTTCTTCACCTCGCCGGACCCGGCCCAGCAGGAGTTCGGCCGCAAGCTGTTCGAGGACTTGGTGGCGGACGAGGGGCAGGTCTTCCTCGGCTGGCGGCGCCTCAAGACCGACAACTCCTCGCTCGGCGAGGGCGCGAAGTCGGTCGAGCCGGCCGTCTTCCACGCCCTCATCGGCCGCGGCCCGGCCGTCAAGGACGCCGACGCCTTCGAGCGGAAGCTCTACGTCATCCGCAACCGGTTCGAGACCGGCATCCTGGAGTCGGGGCTGGAGGACCACCGGTTCTTCTACTTCCCCAGCATCTCCTGCCGGACCCTCGTCTATAAGGGCATGCTCACGCCGCACCAGGTCGAGGACTACTACGCCGACGACCTCCGCGATCCGCTCCTGACGAGCGCGATCTGCATGTTCCACTCGCGGTTCAGCACCAACACCTTCCCGAGCTGGGAGCTGGCCCACCCGTACCGCCTGATCTCCCACAACGGCGAGATCAACACCCTCCGCGGCAACATCAACTGGATGCGGGCCCGCGAGGCCCTGTTCGAGTCCTCCCTGTACGACGAGGGGGACCTGGAGCAGCTCCGGCCGGTCATCCGCGAGGGGCTCAGCGACACCGCCTGCCTCGACCACGCGCTGGAGCTGCTGGTGCGCTCGGGGTACGGCCTGGCCCACGCGATGATGATGCTCATCCCGGAGGCCTGGGAGAACCACGAGTCGATGTCCCAGGCGAAGAAGGACTTCTACGCCTATCACAGCTGCCTGATGGAGCCCTGGGACGGCCCGGCGGCGGTCGCCTTCACCGACGGCCGCTGCGTCGGCGCGACCCTCGACCGCAACGGCCTGCGGCCCAGCCGCTACGTCGTCACCAAGGACGGCCGCGTCATCATGGCGTCCGAGGTCGGCGCGCTGCAGGTCGAGCCCGAGAACGTGGAATCCAAGGGCCGGCTCGAGCCGGGCCGGATGTTCCTGATCGACCTGGAGCAGGGCCGGATCGTCGGCGACGAGGAGCTGAAGGAGCAGATCGCCAACGCCAAGCCCTACGGCGAATGGCTCAAGGAGTACATGGTCCCGCTGGCCGACCTGCCGGCCGCGCCGATGGTGCCCGGCCCCGATCGGCGGACGCTCCACCAGCGCCAGCAGGCCTTCGGCTACACGCTGGAGGACCTCAAGTACATCGTCGGCCCGATGGGCGAGAAGGGGGAGGAGGCGATCGGCTCGATGGGCAACGACGCCCCGCTGGCCGTCCTCTCCGACCGCGCCCAGCCGCTCTACAACTACTTCAAGCAGCTCTTCGCCCAGGTGACCAACCCGCCGCTCGACGCGATCCGCGAGGAGCTGGTGACCTCGGTCTTCACCGGCGCCGGCGGCGAGAAGAACCTGCTGGAGCCGGCCCCGGATTCCTGCCGCCAGATCGCGCTGGAGAACCCGATCGTCGACAACGACGAGATGGCCCGGCTCAAGCAGCTCGACGGCTGGCGGGGGTTCACCTCGGTCACGCTGCCGATGCTCTTCGAGGCCAAGGCGGGCGTCGAGGGGATGCGCAAGGCCCTGGAGAGCCTCTTCGAGCAGGCGTGTGAGGCGATCCGGGGCGGGGCGAGCCTCCTCATCCTGTCCGACCGGGGGGTCAACGCCGAGCTGGCGCCGATCCCGTCGCTCCTGGCCTGCTCCGGGCTGCACCACCACCTGGTCCGCCAGGGCCTCCGCGCCCGCGCCGGGCTCCTGATCGAGTGCGGCGACGCCCGCGAGAACCACCACTTCGCCCTCCTGCTGGGTTACGGCGCCGGGACGATCAACCCGTACGTCGCCTTCGAGACGCTCTACGACCTGATCCGCCAGAACGTCCTCAAGGACATCGACTTCGAAGAGGCGGTCCACCGCTACCAGAAGGCGGTCAAGAAGGGGGTCGTGAAGGTGATGTCCAAGATGGGCATCAGCACGATCCAGAGCTACCGCGGGGCGCAGATCTTCGAGGCCATCGGGCTCAACGAGGACTTCGTCCGCGAGTTCTTCGACAAGACCTCGTCGCGGATCGGCGGGGTCGGCCTGGCGGAGATCACCCGAGAGACCCTGGATCACCACGCCCGCGCCTTCTCCCCCCGCGAGCTCTCGGGCGGGACGCTGGAGGAGGGGGGCCAGTACCAGTGGCGCCGCGACGGCGAGTTCCACCTGTTCAACCCCGAGACCGTCTTCCGGCTCCAGCACGCCACCCAGGCCGGCCGCTTCGACGTGTTCCAGAAGTACACCCGGATGATCGACGAGCAGAGCGAGCGGCTGAACACGCTCCGCGGGCTCTTCGCCTTCCGGTTCGACGACTGCAAGCCGGTCCCCATCGAGGAGGTGGAGCCGGTCGAGTCGATCGTCCGGCGGTTCGCCACCGGCGCGATGAGCTACGGCTCGATCTCGGCGGAGGCGCACGAGACCCTGGCGATCGCCATGAACCGCCTAGGGGGCAAGTCGAACACCGGCGAGGGGGGCGAGGACCCCGAGCGGTTCAAGCCGCTCCCCAACGGCGACAGCAAGCGCAGCGCGATCAAGCAGGTGGCGTCGGGCCGGTTCGGCGTGACCAGCGAATACCTGGTGAACTCCGACGAGATCCAGATCAAGATGGCCCAGGGCGCCAAGCCGGGCGAGGGGGGGCAGCTCCCCGGCCACAAGGTCTGGCCCTGGATCGCCAAGGTCCGGTTCTCGACGCCCGGCGTCGGCCTCATCAGCCCGCCGCCGCACCACGACATCTACTCGATCGAGGACCTCGCCCAGCTCATCTTCGACCTGAAGAACGCCAACCCTCGGGCGCGGATCAACGTCAAGCTGGTGGCCGAGGTCGGCGTGGGGACGGTCGCGGCGGGGGTGGCCAAGGCCCACAGCGACGTCGTCCTGATCAGCGGCCACGACGGCGGCACCGGCGCCAGCCCGCTGACCTCGATCAAGCACGCCGGGGCCCCCTGGGAGCTGGGCCTGGCCGAGACCCAGCAGACGCTGGTCCTCAACAAGCTCCGCGACCGGATCGTCGTGCAGACCGACGGCCAGCTCAAGACCGGCCGCGACGTGGTCATCGCCGCCCTGCTGGGCGCCGAGGAGTACGGCTTCGCGACGGCCCCGCTGGTGGTCATGGGCTGCATCATGATGCGGGTCTGCCACCTGGACACCTGCCCGGTCGGCATCGCCACCCAGAACCCCAAGCTCCGCGAGAAGTTCCGCGGCCAGGCCGAGCACGTGGTCAACTTCTTCCGGTTCGTCGCCGAGGAGGTCCGCGAGCTGATGGCCCGGCTCGGCTTCCGGTCGATCGACGAGATGATCGGCCGCAGCGACCTGCTCGACATGAAGCGGGCGATCGACCACTACAAGACGCAGGGCCTCGACTTCTCGAAGATCTTCTACCGGCCCGAGGTCGGCCCCGAGGTCCAGGTCCGCCAGGTCGTCGAGCAGGACCACGGCCTCCGCGACACGCTCGACGTGACCACCCTGGTCCCCGCCTGCGAGCCGGCCCTGGAACGCGGCGAGCCGGTGAGCCTGGAGCTGCCGATCCGCAACGTCAACCGCACCGTGGGGACGATCCTGGGGAGCGAGCTGACCCGTCGCCACGGCGGCAAGGGCCTGCCCGACGACACCATCAAGATCAAGTTCCACGGCTCCGCCGGCCAGAGCTTCGGCGCGTTCCTCCCCCGCGGCGTCACCCTGACGATCGAAGGGGACTCGAACGACTACGTCGGCAAGGGGCTGTCGGGCGGCAAGATCGTCATCCACCCCCCCAAGTCGGCGGACTACGTCCCGGAGGAGAACGTCCTGATCGGCAACGTGGCCCTGTACGGGGCGACGGCCGGCCGGGCCTTCTTCCGGGGCCGCGCCGGAGAACGCTTCTGCGTCCGCAACAGCGGCGCGCAGACGGTGGTCGAAGGGACGGGGGACCACTGCTGCGAATACATGACCGGCGGCGTCGCCGTGATCATCGGCCCCACCGGGCGGAACTTCGCGGCGGGCATGAGCGGGGGCTTCGCCTTCGTGCTCGACGAGGCCGGCGACTTCGCCTCGCGGTGCAATATGGCGATGGTCGACCTGGAGAAGCCCGACGCCGAGGACGCGGAGCTGATCCGCGACCTCCTAATCCAGCACGCCGGCTACACCGGCAGCACCGTGGCGGCCCGCCTGCTCTCCGACTGGGAACGGGCGGTGGAGACCTTCGTCAAGGTCATGCCGCTCGACTACCGCCGCGTCCTCGAAGAACGGAAGAAGGCCGCCGCCGAGCAGGTCGGAGAGGCCGAAGCGCAGATGGAGGTGACCCATGGGTAAGCCGAGCGGCTTCATCGAATTCCCCCGCGAGCTGCCGACCCGGCGGCCCGTCCCCGATCGCCTGCGCGACTTCCTGGAGGTCTACGACCCCTTCCCGGAGGAGAAGCTCAAGGCCCAGGGCGCCCGCTGCATGGACTGCGGGATCCCGTTCTGCCACCAGGGCTGCCCGCTGGGCAACCTGATCCCGGATTGGAACGACCTGGTCTACCGCGACCAGTGGCGCTCGGCCATCGAGCGGCTCCACCAGACCAACAACTTCCCCGAGTTCACCGGCCGGCTCTGTCCGGCGCCCTGCGAGGCCTCGTGCGTCCTGGGCATCAACGCCGACCCGGTCACGATCAAGCAGATCGAGGTCGGGATCGTCGACCGGGCCTGGGACGAGGGCTGGGTCGTCCCCCAGCCGCCCAAGGTCAAGACCGGCAAGACGGTCGCCGTCGTCGGCTCCGGGCCGGCGGGCCTGGCCGCCGCCCAGCAGCTCGCGCGGGCCGGCCACGACGTGACCGTCTACGAGCGGGCCGACCGGATCGGCGGCCTCCTCCGCTACGGCATCCCCGACTTCAAGATGGAGAAGCGGCATCTCGACCGCCGCCTCCAGCAGATGGAGGCGGAGGGGGTCGTCTTCAAGGCGGGCGTCAACGTCGGCGTCGACGTGACGGCCGACCAGCTCCTGGCCGAGTTCGACGCCGTCTGCCTCTGCGGCGGCGCGACCCAGCCCCGCGACCTCCGCATCGAGGGCCGAGACCTGGAGGGCGTCCTCTTCGCGATGGACTTCCTCACCCCGCAGAATCAGCGGGTGGCCGGCGACGACGTCCCGGCCGAAGGGCCGCTCACCGCCAAGGACAAGGACGTCATCATCATCGGCGGCGGCGACACCGGGGCGGACTGCCTGGGCACCTCGCACCGCCACGGCTGCAGGTCGGTCCACCAGTTCGAGATCGTCCCCCGCCCGCCCGAGACCCGGACCCCCGCCAACCCCTGGCCCCAGTGGTCGAACGTCTTCCGGATCTCCTCTGCCCACGAGGAGGGGGGCGTTCGCGAGTACGCGATCAACACCAAGCGGTTCGTCGGCGAGGGGGGCCGCGTCACGGCGCTCGAGACCGTCCGCGTCGAGATGGTCGTCGAGGACGGCCGCCCCCGGTTCGTTGAGATCCCGGGCACCGAGAAGGTCTACCCGGCCGACCTGGTCCTGCTCGCCATGGGCTTCGCCGGCCCCGAGCGCGGCGGGCTGCTGGAGCAGTTGGGCGTCGAGCTGGACCCGATGGGGAACGTTAAGAGCGACCAGGCCCGCCGCACGAGCGTCGACAAGGTCTTCACCGCCGGCGACATGACCCGCGGCCAGAGCCTGATCGTCTGGGCCATCGCCGAGGGCCGGCACGCCGCCGCGACCATCGACGAGTTCTTGATGGGCACGACCGAGCTGCCCCGCCCGCTGGACCACGGCAACGTCGCCCGCCCCTTCTCCTGATCCCTGGGACTCATCGGATCCATCACAGTCCACCAACCCGGCCCCGGCCGGGCGACCACGACGTCGCCCGGCCGGGGCCGTTCGCATTCCGGCCGTCGCCCGGCGCGATTCTGAGGGATTGGTTGATGCTTCGTGTCGGTTGGTCCGATTATTTCAGCGTGACGGCACTCGCGAAAGGCCGTTAAGGAGGGGTCAAGGATGACCTCCGGGCCGCGCAACTTTATTAGAATATTCTAAGAAAAGAGAGATACCATGAGGATATGGTTCTCGGGTCCGGCACGAAGCCGGGCCTACATCATGGCGTTGATCGTCGTCGCTCTGCCGGGGACGGTGGGGGCCCAGGAACTCGGCCGCTTCGGGGCCGAAGGTTCGAAGCCGTCCCGGGCCCGCAAGTTTTTCGACCCGTCGACCTGGGGGAAGGCCGCGACCGCCTCGCCCGCCTCGGGACGCACGGTGCGGGCGCAGGACGCCCCGGCGACCGCCGCGACCCCGCCGCGCGACTCGCGGCTGCGGCTCGTCCAGCAGGAGCCGGACCTCTCGGTCCCGGCCGCGGATCGCAACATCGGCGGCGGCGAGCCCCCGATCGGCGATGTCGGTCAGCCCACGCTGCCGGACGCCTCGACCCCGGACGTCGGTGCCGGCGCGCCCGGTGCGGGCGTCCAGGCGGGTGCGCCGGACCTCTCGGTCCCGGCCGCGGATCGCAACATCGGCGGCGGCGAGCCCACCACCGAGACCGCCGCGACCGAGGCCGCCGAGGAGGAATCCGACGAGTACAAGGTGAAGTACCTCCAGGACCTCTTGGGCGGTGAAGACTCGAAGGTGCGGATCTACGGCTGGATCCAGAACAGCTACACCGGCAACACCAACGGTCGCGGGGTCACCGGCAACAACTTCGGCGTCAACCCCAACCGCAAGGCCAACTGGTGGATGGGGAACCAGTACTACTTCGTCGTCGAGAAGGTGGTCGAGCAGGACGACACGATCAACTTCGGCTTCCGCATGGACAACATGTTCGGCCATGACTGGCAGTTCAACTACATGCAGGGGTTCTTCAACAACGCGTTCGGCCTGGACTCCTTCACCGGCTACGACATCCCGCAGCTCTACGGCGAGATGCACCTGCCGATCCTGACCGAAGGGGGCCTGGACGTCAAAGCGGGCAAGTTCTACACGCTCGCGGGCTACGAACAGGTGCCGGCGATCGCCCGCCCGCTCCTCTCGACGCCTTACATGTTCACCTACGGCCAGCCGTTCCAGCACATCGGCGCCATGACCACGCTGCACCTGACCGACAAGATCAACCTCTACAACGGTGCCATCAACGGCTGGGACCGTTTCATCAACGAGCGCTACCTCTGGGGGTACATGGGCGGCTTCTCGTGGACCAGCGAGGACGACCGGACCACCCTCGCCATGACCGCCGTCTGGGGCCCGAACCAGTTCCCCAGCTTCCTCCCCGGCAACCAGCAGCTCTACCCGGGCGGCTATGTGAACGTCCAGAGCCTCGCCGGCCTCCGGAACCCCGGCTACTGGCGGAACGACCGGACCCTTTTCACCTGGGTCGGCACCCACAAGTGGAACGACAAGCTCACCCAGGTCATGGAAACCGACCAGGGGTGGGAGCGTTCGATCCCCGGCCTCGGCTCGGGCGGCGAGAACGGCGCCCCGCGCGACGCCACCTGGTTCAGCTTCGGCAACTGGTTCCTGTACGAGTTCAGCCCCAAGCTGACCGGCGTCTGGCGGTCGGAAGTCTTCTGGGACCCCCAGGGCGCCCGGACCCAGAAGCTCGTCAACGGCCAGTTCGTCGGCGACCGCTTCTACGAGATGACGGTCGGTGCGATCTACAAGCCGCACCCGAACCTTTGGATCCGTCCCGAGGCCCGGTACGACTGGTCGCAATACCACCCGGCCTACACGGACGACACCCGCAAGAGCCAGTTCACCCTGGCGGTCGACGCGATCATCCTCTGGTGATCTCGATGGCTTGATCCCCCCCTCTCGGCCACGCCGCGGCGTCCTCTCCCCGCCGCGACGTCCCCCCTCCCATCCCCCCGCTGGTTCTGGCATGGCGGTTGCACTAGGGCTCTCCCCGAGTCCCTTGTCGTGCTCCCCTCGCCGACGCGACTCTCGTGCGATCCTACCCCTAACTCACGAAATCACAGCGATTTGTGCTCTTCGTGGAGCGTGTGGATTCGGTTCCGAGGCCGATTCGTGCGGGACGTCGAAATCACCCCTTGCTTCTCTTCTAGCAGGACCTGCCCATGAAACGTGCAGTCACGCCCTTTCTGCTCCTGGTGGCCCTGGCGGTCCTCGCCTTGGTTCCTTTCAACTTGGGGCATGAATTGCCGGCCGGGGACGATATCAACGCGGGCAACGTGGCCTGGATGTTGACGGCCTCGGCGCTCGTCCTGCTGATGACCCCGGGGCTCTCGTTCTTCTACGGCGGCATGGTCAGCAGCAAGAACGTCGTCTCGACCATGTTGCAGAGCGTGATCGCCCTGGGCGTGATCAGCCTGTTGTGGGTCTTCGTCGGCTTCAGCCTGGCCTTCGGCGACGACGTCGGCGGCGTGATCGGCGACCCCCGCACCTTCTTCATGTTCGACAACGTGGTCGCCACGTCGGTCACCCTCGGCTCGGGCGACGACGTGATGAAGATGGGGATCCCGCTGCTCCTCTTCTCGATGTTCCAGCTCAAGTTCGCGATCATCACCCCCGCGCTCATCACCGGCTCGTTCGCCGAGCGGGTGCGCTTCTCGTCCTACCTGCTGTTCATCGTGCTGTTCAGCCTGCTGATCTACTCGCCCCTGGCCCACATGACCTGGCACCCCCAGGGCATCTTCTTCAAGTGGGGCGTGAAGGACTTCGCGGGCGGCACCGTCGTCCACATGTCGGCGGGCTTCGCGGCCCTGGCCGGCGCGATGATCCTCGGCCGTCGGACCACCCACAAGAAGAACGTGGCCCACGAGCCGGCCAACATCCCCTACGTGATGCTCGGCACCGGCATGCTGTGGTTCGGCTGGTTCGGCTTCAACGCCGGCTCGGCCCTGGCCGCCGACGCCATCGCCACCACGGCCTTCGCCACCACCAACACGGCCTCGGCCGTCGCGATGCTGGGCTGGATGTTCTTCGACTGGATGCGCGGCAAGAAGCCCTCGGCGATGGGGGCCTGCATCGGCGCCGTCGTCGGCCTGGTCGCCATCACCCCGGCCGCCGGCTTCGTCACGGTGCGCGAGAGCATCGTCATCGGCCTGGTCGCCGGCGTGATCTCGAATCTGGCCGTCTCGATGAAGACCCGATCGACCCTGGACGACACCCTCGACGTCTTCCCCTGCCACGGCGTCGGCGGCATCGTCGGCATGATCGCCACGGGCGTCTTCGCCTCCGACGTGGGCCTGATCCACGGCAAGACCGAGACCTTCATCAACCACATGATAGCCCTGGTGATCGTCGCCGTCTTCTCGTTCGTCGGCTCGCTGATCCTCTACAAGATCGTCGACCTGATCATCCCGCTCCGGGTCCCTGAAGACCAGGAGAACACGGGGCTCGACATCAGCCAGCACGGCGAGGCCGCCTGGCGGCTCAACGGCCTCCTCTCCGGCCACGGCCACGTCGCCGTCGAGGATACCCTCGTCACCGCCGATTCTTGATCGCCTTCGCTCTCCGAGCGACCGGGCCAAACACGACGGGATCCCCCTCGGCGCGAGCCGGGAGGGATCCCGTTCGTCCTTGGGGACTCTCCGGGGCGCGTGGCCCCGAACCACCGAGGGCTCCTCGACCTCTGGACGTCGTGCAGGGCGGCCGACGCGGACGAGGACTGGTGGGATCAGGAGACTCGCGATCCTGGACGATCCTCGACGAATCGAGGGGGCCGCGAGGCTGACCGACCTGTTCGGTCGCTGGCCGTCCTTCCATGACGCCGAGGTCGTCTCGGCCCGCCTCGATCGTCGAGCGTTCCGGGAGGGCGAGTCGGGGCCGACCCTCGATCTGTCGATCCACGCCTTCGAGATGACGAGCGAGGTCGACCCGACGGGAGTCTTCGTCCTGCGCGATCACGTCCTCATCGAATTGCGCTTTCACGGCGTGGACGGGCTCAGCCTGCAGGACTTCAACACCCAGAACGTCCTATTCTCGCTATCGATCGAGGCGTTCCCCGCGGCGTGCGAGGAGGAGTTCGCTTACGAAGTCGGGCTCTGGTCGTCTTATGGGCTCTGGGGCGGGTTCCGGTGCCGACGCGTCGAGGTCGTCGGCGTCTCACCCAGGACGAAGGTTGCAGGGAGCATTCCGGGCGGGGGGTAGGGAAAGCCTTAAAACGCGAAAGGGGACCGCCGCATGGCGGCCCCCTTCATATGGGAGCGACAAGGCCCGCCGCCGCGGCGACGGGCCGGTTTCACATCGGGATTACTTGATGAACAGCATTTCCTGGTAGGTCGGCAGCGGCCAGAGGTCGCTGGAGACCAGGCCTTCGAGCTTGTCGCCGGCGACCCGGACGGCGTTCATCGCGGGGATGACGACGTCGCGGGAGTGCTTGGCGTGATCGAGGGTCTCGCCGGCGGGGTGCTCCTCGATGATCTCGGAGAGCTTGTTGGCGGCGGCCTGGAGCTCGTCGATAACGGCGACCAGTCCGTCGAGCAGCGCGACTTGGTTCTTGGGGACGGAGACCCCGGCGGCCTTGAGCTTCGCGATCGAGTCGGCCACCTCGCCCTGATAGCGGAGGGCGGCCGGCAGGATCATCCGGTTGGCGAGCTGGACCGTGAGGGACGACTCGATGGTGATCGTCTTCCGGTAGTTCTCCAGGAAGATCTCGAACCGGGAGTGGATCTCGCGCTCGGAGAAGACCCCGTACTTGCCGAACAGGGCGATCGACTTGGACGAGACGAAGTCGGAGAGGCTCTCGACGGTCGAGCGGCGGTTGGGCAGGCCGCGCTTCTCGGCCTCGGCGTGCCAGGCCTCGCTGTAGTTGTCGCCGTTGAAGACGACGTGGCGGGATTCCTTGATGACCCGCTGGAGCAGGGTCTGGATCTCGGAGTTGAGGTCCTTGCCCGCGGCGACGGCGGCCTCCAGCTCGGTGGCCAGGTAGTCCAGGCTCTCGGCGACGATGGTGTTGATGACCACGATCGGCCCGGCGATCGACTGGGCCGAGCCCGCGGCGCGGAACTCGAACTTGTTGCCGGTGAAGGCGAAGGGGCTGGTGCGGTTGCGGTCGCCCGGGTCGCGGGGGAGGACCGGCAGCACGGAGACGCCGATCTTCAGCTCTCCGCCCGCCTTGGCGGTCTTGGCACCCCCCTTCTCGATCTGGTCGACGATGTCCTCGAGCATGTCGCCGAGGAAGATCGAGATGATGGCCGGCGGGGCCTCGTTGGCGCCGAGGCGGTGGTCGTTGCCGGCGTGGGCGACGGAGACCCGCATCAGGTCGCCGTGAATGGAGATGGCCCGGATGACCGCGGTGAGGAAGATCAGGAACTGGGCGTTGCTGAACGGCGTGGCGCCGGGGCTGAGGAGGTTGTTCCCCAGGTCGTCCGACATCGACCAGTTGACGTGCTTGCCCGAGCCGTTGACGCCGGCGAACGGCTTCTCGTGCAGCAGGGCCTGGAGGCCGTAGCGGTCGGCGACGCGCTTGAGGGTCTCCATGACCAGCATGTTGTGGTCGGTGGCGACGTTGGCGCTCTCGAAGACCGGGGCGATCTCGTACTGGGCCGGGGAGACCTCGTTGTGGCGGGTCTTCACCGGGACGCCCAGCTTGTACAGCTCGGTCTCGGTCTCGAGCATGCAGGCCAGGACGCGCTCGGGGATGGAGCCGAAGTAGTGGTCCTCCATTTCCTGGCCCTTGGGGGGCTTGGCGCCGAAGAGGGTGCGGCCGGCGTTGATGAGGTCGGGGCGGGCGTAGTAGAAGTTCTTGTCGATCAGGAAGTATTCCTGCTCGGGGCCGGCGGTGGTGCCGACGCGGGTGGCGGCCGAGCCGAACAGCTTGAGGATCCGGACGGCCTGGGTCGAGAGGGCCTCGACCGAGCGGAGCAGGGGGGTCTTCTTGTCGAGCGCCTCGCCGGTCCACGAGCAGAAGGCGGTCGGGATGCAGAGCGTGGTGCCGTTGGGGTTGTCGAGGATGAAGGCCGGGCTGGTGGGGTCCCAGGCGGTGTAGCCGCGGGCCTCGAAGGTGGAGCGGATGCCGCCGGAGGGGAAGCTCGACGCGTCGGGCTCGCCGCGGACCAGCTCCTTGCCGCTGAACTCGGCGATGGCGGCGCCGTTCTCGGTCGGGGCCAGGAACGAGTCGTGCTTCTCGGCCGTCAGGCCGGTCATCGGCTGGAACCAGTGGGTGTAGTGGGTGGCGCCCCGTTCCATCGCCCATTCCTTCATCGCCGTCGCGACGACGTCGGCGACCGAGGGATCGAGGGGAGCCCCCTTCTTCACCGTGTTCCGCAGCATCCGGTAGACGTTCTCCGGGAGCCGGGCCCGCATCACGTCGTCCGAGAAGACGTTCATGCCGAAGAGTTGGGTGACCGGCGTGGCCGACTTGGGCGCCCTTCGGCCCAGGTTGGTCCAGGACGTAATGGCCTCTACCGCGGCTTCACGTGCGCTGTCGTGTGACATCGAAAGGCTCCATCGATCAATCGAGACGATTGGTGGGTCCGGGGCGCGCCGGCCGACCTCGAACGCGAGGACGGGGCGGACGCCTCGGCGGAATCCCGCCGGGGCCGAACGCGCGTCGTCGTCGCGGGGTTTCGAATACGGGGCGCGGAGTCTGGGAACGCCGATCGATCCGGAGAGCCTTGGACTTCGTCGAGGAAGTGCCGAAACGGTGGAGGCACGCCGGGCGGCGGCTTCGACGTCCAGCGGAGAGCCCTCAGGGCGAAGCAAGGCCGACGAGACGCCTGGCGGCCGTCCGCGGCGCGGGAGCGGTCCGGAAGCGGGCCGGACGGTTCCTTTTCATCGCGCTCGCGGTCGGACGCGTCGTCGCTTCGTCTCAGCGCGGGAGAGTCGCCGATCCTGGGATTGCGTTTGATCCCCGCCCTTTTCGTTTTCGTACGAACAGGGCGGTTTCGAGATCCCATTCTCGCAGGCGGCGATTATACCGGCGGGCTCCGGCGTTCGCCAGACCTTGATCGTCGTCGCGCGGGCCGCGCGGGCGGGGCGTGACGATGGGGCCGACGGCGGGGGGTGGGAGGGGGCGAGTCAGGTCGGCGTCCCGGCGGTCGCGGGGCCCGATCCCGGCCCCGCCCCGAGGATCGCGATCGCATTTCGATGTCGGAGTTTCGCCTCCTCGCGGTCGAGCGGGTCGGCGAGGGCCTCGGTCGCCCCCCGGTCGACGGCGTCGGCGTGCCGCCGCAGCGCCTCGCGGAATCCGGGATCGCGCGCCCGCCGGCCGACCTCTGCGAGGACCTCGAGCAGCCTCAGCGTCACGGCCGCGTCGCTCCGGGAGGCTTGCCGGATCTGGTTGAAGGCGGCGTCGACGATCCCCGAGGGCGTCGACGCGTCGGTGACCACGCGGAGCCTCCCCGCCTCGTCGTGCCGGAACCGCGAGGGGAACGTCCGGCCGGCCAGCTTGCAGAGCGCCGCCCCCAGCCGGTCGAGGCAGCCGATCGCCGTGAACGGGTCGTTTCCCGGGTCGAGGGCGCGGAGGGCGATCTCGACGAGCTGATCCACGACGAACTCGACGTCCTGGCCCTGCGTCCTTCGCGGGCCGATGAAGAAGGCCCCCCGGATCGCCCCGGCGAGCTCGTCGTCGACCCGGTCGCCGGGCCAGGCCCGCGCCAGCGCGTCGCCCGGGAAGAGGAACTTCCCCGGCCTCCGCTCGACGGCGAGGACGAGGTCGCGCTCCGAGGCCAGCGCCATCAGCCGGTCGGCGTCGATCGCCCGCAGGTGGCCGCCGTCCTCGACGGCGATCGCGCGCGAGTCGGCCTCGAACCCGTCGGGCAGGTTCGGATCGTCGGGAGTCACCGAATCCCCGCCGGGACCCCGCCCGAGTCCCTTGGGATAGAGCCGGTCGATGTCCCGGTCGAGTTCCCGGCCCACCGCGGCGATCACGTTCTCGGCCTGGATCGATTCGGCCGCGTGGTGGATGAAGTAGATGAGAACGCCGAGGCTGGCGAGGGCCAGGAGGAGGCCCACCGTGACGGAGATGTGGGGGACGAAGCGTTCGTCCTCGGTGCCGTTCACGGTCCGCAGGACCAGCAGGCAGTAGGTGAAGGTGGCGATGAACGTGCCGATGGCGACCTGGTTGCCGCGGTCGCGCATGAAGTTCCGCAGCAGCCTCGGGCCGAACTGGGAGGAGGCGAGCTGCAGCGCCACGACGGTGATCGAGAAGGTGACGCTGGCGATGGTCATCATCGAGCCGGCGACCGTCGAGAGCACGGCCCGAGAGCCTTCCGGGCCTCGCGTGAAGGTCCAGCCCAGGGTCGCAAGGCCGTTTCGCGAGGGGGTGGCCTTGTCCAGGTGGATCGTGGCCAGCGAGAGGAGCACCGCCCCGGCGACCATGAGCGTCGGCACGAACCAGAAACTCGTGCGGACGTCGTCCCAGCGGCCGACCAGCCAAATTTTCATCCCGTCGTCCTCGCGAGCGTCGGAGCCCCTCGAAGAGGGGCCCCGGACGCGCGGCTCACTTCTTGTCGAGCTTGGCGAGCACGGCCTTCGGGTCTTCCTCGACGGCCTTCTTGCAGCCTTCGCAGCAGAGGTAGAAGGTCCGGCCTTCGGCGGTGACCTTGAGCGGGACGTCCATCGCGCCGAGGTGCTCGTCGCTGACCGGGCAGATGGCCTGCTTGAGGGCGGCGTCCTGCTCGTCGGCGGGAAGCTTCTTGATCGCGGCGATCTCCTCGTCGCTCAACTTGACCTCGGAGGCCGAGGGGCCTTCCAGGCCCGGCTCGCCGTCCTTCTTGGGCTCGGCCACGGGGTCCGGAGCCGCCTCGGTGGCCGACGGGATGGGGGCGACGGGCTCCGCGCGGGAAGGGGCCGGGGCCGGGGCGTCGTCCTTGGCCGGGGCGGCGACCGGCGGCATGCCCGGCGCTTCCTTGCTGGAGTCCACCGGCATGGCGTCTTCCGAGGTTCCGCAGCCGACGAGGAGGGCGAGGGCCAGGGCCGGAGCCCCGAGTCGCAAGATCCGGTCCATGAAGATTCCTTTGTCTGTTGAGTTCGCGTGCAGGGGGGGCGCCGCCCGAAACGGGGCGACGCGCGACGACGACTCGCATTGTATCCGTCGGGCCTCGCGACGGCCAGGCGCGCGAAGCCGCCCGCGGCCCGGCGCGAGGACGCCGGCGCGGGCGTTCGGGGGACCTTCGGGCGTTTGGGGATCAGAAGGGGGCGTCTTCGGCCGGGTCGCCGGCCTCGACGGGGATCCCCTTGTAGATCTTCCGATTCTCCAGCGCGAAGAGCTTGTCGGTGAACGCGTCCTCGGTCCTGGACTGCATCAGGTGGCGGGCCGCGGCGTTCATCTTGGCGTCGAGGTCGTCGATGAACGAGACCAGCAGCGCCTCCAGGGTCATCGGCAGGACCGGCGCCCCGAACTCGCGCTTGCCGTGGTGCGAGAGGATGGCGTGCTCCAGGCAGAGCAGGGTCTCCTCGGGGAAGCCCTCGATGGTCCGGGCGGTGTCGCGGACGAGGTCGCGGCCCATGATGATGTGGCCGAGCAGCGAGCCTTCCTTGGTGTAGCGGGCCTCGACCGGGTTGTACGACAGCTCGCGGAGCTTGCCGATGTCGTGGAGGATGATCGCGGCCATCACCACGCCCTTGTCGAGCGGCGGGTTGAGGCCGTCGTAATAGTCGGCGTAGTGGTCGACGAGGAGCGAGCCGACCCGGCTCATGCTCCAGACGTGCTCCAGCAGGCCGCGCGTGTAGTTGTGGTGCATGGCGGCGGCGGCCTGCATTCGGCTGAACAGCTCGAGGTTCTCGTCGAGGATGCGGAGCACGAGCTGCTTCAAATGGGGCTGCGTGATGTATCGGTCGATGCGCTGGCGGATCGACTCGGTCATCGACGCGGCGGAGTACTTGCTGGTCTCGTACAGCTCGTCGAAGTCGAAGCCGTCGACGGCGTCGGCCTCGGTGGCGGGCTGGATGCCCAGCAGCTCGATCTGCATGCCGAAGCGGATGTTGAAGCTGGCGCGGACCTGGATCCGGTAGGCGATCCCCTCGACCCAGGAGCCGGCCTCGGGGAAGTAGCGGTGGTCGTGCCAGAGCGGGGCCTCGCACGACACGTCCTTGTCGCGGAAGAGACACTTGATGAACGGCTGGTTCGCCTTGGTCGTCCCGCGCGTCTTCCGCACCAGGGCCGCGAAGCAGACGGCCTCCTGGCCGTCCACCAGGTCCGAGAGCCGCGTGATGACGGTCGAGGTCGAAGGCATATCGATGTCGTCCCCTCGTCGGGATTCCAGCAAAGGACCCGCGACCCTCGGCGAGGGCGGGGCGAGGCAGGCAGTCCGACGGCCCGCGGTGCGTCCAAGTTTACACCAGGATCCGCGGGGCGGCGGCGCATTTCGACGGATCGACCCGGCCGATTGCGACGGCCGGACCGATACCTTGCCAGGCCCGGCCACGTTATCCTGGAGCGCCGGTCCCGTCGATCGCAGCTCGCGGTCGGCCCGGGGCGGTCCCACCGAAACCCGACCCGAGGAGAAGGAGCAGCCATGGCGACGACCCCCGGGGGCCGCAGGCCGACGCTGGAAACCCTTGGAAAGATGGACCTTGAGGCCACGATCCGGGAGGTCGCCGGCCGGCGCTGGGATGTCGTCGTGGTGGGCGCGGGGCACAACGGCCTGACGGCGGCGGCCTACCTGGCGAGGGCGGGCAAGTCGGTCCTGGTGCTGGAATCGCGCGATCGGGTCGGCGGGGCCTGCACGATCGAGGAGGTCTGGCCGGGCTACAAGCTCTCCCCTTGCGCGTACCTGGTCGGACTCCTCCACCCGAAGGTGATCGAGGAGCTTCGGCTCCCCGCCTACGGGTTCCGCTGGACCCCGGCGACGGCCGGGCTTTTCGTCCCGTTCGAGGACGGTTCCAGCATCCAGTTCTGGGACGACGAGGCCCGTTGCGAGGACGAGATCCGCCGGATCTCGCCGGTCGACGTGGAGGGCTGGCGGGATTTCGGCTCGGTGAAGGCCCGGCTCCGCGACGCGCTCCGGCCCGAGGGGGACGGCGACCTCTGGATCGGCAAGGCCCCGACGATCGAGCAGATCGACGAGCGGCTCGGGGGGGACCACGAGGCCCGTCGCCTCCTGTTCGACTGGTCGATGGTCGAGTGCGTCGAGCACTACTTCCAGGACGAGCGGATCCAGTCGGCCTACCTGGGGCAGGGGGTCATCGGCACGAACGCCAGCCCGCACGACCCGGGGACGGCCTCGATCCACTTCCACCACCAGTCGGGCCGGCTCGGCGGCGTGCCGGGCCAGTGGGGCTACGTCGAGGGGGGGATGGGGATGGTCTCGTTCCTCCTCTGCGACGCCGCGCGCGACCTCGGCGCGGTCGTGGTCACGGGGGCGCCGGTCGCCCGCATCCTGCCGGGCGAGGGGGTGGAGCTGGCCGGCGGCGAGCGGATCGCGGCCGACGTCGTGGTCTCCAACGCCGACCCGCGCGCCACCCTGCGGATGCTGGGCGAGCACGCCGACTCGTCCTGGCGAGGGCGGGTCGAGACCGTCCCGCAGCTCGGCTGCACCCTCAAGATGAACGTGGCGCTCAGGCATCTGCCGAGCTTCAAGGCGCGGCCCGGCGAGAACCGGGAGCACCACCTGGGCCAGGTCAACACGCCGCTCTCGAAGGCCGAGTGGGACGAGGGCTACCGGGCGTCGCGTCGCGGGGAGCTGCCCGCCCGGCTCTGGACCGAGCTGTATTTCCACACCGCGCACGACCCGAGCGTCGCCCCCGAGGGGGCCCACACGATGAGCGTCTTCGCCCAGTACGTCCCCTACGCCTTCGCGACGGGAGACTGGGACTCGCGCCGGGCCGAGGTCGTGGAGCTGGCCCTGAGTTCGATCGGCCGGTTCTGCGACGACCTCCCCGGCGCGATCCTCGACGTCCAGGCCCTGGGGCCGCCGGACGTCGAGGCGCGGGTGGGGCTGACGGGGGGGCACATCTTCCAGGGCGAGTGCCTGCCGGCCCACATGTGGGAGAACCGGCTCGCGCCCCGGACGCCGATGCCGGGCGTCTTCCTCTGCGGGGCCTGCACGCACCCCGGGGGGAGCGTGATCGCGATCAACGGCCGCAACGCCGCGATGGAAGTCCTCGGGGCGTGAGCGGCCGTCCTCGGCCCGGGCGGGTCAGACCACGGAGCGGAAGTAGGCGAGGGTGGTCTTCAGGCCCTCGGCCCGGTCGATGGTCGGGTTCCAGCCCAGGAGCTTCTGGGCCTTGGTGATGTCGGGGCGGCGGCGCTTGGGGTCGTCTTCGGGGAGGTCCTCGTAGATGATCCGGCTCTTGGTGCCGTCGACGAGGGCGATGATCTCCTCGGCGAGCTGGTGAACGGTGATCTCCGACGGGTTGCCGATGTTGACCGGCAGGGCGTACTCGGAGTGGAGCAGGCGGTAGATGCCGTCGACCAGGTCGGTGACGAAGCAGAAGCTCCGGGTCTGGTCCCCCTTGCCGTACATGGTGATCGGCTCGCCGCGGAGGGCCTGCTTCATGAAGTTGGGGAGCACGCGGCCGTCGTTCAGCCGCATGCGCGGGCCGTAGGTGTTGAAGATCCGGACGATGTGGGTCTTCACGCCGTGGAAGCGGTGGTAGGCCATGGTGATGGCCTCGGCGAACCGCTTGGCCTCGTCGTAGCAGCCGCGCGGGCCGATCGGGTTGACGTGGCCCCAGTATTCCTCGACCTGGGGGTGGACGTCGGGGTCGCCGTAAACCTCGGACGTGCTGGCGAGGAGGAAGCGGGCGTCCTTGGCCTTGGCCAGGCCCAGGGCGTTGTGGGTGCCGAGGGAGCCGACCTTCAGGGTCGCGATGGGATGGGCCAGGTAGTCGGCGGGGCTGGCGGGGCTGGCGAAGTGGAGGACGTTGTCGACGGCGCCGTCGATCTCCAGCGGCTCGGAGACGTTGTGCTCGATGAACCGGAACTTGGGGTTCGCGTCCAGGTGCTCGATGTTGCGGAGCGTCCCGGTGAGCAGGTTGTCGACGCAGACGACCTCGTCGCCCTCGGCGAGGAATCGCTCGCACAGGTGGGACCCGACGAAGCCCGCTCCTCCGGTGATGACCGTTCTCAAAGTTGTTCTCCGATGACGTTGCCGAGGCGGGGCGGCCGGGGATTTCGATCCCCGGGCCCGAAGACGCCCATCATAACGACTCGCCCGGCGGCTCGTCAGCCGAGTGAGCGCGGGGAGTCGGTCGCTCGCCGGACAGCCGGCGCGCGAAGTCGACGAGCCGTCGCCAAAGCTTAGTCCGCCGGGAGGGGGGCGGGGGGGGCTCGAACGACAGGAAGTCGACCAGGTCGAAGCCGAAGGGGCGGAACTCGGCCGCGTAGCCGTTCTGGAGGAGGCACTCGACCATCAGCGAGGCCGCGGCGAAGTTGTGACTGTGGATGAAGAAACGCGCGTCCCGAAGCGGCTCCCGGGGCCGGGCGCAGAGCCATCGGACGACGGCCATGCCGCAGTCGTCCCGGTTGACGTCGACGAAATGCTCGCCGCCGAGGTCGTGGTCCAGGTGGACCTCGTCCCAGGGCTCCTCCAGGCGGGCGATGCAGGCGTCGGCCGTCTCGACCCAGACCGCCTCGGGGCAGCGTCCGAGGAAGGCCTCGACGCGCCGGGGGTCGTCGTCCAGGAACAGGACGCGCCGGGCGGGGGCGTCGGGTTCGGTCGCTCGGGGGCCCTCGATCATGGGCGGGGGCTCCCCGCTCGGTCGCGGGCCTTCGTCATGAATCGGGATCGCTCCCGGGGCGCCGCGCGCCCCCGCGAGGGGACGCGAGGGGATACTCGAGGATCGTCCCCTCGCGATCGGCGGCCGCCAGCTCGCGGAGGCGGCGGAAGCCGGCGCTGACGCGGGCCTCCTCGGCGGCGACGAAAGCCGGGTCGAGCGCCGACTTGGCGAACGGCCCGTCGTCGACGGCTGCGGCGAACGACTCGTCGACGATGAACTGCGCCAGGGCCGGGTTGCAGCGGAGGTGCCGCTCCGGGAGCTTGTGGAGGAGTTCGGGGTCGACCTCGCCGAGGACGTACCGGAGGTACAGCTCGGACTCGAGGAGCCCCTCGACCTCGGCGCCGCAGGCCGCGCACAGGTAACCTTGATCGCAACGGGCCATGTCGACCCCCGCCCCTCGGGGCGGGGCTCCTTCAACGGGGCGAATCGAGCACGTCGGCCATCGCGTAGGAGCCCGGGGGCTTGCCGGCCAGGAACACGGCCGCGTCGATCGCCCCCCGGACGAACCCGTCGCGGTTCAGTGCGCGGTGGGTGAGTTCCAGGCTGTCCCCCCCCACGGCGAACAGGACGGTGTGGTCGCCGGGGCAGTCGCCGGCGCGGACGGCGTGCATGCCGATCTCGCCCCGGGGCCGCTCGCCGACCTGCCCTTCGCGGCCGTGGACCATCGGCCCGGCGCCGGACGAGGCCATGACGATCTCGGCCAGGCGCAGGGCGGTGCCGCTGGGCGCGTCCTTCTTCAGGCGGTGGTGCCGCTCGACGATCTCGACGTCGGCCTCGGTCCCCAGGGCGGCGGCGGCTTCGGCCACGAGCTTCATCAGGAGGTTCACCGCGCGGCTCATGTTCGGGGCGGCCAGCACGGGGATCGCGGTCGAGGCGGCCTCCAAAGCCCGGTGATGCTCGGGCTCCAGGCCGGTCGTGCCGACGACGAGGGCGATCCGGTCGCGGCGGCAGAAGGCGGCGATCTCGGGCGTCCCCGAGGGGTGCGAGAAGTCGATGAAGACGTCGGGGCGGGAGTCCGGGCCGAGTTCGCCGAGGGTCTGGACGGGGACGCCCAGCGGGCCGATCCCGGCCGCGATGCCGGCGTCCTCGCCGAGCTTCGGGTTCCCCTCGCGGTCGACGGCCGCGACCAGCTCGACGCGGGGGTCCTGGGCGACGAGCTGGACCAGGCGCAGGCCCATCCTCCCCGTCGCTCCGTGCAATCCGATCCGGGTTCGCGCCGTGCTCACGGCCGGTCTTCCTTTCGCTGGGTCGGGACTCGCTCGATGGGACGCCCGGGGCCGTTCGCGGCCGGTGCGGTCAGGAGGCGGCGTCGCCGTGCAGGGCGATGGCGCGGACGATGGCGTCCAGGTCGTTGGGGACGACGACGGGATGGTTGGCGAACTCGGCGCGGGTCACGCCCCGGCTCCCCAGGACCTTCTCGAAGTTCGCGCGGTCGGCGCCGTGGTAGGCGACGGTCGCGGTCGGATCCTTGAGCTGGTGCCCGGTGAGGATGCAGACGACGCGATCGGACGGGGCGATGAGGCCCTCCTCGCGGAGGCGTCGGGCCCCGGCGACGCTGGCCGCGCTGGCGGGCTCGCAGCCCAGGCCGCCGGCGCCCACCTGCGCCTTGGCGTCCATGATCTCCTGGTCCGAGACCTCGCGGACGACGCCGTCGCAGAAGTCCAGGGCGCGGAGGCACTTCTTGAAGTTGACCGGGCGGTTGATCTCGATGGCCGACGCGATCGTCGACGCCTTGACTCCGGAGGCGTCCAGCTCGCCGTAGTAGGAGTCGACCTTGGTCGAGTCCGCCAGGCCGTCCCGCCAGCGGACTTCGCGGGAGCCGTACAGCTCGTGCAGGGTGCGGGCGCCGTTCGCGTTGATCACCGCCAGCCGGGGGGCGCGGGGGATCAGGCCCAGGTGGACCAGCTCGATGAACGCCTTGCCGAACGCGCTGGAGTTGCCGAGGTTGCCGCCGGGGACGACGATCCAGTCGGGGACCTCCCAGCCCATCGCCTCCAGCACGCGGTACATGATCGTCTTCTGCCCCTCCAGCCGGAAGGGGTTGACCGAGTTCATGAGGTAGATGCCCAGGCGGTCGGCGACCTCGCGGACCCGGCGCATGGCGTCGTCGAAGTCCCCCTCGATCTGGACCGTGAGGGCCCCATGGTCGAGGGCCTGCGAGAGCTTGCCGTAGGCGATCTTTCCCGAGCCGACGAAGATGATCGCCTGGAAGCCGAAGTCCGTGGCCGAGCAGTAGACGGACAGCGCGGCGGAGGTGTTGCCGGTGCTGGCGCAGGCGACGCGGCGGGCGCCGATCATCCGGGCGTGGGTGAACGCCGCGGTCATGCCGTTGTCCTTGAAGCTCCCCGAGGGGTTGAGGCCCTCGTACTGGAGCATCAGGCCGCCGGGGTCGATGCCGACGTAGCGGCCCACCTTCTCGGCCTTCTGCAGGAGGGTCCGGCCCTCGCCGACGGTGACGATCCGGTCGGCCGGGGCGAACGGCAGCAGCTCGCGGAACCGCCAGACGCCCGAGAAGCAGAGCGGGTCGAGGGGCCGGGACCACTTGGCCTCGAAGGCCTTCAGGCTGCGGGGCGTCTCCAGCCGGTCCCACTCGTAGACGACGTCGATCAGGTCGCCGCACCGGGGGCAGCCGAAGTGGGCCTCGTCGATGGCGAACGTCGCCGCGCAGGACGGGTTGAGGCACTGCTGGAAGGCGGCCTCGGCGGCGCGTCGGGGGGTCTCGGTCGTCAACGTCGAATGCCCGGACATCGGTCTGTCTCTCGCGGGGGTGGGGCGCGACGGGGGGGAAGGCCCCGCCTCGAAGATGGCGCCGCCGGTCGCGGCACCCTCGGGCCTCAACGTCACTCTAAGGGAATCGCCCGGCGGCGGCAAGCCGAGCGCCGGGCCGCGCGGGCGCGGGCTTGACGCAACACAAGAATGTGTCTATCCTATCATAACTTACAGGGTACGCCCAGTCCTCGGTCGTGCGAGGGCCCGACGATCCCGCCCCACCGTCCCACCCCGCCCAGCCAGGAGAGTATTGCGATGGCTGCAACCTCTACACGCGCGTCCGCGTCGAGCCGGTCGTCGAAGACCGCCGCCGCCGCGTCGGCCCGCCACCTCGCCGAGATCCGACGCGTCGCCGAGCTGCTCAAGCAGGTGTCCGACCCGACCCGGCTCCAGGTGCTGCTCCTCCTCAGCGAGAAGGAGCGGAACGTGACCGAGCTGTGCGCCGACCTCGGCAGCCAGAGCCAGCCGGCGGTCAGCCACCACCTGGCCCTGCTGCGGCACGGTCGCCTGATCGAGCCCCGACGTTCGGGGAAGCACAACTACTACGCCCTCACCGAGGCCGGCCGCGAGCTGGCCCAGGTCGTCGAGTCCGTCGTCGGCTGAACGTGCGACGCGACGCGCCCGGCGTCGGCCCCCGCGGCCGGCCCGGGCCTCGCGACGACATCGGCTTGATCGGTCAGTCGGCCAGGCACTCGCGGAGGAAGGCGAGGCCGTGGGCCACGTCGCGAAGCCTCCCCTCCTGGTCGCCCACCTCGCGCTCCACGACCAGCGGCCCCTGGTAGCCGGCACCCTTGAGGGCCTTGACGAAGGCCCGGATGTCGACCTCTCCCTCGCCGAGCGGGACCTCCTCGCCCCACGCGCCCTTCACCTTGGGCCGGCGCGCGTCCTTCAGGTGGACCGAGCGGATGTCGGGGCCGAGGATCTTCACGGCCTCGATCGGATCCCCCATGTCGTAGAGCAGCATGTTGGCCGGGTCGAAGTTGACCTTGAGGTTCGGCGACTTCAGGTCGTCGAGCGTGCGTCGCAGCAGCGCGGCGGTCTCCTGGCCGGTCTCGAAGGCGAGCGTGACCCCCTTGGCCGCGGCCAGGTCGCCGGCCCGGCCGAGGACGTCGAGCAGGTCGGAGCGGCCGGGGTCGTCGACCTCGGGCAGGAATCCGGCGTGGAGCATCAGGTCCGACAGGCCCAGGGCGACCGTCCGGTCGAGCGCCCATTGCAGCCGCTCCAGGCGCTCGGGCCGGGTGGCGGGGTCGCCGAAGCCGCCAGTCTTCTGGATGGTCTGGGGCGTGGTGTAGTCCTCGCCCGGGAAGCCCAGCATCGCGCCGGTCATGCGGAAGCCGGCGGCGCGGGCGGCGGACGGGAGGTCATCCCCCTCGTCCCAGCTGGCGTGGTGAGGGTCGCCGCAGGCGATCTGGACGACGTCCACTCCCAGGCGGTCCAGGAACCCCTTCAGCTCCGGGACGCTCTTGACCTGGAGGCTCCAGCTGCACACACCCAGGGCGAGGGGTTCGAACGGGCGCGGGGACGAGACGTCGGGCGTCGTGGACACGATACCGTCACCTTCCGGGAACGCGGGGACTGGGGCGACCGCCCCGGCCGGGGCGCACGCCCGATGATAGCCCACGACGCCCCGCGACGCGAGGGGCCTCGGCGTCCGGTCCTCAGACGGCGAGCGCGTCGCAGGATTCGGTCCGGCGTTCGCCGTCGGCGAGGACCCGGGCGGCGTCGACGACCCGGTCGCGGCCGGTGCGCTTGGCCTCGTACAGGGCGATGTCGGCGGTCGCGATCAGGGCGTTGATGGTGCGCCGGCGTCCGATCGTGGTGCACGACAGGCCCAGGCTCGCCGTGATGCGGAACTCCTTGCGGGCCGCCCGGATCGGGCGGCTCGCCAGCAGCGAGCGGATCTGCTCGGCTCGGTCCAGGGCCTGTTCGATCGAGGCGACGGGCAGGGCGATGATGAATTCCTCCCCGCCGTAACGCGCCACGAGGTCCTCGGATCGGGTGGATTCGCGCAGGGTCTTGGCGACCTCGCGGAGCGCGGCGTCCCCCACGTCGTGGCCGTAGGTGTCGTTGATCCGCTTGAAGTGGTCGACGTCCACCATGAGGACGGCCGTCCCCAGCTTCCGGAGCTTGTTCCGCTCGCAGAGCGGGCCGATCTGCTCCATGAAGTAGCCGCGGTTGTAGAGGCCAGTCAGGTTGTCCCGCACCGTCCGCTCGAACATCTCGCGCTGGAACCGCTCGTCGCAGGGGTCGAGGCTGACGTACTTCAGGATGATGGAGCCCCCGAGCTGGACCCGCGAGCCGTCCTCCAGGCGGGCCGGCTTGTGGGGGGGGATCCGCTTGCCGTCCAGCAGGGTGCCGTTGCTGCTCCCCAGGTCGGTCAGCCAGGCCGCCCCGTCCTCGTCCACCGTCAGGGCGGCGTGCCGACGTGAGACGGTGGCGTCGTGGAACTGGTAGGTGTTGTCGACCGCGCGGCCGAGGCTGGTCTGCCGGCCGACGCGGAACATGGTCCCGGTGGTGCCGCCGTGGACCAGGATCAGGTACATGGGGGACGCGGGGGTGACCTGGGTCTCCTCCGCCTCTTCCACGACCGGCGAGGGGCAGATCTGCGTGCTGACCTTCAGGTCCATGACCGCCTCGATTCCCTCTGGACGGCATCGCGCCGATTGGGGGCGCGGCGACGGGCCGGGGGCCGATGGCCGCCCGCGGCGTCTCTGCCATGGCCAAGGTGATCCGACTTCCCTCGGCGGCCCCCTGGGGCGGGGGCTCGCCTTACGGGTAACCTAGGTCGCCGCCCGAGCATGTCAAATCGCCGTCGCGGAAATGCCTCGCGGCCGGTTGGCCGGGCGGCCGGGCCGTATAGAATGGGGGGCCGGCCGACGGGGAGCGAAACGGGGACGACGGGAGGGTCCGGGATGTCTTGGTCCTGGAAGTTGGGGCGAGTGGCGGGGATCCCGATCTACGTCCACTGGACGTTCGTGATCCTGATCGCCTGGCTGGTGGCGGCCGGGGCGATGGCGAACCAGAGCCTGGCGCGGGGGCTGGAGCAGGGGGGATTCGTCCTGGCCCTGTTCGCCTGCGTCGTCCTGCACGAGCTGGGCCACGCCCTGACCGCGCGTCGGTTCGGCGTTCCGACGACCGACATCACCCTGCTGCCGATCGGCGGCGTGGCCCGCCTGCAGCGGATCCCGGACAAGCCGGGGCAGGAGCTGCTGGTGGCCCTGGCCGGGCCGGCGGTCAACGTGGTCATCGTCGCGGTGCTGGCCGGCGTCTTCGGCGTACGGCTCCCCTCGACGGCGGCGGACACCGGCCAGATCCTGCACGCCGGGTTCTGGTCCAAGATCCTGCTGGTCAACGTGTTCCTGGCCGCGTTCAACATGCTGCCGGCGTTCCCGATGGACGGCGGACGGGTCCTCCGGGCCCTGCTGGCGATGAAGCTCCCCTACGCCCGCGCGACCCGGATGGCGGCGTCGATCGGCCAGCTCATGGCGATCGCCTTCGGGCTGTTCGGCCTCAGCAGCGGCGCCCCGATGCTCCTGTTCATCGCACTTTTCGTCTGGATCGGGGCCGAGGCCGAGGCCGTGCAGGTCGCCGAGCGGGCGGCGCTGAAGGACGTCCCGGTCGGCGAGGCGATGCTCACGAACTTCCTGACCCTGCGTGCGGACGACACGCTGGGCCACGCCGCCGACCTGCTGCTCGCCGGGGCCCAGCAGGATTTCCCGGTCGAGGACGGCGAGGGTGGCGACCTGGTGCTCACCCGCGCCAGCCTGATGTCCGGGCTGGCCTCGCGCGGGCCCGAGGCGCCGGTCCGCGAGTTCGCCGCGGCCGCCGCGGCGCCGGTCGAGGCCGACGGCCCGCTCGTCGCCGCCGTCGGCCTGCTCCGCGAGCAGGGCGTCCCCTGCCTGCGGGTGACGCGCCAGGGGCGGGTCGTCGGCCTGCTCACGCTGGAGAACGTGGGCGAATTGCTGATGGTGCGCGAGGCCCTCGGCAAGGTCGGCGACGGTTCGGTCGCGCCGGCGGGGGGCGAGCGGGTGTATTGACGCGAAGCGGGAGCCCCCGGCATGACGACCGCCCAGAAGCTCGGCCTGGCCGCCCTCACCGACGTCACCTTCGAACGTCGGGGGGGCGACTGGGTCGGCAAGTGCCTGATCTGCAACGGCCCGATCGCCTTCGACGCCCGGACCGGCGAGGGCGCCACGATCGAGCACATCCGCGCCCGGACCCGGGGGGGCGGCGACGACCTGGCGAACCTCGCCGCGGTGCACGGCCGATGCAACGGCGAGAAGGGCCGCCGATGGGACCCCCGGAAACGGCGGTCGGCCGAGGACTACGAGGCGTTCGTGGCCCGCCTGCTGGTCAAGCGGGCCGAGCGCTGGCGCCCCTTGCCTCAGGACCCCGCGCCGTCCTGAGCCAGTCGGTCCATCCAGCCTTTCAGCGTTTCGATGATCGCCGGGTTGAACTCCCCCTCGGACTTCCGGCCGAAGCTGTCGGCGAAGCTCGTCGCCTTCGAGAATCCGTGGTCGCAGTCCAGCGCCACGAACGTCCCCCCGCCGGGATGCACGGCGTCGACGGCCTCGGCGATCATCCGGTGGTCGACCTCGGGGGCGACGTAGTCCCCCTTCCCCCAGATCGCCAGCGCGTGGGCCTGGGCGGCGGCGGCGGCCCAGGCCTCGGGCATGTTCAGTTCGGCGAGTTGCTGGAAGAACGTGTAGTGGCCGCCGAACAGGTGGGTCCCGTCGTACCCCATCTCCTCGGCGTGGCCCCGAAGCTCCGGGTGCTCCGCCAGCACGTCGGCCGGCGACTTCTTCTCCAGGTAGAGCCCGGCGAGGAAGCGGTTCTCGTCGCGGACCTGCCGCTCGATCGTCGCGAAGTCGGCCCCGGCGAGGCGGCTCTGGCGGCGGATGTTCTCCAGTTGATACTCGAACCAGGTGCGGAAGACCGTGCCGTATACGGCCAGCCCCCGCACTGGCTCCTCGGCGGCGAGCACGGGGGCCATCACCCCCCCCATGCTGTGGCCGAACAGGAAGACCCGGTCCGGGTCGACGAACGGATAGGACTTGAGGGCCTTGAGCGCCTGGCGGTAGCCGTCGAGTTCGGTGCGGAAGTCGATCTCGGGCCAGGGGCCCCCCTCGCTGTCGCCGCAGCCCGGCTTGTCGACCTGCATCACGACGTAGCCGGCCTTCGTCAGCTCGGCGACGATCCGGTCGTAGCCCATCGGCTGTCCGCCAGGCGCGTCGATCGAGAAGTTCCCGAGCCCCTGGATCATCAGGAGCGCGGGCCGCTTGCCTTGGGCCGCCGGCCTCGTGACGATCGTCCGCAGGCGGTGACCCAGGCTCGTCGCCGAGTCGTAGAGGACCTCATAACCATCCCCCTGGCGTCGCGGCTTCTCCTTGAGCACCACCTCGGCGTCGGCCGGCCCTCCGTCGCGGACGTAGCGGACGGCGAGCCGATCGCCGGCCTTGGCCGTCTTCATCCGGCCGACCACGTCGAGCGGTCCCTTGACCGGTTCGCCGTCGACGGCGGTGATGACATCGCCCGGCTTCAGCCCGGCGGCCTCGACCGACGAGTCGGCGATGACCTGGACGATCGCCGCCCCCTCGGCCGCGTCGAGCTTCCGGCTCGCTTGCAGCTCGGGAGTGACCGGCCCCATCGCGGCGCCCAGCATCGGCTTGCGGGGGAGGGGGGCGGCCGGGTCGTCGGCCCTCGCGAGGGTCGCGGCGAGCAGGAGTGCCGGGGCCAGGAGGGCGGGAAGGAGGCGGGACGGCGAGGGACGGACCGGCATCGGCGAGGCTCCGAGGGCCGCAGGGACGGGATGGATCACCACGTCCAGGTGGCGGGATCGGGGCCGATCGCGCCGGGGCCCGGGCCGGATTTCGACTCGAGGCCCCGGCCGGTCGTCAGCGGGCGGTCAGCTCCTGGACGAGTTCTTCGGCCTTGTAGACCGATCGGAGGGATTCCAGGATCCCCCGCGAGTCGACCGAGACGGCGCGGGCGACGGCGTCGTCGTAGCCGAAGTCCAGGACGAGCGACTGGATGTTGCCGTCGAAGATCAGGCCGACGACCTCGTTGTCCTTGTTGACGACCGGGCTGCCGGAGTTGCCGCCGATGATGTCGGCGGTCGAGACGAAGTTCAGCGGCGTGTCGAGCTTGAGGGCGCCCGACGCCTTGGCCTCGTGCCACGACTTGGGCAGGGCGTACGGCGGCTTCGCGTGATGGGCCGCCTCGTGCTCGAAGGCCCCTTCGATGTTCGTGAACGGCGGGATCGCCTTGCCGTCGATCGTGTAGCCCTTCACCGCGCCGAAGGCCAGGCGGAGCGTGAAGGTGGCGTCGGGATAGATCGAGTCCCCCTTCTCCTCGAACAGGGCCTTGGCGACGAGCGCGTAGCTGGCCGACTCGACCCCCTCGACCTGGTCCTCGCGCTCCTTGCGGAGGGCGCGGGAGGCGGGGTCGACGGCGATCGCCAGCTTGATCATGGGGTCTTCCGAGGCCTCGATCGCGGCCTTGCCCCCCTCGGCCAGCTTGCGGCGGACGGCGACGTCGGCGAGCTTCGACCTTGCCACCAGGTCGGCCGCGGCCTGCTCGGGCGTGCGGCCGTCGAGGACCCGGGCGAGGTCCGGGTCGTCGGGCGCGACCTTCTTCCAGTAGTCGAGGCCGAAGGCGAACTTGGCCTGCTCGAACGCGGGGTAGATGGGGGCCTCGGAGAACAGCTCCAGCTCCAGCGATTCGAGGGCCGAATCGCGATACTCCTTGAGCCGGTCGGCGTTGGGCTTGGCCTTCTCGTCGGCGAGCCGGACCAGGTTGCGGGCGATCGAGAAGAGGGCCGAATCGAGCCCCCGGCCCCGCTCCAGGAACATGTAGGGCCTGGCGGTGCGGACGTTGACCTGCTGCGCCTCGGCGATCTTGTCCCAGGCCGCGCCGTAGGCGGCCTTCTTGGCGTCGTCGGCCGCGATGCGGGCCCGCAGGTCCCGCTCGGCCTCGCGCTTGCGGTCCATGAAGGCCAGGCTCTGGAGCCCGCCGAGCCCGCCCAGGCGGGCCTTGCGGCTGTTCTGGATGGAGAACAGCTCCTCCTTGGCCTGGCGGAAGGCCTCCTCGCCCTGCTTGCCGTAGGCGAGCAGGAAGGCCTCCTTGGCGTGGAGCCAGTCGAGCAGGCTGGGGAAGCCGAAGTCGCGCAGGTACTCCACGCTCGCCACCGTGTTGAGGCGGTCGGTGCGGCCGGGATGGCCGGCGACGAAGATCAACTCCCCGTCCTTCGAGCCGTCGGGGCTCCACTTCAGGTGGTGCTCGATCTTTGCCGGCTTGTCGTGCTCGTAGGCGCGGAAGAAGCAGACGTCCAGGCAGTAGCGGGGGTACTCGAAGTTGTCCGGGTCGCCGCCGAAGAAGGCGATGTCGAACTCGGGCGCGAAGACGAGGCGGACGTCCGTGTACTTCTTATAGGTATAGAGGTGGTATTGCCCTCCCTGGTAGAGGGTCACCACGTCGCTGCGGAGTCCGGTCTTCTCGGTCGACTCCTTCTCGATCTCGGCGCTGGCCTTGCGGCGGGCGGCGGCCGCGGCGGCGACGTCCATGTCGGGGGTCGCGCCGGCGTTCACCCTCGAGGTCACGTCCTCGATGGCGACGAGGACGTTCAGCTCCATGTCGGGGGCCTTGGCCTCCTCGGCGTGGGTCCTGGCGTGGAAGCCGAGCTTGTAGTAGTCCTTCTCCGAGGTGCTGAGCTTGGCCAGGGTGTCGGCGCCGACGTGGTGGTTCGTCATGATCAGGCCGTCGGCCGAGACGAACGAGCCCGACCCGCCGTTGTTGAACCGAACGGCCGACGACCGCAGGTGCTCGGCCCAGCCCGGCGGGGGCGTGAAGCCGTATCGGGACTTGAGGGTCTCCAGGGGGAGGTTGTTGAAGACCCACATCCCCTCGTCGCCGCGAGCCGTCGTCATGGTCATGATGGCGCAGATACCTGTGAGGACCGCGATCGACCGCCGTCGAATCCACATGGGCCTGATCTCCTGGGGGCGAGCGGTGCGGGGGGCCGGAGCCGAGCGTGCATCATCCGAGCCCCCCGGCGGGGATGTCAAGACGGTGCAGCGGCCGCGGGCGGGGCCGGTGGGGCCTTGATCGGCCTTCCCGTTCGGGTCAAATTCGAGGCCTCCCCGTCCCGCAACCGTCCCCAGCCGCTCAGGAGATCCGATCATGAGACCCCGACGAATCGGCATGCGGACGGCGATCGCCGCGGCGGCCCTCGGCCTGGCGGCGGCCTCGACTTCGGCCGACGAGCCCCCCGACGCCGCGAAGGTCTTCCGGGACGATTTCGAGCGCGACGCCCCCACCGGCTGGAGCTTCACCGACCCCGCCGCCTGGCGGATCGCCGAGACGAAGGACGGCGACCGGGTCCTGGAGCTGTTCGGGGCCAGCAAGTACGAGCCCAAGGTCCGCTCGCCGCTGAACATCGCCCTGATCGACGGCGAGGAATTCGGCGGGTTCGAGCTGCGCGTCAAGGTCCGGTCGACCGTCAAGGACTACGGCCACCGCGACCTCTGCCTGATCTTCGGCCACGTCGACCCGTCCCACTACTACTACGTCCACCTGGCCAAGGCGGCCGACCCCCACGCCCACAGCGTCTTCCTGGTCAATGGGGAGCCCCGGGTCTCGATCGCCGAGACCCGCACCCAGGGCGTCGACTGGACCGACGGCTGGCACGAGGTCCGCCTGGTCCGCGAACCGGACTCCGGCCTGGTCGAAGTCTACTTCGACGACTTGGAGAAGCCGATCATGACCGCGCGCGACAGGACCTTTTCCAAAGGGCGGATCGGCCTGGGCTCGTTCGACGACAAGGGGATGTTCGACGACCTGACCATCAAGCCCCGCTGAGCCGGCGAGCCCGGGCGAGGGCGGCGTCAGCGGGGCGCGTCGTCCCGGGCCCTCCAGAACCGGAGGACCCCGGAATGGTCCGCCGAGATCAGCGTGTCGCCGTCGGGCGAGAAGGTGACGGCGTTGATCTGGGCCTCGTGCCCCGTCAGGGTGAGCAACTCGTCGCCTGTCTTAGGGTCCCAGAGCCGGACGACGCGCCCGAGGCCGCCGGCGGCCAGGGTCCGCCCGTCCGGGCTGTAGGCCAGGGCCCTCAGCTCGATGTCGTCGCCGTTGATGGTCCGGACCAGCCGCGCCGATTCGGCTTCGAGGATGAGGATGCGCCCTTCGCGATCGGCGACCGCCAGGCTCCCGCCGTCGGGGCTGTAGCGGACCGCGAACGACTGGACCCCGGAAGCGTACTCCGCGACCATTCCGCCGGTCTCGGCGTCGCGGACCCGGACCCTGCCGGAGTCGTCGACGCTCGCGAGGCGGAGGCCGTCGGGGGAGACGGCCAGGTCGTGGAAGCGCCTCTTGCTCTTGGGGCCCCTCGGCTCCTCCCCGGGCGGGAAGGCCGTCCAGGCGTCCCGCTTCCGGGAGACGTCCCAGGCGAACAACGTCCCCCAATCGCCGCCGACGTAGATCCGGCGTCCGCTCGGATCGAAGGCCACGGCGCGGGCCGGCTCGTCGTCGGGCAGGTCGAGGACGGCGATCTCCCGTCCGCTCGGGACTTCCCAGAGCCTGATCGGATCCTTGACGGCCAGGCTCGTCGTCGCGAGCATGGCCCCGTCGGGCGAGAAGGCCAGGTCGCTCACGGTGGCGTCGTGCCCCTTCCAGGACCGAAGGAAACGCCCGGACCGCGCGTCCCACAACTTGATCGACTCCATGTCGCGATCGTTGTTCGCCACCGTCGCACGGATCGAGCCGTCGGCGGAGTAGGCGACCCCCCAGACCTCGTCGCGATGCGCCTGGACCATGGTCGCGTCGTCGGGCGCGAGGGTCCGCTCCCAGTCCCACCGCCAGACGTGGCGGCCGATGCCGTAGATGAGCGACTGCCTGTCGAGAGAGCGCACGACCCAGGCCCCTTCGGTCGCCTGCGCGATCCGACCCGGCGACTCGCCGAGGAGGCGGCCGTCGACGCTCGATCGGAGTTCGAAATGGTCCGGCGCCGTGAATTCGGACCGATGGGCGAGGAACGCCGATCCGTCCGAGATGTACCGAAGGTGACTCGTCCGGACGCCCACGGCGTCGGTCGGCCCGTAGATGACCACGTCGACGCCTCGCGAGTGGTCGAGCAGTCGCACCTCCCGGTCCTCGCCGATGACGAGAACGCCCTCGCCGCCCGGCTGCAAGGAAACCTTGACCGCCGGCGCGGGGAGGTCGGGGTAGGTGTGCAGGCGCCGACCCGTGGCGACGTCGAAGATCGTCAGGTCGCGAGGCTCGGTGCGGGCGACGGCCAGTCGCCGGTCGTCGTCGCCGAAATCGACGTGCATCAACGACCCGGTCGGGGCGTCCGGCAAGGTCGCGATCCACGCTCCGGAGGGGGCGTCGTAGACCGCGAGGCGGCCTTCGGGATCGATGGCGGCATGCCGGAGGCCGTCGCGGCTCGCCGCCAGCCATCGGATCGGCGTGACCGAATCCGGAGCCCGATCGAGCCCCTCGCCCCACGTCCAGCGGACAATCGCCGCCACGCCGGGGATTCCATGGAATGCGTCGGCGCAGGCGGCCGCGAGGACGCGACCGGAGTCGTCGAAGGCGAGGCTTCGGAAGCAGAAACTCGATTCCATGGACATCCGGCCGCGGAATTCCCCCGACCCCACGTCGCGCACTTCGATCCGGATCCGGTCCTGCGCCGCGGTCCGGTCGCGGCCGTTCAAGCCGAAGGCCACGAGCTTGCCGTCGGGTGAGAAGGCGACGGCGAAGACGCCCAGGTCGGGATCGCCCGAAAGGGACCAGACGAAGCGTTCGCGGGTTAGGTCGTAGATTCCGAAGCAACGGACCGGGCTCCGGTTGGCGACGGCCAACCATCGCTCGTCCGGGCTCAGGGCTCCGACGTCCAGGCCGTTGTCGAGGCCGGGGAGCTCCTGGGCCTCCCGCCTGGCCGTCCGCCAGAGATAACGCCAGGCGAACCCGCGACGGTCGGTCCCGCCCGGCTCCGGGATCAGATCGCGGAGGATCTGCTGGACGCGGCCGAGGTGACCTTCCTGCAAGGCCTTCGCGGCGACCTGGATCTGGGAGCCGTAGTAATGGGTCTCGGCGGCGTCGGTGTTCCGGTCGGCCCGGTCTCGCTCCTGTCGCAGCTCCGCGATGGTCTGCTGGAGCATCTTCTCGTTCAGGTCCAGGCTGTCCTTCGATTCGCGCAGCTCCTCCACCAGGCGGCGGAGCGAGAGGTTCCAGGCGGCGATCCCGCCGATGAGGAGCAGGGCGAGCGCGAGCGAGGCCGTCAGCCCCAGGGCGGTCCGGGGGCGTCGGTGCGACCAGCGTCGCAGCCGCTCGAGCTTGCCGAGCGGCCTCGCGAGGATGCGACGGCCCGCGAGGTAGCGATCCAGGTCGTCGCGGAGTTCGCCGGCCTTCGCGTACCGGCGGGCGGGGTCCTTCTCCAGGCATTGCAGGGCGATCGTCTCCAGGGGCTTCGGCGCCCCGGGGCGCAGGACCCGGACGGGGATGGGCTCGTCGTGGAGCACCATGCGGAGGGTCTCGGTCGAGTTCTCGCCGCGGAACGGCGGCCGTCCCGTCAGCAGCTCGTACAGCACCGCGCCCAGGCCGTAGACGTCGGTCCGGCGGTCGAGCTCCGACCTCCCGTCCGAGGCCATCTCGGGAGCCATGTAGGGGGGGGAGCCGATGAGCATCCCCGTCCTGGTGGCGGCCTGGCCCTGGCCCGCCACCGTTTCGAGCCCCGCGTCGATCAGCTTGGCCAGCCCGAAGTCGGTCAGGCGGGGCGACAGGTCCTCCGCGTCCGAGGTCGGCCTCGCCCCCGGGAGCAGGATGTTCGACGGCTTGATGTCGCGGTGCAGCACGTTGCGGCCGTGGGCGTGCTCGACCGCGTCGGCCAGGATGCGGATCAGCCGGGCGGCCTCGCGGGGCGGGACCGGGACGTTCCGGTGCTTGAGCCAGGCTTCCAGGTTGGGGCCGTCGCAGAACTCGCTGACGATGTACCAGCGGCCCCGATCCTCGCCCGACTTGATGTGGGGGACGACGCCCGGATGCTTGAGCCGGCCGACGACCTCGGCCTCCAGGATGAACCGCCGACGCGCGTTGGGCATGCCCGTCAGGTGGGGCGACGGGATCTTGACCGCCACCGGCTCGCCGGTCGCCGGCTCGATCGCCCGGTACACCACGCCCATCCCGCCCCGGCCGATCTCCTCCAAATCGCGGTAGGGCCCCAGCGATTCCAGGCGCGTGGGGCAGGTTGAGGACGACCTCCCCCCGATCCCCGCGACGGCCTCGCGGACGTCCTCCAGCTCGGCGGGGGTCAGATCCGGTAGGAGCCCTTCGAGCGACGGGCCCTCGAAGAGGGTGGCGTCCGCGTCCCATTCGGTCCGATCGTCCGACGGCTCGGGAGTGTTCATCGTCCGGCCTCCGGCTTCCGCAGGTCGAGAAGGTCCGGGAGGAACCCGCTTCGATTGAAACTTGTTTTCAACAAGTATGAACGGCTTTCAATCGATCATCAAGGTGCCGGCGAGTAACGACGGCCCCGCCCCTGGATTCCCGCCGCCCGGGGGGCGAAGATGGGCCGTCCGAGTCCCTCCCCGTCCCGCTACAGGAGCGTCCGCCCATGCCCGGTTCCCGTCTTCCGCTCGCGATCGGCCTGGCCCTCGCCATCGCCCAGTCCGCCCCTCCCGCCACGGGCCAGACCCCGGCCCCGGCCGAGCCGGGCCGCTGGATCAGCCTTTTCGACGGCAAGAGCCTCGACGGCTGGATCCCCAAGTTCACCGGGAGCCCCCTGGGCGAGAACTATCGGGACACGTTCCGGGTCGAGGACGGCGTCCTCAAGGTCTCCTACGACAAGTGGGACGCGTTCGGCGGCGAGTTCGGCCACCTGTTCTACCACGCGCCGTTCTCGAAATACCGGCTCAAGGTCGAGTATCGATTCGTCGGCGAGCAGTGCCCCAAGGGCCCGGGCTGGGCCTTCCGCAACAGCGGGGCCATGCTCTACAGCCAGGACCCGACCACCATGCGGAAGGACCAGGAGTTCCCCGCCTCGCTGGAGATCCAGTTCCTGGGAGGCGGCGAGCGCGGCAAGCGGCCCACGGCCAACGTCTGCTCGCCCGGGACGGTCTACACGATGGACGGCAAGCTGGTCACCCAGCACTGCACCGAGTCGAAGTCGAAGACGATCCGGGGCGACGAGTGGGTGACCGTCGAGGTCGAGTGCCACGGCTTCGGGCCGATCAAGAACTACGTCGACGGCGAGCTGGTCATGGAGTACGAGAAGCCGCAGCTCGACCCCAATGACCCGGACGGCGCCGCGCTCATCAAGGACGGCCGGAAGGACCTGGCCGGCGGCTGGATCGCGCTTCAAGCGGAGTCGCACCCGGTCGAGTTCCGCAAGGTCGAGATCCTGCCGCTGGAGGACTGAGCCGGCCGCCGGCCGCCGCCCCCTCGGTCACTCCGGCTTGCGGAGCGGCCGGGGGAAGACGTCGAGCGGCGACAGCCGCTCCCAGAGCGCCAGCTTCTGGTCGCGGGTCAGTTCGCGGACCGGCAGGCGGACCGGGCCGCAGTCGACGCCGACCATCGCCATCGCGGCCTTCGACGCGGCCAGGAAGCCGAACGCGGCCAGGGCCTTCACCAGGTCGATCGAATGGCCCTGCTCCCGGCGGGCGGCCTCGAAGTCCCCCTTCTGGAAGGCCTCGCGGATCCGGTGGTAGACCGGGGCCGCGAAGTTGTAGGTGTTGCCGATCGTCCCCGCGAAGCCCATGCTCAGGCCGGCCAGGTAGCACTCGTCGGCCCCGAGCAGGGCGTCGAACGCGCCGCCGTCGAGCCGGATGCACTCCTGGAACTCCAGCCAGTCGTTGTTGGAGAACTTCAGGCCCCGGAGCGTCGGGATCCGGAGCTTGCCCTCGCGGAGGCAGTCCGACATGGGGAACCGGACGCCGGTCATCGCCGGGAAGTCGTAGAAGTAGAACGGCAAGGGGGCTGCGGCGGCGGCGATCGGGACGCAGAACTCGACGAAATCCCGGATCGTCTCGGGCCGATAGTAGCTGGGGAAGATCGCCGCCACGGCCTTCGCCCCGACCTGCCTGGCGTGCGAGGCCAACGCCACGGCCTCGGCCCGGCAGTTGCCGCCGACGTGGACAGCCACGCGGAAAGAGCCGCCGTCGGCCGCGACCCAGGCCTCGGCGAGCCCCCTCCGCTCGTCGGAACTCATCGAGGCCCACTCGCCGGTCGTCCCGCCGATGAACACCGAATCGAGCCCCGACTCCCGCAGCAGCGCGGCCTGGAGCGGGACGGCTTCCAGGTTCAGGCCGCCGTCCGGCAGGAACGGGGTGTGAGGGGCGGGGATCAGTCCCGACAGCGGCCCTGGCATGGGGATACTCCAGAAGAGACGCGGGCTCAGGAGGCTTCCCGCCGACGTCGCGGGAAGACCGAACCGACCAGTGTACAGGGGCCGAGCCCGGGTCAGAACTGCCGATCGCCCCGCGTTCGGAAATGGCCACGTCGGATCCCCTCGCGACCCCTCCCCTCGGCACGACCCGCCCTCGGCGACGGCGGGCTCCCGTGCTTTGAGACTCGCGAGGAGCCTCCCGAAATTGGCTTCGTTCGCGCCACACATAAAACGGACCCAATCGACGTAAATCGTTTTGGAATAATAACTCAAGACAGAATTTCGGTGCCGTGAATTGGCTTCGTTCGGCGCGCTTTGCGTGGGTATTCCCGACGCTTCAAGGTTGGCGGCCTGATCGGATCGAGCGTTCGGGGACGAACTCGCAGGGACCGCCGCGCGCGGCATCCCTTGAAGGAGAGTGTGGGCCGAGAGGGGGCGTCGGCGAGCGGATGTTGCTCAACGGCCTCGTTTGGGCGGGGCCGTCGGCATGCGGTGTTCGCGGAGGGCGGCCAGGGCTCGGGCCATGTCGGGGGGGAGGGGGGCGGACAGCTCGATGGGCTGTTCGGTCATCGGGTGGGCGAACCGCAGGGCGAAGGCGTGGAGCGCCTGGCGGTCGATCAGCGAGGAGTCGAGGGCGTCGGGGTCGGCCCCGGGGACTTCCAGGTCGGCCAGGGTGAGTCGATTGCGGCCGGAGTAGGCCTTGTCGGCCACGATCGGGTGGCCGATGCTGGCCAGGTGGACGCGGATCTGGTGGGTGCGGCCGGTCCGCGGCTTGCACTTCACCAGGGCGTAGCCGCGGAAGCGTTCCAGGATCTCGTAGAAGGTGACCGCCTCGCGGCCCCCCTCGGCGATCTCGCGGACGGCCATGCGTTCGCGGATCGTGGGGTGGTAGCCGATCGGCCGCTCGATGTAGTCGCTGTCGCGTTCGGGGACGCCGTACACGAGCGCGAGGTATTCCTTGTTGACCGTCCGATGCTCGAACTGGAGGGCCAGGCGGCGGTGGGCGAGGTCGTCCTTGACCACGACGAGCAGCCCCGTCGTGTCGCGGTCGAGCCTGTGGACGATCCCGGGGCGGTCCTCCCCGGCGAGGGTCGAGAGCTGGTCGTAATGGTGCTGGATGGCGTTGACCATCGTCCCCCGCCAGTTCCCGCGCGACGGGTGAGTGACCATGTCGGCCGGCTTGTTGACGACCGTCAGATGCTCGTCCTCGTAGACGACCTCGATCGGAATGTCTTCGGCCGCCGGCGTCGTGTCGTGCAGCGGCGGCAGCCAGACCTTGACCCGATCGCCGGAGCGGATCTTGTACGAGGTCCGCACGGCGCGGCCGTTCACCTCGACCGCGCCGGCCTCGATGATCTTCTGGAGCACGGTCCGGGAGTAGTCGATGAACCGGCTGGCCAGGTAGGCGTCGATCCGCTTGCCGTCGGTGCGCGGCTTGACCTCGAACTCCTGGGGAGTCTCGGACAGCGGCGTCTCCGCCTCGTTCGGTTCGGGCGGCTCCAGGTCGGTCGGGGTCGGGTTCATGGACATCGCGGGGGCCGCCGGCTTCGGGAGGAAGTCAGGCCTTGGGCTCCTCGACCTTGGGCGCTTCGGCAGGTGCCTCGGCCTTGGGCTCCTCGACCTTGGGGGTCTCGGCGGGTGCCTCAGCCTTGGGGGCCTCGGCGGGCACCTCGGCCGGAGTCTCCGGCTTGAGCTCCTCGACCTTGGGCTCGGCGGCGGTGGTTTCCGGCTTGGGGGCCTCGGCGGGCGCCTCGGCCTTGGGCTCTTCGGCCTTCGGTGCCTCGGCCTTGGGCTCTTCAACCTTGGTCGTCGCGGCCGGGGTCTCCTCGGCCTTGGGCTGCGCGGCCGGCGCGGCGGGGGCCTCGGGCTTCGGCTCTTCGGCCTTGGGGGCGTCGGCGGAGGGGGGCGGCGGGGGGATCAGGAGGCCGCCCTCGGCCGGGGCGTCGGCGTCGGTCGGGGAGGGGACGACGGGGGGGAAGTCGAGGGTCTCGCTCCCCAGCGGGGGGAGGCTGACCCGGGTCGGCTTGAAGGCGTAGAGGTCCTTGTAGAAGGCCGCGGCTTCGGGCTTCTGCAATTCCTCGGCGAGCTTCTTGGCCTCGACGGCCTCGGCGGCGTCAGGCCAGGTCTCGGCGACGAGCTTGTACTGGTCGACGGCCTTGGGGAGTTCGTTGCGGGCTTCGAGAGTCCGGGCCTTGCCGAAGGCGGCGGCGACGGCGATCGGCGAATCTTTGGGCTCCGCCTTGGCGAGCTGGTCGTACAGGTCGAGGGCCTTCTTCAGGGTCGGGAGCGCCGCGTCGGAGTTGTTGGGGAGGTCGGCGACGCCGGACTGGTAGAGCTGCGAGGCGGCCTGGAGGGTGGCCCAGGGGGCGGCCGGCGATTGCGGGTTCGCCTTGGCGATCGCGAGCCGGTCGTCGGCGGTCTTGGCCTCGTCGAGCCGCGTCCAGACCTCGGCCTCGCCGCCGCCGCGCGAGCCCAGGGTGTTGGCGGCGATCACCAGGGCCAGGACCGCGACGACCACAGCGCCGATCGAGCCCCAGAACTTGAGCGGGTCCTTCATGGCCCGGTGCACCCACCGGGCCAGGAGCGTCATGTCCTGTTCCGGGTCGTGGATCACCGTCGGCGTCGCGTGCTCGAACTGGTGTCGAGCGGGGTGGGTCGCGCCGGGGGAATGGATCGGGGACGGTTCGTTCTTCATCCTGCTCACCTCGCGCCCTGGCTCGCGGTCCCCGCGAGACGGACTCCGACGTTCGGGCCTTAAACCAAACAGGATCTTAGTGTTTCGACGGGCGGTCGGTCAAGGCGACAGCCGCCTGGCGCGCAACTCCCGTCGGCCTCGGCCCGGGCGGCGTCGCGGCGGGGCCGGGCGCGTCGGAGGTCGGGGGAAATCGGGGATTTATTGTGTTCGAATCCCCTAGGATGTCGCCTATGATTGGGGGGCCCCGGACCTTGCGGCGCCGTCCGCGCCTCATCTCGCAACAGAGAGGACGATCTTCAATGGTCACCACGATCCTCCTGGCCGCGGCGTTGGCGAGCCAGCCCCGGCCTTCGGCCGACGACCTCCAGGCGTACCGCGAAGCGGCCGCCGCCCTGGGACGCGACGCCGGCGCCCACGTGGCGATGGCGCTCTGGTGCGAGGGCCGGGGGATGGCGCCCGAACGGCTCAAGCACCTGACGCGCGCCGTGATGATCGACCCCGAGAACGCGGCCGCCCGGGGGCTGCTGGGGATGGTCGCCCACGAGGGCGGGTGGGCCCGGCCCGAGGACGTCCGCGCCGCCCTGGAGGACGACCCGCGCGCCAGGGCTGTGATGCAGGACTATCTGGCCCGACGCGCGGCCGCCGCCGACACGGCCGACGCGCAGCACAAGCTGGCCCGTTGGTGCGACGAGAACGGGCTCGACGCCCAGTCCTCGGCGCACTATCGGGCGGTCGTGCGGCTGGACCCGGGCCGCGACGCCGCCTGGAGGAAGCTCGGCTACAAGAAAGTCGACGGCCGCTGGTCCCTCCCCGAGGACCTGGCCGCCGAGAAGGCCCGGGCCGAGGCCCGCCGCCTGGCCGCGCGGCGGTGGAAGCCCGTCCTGGAGAAGCTCCGCGACCGGTATCTCGACAAGGACCCCGAGCGTCGTGCGAAGTCGGCCGAGGCTCTCGACGCGATCGCCGACGCCGGCGCCGTGCCGACGATCTGGGACGTGTTCGTCCGCAACGACGCCCGGCTCCAGCGTCGCGCCGCGGAGACCTTCGCGCGGATCGACGGCCGCGCGGCGTCGCTCGCCCTGGCCGAGCTGGCGGTCATGAGCCCGATCGCCGACGTCCGCGGCCTGGCCATCGACCTGCTCGCCCGCCGCGACACGCGCGACTACCTGGACCCGCTGCTCGACCTGATCCACAAGCCCTTCCGCTACCAGGTGAGGCCCATCGTCCGCGGGAGCACCGAGGGGGGCGTCTTCGCCGAGGGGGAGCGGTTCAACCTCGAGCGGCTCTATCAGCTGCCGCCGATGGACGACCCGATACCGGTCCGACTCTTCACCGCCGACGTGCCCCTCCAGGTCGGCCTCGGCCCCATGCTCCTCGCCCAGGCGCCGATCAACCTTCCGCCGGATCCGCGCGCCGGGGCGAATGGGGCCGCGGCCCCGGCTCCGCGCCTCTCCGGACCCGACCGCTTCCTGGCCGAAGGGATCCGGCGGGATCGGGTGATCGCCTCGATGATCGAGGCGGAGGACGTTCGCCTGCGGCGGGCCCAGGAGAGCCTGAAGGCCGACGTCACGATGATCGAGCGGACCAACGCCGGCATTCGCGACGTGAACGATCGCGTCCTGCCGGTGGTGAAGTCCGCGACCGGTCGCGACTTCGGCGACGATCAGGACGCCTGGAAGGGGTGGTGGAAGGACCAGCTCGGCTACGCCTATCAGTCGTCGACGCCCGCGGAGAAGCCGACCTACACGGACGTCGTCCGGATCCCTTCGGACTTCTCGGCCGAGAGCCACGGGGCCTGCTTCACGGCCGGGACGCCCGTCCACACGCTCTCCGGCCCGGCGGCGATCGAGACCCTGAAGGTCGGCGACCTCGTGCTCTCGCAGGACGTGGAGACGGGCGCGGCGTCGTACAAGCCCGTGCTGGCGACCCATCGCAATCCGCCGGTGAAGACCCTGAGGCTGACCCTGGGGTCCGAGACGGTCACCGCGACCGGGATCCACCGTTTCTGGTCGCCGGGGAAGGGCTGGACGATGGCTCGCGACCTGAAGCCCGGCGACGCGGTGCGGGCCCTGGGCGGGACGCGCGTCGTCGCGGCGGTCGAGCCCGGCCCGACGGAGCCGGTCTACAACCTGGACGTCGCCGAGAATCTGGACTTCTTCGTGGGCGGCGCGGGGTTCCTCGTGCATGATTTCAGCATCGTGCTGGAGCCCGCTCGGCCCTTCGACGCCGCCCCCGGGGCGACGCTGCGGGTCGCCGACGGGCGTTGAGGTCCGTCGGGGCCGGGTCGGGGGCGTGTCGGGATGAATGCCGAGGGTTCGATGCAGGGTCCCGAGCCGACAGATCCCGAGGCCGCGTCGTCCGGCGGCGACGCGGCCCGTTTTCGAGCGCTGTTCGACAACGGCCTGGTGGCGATGGACCTCGTCGACGGCGAGGGCCGCTGGGTGGACCTGAACGGCCGCCTCTGCGCGATGCTCGGCGGGACTCGCGCGGAGCTGGCGGGGCGTCGCGTCGAGGAGTTCACGCATCCCGAGGACGTGGAGCGGGAGCGATCGCTGTCCCGCAGGCTGTTCGCGGGCGAAGGCCGGTCGTACCGGATGGAGAAGCGGCTCCGCCGGGTCGACGGCGGCTGGGCCCGCGTGGAGCTGGAGGCGACCCTCGTGGTCGACGCGGGCGCGGCGCTGCGGGCCTCGATCTTCCGCGAGGCGGGCGGCCCGTCGCGGGCCGACGAGGACGAGTCCCGCGCCCGGGCGTTGATGGACCAGTCGCCGCTGGCGGTGGTGGTGATCGACCCGGAGACGGGCCGGTTCCTGGAGTTCAACGAGCCCGCCCATGAAGAGCTGGGCTACACCCGACGGGAGTTCGCCGAATTGACCGCGTACGACGTGTATGCGGACGCCGTGCGCGAGGCGCTGGCCGACCGGATCGCGGTGGTGCTGGAGACGGGCGGGGGCCGGTTCGAGTCGAGCCATCGGACCCGGGGGGGCGGGCTTCGGCGGGTGAGCGTCACGTCGCGTCGGATCACGATCGACGGCCGCCCCTGCGTGCAGTCGGTCTGGCGGGAGGTCGCCCGGCTCCGGGAGGCCTCGCCGGAGGTGGCGAGGCACGACGCCCTGGCCCGCCGCGTGATCGACACCGCCCCGCTGCCGATGGGGATCGCCGAGCTTCGCGAGGACGACGGCGACGTGCTCCACCTCTTCGACAATCCGGCCTCGTGCCGGTCGTTCGGGTTCGAGGAGGGGTCCACGACCGGCCGCTGGGCCCGGGCCGAGCTGGGGGTGGACCCGAGGGTCCTGGCGAGCTGGATCGCGGCATATCGGGGCTGCCAGAGGCTCGGCCGCGCGGTCCGCTTCGAGGACGGCCGCGACCGCGAGGGAGATCGGCGTTGGCTGCGGGTGGTCGTCTCCCACGTCGGCACGGGGGCGAGCGGGCGCGACCGATTCTGCTACATCGCCGAGGACGTGACCGATCGGAAGCGGGCGGAGGAGGAGATCCTCCGGCTGAACCGCTCGCTGGAACGCCGGGCCGTCGAGCTGCAGACGATCTTCGAGGTGCTGCCGATCGGCGTGGGGATCGCCGACGATCCGGGCTGCCTCTCGATCCGGGCGAATCCCGCGCTCGCGCGGATCCTGAGGAGCCCGGCCGACGCGAACGTCTCGCTGACGGCCCCGGAGCCGGAGCGTCCGAAGTCGTTCCGGCCGTTCCGGGACGGTCGGGAGCTGACGACCGACGAGCTGCCGATGCAGGTCTCGGCGAAGGGAGGGGTCTCGCTGCGGGACGTGGAAGTGGACGTCGTCTTTGAGGACGGCCGGGTGACCCACCTGCTGGAGCACGTCGAGCCGCTGTTCGACGAGCAGGGGGCGCCCCGGGGCTGCGTGGCGGCCATGATCGACGTGACCGAGCGGCGGCGCGCCGAGAGCGAGCGCGAACGGCTGCTCCAGGAGCTTCGCGAGGCCGACCGCCGCAAGGACGAGTTCCTGGCGATGCTGGCCCACGAGCTTCGAAATCCGCTCGCGGCGGCCGGCAACGCCGCGCAGATCCTCCAGCTGAAGGAACCGGACGACCCCGACGTGCGGTGGTGCTGCGAGGTGATCGATCGGCAGACCCGCCGGCTGTCCCGGCTCCTGGAGGACCTGCTGGACGTCTCGCGGATCACCCGGGGCAAGATCGTGCTCCGCCGCGAGGTCGCGGACCTGCGCGTGCTGGTGGAGCGGGCCGTGGAGACGATCCGGCCGTTGATCGAGGAGAAGCGGCACGTCCCGGACGTGAGGCTCCCCGCCGCGCCGGTTTGGGTGGAGGTCGATCCCGCCCGGGTCGAGCAGATCGTGGTCAACCTGCTGGCGAACGCGGCCAAGTACAGCGAAGCAGGTCGGACGATCACGATCCGGGTCGCCCGCGAGGGGGCGGACGCCGTCGCCCGGGTCGAGGACCAGGGGGTGGGGATGACGCCCGAAGTCCTGGCCAAGGTCTTCGACCTGTTCTCTCAGGCCGAGACCTCGATCGACCGCTCGCAGGGGGGACTGGGGATCGGCCTCACGATCGCGCGGTCGCTGGCCGAGCTGCTGGGGGGGAGCCTCGCGGCCCGCAGCGACGGCGTCGGGCGCGGCAGCGCGTTCACGCTCCGGCTGCCGGTCGTCGATCGCGCCGGACCCGCCGCGGACCCGCCCCCGCCAGCGGCCGACGCCCGCGCGACGCCCCGCCGGATCGTACTGGTCGACGACAACACCGACGCCGCCGTGGCGTTGGCTCAGCTCCTCATCCGCGCGGGGCATCGGGTCGAGACGTCCTTCGACGGTCCATCCGGCCTCGAGGCCGTCGCCCGCTTCGCCCCCGAGGTCGTCATCCTCGACATCGGCCTGCCCGGCATGGACGGCTACGAGGTCGCCGGACGGCTCCGCGCCCGCCCCGGGGGGCGCGACCTGTTCCTGATCGCGCTGACGGGCTACGGCCAGGAGAGCGACCGCCGCCGCGCGCTCGATGCCGGCTTCGACCGCCACATGGTCAAGCCCGCCGACGTCGACACGATCCTGGAGGTCGTCGCCTCCGCCCCCCGGCCCGGCTGACCGCCGCGGGCGGCAGGGAGGAGGTCAGGGGGCGGCGAAGCCGAGGATGCGGCGGACCTCGTCGATCGTGTCGCGTTGGTAGTAGATGTTCGAGTGGGTCGCCCGGACGTGGTGCTCGGACTCCGCCTCGTCGACGTGGGCGCTCGACAGCGGCACGACCAGGTCGCCCCGGCCGCGATCCGCCGCATGGACGCCGGTCCCGGCGATCGTGTGCAGGCGAACGGCCGGATTGTAGGGAAGCTTGCGGATCGCCGGCAGCAAGGGGCTGTAGGCGGCCAGCGCGTCGACGCTGCTGGGGAGGTTGCGCACCGACGGCCGCAAGACGCCGGGGTTGGCGCGGTCGACCTCTTCGACGAGCTGGCGGGTGTCGGCCGGGCGCTGGACGATCCGCGTGGCGAGCCAGCTCGCCGCGGCGATCGTCGGCGAGGCGCCGTCGTGGGGCGTGGCGATGAAGATCACCCGCCGGATCCGGGGCGACGGCTCGAAGAAGAAGAGGTCGCGGACGGTCCGTCGCGACGCGTCGGACATCTTCAGCTGCTCCAGCGGACGGGTCGCCACCTCGTCCCAGACCGCGTCGCCGCTCCAGGAGACCTGGAGCCGGCAGAGCAGGCCCCCCATGCTGTAGCCGACGAGCGTCCAGCCGGACATCGCCGGGTCGACGGCCGCCGGGTCGAGCGTCGCGGAGATCTTCTCGACCTGCTTGCGGAGGATCGAGGCGCTCCGGATGAAGGTGACGCCGGTCGGGTAGCGGAAGACCCAGAGCTGATGGCGGTCCAGGAAGCCCGGCGTCCGTTGCAGGGCGATCAGCATGTCGTTGAACAGGAACGGGTCGTCCAGCAGTCCGTGGACCAAGAGGATCGGGGCCTTGCCCGGCTGGTAAGGCTCGAGCATCCGGATGTCGGCCTGGGCGAGCATCCGTTCCGGCATCGCGAAGCCCGCCAGCGCGTAAGGCCCGCGCGCCTCCTGGATCTGCCGGGCTCGTGCGATCGCCAGGCCCAGATCCGCGTGCAGGGGGAGGGCGGGCGAAGGGCCGAAGGAGACGGTCGGCGTGCGGAGCGGGTCGTACAACTCCAGGACGTCCGAGGGCGGCCGCGCCGGGCCGTCGCCGAGCCAGGCGTCGAGGTCGGGCCGGAGGACGGCCGTCGCGTTGAAGACCGCCGTCCGCGGCAGGAACTCGTCCTGCCGCTCCATGCGCGGGTTGGGACGCTCCACCGCGACCCCGGCGCCCAGCCCGGGAAAGTCGGTCGGGGCGTGTGCGGAAGGATTGCGCGGGACCTCGCACGGGTGGACCAGGCGGCCGAAATCGTCCGCCTTCCAGATGAAGCCGACGTGGCGGATCGGCACCGTCGCCGAGCCCGCGGGCCCGTTGACCACGAGCGCCGACTTCGCGTCGATCCGGCCGAATCGCTGGGCCGCCCGCAAGCAATCGCCGAGGGATTCGTTGTAAAGCTCGCGGATCGCGTCGAGGTCGCCGCCGTGGGGGTTGGTCGCCGTGGCCGTGTTCAGGGCGGCCGCCGCGCGGACCGTCGCCTCATAGTAGCGGTCGACGCTCGCATCGACGCCTCGCCGCTCCAACCGCGCTCCTTCGCGGCGGGCCTCGCGGGCGCCGGGGATCAGCGAGGCCCGCGCGGGCGCCGAGGAGGACGGGGAGACCGTCGCGATCGCCGCAACCGGGGCGACCGCCCGGCAGCCGCAGGCGAGCAGCGCGGCGGCGGCGGCGGCGAGCAGGAGCCTTCGGCCTGCCGGGGGACCAGGAGTGGACGCGCGGAGTCTTGCGGTCCCGGCCTTGCCGTTCAAGGGCGACCTCGTCGTCGATCTCGGGTGCGATTCCAGTGGGTCGAGGCGGAACCTCACCTCGTTCATCGGCCCGAGCCGTCGCCCGGTTTGAGGCTTTCGGGAGATCGAACGGCGGACGCCCGGCGTGATCGCCCCAGTCCGTCGGCCCGGCCCGATTGCTCCGACTGGTAGAATCGGGACGACGCCCCGTCGAACATCCGATGCTGAGGAGATCCCGCCTTGTCAGACCGCGACACCGAGACCACGGCCGTCCTGTTGATCGCCCACGGCAGCCGCAGGCCGGAGGCGAACGCCGACCTGCACGAGCTGGCCGCGAGGCTCGCGGCCGAGGGTCTGCGGCCAATCGTCGAGGCCTGCTTCCTGGAGCTGGCCGAGCCCGACATCCCGGCCGGCGGGGCGGCCTGCGTGGCGAGGGGGGCGGCGAAGGTCCTCATGATCCCCTACTTCCTCTCGGCGGGCGTCCACCTGCTTCGCGACCTGACCGCGGCTCGCGACGAGCTTTCCGCGACTCACCCGGGCGTGGAGTTCGTCCTGGGCTCGCCGCTGGGTCCGCATCGTCTCCTGGACGAGCTGGTCGCGGCCCGCGTGGAGGAGCTGGGCCGCGGCGTCGGCGCGGTCCGCGATTCGCCCGAGGACGCCGCGACCCTTTTCCGGCCGATGGGGGGCTGAACGAATCGGGCGGGGGCGGCCGATCCTGGCGGTCCGCGCGGCGTCGCGGGTCGTCTTGACGGAAATTCACGGAAGGACTAGAAGACTCGGGCCGATCTACTCCAAGGAGGGAGACGCCACCTCGAGTGCATTTCGCACGCGCGTGCCCCAGGGGCGCGATCGCTCAAGGCGTCGAAGGAGTGACTGCCGATGTCCGTAGCCTACGAACCGACCGGGGTTCCCGCGCTGAACTTGCGCGCCCAGTACGACACGATCCGCGACGAGATCGAGCCGGTCGTCCGGCAGGTCCTGGAGAGCCAGGGCTTCGTCATGGGCCCCGAGGTGAGCAACCTCGAATCCGAGATCGCCGAATACTGCGGGGCCGCCCACGCCGTCGGCTGCGCCTCCGGGACCGACGCCTTGCTGCTGCCGCTGATGGCGATCGACCTCGGCCCCGGCGACGAGGTGATCACCAGCCCCTACACGTTCTTCGCCACCGGCGGCTCCATCTGGCGGACGGGCGCCCGACCGGTGTTCGTCGACGTCGAGCCCGACACCTACAACATCGACCCGGCCGCGATCGAGGCCGCCATCACGCCCCGCACCCGGGCGATCATCCCGGTCCATCTGTACGGGCAGGTGGCCGACATGGGACCGATCCGCGAGATCGGCGAACGCCACGACCTGATGGTCCTGGAAGACGCCGCGCAGGCCATCGGCGCGGCCTACCACGGCCGACGCGCCGGGACGCTGGGGACCGTCGCCGCATTCAGCTTCTATCCCTCCAAGAACCTCGGCGGGTTCGGCGACGGCGGCATGATCGCCACCGACGACCCGATGCTGGCCCGTCGCATGGCGCGGCTGCGGGTCCACGGCATGGAGCCGAAGTACCACCACCACGAGGTCGGGCTCAACTCCCGGCTCGACGCCCTCCAGGCGGCCGTGCTCCGGGTCAAGCTCCGCCACCTCGACGCCTGGACGGCCGGCCGCCGCGAGGTCGCCGACCGCTATCGCAGCCTCTTCGCCTCGCACGGGCTCGAGGACATGGTCGGCCTGCCGGTCGAGCGGCCGGGGAACTTCCACGTCTACAACCAGTTCGTGGTCCGCGTCCCCCAGACTCTCCGCGACGACATGCGGCAGCACCTGGCGGACCGCAAGATCGGCACCGAGGTCTACTACCCGATCCCGCTCCACCTGCAGACCTGCTTCGCCTCGCTGGGCTACAAGCACGGCGACTTCCCGCGTGCCGAGGCCGCCGCGCGGGAGACCCTCGCCCTGCCGATCTACCCCGAGCTGACCGAGGCCGAACAGCGGCTGGTCGTCGGCGCCATGCACCAGTTCCTCCAGGAACGGTCCCACCCCTCGCTCTTCTCGGATCGCGCGGCCTGAGCCGACGGGCGAGTCAAGCTTTGCTCACGGGACGGACCCGGGGGGCGGCGATCCGCGTCGCGCCCGCCGGGTTCGTCCCCGCGCATCGAACGAAAGGCGTTCACCCCGCCACCGAGAGCCGGTCGCGGCCGCGGGCGTCCTGGGCGAGCCGGGCCTGGTCGATCCAGATCAGGGTCTCGCGGTGCATGCGGCACATGGACGCCTTGGAGACGCCCAGGATCTCGGCCGCCTGCTCCTGGGTCTTGCCCTCCAGATAGATCAGGCGGAACGCGGAGGAATGCCGGGAAGGCAGCCGGCGGAGCCAGTACTCCACGTCGTCCTGGCGCTCCAGGCTCGTCCCCACCGGCTCCTCGCCGGAGGCGCCGATCAACGTCCCCCGGCCTTCCGCGTCGGGGCCCAGCGGCTGGAACTTGGGCTTGAACTCGACCGCCCCGCGCCAGCCGTCCGAGAAGAAGCCGCGCTGGGCGTCGATCAAGGCGCCGCGGATCCGCAGCCGGGCGAACGTGGCGAAGTCCACCCCCTTGGATTCGTCGAACCCCTGGGCCGCCTCCACCAGGGCGAGGCAGGCCGAAGCCTGGAAGTCGTCGCGCCCCGCCGGCCAGGACTTCGCGAATCCCTGGGCCAGCGCGCGGGCCAGGGGGAGGTAACGCATCGCCAGCTCGCGCTGGACGTCGTTGAGCGGGGGACGGGGGTTGGGGTTGCAGCGGGCGGGGTAGGAGGCGTCCGCCCGAGGCTTGTCGGGACGCCGCGCCGGCTCCGACGGGGTCGTGGGGGGGCGGGCCGGATTGGTCCGGCTCGGGAAATCGGTGCGGGGCACGCGTCGATCACAATGCAGGCGTCGCATCTCGATCGGATTCATATCATCCACCTCGCTCTATCCGGTTGCCGGCTCTAGCTGGGCGTGGGGGGGCCGATCCACCTTGCCTGGTGGGCAGGATCGAGCAGTCCGAGGGCTGGAAGGCTTGATTCGAGACGTGAGGGGAGGTAGGGCCGTCAAGACGACGACGGCGCGGCGGAGCAGGGAGGGGGACTCGGCGTTGCGACTGCGGGCTTCGCATTCGCGGACCAGGGCCAACGCAGCCCGACGGTCGGCCCGCAAGGCGGCCCGGCACGCGTCCTGCTTCTCCAGGAGGCGCCTCAGGTAGACCTCGCCGAGCTTCCGACCCGCGGTCGACGTCGCGAGGTGCCGACGCGCCGCGTCGATCCGATCGCGAAGGTCGTCCAGGCCTTCAAGCCGACGGGCGTTCCGGGTCCAGACCTGGGCGAGACGATCCGCTAGATGGAAGGAACTCAGCCCCGAGAGATCCTCGGTCGGGCCGAAAGGCCTCGCCGCCGTCGCGGCGTCGAGGCGGGTCGCGCGGGTGGAGAAGTTGGAGATCCGAGCACTCACCGGCATCGTCGTCGACATCATGGTGACCGTCCTGATTGGGAGGCTGAGATTTGGCTGCATCGCCGAGGGCCTCGCCTCCGAACATGGAGGCGGTCCCGTTTTCGGGGGGCCAGGTCTTCGGATCGAAGACCTGATCCCTGCGGCGACGGGAGATTCTTGCGATTTCAGGCTTGCGTTGCCTAATTATTCCCGTCTTCGCAAGTGTGATGCATGGGTTAAGCGAGTCAAGCAGCCTGCCAAAAAAAACATGAAATTGAGATGCTTTCTCAGGCGGGACGTTCTATGGTTCTTCCCCGCCTCGCTAAGCCCACAATGGTCCGAGTCGCGGGATTGGGGAGGGCAAGGGAGCGGAAATCGATTCGAAGCCCATCGCGAGTTATGTTGCGTGCTGGCTTGGTTGGGTGATTGTAAGCATTTACTATAATGCTGCTCGCTTCGGGAGGCGTATCCGGATGGGCGACGATCGGGACGCGGAATGGGTCGCGACGATCCGCCGGGGCTTGCTCGGTTGGTTTGCGACGGAGCAACGGGACCTGCCCTGGCGGGCGGACCGGGATCCGTATCGGATCCTGGTCTCTGAGATGATGCTGGTCCAGACGACGGTCGCCGCCGTGGTGCCGTTCTTCGTGCGGTTCCTCGGCCGGTTCCCGGATTTCCAGGCGTTGGCGGCGGCCGACGAGGAGCACGTCCTCAAGGCGTGGGAAGGGCTCGGCTATTACCGGAGGGCCCGGCAGCTGCACGCGGCGGCGAAGGCGGTGGTGGCCGAGCACGGCGGCCGGATGCGCGACGACCCGATCGCCGTCCGGGCGCTCCCCGGCGTCGGCCCCTACCTGGCCGGGGCGATCCTCTCGCAGGCCTTCGGCCGGCCCGAGCCGATCCTCGAAGCGAACTCCCAGCGCGTTTTGGCGAGGCTCCTGGGATGGGACGTGGATCTGGCGGCGTCGGCGTCGAAGAAGCGTCTCTGGGAGGCCGCGGCGCGACTCGTCCCGCCCGAGGAGCCGGGGGACTTCAATCAGGCCCTCATGGAACTGGGGGCGCTGATCTGCTCGCCGCGGTCGCCACGCTGCCTTTTCTGTCCGGTCGCGTCGGCCTGCAAGGCGTTCAAGACGGGCGTCCAGGATCGGATCCCCCGGATTACGCCCAGGCCCGCGCCGACCGCCGTATCCGAGGCGTGCGCCGTCGTGGCGAGGGAAGGCCGGGTCCTCGTCGTGAGGCGCTCGGGGCCAGGACTGTGGGCCGACTTCTGGGAATTTCCGACGATCCACCGGGAGGGGGCCGACCCGGCGGGACGATCTTTCGATCCGCCCGTGGGGCTGGCCGAAGGGGTGGAGCGGCTGACCGGGCTCCCCGTCGCCGTCGTCGGCATGCTCAAGACGCTGACGTTCGGGGTCACCCGATATCGGGTGCGACTGGAAGCGTACGCCGCGACGCCGCTCGGCGGCGAAGCCGACGCGAAGCCGCAACCCGGCCCGGGACTGTCGGATGCGGCGTGGGTCGGGCTGGAGGAGCTTGCCGGGCTGACGATGTCCTCGGCCGGACGTCGGCTCGTCGCCGCGATCCAGGCCGAGCCCGAGGCCTGGGGCCTCGCCGACTCCGGATCGTCGCACGTCGCGGAGGAATCCTCCAATCGCTAGGATCTGCATGCGTGGAGCGGCGAGGCGGCGGAGTTGGCGAGCGGACTTGCTTGGGGGATAAGGGTGCTCTAGAATGAGGATGACCGGGGGTGGTCCGCCGTAGGGATGGGCGGACAGCGAGGTTCTTGGCGCCCGCGACGATCGGATCCCCCGAACGCCCGACATCGACCGAGGGGCCTCGGGTCGTTTCGTCGACCTCTCGGCCCACGCGACCGGCCTCGAAAGAAACGGTCGCGGCCGTCATCACGACCTCTCGCTGTCCTTTACTCGAAACCTTCGGACGACGTCGACGGCGATCGCGGCCGCCGGTGAGCGGGTGAGACCCAGGCTCGCGGCGCCGCGTCGGAGTCGGTCGCGACGTGGACGCGGCTTGATCCCTTGAATAGGGATGAAAGGGCTTGGTATGCCGTCAGGTAAGGACGTCACCGGTGGGGGCTCGGGAGGCGGTGGCAAGCGGGGCGGCGGCGGGGGGCTGACCTCGGGCACCGCCGGCAGCACCAAGAAGAACGCTTACTGCTCCTTCTGCCGCAAGAACTATCGCGACGTCGGCCCGCTCGTCGAAGGGCCCGGCGACGTCTACATCTGCGGCGAGTGCATCGAGCTCTGCCAGTCGATCCTCGACCAGGAGCGCCGGCGTCGCGGGGTCCCCAAGACCCTGTTCACCGACATCCCCACTCCTCGCGAGATCAAGGTCCAGCTCGACGACTACGTCATCGGCCAGGAGCGGGCCAAGAAGGTCCTCTCGGTCGCCTTGCACAACCATTACAAGCGGCTGGTGCACGGCGAGGATCCCGACCAGGAAGTCGAACTCGACAAGTCCAACATCCTGCTCGTCGGCCCGACCGGATGCGGCAAGACCCTGCTGGCCCGGACGCTCGCCCGGATCCTCAACGTGCCGTTCGCGATCGGCGACGCCACCACGCTGACCGAGGCCGGCTACGTCGGCGAGGACGTCGAGAACATCCTCCTGAAGCTCCTGCACGCCGCCGACTTCGACCTCGAGGCCGCCCAGCGCGGCATCATCTACATCGACGAGATCGACAAGATCGGCAAGACGACGCACAACGTCTCGATCACCCGCGACGTCTCGGGCGAGGGGGTCCAGCAGGCCCTCTTGAAGATGCTCGAAGGGACGGTCGCCAACGTGCCGCCGCAGGGGGGCCGCAAGCACCCCGAGCAGCAGTACATCCAGATGGACACCAGCAACATCCTGTTCATCTGCGGCGGGACCTTCGTCGGCCTGGAGAACATCATCGCCCGCCGGGTCGGCCGCAAGACCATCGGCTTCGGCAGCCAGTCGCAGGCCGAGCAGCACACCGACATGGGCGACCTGCTCTCGAAGGCGACCTCGGACGACCTGCTCGAATTCGGGATGATCCCCGAATTCATCGGCCGGCTCCCCGTCCTCTGCCCGCTCATGCCGCTGGACGAGGGCACCCTGGTCAAGATCATGACCGAGCCCCGCAACGCCCTGGTCAAGCAGTACAAGCGGTTCTTCGAGATGGAAGGCGCCGACGTCGAGTTCACGCACGAGGCCCTGACCGAGGTGGCCAAGATGGCCAAGGCCAAGGACACCGGCGCCCGCGGCCTCCGCTCGATCGTCGAGGAGATCATGCTCGACGTGATGTACGAGCTGCCCGACCGCGCCGCCAAGGACAAGGCGAAGTACGTCGTCACCCCGGAGGTCGTCCGCAAGGAGAAGAACCTCTTCGAGGCTCCCCCGGCCCCCATGACCAAGGCCGAGCGGAAGAAGGAGAGCGCCTGAGCGCGCCCTCCCCCTGGGTCCGACGTCTCAGGCCCGGCGCTCCGCCAGGTCGCGGAGGACGTCGAGGCCCCGCTTCAGCACGTCGTCGGCCACCGCGTAGGACACCCGGAAGTGGGTGTCGCGGCGGCTGAAGACGTTGCCGGGGATGATGAGCAGCTCGCGCCTCACGGCCTCGGCGGCGAACTCCGAGGCCGTGCCCCACGGGGCCGCGGGGAACGCGTAGAAGGCGCCCTCGGGGCGGGGCAGCTCGTACAGGCCGCCGAGCGCGGCGACGACGAGGTCGCGCTTGCGACGATAGGCCTCGACCTGGTCGCCCAGGTCGACGGTCCCATCGGCCATGGCGCGGGCGACCGCGTGTTGCAGCGGGGTCGGGGCGCAGACGAAGGTGAACTGCTGGATCTTGATCATCTCCTGGATCAGCCGGCTCGGACCGTGCGCGAAGCCCAGCCGCCAGCCGGTCATCCCGTACGACTTGCTGAAGCCGTCGACCACCAGCACGTCCTCGTTCCACTCGGCGGGGGAGTGGAACGCCGCATCGAAGCAGAAGGCCCGGTAGACCTCGTCGCTGATCAACAGGACCCCACGCTCGCGGCAGAGCAGGGCGAGGGCCTTCAGCTCCTCGGCCGAGGCGACGACGCCCGACGGGTTGTTGGGGCTGTTGACGATGACCGCCTTGGTCCGCGGCGTCATCGCGGCGGCGACCCTGGCGACGTCGATCCGGAAGTCGGGGTAGGTGTCGATCAGCACCGTCTCGCCGCCGGCCATGGCGATCTGGTTGCCGTACATGACGAAGTACGGGTCGAAGACGATCACCTCGTCGCCCGGATTCACGACGGCGATCATCGCCAGCAGCAGGGCCCCGGCCGTCCCCGAGGTCACCATCACGTCGCGGTCGGCGTGGCCGTACGGCTCCACCCAGGACCGGCGGATCGCCTCGCGCAGCTCGGGGACTCCCTGGGAGAGGGAGTACTGGTTGCGGCCCGAGGCGATCGCCTCGTAGGCGGCCTCCTTGACCGAGTCGTCGGCGTCGAAGTTGGGCATCCCGATCGAGAGGTTGATCGGGTCCTTCATGGCCCTGGCCATCTCGAAGGCCTTGCGGATGCCCGACGCCTCGATGCGCCCCATCCGACCGGCGATCCAGCGCTCGTTCACGATCGTGTCCCGAGGGAGAGGTTTCAGGTTCAGGGCTTCGCCCGGCCGGTCAGTAGATGGCGAGGCTGAAGACCTCGCAGGGCTCCAGCTTGGCGCGGCCGCCGAGGAACGACAGCTCGATCACGAAGGCGCAGGCGACGAGTTCCGCGCCGGTGGACTTCACCAGGTCGCGGCAGGCGCCCATCGTGCCGCCGGTCGCGAGCACGTCGTCGATCAAGAGGACGCGACGGCCGGGCCCGAGGGCGTCGGAGTGGACCTCGAGCCGATCGTGGCCGTATTCGAGGGCGTACTCCTGGGCGATCGTGGCGTAAGGGAGTTTCCCGGGCTTGCGGATGGGGACGAACCCGGCGTTCATCTTGATCGCCAACGGCGCGCCGAAGATGAACCCGCGGGCCTCGGCGGCGGCGATCACGTCGATCCCCCTGTCGCGGAACTCGGCCTCGAGCAGGTCGACCGAGGCGCGGAAGGCTTCCGGCGATCCGAGCAGCGGGGTGATGTCCTTGAAGAGGACGCCCGGCTTGGGGAAGTCGGGGATGTCTCGGATCCAGTTCCGGATGTCCACGTCGGCGGACGCTGCCATGATTCGCGTGCTCCAGGATCGACGGACGGCGGGGCGGGGGCGAGGCCCCGACCACTATGCGGCATGAGGCCTGGCATTGTCCAGACGCGCGTCCGGCCGCGAAGGCTCGCGCGACGCCGGCGTTCCGATATGATGGAGGAGACGCGACGCCGCCGAGGCCGCAACCCCGAGGACCCCATGCCCCGCATCCTGATCGTGGAGGACGAGGACAAGCTCCGGCGCGCCCTGCAGCGCGGCCTGACCGACGAGGGCTACGACGTCACGGCGGTCGAGGACGGGGAACTCGGCCTGGCCTTCGCGGTCGAGGAGCCGTTCGACTGCCTGATCCTGGACCTGATGCTCCCGGGCCGCGACGGCGCGGAGATCCTGGCCACCTTGCGGGCCGGGGGCTTCCCCGGCCCTATCCTCATCCTCTCGGCGCGCGGCGGGGTCGAAGATCGGGTGCGCGGGCTCGACTTGGGCGCCGACGACTACCTGGCCAAGCCGTTCGCGTGGTCCGAGCTGCTGGCGAGGCTCCGCTCGTGCCTCCGCCGGCGGACGGCCGGCGAGGCGTCGCTCTTGCGAGCCGGCCGGATCGACCTGGACCGCGTCCGCCGCCGCCTGATCTGCGACCCACGCGAGGTCGAGTTGACGATCCGCGAGTGCGAGCTGCTGGAGTACCTGATCCGCCGCGTCGACCAGGTCGTCGGCCGCGAAGAACTCGCGCGCGAGGTCTGGGGCGACCCGATCGTAGTCCGGACCAAGGTGATCGACGTGTTCGTCAACTATCTCCGCAAGAAGCTGGACAAGGTCGGCGCGCCGGGCGTGATCCACACGGTCCGAGGCGTCGGCTACCTGCTGAAAGGCTGAATTATGCCCCGGGCGAGCCTGCGCGTCCGCCTCACCGCCTGGCACGCGGTGCTGCTCATGGCCACGATCTCCGCCCTGGGGGCGGCCGTCTTCATGCTCACGTCGCGGTCGCTCCTGCGGCGCGTCGACGCGATGCTGGACTTCGAGTTCGAGGAGGCCGCCGAGCGGCTGGCGGCGGGCCTGCCGGTCGACGCCCTGGTCGATTCGCCCGCCTTCCACCAGGCGTACTTCCTGCGGATCCTGGACGCCGGGGGCCGGATCGAGGCCGAGAGCCCCGGACTCGCCGGCGTTAGGCTCCCGGCACCCCGCGTCGGCGTCGAGGAGGCCCCCGAAGGCCACGCCGACGCAGAACTCGGGGCGATCGGCCGCTACCGCGTGGTGACGGGTGCCGTGGGCCGGGGCGAGGGGCGTCGGATCGTCCAGATCGCGACGCCGCTTCGGGCCTATGAGGCCGACCTCGCCGCCTTGCGAGGCGTCCTGTGGGCGATCCTGCCTGCCGGCCTGGCGGCGTCGACGCTCGGCGGCTACTGGCTGGCCGGCCGCGCCCTCGCGCCGGTCGGCCGGATGACCGAGGCGGCGCGGCGGATCTCGGCCGCGAACCTCGGCGAGCGCCTGGAAGTCGCCGTCGAGGGAGACGAGTTGGGCCGGCTGGCGACGACCCTCAACGCGATGCTCGACCGGATCGACCGGGCGTTCGTCGCCGCCCGCCGCTTCACGGCCGACGCTGCCCATGAGCTGAGGACGCCGCTGGCCTCGCTCCGCGCCGAGGCCGAGGTGGCCCTGATCGTCCCGCGATCCCCGGACGATTACCGCGAGGCGCTCCGGAGCGTCGTGGAGGAGGCAGACCGCCTCGGGAGGCTGGCCGACCGGTTGCTGCTCCTCGCGTCCGAGGACTCGGGTGCGAGCCTCCCCCGCCGCGCGTTCCGGATCGACGAGGCGGCGCGCGAGGCTGCAGGCCGGGCGGCCGATTCGGCGGCCCGCGCCGGGCTCGCGCTGCGCGTCGAGGACCTCCCCGTCGCGGCGGTCGACGGGGTCCGCGATCTGTTCGGCCAGGCGTTCGACAACCTCATCGAAAACGCGGTCAAGTACACGCCGGCCGGCGGCGTCGTGACCCTACGGGGCCGCCGCGAAGCCGGCCTCGCGGTCGTCGAGGTGATCGACACGGGCGTCGGCATCCCCGCCGACGCGCTCGGTCGGGTCTTCGACCGATTCTATAGGGTCGACGCCTCCCGCAGCCGACGCACCGGGGGGACGGGGCTGGGGCTGAGCATCGCGAGGGCCGTGATCGAGCGCCACGGCGGGACTATCGAGGCCGCCAGCGAGCCGGGGCGCGGCAGCACCTTCCGCGTCTCGATGCCGATCGCCGCCGGCGTCGCGCCCGCCTGATCGCCCCGCCGCGCCCGTTAGAAAGTTCTTACCGAACCGGCCCCCCGCGTCGGCCCGGCGGAGGGTAGCCTCGACGGTCGACGTCCCGCTCGCGGAGGCTCGGCCCCCGTCGAGGCGACCGGACCAGGCGCGATCTCGGAGGATCGAACGATGAATCGGATTCCCGGACTTTCCGGCCCCGTCCGCCGGGGCTTCACGCTGATCGAGCTGCTGGTCGTGATCGCGATCATCGCCGTGCTGATCGCGCTTTTGCTTCCGGCCGTGCAGTCGGCCCGCGAGGCGGCCCGGCGGTCGCAGTGCACCAACAACCTGAAGCAGATCGGCCTGGCCCTGCACAACTACCTCTCGTCGCACGACGCCTTCCCGCCGGTCGTGGTCCTGCCGCGCGACCGGACGACGCAGCCATGGTCGGGGCTGACGCGGCTGCTCCCGCACATGGAGCAGGGGAACCTGTACAACGCGATCAACTGGAGCCGGGATTTCGAGTTCACCTCCAACGTCACGCTCACCGCGACGCGCGTCGCCGGGTTCATCTGCCCGAGCGAGGCGAACGACCGCTCCCGGGTCACCCCGACCATGACCTACTACCCGAACAACTACTGCTTCAACCAGGGGACGTGGTTCATCTACGATCCCCCCTCCGACGCGGCCGGCGACGGCGCCTTCGAGCCCAACCGGGCCTACAAGGCCGCCGCCTTCACCGACGGCCTCAGCAACACGCTGGGGATGTCCGAGGCCAAGGCGTTCCAGCCGAACTACTGGGACGGCGGCAACCCGTCGACCCTGGGCGTCGCCGCGCCCGTCGCCCCGTCGGGGCTCGCGTCGTTCCTCGGCGGCACGTTCGATTCCAACGGCCACACCGAATGGGTCGAGGGGGACGTCCACGAGGTCGGCTTCACGACGACGTTCACCCCCAACGCGCGGGTCGAGGCGCTGGTCGGCGGCGTGCCGTTCGACGTCGACTACACCTCGATGCGCGACGGCGAGTCGACGACGCTCCCCACCTACGCCGCCGTCACGGCGCGGAGCTTCCACCCCGGCGGCGTCTCCACGCTGATGATGGACGGCTCCGTCCGGGCCGTGAAGAGCACGATCAACCCGCAGGTCTGGCGCGGACTCGGGACGCGGGCCGGCGGCGAGACCCTGAGCTCGGATACCTACTGACTCGGAGGGACCATGAGCAGCCACGACAGGCCGCGCGCCGGTCGCTTCCTGGCCTCGTTCGCGCTCGTCGCCCTGATGGGCGCCGGGTGCGGCCGGTCCGGGACCCAGGCCGTCGACGAATCCCGGGCCGCCGCCGAGCGGTTCCTGGGCGAGGTCCGGGAGGGGCGGTTTCAGCCCGCCTGGGACGGGGGCTCGACGGAATTCAAGTCGCTGATGGGTGTGGAGACCCTCCGCGACCTCGTGAAGGCCCATCCCGCCCTGAAGTCCCCCGCCGAGTTCGCCGAGTCCCGGGCGATCGAGCGGGACGGCCTCGCGCAGTCGGAATGCGTCTTCCGCGCGACCGCGAAGGTCCGGGGCAAGCCGGTCACGGCGACGATCAAGGTGCTCGTCGCGCCCGACGCCGACGGCTGGAAGGTCGAGCGCCTGAGCGTCGAATGACGTGGGCCGGCACGCTCACGGGGCGAACGAGTCGATGTCGCTGGCCGCGGCGGAGGGGGGGAGGGGGAGCGGGGCGGCTTCTCCCCCCTGGGAGCCGTCGAAGTCGGGGGCCGGCTGGCCGACGAGGCCGCCGGTCAGGTCGTGTGCGACGGGGATCTTCATGCCGCTGAACTCGGTGCTCTTGCGGATCGTGCCGCTCTGGACCGGGCCGACGCCGCCGACGTAGACGTCCTTGGCGTTCGATTTCGACTGCGAGGTCCCCGAGGTCCAGACGAGCTGGCCGGAGGCGCGGTCGTAGGCGAAGAGGGCCATCTTGACGACGCCGTGCTGGTCGGTCCGCTTGGCCAGCGACATCTCGGGGATGGTGCCGGCGGGGAGCCCGGTGATGGTCATCGGGATCGTCGTCTGGGGGATGCCCACGAGGAGATCGTACTGGTCGGTGCCGTACGCGCCGACGCGGGCCTCGACGATCCACTGCGCCTGATCGGCCTTGGTGCGGAGGAGGACCCCCTGCTGGAGCATGGCCTGCTTCAGGCTGGAGACGACCCAGCCCTGGTCCACGGACGTGATGTGCTGGGTCTCGAGGAAGACCGGCACGCCGGTCAGGGGCCTGAAGTCGATCCGCGAGAGCGCCGCGTCCCAGGCGTCGGTCAGCAGCAGCTGCTCGGTGCCGGTGCGGGCCGTGTTCGTGGTCTTGACCGTGCCGCAGCCGGCGAGGGCGGCCGACAAGGCGAGGCCCAGGGCCACGAGGCCGGACGCGGGGAGCGACGGACGATGGGGCTGCGGGGCGGACTTCATCATTCGCTTCGATCACCGCCTGGAAAGCGATTGGTAAGGTCCGAAGACGACGCGCCGCCGCCCCCGGCGATCGGCGGCCGGGGGCGGCGGCGATGCGATCGGCCGGCGTCAGTTGGGCGCGCCGGGGGTCGGCGTGACGGCCGAGGGGGCGGAGGGCTGCGGCTTCTTGGTCCCCTTCAGCTTCTCGAACTCGGCGGCGGCCTCGGCGGGCACGGCGGCCGGGGTCGCGAGCTTGCGGGGCGCGGCGGCGGGGGCGCCGTCGGGCCCGGCGGCGGGCGCGGGCGTGGTGGACTCGGGGTTGCTCATCAGCTTCACCTTGTCGTCGACGCGCGACTCGGGGAGCTGGTCTTCGTTGGCCATCTTGAGGGTGCCGACGAGCTTGTTCTCGATGGCGGCCTCCTCCATCATCTTCTCGAAGACCACGCCCATCGTCTCCTTGAGCTTGACCTCGTAGACGATCTCGTAGGTCTTCTTGCGGACGTTCTCGTCCTTGAGGGTGACGTTGGGCGTGGCCTCGATGACCCCCTCGCGGCGGAGGATGATCCAGGCGCCCTCGCTGGCCTGGATGGGGCCGGTGAAGTCGCCGTTCTTGGGCTTGTGGCTGGGGTCCTTGTCGGCCGGGTCGCCGTCGAGGAGCTGGGCGAAGGCGGCGTCGGAGACGTTCTTGGGGTGGGCGTGGCGGGTGATCGGCTCGCCGAGCAGGCCGCCGAGCGAGCGGGTGGCCAGGTCCATCGACTGCTGTTCGGCCATCTTCTCGAAGCCGGCGGGGTTCTTCCGCAGCTCCTCCCAGATGTCCTGCGCCTTGGAGAGCTTGTCGACCATGATCAGGCGGCAGCGGAGCTTGTCGCCGTACTGGGCCTCGAAGGCCTGCTGGATGTCGGCGTCGGTCACCTGGACCTGGCCCTCGCAGAGCTTGCGCATGGCCAGGGCGGGGAAGATCACGTCGCGGGCGTACTGGAAGGGGCTGATCCCGCGCTCCTTGTCGAGCGTGCGGAGCCAGGCCTCGCGGCCGATGCCGAAGCGGGCGGCGACGTTGTCGATCTCCTGGTCGATCTCGGCGGCGGTGACCTCGGCCTTCTTGGCCTTGAGGGCCTGCTCGATGAGCGAGCGGTTGATGAGGGTCTCCAGGATCTCCTTGCCCTTCCGCGCGACGCACTCGTCGGCGAGCTGGGCCCGGGTGATGACCTGGTCGTTGACGATGGCGATGGCGTCGGTCGGGTTGACGGGGACCCGCGTCTCTTTCAGGGGCGGGACGTTGATCTGCTCGCGCTTCACCTTCGCGGCCGCATCGCCCACCGTCGCCTTGGCGGCCGGGGCCGCGGCGCCGACGCGCGGGGCCTGCTGGGCCAGGGCCGGCGTCGCCGAGGCGCCGCCCAGAATCGTCAATCCCACCACCCAGCCGCGGGCGGTCCGACCGCCATCCTTTGCGATCATCGTGATGCTTCTCCCCATTCCGTAGGTCGTGTTCGAGATCGTCTCAAGTCCGCGGACGAAACGGCCGAGAATCTAGGCCTTCGGGGCCCATCGGTCAACCTCAAGATCCGTCGCCTGAATTACTTCTCACTCCGGCCAGCCCGCACCCGCCGGCTCGGGCGATCCGGCTCGCCCGCGGCGCGTCCGAGGCCTCGGCGACGAGCGAGACTCCCGACGCCTCCGGCGACCTGCTAGACTGGGCCCCGGGAGAATCCCGCCCCGAGGGCGGGCGACGCCAGACGACGCAACGCACGCATTCAGGGCGGGACGGACGAGCCGATGGCATATCGCGATGTTTCGAGGGCCCGGGCCGGTTGGTCGGCGGGCTGGTTGCTCGCGGCGGTGTTCCCCGTCGCGGCGTTCGGGCAGGCGCCGGTCGAGCCGGGCGCGAAGGCCCAGGCGTTCGCCAGGCACGCGGTCTCCGCGCAGGAGGCCCACGCGGCCGACGTCGGCCGGGACGTCCTCCGCGCGGGGGGCAACGCGATCGACGCGGCGGTCGCCACGGCGTTCGCCATGGCCGTGACCCTGCCGGAGGCCGGCAACCTCGGCGGCGGCGGGTTCATCGTGGCGTATCTGCCGGGCTCGAAAGAGGTCGTGAGCCTCGACTTCCGCGAGACCGCGCCGAGCTCGGCCACGCCCCGCATGTATCTCGACGCCGACGGCAAACTCCGCCCCCGACACCGTTCCGGGGCCTGGGCGGCGGGCGTCCCGGGGACCGTCCGCGGGCTGGGGGCGGCCCACGCGAAGTGGGGCAGGCTCCCCTGGCGCGACCTGGTCCCCCCCGCCGTCAAGCTGGCGCGCGAGGGCTTCCCGATCTCGGACGAGCTGGCCGCCGCGCTCAACGCCCACCTGAGGCCGCGCAACGCCGATGCGGGCCGGGGCCGCGGGGGCGACCGCCTGGCCGACTTCCCCGAGTCCGTCGCCGCCTTCGGCAAGCCCGACGGCCAGCCCTGGAAGGGGGGCGACCGGCTCGTGCAGCCGGACCTCGCCGCGACCCTCGAACGGATCGCCGCGAACGGCCCCGACGAGTTCTACACCGGCCGCACGGCCGACCTGATCGCGACCTACATGTTCGAAAACGACGGCCGGATCACCCGCAAGGACCTGGCCGACTATCGCGCCAAGGAGCGGCCCCCGGTGAAGACGACGTTCCGCGGCTGCGACGTCTACGGCATCGGCCCGGCGTCGTCCGGCGGGGTCGTCCTCTGCCAGATGCTCAACATCCTGGAGCGGTACGACCTCAAGGCCGACGGCCCGCAGTCGCCGAGGACCCTGCACCGCGTGACCGAGGCCATGCGCCGCGCCTACTACACCCGCGCGACCCGCCTGGCCGACCCCGACTTCGTGGACGTCCCGTTCGCCGAACTGGCCTCCAAGGCCGCCGCCGACGAGCTGGCCCGCACGATCGACGACTCCCGCGCGACCCCCAGCGCCGACCTGGCCCCATTCCCGATCCTGGCGACCGAGCCGGATCACACGACCCACTTCTCGGTGGTCGACGGGGAAGGCGGGGCGGTGGCGATGACCTACACGCTGGAGGACAGCTACGGCGCCAAGGCCGTGGTCAAGGGCGCGGGATTCCTGCTCAACAACGAGATGGGAGACTTCAACCTCAGGCCGGGCCGGACCGACGACGCCGGTTCGATCGGCACCTATCCCAACCAGATCGCGCCGGGAAAGCGGATGCTCAGCTCCCAGTGCCCGACGCTCGTCCTGAAGGACGGCAAGGTCCGCCTGGTCACCGGCTCGCCGGGAGGTCGGACGATCCCCAACACGACCCTCTGGGTGGTGCTCAACGTCCTGGAGTTCGGCCTGGAACCCCAGGCCGCGGTGGACGCCCCCCGGACCCACCACTCCTGGTTCCCGGACGTCCTCGTCCTGGAAGGGCGGTCCTGGCCGGAGGCCACGTTGAAGGCCCTGTCCGAGGCGGGCCACAAGTGGCGGATCGCCGACCGTCAGGGGAACGCCAACTCGATCGCCGTCGATCCCGCCGACGGACGCCTTTATGGGGCGCCCGACCGTCGTCGGGCCACCACCAAGGCCTCGGGCGACTGAGCCCCGAGCCCGCCGCTCCCCTCGGCGCCGCCGAGGGGAGCGGTCGGTCCGGGCCCGGATTCAGCCCGCCTCGATGTCGCTCTCGACCTCGATCGGCTGATAGCCCACGATCCGGATCAGGAGCCGCACCACGATCAGCAATCCCAGCGTCCCCCCGACCATCGGCGCCCCGAAGGCGTAGCGACCCAGGATCAGATAGTCGGCCAGCATGCCAAGCACGACGCCGATCACGATCACGCTGATCGAGAAGACGACGAACTTGATCCAGTGCACGTTCTTCACGCCGCTTCGGACGTCGACGAACATCGGCTTCATCGCAATCTCCCTCGGACTTCCTAATCGACCGCCGCCACCCGGGACCGTCCGAGGCCTCGCGACGAAGGTTCTTCGTCGCGAGCCGGCCGGCCTTGCCGACGTCGGCGGACACCCGGGGGGTTCGCATGCAGGCGTGGTCGAGCGGGCTTCGTGTTGCGTCGTTGCATCAAAAAGGGGTCGGTGTCTCGCTCAATCAAGCGAAGAGAGCGTTTCTTGGCGAATTTCTTCGTCGTCGACCGCCGTCTGATGATACCATTAGTTAAACTCCGACGTGACGACAAAGCCTGAATTCGCCCCTCCGAGTCGAACGATTCCGCACCCGCCGGACTCGGGCCGAGAGCCCGGCGGAATCTCGCCCTCGGCCCACTGCCGGCCCGATGGGAAGGGGCCGGCGGCGAAGCGGGGTTGAACACCGCAGACGCGCGGCGCCGCGCGGCGGATCGAAATTGAGGGGCACGCCGGCCCTGGATTTGCATCCATGAGTCGGGTAAGCCGGACGCTGCTGGGAGTCCGTCCAAGACGGCTGGAGTTCCGCCCATGAAAAAGCTGGCACCTTCGATAGGTTCGCGCGTGTTGATCGTCGACGACAACCGCGACACCGCCGATACGACCGCGATGCTCCTCCGGATGCACGGCTACGACGTGGCGGTGGCCTACGACGGCCGTTCGGCCCTCCTGAAGGCGAAAGGCTACGATCCCGACGTCGTCCTGCTCGACCTCTCGTTGCCGGACATCGACGGTTGCGCCGTGGCCGAATCGATGCGGAAAGACGGCCTGGATCGCGCGGCCCTGATCGCCGTGTCCGGTCACGGCCCGGACGACGAGGCCTGGGCCCATCCCTGCTTCTCCGACCACCTGGTCAAGCCGGTGGCGAAGGACGACCTGGTCTCTCTCCTGGCCCGCGTGCGGCCCGAGAAGTCCTGCCCCTCCTGAGCAGGACCGTCGTCACCAGGCGACGTAGATGTCGCCGACTTCCAGGTCGTTGGCGTCCTCGGCGCTGTTCAGGCCGATGCTCAGCTTCCGCACCGCCCCGCGGTCGAGCCTGCCATCCGGGTCCGGGGCGTTCGCCGAGCTGGCCTGCATGGCGTCGAAATCCAGCCGGACGACGTGCCATCCGCCGTCGGCGGGGATCAGGCCGGTGCCGTTGATGTAGCCGACCCCCGAATCCCCCTCCCACAAGAAGACGCGGACGTCGCCCTTCGCCCGGCATCGGGCCCGAACGATGAGCCCGCGGGCGTCGGCCAGGTCGACGGAGTCGGGGAGCCGGAAGAAGGGATAGGCCCAGCGGTCGGAGCCGCGCTCGTGACGCACGGCCAGCCCCCAGCCGGCGGTCCCTGCGGAGCGCATCTCCATCCGTCCCCCGGCACCGATGTTGGGGGCCCATCGGCCCAGGTCCTCGATCGGCAGCCGGGCCGTGCGCGACGGGCGGGCGAGGGCCTCGTCGAGGGTCGGCTCGCCGAGGATCGCCAGGGCGAGCCGATCGCGGAGCCCACTCGCGCCGCGAGCCGTCGCGACCAGCCGGGCCGGGCGGAAGTCCGCGAACGAGCCCGACAGGTCGACGGTCCACCCCGCGACCGACGTCGATCCGGGACCGACCTGGACTCGGCGGGGCTCGGCCGGCGTCTCGACCCCGGACCGCTCGACCGCGAGGGTCAATTCGATCGTCTCGGCCTCGTCGCCGAGGTTGACGACCTCGACGTTCACCGGGAGGCTCGCGACGCCCGCCTTGAGATGGTAGCCGAGCGACGTCGGCGTGCAAAACTCGGGATCGAACCGATACCTCAGCACGATCGGGGCGGGCTCGCCGGCGGTCGCGGCTCCTACGGCCGGATGCAGGCCCATCGCCCGGGTACGAGGTGCGAGCCGCGAGCCGAGCCCCGGTCGGTCGAACCAGGCGTAAGCGAGGCCGTCCGTCAGGTCGATTCGGCCTTCGCGAACGGGCAGGGGACGGCCGTCGGCGCCCTCCAGGCGGATGGGCGTCGAGTCCAGCCGGACGCCCTGGGCCTCGGTCGAGGACCAGAGCACCGCGACGGCCCGTGAGCCGTCGCCGAAGACGCGGACGCGGACGATCCTCGGGTCTTCGACCTGGAGGTCGCCGAGATAGCATAACCCGCCGAGCGCCCGGATCGCCTGCGCATAGGCGGCCAGGCCGCGCAGGGGCGTCGCCGTGCGGTCCGTGACGCCGAAGTTGCTCGTGTTCTCCTCGTAGAACGGATAGACGAACGCGAAGAATCGGGCGACGCCGCACGCCTTCGCCTCTATCGCCTTCAGGACGATCTGCGAGGCGCTGGCGAGGTCCTGATCCAGGGGCGGTCGATCGGGCCCGCGTTTCCATGGCCGGCCGCATTCCGTGATCCAGAGCGGCATGTCGCCCCGGCCCGAGTCGCGGAGCCACTCGCGGAACCGGGCGTTGACGTCCTCGAAGTTCTCGGCCGTGCCGTAGTCGTGGAAGCTGAAGGCGTCGACGCGGTCGAGCAGCCCGCTCCCGACGCAGGCCCTGAGGAACTCGGGCGTGTGGTGCGCCATCACACCGCCGACAATCGGCGCGCGGGCCGACGCCCGGCGCAGACCGAAGGCCACGGCCTTGGCGTAGGCCGCGTACTGGTCGCCGGGCATGTCGCCGCCGAAGCTGATGTCGGGCTCGTTCCAGATCTCGACCCCGCCCCAGGCGCGATCCCAGCGCCGGGCGATGTCGGCCCAGGAGTCGGCCGTCGCCGCCAGGTCCCGGGAATACTTGCCGACGCGGCCGGCCCAGGCGGGGGCGTCGTGGGCCATCTCCAGGACGGGGACGCCGGCCCGGCGGCAAGACTCGCGGAGGTGGTCGAACCTCGGCCCGGATTCCCAGTCCCAGCGGTCGGGTTCGGGCTGGATCGCGCCCCAGGTCAGGCGTTCGCGAATCATCGCCAGCCCGAGGGATCGGGCCATCGCGATCAGCTCGTCGCGGGTGGCGTCGTCGTCCACCAGCCAGGACATCGCCCCGTCGATCGCGAAGAACGGATCGGGCGGTCCCTCGGCCCTCGGCAGGGCGACGACCCCGAACCGTTGCGAGGTCGCCGGGAACTCGATCTCGTGATAGCCCTGCGAGAAGGCCCGCGCGATCCGGACTCCGCCCGGCGTCGCCACGGCCTTCGCCCGCGCCTCCTCGGCCCCTCGGTAGTCGCGGACCACGTAGTCGAGGCCGTCTCGCGCCGCGACGGCCGAGCCGTTCCATTCCAGCGTCGCCTCCTCGTCGGGGACGACGTGGAACCGCCTGGCGGCGGCCGGTTCGAGACGAGCGTCGGGGCCTTCGGCAAGGGCGGCGAGGAGGGCCGTCGCGAGGAGGAGCGTCGCGGAGTTCATGGCGCCTCGGGGGATGGAGTGGACCTCTTCGCCCAGTGTAGATCGGCCCCGATGCGGTTTGTAGGGGTTCCCAGGTCAGGGCGGATAGACGACCTGCGTCAGGCACTGGAGCCCCAGGGTCTGGATCCCCATCAAAAGCACGGTGACGAAGATCGCCTGCCCCCCGCCGCCGAACCTCGCCACGCACGCGCCGGCGACCGTGAACAGGGGAGGGAGGAAGAGCATCCAGAGCCGGGCGACCTCGCCCAGGTTGCGGCCGCTCAGGTCGGCGATCAGCACCACCGCGAGGCCGCACCAGGCGGCTCGGGGGACGGCTCGGCGGTCGCCGATCGCCAGGCCCAGTCCCCACACGACGGCCGGGAGCCCCGCCGCGATCGCCAGTTCGATGGGGTTGACGAGCAGCCAGGTGAGGTAGGAACGTCGACCCCCCTCGTAGAAGCTCGCGTTGTTCCGCAGGTTCCACCACCAGACGACCAGCGGATCGGCCCCGGTCGCCATCCAGGCGGCCGCGACTCCGACGACGAACCCCGCCCCGATCCAGGCGATCAGGGCGACCCGTCGCGGCCAGGCCAGGGACCGAGTGGTCAGCACCACCAGGGCGACCATCACGCCGATCGGCAGGAGCGCGAGGGTGAACATCATCCCGAACGCCATCACGAGCCCCGACGCGATCGCCGCCGCGGCAGCCGCCCATGCCGAGGCCCCGGGGGTCGCTCGCCACCGCGCCGCCCAGGCAGCCGTCGCCAGCGCGGTCGCCGAGAGCAGGGGGTAGGCGGCGTCGGAGAGCGGCTGGAACAGGTTCAGGGCCGGGGCCAGGGGCCAGAACGCCGCCGACGCCCAGGCGGCGCGGGGAGACAGGGAGTCTCGCGCCAGGAGATAGAGCGGCGCCACGGTCCCGGCGCAGGCGAACAGCGTCAGGAGGCTGGCCAACAAGAGCGTCGCCCGGTCGGGGGTCGGGATCGTCGTCTCCTGCCGGAACTCGACGTCGAGGAGCCCCCGCTCGATCGAGGCGGGCGCGGCCGCGACGAGCCGATCGGCGACCGAATCGTGCCGCTCCATCAGGGAGAGCAGAGCGGAATACAGGGCGATCAGGCCAGGCGGGTGGGTGCCGAGATGGCCCGGCCCCTGCGCCTCGATCCACGTCGGATAGTCCGCCAAGAAACCCCAGGGATCGTCGGCGTGCTCGCGGGCGACATCGTAGTATCCCGTGGCCTCGCGAAAGCAGTGCACGACGCCCCATCGCGTCAGCCCGTATCCCTCGGGAGCCCCGATCGCGAAGCCCACCTGGACGGCCACGGCGCACGCGACGAGGCCTGCGACCCAGCCCGACTCGCGAAGCCTTTCGACGGGATGCGACGTCCCGCCCAGCGCCCGATAGCCGACTGCCGCGAACCCGCCATAGGCGAGCAGGCCGGCGGAGGCGAGCATCAGGCTGGCGGGCGAGGGCCACGCCCGAATCCTCGGCCACTTCCATTCGCCCGCGACTCCCAAAGGGAGGTCGTTGGAATACACGGCCGCGAGGAAGCCCAGAACCAGGAGGGCCGCCGCACTCAGCAGCAGGTCGATCTTCCGTTCCATAGCCATGACCATAACTTGAAATCCGCGTGGAGTCGCCCCTTCTCTCCGGGTTCTTTCGTTGCGGCGAGTGGACTTTCGTGCAGTTTGCGGCCTCGGAGACGGGGGGATACGCTCGGACGTCCTCGGGCCGTCGTCACGCCCGAACGTCTCGCGGAGGGTCGTCCATGTTCGTGGTGATCGCCAACATCCAGGTCAAGCCGGAGTGCGTCGAGGCGTTCCGGGCGGCTTGCGTCGAGAACTCCCGCAACAGCCTGCAAGAGCCGGGCTGCCTGCGGTTCGACGTCCTCCAGCAGCACGACGACCCGACGAAGTTCGCGCTGTTCGAGATCTACCGACGCCCCGAGGACCTGGGGCTGCACAAGGAGACCGCGCATTACGCCGCCTGGGCCGAGCAGGCCGCGGCCATGCAGGCCGGCGCCCGGTCGTCCGCCAAGTACGCGAAGGTCTATCCCGAAGACACGCAGCCATGAGCTTCGAGTTCGCCACCGCCGGCCGGATCGTGTTCGGTTGGGGCGCCTTCGACCAAGTGCCGACCCTGGCGAAGGAGCTGGGGAAGACCGCGCTCCTGGTGCTCGGCCGCGAGGGCCGTCACGGCGAGGCGCTCGGCGGGAAACTCGCCGAGCAGGGAATAGACAGTGTCGCCTTTCGCGTCGACGGCGAGCCGACGGTGCGGACCGTCGAGGTCGCCGTGGGCCTGGCGAGGGCCGAGGGCTGCGACCTGGTGATCGCCGTCGGCGGCGGCAGCGTGATCGACGCCGGCAAGGCGGCGGCGGCGATGGCGACGCAGCCCGGGGGCCTGCTGGACCACCTGGAAGTCGTCGGCGCGGGCCGGCAGCTGACCGCCCCCGGCCTGCCTTTCGTCGCCGTCCCGACCACGGCCGGCACCGGCTCCGAGGTCACGCGCAACGCGGTGCTCGACGTCCCCGAGCATCGGGTGAAGGTGAGCCTGAGAAGTCCCGCGCTCCTCGCCCGCGTCGCGGTCGTCGACCCGAGTTTGACGCTTTCGCTGCCGCCCGAAATCACCGCGACCACCGGGATGGACGCCCTCACGCAGCTCATCGAGCCGTTCGTCGGCGTCGGGGCCAACCCCCTGACCGATGGCTTCTGCCGCGAGGGGATCGCCCGCGCGGCGCGGTCGCTGGCCGCGGCCTGTCGAGACGGAAGCGACCGGGAGGCCCGCGAGGACATGGCGACGGCCTCGCTGCTCGGCGGCCTGGCCCTGGCGAACGCCAAGCTCGGGGCGGTCCACGGCCTGGCCGGCGTTCTGGGCGGGACTTTCGGCGTCCCCCACGGCGCGATCTGCGCCCGCCTTCTCCCCTTCGTCATGGACGCGAACATCCAAGCCCTCGAAAAACAATCCGCCGATCACCCCGCGTTGAAGCGTTACGCCGAGGTCGCCCGGATGCTGACCGGCGTTTCGGACGCGGAGCCCCGCGACGGTGTCTATTACGTCCGCAACCTCTGCGACACGTTGAACATCCGGCCGCTGCCGATCGCCGACGCGACCTCCGACGAGCTGGATGCCGTGATCGTCGCCTCTCGCAACGCCAGCAGCATGAAAGGCAACCCCGTCGTCCTCGCCGACGCCCACCTTCGGGAGATCCTGCTCGCCGCCGGCTGATCACCCGCCCGCTCGATTCAAGGCTCACGCCCCGCCGATCCGATCTAGTACCTACGTTGCGTAAAGGCGCTGGATCCCCAACCTGTGCGGAACGTGCACGGACGCGGAGGTGGGCGTTGGCGAGCGGGAAGCGCAAGATCGGGGCGGAACTCGCGATGGTCGCCCTCATCGTGGCGAGCCTGGGGGGGACGCTGCACCTCGTGGTGTCCGTCCATCGTCGGTCCTTCACGGCGAATCGAGGCGCCGAGGCCACCGCCCCCGCGACTCCGGCGGTCGTCGAGGCCGCACCGGCGCCGCCGGAGCCGGCGAAGATCGTGGAGGCGCCGCCGAAGCGGGTGAAGAAGCCTCGGCCCGAGCCGGTCCCGCCCCCGCCGCCGCCCGAGGACCCCACGCCCAGGGCCCTCGCGCAGCTGAGCGAGGCGGCGTCCCGCGAGGCCGAGGAGGCCGCGAAGCTCGATCGCGAGGTCCAGAACTTGGAGCAGGCGCGTCGGAAGGCGGTCGCCGAGTCCGAGCGCTGGCGACGGCGCGAGATGCTCGTGCAGCAGCAGGTCGCCGCGCTCACGAAGCAGGCCCAGAAGCTCGATCGCGAAGTCGACGCTTACGCCGCCCAGCGCGACGTCCTGGCCCGCGAGCGCGACGCCCTCAAGGCCGCCCACGCCAAAGCCCCCGGCGAGGGGAGCTATGCCGTCCTGCCGTATCTCGGCGAGAACGGCACCTGGCGGCGGCCGATCGTGATCGAGTGCACCGCCGGCGAGGTCGCGATCCGCCCCGACGGCCCCAAGTTTTCGCTCCTGGACCTGTCCGGGCTCGCCAACCCGCGCTCAAGCCCGGTCGTCGTCGCCATCGCCCGCGAACTCCTCAAGGTCCAGACGTCGGCCTCGCCGGACGGCTCGCCGGTCGTCCCGTACTTCGTCTTCCTGGTGCGGCCCGACGGCATCCGGTCCTACTACGAGGTCCGAGCCCGGCTCGAACCCCTGGGGATCGCTTTCGGTTATGAGCTGATCGACCGGGACCTGAAGGTCGACGTCCCGAACTTCGACGACCTCGCCACCTGGGACGGATCGCCCTCGGTCGGCGTCCCCCCCACGGGCGTCGTCCAGGGCTTCCCGAGCGGGACGGACGGAAGCCGGGCGACCCAGGGCGCTCGCGGCGGCGGGCCGGTTTCCGGGGGCGGCCTGGCCTGGCCCGGCATGGGCGGGTCGGCTGCGGGCGGTGCGGGCGCCGGCGACGACCGCCGAGTGATCGCCGGTGCATTCGACGCGGACCGCGGACGTGGCGGCGCGCGGTCGGATGACACCACATCCGACGCCCCCGACGACTTCGTCTGGCCGACCTCGCGCCCCGGCCTCGGGGCCGCCGGCTCGCCGAACGGCGATCAGCCGGGCGAAGCCGAGGAAGGGAGCCAGGGAGACGGAAACCTCGGCGGCTTCGGCGTGGGGCGGGCGACGCGAGGACTTCCCGTGCCGGGCCGGGCCCCTGTCGTGGCGGGGAACCCGCGAGGCGCTCCGAATACCGGATCCGGCCTGGGCGGGGTGGTCGATCGGCTGCCGGACTTCGAGAGCCCCAGCGCAGGACTCGGCCGCGGCCCTGGATCGAAACCGGGGGCGAACGAAGGGAGGACCGAAGGGTCCGAGACCGTCGACAAGCCGGGCGGCGGCATTCCGTCGGCGGGCGGCGTTCCCGGGGGTACGCCCCCCCCGGTCGGGCTGACGGTCCCGGGCCGATCGTGGCGGTCGGACGGTTCCGGTCGGCCACCGGGCGGCGCCGGCGTCGAGCTTCGCCCCGCGCCGGGGGCATCTCCGGCTCTTGCGGAAGCCGGGTCGGGCGGCGGCCTCATGTGGGGCGGCGATCGACCGTCCTTCGGGCCGACCCCCGCCGGCGACGGTGCGGCGACCGGGGCCGAGGACGCGGCCGGGGATGAGGCGTCGCCGAGCGGAACGGGCCGAGGCGCGGGGACCGGCGGGAGCCCACCCGCCTCGACGCGGGCCGCCGGCGAAGCCCCGGCGGCGTCGCCTTCCGGCTCGCCCCCGCCGCAGGTCGGCGGCCTTCGGCTCGGGCTCGGTTCGGTCTCGAGCGCGGCCTCGTCGGGCGGGTCGGGATCGCCGGGCCTGATGCTGGGCGCGGATCCGGGCACGCCGGGCGCGTCGGGATCGCCGGGAGAGTCGAGGCCGAACGACCCCGAGATGGAGCCGCTCGTGAAGCGGCCGGACGAGAAGCGGCCGCCGGCGATCGAGGTGCCGTTCGAGATCGTCGTCGCCTGCCGCGAGGACGGCGTGACGATCCAGCCGGGGAACTACCGCGTCACCGCCCACGCCCTGCGGGACCGCAAGGATGAGAAGCTGTTGATCCGCAACCTGGCGGCCGTGGCGCAGCGGAGGGCGGAGGTCGACCCGGCCATCCGGCCGAGGCCCCGGATCAAGTTCCTGGTCGAAACCGACGGCGCGTCGACGTTCTGGGAGGCCCGCCGTCAGCTCCTGTTCTCCGAGCTGGGCTGGCCCATGTCGCTGCAGGTGGCCGGGGCCCAGAATCCCCGGCTCCTCGAACGGGGGATGTGGTGATGACGAACTGGCTGCAACAGGCGCTGCCGATCCCCAGCGTGCTGGCCGGGATCCTGCTTCTGAGCTTCCTGGTGAATCGATCGAGCGTCCCCGAGACGCCGCCCCCGGTCGCCAGCCCCGCGCCCGAGCCGCCGCCCCAGGTGGTGGCGGCGCCCGTCGCCGCGCCTGCGGCCGTCGAGCCGGAGGTCGAGGAGGAAGACGAGCCCGAACCGGAGCCGGTGGCCCAGGCGGCCCCGGCGCCGGTGCTCGATCAGGCGGCGGTGGCGAAGGCCGAGGCGGAACTCGACGCGGTCAGCCGCGATCGGGCGCGGGCCGAGGCCCGCGCGGCCGAGGCGAAGAAGGCGCTGGCGGATTCGGCGAACCGGGCGGCGCTGGAGGCGTTCAAGGCGCGCAAGCTGGCGTTCCGGGTCCGCGACCCGTCCGCCCAGATCGCCAGGGCGTCGGCCCGGGGCGGGTTCCTCAAGGCCGAGCGCGACAAGCTGAACGCCGAGGTGGCCCAGCTTCGCAGCCTGCCTCTCCCCAAGGCGACCTCGATCCTGAGCAAGAACCCGGTCTCCCGGCCCGCCAAGGCCGACGAGTTCCATTTCGAGCTGCGCCACGATCGCGTGAGCTTCATCGACCTGGATCGGATGCTGGAACTCGCCAAGTCGGACGCGCAGGTGAAGCTCCGCATGGCCGATCGGATGGGCGTGCTCACGTCCCAGGTGGGGCCGGTCGGCTGGTTCTCGCTGAGCTACGTCCTGGGACGGGCCCAGTCGAGCATCGAGGAGCTGCTGGAACGCCACAGCATCCGGTTCGACCTTCGCGGCTGGGAGGTCGTCCCGACGAGCGAGAACCGAGGGGAGACCTATGAGTCGACCCGCAACCCGATCTCGGAGTACGCCCGCGCGATCAACCGGCTCTCGCCGGGGCGGTCGGTGGTGACCATGTGGGTCTATCCCGACAGCTTCAACCTCTACCGCACCCTCCGCGACGAGCTGAACGACAGGGGCTTCAGCGTGGCCGCGCGACCGCTCCCGGAAGGCATGCTGATCCGTGGCAGCCCGCTCGGCTCGGTCTCCGCGACCCAGTGACGCGGCCGGATGGAATCGTCCTCAACGCCCCGCGCCGGCCTCGTGCAGGCGGCCGGGGCGGGAGGCGTATCGGCCGCCGCTCTCGCGGGCGATCTTCCTGAGGTCGTCGCCCGCCAGGCCGCCCGCCAGGTCGATGCAGTGGACCGGGATCTTGCGGGCGTTGGCCCGGGCGATGTCGTCGGCGACCCCGTCGGGGAAGTCGCCGTCGGAGAGCAGGAAGACGGCGTCGGGCCGGAGGGCGAGGGCCTGGACGACGGCCCGTCGCGGGCTCGTCCCGCCGTCCGGCTCGATGGTCCGCAGCCAGGTCGCGAGCTTGTCCTTGTTCTCGGGGTCGGCGGGGCGGGGGATCGGGCCGCCCGGCATGCTCGTCGCCTCGTCGTTGTAGAAGACGACCTCGAACCGCTGGGGGCTCTGGAGCTGGCCGACGCTCCGACGCAGCTCGATGGCCGCGCGGGTCAGGCGGTCGTCGTCGACCATGCTGCCGGACTGGTCGATCACGTAGACGAAGAAGAGGCCCCGCGCCGGGACGCCGAAGAAGCTGGCGCGGCTCCACGGCGGAAGGTCCCGGACGTCCTCGGCGTCGTACCGCGATTCGCCGGGACGTTGGAGGAACGGGCTCCGCTTGCGGGCCTCGACCTCCTCGGGCGTCCGGACCTTGGGCGCGTCCTCGCCGTCGCGAGGCCTGGTCCTGGGAGGCGAGGGCCGGGGCTTCGCGTCCTCCTGACCCTCCGCGCGCGTCGACGCGGCGAGAAGGCCGAGTCCAAGCAAGGCGACGAGGATTCGATGGGTCGTTCGCATCCGAACCCCTCGCGACAAGGGTCGATTTCCGCAACCCTTACCAGGTTACGGGACCTGCGAGGCGTCGGCCAGGCGATTCCGATCAGTCGGCGACCTGGGTCTGGAGGACGTCGCGGAGCTTGTTCAGCACGCGGGTCTTCTCATTGCTGATCGTCTTGGGGGCGAGGCCCCAATGGTGGGCGATCTCGGCGGGGGTGCGGCCCATCAGGGATTCCTGGATCAGGCTGGCCTCGCGGGGGGTGAGCGAGCGGTCGATGGCCTCGCGGAGGGCGTCGCGCCAGGCCTGGGCGTCGGCCTCGTCGAGGGCGGCGGCGGCGACGTCGTCGAGCGGCTGGTAGACCCGCTCGCGCTGGACGCGCTTCTTGATCATGTCGACGGCGCGGAAGAAGTCGACCCCCTCGACGGTCTCCTTGGTGAAGACCTCCTTCACGCCCCAGCGTCCCACGTCGTTCAACATGGCGTCGAATCGGGGCCGGCCGAGCTGCTGGAGCAGGGTCGCGTAGACGGCCTGCGAGGAATCCTCGTAGGACTGGGGCGGGATGCCGGCCCGCTGCCAGGAGCGGGTGAGATAGCGGTCGAGCTGGTTCAGGCCCGAGGCGACCGCCCGCTCGTCGAGCGGGGCGACGACCTCGGGCTCGATCGTCGGGGTCGACCGCAGGCCGGCCAGCAGGCCGTCGAGCCGGGCGTCCAGCAGGGCGGCGTCCCAGGCGTCGGCCGAGAGTCCCGGCAGGTCGGCGGTCGGCGAGGAGGAGGGGGGGGCGTCGAGGAGCGCCTGATGCTCGACGGCCAGGGCCGGCATCGCGGCGGCGTGGGCCGCGCCCGAGAGCAGGCGCAGCGCCTCCATCGCTTCCACGGCCGGCTTGTACGACCGATGCGCCCGACGTTCCCTGCCAGTTCCGCCCGCCAAGTTCGTACGCTCCCTTCCCGTGAGCCCGATCTATCACCGCCGCGACCCGGCGCCCTCCGACTCAACCATAAGACGTGCCATCACGCGGGGTGTACCGCCGGCGCTCAAGTTAATCGAATCCCCCCGCATCATCGAGGTCAATTCTCGATCTCAGGCCATAGTAGCATGCATGCAGTTTGCGGGTCCAGAAGAAATACGGGGCCGTCGGGCGGGATCTTACAGATACGGACTAGAAAGGCGGATCTGGGGCAGGTCGGCGGCCGACGCGGGCGGAGCCGCGTCGGCCGCGAGCCGGGCGTCGAGATCAGGGGGTGGCTTCGGCGACCGGGACGGACGCCGCGCCGAGGATGGCCTTGTCGAGGTCGTCCTGCACGAAGGCGACGACGCTGAGGTCCTTCAAGGCGATCTCGGGCGGGGCGGCGGGGAACGGCCGCTCCTTGGCGTAGTCGCTCACGTAGGCGTCGAGTTGCTTGCGGACTTCGGCGAGGTCCACCTTGATCTCGACCTTCCCCTTGCCGCCGACGAGTTCCGCCCCCTCGGCGCCGCCGGGGAGGGCGCGGACGACGTGGTGGTGGAAGCGGAGCCGGTTGCCGCCGACGTAGCGGACGGACTCCTCGGTGAGCGCCAGGCGGAGCCGGAGGGTGGACTTGGCCGGCTTCGCGTCCGGCTTGCCGGCCGGGGCCGCGGGGGCGGGGGTGGTCGCCGAGGCGACGATGGCGATCTGATCGCCGGTCCGCTTGGCCTCCAGGTTCACTTCGGTCTTCCCGGGCTGTTCGAGGATCGGGTCGATCAGGCTGCGGTATTCCTCGTACTTGCCCTCGGAGCCGGCCATGGACCCGCCGCCGGGGGCCGCGGAGCGGCCGTTGAGGAACGTCGAGGGGGTGCCGCGGACCTCGTCGCCGTAATACTCCTGGCGGGCGAGCGAGTCGGCGTTGGTGAGCGGGTCGGGGCCGGGGATGTGCAGGTGGTACTGGAGGCCGATGAAGTCGGCCGGCTTGTAGGTCTTCAGCAGGGCGTCGAACGCGACGTCGGCGGCCACGCAGGGGGGGCACTGGGCGCCGGTGAACAGTTCGAACACGACGGGGCGGCCGGCGCCCGGCTTCTTGCGGCCCTCGTACGGCGTCGGCTTGAACGGGGGGACCTTCTCGTGGTACTCCGCGTCGAGCTGGGTCTCAAGCTTGGCGAGGCGGCTCTCGGCGTCGGCGGCGACGTCGGCCTTGCCGGCGTTCCGGGCGGCGCTCGCCAGCAGCCCCACGAGCGCGGCCCTGGTCTCGGTCGAGGCGTCCTCGGCGAGGTCCTTGTCGAGTTCCTGGCCGAGCTTCAGCGCGGTCTCGGCGAACGGCTTGCTCTGGGCGAGCGTCCGGAAGGCCTTCAGGCCGACGGAGTCGACCCAGGGCCGGCCGAAGGGCGCGGCGTCGCGACGCCAGGCGGCGATCAGGCGCTCGACCTCGGCGGCGGGGAGCTTGCCCGCCTCGGCCGTGCCGAGCAGTTCCGTGTAGACGATCTGGTTGGCCGGCGCGCCGGGGTTCTTCGCCAGCAGCGCCCGCAGCTGGTCGATCTTCTTGGCCGGCGAGCCCTCGCGGGCGGCCTTGTAGAAGTCCTGGACGAAGGCGTTCGGCTGGGGCGGGGGGAGCTTCTCGGCGCGGGACTTCTCCAGGGTGGCGGGGAAGTCGTCGCCCTGGAGCTGGACGGTGCCCACGATCCGGCCGGCGTACGGGCCGTCCTTCGCTTCGGCGCCCGAGAACCGGACGGCCATCGCCTGGCCCTTCAGCGTGAACGTCGCGCGGCCGTCTTCCAGTTCCACGCCCTCGACCTTGGCGTCGTCGAGGAGCCCCTTGCGGCCGTCGAGGAGCACGCCCCGGGCCTGGCCGTCCCGACGGTGGAGGTCGACGATGGCGAAGTCGTCCGAGCCGAACGCCAGGACGACGAGCTTCCAGATCCCGGCCGGCTCCGCCGCCCTCGCCGGCGCGGCGAGGAGGCCCAGGAGGCAGACGGTGATCGCTCGGGCGATCCAGGGGCGGCGCATGCGGGCACGAATCATGGCTGTTCCTCGACGGTGGGCGTCTTGCGGTGGCGCGGACTCGCGAACCGTTCGAGTTTAACCCCGGGCGCAGCCCGGCCACAACCGGACCGCGCCGCGCGGGCCACGGCGGCCGAAGGTTCAGCCGTCGGCCAGGAACCGGCCGCCGTCGACGCGGTAGGCGACGCCGGTGACGAAGTTGGTGCCGTCGAGGAGGTACGCGATCAGGCGGTTGACGTCCTCGGGCGAGCCGAATCGGCGGAGCGGCGTGGCGTCGAGCACGGCGCGCTTGTCGTCCTCGGAGAAGTCCGGCGGGGGCTCGATCATGGCCGGCTGGACGGTCGCGACCGGGATGAACGGGGCCAGCTCGACGGCCAGGGCCGTCGCCAGCGTCGTCATCCCCCCCTTGGCGGCCAGGTAGGGGAGGTAGTCCTTGTACGGGCGCTCGGTGGCCCAGTCGCCGACGAAGACGATCTTCCCCTTGATCCCGTCGATCGCCGGCTGGGCCGTCATCGTTTTCGCGGCGGCGATCGCGGCGTGATACGGCGCGGCGAGGTTGGCGGCGACCATCGCGTCGAAGTCGGCCGGCGTCAGGTCGGCGAACGGGGTCCGCTTGTAGACGCTCGCCATATTCACGAGGGCGTCGATCCGGCCGAAGCGGGCGACGGTCGCCGAGACGGCGGCCTCGGCCTGCGCCGGGTCGACGAGGTCGGCGGCGACGGCCAGGCCCTCGGAGCCGGCGGCCTGGACGTCGGCCACGGCCTTCTCGATCGCCTCGCGACTGGACCTGTAGGTCATGGCGACCCGCCAGCCGGCCGCCCCCAGCGTTCGCGCCAGGTCCGAGCCCACGCGGCGGCCGCCGGTGATCAGGGCGACTTTCGATCGCGGCTCGGGACTGGTCACTTCTTGGAGATCCAGGGGACGTCGGCCACCCCTTCGCGGTGGTTGACCGTGCGCGCCAGGACGAAGAGCAGGTCGCTCAGTCGGTTGAGGTAGATCAGGAGCGGGGTGGGCACGTCCTCGTCGGGGAGGTTGGCGAGGTGGACGGTCAGTCGCTCCGCCCGCCGGCAGATGGTGCGGGCCACGTGGATCTGGGCGGCGGCGGGCGAGCCTCCGGGGAGGATGAAGGTGCGCATGGGCGCCAGCTCCTCGGTCATCGCGTCGATGGCCGCCTCCAGCCCGGCGACGTGCCCGTCGTCGATCTGGTTGTGGAACCGGCCCTGGGGGTCGGGGTCGGCCAGGGCCGCGCCGAGCGTGAACAGCTCGTCCTGGAGCCGGGCCGCCAGCTCGTCCTGCTCGGGCGGAAGCTTCATGGCGCGGGCCATTCCCACCGCCGCGTTCAGCTCGTCGACCGTCCCGTAGGCCTCGATCCGGGCGTCGTCCTTGCGGAGCCGCTTGCTGCCGAGGATTCCCGTCAAGCCGTCGTCGCCCGTCTTGGTGTAGATCTTCAATTCCGCCTCGCCTCGCCTCGCCCACGTCGCCCTTGGCGGTCTCGCTCGCCTGCCCCTATACTAGGCGAACGACGCCCGCCGAGGGAAGCATCCGGAGACCCGAGCCGATGACGCCGAGCACGACGATCGCCCTGCTGTTGAGCGCCGCCCTGGCCGGCCAGTACGGAGGGGGAGGGGGCCAGCGGCCGCTCTCGGCCGAGGAGGTGGCCAAGCTGGAGTCGAAGCACCTGGCGAACATCCGGCAGGTCACCTTCGGCTTCTTCCGCGCCGGCGAGGGCTACTTCGGCCCCGACGGCAAGCGGATCGTCTTCCAGGCCGTGCCGAACCTCCCCGAGTCGGTCTTCCTGGAGCCCAAGGCCAACCAGTACGAGTACCAGATCTTCACGGCGGAGCTGGAGCCCGGGGCGAAGCCCAAGCTGGTGAGCACCGGCGAAGGGGCCTGCACGTGCGCCTTCTTCTCGCCCGACGGCGCGTCCCTGATCTTCGGCTCGACCCACCTGAATCCCGCGCCGCCGTCGCCGCCCCGCAGCGCCGCGTACGGGCGGTCCGGCAGCCGCTATCGCTGGAGCTTCCCGGACGGGATGGACATCTTTCGGACCGACCTCGACGGCAAGAACCTGACCCGGCTGACCGAGGCCGAAGGCTACGACGCCGAGGGGAGCTTCTCCCCCGACGGCAAGCAGATCGTCTTCACCTCGTTCCGCGACGGCGACGGCGAGGTCTACGTCATGGACGCCGACGGCAAGAACCCGCGCCGGATCACCCACGCCAAGGGCTACGACGGCGGCCCCTTCTTCTCGCCCGACGGCAAGCGGATCGTCTACCGGAGCGACCGCAAGGAGAACGACCTGCTCCAGCTCTACGTCAACAACGTCGAGGGGACCGACGAGCGGGCGTTGACGGACAACGATTCGGTCAACTGGGGACCGTTCTGGCACCCGGACTCCCGGCACATCATCTACTCGACGAGCCGCCACGGCCACGCGAACTACGAGGTCTACCTCATGAACGTGGACACCGGGGCCGAGGAGCGGCTGACGTACCACGACGGCTTCGACGGCCTGCCCGTCTTCAGCCCGGACGGCTCGAAGCTGATGTGGACCTCGAACGGCCGCGGCACCGACCGCAACAGCCAGCTCTTCCTCGCCGACTTCACGCTCGACCCCGCGCCGCAGCCGAAGGCGGCCGCGAACCCCTGACCCGACCGACGCCGGCGTCGTCGCCGCGTCGCCCTTCGTCAAAGTCCAGGAACGAGAAGACCCCCATGACGGCCAAGGACCTGATCCGGAGCGCCTACGGCAGTTCCGAGATGATCATGAAACGCTACCTCGACGGGCTCACCCGGGAGGATCTGCTGATCCGGGCGGTCCCGGGCATGAACCACCTCGCCTGGCAGATCGGACACCTGATCGCCGGCGAGCGGATGATGGTCGAGATGATCCGCCCCGGCTCCTCGCCGGCCCTGCCCGAGGGCTTCGAGGAGGCCCACTCGACGAAGAACGCAGGTGACGACGACGCCTCGAAATTCCTCGGCCCCGACGAGTATACGGCCCTCTGGAGGACCCAGCGCGAGGCGACCCTGTCGCTGCTGGATTCGATGCCCGACGAGGAGCTGGACCGCAAGGATCCCGAGAAGTTCCCGGCGTTCGCGCCCACGGTCGGCACGCTCATCCACCTGGCGGGGACGCACCCGATCCTTCACGCCGGCCAGTTCGTCCCGGTGCGTCGGCTCAAGGGGTTGCCGATCGCCGTTTGACGCACTGCTACAATCTCTCCGGGGCGGGCGTCGCCCGCCTCGGGCCCTTGACCCAGCCCGGCCCGCCGCCGGCCGTCCAGATGGGATGCGTCCATGCCTCGGGGGACCGTTCGTATCGGCGTCGTCGGGGCCGGGGAAATCGTGCGTTCGCGGCACGTCCCGGGCTTCCGGGCGATCCCCGGCGTCGAGCTGGTCGGCGTCTGCAACCGCCGCCGCGATTCCTCGGCCCGCGCGGCGCGGGAGCTGGGCGTCGCCAAGACCTACGGCAACTGGGAGGAGGTCATCGCCGACCCGGCCGTCGACGCCGTGCTGATCGGCGCTTGGCCGTATCTCCACTGCCCGGTGACCCTCGCCGCCCTGGACGCAGGCAAGCACGTCCTGACCCAGGCCCGGATGGCGATGAACGCCCGGGAGGCCCAGCGCATGCTCGACCGCTCGCGCGAGCTGCAGGGGCAGGTCGCCATGATCGCCCCCAGCCCGTACGGCCTGGTCGGCGAGACCTTCGTCCGCAAGCTGATGGCCGAGGGCTTCCTCGGCAAGCTCCGCGAGGTCCACGTCGACGGCCTGACCGACGACCTGGCCGACCCGGAGACCCCCCTGGGCTGGCGGCAGAAGACCCGCTACTCGGGCTTCAACATGCTGACCCTGGGCATCCTCTACGAGACCGTCCTGCGCTGGGTGCCGCCGGCCGTCCGCGTGCTGGCCTACGCGTCGAAGCTGGTCCCGGAGCGGTTCGACCCCGAGACGAAGAAAGTCCGGGCCGTCGGCACGCCCGACAGCGTCCAGGTGCTGACGACGCACGAGGACGGCTCGGTCGGGACCTATCGCCTGAGCGCCGTGCTCCGCGGCGGCAGGTCGATGAGCGTCGCCCTCCACGGCTCCGAGGGCTCGCTCTATTACGACCTGTTGAAGGAGGAGATCCGCGGGATCCGTCGCGGCGAGGAAGCCCCCCGAGTCCTGCCGATCCCCGCCGAGCGTCGCGGCGGCTGGCGCGCCGAGGCCGACTTCATCGCCGCGATCCGCGACGACCGCCCGGTCACGCACGCCGACTTCGCGACCGGGGTCCGCTACATGCAGTTCACCGAGGCTGTCGCCCGCAGCTCGCGCCACCAGGTGCCGGTGACGCTGCCGCTGCGGGAGTTCTCCAACCCGAGCCTCTGACCGGGCTGATCCGGTCAGTACGCGCTGCCGGCGACGATCCGGACGCTGGCGTAGGGGCTGAACTCAGCGGTGCGGATGATCCCCTTCACGTCGAGCGACTGCTCCTTGAACTCGTGGTAGGGGATCTCGTCGACGTCGATCTCGCCCACGCACTTGAGGATCTCCTGGAAGAGCCTCGGGCTGTGGTCCTTGATCTCGACGGGGACGGCGATCGCGTCGATCACCAGCTCTTCGGCGACGGCGCGGAGGACGTCCAGCATCCGGGGGATGCCCGGGGTGAGCGTCAGGTCGATCACGTGGGCGTCGCTGGGGAGCGGGTAGGCGGCGTCGACGATCAGCAGCTCGTCCGTCTGGCCCAGTTCGGCGAGAAGCGAGCAAATCGCGGGATTGAGTATGCCGCCTCGTTTCATGGGGCCCCCTTTCTTTCTTCTCTTCCTTCGCAGTGTCCAGCTCGATCGGGCGCGGCGGGGCCGTCGCCCGGGACGGCCCCCGGACCTCGACGAGCCTCGTCGCCTTCGGCCGAATCCGCCCGGAGGCGCGGCCGTCCGACCCAAAGGAGGGTTTGAGCACCCTCGACGCCGCCAGTATAACGGTTGGAGGGGGCCGGCTCCACCCGAACGACGGGGCGGGGCCCGACCTGCCCCCCCTTCCCGGTTACGGACGAGGCGCGATGCGAATCCCCGAGATCGAGCGCCTCACCTTGGCGACCGCCGTCCTCCTCGCCCTGGCCGTCGTCGCGCCGAACCTCGGCTGTTCGCGGTCCTCGCCCGACGCCGCCGAGACGGCCGACGAGCCGCCCGGCCTGGACCCGGGCGTCCTGCGGTCGGCCGCGCCCATCGAGGCCCTCGACGACCCTCGGCTGGAGCACCTCCTGGAGGCGGCGTCGCGATGGCGGGAGCGGCGCGGGCCCGAGCGGACCGTCGTCGATCAGGTGGTGCTGGCCGCCGACGTCCCGAGCTTCCTGGCGGCCGTCTCGGCCTGGGACGGGCACTCTTTCTTCCCGGTGCTGATCGACGACCCGGCCTGGACGCTGCCGTTCCTCCGGGCCTTCCGCCCCTCCCGGATCCTCCGATTCCGGGCCTCGGCCGGACCGCGAGGGGAGGGGGCTTTCGAGCGCTGGCGGGCCGCTCAGGAGGCCGTGGGCCGGGCCTGGGTCCGGCACGTCGGCCCCGGAGCCGAGACGCCCCCCCCGTCCGGCGCGCCGCCCCGCGGGATCGACGCGACGCCCCCCGGGGTCGTCCTCAGCCACCCCGACAGCCCCTCGCTGGCCGCCGCGGTGGCGCTGGCCGCCGGCCGATTCCAGCCCCTTTCCCGACTCGAACCGATGACGGAGGCGGCGAAGCCGGGCGAGCGGGCGAAGGTCCTGCGTTTCGAGGACGTGGCGACCGAGGACCAGGCCGTGGCGTTCGCCCGCCGCGTCGAGTCCCGCGTCGCCTCGTTCGCCCGCTCGTACGCCCGCCTCGGCGACGAGGTCGATTTCCTCACCCTGGCCGGCGACTGGCCGTACCGCTACCGCGCCGAAGGGGGCGAGGGGATCACGCAAGGCGACCGCGCGCTGGACGACCTCGTCGGCCGAGTCCTGGGCAAGGGGGAGCCGGATCTGGAGAAGCTCCGGACGCGATGGGCCTTCGCGGGTCGGATCCTCGGCGACCCGCCCGCCTCCGTCGCAAGGGCCATGGGCTCGCTCTTCTTCCAGCCCGAATCGGCGCTCTTCTGGAACACCTACTCGGGCGGCCCGGTCTGGTCGGACTACGACGTGAGCGGCGCCGCAGCGACGACCCGGCTGATCCGCCCAGCCCCCGGCGCGGTCGCGGCCCGGGCGGGGGCGACGGCCGACCTGGCGTCCTGGCGCGAGACCTTTCGGACGGCCGGCCGCTACGACCTGCTGACCGTCAACTCCTCGGGAGGCCCCGGCGAGTTCTCGATCACGGGCGGGCCCGGCCTCGCGGCGGACGTGCCGCTCGCCCCGCCCCGGATCGCGGCGATGATCCACAGCTTCTCCGCGGCCGACCCCCTCGACCCGGGCACGATCGCCGGCCGCTTCCTGGAGCGGGGGACCTTCGCCTACTACGGCTCCATGAACGAGCCCTTCCTGACGGCCTTCCGGACCCCCTACCTGCTGGCCCAACTGCTGTCGGTCGAGATTCCCCTGGGCGCGGCGTTCCGGCAGGGGCCCTACGAAGCCTTCGGCCACCCCTGGCGCCTGGTCTATCTCGGCGACCCGCTCTATCGCATCTCGCCGCTCTCCCGCCCCTTCCGGCCCGAGCGGTCGAATCCCGAGGGCTGGGACCGCACGGCCCTCGACGAGGCCGGCGCGGCGGTCCTCCTCGCCCCCCGGGGACGCCCCGAAGCGGGACGCGCCGCCGAGACTCTGGAGTGGTGCCGCGACCGGGTCCTGCTCACGCTCCTTTGCGAGCCCGCCCCGGCGGCCGACCCGGAAGCGACTTCGATCCTCAGGACCCTCGATCGAAGAGGACTCGACCCGGCCCGGCTCGCGACCCTGGACGCCCTCCTGATCGACGGTTTCGCGGCGGCCGGCGACGAGGCCGGGCTGCTCGACCACTTCCTGGGGGTCAAGCCGGCGGGACGTTCAGGAGTCGTCTGGCGGGCGATCGAGACGGCGGCCCTGGGCCGGCTCGCCGCGCTGGAGCGGGACGGCGAGTTCCGCGAAGTCCTCGACCACTGGTTCCGTTTGGTGGTCGGGCCCTGGCCGTCGGGCTCCTCCTTCCCCGCCCGGCTGACCCGCCGCGTCGCCCGGGCGGCCGAGGAGGACGCCCCGCTCCGCCGCGACGCTTTCCGACGCCGCCTCATGGAGGCCCGCGACCGCCTGGCCGCCGCGAACGCGCCCCCCGACCGGATCGCGATGCTGGCGGAGGAACTCGACCGGCTCGTCGGGACCCCTGCCGACCGGTGACCTCCTTGGGGTTTTTCCGGTTTTGGCGGCCCGTCGTCGGCGAAGCCCCCCAGAGTGCGCTTGCCCTCCGGACGAGGCTCGGGTAATTTAGAGCCCTTGCGAAGGGGGCACGGAACCGTGCTTCCCTCATTCCCGCCGTCGGCGCCGTAGCCAAGTGGTAAGGCAGAGGTCTGCAAAACCTCCACCCCCGGTTCGAATCCGGGCGGCGCCTCTCACGATCCGCAACCAGAAGGGCCGCCTTCCCGGCGGCTTTTTTCTTGCGCGGGGCGAGCCCTGGCGGCTCACTCGCCGGAGTGGCCGATCAGGGCTATGAGTTGGTCGTGGTCGACGGGCTTGACGAGGTGGTGGTCGAAGCCCGCCTCGCGCCCTCGCAGCCGGTCTTCCGGCCGACCGTAGCCGCTGACGGCAATGATCACGCTCTCCAGCCCCTCGGCGCGGAGGCGCGTGGCGACCTCGAAGCCGTCCATTGCCGGCAGGCCGATGTCCAGGAGGATGTGGCTGGGCCGGAACGCGACCGCCTCGGCGATCGCCGAGGAGCCGTCGTGGACCGTGCGGACCTCGTCGCCGAGCAGGGCGAACAGGTGGTGGAGCCCCCGGGCGGTGTCCACGTTGTCGTCGACGACCAGGATCCGCGAGGGGGGCCGCGACCGCCCGCGGGCGTGCGAATCGGCGTCGTCGGAACTCGTCGCGGCGGCGACCGGCAGGCTCACCGTGAACTCGCTCCCCCGGCCCGGGCCCTCGCTGTAGGCCGTCGCGGTGCCGCCGTGCAGCTCGGCGATGTGCTTGACGACCGTCAGCCCGATGCCCAGCCCCCCCTCGGACCGCGCGATCGAGCGATCCCCCTGGGCGAACAGCTCGAACATCCGGGAGATCTGATCGGGCGGGATGCCGATCCCCGAGTCCTTGATCGACAGGCTGAACCGCCCGCCGGCGAGCCCGGCGGTCAGCTCGATGCGCCCCCCCGCCTCGGTGTAGCGGCAGGCGTTGGTCAGCAGGTTGATGACGACCTGCTCCAGGCGCGTCGGGTCGGCTTCGATCCAGAGCTCCTCGGGATCGCAGGCTACGGTCAGTTCCTGCTTCTTCTCGTCGACGTGCGGCCGGATCGATTCGACCGCGCTCTGGATCGCGTGCCGGGCGTCGAGTCGTCGCTTACGCAGCACGATCTTGCCCCGGGTGATCCGGGAGACGTCGATCAGGTCCTCGATGAGCCGGGCCAGGTGCTTCACCTGGCGTTCGATGACGCCCTGGGCCCATTCGTTCAGCTTCGGGTCGTCGCCGGCCAGTCGGAGCAGGCCGGCGGCGTTGCCGATGGAGGAGAGCGGGTTGCGCAGCTCGTGAGCGAGCATCGCCAGGAACTCGTCCTTGCGACGGTCGTTCTCCGCCAGCTTTTCGGCCCGTTCGTGCAGGCTGCGTTCCAGGGCCCGTCGATCGCCGACGTCGTGGAAGACCAGGACGACGCCCTGGACGACGCCGCCGTCGCCGCGGATCGGCGCCGCCGTGTCGTCGATCGGCCGCTCGACCCCGTCCCTGGCGATCAGCAGGGTGTGATTGGTGAGGCCGACCGCCTTGCCCTCGCGGAGCACCCGGGTGACCGGGTTCTCGACCTGGGCTCGGCTCTCCTCATTGAAGATCCGGAAGACCTGTTCGAGAGGTCGGCCGTGGGCCTCGGCCTGACGCCAGCCCGTCAACTCCTCGGCGACGGTGTTCATGAACACGACCCGGGCGAGGACGTCGGTGGCGATCAGGGCGTCGCCGATGCTCACCAGGGTCACCCGCAGCCACTCGCGTTGATCGCGCAGCTCTTCCTCGACCTGCCGCCGCCGGGCGATCTCGCGATTCAGCTCGGCGAGCTTCTCGTTGAGCGCGAGGAAACGCTCGTCGGCGACGTCCTTGGCCGTGAGGCGCAGCAGCAGGACCGCCGGATCGTCGCCGTCCGCCGGCTGGAGCAGGCTGCCGTCGCAGCGGTAGGGCCGGAGCTCGCCGGCGGGCGGGGCCAGCGTCAGCGTGCCGGGGACCGGCTCCGACGCGCGGGCGCATCGGCGGAGGTAGTCGGCCGTCGTGTCGGGGTCGGGTCCGAAGCCCGCCAGGTCCCGCCCGACGAGCTCGGCGGGGTTGAGGCCGAGTCGCGCGACCCGGCGGTTCGCGCCCAGGACCAGGCCCTCCCTGGTCACGAGCAACAAGGCTTCCGGCATCCGCTCGACGATTCGCAGGGCGGCTTCGATCGACATCGGGACTTCTAACTCTTGAAGTATTCCCGACCCTCGGCGGCGTCGGATTCCGGGGTGGCCTTCAGGTGGACGACCACGCGGCAGCCCGGCGCCCCGCCGGCGATGGTCTCCTCCAGGACGACCTTCGAGTAGCCTAGGTTCTCGGCGGTGATCACGCCGAACACGTTCGAGGTCATCATGCACATGGCCGGGCGGCCGAGGACCTTCTCTTCGAAGGGGCAGGCCCGATTGCCGTAGACGATCCGGGTCTCGTCTTCCTCGATGATGAAAAAGTCGCCCTGGATCCGCCTCTTCAGGTCCACCAGGACGTCGGCCACCTGCTCTCGCGAGAGGGCGTCCACGCCCAGGGCCGCCTTGTAGCTCTCGTTGATCCGATCCCCGATCCGCTGGCCCACCAGGCTGACGAACCCCGAGGCCTCGGTCAAACCCACCACGTCCTGGAGCGTGCCCGCCAGCTCCCGGATCAGCGTGCGGAGGAAGACGTCCCGTTCCAGCGGGACTGCCAACTCCTGCAAGGACCCACGCCGGTAGGAGGACTCGGCGGCGGCAGTCCTGGTTTCGAAGGGGCTTCGCGATTCACTCATGCGATCTGCTCTCGCGTCCGGTCACCGAAATCCGAGTCAACGAGCCGAGATCGGTCGATCTTAGCCCCCCCGCATCCCGGCGACCAGTCTCCTAGAGTCCTGCTGAGAGATCTCGTTTGCACAATACCATGAAAAGTGTATGCAAAAAGTGTGCCGAAATGTCAAATCGAAGTCGTTTTCGGAACCGACGCAAGGTCGCCGGGTGGGTCGCGACCCTTGCCAGCTCATGCGCCGGGCCGTATAAGATCTAGGGTGCCGTCCGGGGCCCAGGGCATCGACGTCCTGGCCTCCCGGCCTCGGCGACGAGTCCCCTCAACCCTCACGCCCGGCCCGAAGCCCCCTCCCCGCGGCCGAGGCCTGACCCGCGGCGACGCCCCGATCTCTCCGGTCGCGTCCCCGGGCCTCGAGCTCGAAGGATCCCATCATGCCCCGGATTCGCGGAGTCGTTCAAGGACTCGGCTTTTTGGCCCTCCTCTCGTCATCCTTCGTCGCTCCGCCGGCTCGCGGCGAGGACGTCCCCGCCGCGGGAAGCTTGGTGATCTGCGGGGGCGGCGGGCTGCCCGATTCGGTCCGGGGGCGGTTCGTCGAGCTGGCGGGCGGCCCGCGCTCGCGGATCGTGGTCGTCCCGACGGCCAGCCAGGACGCCGACGCCCAGGGGCCGGAGCTGGACGAATTCCTGGAGCCTTGGCGGAAGCGCGGGGCCGGGTCCGTGAAGTTGCTCCACACGCGGTCGCGCGACAAGGCCGACGAGGCGGAATTCGCCGCCCAGCTCGACGAGGCCGACGGGGTCTGGTTCAGCGGCGGCGATCAATCCCGCATCACCGAGGCCTACCTGGGGACCGCGACCGAGGCCGCGCTGCGGCGGGTCCTGTCCCGGGGCGGCGTGATCGGGGGCACCTCGGCGGGCGCGGCGATCATGACCAAGGTCATGATCACGGGCGGGTCCGAGAAGGCGTCTCTCGGCTCGGGCTTCGGCTTCCTCCCGGGCGTCGTCGTCGACCAGCATGCACTGCGGCGGAGCCGCCTGAACCGGCTCCTGGGCGTCCTGGCGGAGCATCCGGAACTGGCGGCAGGGGTCGCCATCGACGAGGGGACGGCCCTGATCGTCGACCTGGCGAAGAACCAGTTCCAGATCGCCGGAGAGTCGTACGTCGTGGTCTGCCGGCCTTCGAAGGACGGCCCGGCCGGGGCCCCGCCGCGGTTCGACGTCTTCCACGAGGGCCAGCGAGGGGAGCTGGAATCCTGGAGCCCGATGGCGCGCGAGGCTCGGGGCGACCGCTGAGCCGTCATGGGGCCGACGCCGGGACTTCGTCCCCCTGCGGGGGCGACGACGGCTCGCGACGGTTGAGCCATTGCACGCGATCCGGGTCCAGGCCGTACTTCGCGCACCAGCGTTGCAGCACGACCTCGGTCGGGGGGTATCCCAGGGTGTCCACCAGGGCGAACCCCCGCCAGTCCGTGGGGAAGCAGCCCGAGTAGCCATTGATGGTGGGGACCCCCGTCTGGATCGACGCCCACATGGCGTCGAGCCCGTACAGGATGAAACCGTTCGCGCCGACGGGCTCGTAATAGAACGCCTCGGCGTCGGGGCGGACGTCCCGGGAGACCTCGGCGATGCGGGCCCGGCTCTCAGTCACCTCGAACGTCGGGGACGTGGAGGTCTGCTCGGCAAGGCAGACGAGGGCGACGCCCCACGCCGCGGCGCCCCAACGGCCTCGATCGAGCCGCTCCACCAGGATCGCCAACCCCAGGGCGGCGGGGACGAGCAGGACGAGCGCCACGCGCGCGGGGACGCGGATCGCCAGCGAGCCCGGGATCCAGGGCGAAAAGGCCGTCCAGAACGAGTCGTGCCCGTGGATCACGACCACGATCGCGAAGGCGACGGCCAGGAGCCACGCCAGGCCTCGCGAACCGAGGCGCAGCCGTTCCGGCGGGACCGAGGCCGACGCCCAGGCTATCAAGGCGCCGGCCGTCCCCCCGACGAGGATCCAGGGCCGGTTCTCGAACATCAGCCAGGCCGTCGCGGCCAGGCTCGCCGCGACGGCCGCGAAGGCCGCCGCGCCGCGACGGGCCGGGAGATAGTAGCCCGCCAGGGCTGCCGCCGGCGCGAACATCGCCGCCATCGTCGCCGTCGTTGCGATCGGCAAGAGCCGCCAGACGAGGAGCGTGGCCGCGGCCGCCGGCAGGATCTGCTCGTCGATCCGGCCCCGACGCGCGAAGACCCTCCCCAAACAGAGGACGATCATCGTCACGGTCAGCGCGACGACGTAGGCGTTGATGGGGGGGAGCCACGCCAGGAGGGCCGTGGTCGCGACCAACGCGGCCGCCCCGCGCTCGCTCCAGTCGGGCTCGCGGAACAGCAGCCCCAAGGCGAAGGCGATCGCCGCCCAGGCCGCGAGGATGACCCCAGGGTTCGGCAGCGTCGTCATCGTCGCCAGCACGAGGACCGTGAAGCCGATCGCGACGCGCGGCAGCGGCCGCCCCCGCGCCGCCAGGAGCCCGAGGACGCAGGCCGCCGTGGTCAGGTAGCCGACGGAGAGGTGGTGTTCCCAGAGGAACGGGTTGGGCTCGCGAGGCCACCGCCTCTCGACCCATCCCCAGAACCAGTTCGCCTCGCCCAGGCTCCACCACGACCAGGGGCGGGCGAGCGTGTACCGCTGGATATGATTGAAGCCCGAGGCGTATTCGCGCGCCGCGGGCAGGTAATGGGCGAGGAACGGCACGAGCGCGACCCCCGCCGCCGCCAGGCCCGCGGCCACGGCCCACCAGTCGCGCGCCAGCACCTCCAGCAGCGGGCCGCGCGAGGTCCTGGAGGCCAGGCCGACGGCCGTCGCGGCACCCACGGACGCGACGTAGAACCACCCCAGGTACACGCCGCCGTAGAACTGCATCGCCGCCCCCAGGCCCGCCGCGACCCAGCAGGCCGCCCGCTCTCCGGGGCCCGGATCCGGCTCGCGGAAGACCCGGCGCAGCGCGTACAGGGACAGGATGACGTAGAAGAACGGCAGCAATTGTTGATGCTGAAGCTGGCTCACCCGGGGCGCCCCGAAGGCGAGCAGGCCCGCCCCCGCCGCCGTCGCCGCGGCCCGGAACTTCAGGCCGTCGTGGAAGAGGAGCACCCCGGCCGCGTAGTTGAGGACGGTCGCCGTCACCATCCAGATCCCGAAGGCCGTCTCCGGCGCGAAGCCGGCCAGCCTCCACGGCCAATAGAGCGGAGCGTAGCCCACCATCGAGTCCGTGAACGCCAGGACGTTCGGGACCGGGTGGAAGAACGGCGGGTCCCACAGCCGGGAGTGGCCCGGGTCGCCCGTCGCCCAGAGCCAGCCGTGCTCCAGCAGGTAGTGGAGCAATCGGCTGTCCACCAGATCCGTCTGGATGCTGCGGAACCCCGAGAGCAGCATCGGATGGTGGACCGCCAGGACCCCCGCGAGGCCCACCGCCGCCACGAGCCCCGCGCGGGCGAGCCGGGCCGGCCGGTCCGCCCGCCTCTCCGCGGCCCGGGGGTCGCAGCTTCCGTCAAGTCGACCCATGAGGACGTCCTCGCACGCGACTCCCAAGAATCCCAGCTCGCCAGCATAGACCTCCGCCCGCTGTCGTTCCAGTGTCCGAGGGGCCGTGTTCGCGTTGCGTCGATCTCGGGCTTCCGGTAAGAACCGTGTCGACGACGCCTCGCACGGAGGGGCGCGGATCCGGCGAGCCGCCGTCCCGGGGCTGTTCCATGACCCAATCCCGCCCGACCCCCCAGCCTCCCGCCGGATCGCCGACCACGAACCGGCCCGTCGATCGGGCCGCGGCGGCGGTGGTCTTCCTGGCGGCCCTAACGGTCCTGCTGCTCAAGGCCCCGGGGCTCGACTACTTCCTGACGAGCCGGGACCACGGCTATCAGCTCTGCATCGGCGGCCAGGTGCTCCTGGGCAAGACGCCCGGCCTCGACCTGGTGACGGTCTACGGCCCGATGGCGATGTACACGAGCGCCCTGGGGCTGAGCCTGAGCCGCTCGCTGCTCGGTGAGACGCTGCTCTGCGCCGGCGGATATTCGCTCTGCTTCGCCCTGCTGTACCTGCTGGTGAGGCGGGACTGGTCGCGAACGGCCGGGATCGCCGCCGCGCTCGCGGGCTACGCGCTCATGGCCCGCTACTACAAGTGGTACGTCTGGCTGATCCCGCTGGCGGCCCTCTGGGCCGTCCAGGGTTGGCTCGACGCCCCCGATGACCGCAAGCGGCGGTGGCTGATCCGGGGCGGCCTGGTCGTCGGCCTGAGCTGGCTCTACCGGCTGGACATGGGGACGTTCGCCGGGGCGGCCTTCGTCGCGATGATCGGGGTCGTGGAGGCGAGGCGGCCCGACCGACGGCTCGTCCCGTCGCTGGCGACGTTCCTCGCCGCCGCGGCCGTCTTCCCGCTCGCCTGGATGGCGTACCTGGCGGCCGTCGGGGGGCCGTCGGCTCCCTGGGCCTTCCTGGCCTCGTCGTTCCACGGGGCCCTGGTGGTCTCCCGTGGGATGGCCGCGCCGATGCCGCCGCTTCCGCATGTCGTGATCGCCTTCGCCTCGGCCGCGGCCGTCCTGTTCGTGGCGACGGCCGTCGGGGCGTTCCGATGCCTGCGGGGGCAGGGCGATGGGCATTCGCAATTCCTGCTGGCCTCGGGGCTGATCGGCCTGGCGGTCGTCCATCAGGCGATGCACCGCAGGGACCCCGCGCACCTGTTGCAGGTGGTCCCGCCGATCATCGTCGCGGCCTTCGCGACCCTCGCGACGATCCGCCGCGCGGTCGGTTCGCCCGAGCTGCCCCGGCCGGCTCGCTGGGGGCTTGGCGCCTTCGGCCTGCTCGTCGCCTGCGGCCTGGCCTACGCGACGTACGGGATGACGCCGTACGCCCGGTGGGACCTCGTCACGATCGGGTCGGCTCCCGCCGATCGGCTCCGCCAACTCGCCCGGCCGCTCGCGAATGATCACGCCCACCCGGCGCTCGGGGTCGTCCGGTTCCTCCGCGAGAATTCGACGCCCGACGACCCGGTTCTGGTCTTCCCGCTCGACACCCAACTCCTCCCCCTGGCGCGTCGGAAGCTCAGCGGCCGGCTGCACGGCTATTACGCGGGCGTGTTCGACGGGCCCGAGGACGCCGAGGCCAACCTCGACGCGATCCGCGCCGAGCCCCCCGCGCTCGTGGTCGTGCCGTCCCCCGCCGCACCCCGGACGGGCTCGGCCTGGCCCTCGGACAACCTGGCCCGTCGGGGTCGCGCGGCGCACGCCTATCTGGACGAGTACGTCCGCGTGAACTACCCGCGAGTCGTCTACGACGACGGCCGCTCGGCTGTGCTCTCGCGGTAGGTCGACGGCCGGTCAGGCCGGCTTCCGGAGGACGGCCAGGAGCGAAGTCCCCCAGGGGAACGTCAGGTGGTGCCCGAGCGGCGTCTCCAGGCCGAAGGCCGCCGTCAGGAGCCCGTTGATCGGGGCCGAGGGGACCGCGTGCATCTTCAGCGCCAGAGCGCGACGCTCCTCCTCGGAAGCCTCGGCGACGCGACGGCCCGCGACGGCCCGGCTCAGCAGCAAGAGCGGGCTGAGCAGGAACATGAAGTAACGCGCCTCGACAACTTCATATCCGCAGGCCACGCCGAGGTCGGCCAGCTCGCGGCGATGATAGCGGCGCTGGTGGCGGGCGAAATCGTCGTTCCAGGTCCAGAACCACCGGATGGCCGGGACGGTGATGAACAGCAGGCCGCCGGGCGCGAGGGCCCGATGCACCTGCCGCAGCGCCTCGCCGTCGTCGGGGATGTGCTCGATCACGTCGAGCAGGAACGCGACGTCCCATCGATTCGACCAGGGGAGGTCGAGCAGATCGACCCGGTGCCGCGAGACGCCCTCGGGGAGTGCGTCCGCCGCGAGGTCGAGCGCGGCCTGCGACGAATCGGCGAGCGCCAGCTCGTCGATCGGCGAGCCCGCCCGCTTCGCCAGGTAGTCGACCCAGCCGCCGCAGCCGCCGCCCAGGTCGACGACCCGCGCCGCCCTTCGGACCTGTCGGCGCACGGCGTGGAGCAGGAATCGATGACGGCCGCGATACCAGAAATGCCGGTCCTGCATCCGACGCAGCATCACGAACTCGCGGCTGTCGTACTCGTCGTCCCGATGGACGACGGCCTTCTCCCGGACCTCAGTCGACATGGGAACTCTCCCCAACCCCGACGCGCGACCGCGCCTCCCGCCCGTGCGCGGCGTCGACTCGATGCGTCGCCGCCCGGCCGTCGGACGACTCCTGCCTCACCCGGTACTGCGGCTTGCGGTTCACGTTCAGGTGGAGCCGGCCCAGGTACTCGCCGATGATCCCCAGCCCCAGGAGCTGCGTCCCGCCGATTATCAAGATCGCGATGATCGTGGATGCGTAGCCGGGGACCGCGATCTCCGACGCCAGAGCGCAGACCAGGTAGTACAGGGCCAGCAAGAACCCCAGCGCCGAGACGGCCAGGCCGCACGCCGTGACGAGCTGCAGCGGCACGATCGAGAAGTTGGTGAACAGGTTGAACGCCAGCCCCAGGAGCTTGCGGAGGTCGTAGCCCGAACGCCCCTCGCCCCGAGGATGGTGCGCGACCGGCGTCTGGCCGATCCGCCGCGTGTTCCAGGCGAGCAGGCCGTCGACGAACGTGTAGTTCAGGTCGTAGGCGAGGATCGCGTCCAGCAGCGGCCGGCGGACGGCTCGGAACGAGGCGACCGTGACGTCGTTGCCGAAGACCGCGCGGTAGAACACGTTGACCAGCCGCGACCCGGCGTTCCGCCAGGAGCTGTGCCGCTTGGACTCGTAGAGGCCGTAGACCAGGTCGAGGTCGCGGCCGTGGAGGGCGTCGAGCAGCTTGGGGATCTCCTCCGGCGGGTTCTGGAGGTCGTCGTCCATCGTCACGACGACGTCGCCCCGGGCGCGTCGGAATCCGCACATCAGGGCGTTGTGCTGGCCGTAGTTGCGCATGAGCTGGACGATCGTCACGCGGTCGGGATGCTGGGACTGGATCGCCTGTAGCGTCCGCCAGGAGCCGTCGGCGCTGCCGTCCTCGACGAAGACGAGTTCGTGGCTCGCTCCGGTCGCTTCGAGCGCGGCGAGCGTCCGGTCGACGAGCGCCCGCAGCGTCCCTTCGGAGTTGTAGACCGGCACCACGACCGAGACGTCGACGTTCGCCATGAGAACCTTCCCGCGTCAGGCCGAGGCCGCGGGCCGCGGCCGGAAATGATGGATCGTCTCGCGGACGGCCGGGCGGTAGCCGCAGGCCCGATAGAGCGAGCAGGCCGGCTCGTTGGCGAGCTGCGTCGCCACCTCGACCCGACGGACGCCCTGGGCCGCGAGCCAGGAATGCGCGTGATGAAGCATCGCGCGGCCCACCCCCCGGCGGCGGGCGTGCGCGCCGACCGCGACGAGCCCGATCGTCGCCGCGTCGCCCCGGACCGAGGCCGTGACCAGGCCCAGGGGGTCGTCCGGCGCGTCGCGCCCTTCGGCCACGAACACCGCGTCGGCCGTCTCGCGGCGGCAGCTTCGCGCGATCCAGATTTCGTAGAGGCGCCGGAACGCCTCGACCGGGATCCTCGGATCGACGCCGAACCGCGAGCACGCCCCGGCCGCCACCGCGAGCTCCACGAGCCCTGGCGACGGCTCGCCTCGGGGAGCCTCGACGACCGCGAAGGAATCGGGGACGGGGGTCGGGGCTTCGCTGGCGTCGAGGTCGGCCGCGAAGACGACCCGGTCGTCGACTTTCAGGCCGTCGAACTCGGCCAGCAACGCGGCCGGCATCGCGAAATCGGGGGGGGAGAAGATGTAGACGAGCGAATATCCGTCCCGACGCGCGGCGGCGAGGGCCCGGGCGAGCCCCTCCGGCTCGTCCGCGACGATCCGGCCGACGACGCCGCCGAAGTGCGCGGAGTCCCACGCGAGCGGCTTGACGCTCGGCGCGGGCAGCCGGTGCGGGGGGGCGGCGCTCAGGCCGCGGGACGTCGCTTGCATCGGAGGAAATAGCCCTCGATCTGGTCGACCACGAAATCCTGCTCGTCGGCGGTCATCTCGTGGAACAGGGGGAGGCGCAGGAGCCGTCGGCTCGCGTCCTCGGTGAGCGGCAGGTCCCCCTCGCGGTAGCCGAACTTCCTCCCCATCGGCGACGCGTGGAGCGGGACGTAATGGAAGACCGCGAGCACGCCTCGGCTCCGCAGGTGCGCCGCCAGCTCGTCGCGGGTCGCCTCGTCCGGGAGCAGGACGTAGAACAGGTGGGCGTTGCTGCGGCAATGCTCGGGCGTCCGCGGCAGGCGGAGCCGGCCCTCGCGCTCCAGCGGCTCCAGCCGGCGCAGGTACGCGTCGTACTTGGCCCGGCGGGAGGCGTTGATCGTCTCGGTCAACTCGAGCTGGGCGTAGAGGAAGGCCGAGCAGATCTCGCTGGGGACGTAGCTCGAACCCACGTCGACCCAGGTGTACTTGTCGACCTGGCCCCGGAAGAACTGGCGCCGGTTCGTCCCCTTGTCGCGGATGATCTCGGCCCGTTCGAGCAGTTCCGGGTCGTTGATCCCGAGCGCGCCCCCTTCGCCGCAGATGAAGTTCTTGGTCTCGTGGAAGCTGAAGGCGGAGAGGTCGCCGAGCGAGCCGAGGGCCCGCCCCTTGTAGTAGGCGTCGACCCCCTGCGCGGCGTCCTCGACCACGCGAAGCCCGCGACGGCGGGCGACGTCCAGGATGACGTCCATCTCGCAGCCGACCCCCGCGTAGTGGACCGGGAAGACGGCCCGGGTGCGGTCGGTCACGGCGTCCTCGATGCGGGTTTCGTCCAGGTTCAGCGTGTCCTCGCGGACGTCGACGAACACCGGTTTCGCGCCCAGCCGGGCGACGGCGTTGGCGGTGGAGACGAACGTGAACGAGGGCATGATGACCTCGTCGCCCGGCCCCAGGTCGCAGAGCATCGCGGCCATCTCCAGCGCCGCCGTGCACGAGGGGGTCATCAGGACGTGGGGGATCGCGAACCGATCCTCCATGAGCCGGCTGCACAGGCGGGTGAATTCGCCGTCGCCGGCGATGTTCCCCTGCGTGACCGCCCTGGCGATGTAGAACAGCTCCTTGCCGGCGATGAACGGCCGGTTGAAGGGGACCGTGATCGGGACGTCGGCGTGAGAGGTCCGGCTCGCATCCTGGCCCATCCGCGTCATGCCGCCCCTCCTGAATCAGTCTCGGCCCGCGTCACCGCGATCGCGGCGCGAACCAGGCGTGGCCGCCCGGCTCCGTGGCCGCCCGGCTCCGTGGCCGCCCGGCCGACGACGTCGCGCCCCTCTCGTCTATCGGCGCGGAAGGCCGGTTGAGTCGAGATTAATGGCCGGATCGTTCGTGACGATGAGGGATGGCGACCGACTCCGCCCGCATGCCATACTTGTTCCGTCCGTCATGCGGCAACCCTCCCCCCTGGATCGAGATGGCCGCCGCCCCGCGCGGTCCGGCATGCGAGGCCGAGCATGCATCCCCCACGCCCCGAGGATCTCGCCGTCGAGCTTTCGGAGGAGGATGCGCGCGGCGTCGAGCGCGTGGTCCAGCGGCTCAGGAGGGCCCGCCGCGTCCTGGCGGTCACCGGGGCGGGGATGTCGGCCGATTCCGGCGTGCCGACCTATCGCGGGGTGGGGGGGCTCTATCGGTCCGACCGGCCGACGCCCCACGGCTTCTCGATCGAGGAGGTCCTGTCCGCGCCGATGTTCGACGCCCACCCGGACGTCACCTGGAGCTACCTGAAGGAGATCGAGCGCGCCTGCCGCGGCGCGCGGCCGAACCGAGGGCACGAGGTCCTCGCGGAGATGGACGATTACTTCGACTCGGTCTGGATCCTGACCCAGAACGTCGACGGGCTCCACCAGGCGGCCGGCTCGCGGAACGTGATCGACGTCCACGGAGGCCTGCACGCCCTGCGTTGCACGCGCTGCGACTTCCGGACGCGAGTCGACCACTACGAGGGCCTCGACGACCCGCCGCGATGCCCGACGTGCGAGGCCGTGCTCCGGCCCGACGTCGTGCTGTTCGGCGAGTCGCTCGACCCGGACAAGATCCGCCTCCTGCAGATCCAGCTGACGAAGGGGTTCGACCTGGTGTTCAGCATCGGGACGAGTAGCCTGTTCGACTACATCGTCGCCCCGCTGCGGTTCGCGCAGGCGGCCGGGAAGCCCACGGTCGAGATCAACCCCGACTTCACGGCCATGTCCGATCTCGTCGACGTGAAGATCCGCGCGCGGGCCGCCGTGGCGCTCGACCGGATCTGGGCCGACCATCTGGCCTGGTGGCCCCACACCTGACCTGACCCCGCCCGGCCGCGCGGGCGCGGCCTCAGGGGACGGGGATGTGGTCGAGGATCTTCATCAGCACGTCGTCGACCGAAAGGCCCTCGGCGTCGGCCTCGTAGCTGACGACGATCCGGTGGCGGAGGACGTCGCGGGCGAGCGACTTGACGTCGTGCGGGGTGACGTACTCGCGGCGGGCGAGCAGCGCGTGCGCGCGGGCGGAGCGGACGAGCGAGAGCGTGGCGCGGGGGCTCGCCCCCAGCTCGATCAGCGGGGCCAGGCCCAGGCCGTAGGCCTCGGGGTCGCGGGTCGCGCGGACGAGGTCGACGACGTACTCCTTGATCGCGGGCGCGACCTGGATGGAGGCCGTCAGCCGTCGCAGTCGGGCGACCTCGCCGGGGTTGAACAGCGGCGGAGGTTCGTCAGGCCCGGCGTCCGGGCGGGCGGCCTCGGCGACGCTCGGCAGGTCGAGCATGGCCAGCTCGGATTGGCGGTCGGGATAGCCCACCAGGACCTTGAGGAGGAATCGGTCGAGCTGGGCCTCGGGGAGGGGGTAAGTCCCCTCGTGCTCGATCGGGTTCTGCGTGGCGAGGACCCAGAAGGTGTCGGGCAGGAGGATCGTCTCGTCGCCGACGGTGACCTGGCCCTCCTGCATGGCCTCCAGCAACGCGCTCTGGACCTTCGCCGGGGCGCGGTTGATCTCGTCGGCCAGGAGGACGCTGGTGACGATCGGCCCCGGGCGGACGTCGAAGGTCCCGGTCGACGGGCGATAGATCTGGGTGCCGGTCAGGTCGGCGGGGAGCAGGTCGGGCGTGAACTGGATGCGCCGGAAGGGGAGGTCCAGGGCCTGCGCGAGGGCGCGCACGACCCGCGTCTTGGCGAGGCCGGGGACGCCCTCCACGAGGACGTGTCCGCCGGCTAGCAGGGCGACGATCAGCTTCTCGATCAGGGGCCGTTGCCCGACGACCACCGTTTCGAGACGCTCGATCAGCAGGCCGAGGCCGCGATGAGCGTCTTCGAATGGGGACGTTTCGGCGGGGCTTTCGGGGCTCGACATCGGCAACGGGCACCAGCCGGGATCGGTCGGGTCGGGACGTGGCGGCGGGCTACTTGGACGCCCTGCGCTTCTCCATCAGCTTCCGCAGGATCTCGGTCGCGGCGTCGCTGGTGTCCTTGAACTGCTGGTTCGCGCCGCCGGCCCCCGTGGCGCCGCCGGACGAGCCCTTGGCGGCCTGCTGCTGGGCCTTCTTGGCGGCGTAGAACGGGTTCGACTCGTCGATGAATTCTTCGACGGCGGGGGCTTTGCCTTCCTCCTCGTCGTCGTCCTCGCCCTCCTCGTCGTCCTCATCCTCGTCGTCGAGGGTGTCCATGACGACTTCCTCTTCCTCCTCCTCGACCTCGGCTTCCTCCTCTTCCTCCGGCTCCTCGACCGGGGTCGGAGCGGCGGGCTTAGCCGCGGCGGGGACGGGGGCGGGCGGCGGCGCGGCGGCGGCCTCGGCGGCGTCCTTGAACGCGGCGATCGTGATCGTGTCGCCGCCGTAGACGTTGGTCGGGACGTCGGAGCCGCTCCCGGTCGCTTCGCCGACGAGCCAGGCGTCGATCTCCTCGTTCAGCACCTCTTCCGGGGCCGACTTCGCGGGGGCCTTGGCGGCCGGGGCCTTCGCGGCGGCGGGCGCGGGGGTCGGGGGGGCGGCGGGGGCCGCTGCGGCTGCGGCGGGCGCGGCCGGCTTGACCGCGGCGGCGGCCGGGGCCGGGGCGTCCTGGATCGACACGGCGAAGGTGAGCGGGCCGACCTGGACGAGGTCGCGATCCTTGAGGGCGCAGGGGCCTTCGGTGATCGCCTTGCCGTTGACGAGCGTGCCGTTGCGGCTGCCGAGGTCGGCGACGGCGACGACGCCCTGGACGATCGAGAACTCGGCGTGCTCGCGACTGACCTGTTCGCTGTTGGGCCGGAGGTGACAGGTCTCGCCGCGGCCGATCTTGAACTTCGGGCCGACCAGGGGTATCACCTTACCCTCGGGCTTGCCCCGGACGACGATGAGCTGAACTTTCATGAGAACCGTCCCGACCTTCTCGGTCAACAACGATTAGGGGGGCCAACGTCCACGCACGGTCGCAAACCGTCAGAGCCGATCCTCACCGAAACCGCGGCCGATTCCCACGCGCGTCGAAGTCGGCCGCTCCCTCGCGTCCGGGCCCGCGACGCTTCCCGTCTCGTCGCTCGCCGATCGTCCGCCCGCACGACGTCCCGAAGGCCCGACCGCACGCAAGCGGGCGACCAGAGAGACTCTATCGGATCGTCGCCGGGGAATCCACATGCCGCACGCCTGCCGACGGATCGAGGCTGGAGATGTGTCGTCCTCGCAACGTCGCCTGTAGCGAGTTCGTGGGCGAGGTTCCAGCATCATTCTAACGGATTCCTTCGGAAGTCCAACCCTTGACGACGGGCCCGCCCTGCCGTTTCGCCGGCGGCCCCCGCTCGGGGCCGCGTACGTAGGATCGCGCATCCTCCGCGTTCCTTCCTCTTCGGCCGCGGGGATCGGCCAGCGCCAGCGGAAAGGGGCTCGCGCGGAGCCAGGGCGATCGGGTAAGCTGTCCCCTCCGCGCGGCCGTCGCGACCCGGACGACCCGAACCGGCGGGCGGGCGTCGCGAGGGCGGGCTGGGGACGAACGTCGGCGAGGGGATTCGCATGATCCGCAGATGGTCGCAAGGGGACGCCGACGACCACATGGGCGAGGAGATCCTGGTCCGGACCGGCGAACTGGTGCGTCGCCATCCCTGGTGGCGCGCCAGGGCGAGGCTCACCCTGGCCCTGCTGGGCCGGCTGGGCGTCCTTCCCCCGGCGCGGGTGCTGGACGCCGGCTGCGGCTGGGGCGTCACGCTGGAGGCGCTGGAGGGTCGGGGCTACCGGGCCGCGGGGCTCGACGTCTCGCCGCGCATCCTGGCCGCGCTCGACAGGACGGATCGCACGCTGATCGAGGCCGACCTGACGCGCCCGCTGCCGGCCGGGCCCGAGCCTTCCGGCTTCGACGCCGTGCTGGCCCTCGACGTGATCGAGCACCTCGACGACGACCGCGCGGCCGTCGCCGTGCTCGGGCGGCTCGCCGCGCCGGGGACGGGGCGGGTCGTCGTCAGCGTCCCCGCCCGGCCCGACCTGTTCTCGGAGTTCGACGCGATCCAGGGCCACCGACGACGCTACCTGCCCGACCGGCTCCGGGCCGCGTTCGACGGCACCGGCCTGGCGGTCGAGTCGGTCTTCTGGTGGGGCGCCTGGATGACGCCGATCCTGCGGCGGCGCGTGGGGAGGGACAAGGCCGCGGCCGGGGAGTCGCCGGCCGAGGTCTACCTCCGACACCTGCGGCTCCCGCCGTGGCCCGGGCCGCAGGCGCTCGGGCTCGCCTACGCGATGGAGCAGCCCTGGGCGTTGAAGGGACGGCTGAAGACGGGGACGTCGCTGTTCGCCGTCGCGAGGCGGACCGGCTGAGGGGCCGGTCCCGCCCCGCGCCGGCTCACTCGGCTTTCGGGGCCGACTCTCCCAGCAGTCGCCTCGCCCGCTCGGCGGAGCGGGTCTTCGCGGGGTCGACGAGCGCCTTCCGCGCGCCTTCGTCGAGCGCGTCCGGCTTGACCAGCCCGGCTTCGAGGGCGTCGACCAGCGCCTCGCGGCGGTCGGCGTCCCGGATGAGGGCCTGCATGGCGAACGCGCGGTTGCCCGGCGTGAGTCGTCCCAGACATTCCAGCAGCGGGGCGACGATCCGGGTCGAAGGGACGTCGCCCAGGGCGCAGACGGCCCCCTGGTGCAGCTCGGGGTCGACCCCTTCGGCCAGGTAGCGGACCAACTGCTCGCCGTGTGCGTCCCAGCCTTCGACGCCGAGGATGCGGAGGGCGTCGTAACGCGTCCCGGTCCGCACGGCCTCGTCGTCGGCCATCTGGACGGCCAGGGCGATCGATCGGTCCCAACGGGCCTTCAGCTCGGGCGAATCGGCCAGGATCGCATCGAACCGGGCCCCCGGCATCGGCCCGACCATGCTGACGCCGTTGATGAGCCCGCCGCCGAGCACGACCGATCGCCAGTCCTCCAGCTTCGCATCGGCCACGGCCGGCAGCGAGACTTCGAGGATCCGCCGCATCTCCTCGACGTCGTCGCGCTTGCCGGCGGCGATCGCGACCCGCCAGATCCAGGGGATGCGGCGGTACTGCTCGGCCTCGTCGGCGCGGTCGAGGCCGGCGGCCATCGCGGCGATCAGCTCGGCCGACTTGTCGGCGTGGCGGGCGACGAGGGCCTCCCGCTCGGGGGCGGGGACCTTGTCGTCGAGGATCGTCCGGGCGACGTCGGCCACCGATTCGGGCCTTGAGGTCGCGGCGGCCTGCGCCGGCTCGGCCGCTTCCTCGCCGGCCTCGCCGGGGGTCAGGATGATCGCACGGAGGTCCGCGAGGGCCCCGTTGAGGGGGCCGTCGGGGCGGATCTCGATCCGATGGACGGCCTTGTGGAAGACCTCGTTGGTGATCGACGCCTTCCGGTAGACGCCCCAGCCGCCGGTCGCCGGGACGACGCCCCGGTACGTGTGGCGGCCCATCGCCAGGGTGTAGGCGTTGCCGGCCGAGGCGTCGTCGCAGGCCCACTCCAGGGCCACGTTGAACATGGCGCCGTGGTCGACCTCGAAGGTCCAGGCGGCGCGGTCGGCGGCGGCGTGCCAGTAGCCGAGGTTCTCGTGCTCGGTCTCGAAGACGAGGCTCGGGCCGTAGATCTCGGCGTTCGCGGCGGTCAGGCGGATCACGCCCTTCGGGCCGGCCTTCACCACCACGGGCCGGTTGCCGTCCTGCACCTTCGGCTGCGACGAGCCCCGGCCCAGATAGGCGATCACGTCGGCCACGTCGGCGGGCGAGAGGTCGTTCTCCAGCCCTTCGGGCATGAGCGAGCGGCCCGAGGAGGCGATCTCCTCCAGGTCGTCGCGGAGCACGACGTCGGTCAGCCCTTCCTGGCGCTTCAGGGTGATGGCGCTGGCGGTCTCGTCCACGATCAGGCCCGAGAGGGTCCGGCCGTCGTTGAGCGCGGCGTTGTAGCTGACGTAGCGGGCGTCGACCTCGCGGTTCGGGTCGAGGATGGCGGTCAACAGCCCCTCGGGCGAGAGGTCCGTGAGCGCCGCCAGGTCGGGGCCGACCTCCACGCCGGCTCCGTCGAGCTTGTGGCAGGTCGCGCAGGCTTTCTGGAAGACGGCCTGCCCGCGCGAGGCGTCGCCGGGCTTCGTCCGGGCCTCGTCGTAGGCGGCGAGCACGTCCTGCCGCGCACCGATCTTGAGCGAGCCGAAGGCGGCCTCGGCCCGCTTGCGGAGGGCCTCGGGGCCGGACTGCAGGAGCCGCTCGCGATGCTGGGCGCCGATCTGAGAGGGGGGCACGCGGCCGGCCTCCATCGCGGCGAGGAGGGCTGATTCGGACTCCTCGCGGGCGATCAGCGCGTCGAGCGCGGCGGCCTGGGTCGCGGGGCCCAGCCGGCTCCAGCGGGCGACGACGGCCTCGGCCGATTCGGCGTCGCCCAGCCGCGCCAGGCCTCGAAGGGCGGCGGCCTGCACGTCGACGGGCTCGGCGGGGTCGAGCCGCTCGGCGATCGCGGCGCGATCGGCGTCGCGGTCGTCCGCGTTCCGCCCCAGGAGCCGGAGGGCGGCGATCCGGTCGGCGGCGGGGGCCTCGGCGTCGGACGCGATCGCGCGGGCGGCGGCGATGAGGGGGACGACGGCCGGATCGGCGGCCAGGGCGTCGTCGCGCGAGGCGTCGAGCAGCTCGGCGACCGCGCCCAGGCGCCAGCGGGCCGGCTTCTCCGCGCCCCCCGAGGCGATCAGGGCCAGGGCCGAGGCGATCGCATCGCGGTCCTGCGCCCCGGCGATCGTGGCGATCAGGGGCTCGACCAGCGCCGACGACGGGCCCTTCGGCCCGGCTTCCGCGATCAGCCGCTCCAGGATGCCGCGGGCGTGGGGCGTGGCCGAGCTGAGGACGGCGGCGCGGAGCCAGGTGTCGCCGCCGTCGCGGGCGGCGATCGCGCCCAGGGCGCGGCCGGCCTCGGGCGAGGGCCACTCGCCCAGGCTGAGCGCCGCCTGGTAGCGGACGCGGACGTCCGGGTCGTCGGCCAGCTTCAGGGCCGCGAGGCCCACCGCGGCGTCGGCGGCCAGCCGGGGCTCGGAAATCTTCAGGGCGCGGGCCCGCACGACCGGCTCCTCGTCGCCCAGGGCGGCGGCGAGGACGTCGGCGTCGAGGTCGCCGAGGACGTCGAGCGCGGCCAGGGCCTGCGCGCGGGCCTCGGGGATCGCGCTCTCGCGGGCCAGCCGGGCCAGGACGGGCTTGGCGGCGTGGTCGGCCCGGTGGTCGAGCAGGCGCTGGACCGTGTCGCGGACGGTGCCGTTGGGGGTGTCGAGGGCGGCGGCGAGGTCGGCGGTCGGCATCGCGTCCAGGTTCGCGACCGGACGCAGCGGGCGGCCTTCGGGGACGAGGCGGTAGATCCGGCCCTTATCCGCACCGGCGCGGACGTCGAGCGTGGCGAGCCGTTCGGGGCTGATCCAGCGCGGATGTTCGATGACGAATCGGTACATGTCGACGACCCAGAGCGCGCCGTCGGGCCCGGTGCGGACCTGGACGGGTCGGAACCAGGAGTCGACCGAGGCCAGGAACTCGTGGTCCTGCTCGTCCTCGGCGCGACGTCCGGCGAACGTCGCCCCTTCGGGCTTCAGCACGACCCGACGCACGAGGTTGTGGACCGACTCGCAGACGAAGCCGTTCCCGAGGTATTCCTCGCCCAGCAGGGGGTCGCGGTGGATCAGGGGGCTGCTGGCGCCGGTGACCCGGTTGGCGTTCTGCGGCTCGTTGTAGCGGGTCAGCGTGCGGCTGGACGGGAAGAGCTTCCCGGGATCGGCGTCCCCCTTGGGGATGACCAGTGGGGAAGGCGCGGGGACGCGGGGATTGCGGCGGACGTAGTGGTCGGGGAGCGGATAGTGCTGCAGCAGCACGCTGTTGTTGCCGCCGAACTGGTTGCCCCAGTCGTCGTGGACGCGACCCTGCTGGGTCAGGCCGGACGCCGGCTCGAAGACGCCCTGGTCGGGCTTGAAGCGGAAGTCGCGGCCGCCGAGGTCCACCTCCGCGCCGCTGGCCCGGCCGTGGATCCGGCCTCCGATCAGGCCGTTGGCGCCGTAGACCCAGCCGTCCGCCTCGTAGGCGAGGCCGTTCACCCGGGCCTGGTAGTTCTCGGTGGCGAAACCTTCGTAGAGCGTCTTGCGGACGTCGGCCTTGCCGTCGCCGTCGGTGTCCTCGGCGTAGATGATCTCGGGCGCGGCGCAGATCAGGACCCCCTTGCGCCAGCAGGTGACGCCGGTGGGGAACGCGAGGTCCTCGATGAACGTGGTGGCCGTGTCGTAGCGGCCGTCGCCGTCGCGGTCTTCCAGCACCTTGATCGCGCCGCCGGGCTTGTACTTGCCGTCCATGCCGGACGGGTAGTCGCGCATCTCGCAGACCCAGAGCTTGCCGTCGGCGCCGAAGTCGACGGCGACGGGGCTCTCGATCAGCGGCTCGGCGGCGACCAGCTCCATCTTCAGGCCGGGACGGGTGCGGAAGCTCTGGAGGGCCTCGGTCGGGGAAAGCGCGGGAGGGTTCTCGTCGTCGGCCTGGGCGGCCTCGGGCTTGTCGGCCGGGGGCTCGAAGCTGGCACCCACCACGCGGTGGACGGCGTCGAGGATGATCTGCTCCAGGCCCGGCTTGAACTTCGTCGGGCGGGCGTAATAGACCATGGCCCCGCCGCCCTCGTAGCCGCCCTCCTTGAGGATGCGCTCGGACGGGATGTAGCAGGGCGCGTCGTTGGCGTAGGCCGTGACCCACGTCCGCGACGGGTCGAACTCCTTCTTGATCCGCAGCACGTAGTCCACGACCACCTCGCCCGGGAGGAAGACCATCATCAGGTCGTCGCCGAACTTCCAGGCCTGGGCGGAGTAAGAGAGGGTCTCGGGCAGCTTCTCCCCGCGGTCGAGCTTGGCGAGCTGGACCGAGGCGTTGTAGCCCGGAGGCCCGCCGGCGGCGACCAGCTTCTCCAGGTCGGCCCGGGTCGGCAGCGTGTCGTAGGGGAGGTCGAACCGCTCCATGGCGGCGGCGGGGGGGCCCTCGACGGGCTTCCACTCGCCGGCCATCAGGCGGGCGACCTCGTCGGCCAGGGCCCGGCCGTGGGTCTCGGAGTCGGCGCTGTTCCGCCGGGGGTTGGGGTTGGAGTCCGCCCCGCAGCCGACGACGGTCAGGGCGATGCAGCCGGGGTTGTCGGCCTCGATCCCGCGCTGGGCGGCGCCGGCCCAGTCGCCGTCGACGAGGTTTTCGGACGGGTTGATGGTCGTGCAATGGCAGGCGTAATTGGTGACGACGGCCCGGACCTTGCCGTCGGGCGAGACGGCGCGGAGGACCGGCAGGCTGTGGTCCACCGGGCCCCCCTTGGTGCGGCGGTTGGCCGCGAACCCGACCCGTCCCTGCGCCCAGGAGAGGTTCGCCGGCTTGCGGTCCGCCAGGGCGTCGAGGCAGACGCGCTCCAGCTTGTCGATGAACTCGCGCGTGTAGGCGTCGACGCGGGCCTGCTGCTCGGCGGTGATCGGCTTGCCGAAGATGTTGGGGGCGACCCCGGCGAGCATCGGCGCGTAGTGCGTGTGCGACGCCCCCAGGGCCAGCCGCTCGCGGGGAAGCCCCGCCTTCTTCTCCAATCGCGCGGCGACCTCGCCGACGATCTCGTCGGAGACCCCCAGGCTGTCGACCGAGACCAGGACGACGGGCTTCTGGTCGTCCGCGCCGATCGCCAGCGCCTTGGCGAAGATCGGGTGGGATACGCCCGTCGACTCGGCCGAGCGGGCGAGGTAGCCGTGCAGCCAGATCGGCCCGGTCGGCGAGACGTCGACGCGGGCGACGCCCACGGCGACCTCCCCGGCCTGGCATCGAGCGGACGCGACGTTCAGCGTCGCCAGGCCGAGCAGCAGCCCGGCCGGGAATCGGAGCTTCCTCATCGGAGTTCCTCTCATCGGGCCTGGTTCTTCGATCGCTTCGAGGCGTCCACCTTCGCGAAGTCGAAGGTGAACTCGTTCGGCGTCCCGGCCTTGACCTCGGCCTCCAGGGGCCCGCCGATCACCGTCTTCGAAGGCTTCGTCTTGGGTTGCAGCGAGAAATTCCCGAGCTTGTCCTCCTCGGGGCGGTCGACCGCCTCGGTGATCGAAACTTGGTACTTGCCCGGCGTTGGGCCGTCGACCCGGGGGATGGTGAAGGCTCCCGCCTCCACGGTCCCGCCGGCCTCGGCGCCCCCGCCCGACGGGCGGAACAGGATCGATCCCTTGGCGAGCGGCTCGCCTTCGATCGTCACTTTACCCGATACCGGCTCGCGCGGCAGGTCGTCGCCGGGTTCGCCGCAGCCGGCGAGGGCGGAAAGCAGCACGGGCGTCGCGAGCAGGCCCGCGGCGATGGCGAAGGTCTTCATGCGTCTCGATCTCCGATCGACGGCCGCCCCGGAGGGGGCGGCCGTCGCCTGGGCGGGTGGGTGTTCAGAAGGCGTCGGCGCTGACGATCTCCGCGCCCTGAGTGCTGCTGATCGCCGACCAGGTGGGGAGGCTGATCGAATCCTTGATGAACTTCACGCTGCCGTCGCACATGGCGACGTTCACGCCTCCGGAGTGCTTGCTCCGGGCCGCCGTATACCAGGTGACGTCGGCCGTGGTGCAGGGCGGGTTGACGCCCCCGCGCGGCGAGTTGCAGAGGCCCGGCCACATGACGTCGGGGGTGCGGCTGTTCGGCCCGGTCCAGGCGGTGTAAGTCCCCAGGGGGCCGCACCAGGAGAAGCCCCGCAGGTCGAGCTGGCCCCCCACGGTCTGGCCGACGAGCTGCTCCGAGAGCATCATCGTGTTGCTCAGGCCGTCGGTGATCGCGGCGAACGAATAGCAGGTGTTGGGGACGCCGGCCTGCTCGCGCTCGCGGTAGCCCGCGATGTCCACGAACGGCGAGCCGATGCAGGTGAACGGCGCGCCCCGGAACGGCATGCCGTCGAGCGTCCGCTGCTGCATCATCGTGTTGCCGAAGTTGACCACGTAGTTCTGCGAGGTCACCAGCTTGGTCTCGCCGTTGAGGTTGATGCCGATCCCGCTCAGCGAGCCGTTGTTGCCGTCGCTGGGGCACATGAAGGCCGAGATCCGCGCCGAGGTCACCGTGATGTTGCAGGCCCCGTTGTAGCGCAGGTCGAAGTCGACGTAGCCGGGCTCGCCCGAGTTGTTCCCCATGTAGTTCCAGGCGTTGAACGAGCTGACCTGCTCCATGTACGGCAGCAGGCAGACCATCCAGCTCCCCCAGGCGTCCCCTTTCTTGCCGGGCGAGAGGGTGTTCAGGGCGGACTGATAGTTGTGCAGCGACAGCGCGATCTGCTTGAGGTTGTTCGTGCACTGCGACCGCCGGGCGGCCTCGCGGGCCGACTGGACGGCCGGGAGCAGCAGGGCGATCAGGACCGCGATGATCGCGATCACGACCAGGAGTTCGATCAGCGTGAACCCGGAACGGCGACGTGGCATGGGCGCTCCTCACTTCAGGACCGGCGGGATGGATCGGCGCAAGGGGGGACGGGCGTCGGCGTATGCGACGCGGGGGGGCCCGCGGCCCGGCAAGGAGAGGAGAACCCGCCGCGGCCCGTCCCACAGTGTTCCATCGCGCGAGGCGTGACAGGATTTTTTTCGAGGGCCGGTCCGGCGGTCGAACTCGTGCGATCGTCAGGATTTGCGACGTTCGACGGCCTGGGGCGTCGGGCGGGGGGGCTCGCCGAGCAGGTCCTTGAGGCGGCGGAGAACGCGCGACTTCGCCTGGCGGACGGCGGCCGGCGTGACGCCCATCTCGTCGGCGATCAACGCCGGCGGGTGGCCGTCGACGGTGGCCCGCCAGAAGGCGACCCAGGTCCGGTCTTCGAATTCGCCTCGGACGGCCTCCATCGCCTCGCGATAGAGGTCGTCGACCAGGCCCCGCTCCTCCTCGTCCGAGGGGTCGTGGGACGGTGCGGTCAGGAGGAGGACGTGCTCGTGGAAGTCGGCGCCGGCGGCCCCTCGGGCCCCCTCGCGACGCCGGAGGGTGAGGACCTTGTAGCGGGCCACGCCGTGCAGCCAGCCCCGGAACGAGTCGTCCTCGCTCTCGCGTCGGAACGAGTCGAGGCTCGACGCGACGGCCTGGAAGACGTCCTGCGTCACGTCGTCCACGTCCTCCGGACGCACGCCCCAGCGGCGGCACCAGTGGCGGAGCAGGGGGGAGTAGAGCGCGTGCAGGCGGCGCCAGGCGTCGCCGTCGCGCGTCTTCGCCCGTTCCAGGAGCGTGAGCGACGTGGCGTCCGCCCCCGCGCCGAGGGCGTCGACGCGGGCGAGGTTCGGTCGTGGCATGGGGAGACGTCCTCGGCGGGTCGGTCGCGTCCGCCCCCCGCCGCGATGGGGCGGGGAAGGCGCTTTTCCGTGTGGAGTTCGTCGCGATACGATACGGCGGGCGGCCGGGCCCGGGGCGGGCGGCGGAAAGGGGAGGCGCCGCCGGCCGCGCCATCGTATAGGAGCCCAGGGTGGACCCGCAAGCTGATTTCGATGCGTGCCCCGACGACGAGGTCCTCCGCGCCTTCCTGCTGGGCGACCTCCCGGACGCCGCCATCGCCGCCGTCGGCCGGCACCACGAGGCCTGCGAGGCGTGCGAGTCGCGGGCGAGGGCCCTGGACTCGGGCTCCGACCCGATTGTCGACGAGCTGCGCCGGTCCCTCCTCGGCGCCCCGCCCGCCGCTCGCGCCGCGGCCTCCCGGCCCGGGACCCCCGACGCCGGCCTCCCCGATCTGCCTGACTACGCGATCGAGGCCGAGCCGATCGGCGTGGGCGCCACGGGGGTCGTCTACAAGGCCCGGCACATCCGGCTCGGCCGGGACGTGGCCCTCAAGATGGTCGCCCGCCGGCCGGACGTAGCGTCGCGACTCCTGGAGATGGAGGCCAAGGCGGTCGCCCAGCTCCGGCACCCGAACATCGTCCAGATCTACGACATCGGCCGCCACGGCGACCGCCCGTTCCTGGCGCTGGAGTTCGTCGAGGGGGGCTCGCTCGAGGCGGTGCTGCGGGAAGGCCCGCTCGACCCGCGCCGCGCGGCCGAGATGATCCGCGTCGCGGCCGAGGCGGTCGACCACGCGCATCGCCAGGGGATCGTCCACTGCGACCTCAAGCCCGGCAACATCCTGATCGCCCGCGACGGCGTCCCCAAGGTCGCCGACTTCGGCATGGCCAAGTGGGTCGAGACCGACGGCTACTGGGGGGCCGAGGGGGGCTTCCGGGGCACCCCCCGCTACATGGCCCCGGAGCAGGCCGGGGGGGAGGGCCCCGTCGGGCCCCAGACCGACGTGTACAGCCTGGGCGTGATCCTCTACGAGATGCTCGCGGGCCGACCGCCCCATGCCGAGGGGACGGACGCCGGGACGGCCCGCGAGGCCGGGCCGAAGTCCCCCCGGGCCATCCGCCCGGCCGTGCCGCGCGACCTGGCCGCGATCGCCCTGAAGTGCCTGCGCGAGGCCCCGTCCGGCCGCTATCCCACGGCCGCCGACCTGGCCGACGACCTGGGTCGATTCCTCGCCGTTCGGCCGGTCGGAGGCTCGCTCCGGGGCCGGCGGCCCGGCGGGAGGGCGGCCGCCCTGGTCGCCTCCGGCCTCGCGGTCGCGGCGGGCGCCTGGGTCGCGTCGCGGCCCGTCGGGGCCCCGCTCGGGACCGACGGGCGGCCGTCGTCGAACTTCGCGACGGGCCAGGACGGGGGCTCGGCGGAGATCCTCAAGCCGGTCTACCAGGAGGACGGCTCGCTCCGCCTGGGCGCGGCCGCCGCCTCGGTCGCGGGGGACACGCTGAAGTTCGAGGACTCCTTCGGGAACCTCGGATTCTGGCACGGCGGCGAGGATCGCGCCTCATGGACGTTTCTCGTCGAGGAGGAGGCCGACTTCCGGCTGCTCTTGGAGTACGCCAACCGCAACGGCGAGGCGGAGAATCGATACGAGGTCCGAGTCGACGGCCGGCGATTCCTCGGCGAGGCCCGGGACACCGGCGGCTGGTCCGTCTACCGGACCTTTCCGGTCGGCGAGGTGCGACTCCGCCCCGGGGTCCACACGATCGACGTCGGCCCCGAGGAGCCCCTGCGCGGGGCCCTGTTCGACCTGCGAGCCGTCGTCCTCGCGCCGCTTGGGAGCTAGCCGAGCATCAGGACGCGGCCGACGCCAGCGCCGGGGCCGCTTCCATCGCCGGGGCCATGTCGTAGTACCGCGTCTTCGGGTGGCGCGAGAGCCAGAACCAGTAGGCGGCGGCTCCGAGGAGCAGGCCGACGCTGATCGTCTGCGAGATCGTCAGGCCCAGGAAGAAGATCCCCTCGTCGTTGCGCAGGTACTCGATCAGGGAGCGCGTGATCGGGTAGGTGATCATGAGGATCCCCATGACCTCGCCGTCGCGGCGCCGGATCGGGTAGTAGGCGCAGAGCAGGATGAGCAGGACGAGGGCGTCGAGCGCCGAGTAGAGCTGGGTGGGGTGGAGCGAGAGCGAGTGGAGCGCGTCCGGCGGGATCAGGCCCAGGCGGACCTCGGTCTCCCACGGGGGGGAGCCCTTGGGGAACTGGACGCCCAACGGCGAGTGGCAGACGTCGCCGAAGCAGCAGCCGTTGAGGAAGCAGCCGAGCCGACCGAACAGCGTCCCCACGGCGATCGACGGGGCGAGGGCGTCGAGGTACGGCCGCACCGGGAACGGGTTGAGCCGGCGGTAGAGGAAGAACGCCGCGACGCCTCCGAAGATGCCGCCGTAGTAGACGATCCCCCCCTTCCAGAACTGGAAGACGTCGAGGATGTCGTCGATCCCCCGGCCCCAATACTGGATGCAGTAGAACAGGCGGGCCCCGATCAGGCCCCCGGCGAACAGCCAGAACGCCATGTCCATGACGAGTTCGGGATCGAGCCTCTCGCGACGCGCGCGGCGGACGGCCAGCCAGGTGGAGGAGGCGAAGGCCAGCACCAGCATCGCGCCGTAGCCGAAGACCTTGATTCCGCCGAAGATCGGGATCTCGAACAGGACCTGTCGCATGGCCTCTCGCGTCCTCCTGCGCCTCGGTCTGTCGGTCTGGTCAGATCGTCTCGGCCCAGGCGGGACGGCCGTTGGGGAAGGGGGCCTCGGCGGCCTCGCCGAGCGGCGGATAGTCGATCCGCTCGACGACCCGGTTCTTGGAGTCGAGGGCGACCACGCGGGGTTGGTGGGCGTCGGCCTCGGCGGCCTCGATCTGCGCGAAGGCCATGACGATCACCCGGTCGCCGACGGCGCCGAGCCGGGCCATCGCGCCGTTCAGCTCGATCGAGCCCGAGCCCCGGGTCCCGGGGAGGACGTAAGTCTCCGCGCGGTCGCCGGTGGCGACGTTGCTGACGAGGATCGCCTCGTACGGCAGCAGGCCCACGGCGTCCATCAGATCGGGGTCGATCGTCAGGCTGCCGTGGTAGTACAGGTCGCTCCGCGTGACCGTGGCGAGGTGGAGCTTGCTCCTGAGCACCTTGAGCTGCATGCGTGGTCGCCTCACTCCGTCAGCCGGGCGTTGTCGATCAGCCGGGTCTTGCCGAACCGGGCCGCCACCAGGGCGACGGCGGTCCGCCCCGGCTCGATCCGTCCGAGCTTTTCCAGGGAAAGGGCGTCGACGACCTCGGCGTAATCGAGGACCGCCGCCCCCTCGGATTCTATCGGGGAACGCAGGATCTGTCGAACCCGGTCCGCGTCCGACTCCCCGGCGGCGACGGCCGCGACGGCGGCCTCCAGGGCCCGCCGCAGGGCCAGCGAGCCCCGGCGCTGGTCGGGGTCCAGGTAGATGTTGCGGCTGCTCATCGCCAGGCCGTCGGGCTCGCGGACGATCGGGTGGACGACGATCTCGACCGGGACGTGCAGGTCCTCCACCATCCGGCGGAGCAGGGCTTGCTGCTGATAATCCTTCTGGCCGAAGACCGCCACGTCCGGCCGGACGATCTCGAAGAGGCCCAGCACGACGGTCGCCACGCCGCGGAAGTGGGTCGGCCGGATCACGCCTTCGAAGACGTGCGACAGCCCCGGGACCTCGACGAACGTGGCGTCCGGGACGCCCCGGGGGTACATCTCGTCGGCCGAGGGCTTGAAGACCAGGTCGACGCCGGCGGCCTCGCACATCCGGAGGTCGTCCTCCAGCACCCGGGGGTAGCGGTCGTAATCCTCGCCGGGGCCGAACTGGGCCGGGTTCACGAAGATCGAGACGGCCGCGTAGTCGGCCAGCCGCCGGCACTCCTCCACCAGGGCGAGGTGCCCGGCGTGCAGGGCCCCCATCGTCGGCACCAGGCCGATCCGACGGCCCTCGGCGCGGGCCTGCTCGACCGCCTGGCGCGCCGACGGGATCGTGGTCGCCACCTGCATCGGATCACCCCCCGGTCGGCCCGGCTCGATGTGGACACCTGGGATTGTTGAGGCACTCGTCGGCGATCTGGAGGTCGCCCAGGATCTCCCCGCCGAGGATCGTCTTCTCCACGATGCGGGGGACGTCGGCGGCCGTCACGTTCCCGTACCAGACGCCGAGCGGATAGACGACGACGACCGGCCCGTGCTCGCACTGATCGAGGCAGCCGGCGTGGTTGGCCCGCGCGAGCGGCCCGAGGCCCGCCTTCTTTAGCGCGACCTTGAAGGCGTCCTTGAGCGCCTGCCGGCCCTCGGGGTCGCAGCATCCCCGCTTGTGCCCGGGCTCGCGGACGTTGCCGCAGATGAACACGTGATGCGTGAAGACGGGCATGGCTCTCGGCGGCTCGCGGCGGGGGGCGGGACGTGGAGGAGGGCCCGACCCGGGGGCGCGACCTCGCGGACGTCAGGATAGCAGGTCCCGCCCCTTCTGTCATTCCCCGCCCCGGGCGGTATTGCCGGGCGGGGGCCGCCGCTCGATCGTAGAATCGGGTCGGCTTCGATATAGTATTCACGGTGAGCCGGTGGATGTAGCGCCGACGTCGTCCCCTCCCCAATCGCGCGGGGCTCCTCAGTGGCTTCGACCTTCGACGCGCAGGATCGCAACCCCGAGCCGGGACGCGACGGGATCCCGCCGGCCGGCCCCGGCCGCGCGGACGACGTCGACGAGCGGCTGATGCGGCTGCACCACCGGATGCTGCAGTCCGGCGGCCAGCCGTTCGCCACGCTCGCCATGGACCGCCGCATCGACTACGCCAACGACGCCTTCTGCGAGCTGGTCGGCTACTCCCGCGAGGAGTTGATCGGCATGCCGATCATGGACCTCACCGACCCGTCCTCGCGGGACGCCTCGGCCCGGTCCCACGAGGCGATCCTGGCGGCGGGGAGCCGCGCCACGGTGGTCAAGCGCTACCGCCACAAGGACGGGAGCCGGGTCCCCGTCGAGCTGCTCATCGACCTCGCCCGCGACGACGACGGCCGGGTCGTCGGCTTCTTCGCCTTCATCACCGAGATCAGCCAGCGGATCCAGGCCGAGGAGGCCCTCGTCGAGTCCGAGCGCCGGGTCCGCGCGATCTTCGACGGCATCCATGACGCGGTCTTCGTCCACGACCCAGGCGGCAAGATCCTGGACGCCAACCCGGCCGCCTCGCGGCTGCTGGGCTACAGCCTCGGCGAGCTGGTCGGGATGGACGTCGGCCGGATCGACGACGCCGACTTCGCCCAGGGCTTCCGCGACCGGCTCGACCTGGTGCTCAAGGACGGCCAGCTCACCTGCGAGGCGTCCTACCGGACCAAGTCCGGGCGGTCGATCCCGGTCGAGATCTCGTCGTCGACGATCCGGTTCGACGAGCAGGTGGCCGTCCTGGCGATCATCCGCGACGTCACCGAGCGGATCGCCCTGGAGCGGACCCGGCGGCGGTTCGTCGAGGTCCAGATGAAGTCGGCCCAGGCGCTCGAGGCCAAGAACCGCGAGCTGTCGCAGTCCGAGGAGCGCTACCGCCGGCTGACCGAGGGGAGCCTCGACGCGATCGTCGCCACCGACGGCGGCGGCCGGATCCTCCTGTTCAACCCCTCGGCCGAGGCCGTCTTCGGCTACGAGTCGCGCGCCGTCCTGGGCGAGCCTCTGGACCTCCTGATCCCGGCCCTGGGCCGGGATCAGGAGGCCGGCGAGGGGCCGGGGTTCGACCCCGCCTCGATCCTGAACCAGACCGTGGAGCTGGCCGGCCGCCGCCGCGACGGCACCGAGTTCCCGATCGAGATCTCGTTCGGCGCGGTCGAGGCCGACGGCCGGGTCGAGTACGTCGCCTCGATCCGCGACCAGACCGAGCGGCAGCGGATGCGCGCGATGCTGGCGCACACCGACAAGCTCGCCTCGATCGGCCTGCTGAGCGCCGGCGTCGCCCACGAGATCAACAACCCGCTCTCCTACGTCGCGAACAACCTGGCCGTGCTCCGCCGCGACGCCAAGGGGCTCCTGGAGCTGCTGGCCGCCGCCGAGGAGGCCGTCGCCGCCGTGGCCGACGTCCGCCCCGAGGCCCCGGCCCGGCTGGCGGAGATCTCCGAGGAGATCGACTGGCCCTACATCCGCCAGAACCTGGAGCCGATGATCGACCGCACGCTCGAGGGCGTCCGCCGGGTGGCCAACATCGTCCAGAAGATGCGCGGACTCGCCCGGACCTCGCGGCCGAAGTGGGAGCGGGCCTCGCTCGAGGAGCTGATCGACGGCGCCCTCGAGATGACCCGGGGTCGCCTGAAGCGCGACCGCATCGAGGTCGTCGTCCGCAACGAGGGGGTCGACTGCATCGACTGCGTCCCGTCGGACATCTCGCAGGTGCTGCTCAACCTCGTCATCAACGCCCTCCAGGCGGTCGAGGCGGCCGGGCGGCCGGAGGGGGGGCGGATCGAGATCACCGCCCGGATCGAGGGGGGCTGGGTCGAGATCGGCGTCCGCGACGACGGCGAGGGGATCGCCCCCGAGGACCTCGACCGCCTCTTCGACCCCTTCTTCACGACCAAGCCGGTGGGCGAGGGGACCGGCCTCGGCCTGGCGATCAGCCACGGCATCGTCGCCGGCCACGGCGGCCGCATCGAGGTCGAGTCGGACGCCCTTCGGGGCACCCTCTTCCGCGTCCTCCTCCCCAGGAATCCCCCCGCCCGGCCCGCCGGCGCTCCCTGAGCACGCCCGCCCGGCCCGAGGGCTTTCCGACCGGCCCCGAGATGGTAGACTGGGTGGGGGATCGGGATCCATCCGGGAGGCGAGGGACGGGCCATGTCCAAGAGCAAGCACTGTCTCCTGATCGTCGACGACGAGCCCAACGTGTGCGACTCCGTGCACGACCTGCTGCGTCGCGAGTTCCGCGTGCTCAAGGCGCACAGCGCCGACGAGGGCTACCGGCTGATGCAGGAGGAGGAGGTCCACATCGTGATGTCGGACCAGCGGATGCCCCAGATCACCGGGGTTGAGCTGCTCACGCGGCTCAAGGCCCGCTATCCGCAAGCGGTCCGGATGCTCTTCACCGGCTTCGCCGACCTGGAGTCGGTGATCGCGGCGATCAACCAGGGCCACGTCTTCCAGTTCATCCGCAAGCCCTGGCAGCCGGAGGAGTTGCTGGAGGCCGTCCGCCAGGCCGCCGCCGAGTACGACCGCCTGGAGCAATCGGCCCGCGAGCGCGACCTGCTCCTGAACGAGATCGACGGCCTCAAGGGGCGGGTCTCCTGCCTGGAATCGCTGGTGGACCGGCTGAAGGACCGCGACGTCCCCGCCGCCGGACCCCTCGGGGCCTGACCCCACTTTCCCGGCCGGGACGGATATCGGGGACTGCATTCGGACGGCGAACCTGTATGATGGACCAGGGAGGTCCCGGCGCGACCGTTCGGGGAGCCTCGGGGTGAAGTCGAGACGGGACGGGCCAGATCCCCACCCTCCGACCGCGGGCGGAGCGAAGCGGATGAAGCGGCGGCATACCCTCTTGATCGTCGACGACGAGGTGGACGTGCTGGAAAGCCTGCGGCACCAGTTCCACCGCGCCTATCGCGTGCTCACCGCCCCCAACGCCCGCGCCGCGCTCGAGCTGCTGAAGGAGAACGAGGTCCACCTCCTCCTCTCCGACCAGCGGATGCCCGGCATGTCCGGCGACGCCCTGCTGGCCGAGGCCCGGCGGATGCAGCCCGACGCCATCCGGATGCTCTTCACCGGCTACGCCGACATCCAGGCCGTGATCAACGCGGTCAACGAAGGCCACATCTTCCGCTACATCCTCAAGCCCTGGGACGCCGTCGAGCTCGAGGGGGTCATCGCCCAGGCCGCCGAGAAGTACGACCTCCTGGCCGAGCGCAAGGCCCTGATCTCCGAGCTGCAGGAGGCCAACGCGCGGCTCGTCGAGGCCAACGAGGACCTGGCCCGCGCCGACCGCCTCAAGACGGCCTTCATCGAGGTCGCCAGCCACGAGTTCAACACCCCGATCACCCTCGTCCTGGGGCTGGCCGAGCTGCTCCGGCTCTCGCCCGGCGCCCGCCCGGACGAGGAATCCGAGATCCTCCGCCAGATCACCGCCAGCGGCCGCCAGCTCGCCCGGCTGGTCACCAACATGCTGACGCTGCTCCGGGCCGAGGACTTCCGCCGCACCCTGGAACGACGCCCCGTCGACCTGGGGACCCTGATCCAGGGCGTCGTCGATCAGGTCCGCCCGTTCCTCCACGCCCGGGGCCTCCACCTGCGGCTGGAGGTCGCGCCCGACCTGGGCCCGTTCGAGATCGACGCGGACAAGGTGGCCGCGGCCCTCGTCAACCTCATGACGAACGCCATCAAGTTCACCCCCGACCGCGGCGACGTCGCGCTGACCGCCCGGCTCGACGGCCCGGACGAGACCGTCGTCGAGGTGGAGGACCGCGGCGTCGGCATCGACCCCGAGGCGTTCCGACACCTGTTCGAGCCCTTCTTCACCCAGCTCGACCCCAGCTGCCACTCGTCCGGCGAGTTCGGCTTCCAGAAGCGGGGCCTGGGGCTCGGCCTGAGCATCGCCAAGCAGTTCGTCGAGATGCACGGCGGATCGGTCGCGCCCGAACGGCTGGACGGGGGCGGCACCCGCATGACCGTCCGCCTGCCTCGCCGCGCCGAGTCCGCGGTCGTCGGCCCCGCCGTGGCCCCCGTCGCCGTCGGCCGCGACGGCGAGCCGCCGCCCCCTTGAGGCCCCGGACGCCCCCCCCGACCTCGGACCTCTCCCGGCCCGGCCCATCGTTTCGCGAGAACCCGATGCCCACAGCGCTCATCGTCGAAGACGAACCGGAAGCCAACAAGCTCTTGGGGATGCTGATCAAGCTTCGCGGCTACCGTTCGACCCCGGCCTTCACCGGCGGCGAGGCGATGGAACAGCTCGGACGCCAGGTCCCCGACGTCCTCTTCCTCGACCTGATGCTCCCGGACGTCGACGGCTACGAGGTCTGCCGCGCCGTGAAGTCCGCCAAGGCGACCTGCCTGGTGCCGCTCGTCATCGTCTCCGCCCGGGTCGCCCAGCGCAACCGGATCGACAGCTTCCGCGCCGGGGCCGACGAGTTCATCTCCAAGCCCTACGCCCCCGAGCGGATCTTCGAGGCTCTGGAGCGAGCCGAGGCCCTCCGCGAGCAGGCCTCACGCGAGCGGGTCAAGGGCGCGATCCGGTTCGACGAGCCCGCCGACGATTCGCCGCTCCGCGACCTGGCCAGGCTCCGCAGCCTGGTCCTCGGCCGAACCCCGCTCGACGAGCAGGCCGCCGGCCGGATCAACGCCCTCGTCGACCTGGCCGAGGAGCGGATCGCCCGCCGTGGGCGCGAGCACCCCGAGGGGGGGGCGGCCTCGCTCCACTTCGAGCTGGCGCCCGACCGCCTCACCCTCGAATTCCGCGACCGGATCGACTGGTTCGAAGGGCTCTCGGAGGCCGCCGACGACCCGTTCGCCGCCGGCCTCTCCACCTTCGACGAGGTCTCCGTGGACCGCGGCGGCCGGCGATTAACCCTCATGAAGTGCTGGGCGTGAGGGCGTCGATGGCCGTCGGATCCGGAGACGCGACGAGCGACGCGGCCGACCTCGCGGCGGCCTGCGCGCGGGCCTTCGGCCCCGACCGCGACGCCGGGGCCCTCGGCCGCCTCGCGCGTCGGCACCGCGAGGAGGCGAAGGCCGACCCCGAATGGATCCACCCCTCCTGGCTGGCCCGGGCGATCCAGGACGAGTCGCCGGCCGTCCGGGCGGCCGTCGCGACGCACGGCCCGCCGGGCGTGGGCCGGGCCTTGCGGGCCGCCGGGGGATTCGCCGCCCCGGACCGTCCTCCCCATCCCGAGGTCCTGGCCTGGGTGCTCTCGCTCTGGGCCGAACGCCTCGTGGGGGGCTCCCCACGCGACGACCACCCGCCGGTCGTCGCCGCCCTGGCCGGCGCGTCGCCGCTCGAAGCCTTCCGGCTCTGGTCGGCCGTGGGACGGGCCAAGCAGGCACTCGCGCGCGAGGGCGGCGGGCCGTCCTGGGTGCGTGAGGCCCTGGGTACGCCCTCGGACGCGGTGCGAGCCTGGGCGCTCCGGGACGTGGAGGCGGTCGAGTCCTCCGGGCTCTCCGGACGCCGGGGCTCCGCGCTGCTGGGCCTGTTCACAGCCCTCCGGCTCCTGCCCGAGTGCGAGCCGTTCGACATGCGATGGGCGCTTCAACGCCTGCCGTACCCGGCCGTCCGGCGGGCCCGGGCCGTCGCGCCGAGGTCGGCTCGCGAGGCCCCGACCCTCGCCCGGGTCGAGGCCCTGATCCTCAAAGCCGCCTGGAACGAGCTTTTCCGCCGGGGTCGGATCGCCGCGCCCCACCCGGCGGTGGGCGGGGGGGGGCGATGAGCGTGGACCCCTCCGACGTCTGGGACGGCCTCCCCCGGCTTTCCGCCCGGACCCTGGACCTGGAGCGACGCGCGCAGGCCTGGCGCGAGGGCGAGGCGGCCCGCGCGGCCTTCGCCTGGCTCGGGGCGTCCGGCGGGCTGGACGACGTCGCCTTCGATCGCCCGGAGGTCGAGGCGCGAGCTTCGGCGCTCGGCAGGCCGGGGCTCGTGGCGCAGCTCCGATGGCCCCGGCTCCGCACCCGGCTGGCGATCGGCGTCGAGGTGCCGATCGTCCACGCCGTCGTCGACCGGCTCCTGGGCTTCGACCGCCCTTTCGCCGACGGCCGGCTCCAGACCACGCCCGTCGAGTGGGGCGTCTGGACGTATCTCGTCGCCCGCGCCGTGGAGGAGATCGCCGCCGCCGGGGCGAGCCCCTTCCGATTCGGCGGCGCGGCCGAGGCCGACGCCCCCGACCTCTCCATCGACCGCGTGGGCCCGAGCCCGTTCGACGTCGAGGGGCTGGGCGAGGTCGTCACGATCCGCTGGGCGGTCCGCGTCGGAGGCGTGGCCGGCGCGATCCGGCTCTGGCTCCCGGCCTCGCTGGCCTCGTACTGGGCCGACTCGCCGCCGCCCCCGGACTCCCGGCCGCCGTTCCCGCCGGCGGCCGTCGACTTCGGCTCCGACTGGCGGGCGGTCGTCGGCGCCTCGCCCATGCCGCTGGGCCTGCGGAAGCTGCGCGTCGGCGCCGTGCTGCCGCTGTCCGGTTCGCGCCTGGGGGGGACCCCCGACGACCTCGCCGGGGCGCTCGACCTGTCCTGCCGGGCGGCGGGCGCGGGGCCGGAGTATCGCATCCTCGTCGAGCCCGCGCCCGGCTCGTCGGGCCGACGGGTCCGCGTCGCGGGCCCCCTCCTCCAGCAACGACCGAGCCGCCAGGGAGACGCCGCCATGAGCCCCGATTCCCCCCGATCGTCGAGCCCCGGCCCGAGCCCGGTCGCCGACCCACTCGACGTCCCCGTGACCCTGACGGTCGAACTCGGCCGCGTGAGCCTGCCGGTCAGCCGGCTCGCCGACCTCAAGCCGGGCGACGTGCTGGAACTCAACCGCCACAGCCGCGAGCCGGTCGAGATCACCTCGAACGGCCGCCTCGTCGCCCGCGGCGACCTCGTCCTCATCGACGCCGAGCTGGGCGTCCGGGTGACCAGCGTCTTCCTCTGATCGGATCGACCCGCCCGGGTCAGGTCAGATCAGATCGGATAGACGACCTGGATCAGGGCCTGGAGCCCCAGCGTCTGGATACCCGCCAGGATCACCGTGGCGAACAGCGCGCGGGGCCCGCCGCCGAGTCGGGTCAGGCCGACGCCGAGGGCCGTGAACAGAGGCGGCAGGAAGAGCATCCAGAGCCGCGCGACCTCGCCCATGTTGCGGCCCGTCAGGTTCACAGCGACGAGCACGCCGAGCGTGCACCAGGCCGCGCGGGGGACGTAGCGGCGGTCGGCGGCCGCGCCGATCGCGCACCAGACGACCGCCGGCAGCCCGGCGGCCACGGCCAGCTCGATCGGGTTCGCCACCAGCCACGCGAAGTACGACCGCGGATATTCCAGGTAGAACCGCGCGTGGTGCCGCAGGTTCCATCGCCAGACGGCGAGCGGGTCGGCCCCGGTCGCCAGCCAGCCGGACGCGACCACCGCGACGAAGCCGACGCCGATCCAGGCGACGACCTCGATCCGCCTCGCCGCCGAGATCGAGCGCGTCGCCAGGACGACGAGCGCGACGATCAGGCCGACGGGCAGGAAGGCCAGCGTGAACATCATGCCGAACGCCATCGTCGCGCCCGAGGCGATCGCCAGCCCCGCCGACGCCCAGGTCCCGAGCCCCGTCGTCCCTCGCAGTCGGGACGCCCAGGCGGCCGTCGCCATCGCCGTCGCCGAGAGCAGGGGGTACGCCGCGTCGGCCCCGGGCTGGAACAGGTTCGCCGCCGGGGCCAGCGGCCAGAGCGCCGCCGAGGCCCAGGCGAGCTGCGGCGGCAGCGACTCCCGCGCCAACAGGTAGAGCGGGGCGACGGTCCCGGCGCAGGCCAGCAGGGTGATCAGGCTCGCCAGATAGATCGCCGCCCGGTCGGCCCTCGGCAGGGGCTTGCGGTCGATCGCCTCGAGCTGGCGGAAGGCCACGGTCACCGAGGGGGGCATCGCGGCGTTGAGGAAGTCGGCCGCCGCGCGCCGACGCTCCATCGTCGAGATCAACGCGCAGTGCATGGCGATCAGGCCCGGCGGGTGGGTGCCGATGTGCAGCGCGTCCTGGCCCTCGATCCAGCGCGGATAGTCGGCCAGGAACTTCCAGGGGTCGGCCGCCGCCTGCTCCTTGGCGACCTGGTAGTAGCCGGTCGACGCGTGGAAGTAGTGGACGTAAGCCCATTTGGTCAGGTCGTATTCGTCGGCCGCACCCATGGGGATCAGGACCTGGAGGGCCACGGCCGAGGCGACCAGCCCGGCCACCCAGCTCGTCTCGCGCAGGCCGATCCGCGAGGGGACGCCCAGCGCGCGATAGCCGAGCGCCGCGTAGCCCGCGTAGGCCGCGACCCCCGCGGCGGCCAGCAGCATCCCCAGCACCGGCGGCGCGGCCTTCACGCGCAGCCATTCCCACTCGCCGGGCACGCCCAGCGGGACCTTCCCCGAGTAAACGACCGCGATCAATCCCGCGACGAGGAACGCGGAGGCCGCCAGCGCCGGTCCGATCTTCCGTTTCATGCCGACGATCTTAGCGGCCGGCGAGGCGTCCGGCGAGGGGCCTTTTCCCCGCCGCGTCCGGCGTCTCCCGGTTGCCCCAGCGTCCCGTCCGTGGTTTGATCGGGGGACGGCGTCCGCGACCCGGCGGCGAGTCCCCGCGCGCCGACGGCCCGCCAGACCTCCCCCGCCTCGCCGAGACGCGGCGAGCGGCCCCGATCCGCCCCCTCCGATCCATCGAGGAAGATTCATGCACGTGCCCGACGTCCCCGCCGCGGAAGCCCCGGCCGGCGCCCCCTGGTGGCGCGACCTCGACCGCTACCAGTGGTTCGTCTTCCTCGTCGCAACGCTCGGCTGGCTGTTCGACACGATGGATCAGCAGCTCTTCAACCTGGCGCGGAACCCCGCCGTGACCGAGCTGATCGGGGCCACGCCGGGCGACCCGGCCTCCGCCGGCCAGGTCGACTACTACTCCGGGCTCACCACCAGCATCTTCATGATCGGCTGGGCCACGGGCGGCATCTTCTTCGGCATCCTCGGCGACAAGATCGGCCGGGCGAAGACCATGATGCTCACGATCCTCTCGTACTCGGCCTTCACCGGCCTGAGCGCGCTTTCCGTGGGGGTCTGGGACTTCGCCGCCTATCGCTTCCTGACCGGCCTGGGGGTCGGCGGCCAGTTCGCCGTCGGTGTGGCCCTTGTGGCCGAGGTCATGTCCGACCGCACCCGGCCGCACGCCCTGGGCTGGCTCCAGGCCCTCTCCGCCGTGGGGAACATGATGGCCGGCCTGATCGGGATCGGCCTCGGCAGGATGCAGGAGGCCGAGATCGTCGAGAGCGCCTGGCGGACCATGTTCCTCGTCGGCCTGCTCCCGGCCCTGCTGGCCATCCCCATCTTCCTCAAGCTCAAGGAGCCCGAGCGCTGGAAGGCCGCCGTCCGCGAGGAGGAGGCCGAGGAGACCGCCGGCGGCCCCGAGTCGGCTCGCAAGCTGGGCTCGATCTCCGAGCTGTTCACAGACCCTCGGTGGCGGCGGAACACGATCGTCGGCATGATCCTGGCGTTCTCGGGCGTCGTCGGCCTCTGGGGCATCGGCGTCTTCAACGCCGACCTGACCCGGACGGTCCTCCGCAAGCATTACGCGGACAGCGGCCTGACGCCCAAGGAGATCGGCGGCAAGCTGACGTTCTGGGCGAGCATGGCCCTGGTCATGTTCAACGCCGGCGCCTTCTTCGGCATCCAGGGGTTCGCCAAGCTCACCCAGCGGATCGGCCGCCGGCCGGCGTTCGCGATCGCGTTCGTCCTGGCCGGGCTGTCGACCGCGACGTATTTCTGGCTCCTCGACGAGTTCTGGCACATCTTCGTCTTCGGCCCGATCATGGGCTTCTGCCAGCTCTCGCTGTTCGGCGGCTACGCGATCTACTTCCCCGAGCTGTTCCCGACCCGCCTGCGCAGCACGGGGATCTCGTTCTGCTACAACGTCGGCCGGTTCGTGGCGGCGTCGGGCCCGCTGGCCCTGGGGTTCCTGACGAAGTCGGTCTACGCCGACTACCCCGAGCCGATGCGTTACGCCGGCATCACGATGTGCGCCGTGTTCCTGCTGGGGCTGATGGTCCTGCCCTTCGCCCCCGAGACCAAGGGCCAGCCGCTGCCGGAGTGATCCGCGACGCGCGCCTTGCCGGGGGCGCCCGCCCGCCCGACAATGGATGCGGGAGCCCCGTCGCCGAGCCGCGCCGGGTCCTCGCCAAGAAGGCGGCCCCGCCGGCGAATACACGACCGACGAACGGGCGGGCCCGACTCGGGCGCGACGCCCGGGGCCGCCCCAACCCCGGAAGGTAAGCCCTCCCCATGGAAACGTTCTCCTTCGAAGACGGGATGCGCGGGCGTCCTCGCCGCGGCGGCCCCCCCAGCGACGCCTGGCGGCGATACGTCCCGTTCATCCCCTGGGTGCTCGGGGCCCTGATCGCCGTCTTCCTGATCTCGGACTTCAGCTACACCGTCGAGCCCCACGAGCAGGCCGTGGTCCTCCGGTTCGGCGCCTACAAGGCGACCACCATGCCGGGCCTGCACTTCAAGCTGCCGATCGCCGACCAGGTGATGAAGGTCAGCGTCGAGGAGCACGGCCTCTCGCTCCCGTTCAGCCCCGTCGGCCAGTCCGGCCCGAACCGCCTCGACGCCAACGGCCTGCGGGCCCGCCAGGCCCAGGCCGACCCCGACGACGACGAGACCCTGATGCTCACCGGCGACCTCAACACGGCCTCCGTCGAGTGGACCGTGCAGTGGCGCGTCACCGAGCCTTCGAGCTACCTCTTCCGGTTCCCCGGCGGCGAGGACGACCAGTCCGCCCAGGAGCTGCTCACCTACGTCGCCCGGACCGTCATGAACCGCCTCGTCGGCGACTACTCGTTCGACGAGATGATCGGCCCCAAGCGCGGCGACATCGCCCTGCAGGCCCGCGAGGACTCGCAGCGGATCCTCGACGCATACGACTGCGGCATCACCGTGACCGCCCTCCAGATGCAGCGGGTGATCCCGCCCGACCGCGTGAAGCCCTCGTTCGACCGCGTCAACGCCTCGATCCAGCTCAAGCAGAAGGCGGAGAACGAGGCCGAATCGACCCGCAACAAGCTCATCCCCGAGGCCCGCGCCAACAGCGACAAGCTCATCCGCGAGGCCGAAGGCTACGCCTCCCGCACCAAGGCCGAGGCCCAGGGCGAGATCGAGGCCCTCCTCGCCCGCTTCCACGCCTACGAGCGCGCCCCGGACGTCACCCGCCAGCGGCTCTACATCGAGGCGATGCAGGGCCTGTTCGAGTCGGTCAAGGACAAGACCATCATCGACGCCGACCTCAACCGCGCCCTGCCGATCCTGAACCTCAACGAGAAGGGGGAGGTCGCCAAATGACGCCCCGCCAACGCCTCGCCCTCACCCTCGGGATCGCCCTGATCTTCGTCGCCCTGGCCGCCCGCAGCGTCTGCTACGTCGTCACCGAGCGCGAGCTGGCCGTCCTGCTCCAGTTCGGCGAGCCGGTCGCCAGCCGGACCAAGCCCGGCCTCTACTTCAAGCTCCCGCTCGTCCAGGAGGTCCTCCGCCTGCCGAAGACCCTCCAGATCTGGCACGGCGACCGTCAGGCCAAGCTCGTCGACGTCCCCACGTCCGACGGCAAGAAGATCGAGGTCACCCTCTGGGCCGTCTGGCGGATCACCGACCCCGCGCAGTTCGTCCGGACCCTCCGAACCCTGGAGAACGGCGAGTCCCGCGTCCAGGCCTTCGTCCGCAGCACGGCGCGGGACACGATCACCACCCACAACCTCGCCGAGCTGATCCGCAGCACCGACCGCAAGATGACCTACACCCTGGGCCTCCCCCCCGAAGTCGTCGCCGCCGCGTCCCGCGACGCGAAGGAGAAGGCCGAGGCCGCCGGCAAGCCCGCGCCCGCCGACGCCGACGACCTGGAAGTCCCCGGATTCCTCGTCCCCCCCGAGGCGCGCGAGCCCGTCGCCCTCGGCCGGCTCAAGATCATGGAGCAGATCAAGGAGACCGCCCGCCGCGCCCTCGCGGCCGACGGCGGCTCCGAGGGAGAATCCCAGGGGCGCGGCATCGAGCTGGTCGACGTCGGCATCTCCCGCCTCGAATTCGTCCCCCAGGTTCGCGAGGCCGCCTTCGACCGCGCCATCTCCCTGATGGAAGCCATCGCCGCCAAGGCGATCGCCGAGGGCGAGCAGCGCAAGAAGGAGATCATCAACAAGACCGAGGCCGAGGTCCAGAAGATCGAAGGCCAGGGCAAGCAGGAGGCCAACGTAATCCGCGGCAAGGTCGACGCCGAGGTCATCGACGACTACGCCAAGGCCATCCGCGAGTCCGGCGACTTCTACAACTTCAGCCGCACCCTCGAAGCCTACAAGACGGCCTTCACGGGGAACACCCGACTCATCCTCACCACCGACGGCGAGCTGCTGAAGATGATCAAGGCCCTCGAACCGGCCAAGACCCCCAAGGCCGACTCCCCCTCCGTCACCGCCGCCGAGGCCCCGGCCAAGCCCTGACGGACTCGGCTCGCCATCCATGCCGCGGGACGCCCCGACTCGGAAGGGGCGTCCCGCGTCCTTTCGAAGCCTTCGCGTCGACACGCCTCGCCTGGGTGCCAAGGGCTCCCCGCACCCGTGGATCGGCGTCCGGCCGCTCCCGAGCCTTGGCCGAGGTCCCGGGCCGGTCCACGGGTTCTCCGAACCGGTGCCACCCGCCGCTCTTCCATCTCGTATCGGTGGAGTTGGGCGAGGGAGTCCCTTCCCATCTCGGAGGAGTCATGCAGTGACCGAAGACCTGGATCCCGCCGACCGCGTGGTCTCGATCTACCGGCGCCATGCGGCGGCCTTCGACCGAGATCGGGGCCGGGGGCTTGTCGAGCGTCCGTGGCTTGACCGCTTCCTCGACCGACTGCCGGGGGCGGCCGTGCTCGACCTCGGCTGCGGCGGCGGCGAGCCGATCGCGCGATACCTGATCGAACGGGGATGCCGAGTCACGGGCGTCGATGCCTCGCTGCCGCTCGTCGACCTCGGCCGCACGCGGTTCCCCGAACACGAGTGGATCGTCCAGGACATGCGGGGGCTAGACCTGGGGCGACGGTTCGACGGCGTCCTCGCCTGGAACAGCTTCTTCCACCTCTCCTGGGACGACCAGCGGGCGATGTTCGAAGTCTTCGCGGCCCATGCCGGGCCGGGGGCGCCGTTGCTGTTCACGACCGGGCCGGCGCACGGGACGGCGATCGGCTCGTTCGAAGGCGAGCCGCTCCACCACGCCAGCCTCGATCCGGACGAATACCGCGAACTGCTCGCCTCCCATGGCTTTGAAGTCGTCGAACACGCGATCGAAGACCAGGAATGCGGCGGGGCGACGGTGTGGCTGGCCCGGCGAAGCTGACCCCTCGCCGGCCCTGATCATTTCGCTGGAACGTGGTCGACCCGGACACGAGTTCGTCGCCAGCATCGTTGCCAGGCTCAATATCCGCGCGACTGCCGCAATCGTCGTCGGTCACCTCAGCCGTCCCAACTCGGACTCAAGTTTGTGGAGCTTTAGGTAAAATGGGTTGATTGAGTGATTTGCTCCGCTAAGGTTGATCCAGGTGGCGTATTCGCCAGGATCCCCCTGTCTTCGAGTGAGCTTATCCGATGATGGCGGCGACGGTGAGTCTTTACGTGGTGCTGGCGGCCTCGGTGGGGACGATCCATGCGGGCCATGCCAGCCGACAGGTCGAGTGCTCGGACTGCGGCGCGGACTTCGCGGCGGTCGAGGAGCAGGTCGTGAAACTGCGGACCGCCCCGCACTGGATCGCCCGGCGTAAGGCGGCTCGCGCGCTCCGGAGTTACGACTGGAAGCAGCACCCCGACGCCGTCGAGGCGTTGTCGGAGGCCGTGCGGCGTGACCGCCAGTGCCTGGTCCGCCAGGAGGCGGCCGAGTCGCTCGGCAAGATGAAGCCCTGCCTGCCGGTCGCCCACGAGGCCCTGTCCTGCGCCGCGAAGGGGGATTCCAGCTTGATCGCCCGGCTCGCGGCCAAGAAGGCGCTCAAGTCGGTCGGCAAGGGGTGCGTCGAGCCCTGCGACGTGTGCGGGCCCGAGATGGACGGCGACGTGGAGTTCCTGCCCACGATCCATCGGGAGTTGGGGACGCCGATCGAGCCGACCTTCCCCGAACTGGTGCCCGACGCGCCGGGGAGCCTTCTGGAACCGCTCGCGCCGACGTCGACCGTGGTCCCCGTCCCGGTCCCGCCGGCCCCCTCACCGTTCCTGCCCGTTCCCGAGTCCCCGATCCCCGCGCGGCCCCCGGTGGGCCTGCCTCGGTCGCACCCCGAGGACGCCCTGCCGCTGTCGCCGCCGGAGGTCCCGATCGACCGCTACAATCCGAACCCGGCCGAGCCCCCGCCGGTGCCGCTGGGCCGCGAAGCCTTCCCGCCCCGGGCCGAATGGCCCCGGTAGTGGCTTCTCGGCCACATCCGTCTCGAACTCGGCGAACGGATGCACAGTATAAGATGGCTTCTTCGACGCACCGGCGACCCTCCGAGGTCGCCGGTGCGTTTTGCCTTCCAGGGATCCGGCGTCGGAAACACACACGAAACGCGCCGAACGAACCCAATTTTCGGACGGTTTGTAAAGCTTTCCCGATTCTGGTTTTAGGGAGGAAATGGGTCCGATTTTCGGCCGACGAACGAACCCAATCGAAGCCAGTCCCGGATGGCCTGGCTTCAGGCTTCGAGGAGGTAGCGGCGGATGAGGTCGGGGAGCTGCGCGGTGAACTTGCTCCGGGGCATGACCTCGCGGCAGCCGGCCTCTCGGGCGGCGGCGAGGGCGTCGACGTCGACGTGGGAGCCGAAGGCGATGAAGGGGGTCTCGGGACCGGCCTCGGCCTGGAGCCGGGTCAGGGTCTCGGGCGAGACGAGAGGTCCGGCGGCGAGGTCCACGAAGACCGCCCGGGGGCGGTGCTCGGCGATCAGGGTGGAGGCCAGCTCGACGTTGCCGGCGACCTGCACCTTGCAGCCCAGCTCGCGGGCGGTCCCGGTGATCTTGACCGTGAACATCAGGTCGCGGCTGAGGAGGACTCCTGCGACGGCCTCGGGGGGCGTCGCGGGCGGGGTCGGGTCGGTGCTCATGACGTCTCTCGGGGAGGGGTCACTTGGCGGGGACGTCGGCGAAGGTTTCGTCGATCCAGGCGGGGGTCAGGGTCGACAGGCCGTCGATCACGGCGTCGGCCCCGGAGCGGGTCAACTCGTCGGCCGGGTAGGTCTGGGTGATGCCCACGGCCTTCATGCCGGCCCCCTTGGCGGACTGGATCCCGGCCAGGCTGTCCTCGATCACCAGGCAGTCGGCCGCCTCCAGCTCCAGGCCCGGGAACATCGCGCGAAGGCCGTCGAGGGCCTGGACGTAGCCGGCCGGGTCGGGCTTGCAGCGCTCGGCTTCCTCGGCGGAGACGATGAACGCCACCCGGTCGCGCACGTTCAGGCGCTCCAGGGAGAAGAGGATCTCGGCCCGGAGCGCGCCCGAGTTGATCGCCACGGGGTAGCGGTCGGCCAGGCGTGCGATCGTCCCGGCGGCGTCGGGGAAGAACTTCAGCCCCTGCTCGGCGACCTCGAAGTACCGCTTCCCCTTGCGGGCGATCATGTCGGCGATCCGGGCGTCGTCGTACGACTGGCCGGCGTCTTCCAGGACGTGCTCGAAGCAGCCGGCGTCGTCGTAGCCGAGGTAGCGGTCGTGGTAGTCCTGGTAGGTGATGACCACCCCTTCCTGCTCCAGGACCTCGCGGAACAGGTCGAAATGGACCGACTCATCGTCCACGAGGACGCCGTTGAAATCGAAGATCACTGCGGAAATCATGGGGTCTCGTCACCAGGGGATGCGGGGGCGGCGTCGGGGCGAGGCCGAGCCGGGGGGGCGGACGACCGATCGGCGTTGGCGAGGGGGGCTAGATGGCCTCCGGCCCGCGCTCGCCGGTGCGGATGCGGATGCAGTCGTCGAGCGGGAGGATGAAGATCTTGCCGTCGCCGATCTTGCCGTCGGGGCCGCTGCGGCCGGCTTCGAGGATGGCGCTGACGGTGGGCTCGACGAAGTCCTCGTTGACGGCGATCTGGAGCTCGATCTTGCGGAGCAGGTTCACCGTGACCTCGTGGCCGCGATAGACCTCGGTGTAGCCCTTCTGCCGGCCGAAGCCCTGGACGTCCATGATGGTCAGCCGGAAGACCTCGACCTTGGAGAGGGCCTCCTTCACGGCTTCGAGCTTCGTGGGCTGGATGATCGCGATGATGAGCTTCATGGAGGTCCCGGCTCGCGGTTGAGGAGGTCGGCGCGCAGGCTCGACGCCGCGACTCCCCGGGGGGAGGCGGCGTCGCGGCGCTTCGCGCCCGCGGGCCTCGATTTTCGATCAGGGCCGCACCCGGCGTCAACCGGGGCTCGGTCGAAAACCGCGCGGCCGGCGATCAGTCGAGGTCGTGCTCATGGCCGTGGGCGTGGCCGTGATCGTGGCCGGAGGCGAGCGGGGGCCGGTCGATGGACGGCGGGTAGTCCCGCTTGGTCTCCGTCCAGGTGCATCCGGTCAGCCCGGACGCGAGCAAGAGGCATGCGAGCCCGAGGGCGGCCTTCCTGGCCATGGGTCGGTTCCTTCCTGGGTCAGGGGAGCTGGGGCAGGGGGGCGTCCCCGGACGTGGGCGCGAACGGGGCCGCGCCGGACTGCGACGGGGGGGGAGGCGGGCTGACGCCCTCGGACGGGCTGTTCTCCGACGCTTCGCCCGCCGTGTCGTCCCCGGAGGGGGGGGCGGGAGTCGTGTTGGATTCCCGCGTGGCCGTCGGCGAGGGGAGCGAGGTCGTCCCGAACTGGCCGTGGTGGGAGTCGCCGCCCAGCGGCGGGCCGGTGTACGACCCGGGGATCGCCGCGTATCGGCCCGGGACCGGGAAGTCGTCGCATTCGTCGCAGAACGTCGCGCAGCCGATCCCGGACGAAACCAGCGCGACGGCCGCCACCGCGTCACGAAGCCTGAACATGACGAATCCCTTCTCCAAAGTCCGCCCCGAGAAATCCGTTCCTCCCCCGCCCGGCCGGAAGCCTTCCCGGCGGGATGGGGCCGGCCGTTGCTCGGCCCGGCGACGAAACGATCATCGGCAAGGCCCGCGCCCCACGATGAGCCGAATTCGCCGAGCCGGCCCATCGCGGACCGCCCCCGCCCCCCGCGCGACACGCTCCGTCGCTCCCCCTTCGTCGGCCGCGCGGACCCATTCCATCCCCCCATGCGACCGGTTTGTTGACTGCGATCCGAGACGTCTTAGGTTATCTCGGACGGCCCCGTCGGGGACGATTCGCGGGGTCGTCGATCAGGGCCGGGCGCGCCCGGAACTCGCCCGGCAGGGGCGGGGTCGCCGCCCCGTCGTCGCGGGCACACCAGGAGCATCCTCAGATGGTTTCCAAGAACTCGAATCGCCGCGAGCCGGGCGGGTCGCCGCTCCAGATCTACCTCATGGAGATCAACGAGACGCCCCTCCTCTCCGCCGAGGAGGAGCGCGAGCTGGCCGAGAAGGTCGCGGCGGGCGATCCCTACGCCCGCGAGCATATGGTGAAGGCGAACCTCCGCCTCGTGGTGAACATCGCCCGGGGATACCTGGGCAAGGGCCTCAACATCGAGGACCTCATCGAGGAAGGGAACCTCGGCCTGATGCGGGCGGTCGAGGGCTTCGACGGCCTGATGGAGACCCGCTTCAGCACTTATGCCAGCTACTGGATCAAGCAGTCCATCCGCCGCGCCGTGATGAACAACGGCAAGCCGATCCGCCTGCCCGCCTACATGGTCAGCCTGCTGGCGAAGTGGAAGCGGGCGTCCAACATCCTGGCCGAGCGTCTCGGCCGCCAGCCCACGATCGACGAGGTCGGCAAGGCCCTGAAGCTCTCGAAGAAGAAGATCGGCATCGTCGCCAAGGCCATCCGGGTCAACAGCTTGACCCACCAGATGGAGAACTCCGAGGACGACAAGCAGATCCTCGACGACATCCTGACCGACGATCGCGGCAAGGGGGTCGAGGACGTGATGATCGAGACCGACGACCTGGAGCGGGTCTTCGACCGCCTCGACGCGCTCGACGACCGAGAGGCGGCCGTGGTCCGCATGCGGTTCGGCCTGGAGCCCTACGAGCCGATGACCCTGCGCGAGGTCGGCGAGCGCCTCGGCCTGACGCGCGAGCGAGTCCGGCAACTCGAGGGCCAGGCCATCCGCAAGCTGATCCACGACCTGGAGGACGCCAGCGAGCTGGTCCGCCGCTGACCGCGGCGCGCCCTCCCCGACGCTCACGCGAGGACCAGCATGGCGTCGCCGTAGCTGTAGAATCGGTAGCGTTCGCGGACGGCCTCGGCGTAGGCCTCCCGGACCAGTTCGAGCCCTCCCAGGGCGGAGACCAGCACCAGCAGGCTGCTCCTCGGCAGGTGGAAGTTCGTCACCAGGGCCCCGACCGCGCGGAAGGCGTGGCCGGGGCGGATGAACAGGTCCGTCCGCCCCTGGTAGGCCTCCACCCGACCCGAGGCCGCCGCCGTCTCCAACGTCCGGGTCGAGGTCGTCCCCACGGCCACGATCCGGCCGCCCCGGTCGCGCCGGGCGTTGAGCAGCTCGGCGGTCTCGGCGGGGACCTCGGCCCATTCGGCGTGCATGACGTGGGCGTCGATCGTCGGGGCCTCGATCGGCCGGAACGTGCCGACGCCGACGTGCAGCGTCACGTCGGCCGTGGCGATCCCCCGGGTTGCGAGCCTCGCGAACACGTCCTGGGTGAAGTGCAGGCCCGCCGTGGGGGCGGCGACGGAGCCGGGCCGACGCGCGTAGACGGTCTGGTAGCGCAGCAGGTCGTCGGCGGCCGCCGCGCCTCGGCGGATGTAGGGGGGCAGGGGCGTCCGGCCGTGGCGTTCGAGCAGGCCGAGCGTCGTCGCCGCGGGATCCTCGCCCGCCGGCCGCACAATCCAGGACCCTCCCGGCCCGCGGCCTTCCAGGATCAACCGGAGCCCCGGGGCGTCGCCGACGACCACGACCTCGCCCGGGTCCGGCCGGCCCCGGGTGCGGGCCAGGATCTCCCAGCGGCCGTCCTCGTGATCGCGGAGGAACAGCCCCTCCCACTTGCCCCCGGTGGATTCGCGGCGTCCGATCAAGCGGGCGGGGACCACGCGCGAGTCGTTCCGGACGAGGACGTCGGCGGGGTCGAGCAGGTCGGGGAGCTCGTCGAACTGTTGGTGCGCGATCGTCCCGGATCGGCGGTCGACCACCATGAGGCGGGAGGCGTGGCGCGGCTCGACGGGGTGCTGCGCGATCAGCTCGTCGGGGAGGTCGAAGTCGTATTCCGAGGTCAACACGGCGGCCAGGGCTCTCTCTCGTCGCGGTTCCGGGGTAAGATCGGCGGTGGCGGTCGCCGACGTCGCCGCTCCGGCCATCCAGTCGACGAGTATACCGTGCAGAGCCTGAAGCGACGCCTGGAGATCGCGCGACGAAGTCCCAGGCCCCGGCCCGACGCCCCCGTCCCGATCGCCCTGACGATCACCGACCTGGACGTCGGCGGGGCCGAACGCGCCCTCACCAGCCTTGCCGTCGGCCTCGATCGACGGCGGTGGTCCCCGCTGGTCCTGAACCTGAGCGGGGAAGGCGCGCTGGCGGCGACCATCCGGTCGGCCGGCGTCCCCTGCGAGAGCCTGGGCCTGAGCCGACGAAGGCCCGATCTGGCGGTCCTCCGGCTGGCGAAGGCGTTGAGGCGGCATCGGCCCGCGCTGGTGCAGAGCTTCCTCTTCCACGCCAACGTCCTGTCGCGGCTGGCGGGGCCGCTCGCCGGTTCGCCCTGGATGCTCGGCGGGCTCCGCGTCGCCGAGCATCAGAAGGGCTGGCACTTGACGCTCGACCGCATGACCAACCGCCTGGCGTGCGGCTCGGTCTGCGTGTCCGAGGGGGTCCGGCGGTTCAGCGTGGAGCGGGGGGGGCTCGACCCGGATCGGCTCACGGTCATCCCCAACGGCGTCGACCCGTCGCGGTTCGACGAGGCCGAGCCGACGCCTCGAAAGAGCCTGGGAGTGCCGGAAGACGTCGTCCTGGCGCTGACGGTGGGCCGGCTCGACGTCCAGAAAGGGCTGCCCGACCTGCTGGAGGCCGTCGAGCGGGTCGGCGACGGGCCGGCCCCCTGGCGGCTGGCGATCGTCGGCGACGGCCCGATGCGGGGCTGGCTCGACGCCCAGGTCGCCGAGCGGTCGGGGCTCGCGGGCCGGGTCGTGGTGCTGGGCCGCCGCGACGACGTGCCGTCGCTTCTGCGATCGGCCGACTTGCTCGTCCACGCGGCCCACTGGGAGGGGATGCCGAACGTCGTCCTGGAGGCGATGGCCGCCGGGCTGCCGGTGATCTCGACGGCCGTCGAGGGCGTCGAGGAACTCGTCATCCCCGGTCGAACGGGCCGGATCGTCCCGGCGGGCGATCCCCCCGGCCTGGCCGCGGCGATCTTCGAGGCGCTGACGGACCGCGAAATCGAGAGGTCGCAAGGCAAGGCCGGGCGGCTGCGGGTCGAGGCCGAGTTCTCGACTCGCCGGATGGTCGCCCGCTACGAGGAACTGTGGTCGAAGGTCCTCGGATTCGCCTGAGCACCGCCGCCGGGTAGGAGACCGGGGACGCTCAGGCGTTCCCTTTCGTCCAGGCCGATGCCTGCAACAGCCGCTGAGCGGCGCTCGGCCGCCCGGCGGTCGCCTCGGCGATCGCCAACGCACACTCGAGCGGGTCGAAGGGGGCGGCGGCCTGGCGGCGGATGGCCCGGTGCAGGGATTGGGTGAATCCGGGGCTCAGGGTCACCCCGCGCTGGGCGTGGACGACGCCGTCTTTCGTGCCGACCAGCGAGATCCAGAGCAGCGCCCGGCTCTCCGGCGAGAGATCGGGAGGCGGGACGGCCCGGGCCGTCGGATGCTGCAGATGCCAGGCGTAAGGGACGTCGTCCCAGCCGCCGGAGTTCCCGAATCGGAAGGCCAGGTAGAGGACCGGTCCCAGCGTCGTCAGGGCGAAGTGGGCGTCTCCCCGCCGCACCTCGTCGACCAACGGCCGCTCCTCGATCGGGGCGAAAATGGTCAAGGAGTGCCCTTCGGGCCCGTAACCGTACTGAGCCCCCTCGGGCCACGAGGTCCGGCCGTCCAGGAGGATCTCGCCGACGCGATAGCTGGGAGCAGGGCTTTGCCCCGCCGCCTCCATCGTCTCGCGGGTCCACGGGAAAGTCGCCATCATCCGATTGCTTGAGGTCATCTCGGCCTCGATCTCACTGGGATGAGTCGTCCGCCCCACGTTGGACGACGCCGGCCGGTTTCATCGGGACGGCCCGGCCATCGCCCGAATTGCGGCGATGGCATCCGGTTTGCAAGAAGCCTGGCGATCGATCGCCGTTCCGGACACCCAAGGGTCGGCCTCGATCGTGGTGCCCAGCCTCGGCCCCTCTCCGTCGAGTAGACGAGAGTCGGGCCAGAATCTTACTGCCAAAGATGCGGATTTCTCGGACGCCGGTGGGCAGGCCCTTCTCTCCAGGCCGCTTCAGGCAAGCAGACGACATCCGCGTCAAGACGTCGTTGGATTTCGATATGATTTATGCCGATCGGTTCGCGAGTCGAGCTTATGCAAACAGATCTTTTCGGTTGATGATCCTGAAAGCTTGTTGATCCTGCCGAACTGTCGTGACATCCCCCGATCAAGCGATTCGCGGAAGCCTGTCGGGACGCATTCTGATCCGGCGAAGGAATTCATCGAATCGAGCCTGACCGAATCGGTTAGTCCGTGTGATCACCTTGAGGCGCAAGGCCTTGCTCTCGATTTTCGGACGGTTGCGAAAGTCGGGACCGTCGATGCCGCCGATCGACGATCGTCGCCGGGGGGGGCGTGCATGATCAGAAGGTTGCAGGATTTCGGAACTGACGATCCCCGTGTGCGAGGGCGGTAGAATCGCCAGGAGACGCGTGATCAGAACTGGAAATTCTTATCTAGGCCGACATGCTCATTTCGCAATTGATTTTGTTTGCTGATCACGTATCATTCTCCTTAGTCGAGGATCTTCGCGGTCGATTCCGGTCGCACGCCTCTGGATCATCTCGAATTGATGCCGTCCGACCTGCTGTCAGAAACGAGTATTTCCATGAACCTTGCGAAACGGATTCGCGACTTGCGATATGCCAAGGGGTGGGGGCCCGACGAGCTCGCCAACCGCGCGAAGATCTCCCGGACCGCCCTCTATCAGATCGAGCGAGGCAACACCTCGAAGCCCCAGGCCGGCACGCTTCGCCGGATCTCCCGGGCCCTGGGAGTGCCGCTGGAAGTCCTGCTGGATTCCACCCCGCTGCTCGGCGAGAGCGATGTCGAGGAAGCGGCCGTGGCCGGTCCCTCGCTCGGGAGTCTGATCGGCGATCGCTCTCCGGCGACCGAACGGGGCGAAGAGTTGATGGAGAAGTTCCGGCTGCTGCTGGGGTCGCCCCTCGCGGACGGCATCGCGCGAATCGTCGAGGAGTCGTTCCGGCTCCTGCCGATCATCCCGCCGCCGGCCCAGAGCGAGACCTCTCGATACCTCGCGGCGATGGACGCGGAGCCCACGGCCCGGCGTCGCTCCCGCTCCCAGGCCTCCGGCGAGTAATCGCCGACTGAGCCGCCCCAAGCCTTCCATTTCGAAGGCCGACCCCCCCCGCCTTGCCGTCCGAACCTCCTCCGCAAACTTGCCATCGCCACCATGGGCCGGGATCACGCCGCGCCGACCGCCGGGTCGGGGTGACGCGTCGATCGGCCTGCGTCTTCGTCCCTCCGAGAGCCCGTCGCTCGCCGGGTTGCTCTTGCCCCGTAAGACGTCGCGGCTACAATCCGACTCGATTCGGGCCGGGAAGCGGTGAGTTGGTCGCCCTCGTCCCGCCCGAGCCGTGCGCCCCCGCCGGGAAGGAGCCTGCGTGATCCGTCGCCTTCATCGTCCCTGGTTGCTCGCCTCGGTCGGCCTGCTGATCGCGGGCCTGGCGGCCGGGCTGATCCTGCTTCGCGACGAGCTGTTCGAGAAGCGCGTCCAGGTGATCCATCCCGGCCGCCTGGTACGCGGAGCCTGGCAGCAGCCGGCCCCCCTTCGCCGGCTCGTCTCGCGCGAGGGGATCAAGACCATCGTGACCCTCACGGCGATCAACTCGACGGACGGGAAGTTCGTCAATCAGAGCGGAGTGGTCCGGGAACGGGGCCTCGACTGGGTCATCATCCCGATGCGCGGGTCTCGCGCGACCATCGAGCAGATGGTGATCGCGGCCGACTTGCTGGCCGACCCCGCGCGGCAGCCGGTCTTCTTCCATTGCGTGGCCGGCCATCACCGCACCAGCCTCGCTCACGCGGCGTACCTGATCCGGCACGAGGGGTACACGGCGAAGCAGGCCTGGGATACGGTGTCCAGCTATTCCTGGGCCCGCCCCGACGCCCTCGTGGATCGCAACGATCAGTTCCTGATTGAAGAATTCGCCCGGGTCCAGGCGACGCTGTCGCCCGAACCCGGCGTCGGCTACTGGGAGGTCGGGAGTGGCAAGCACGCGAAGACGGATCGTCCGGCGGACCCTGGCGACGGTCGCCTTGCTGCTCCTGATCCCGACGGCCTGGATCGGGTGGAATCAGGCCAACGACAACTTCGGGATCGTGCAGCCGGGGCGGATCTATCGCTCGGCGCAGATGTCGGCGGGCCATCTGGCGAGGACCCTTCGTGACCGAGGCATCCGGACCGTCCTGAACCTCCGGGGCCCCAATCCGGCCAAGGCCTGGTATCGCGACGAGCGCTCCGCGACGCTCGCCGCCGGGGCCACCCAGGTCGACGTCTCGCTCTCCTCCTGCGTCTGGATGTCCCGCGTCCAGCTCCGCACCCTCGTCAAGGCGCTCGACGAGATGAGCTACCCCGTCGTGATCCACTGCGCCTGGGGGTCGGAGCGCACCGGCCTGGTCTCCGCCTTCGCCGAGCTTCTCCGCGAGGGCTCGACGCTCGGAGACGCTCGCGAACAACTGGCGTTGAAGTATCTTTACGTCCCTTTCGGCGACGGCCGGATCATGTCGGAGGCCCTCGACCAGTACGAGGCCTGGCTGGCGGCCGAAGGTTTGCAACATCGACCCGAGACGTTCCGCCGCTGGGCCGATTCGGGCTACAAGCCCGGGAACCCGAGTCGCGAGGCGTGGCCCTACGACCCCTACCCGCTGATCGTCGTCTCGCCGCCGGGGGGGGAGTCGAAAGCGGCGGCCGTTCCCGGATCCGAATCCGGGGCGATCCGGCGATGACGGCGGACGGCGGCGGCGGCGAGGTCCGGGAATCCCGAAGGGACGAGGCGATGAGTCAGGTCGACAGCTGGGACACGCAGATCCGGGTGCGGTACGCGGAGACCGACCGGATGGGGCTCCTGCACCACGCGAACTACGCGGTCTATTTCGAGGCCGGCCGGACGGAGCTGCTGCGGGCCCGCGGCGAGAGCTATCGGGAGATCGAGGACGCCGGGTTCTTCCTGGTCATCGTCGACCTGGAATGCAAATTCCGCCAGCCCGCCCGGTACGACGACCTGCTGACCCTGAAGACCTCGGTCGCCCGGGTGACGCACGTCAAGATCGTGCACGAGTACAAGCTCATGCGCGACGGCGTCCTGCTCGCCGAGGGCCGCACCACGCTCGCCTGCGTCGACCGCGAGGGGAAGCCGCAGGCTCTGCCGGAAAAGCTCCGCTGATCCGACCCCGACCCCGCTCGCGGAGCTCAGTGGTCGACGACGACGTCGCCGCCGAAGAAACGTTCCGCCTCGGCCACGACCGAGCGGACGAGGGCGGCGGCCCTCTCCTCCGTGAGGCCCATCAGCTTGCGGACGGCTTCGAGCCGGGCCTGCTCCTCCTCGGTCAGCCTCCGGTCGGCGATCAGGCCCCGGATCATCATGGTGAACTCCTCCTTCATCCCCTGGGCGACCCACGCGTCGTCCAGCCGGAGCGCCCGCGCCTCGCGCATGAGGAGGGGCCACTCGTCGCTCGACGCGGGATACTTCTCGAAGATGTGGTGGAGCTTGCGCCGCCACTGAGTCTTGTCGAACTCCGAGGCGGCGTCGGCGTCGGGCCCGGGGGCCGACGCACCGGCCTCCTCGTCGGGCTCCGGCTCGGGGTCGAGGCCCCAGGCGTTCCGGAATTTCTCCCGCGACTCCTCGGAGGCGTCGAGGCGGGACTTGTCGGCGAGGAACCCACGCAACGCGCTGAGGAAACCCATGATGACGGCCTCCGTCGGGAAGCCGGCCCCCCCATCGGGGCGGCCGGCTCCGGATGTTGCGGACGCGACCCGTTTACTTCGACGCCGGCGCGGCGGCCTCCTCGGGCCTGGCGGCCGTCGGCTCGGGCTTGGGGGCCTCGGCCTGGGCCGTGAAGTGGTCGTAGACCTCGCGCGCGATCTTGGCGCAGAGCAGGTTGCCGGCGTTGTCGTCGGACCAGCTCTTGTCCTCGTTCTCGTCGGTGAGCACGCAGAGGGCGACCGGGCCCCCCTTGGTCTCGATCACCCCTGCGCAGGTCCGGCTCGCGTCGACGCTGCCGGTCTTGAACGCGACCTTGGTCCCGGGGGGCAGGAAGCGGGGGAACTTGGCCCTGTCGTCGCACGTCAGCAGGTGCTTCCACATGGCCTCGCTGGCCTTCTCGTCGACGAGCTTCCGGGCGTGCAGGGCCTCGAACAGCCGGATCATCTCGGCGGCCGTGGTGCTGCCCAGGCCGTAGACCTTGCTGCGTTCGGGGAAGACCGAGGTGTCGCGGCGGTAGACCTTGGAGTGGATCTTGGTGTTGGGGCAGCCCAGGGCCTCCATCGTCGCGGCGGTCGACCCGATGCCGATCGCGTCGAGGACGAGGTTGGTCGCCGTGTTGTCGGAGTAGGTGATCATCAGGTGGACCGCGTCGAGGAGGGGGAACCGGGCGCCTTCGGAGAAGTGCGAGGTCAGGACGCCGGAGCCGGGGACCTTGTCCTTCTTCGTGAGCATGACCGGGGAATCCAGGTCGACCTTCCCCTCGGCGGCCTGGCGGTAGGCCTCGATCATGACCGGGAACTTGACGAGGCTGGCCGTGGGCATCGGCGCGTCGGCGTCCAGGGCGTAGCTTTCGCCGGTCTGGAGGTTCTTGAAGGCCACCGCCGCCTTGCCCTTGTGGGCCTTGGCCAGGGCCTCGATGCGGCCCGCGAGGTCGGCCGGCGGCGAGCCGGGCCGCTCGTCGGCGAGCGCCACCGAGGCGAGGGCGAGCGTCGCGAGCGCGGCCGCGGCGAGCCGGAGGCGCGCGGCCGGTCGGCGGAGTCGAGGAGACATATCCAGAATCTTCGATTCGGTCATGAGTGGGGGTTTCCGCTTGTGTCGTCGTTCCGGCCGGCTCAAAATCCATTGTGCTCAGCCTCGCTCCGCGAGTCCAGCCCCACCCTCTCCACGTCCCGACCCGCCTCAAGCCCGCGCCTGTGGAAGGAGATCGCCTTTGCCCTCGTCCCCGCATCGCCCCTCGCCCCGACGTCCTCGCACCGCCCTGGGGCTCCTCGGCCTCGCCGCCTCGTGCCTGCTCGCCCTTCCGGGTTCGGCGAAGGCAGACGAACCCAAGCCGGGCGATCGGCTCGAACGCCGGGGCGACGAGATCGTCGTCTGCGGCCAGCTCTTCCACACCACCACCCCCGTCGTCCTCTGGACCGACCCCGAGGGATACGACGCCTACCGCGTGGCCCCGCACTTCAGCCCCGCGGACAAGAAGCCGGACCTCCCGCCGACCCGCTTCGGCCTCCGCAAGAACGGGCTGTCCGAGCCCGAACTGGCCCGCGTCCAGGCCGGGGGCTGGGACCTGCCGCTGCTCCAGCGCGTGGTCGACCAGTTCGTGATCCACTACGACGTCTGCGGGACCAGCCAGCGCTGCTTCCGCGTCCTGCACGACGAGCGGGGCCTGAGCGTCCACTTCATGCTCGACGTCGACGGCACGATCTACCAGACGCTCGACCTCAAGGAGGCCGCCTGGCACGCCACGAAGGCCAACGGCCGCTCGATCGGCATCGAGATCGCCAACATGGGCGCCTACTCCCCCGGCCGGACCGCGTCGCTCGACCGCTGGTACGAGAAGGACGCCGAGGGTCGCGTGAAGATCAAGCTCCCGGGCGCCCCGGAGGCCAACGGCATCCACAACCCCGACGCCCTGCTGGCCCCCGCCCGGAACGAGCTGGTGAAGGGGAAGATCCGAGGCCAGGAGCTGGAGCAGTACGACCTGACCCAGGCCCAGTACGACGCCCTGACCAAGCTGACGGCCACGCTCTGCACCGTCTTCCCCAAGATCAAGGCCGACTACCCGCGCGACGACTCGGGCGCCTTGCGGCTCGACACCCTCTCGCCCGCCGAGTTCGACGCCTACCAGGGGCTGCTCGGCCACTACCACGTCCAGACCAACAAGACCGACCCCGGCCCGGCCTTCCAGTGGGACCTGCTCATCGACGGGGCCCGCTCGAAGATGGCCGGGAAGTGAGCTTCGCCTTCGGGAGGGAGGGGTTCGAGCCCCTCCCGACCGTCTCCAGCAGCAGCACCAGCCGCCTCGCGACGACCTCGGCCCACAAGTCGGCTCCGACCGGCGAGAAATGGTCGTCGTCGATGTGGCGGTTGTAGAGCGGGCTCCGCGAGAGCGTCGAGTTCCCCTCGCTCGCCTCGCGCCTCAGCCTGAGGTGCTCGTCCAGGAACGCCTCCAGCGGGTCGCAGAAGTAGGCTGGCGGGCCGGGGAAGATGTTGCTCACCAGGCCCGGGTAGAATCCGTCCTTGCGCCGGCTCTCCACCTGGGGGAAGGTGGGGACCGGGACCAGCAGGCAGATCGCCCCCCGCGATCGGCACCAGCCGTGGATGCGGTCGATCCAGTAGGCCGCCTCGTCCATCCAGTCGGGCCGGCCCTGGAGGATGTCGAAGCCCTCGCCGAAGTCGTTCGGGCAGACGCTGACGACGACGAATTGCGGGGTCATCCGCTCGCCGTACTCCAGAAGCGTGTAGTAATACTGCTCGGGCGAGTAGGCGATGTGCCCCGTGTTGGCGAGCGAGACGGACCCTTCGTAAAGATCCGTCAGGCGGTTCGCCAGGTAGAACGGCGGTGTCTGCTCGTCGCCGTTGAACATGCCCTGCATGAAGGAGTCCCCCAGGACGACGCCCCGGAGCGCGGCCGAGGGGTCCGGTTCCGGCCCTCGCAGGCCCCAGGAGTTGGTCGTCGTGGCCGAGGACTCGTCGACGATCGCGCCGGCCTTCGACGCGGCCTCGCGATGCTCCGGCGTGTCCAGGATCTGGAACAGCCCGAAGGGGCCGTCGTGGAGCGTGACCTGGCGCAGCCAGACCGACCGGGTGTTCGGTCGGAGCCGGTAGGATCGGCCGCGGTCGTCGGGCTCGAAGACCTGCGAGGAGAGAAGGAACGACTGGTCGGCGCGTCCGAAGCGGACCAGGCCGTGCTCCGGATCCATGCCGGCGACCCGGAACAAATCGCGCATCGGCTCGTCCGTGCCGTTGAAGAACTTCGTCAAGGTCGCCGTCGTCGAATCGACCGCTCGCTGCCTGCGACGGGCCCAATCGGCCTCGATCTCCGTGCGATCCGGCTCCAGGCCGGTCACCCATCGGATCGTGGCGGTGCGGGCCGCGACGGCCCCCTGGATCGCGTAGAATCGCCCGACGGGGAACGCGGCGACGATTCCGGCGACCGTCGCGAGCGTGGCGAGTATGATGAAACGCTTGAACCATCGGGCGCGGGCGTCGGCACGACCGGGGCTTGATGGGGCGGGGGCCTGATTCATTCGGGGAGCTCCGCCGAGTCGCCCTCCGGCTTCCGCCTCGCGGGATCCGGGGGCCGCTCGGCGCGTGGGGCGCGACTGACTGTCTAAGGAGACAGGATCGATGAGAATCGCCGTGACCGGGGCGACGGGATTCGTCGGCCGCTACATCGTCTCACATCTGGCCCAGGCGGGACACCGGCTCGTCTGCTGGCGACGCCCGAGCAGCGACGTCTCGGGCCTCGCCGATTCGATCCCCGAGGGCGGCATCGACTGGGTCGAGGGGAGCCTCGGCGACGAACGCGCCGGCCGCGACCTGCTGGACGGGGCCGACGCCGTCGTCCACGCCGCGATCGACCACCCCGGCGGACGCTTTCGGGGGGGCGAGGGGAACCTCCTGGAGTTCTTCGAGCGGAACGTTATGGGGACGCTGCGGCTGATCGAGGAGGCTCGCCGCCGGGAGCTGAAACGGTTCGTCTTCATCTCCACCTGCGCCGTGCACGACCTGATCCTGGACGATCGGCCGCTCGACGAGGCCCACCCGACCTGGAGCGCCAGCCACTACGGGGCCCACAAGGCGGCGATCGAGGCTTTCGTGTCGAGCTACGGCCTGGGCTCGCGGATGCCCATCTGCGCCATACGGCCCTGCGGCGTCTACGGCCTGGCCCGTCCGCCGAAGGCGAGCAAGTGGTTCGACCTGGTGCGAAAGGTGGCCGCCGGCGAGCCGGTCGAATGCCGGGGGGGCGGCAAGGAGGTCCACGCGACCGACGTCGCCCGGGGCGTCGAGATCCTGCTGAACGCAGACGCCCAGGCGGTGTCGGGCCGGATGTACAACTGCTGCGATCGCTACGTCTCCGACTACGAAGTCGCGCACATCGCCCGTCGACTCGCCGGGTCGGACGGCCCCATCGGCGGTGCGGAGACGCATCCCAAGCACCAGATCGCGACCGACCGGATCCGCTCGCTGGGGATGACCTTCGGCCGAGAGGCCCGGCTTGAGGAAACGATCGCCCAACTACTCGCCGCCGCGAACACGGCCAATTAGGATCCGGGCCGAGCGGGGACGGCTCCGACCGCCTCTTGAGGGTCGGGGGCGACGGCCGCGACCTGCGAGGCCGCGGGGGGCGTCGGCGCGATCGTCGGCGCCTCCAGCGTGAACGGGTCGAGGATGACCCGGTCGCCGGGCTGGACCCCGGAGAGGACCTCGACGAAGTCCGAGTCGCTGAGGCCGAGTTCGACCTTCTGCCAGCGGTAGGGCGTCTTGGCTTCGGGAGCCGGGGTCCGGTCGAGGATCGCCACGTAGGAGTCGTCGCCGATGTCGCGAACGGCCGCGAGCGGCATGCGGTCGACCTGCGACCGGCGATCGTACAGGAACGTAACCTCGGCGCTGAGGCCGGGGCGGAGGTCGGCGAAAGCGTCGTCGATCGCGATCAGGGCGAAGTAGACGCGGACGTCGGAGAAGGGCCCGTTCACCGGCGAGGAGATGGCGGTCACGTCGGTGACCCGCCCGCGCAGAAGCCGGTCGGGGAAGGCGTCCAGGCGGATCGAACAGGCCTGGCCGTTGCGGAGGTACGAGACCTTGGTCTCGTTGATGCGGGCCTTGACCCGCATCCGCTTGGGGTCGGGGAGCTGAAAGATCGGCTGATCCTGCCGGACGGTCGTCCCTTCCTGGATCACCGACTCCACCCGCCCCCAGCCGTTGGTTTCATTCACGTAGACGACCACGCCGTCGCGAGGTGCGCGGAGGATGCAGGCGGCGACGTTCTTCTCCAGGCGTGCGAGCCGCTCCGCCTCCAGGGCGAAGCTCGCGTCCTGGGCGAGCTTGTCGGTCAGGATCGAGGCCAGCTTCGCTTCGAGCGACTTGAGGATCTTGGGACCGGTGAACTTCTCCAACCGCAGGAGCATGCCCTGAGCCTCGCTCAGGACGAATTCCGCCTGCTGGAGCGCCAGTTCGTCCGCGCGTAGCTGGGAGCTGGTGCGCAGCCCCTTCTGGGTGACGCCCCGCGACCATTCGACGTTCTTCGCGGCCCGATCGTGGTCGATCTCGCAAGTCTGGACATACTGGCGGATGAGCTGGAGGTCCTGAGGGAGGATGCCATCGCGATACTCGCGAAGCGTGATCTCGTTGACGGCGAGCAGCGAGGTCGCCTGCTCGACGAACGACTTGGCCTGGAGCCAGCGGATCTGCTGGGCCTTGAGCTCGTCGCGGAAGGCCGCCGAATCCAGCTCGCACACCACATCGCCCTGCCTCACGGCCGTCCCCTCGGGCAGGATCGAGATGATGCGGGTGGAGCCCGGCTTCTCTTCCATGCCGCCTCCCCCGCCGCCTCGACCGCTGCCGCCTCCACCGCCGCTTCCACCGCTGCCCCCGCCGCCCCGGGAATTCGAGGCGGTCGTCGCCTTCGTCGTCCGCTTCAGGGGGGAATAGGGAGCGACGGTGTAGGTGAAGCTCCTGATGGAGGGCTTCGCGGACGTACCCGAGGCGGCCGTCGCCGTTCCCGAGGATCCCGATGCGGACCCCGACCCCGCCCCCCCCTTGGCGGTCGACCCCGCACCACCCTTGGCGGTCGCGGTCCCGGCCTTGGCCGTCCCCGCGGCGCTCTTCGTCGGTGCGGGGGCCGGCGCGGCGGATGCCTGCGAAGCCGCCCCACTGCTGGAGCCCCCGGACCGGTTCCCCGAGCCGCTCGAGTTCGACCCGCCCACCAGGCCGATGAGGGCCTCGACCTGGCACCGGACGACCGCGTCCGTCGCGCTTTCGAGCGTGCCGAACTCCACGACGTACTGCACGATGTCGCCGCGGTCGACCTCGGCGAGCTTGTACGAAACGGCCTCGCGACGATCGAGCCAGGAGGGGCGATACCCTTGCTCCCAGGCCCACGACGCGCCCCCCACCGCCGCCAGCACGACGACGAGGGCCGTCAGCCGCTTCCCGATCGACCCGCGTCGGCTCGGGCGTTCCAGTTCGATCCGAGGGACCGCGTTCGGTTGAGCTTGCATGTGTCGTCCGAGGGGAAAGGCGCGACCGAGCCGATCGCGGCCGGGAGTCCGGCCGAATCCGCGTCAAGCGTCGCGATCGGGTTCGAGAGGGCGAGGGATCCTCTGGACCGTTACGCGGCGCCGAATGTCTCGGTTCATTGGATTATCGGAAGTCCCGGACCGGGGTCAACGCATCTAGGGATGCGATTCTCCTCTAGAAGAGCGTCAAAACCCCGGCCTCCGGCCCTGTCCATACCCGCGTTCGCCTGGTTCCCCGACGATCAGGCCTCGGGGAGCCCCGACTCGGCGCGGGAGGACGCCAGGACGAGCGACGTTTCGGCGTCATGGAGCCGGTAAATCGCCCGGCAATGCGAGAAAGCCGACTCCAGGTCGGCCACGGGAACGGCCGTCCCATCCGTCCCGACGCCCGCCAGGATCACCAGGCGACGTGGGGCCGTCAGGCTCGCGAGTCGACCGATGTCGCCGTACCTCAACAAATTGGGCGCGAGGAGACCCATCCGGACGCGGCTCCAGGCAACGGGTTCCGGTGCCACGAGCCGCGCCGGGGTGGACTCGGCGACGACCTCCGCAACGCGGGGGGCGTACGCCGACGCGAGGATCGACGCCGTCCCCGCCGCCCCCCGGCCGTGCAGGAGCATCGGCAGGTCGCGGGGGAGGTCGGCAAAGGGCGAGGGAGGGGTGCCGAGGAGTTTCCCGAGGGCCTCCACCCACTGCATCAGGTCGAAAACCCACTGGCCGAGCAGGGGACGGCCGATCCAGACGCCCCACTCGGCCTCATTGTGGTCGACGGCCTCGGCGATCGTCGGCGTGTCGGGCTTCAGCCGCCCCAGCGCCCGAAGCTCCACCGCGCAGGTGGCGTAACCGGCGCGGTGCCATGGCATCCCCCAGGCGGCGGCCACCTCTGCGTCGATCGCCTCTTCTCCAGACAGGATCACCAGCCCGCGCCGGGCACCCGAATCGGGCGTCCTCAGGAATCCGGAGAGGGCCAGGCCCGGTTCGGGCTCCATTACGAGCGTCCAGCATCCTCGCCCCGCATCGAAGCCGACGCGGAGGGGCGGCGGGTCGGTCTGGGGCAATCCGCCGAGCACGTCCTTCGCCAGTCCGGCCTTGAGCGAGACCGCCTCCGCCTCCCAGGCCTGACGGTGGTCGGGGGCGGCGGGCAGCGCAGCGATCCTCGCGAGGGCCTCGCGGCGGAAGAATTCCGGGATCGTGACGATCGACGCCGGGCGGGATCCGGCGTCCGGATAGCACCGGAGCCGGGCGGGGTCCTCGGGCTGGACCTCCGGCTCGGCGATCGGCCCGCCGTCGCCGCGATCGCGGAGCCAGCGGTCGAGCCAGCCGTAGAGGGCCTCGCGCATCGGCCGGTTGTAATCGTGTCCGGAATCGACGGTCGCCTGGCGGATGCGATCGCCGGCCCCGAGCTGCTCGAACCGCGGGCGCGCGTGCTCCAGGCTCCTGGCGGCCGCCTCAGCGCCGAACTGAGGGGCGTCTCGGCTGGCGCTGACGACCAGCAAGGCCCCGGGGGCGATCATCGCCAGCAGGTCTCCCGTCGTGGCGTAGGTCAGCCCCCCCGGATTGACCTCGCAGACGCAGCAAGCGGTGTCCAGGTAGGCTTCCAGGGCGCCGACCCCGCAGACCGGCACGACAGCTTTGAGCCGGTCGTCGGTCGCGCCGGCGTAGAGCGTCTGGTTGCCCCCCCCGGAAGCCCCCGTGATCGCCAGACGGGTCGGGTCGACCTCGGGACGCGAGGCGAGGTAGTCGACGGCCCGGCGATTGTCGTGGACCTGCAGCCCGATCAGCGGCACGCCGGCCGCCCAGAGCGAAGCCCCGGTCGGCCCGCCGTGATAGGTCCCGGGCCCGGGGACGATCGCCCGCTCCCCCGCGCCGAAGGCGTCGACGCAGAGGCAGACGTAGCCGAGCCGGGCGAGCGCGATGCAGCGGGCCTGCACGGTGGGATCGATCCGCGCCCAGGCCCAGTGGCCGTGCACGCTCAGGACGGCCGGGGCCGGGGCGTCCGAGTTCCGGGGGCGATAGAGGTTCGCCGTCACCCGCACGTCGGGCCGGCTCTGGAAGGTCAGCCGTTCGATGATGTAATCGTCGCGCTCGACCACCCCGAGGATCTCGGGGGCCAGGTCGCAGGGCTCGATCAGGGCCAGGCCGAAGGAGGTCCGCAGCCCGGCGGCGACGCCCTGGAGCCGCTTTTCCCAGCCCTCCGGCGTGGCGGGAGGGGCGGTCGGGCGGCGGGCGGAGGGGACGGCTCGCCGGACGAAAATCCCAAAGGACGCGGCGGGGTCGGCCGGGTCGTTCGCCGTTTGCATGCGGAATCCTCGGCAGGGGCGGGTGGGGGTGTTTTTCGCGGTCTCAACGAGCGTATCGGTCGCGATCTTCCGCCACAAGCCGTCGAGGTCGCCGCGTCGTTTCGGAAGTGGAAGGCGTGCGGATGCTTGGATCAATGGTCCGAAGATCTCAACGATTCGTTCCGACTGCTCCAACCGCTGAATCCGACGAAATTCATACCGACGGAACCGGTCGTCCCGCCTGTACCGGCCGGGACTTCTCGAATCTTGAGGAAATCCCTGGAATCGCAACCTAGGTTTCAGGTATCGGAGGAGTCTCTGCGACATCCAGCACGTTCGCGGCAAGCCTTACATCGAGGTTCGCCGTCACAGCTGGCAGACTCGACGCTCGTCGACTCTCCTCGACGATCAGGGGATCCCCCGGGGGGAGCGCCGCGAGAACGCGGCGGCAAGGCGCCCGAGAAGGCGGCCGACTTCGCCAAGGAAGAGGGGTTTGGACCACGGAGGGATGGACGAAGGCGGCAGACGGGGGAGCAAGCGAAGGGCCCATCAGGTCGGGGACGACCGCCCGAGACTCGCGAAGGAACGGCCGCGATCCAGGTGATCGACGAGCCGGATCCCGAACGACCGGGAGGTTCGCTCCTCGCGCCGAGCCGGCCCCCGCCGCGCCCAACGATCAGCGGAGTGCACCATGCTTGGGCTACCCAACGGATCGCTCGGAGAGCGTTCCTGGATGGGGTGCAAGGAAGTCGGACGACGCCTCGGCATTCTGATGCGGAGAGGAGGGGGGCCTCGGTCCCTGCGGCGGCGACGCCCGACCCTCCTGGAGGCGCTCGAGGATCGCACTCTGATGGCGAGCGCGGGCTCGGATTACCTGATCAAGAACGGGTTCCGCTGGGCGAACCCCTCGCGGATCACCTACAGCATCGCGCCCGACGGCGTCTCCTGGATCAGCGGCACGAATGCGCTGAACGCCACGTTCGACGCCAAGTTCGGCCAGGGCGTCTGGCAGCGTGAGGTCGCCCGCGCCCTGGCGACCTGGCAGTCGGTCGCGAACATCAACATCGTCCCGATCGCCGACGGCCCTTACCGCGTCAACGCCCTGGGCGCCTCCCAGGGCGACGCGCGGTTCGGCGACATCCGAATCGGCGGGACCGCGATCGCCGGCAATCAGCAGACGCTGGCCCAGACCTACTTCCCGCCCCCGCAGGGCTCGACGGCCGGCGGCGACGTCGAGGTCAACCTCAACATGAAGTACGCGATCGGGTCGGACTTCGACCTGTTCAGCGTCGTGCTCCACGAGACCGGCCACTCCTTGGGCCTCGATCACCCCACGAGCGGCAGAGTGGTGATGCGGCCCGTCTACGGCGGCGCCGTCACCACCCTCGACGCCGGCGACATCGCCGGCATCCAGGCGATCTACGGCGCCCGACAGCCCGACATCTACCAGGCCCAGGGCTACGGCGAGACCGCCCAGAGGCCCATCGACCTGACCTCCGTCCTGTCCACCGCCCAGTTCTCCACGGCCTCGGCGGCGTCGCTCGACTCCGTCGGCGACGTGCAATGGTTCAGCTTCGTCGCGCCGGACTACGCGAGCGGCTCCTGGCAGGTGACGGCCTCGGCGTCGAACTCCAGCATGCTGAGCCCCAAGGTCACGATCTACGACGCCGCCGGGTCTCCGCTCGCCCAGGCGTCCGACCCCGGCAAGTGGAGCGCCGACGTGACGGCCTCGGTGGGCTCGATCGTGCCGGGACGTCGCTACTACGCCGCCGTGATGGGGGCGACCAACGACGTCTTCGCGGTCGGAACCTACAACTTGACGGTCGCGCTCTCCCAGGCTCCCAGGACCATCACGCCGCCGACCGTCACCCCGACGCCCCCGCCGAGCCCTGCGACGCCCCCGCCCAACACCGTGATCCCGCCCTCCGGGCCGATCTATCCGACCACCGTGGTCATTGCTCCGGACCGCTTCGAGCTGAACAACTCCATCGGCACGGCCACGCGGATCGGAAGGATCTCGCAGGCGAGCCTCCCCGGCCTGACGCTTGCGGCCGGCGACGTGGACTTCTTCTCGTTCCAGGCGGGTGCCCAGGGGGTCGTGCAGGTCTCGGCCGGAGGCGCGACCATCCAGGTTCTGAACAATCGAGGCCGGGTCGTCGCCCAGGGGACGGACTCGGTCAGCGTCTCCGCCGGCCGCAACGCCGCGCTGGTCGTGCGGCTTCAGGCCGTCGGCACGTCGAGCGTCGCCGATTATACGCTCTCCCTCGCCCAGGCGGCCCCCGCGCGGAGGCCGGTCTTCCGCAGGCCGCCCGCCCGGCAGGCCCCCCTCCCCAGGCTGGCGACCCTCTATGCGTACGAGGCTCCCGTGTGGGCTTCGGCGCTGAAGCCGGCCGCAGTGTGACGCCCCGCCCCGGTACGCGACTTGCGTCTCCGGAATTTGAGCGCAAGCCCCGGCTGTGGTAGCTTGTGCGGATCCGAACACGGGCGACGCGCCCGGACCCTCGGGGGGTCGCCGCGGGCTGGGACAGCCGGCGGCGACCTCCTCGTCCGCGCGCCGAACAGACACAGGGAATCAGGAGCGACTGGAATGGCTGAATACACCGTGCCCCCGCTGCCGTACGACTTCGGCGCGTTGGAGCCCCACATCGACGCCAAGACGATGGAGATCCACCACGACAAGCACCACGCCGCGTACGTCAACAACCTCAACGCGGCGCTGAAGGATCACCCGGACCTCCAGGGCAAGCCGATCGAGGCCCTGATCGCCGACCTCAACGCGATCCCGGAGGCCATCCGGACGGCCGTGCGGAACAACGGCGGCGGGCACGCCAACCACGCGTTCTTCTGGCAGATCATCGGCCCCGGCGGCGGCGGCGAGCCCAAGGGCGCGCTCGCCGAGGCGATCGCCTCGGAGCTTGGCGGTTTCACGACGTTCAAGGAGGCCTTCAACAAGGCCGCCACCACCCGGTTCGGCTCGGGGTGGGCCTGGCTGACGGTCGGCAAGGACGGCAAGCTCGCCGTGACCTCCACCGCCAATCAGGACAGCCCGATCTCCGACGGCGCCACGCCGGTCCTCGGCCTGGACGTCTGGGAGCACGCCTACTACCTGAAGTATCAGAACCGGCGCCCCGACTACATCACGGCCTTCTGGAACGTCGTCAACTGGGACGAGGTGGGCCGTCGCTACGAGGCCGCCAAGGGGAAGTGACCCCTCCGCGACACCGCGACTCTCCTTGACCGGTCCCCCCGGATCGGTATCATCCGGACGCACGGGTGCTCGCGCCCGTCGCGTCCGGTTTGCGTTTTCGCGGATGGTTGGAGGTCTCGTCGATGGATCGACCCTGCGTTCCCCGCCCTTATCGCCTCATCGCAGGCGTCATGACGCTCGCTGTCGCCCTGGTCGCGTCTGCCGGCTGCCGGAGCACGAAGAGCGAGGTCCCGCCGGGCCGGCCCTACGCCAGGACGGGGGACCAGCCGCCGGCCGTCGGGTTCAGCTCCGAGCCGCATCCCGCGCTCGCGAACGGCTCTCCGGGCACGTTCAACGTCGGGCCGGGCGGGTCGACCGACGACCAGTTCGGCGGGCTCAAGCCGAAGCCCCCGATCTACGGCACACCCACAGCGGGCGAGAAGGTCGCGCGGCCGACCGACAACGGCTACGGCCCGCCGGGGACGTCGGGACTCGACCCGACCGCGGGCCCGAGCCCGGGGGTGATCGCCGACGAACTTCTCGACACCGGCGAGTCCACGGCCAAGTCGCTCACCCGCGACCTGAAGGTGAGCCCCGCATCGGGGCCGCAATGAGCCTCGGGCTTCAGGTCATGTTCGAGGACGAGCACTGCCTGGCGGTCCTCAAGCCGGCCGGCCAGCTCACCCAGGGGACCTGGGCGCCCCCCGGCGAGACCACGCTCGAACAGGACCTGCGCCGGCATCTGAATCCCGCCGCGCCGGAGTCCGTCTACGTCGGGATCGTCCACCGCCTCGATCGGCCGGTGTCGGGCATGCTCCTCTGGGCGAAGACCGCCAAGGCGGCGCGTCGGCTGGCGATGCAATTCGAGAAGCGGCAGGCCGTGAAGGAGTACTGGGCGGTCGTCGAGGCGGCCGACGCCGCCGTCGAGAACCCCGGACCTTCGCCGCTGCCGCCGATCGGCGACACCTGGATCGACTGGCTCACCGCTCCCGACCAGGAAGGCGTCGTCCGATCGGTCGCGGAGGGGACGCCGCGTGCCCGCGAGTCGCGGACCCGGGTCTTCGTCGAGCCCGACGCCCGGCTTCCCGAAGGGATGCTTCGGCTTCGATTCTGGCCCGAGACCGGCCGGACGCATCAACTCCGCGTCCAATCGGCGACCCGGGGCCTATCGATCCTCGGCGATGCGATCTACGGCTCGCGCAAGGCGTTCTCGCCGGGGATCGCGCTGCATGCGCGGTCCTTGCAGGTACGGCACCCGACGACGTCGGCGCCGTTGATCCTGGTCGCGCCTCTACCGGCGTCCTGGCGGGAGCTTGGCGTCGATCCCGCGCCGGGTTCGGTCTGAGGCGACCGGGGGAGTCCGCGCCGGGGGAGGGGGGCCGGCGCGGGGTGCGGGTCACTCGCAGCCGATCTCGACGATCTTGAGCTTGAGGGTCCCCTTGGGGATGGGGACCTCGACCTCGTCGCCGACCTTCTTGCCGACGAGGCCCTGGCCGATGGGGCTGGTCAGGAGGATGCGATTGTTCTCGTAGTCCTCCTCGCCGGGGCCGACGAGGATGAAGTCCTCCTCCTCGGCCAGGTCGACGTCCAGGACGCGCACCTTGGAGCCGAAGACCACGCGGTCCTTGGGCATGTTCGTCCGGTCGACGAGGTAGGCCCGGCTCAGCTTGTCCTGGAGGTCGTTGATCCGGGCCTGGAGCATTCCCTGAGCTTCGACGGCGGCGTCGAACTCGGCGTTCTCGGAAAGGTCCCCGTAACCGCGGGCCTGGGCGATCTGCTCGGCGATCCGGGACATGTCCTCATGTTTCATCTGGTCGAGCTGGGCCTTGAGCTTCTCGTAGCCTTCTTTCGACATCGGAATTCGGTCGGTGGACATGCCGAACTGCTCCCATTCTCAACACTGGTGCGGGATGCACGGTTCGCGCCGGGGGGCGCCTCGTCGTGGAGGCTCGCGCGCGTCGCCGAGGCGTCGGTCGCCTCCGGCCGATTCAGGTTGCACGTCGCTCTGGCCCTGGCGGGACGGGTCGGCGGGCGACGAGGTCGAGGCTCAGGTCTCCGGGTTACGCCGAGGCTGAACCCAAGGCAAAAAAAATGAGACGGCCGGATGCGTAAGCCGCATCCGGTGACGTCCATCTGCCATCAAGCCTAGTAATCCCTGTACGGGTATGCAAGCCCAACCCGTGGGAACCCGGGGGGGTGGGGAGGGTCGCGAAGCGTCCCGCCGAGGGCCCGGGCTCCGGGAGGATCATTCGTGGCGGAGGGCCTCGATCGGATCCATCATGGCGGCCCGTCGGGCCGGATAGAGACCGAAGAGGATGCCGACGGCGACCGAGATCCCGAACGCCAGCAGCACCGACATGCCGGTGACGAACGCCTTCTGGTCGGGGATGAAGTAGACGATGAGCCGCGGGATGGCGATGCCCATCGACACGCCCAGCAGGCCGCCGACCCCGGAGAGCACGACGGTCTCGATCAGGAACTGCTGGGTGATGTCCTTCCGCTTCGCGCCGAGGGCCCGGCGGATGCCGATCTCCCGGGTCCGCTCGGTGACGGTGGCCAGCATGATGTTCATGATGCCGATGCCGCCGACCAGCAGCGAGATCGCCGCGATCGTCCCCAGGATGATGCTGAACTGGCGGGCCGCTCGCTGGGCCTCCAGCAGCAGGTCGTAGGGGACCGTCATCTCGACGTCCTTCTTGGGATGGAACCGCTCGTAGGCCGCCTTGATGATCGGCACGGTTGGCTGGACTTGGTCGATGGCGCCGACCTGGAGCGTGACCTGGGAGAGCTGGGTCTCCTCGGCCTCCATCGACCCCGACCGGTTGTTGATGATCTTCTCGCCGAATCGCACCCGGCAGGTGTTCAGCGGGATGTAGACGTCCTTGTTGAAGTCCTGGGCCGCGAGGCTGCCGCCCACGCCCGCCGAGCTTTCGCGTTCCTTGGTGACGCCGACGACGGTGTAGTAGTCGGACCCCAGCTTGACCGACTCGCCGATGGGATCTTCGTAGGGGAAGAGGGTCTTGGCGGTGGTCGAGGCGAGCACGGCGTAATTCTGGTACTTCTCGTTGTCGGCGGCGGTCAGGAACCGGCCCCGCTCGATCTGGAGCATGTTGAACTCGGCGTAGTCCTGGGTGGTGCCCACGACGCGGCCGTCGAGGTAGTACTGGAGGCGGCGGACCTGCTTGCGGATCTCGCGGATGGGCAGGGCCTTGCGGATCGTCGGCACGGTCGCCATGATCCGATCGAAGTCGTCGTACTTGATGCCGTAGTTGAGGATGCGCGAGGGCCGCCCGCCGGTGGCCTGGGCCTCGTCGCTGGGCTTGACCGAGCGGACGATGATGTTGGTGGCGCCGAGGGCGCGGATCCGCTCCTGGGCGTCGCGGCTGGAGCCCTCGGCGATCGCGAGCATCGAGATGACGGCGGCCACGCCGAAGACGATGCCGAGGACGGTCAGGCCCGACCGCAGCTTGTGCAGCAGCAGGCTCTTCATGCCGAGTTTGAGGCCGCGCCAGATGCGTCGCATGGGATGGATTCCTTGACCGTCGGGGTTCGGGCGGGCAGCGGGACGGACGTTGGTCAGGCCTCGACGGAGGCGGCGAGCGAGCCCTGGGCGGCCTGACCGGCGGCGATCATCCGCGGGCTGGGGCCGTCCTCGATGATCAGGCCGTCGCGCATGCGGATGATCCGCTTGGCGTGCTCGGCGATGTCGTCTTCGTGGGTCACCATGATGATGGTCTTGCCCGCGTCGTTGAGACGCTGGAGCATTTCCATGATCTCATGGCTGGTCTTGGTGTCTAGATTGCCGGTGGCCTCGTCCGCGAGGATGATGTAGGGATCGTTGATCAGCGAGCGTGCGATGGCCACGCGCTGCTGCTGGCCGCCGGAGAGCTGCGTCGGGCGGTGGTCCAGGCGCTCGCCGAGGCCGACCATGGTGGCCAGCTCGACCGAGCGCTCGACGGCCTCCGGGCTCAGCTCGCCCCCCCCCTGATAGGTGAGGGGTAGCTGGATGTTCTCCAGTACCGTGTACTGCTGGATGAGGTTGTAGGACTGGAAGATGAAGCCGAGGTAGCGGCTGCGGACCTCGGACAGCTCGTCGTCGTCCAGCCGAGAGACGTCGCGGTCGCCCAGCATGTACTGGCCGCTGGTGGGGCGGTCGAGGCAGCCGAGCAGGTTGAGCATGGTGCTCTTGCCGGAGCCCGACGCGCCCATGATGGCGACGTACTCGCCCGGGTAGAAGTCGACCGACACGCCCTGGAGGGCGTGCACGGTGACGGTGTTGCTGGCCCCCTTGCGGCGGAAGATCCCGCCGCCGGAGGGGGCGTGGCCCATCACGTAGGTCTTGCGGACGTCGACGATGGAGACCAGCGGCTTGTCGGCCCGATTCGCGGAATCGACTTGGAAGTCCACGATCAGTTGCCTCCCCCGGGGCCGCCGCCGCCGCCCGGCCCGCCGCCGCCGGGCCCGCCCGGCCCGCCGCCACCTCCGCCCGCCCGCATCTGTCGCATCTGGTCGAGCTCGGCGTCGGTGAATCCGGCCTTCTTGAGGATCTCGGCCCGCTCCTCCTCCGAGGCGGACTTGAGCTTGGCCCGGTCCTCGGCGGGGACGTTCTGCATCTTGGCCATGAACGCACCCATGCCGCCGCCCGCGCCGCCGCGACGGCCGCCCTTGCCCTTGGCCTTGGCGGCGTCGGGCGCGGCGCCGGGGACGGCGGGCCCGCCGGGGACTCCCGGCCCGCCCGGTCCCGCGGCCTCGCCGTCGCCCTTGGCGAAGTCTTTCTTGGAGGCGGCGCGGCCGACGGCGAACAGCTCCCGCTTCTCCTCGTCGCTCAGCAGGGCGATCGGGTTGAGGGCGATGACCTGGCCCTCGGAGACGCCCTCGACGATCTCGACGTACTTGTCGTTGGTCGCGCCCAGGGCGACTTCCTTGCGGTCGTAGCCGTTCGGGGTGCGGACGGCGAGGTGGTCCTTGCCCTTGAATTCGAGGATCGCCTGGACCGGCACGGTCAGCACGTCCTCCTTGCGGTCGACGAGGATGACGACTTCGGCGTTCATGCCGGGGCGGAGGCCGGGCAGGGGGTTCTCGATCCGGATGTGCGAGGTGTAGACCTTGATGTCCGAGCTGAAGAAGCTCGACGGGTCGGGCAGGGGGGCGACGTCGACGACGCTGCCGTCCAGCTCCATGTCGGCGAAGGCGTCGACCCGGATCCGGGCCTTCATCTTGGGCAGGATCTTGTCGATCTGCGACTCGTGGATCTTGGCGTTCACCTGCATGTTGGCGATGTCCGGCAGGCTGAAGATCTTCTGACGCTCGCGGACCGTGGCGCCTTCCTCGACCTGCGGGGTGTTGCTGCCGAAGTTGCGGCCGGGGTCGTTGGCGTAGACCACCAGCCCCTCGCCGGGGGCGAAGAGCTTGCAGTTGACGATCTGCTTCTCGAACTTGGCCTCCTTCTCGCGCTCCAGCTCGAAGGTCTGCTTCTTGGCCAGCTCGTCCGAGAGCGCCTTCTCGACGTCGCTCTTCAACTCCTTGATGGTCTTGGCCTTGGTGAAGTTCTCCAGCACCGAGAGCTTGCTCTGGGCCTGCTCCAGGGCGAACTTGGCCTTCTGATTGTTCAGCTCCTCGGAGACCTTCTGGGCGCGGGAGACGTAGCCCTTGTCGAACATGCGGTTGGCCCAGTCGACACGGTCGGCGGCGCGGGCGAGGTCGGACTCGGCCAGCTTGATCTCGCCGTTGATGGTCGCCTTGTCCTGGGCGTAGATGCCCTCTTCATACTCCCGGACGGCGATCTCGGCGACCTCGCGGGTCAGCTTGGCCTGCTGATAGGCGGCGTCGGCCCCCTGGGTGGCGATCTTCTGGTTGATCAGGGACTCCCGGAGGGTCGCCGAGTCCAGCTCGCAGACCAGCTCCCCCTTCTTCACCCGGGTCCCTTCCGGGAGGATGAAGATGATGGTGGTCTGGCCTTCCACCTGGCAGTACACGTCCTCGTTCTTGGCGCTCTCCAGCGAGCCCTTCTCGGTGACCGTGATCGGCAGCGGGCCGCGCTTGATCTCGAATGGGATGATGTCGAGGCTGGTCGGGGCGAAGAATCCGCGGATCGGCTTGCTCATGCCGGGGACGCTGACCAGGGCCACGCCCCCCACCGCGAGGAGGGAGACGAGGCCCAGGGCCAAGATCTTGCCCAGCGACGCCTTACGGCGTTTCGGGCGCTGCAGGGGCGGCAGGTCGCGGGTCGCTGGTGCCGGCCCCGAGGCTGGGGCCTCGGTATTCTGCAGGGAAAAGTTCACTGAACGCCTCCCATTCGTCGTAGGGCAAGGTGCCGATGTCGCGGTACAGGGTCAGTCGGGCGAGCTCGAAGGCCTGCCAGTTCTGGACGATCGACAGCTGCTGCTGGATCAGGTTGCCCTGGGCCTGGAGCAGGTTCTGGGTCTGGGCCGCGGCGTTGGCCGACTGGGCCAGGTTCTGCCCCGAGGTCGCCTGCGGCGGCGCCACGATCTGCTCGAACGCCTGGTCCTTCAGCCGAGCCTGCAGGGTCAGCTGCTGCTTGGAGATCTCGTATTGGAAGTAGGCGATTTGCATCTGCCTGATGTCTTGACGAAGATTGAATTTTAGGGCGTCTTCCTGGTTCTGCAGGGATCGTCGCTGCCGCTGGTAGTCGATGATGGCCTGGCGGAACTGGTTGCGCTCGGAGAGCCGGATCAGGGGGAGCTCGGCGTTCAGGACCAGGCTGAACTGGGTGGCCTGGGACATGAAGCCAAACGGGTTGGTCGTCGTGGGCGGGGTCAAGACCTGATTGGTCAGGCCGACGTTGAGTATACCGCGGAGGGCGTTGGCCCGAAATCGAATTTGTCGCCAGGCGTCGTAGAGCTGGGCTCGGGCGTTCATGAGGTCGAGCCGGTATTCCATGGCGGTCCGGACGCCGGCCTGCAGGATCTCCTCGAGCCGGCTCTCGTCCGCCTCGCCCTCGATCTGGCGGTAGGGGGCCAGGACCGACCGGCCGTCGATGACGACGTCCTCCAGCTCGGGGACGCTCTGGATGATCTGGGGCAGCTCGTCGAGGTCGCGCTTGGGGTTGCGCTGCCAGTCGTCGATCCGACGGAAAACGTCCAGGAACGGCTCATACAGGCTGAGGTCCACGGACATCGGGGTGTCCGGGGGGAGGCCGAGTTGGAGCTTGAACTGGTCCAGGCCGTTGCGGAAACTCAGGATGTTCTGGGCGAGCTGGCTGCGGCCGCCGACCAGCTGGTTCCGGGCCTGGTCGACCTGGAGCTGCGTGAGGCCCGACGCCTCGCCGTCGATGAGCTGCTCGTAGAGGCTCACGATCTGCTCCAGGGTCGCCACGTTCCGCTTGGAGATCTCGATCCGGGCCGCGTTGACCACGGTCGGGACGAAGCCCACGACCGGGTCCACGTTGCCGCCCGACGAGAAGCCCGCGAGGGCGAAGGTCGACCCCAGGTTCTGCACCGAGCCGCCGATCAGCACCGAGACGATGAACTCCTGGCGGAATCGTGCGAATGAGCGGACCTGGTAGAGCAGCGAGCGTTCGGCCAGGGTCAGCGCCTCCAGCGTCACGGCCCGGCCGCCGCCCCGCAAGAGGGGCTGGACGAAGCTGAGCGGCAGGGAGGACTGCACGGAGGGCTGGATCGGGTTGGTGCCGACGAGGTTGAAGACGACCTGGTTGGCGAAGCCCAGCAGCAGCCGGCCGCCCGAGTTGAGGAGCTTGCCTACGCCGGCGATCTCGCTCAGCTGGAGGTTCGAGACCTGGCCGCCCGGGGCGTATCGCGTCGCGTAGTTGAAGGCGTTGCCGGGGTTCAGGCCCGGGAACCCCGCCCCCAGCGGCGAAGTCGAAGGCGTCGAACCCGCATAGAACTGGGGCTGGAAGGCGAACCGCTGGAGCGTGACGGCGAGGGCCGAGGAGTAGAGGTTCTCCAACTGGGTCTGGTAGAACCGGCTGTTGATGAGGGCCAGGGTGAACGCCTGCTGCATGTTCACCCGGTAGAACTTGGAGCCGCTGGGGAGCCCCGCGATGACCGCCTCGTCCAGTTCGGGGATCGTAGGGACCAGGATGCCGGCCAGCTCGGCCGCCTGGGATTCGGTGAACGCCCCGTCGCCGCGCTCCGGCTGCATCTCCCCGGGCCTGGGGAGGGCCGGGTCGGCGAGGTCGCGCCGCTCGGGGTTGGGATCGAGCGGCGTCGCGGGCGCCGGCCCGAGGTCCCTGTCCGGCTCCTGGCCCTGGAATCCGGCCCGACGGGCCTCGGGGTCGACCGCCGACTTCTCGAAGCTCTCGGCGGGCCGGGGCGGGGGGATCGTCCCCTTCGGATACTTCCGGGCGTCGGCCAGGAGGACCGGCGCGGCCTTGCGGTCGCGGGGCCGGTCGAGCTTGAGGGTCGTCGGCCCATCGGCCCCGGCCGGCCCGGGGAAGGGCGAGGGGGCGTTGGAGGGGCCGGGCGGCGGGGTGGGGGTCGCCGGCTCGTTCAGGTCGCGAGCGGGCGAGGCCGGGGCCGTCCGCCTGGCCGCCTTTGGATAGGTGGCGCGTTCCTGGTCCCAGCGCTCGAGGAGGTCCATGTAGCCGTTCCCCTCGGCCGGGACGAGGAGCCGATTGTTCGGCGCCTGGGGGACGGGCGAGAGCGCCTCGGCGGCCGGGTCGTCGGGGGGGGCCGGCGGGAAGTCCTGGTCGTAGGGGTCGGCGAACCGCGAGAGGGCCGGCGGCTCGACCGAGAACGTGTCCAGCCGCCATCGCGGGTCGCGACTCTTCTCGAAGACCGCCTCAGAGACGTCCTGGTTGGCCCATTCGCGGAAGAATTCGCGCGTGCATCCCGGCTGGGTGCCCAGCGTCGCCGCGAGCAAGGTCGGCAAGACGCCGTACCGCGCGAGGGGCGTCCTGGGGGTCCTGAGCTTGTTATCGGCCATGCTTTTGCCTCGACGACTGGCATCCCTTCGGACCGCCGCCCCGGGGGGGGCGCACCACCGGGCCGCCGGCGGGGCTCGAACCCGTCCGCGACGGCCCGGCCGGGTTGGCGGGGACGATCGGTGCGACGGATCGACGACTCGCGGCGACTCTCACGCCGTTTGTATCGGGCCTGCCGATTGTCCGAGTTGAACTGAAAGCGCGAGCGGCCCGAAGTCGTCGAACCGGGGTGGATCGGCTTTGGAGTGGAGAAAAGGCCGCGTCAAGGCCGAAATCCCAGTGGTAATAAGGGACCCTCGGCGGCGGATTCGCGCCGTACCCGTCCGGACCGGAGGCAGGTGCCTCCCGGCCCGACCGGTTCCAATGAGGGGGCCCCCCGCGAGGCGCCGTGGCGAGATGTCTCGTGGCGGGACGCGGAAGGATGCCTGGGAGAAGGGAGTCTCCAGATGCTGTTTGGCAATCGCGGTCCTCGGTCCGGCGCCCCGGCGCACAAGCCTGCGAAGTTCCGCCCGCGGGCGGAAGACCTCGAGGCGAAGGTGTTGCTCTCCATCGACCTGGGCGGGACGGCCCCGCCGGCCCTGCCCAACATCGCCGCCGCCAACGTCGGCGTGGCGATGGTGGGGACGAGCACGCCCCTGCAAGGGGCCGGCTACAGCGTCGCCAACCTCGGCAACATCAACGGCACGGGGTTCGACAGCTTCCTGATCGGCGCCCCGGCCATCGACAACACGGGGACGAACACCGTCCCGTCGGCCTACCTGGTGTTCGGCTCGCAGGCCGTCACCAACTCCGGGCCCGTCACCGCGGACTGGCTGAACAACGCCCCCAACGGCCGGGTCGGCGACCTCACCACGCTGGGCGGCGATCTGCAGACCAATCCGATCACGGGCAGCTCGACGAACGCCTACGCGTTCAACGGCGTGACGTTCATCACCAGCCAGCAGCCGAACTCGCAGCTCGGCGAGTCGGTGGCGTTCGCGGGGACGATCCGCGGGACGCCCGCCTTCCTGATCGGCGCCCCCAACGGCACGGTCGCCGGCTCGTTCACCAGCGGCGTCGGCACCGGTCGCGCCTACCTCGTGTACGGCACGAGCAACCTGAGCACGCTGGCGAACAAGACGATCGACCTGGACGACCCGGCCTCGGCGCAGGCCGCGGGCGTGACGGTCATCACCTTCGTCAGCTCGTCGCTCGGGTCGCAGCTGGGCGGCGGCGTGGCCGGGATCGGCAACTTCCTGAACGACGGGTCGAACGGCATCGCCCTGGGCGCCCCGGCGGCCTCGGTGGCCGGCGTCGCCACCTCGGGCGCCGTCTACGTCATGACCGGCAACAACCTGCCGGCGTCGCCGACGACCATCGACGTCACGACGATCGGCCAGGGGAGCGTCCCCGGCCTGGTCCTCGCGGGCCCGACCGGCGGCAGCCAGGTCGGCTTCGCGGTCGGCGGCGAAGGCGGCGACGTCAACGGCGACGGCCTGGCCGACCTGATCATCGGGGCCGCCGGCGCGGGAGGCGGGGCCGGCGCCGCGTATGTGGTCTACGGCGGCAACCTCATCAACCAGACGATCGTCACCAACAGCTACCGCTTCATCTCGCTCGCCCGCGTGGGCACGGCGAGCGGCTCGACCCCCGCCCCGGTCGCCGGGGCGGTGATCGGCGGCTCGGCCGGCGAGCAGCTGGGCTTCGCGGTCTCCGGCGGCGGCGACTTCAACAACGACGGCTTCGGCGACGTCCTGATCGGCGGCCCCGGGTACGTCACCAACACGGGCCGGGCGATCCTCCTCTACGGCGGCGCCAACAACGTCGTCAACGGGATCTTCACGGCCGACACCATCCCCAACTCGATCAGCTCGCTGACCCTGACGGGTACGACCACCGGCGACCTGGCCGGCTACGCGGTCTCCTCCGCCGCGCCGGTCAACAGCGGCCAGCCCAGCGCCATCCTGATCGGCTCGCCCGGCTTCAACTCCAATCGCGGGGCGGCCTACTACCTGCCGGGCCACGCCGGGCTCTTCACCGGCACCTTCTCGCTGACCCAGGCCGAGAACGCCTCCAGCCTCGCCGGCCTGCTCCTCACGGCGTCGACCCCGGGCTTCCCCGTCGCGACCTCTGCGCCGTTCTTCGGCGCCGCCGTCTCGGGCCGCCTGTTCAACTCGGGCCAGACCCGCACCGCGGACTCGGACCTGCTGGGCGACTTCATCATCGGGTCCCCCGGCTACACCATCATCAACTCGGGCAACCTCGCCGGCGCCGGCTTCATCGTCGAGGGGGCTCGGGTCTCGGTCGGCATCCCGCCCGCGTCGAACGTGATCACCACGAACATCGTGCAGATCGACAACTCGACCAGCACGCCGTTCGCCGTGAACCGGACGACCCCCGACGCGATGCAGATCTACGTCACCAGCGCCACCACCCCCAGCGGCGTGGCGTTCAACCCGGTCACCGACATCGACCCCACGACCGTCACGGTCAACGGCGTCCTGTTCGCGAACGCGACCGTCACGGCGAATCCGGCCAACGCGACCCAGGCGATCATCACGATCTCGCCCCGGTCGTCGCTCAACCTGCCGACGGGGACCTCCACCCTGGTGGTGACCGGCCTGACCCTGCCGACCGCGGCGGCCCCCAACCAGCAGTGGATCGCCTCCGCCCCGATCAACACCGGCGGGGGCGGCGGCGGGGGCGGCGGTGGGGGAGGCGGCGTCGCGGCCCCGATCCCTCCGGGCGTCTTCACCCCGTCCACCTATGTCTCGCCGCTCGGCAGCTCTTTCGTGCCGACCCTGGCCGCGATGTCGCAGCTCAACTACGCCCCCATCCCGGTCAACGTGGCGATCCAGCAGTACCTGCCCCCCGCCGGCTTCCGGCAGCGGCTCCAGGCCTACAAGGGGCTGAAGGTCAACGGTCGCACCCCGGCGGGCGCCCAGGACTTCGACCGGGCCAACGGCGTCTGGACGCTCGGCCGCAACGTCTACACCCGCGGCCGGTTCAGCAACGGCGAGTCGTACAAGTGGGTCCACAAGGGCCGGGTCGTCCCGGTCCAGAACAAGGTCCAGAAGTACAACGCCCGCAACAACCCCCTCCCCGGCTGACCCTCGCCCCCGCGCGGGGATATCCGATTGGTCGAGACACCGCGGGCCGGCCCCTCTCGAAGGGGCCGGCCCGTCGGCGTTTCGAAGGTCGGCCCGCCGAGAAATCAGGGGGCCTCGGGCCGACGGTCCACCAGGGTCGCCATCCGGAGGGCCAGCCTCTCCAGCGCGGGGCTGTGATCGTACGGATCGAGGTGGATGTTGATCAGGCTGAAACTCGCGGTGTTCGCCCACGCCCGGGCCAGGGCGTCGTCCAGCTCGGCGACGGTCCGCACCTCGAACCCCAGTCCGGTCCCCAGCACGTCGGGGATGCGGTGGTAGGCCCAGTTGAAGACGTCGTTGAACGCCCCTTCGAGCATGAACCGCTCGGTGGTGTAGCCGTGGTTGTTGAGCACGACGACGATCGGGTTGAAGCCGTGGCGGGCGATCGTGGACAGCTCCATGCCGGTCATCTGGAAGGCCCCGTCCCCCACGATCACCAGGACCCGCGAACCGGGGTTGGCGACGTTCGCGCCCAGGGCCGCCGGCAAGCCGAAGCCCATCGACGTGTAGTAGGCCGGGCTGAGGAACTCGGTGTGCCGCTCCATCTCCAGATCGGTCGCCCCGAACAGCGAATCGCCGACGTCGGCGACGACCGTCGTCCCCGTGGTCTCGGTGAGCAGGCGGTTGAGCCGGGCGAAGACCGCGGAGGAAGTCGCCGGCGAATCTCCGGGGCCGATCTCGACCTCCGCGAACGGATTGGTCCTGGCCGGGATCGTCACCCGCTGCACCCGGAGCCGACGCTCGATGAGCCCCCGGATGAAGTCGTCGAGCCGGACGTCGCGGTAGTGATGGCGGCGGATTCGCAAATCCTCGCTGGTCGCGTCGATGCAGCGGGACGGGTCGAGCTTGGCGGTGAAGATCCCGAGGTTGATGTCGGTGAGGAAGCAGCCGAGCATCAGCAGGCAGTCGGACGATTCGACCAGCTCGGTGACCTCGGGACGACCCATGCCGCCCTCGTAGACGCCCGCGAACAGCGGGTGGGTCTCGGCGACGACGCTCTTGCCCAGGATCGTCGTGGCGATCGGCATCCCGGTCGCCTCGGCCAGCTCCATCAGCTCGGCCTGGAGGTGGAAGCGGTGGATCTCGACGTCGGCCAGGATCATCGGCCGCCGCGCCGAGGTCAGCAGCGCCTCGGTCTCGTCGAGGGCCTCGCGGAGCGCGTCGGGATCGCTGGGATGGGCTGTGGAGCGGCGGTGGTGGAGAGCGCCCGGGACGACGTGCAGCTGGTCGCGCGGGATCTCCAGGTAGACCGGCCGCTTGAACCGGAGGGCTGCGTCCAGGACCCGGTCGATCTCGGCGAAGGCCGTCTCGGGGCGGTCGAGCACGGCCGAGGCGACGGTGAGGTGCTGGAAGACGTCGAACTGGGTCTCGAACGTCTTCACCTTGTGATGCAGCAGCGGGTTCCGCGCCCGTTCGCCCATGCCTGGCGAGCCGCTGAGCACGATCACCGGCGACTTCTCCGCGTAGGCCCCCGCAATGCTGTTGGCGGTCGAGAGGCCGCCCACGCAGTACGTCACGCAGACGCAGCCCAGGCCTCGAACCCGCGCATAGGCGTCGGCCGCGAACCCGGCGTTGTCCTCCCGCGTGGTCCCGATCAGTTTCATCGGGCTCTCTTCGAGCATCTTGTAGAGGCCCAGCACGTAGTCGCCGGGGATCCCGAAGACGTGCTCGACCCCCAGGCCGGCGATCCGGTCGACCAGGTAACGCCCGACGCTGGTCGTCGGGAGGGGCGGCTCGGCCATGTCGAGTCTCCTCGGATCGGGATCGGAAAGGTCGGCGCGACCGGAAGGGGGTGGTCCGCCTTCGCTACATGCTTCGTACGCCGCCGACGAGGCGGCGGATCGCGGCGAGCCCGGAAATCCGCCGCGGCTCAGGACTGCGCCCTGGGGTTGATGACCTTCGCCAGGTCGTGGAAGAGCGACTCCAGGATGAGGGCCATGTAGAGGTTGCGCTGGAGGTGGAAATCGGCCTCCATCGCGCGGTCCGCCAGCACGAAGACGTCTTCCGGCTCCAGGCGCTCGGCCAGCCTGGCGATCGCGCGACGGTCCTCGGGGTCGGGCGAGGGGGGCTCCAGGCCGGCGGTCTGCCAGAGCACGCCCCGGAAGAGACGCGCCAGCTCCCAGACCATCAGGCGGACGCGACGACGCTGTGCGGACGACTCCTTGCCCGCCTGCTTCGCGAACGCGTCGAGCCGTTTGACCTGCTCCCCGGGGTCGAAGCCGCGCTCGCTGCACAGGCCGTCGATCAGGTCGCGGCGATAGCGGCCCAGCTCCGGGTCGGCCAGTCCCACCGCGCGGCCGACGCTGCCGTCGGCCAGCGCCGCCAGCTTCAGGGCCTCGGCCGGCTCCGACGTCACCCCCTTCTCCAGGAGCAACGAGGCCAGCTCTTCCGGCGGCAGCGGCTCGAATCGGACCACCTGGCAGCGCGAGACGATCGTCTCCAGCTGCTGCTCGGGAGACGTGCCGATGAGGATCAGGACCGCGCCCGGGGGGGGCTCCTCCAGGGTCTTCAGGAAGGCGTTGGCGGCCTCGTCGTTCATCGCGTCCACGTCGTCGACGACGGCGACCTTGCGAAGACCCCGCGCCGGCTTGAGGCCGAACTCGTCGCAGAGGTCCCGGATGACCTTGATGGGCAGCTCCTGCTTGTCCTCGGGACGTCCGACGACCAGCAGGTCGGGATGGGTGCCGGCCTCGACCTGGACGCAGCCGGGGCAGGTGCCGCACGGTTCGAGGTCGGACTCGGGCCGCTCCTCGCACAACAGCGCCTGGGCCAGAGTCAGGGCGAACGTCTTCTTGCCGACCCCCTCGGGGCCCACGAAGAGCAGGGCGTGCGGCAGGCGTCCCGACCGGACCGTCGACCGCAGCGAATCGACGACGCGGTCATGACCTCGGACCGAGCGCCAGGGCATCCTCCACCTCCTTCCGGATCCGGGCGAAGACCGCGTCGGCCTCGTCCCCGCCGTCGATCAAGGCGGTTGAGCCGCCATAGAAGGCTGTTTGGCCGGCCTCCCGACGGGCGGCCGCGAGGAACCCGGAGCGGACCTGTTTCTGATATTCCGCCGGCCGCTTCTCGATCCGATCGCGGGCCGGGCCGGTTCGTCGGCGGGCGACGTCCGGGGGGACGTCGAGGATCAGGGTCAGGTCGGGGAGCAACCCGCCGGTCGCCACGCCGCCGACGCGGGCGATCTCGTCCAGGGGCAGGCCCCCCGCCACCCCCTGGTACACGAGATTGGAGAGCAGGAAGCGGTCGCAGACCACGACGCGACCCGCCTGCAGCGAGGGCCGGATCACCTCCTCGACCAGTTGGGCGCGGCTGGCCATGTAGAGGAGCATCTCGGCCCTCATGGAGGGGTGGACGCTCTCGTCGGCGAGGATCACGGAGCGGAGACGCTCGCCGAGGGGTGTCCCGCCGGGGTCGCGGCAGGCGACGACGTCGAAGCCTTCTTCACGGAGCCAGTCGCCCACCCGCGCCGCCTGGGTCGACTTGCCGCCGCCGTCCGGGCCTTCGAACACGAGGAAGAAGCCGGGATGGGGCCTGGGGGGGGTGGCGTCGCCGGGGTCCAGGGTCGTCACGTCGGGGGTCCTCCTGACAGGATCCTAACGCCCCGCCGATCGGATCGCGAGCCCCCGCCGCCCTCGCAGCGCGGGCCGGCCTCTGGCCGTTCAGGAGGAGGGGGGGGCGGGCTCGGCCTCGGGCTCGGCCGCCGGGGCGGGGTGGTCGACGCCCTGGAGCCACGCCTCGGCTTCGGCGAAGACCTGGCGAATCTTGGTGTGGTAGAGGAGGCGGTTGATCTCCTCGAAGGTCCCCCAGTGGAACCAGTGGCCGTGGGGGTCCTCCACATGCTCCAGGGAGGGGGTGGGGAGGATCGGCTCGCGGACCTCGACGACGTAGTAGGTCACCGTCTTGACGACCTTGCGGCCGCGACGGATGTACGTGTACGACAGGCTCCGCTCGAAGCCGTCGCGGAAGCTCCAGTCCGAGAGGCTGGTCTCTTCCTGGAACTCCCGGCCGGCGGCCTGCCGGGGCGTCTCGCCGGCCTCGACGCCCCCCTTGGGGAATTCCCACTTGGCGCGCGGGTTCCGCACCGTCGCCGAGTGGAGGACGAGGAACGTATACGTCCCGTCCCCACCGCGATGGTAGGGGATGACTCCGGCGGATCGTTCGTGAAACGTGGTCATGACCGGCGGCGACCTGACTAGCGCGTGACATCGCCCTGACCGCCGGTCCCCCGGTTACGGCCCGAATCCTCGTCGCCACCGTCCTGCTCCTCACTCGGAGCCACGTAGCCGAGGATCGAGCCCGGGGTCACCGGGTCGTCTTCTCGGCCGCGAATCTCCACGAGGCGCCCGGTCGCGGGCGCGGCGACGTCGAAGGTCAGCGGGCCGGCCGATATCTCGACCAGCCGGTCCCCCTCCCACACGTCGTCACCCCTCCCGGCGTACCAGTGGCTGACGATGATCGGCATGTCCGGATCGGTCCCCAGCTCGGGCAGGATCACTGCCGCCAAACGCATGGCGAACCCCGTCACGTCGAATTTTAATATCGTCGGCCCCGAGTCGCGAGGCCGTCCCCTTGCGGAGTCGGCCGCACGCTCACTTCATCCTCTAGCTTATCTTTGCGTCAGCCCGTTGGCCAGACCGTTCCGTTCACAATTACAACCTTCGGCCGACCTCCGGTCCTTCATCTCGACTCGCCGCCGAGGGGCCGCGGGGGACGAAGTCGAAGACCCCGTAGGCGTCGCGGAGCCACGACTCTTTCGACGGGGCCGGGTCGACGACGAACGACCGGGAGGACCGGAGCGTCCAGTCCCGCCCCATCTCGGCCAGCCAGGACTGCACGGCCGGCTCGTCGGCCTCGTAGTCGCGGAAGAGCACCAGCCGAAGGGGGCGGTCTTCCGATTGCCGGCCCGGCTCCAGCCGGAAAGGCTGCTTGGCCCGGTGTCGTGTCGAGTAGAGCCGTTGGTGGAACAGGTAGACGGCCGACATCCCCGCCTCCCACGTATGCGGGTCGATCTCCAGCCCCAGGTCCGCCTTGGCACAGGCCAGGTCGGCGCCGCGCGCCTGCTCGGTCCAGAACGAGCGCGCGAACTCGCGGGTCCGGACGTCCTTGAAGACCCGGTAAGGCATGGCCAGGTCCTTGGCGATCAGGCCGACTCCCAGGAGGATCAGAGCCGTCAGCAGGAGCCGGGGGATCCGAGGGGCCAGCCCCGGCCGCCGGATCCGGCTCGCGAGCACCGCCATCCCCAGTCCGGCCGTCAGGCAGGCCGAGGGGGCGACGTACTGCATGATTCGCGCCTCGCCGCCGTAGGGATATCGCCCGAGGAAGGCGGCGACCAACCCCAGGCCGAACGGCGCCGCAAGCGCCGCCGCCAGGGTCCGCCGCCCGCTCCGCCACAGGGCCGCCGCCCCGGCGATCGCGCAGACCAGGGTCGCCGCGCTCCCGCCCCGGCGCTCGCCGACCGGATACGCCATCATGTTCCCTGCGTGCTGGTCGAGCAGCCAGACCGGGATCCAGGCCGGTCGATCGAGCGGCGGGAACGACTCGCGCCAGTAGCCGACCCGATAATGCTCCCCCATGGCCCGTTGCTGGGAGACCGTCGCCGCCAGGTAGATCGTCAGGAACGACGCCGACAACGCCAGCCCGTAGGCGAGGAAGCCCGCGCGGACCCGGTTGTTCCCCCTGAGCAGCGCCGCGGGGGCCGTCGCGGCGCAGACGCCGCCGGCCACGAAAACCGCCGGATACGACACGCCGAGAAGGACGGGCATCGCCGCCGCGCCGATCCACCACCATCGGCTCGATTCCGGCCTTCGGAGGTATTCGACCGCGAAGGTGAGGATCAGCAGCGCGGCCAGCAGGTCGGAGCCGTAGGGCTTGATCTCGTTGCCGTGGCGGATCGGGTAGAACGCACAGGCCAGGACGCCGGTCGCCAGGACGAGGCCCCAGCCCCGGACCACGCGCGAGGCCAGGTGGCGGAAGACGACCACGCTCGCGATGCTGCATAGCGTGGGGAACAGGCGTAGCGTCATTTCCGAGTAGCCCAGCCCGAGCACGAACAGCCGCTCGATCGCCAGGAACATCCAGGGGGCGACCTGGCCGTATTCCAGCGGCTTCGCGAGGTCGGCGAAGCTCCGATCCCAGAGGCTGGCCGCCAGGAACGCCTCGTCGTGCCAGATGGGATAGTCGACCAGATACCGGACCAGTCGGACCAGGACCCCGAGCGCGACTAGAATCCAACTCACGCGCTCGAACCAGCGGTCGTCCGCCTCCGCGCCATCGCCTCCGCCGATGCGAAAGGGGGTCAGCGGTGCTTCGAAGGGGAGGCGTCGAGCTTCCGTGCTCATCCTGGGAGGTCTCCGTTCATCGGTGCGAGTCGTCCGATCCGCGGGCGGAGCGGCGTGAACTCATAGATCCAGTAGGTCTCGACCACGGGCCTCGAATCGTCGCCGAACGTCGATCGGGTCGGCACCGGCCTGATCGAGCGCAGGTTGTATTCCGAGCGCATCCGGGCCAGCCACGACGCGACGTGAGGGGTCGAGGGGTCCTCGTCGAAGACGACGCAGCGGAGCGGACGGGCTTCGGACACCTCTTCGAATCGGGGGCCGCCGGCCTCGCGGCGCTGGGGCGAGTGCGCGGCCTGGTTGCAGAGATACCAGGCCCTCCGCCCTTGCCAGGAGCCCGGCCGATCGAGGTTGTAGTCGAGATGGGCGCAAGCCGCCACCGCATCCCGGCCGACCTCGGTCCAGAAGGTCCGGGCGAACTCGCGCGCCTCGCGGTCGTGGGGCATCCGGTACGGGTGGCGCCAACTCGCGATCTGCGGAGCCGCCGCGCAGGCGAGGAGCGCCGAGACGCCGGCGTAGGTCAGGCCGGTTCGAAGCCTCGGCCGGCGGACGGCGTCGAGGATCGAGCCGAAGCCGGCCCCGGCCAGGAGGCAGATCGCCGGGGCCGCATACTGGGCCAGCCGCGCCTCGGGGCCGAACGGATAACGGTGAAGGGCGGCGGCGATCAGGTTTAGGCCGATCGGGGCCGCCAGGGCGGCCGCCACGGCGGCCCGGCCTCGACGCCGGAGCGCCGCGGCGCCGGCCAGGCACGTCAGGAAGGTCGCCGCGCTCGCCCCTCGGGCACCCCCTCCGGGATAGGCGAAAACGCTCCCCGTCAGGGCCGAGAGCAGCCATCCGGGGAGGTTCGTCGGGGCGTCCAGCGGCGGGAAGCCGGCGGCCCAGTAGCGGCGGAGGCCGTCCATCGCCGCCGCCCCCTGGATCGAGCCGAAGCCGACGTGCAGCGCCAGGAAGAGGCCCCCGGTCATCACCCCGCAGCAGACGAACGCGGTCCGGTCCGCCCAGCGCCCCGTCTTCCAGACCGGCCACGCCAGGGCGAGCAGCAGCCCGCCCGCCGCGAAGAGCGCCGGGTTCGAAACCGCCAGGGCGGGGGGGAGCGCCATCAACAGGACCCAGAGACATCTCGAGCGGTCGCGTTCTGCCAGCCAGGCGGCCGCCGGCGCGAGCAGCACCAGCGCGGCGAGGAGGTCCGACGCGTACGGCTTGGCCTCGGCCGCGTGGCGGATCGGGTGGACGCTCACGGCGAAGATCCCCACGGCCGCCGCCAGCGACGTCCCGCGCAGGTGAAGCCGGGCGACGCGTTCGAAGAGGACCACGGAAGTCAGCCCGCAGAGCAGCGGGAAGAGCCGGAGCGACCACTCCGAGAAGCCCAGCCAGGAAGCCGCCGTCCGCTCGATCCAGAGGAAGAGCAGGGGGCAGATCTGGCCGTTCTCCAGCGGCTTCATCAGGTCGAGGTAGCCTCGCCGGATGAAATTCACCGCCAGGAAACATTCGTCCGACCAGAAGGGTAGACCCTGGGCGTAGCGGACGATGCGGGCGGCCAGGCCCAGGACGACGAAAGTCCCGACGGCCCGGCTCGCCAGCAGGCGGCCGACCGGGCCCAGCACCCGGGACGTCTCGCTCCGGGGCTCGTCGACGAGCCGGCGAAGGCGGGGCCGGGGCGGCCCGGCGTCTGCCGGGGGACGAGGGGCGTCGGTCTGTCGGGGGGACCTTTCCGGTTCCATCCGGCTCGGCTCGATTCGGCTCGTTCGATCGCGACGACGGCGCCCGCGGGACCCTCCCGGGGGCGTTCACCTCAAGCATGTATAGGGAATTACGATTTCGCACAAGGGCGTTTCCGGCTATCCTCCACTACGATCGTCCCGAGCCGGGGACCGCCGCGAAGTACCTGGGGAGTCATCGATGCTGCGTTCCGATCGGGTTCTGGCGGGGGCCTTCCTCGCGATCTTCGCCGCCCTCGCGGCGTCGCCCGCCGTCGCCTTCGACGAGGCCCCCGCGACCCTGGCCGTCGACCGCCTGGTCGGCCAACGGATGGCGGATTTCACCCTCCCAGACCTCCTCTCCCAGCGCGACTACCGCCTCTACGGCTTCGCGGGCAAGCCCGGCGCGGTCCTCGTCTTCCTGGGCACCGAGTGCCCGGTCGGCGACCTCTACCTCCCCCGCCTGGTCGAGTTGAACAAGGAATACGGCCCCAAGGGCATCGTCTTCCTCGGGATCAATTCCAACGCCGGCGACTCCGCCGAGTCGATCGCGGCCCACGCCCGCGAGTTCCACGTCGACTTCCCGATCCTGAAGGATCGCGACAACGTCGTGGCCGACTCCGCCCTGGCCGAGCGCACCCCCGAGGTCCTCGTGCTCGACGGCATGGCGCGGATCCGCTATCGGGGAGCGATCGACGACCAGTACGTCGTCGGCTCGCGGAAGCCGGCCCCCGAGCGCAACTACCTCCGCGAGGCGCTCGACGCCGTCGTCGCCAAGGGGCCGATCGAGGTCGCGGCCACGGAGGTCGCCGGCTGCCTGATCCAGAAGGCGGAGCCCAAGGCCGCGCAGAAGGCCAACGTCTCCCGCGTCCGGGCCCCGTCGGCCGAGATCCGCTCGGCGCGCGAGGCGATTGAGGGGAAGGTGGAAGAGGTCGGCCAGGTGACCTACGCCTCGGCCGCCGTCATCATCCAGGAGAAGTGCCAGTCCTGCCATCGCCCCAAGCAGGTGGCGCCGTTCTCGCTCCTCGGCTACGACGACGCCCGCAAGCATTCGGCGATGATCCGCGAAGTCGTCGACGTCCGCCGCATGCCCCCCTGGCACGCCGACCCCCGCCACGGCTCGTTCTCCAACGACCGCAGCCTCTCCGCCAAGGAGCGGGCCACGCTCCTGGCCTGGATCGACCAGGGGGCCCCGCTGGGCGACCCGAAGGACGTGCCGGCCCCGAAGACTTTCCCCGAGGGTTGGTCGATCGGCGAGCCCGACGTCGTCTTCGAGATCCCCGAGACCTACACCGTGCCGGCCCAGGGCGTGCTCGAATACGTCCGCTTTCGCGTCCCCACCAACTTCACCGAGGACGTCTGGATCCGTGGCGGCGAAGCCATGCCGGGCGACCGGTCGGTCGTCCACCACATCCTCATGTACGTCGACGACCATAAGAAGGAGCGTCGGCTGGGGTTGGGCGGCTCGCACCTCTGCGGCTACGCGCCGGGGGACATGCCGTCGGTCTTCCCGCCGGGGACCGCCAAGAAGATCCCCGCCGGCTCCGACCTGATCTTCGAGCTGCACTACACGCCCAACGGCCGGGTGCGGCAGGATCGTTCGAAGCTCGGCCTCTCGTTCGCCAAGGAGCCCGTCGTCCGCGAGGCGTTCACCCTGCCGATCGTCAACCCTCGCTTCGTGATCCCTCCCGGCGAGCCCGCCGTGCCGGTCTCCTCCTCGATGACCCTGCCGAAGGAGGTGCGGCTCCTCAGCTTCATGCCCCACATGCACGTCCGTGGCAAGGACTTCTCGTACACGATCACCAAGCCGGGGGGCGAGCCCGAGGTCGCGCTCTCGGTCCCGGCCTATGATTTCGGGTGGCAGAGCTACTACACCCTGAAGGAGCCGACGATCCTGCCGAAGGGGACCAAGATCGACTGCCTGGCCCACTTCGACAACTCGGCCGACAACCCCAGCAACCCCGACCCGACCAAGGCCGTGCGCTGGGGCGACCAGACGTTCGAGGAGATGATGATCGGCTACATTGACGTCGACGTCCCCGTCGGCGACTCGCTCGACCGCCGCACCTTCCGCGAAGAGCCGCGTCCCGGCGGCGGCCTCCTGCAGGCCCTCCTGGGTCGAGGCCCTCGGGCGAAGACCCCGGAGGCGAAGCCCACCCCGTGAGGAGACCGATGACGATGCGACGCCCCCTCCCCCCCCTCGTCCTCGCCGGCCTCTCCGTCCTGGTCGCCCTCGCGTCGCCGTCGCGCGGGGGCGAGGGCCGGGAGATCCCGCCGGCCTACGCCCCACTGGAGTATCTCGTAGGGAGTTGGAAGGGGCAGGGGGTGTCGCTCGACGATCCCACGCAGCGCGTCCGGGGGTGGACCGAGACCCACGCCTGGGCCTGGAGCTTCGTCGACGGCAAGCCGGCCGGGATGACCGTCAAGCTTGAGAAGAACAAGCAGATCAAGTCCGCGTCGCTCGGGTATGACGAAGCCCGCAAGAAGTACGTCCTCAAGGCGGACCCCGTCGCGTCGGGGGGCGGGACGATCGCTTTCGAGGGGACGCTCGACGGCTCGGGCAAGCTCCTGACGCTGGATCGGACCGGCGTCCCGGCCGGACGCCCGGCCGAGCGCCTGACGCTCCGCGCCAACAGCAATTACGTCCGCTACACCCTCGGCTTCGAGCGGCGGGCGTCCCGGGGCGGCACCTTCGCACGCTCCATGGAGGTCGGCCTGACGAAGGAGGGGGAGACGTTCGCCGCGGGCTCGGCGGCGACGGAGGCCCCGAAGTGCGTCGTGACCGGCGGCGCGGCGACCCAGACCGTCTCGTACGAGGGGCGGACCTTCCCCATCTGCTGCTCGGGCTGCCGCGACGAGTTCCTGGACGCTCCCGACAAGTACCTCAAGAAGCTGGCCGCCGCCCCCGCGCCGGACGCGAACGCGAATAAGAAGCCGAGCCCCCCCGCCCGGCGGCCTCGAGGCGACGACGACGCTTTCGCCGGCGACGTGGAGGAGCCGAAGGCGAAGCCCTGAGCCTCCCCCATGGCGCGGTCGGGTCAGCCTGCCTCGGCCTCGCGAGGGGCGATGCGGATGTCGAGGCCGACGCGGGTCGTCCAGATCTCCCAGTCATCTCGGTTCCAGCCGACGATGATGCCGGAGCCTTCCAGGCGGTCGAACATCTGCTCGACGTAGGCGGGGACGCGGTCCTCGTATTCGGCGGTGAGGTCGAGCTTGCGGTTGATGAGGTTGAAGATCCCCCGGATCGTCGACGGGCCTTTCTCGATGATCGCCGCCCGGCCCTCGGGCGAGGCGGGGTCGGGGCCTTCCAGGGTCAGGCCCATCGAGCGGAGCAGGCGGCCGAACTGGCCGAACCAAGTGTCGCCGAAGCCGAAGTACTCGCGGTGGATGATGTGGAGTTCGCCGCGCTTGACGACGGCCGCCTGGTAGACCGCCTCCAGGTAGTTCTCGCCGTAGTCGGTCTGGAAGGCGATGTTCACCGCCTTGGCCAGGTGCTGGAGCGCCCCGCGGACGCCGACCTTGCGGGGGTCGACGTCCAGGCCCATGTCGCGCAGTTCGCCGGCCCGGCGCGCCGTGACGAGGCCCCCTGGGCCGGGCGTCGCCGAGACCGCCATGCCGACGGGTGCGCTCTTCGTCGGGCCCGGTCGGCCCCCGCCCTGATCCGCCGCTGATTCCGCCATGTCCGGCCCCTCGATGAAGTGTCCCCGGCCGGCCCGGCCGCGGTTCGCCCATCATCCTATCCGGCGACGACCGCGCTCGATACGCCCGGCGGCTCAGATGTGCTCGTCGATCAAAAGAGGCATGCGCGGCGAGCGGGTCATGACCTGGTAATAATGCGTGGACGGGACGCAGACCATGTAGGCGACCGCGATCCCGCGCTCGTCCGGGACCAGGATGCCGCGGATGCCCTGGCGGATGCGGAACCAGACCCCGCGGTCGCAGCCGAGGGTGGCGGGGATCTCGACCCGGACGGCGCCGATATTCCGCCAGTAGCCCTGCTCGACGGTCGCCTGCCAGGTCCAGCCGGTCGCCGGCAGGAAGCGGCTCTGGCGACGGCCGTTCCCCCAGCGCACGACCTGGAGCCGGCCGTCGCGCCAGACCGGGATCCGGGGCCGGCGGTCGCGGTACAGGAAGCGGACCTCGCGTTCGCCCCCGCGCTCGTGGAGGCGGCGCTCCAGTCCGTGGCGCCCGATCATTTCCGTGGGCAGCTCGCTCCATGCCAGGGAGATTCCGACGCACACGGGGATGTACGACCGATCGGGAAAGGCTTCCGGGAAGGTGGGTTCAGAAACACATCTTGTCGCGGACGTCGCAGATGTCGTAGGCGTTGGCCGCGTCGGCGTAGATCGCCGGCAGGTAGAGGGTGGCGGCGCTCCGGACGGCGAACCGGCCGACCTTGCCGTTGATCCGCTCCTTGACCCGGGCGACGGCCTCGGCGCGGAGGCGACGGTCGGGCGGGTCGAAGTAGGCCAGGGCGGCCTGGCCGGGGGGGGCGAGGTCCTCGGCGATCAGGTGCATGTGCGTGGCCGTCGCCCCCCGCGCCCAGGCCTGGCGGAGGCAGGGGCGGGCCGCGTCCAGCAGGACGTCGAACCGATCGCTGGGGAGGGCCAGCGTCCGCTGCCCGACCGCGGAGTGGCCGGTCTTGTACAGGACGACGAGCTTCAACCGCCCCGCGGCGACCCGGTGGTACCGCAGCTCCTCGATCAGCCGCTCCACGTTCCGCACCAGCCAGGCGTAGAGGAGCGTCGGGTCGTCGGTCGCCTCGCCCAGGCTCCCCCCGCGCGAGAGGGTCTTGTGCGCCGGCCGCCGGCAGTTGATCGCCTGCACCGGGTCGCCGTTGATCTCCCACCAGAGCGCCTCGCCCGAGGCCGTCAAGAGGCGGCGCACCAGCGCCCGGTCGGCCCGCGCCAGGTGGAGGCAGGTGGTGATACCCCAGGCCGACAGACGCTCCGCCCGACGGCCGGCGATCCCGGTGATCTCGGTCACCGGCAGGTCGGCCAGCAGCCGCTCCTCGCCGGCCGCGTCGAGCACGGCGCGGGCGCCGTGCGGCTTGGACGCGTCCGAGATCAGCTTGGCCAGCGTCCGCGACCGCGCGATCCCCACCGTCACCGGAACGCCGACGCATTCCTGGATGCGATCCCGGAGCGACCTCGCCAGGCCCTCGAACGTCTCGCCCCGCCCCACCTCGGCCCGGAAGAAGAACTCGTCGATCGAGTAGTACTCCACCCTCCGCGAGGCGTCGCGCATCAGGTCGAGCATCATCCGGCTCAGGACCTCGTACCACCGGAAGTCGCGCTTGATGTAGATCCCCTCCGGGCACTTCACCATCGCCTCCCAGATCGGCTCGCCCGTCTTCACTCCCAGGCCCTTCATCTCGTAGCTCTTGGCGATGACGCACGCCCCCTGGTTCCCCAGCACGCCCACCGGCTTGTCGTTCAGGAACGCGTCCCGCACCCGCTCCGCGGACACGTAGAAACAGTCCGCGTCGAGGTGGCCGATCGCCGTCTCTCGCCCTTCCTTGCTCATGGACAAAACCATAGTTTGCACGTTTGAACAGGTCAAGCGGGAAAGCCCCCCACAAGCCGCGAAACGAGGGCGACCGCCGCCCGGGGATGCGGGTCGCGACGGATGGGGCGAGTCTGCGGCCGTCGGCGGCCTCGCGACTCGCCGCCCGGCGCGGGTTATCATGGGCGAGCGTCGGCGGCCTCCCGCCTTCGACCTTCCGAACCGGCGGGGGCCTTCGAGTCAGGAGGAACGGCCATGACGAATCGATCCGGGATCGGCGGCTTCCGGCGGGCGTTCGTGATCGGGGCGGCGTTCGCGGGCCTGCTTGCGGCCCCGAGGGCCCGGGCCGAGGAGCCCGCCCCGAGGCCGGAGGAATCCCCCAACGCCCGCGCCCGACGCTGGTTCGAGGACGCCAAGTTCGGGCTGTTCGTCCACTGGGGCGTCTATTCGCTCCTGGGCAAGGGCGAATGGGTCATGAACAACGACAAGATCCCCCTCGCCGAGTACCGCAAGCTCCCCCCCCAGTTCAACCCGGTCAAGTTCGACGCCGAGGAGTGGGTGAAGCTCGCCAAGTCGGCCGGCGCTCGCTACATCACGGTCACCACGAAGCACCACGACGGCTTCTGCATGTACGACAGCAAGCTGACCGACTACGACGTGGTGGACGGCACGCCCTACGCCAGGGATCCGATCAAGGCGCTGGCCGACGCCTGCCGCAAGAATCGGATCAAGCTGTTTTTCTACTACTCGCTGCTCGACTGGCATCACCCCGACTATTTCCCCCTGGGCAAGACCGGCCACGACGCGGGCCGCGAGAAGAAGGGCGACTGGTCGAGGTACGTCGCCTATTACCAGGGGCAGGTGCGCGAATTGTGCACCAACTACGGGGAGATCGGCGGCCTCTGGTTCGACGGCTGGTGGGACGCCCCCGAGGCCGCCTGGGACCTGGAAGGGACGTATAAGCTCATCCACGAACTCCAGCCCGGCGCGCTGGTGGGCAACAACCACCACGTCGCGCCGTTCCCGGGCGAGGACTTCCAGATGTTCGAGCAGGACCTCCCCGGCGAGAACTCGGCCGGCTTCAACAAGGCCGAGGCCGCGACGGCCCTGCCGCTGGAAACCTGCCTGACCATGAACGACTCGTGGGGGTACAATTCCAGGGACGTCCACTTCAAGACGCCCGAACAGGTCGTCCGGGCCCTCGCGGGGGCGGCCGGCCGGGGGGCGAACCTGCTGCTCAACGTCGGGCCGAAGCCCGACGGGACCATCGGGCCGGAGTTCGCCGGCCCGCTGCTGGAGGTGGGGCGCTGGCTCGAAGGCCACGGCAAGGCGATTTACGGCACCCGCAAGGGGCCGATCGCCCCGCAACCCTGGGGCGTGACCACGGCCCGGGACGCGTCGGAGGGCCAGGTGCCGACGATCTACCTGCACGTCCTCCGATCCGACGCGAAGGACCTGACGCTCCCCGAGGCCCTGGCGACTTCCGTCGTCCTCCCGCTGGGAGGGATGACCCCGCTGATGACGACCGCCGCGGAAGACGGCGTGAAGCTGACGATCCCGGAAGACGCCCGCGATCCGTTCGACACGATCCTCACGGTGACGGTGCCGATGCCGATGCCGGTCGAGTGACGACGACGAGGCCGAACCGCGCCCGAGGAGTCCGACCATGGCGAACGCTCCCGAGTGGGCCGACGACGACGAAGCCGGGACCGGCGGCGAGCCCGAGGGCCGAAGTCCCGACCGGGTGAGCCTCGTCCTGGCCGTCGTGACGGTCGCCTTGGTGGCGGCGACGGCCTGGCTCCGGTTCGGCCCGGGGCTGTTCCCGACGCCCGTCCGGGTCGGCGAGCCGATGCCGCCGACGCGGCTCGCCGACCTGCACGAGCCGGGCTCGCGGCTCCTGCTGGGCGTGCAGGGGGAGGTGCTCTGGCTGGTCTTCCTGCCGACCGAGTCGGCCGAGGCGTCTCCCGTGCTGCCGGCCCTGGAGGCGGTGTGGAAGCGGCTCGGGCCCGACCGTCGGTTCGGCATGGCGGTCGCGGCCGTCGACCGGGCTGGACCCGTCCGCGCCCGGGCGGCGCTGGAGGCCTACAAGGGGAAGCTCCCGCTCTACCTGGCCGGGGCGGACGCCCCGGAAAGGTTCGGGATCGAGACGAAGGGGGACCCCTGGCACTTCCTGATCGACCCCCACGGCCGCGTCGCGGCGCTGGCGAGGGGCTCCGGCGGCGAGACGGTCGATCGCCTCGCGAAGATGGCCGACGACTGGCTTCGCGCCCTGGCCCCGGCGACCGACGCGCGGTTCCACCTGACGGCCGCCGGGCCCGCCGCGACGCCCGCGCGGGGGGATAAGAATCTTGTCGGCGGCCCCCCCCGAAGTTAACGTGGACGGGCGAGAAAGACCTCGCCCCGAGCTTCGGTGAACGCACCGAGGGAGGACGGCCCCCGCTCTCCAGGGGCCCGCCCGCGAGCGCCCCGACCCGCCGTCGCGGGGACGCGCCCGGCGGCCGTCCGATTCATCCATCCCGAACGCTTATTTGAAGATCCAGCCAGACTGGACGGAGTCCTGAATGTCCGCCTCCCCGAGCCCCGCCCCCGCCACCCCCAAGTCGACGGGACGCACCATCAAGCGCGTGGCGATCCTCTTCGCCGGCGGGCCCGCGCCGGCCGCCAACGCCGTCATCTCCACCTGCGCCGCCTCGTTCCTCAACCACGGGGTCGAGGTCGTCGGCGTCATGAACGGCTACTCCCACCTGGTCGAGTTCGGCCCCGACCACCCGATGCAGGAGGGTCGCGACTACATCCTGCTGACGCCCAAGAGGCTCCGCCGCACCCGCAACACCCGCGGCATCATGCTGGGCACCGCCCGGACCAACCCCGGCAAGGACGTCTCCCACCCCGACCACCTGAAGGACGCCAAGCGGACGACCCTGCTGCGGACCGTGCACGAGGCGCTGACCTCGCTGGGCGTCGACGCCCTGGTCTCCATCGGCGGCGACGACACGCTGAAGACGGCCAACAAGTTCCGGCTCTTCCAGCAGACGCTGCCGGACGACGCCAAGCGGATCTCGGTCGTCCACGTCCCCAAGACGATCGACAACGACTACCGCGGCATCGACTTCACCTTCGGCTACTTCACGGCCGTCGAGACCCTGGCCGAGGAGATCCGGAACCTCCTGGCCGACGGCGAGGCCACCCGCGGCTACTTCATCGCCGAGTGCATGGGCCGGAGCGCCGGCTGGCTCGCCTACGGGGCCGCCATCGCCAGCGAGGCCAGCCTCGTGATGAGCGTCGAGGACATGGTCGGCGACCTCATGACCGAGGAGACCGTCACCGACCCCAAGACGGGCGTGTCGACCGTCCGCAAGATCATGAACATCGACACCTTCGTTGGGAAGATCGTCGACCTGATGATCGACCGCGAGGAGGTCGGCAAGGAGTACGGCGTCGTCGTCCTGGCCGAGGGCATCGCCTCGTACCTGCCGAGCGCCAACCTCGAAGGCGCCAAGTTCGACGAGCACGGCCACCTGTCGCTGGCGGCCACCAACATGGCCCGGCTGATCAACAACCTGGTCGAGAAGGCGTACACCAAGCGGACCGGCAAGAAACGGCGGATCACCCCCGTCCAGCTCGGCTACGAGTCCCGCTGCGCCCTGCCGCACGCCTTCGACGTCATGCTCGGCAGCCAGCTCGGCGTCGGCGCCGTCCGCGCCCTGGTCGAGAACCAGTACGACGGCGTCATGATCTCCACCGCCGGCCAGCTCGAACTCAACTTCGTCCCGTTCGAGAACCTGATCGACCCCGAGACCCTCGTCACCGTCGTCCGCTTCATCGAGCAGGGCTCCGACTTCCAGAAGCTCGCCCGCCTGCTGGAATCCTCGCAGAACTCCTGAGCGAGGACGCCCCGAGGACGAACCCACCGGCCGCGTTTCCCCTCCCGGAAGCGCGGCCGGTTTCGATTCAACTTCTGCGTCAGACCACCGCCCCCCCGCGTCTCAGCAGGGCGACGGCCTCGTCCCGACCTTCCTTCAAGGCCAGGGCCAGCGGAGTGCGGCCCTCAGAGGCAGGGCGATTCGGATCGTCGCCGCGCGACAAGAGCAACTCCATCGCGTCGATATGTCCACCCTTCGCGGCCAGCGCGAGCGGTGAGACGTCATCGTGATCGTGAGAGAAAGCGGCCCCGCGATCGAGCGCCATCCGGAGGACCGCGACGTTGCCTTCCTCCGCCGCGAAGGCCGCCAGGCGGGGTCCACACCAACGCTTGATATGATCGACGTGTCCGTCGTCTTTTGCCAGCTCTTTCAATTTCTCGTCGAGCAGACTCTCGAACAAGATCAGGTCGCCCTCATTCAGGGCGTCGAACATCCGGATCTTGGCTCCTCTCGCGGTCAGCAGATCATACAAGGGCCGATCGCCCCTGACGCTCGCATGAGACAGGGCGCTCAGGCCGTATGTGTCGACGACGTCGATGTCCGCGCCGTAATCCAGGAGCCGCCGGACGAGTTCCAGGTGGCCCTGCTTCGCGGCCGTCGTCAGGGGACGTTCCCAGATGTCACTCTCCTCATCGGCGTCGGCACCCCGGTCCAGGAACAGGTCGACCATCGCGAGGTCGCCACGGAGGCAGGCGACTTGGATCATCGTCCCGTGATACGTCCACCCCTTTCCCGTGTCGACGTCGGCCCCCGCATCGAGCAACGTACAGGCGAGTTCGACGTCGCCCGACCAGACCGCGTCCGGGAGCGTCTGGCGTCGGCCCCCGGCCGCGATCAGGAGCGGCAGCATCTCGCCGTGTCCGCTCCACGCGGCGACTATCGCGTCGGTCGTCGCCGAGTAACCTTCTCTGTTCGCCACATTCGGGTCCGCGCCCCGGTCCAGCAAGAGACGGACGACGTCGATTCGGCCCCATCGTACGGCTCTCCTCAACGCCGTGTGGGCGGCTCCGTCCTCCCAGTTGACGTCGATCCCCTGCTCGAGGAATGCGGCGACTGCGGCGACGTCGCCAAGACGGGCGGCTTCGATCCACTGGTTATACCGGTACTCGCCATACTCCATAACTCATCCTCGTATTGGGCCCCGTCGACCGGCAGGGATCATCCGATGGGTGCCGCCGGTCCCTGGTCCTGGTCCGAACTCTCGACAGGCGATTTCAACCCTGTCTGGACGAGTAGAGGTAGGGCTTCTCCAAATCCCGAAGGCGGATGTCGGCGACATCGTCGTCGATCTCGATCCGCATCCGCCAGCCGCCGTGCGGCGCGGAGAGGACGAGTTCGCTGGCACCCGGCACCTCCCAGTGGTCCGGTCCGAGGTAGATGTTCTCGACCCAGAGTTCCCGCGTCAGGGTCGCAGGATCGTCGATATCCCAGCGAAGGTCGGCGACCGGGGCGATCGTGAAGCGACTCTTCGCGATGTAGAGTTCCGAGCTGGCGGGGCGTCGGACGAGGCCGAGTTCCCAGCAGTCGCGATCGAAATCGACGCGGAGCGTCTGGCCGCGACGGACGACCGACGCCGCGGTGAAGCGCGCGTCGTGGAGATAGCCCGACAGGTAGTGCACCTCGTGCTTGTAGTTCCCGTCGGGACGCGAGCGGAAGCGAAGCGGCTTCACCTCCTCACGCCGGAAATGCTCGGTGAAGTCGGGGAGCTTCATTCGCAACGTCCGTCGTCCTGTTCGAGCTTCGGGCGAAAGCGGCGGGGCCCGGTCGACGAGTCGGCATCGACCGGGCTCCCCGCCTCAACCTTTCACCGCCCACTTCGCCATCTCGGTGAGGGTCGGGGTCTTGCCTTGCATCAACAGGCCCGTCCGGAAGATCCGGCCGCCGGCCCAGACGCAGAAGAGGGCGGTGGCGGTCGCCAGGACGACGCCGAGGATCACCTGCCAGGCGGGCGGGGCGGGCTGCATCGCCATCCGCATCAGCATGAGGAACGGCGTCGCCGGCGGGAAGAGGGACATGCCGACGGACATGGGGCTCGCGGGGTTCTTGAGCACCGCCGTCCAGGTGAAGACGGGGAGCATCGAGAGCACCATCACCGGCCACATCAGCGACTGCGCGTCCTTCAGGTCGTTGCACGCCGCGCCGATGGCCATGTAGAGCGAGCCGTATAGCAAGACGGCGAGGAAGAGGAAGCCGACCAAAGCCGCCAGCAGGCCGGGCGAGATCACGTCGCCGTAGCCGTGGTAGACCGCCACGCCGTAGCCGGCGCCCAGGTAGAGGCTGGCCAGGAGCATCGCCACGCCCGCGTTCCCCAGAAGTTTGCCCATCATCAGGTCGAACGGGGAGACCGAGCCGAGCAGGACCTCGCTGATCCGGCTCATCTTCTCCTCGATCACGCTGTTCAGGAGCTGCGGCCCGCTCGTCATCACGACCAGGAACACGGTGAACAGGAGGACCGCCGGGAGCGCCATCGTCCGGACCGGGTCAACCTTGCGCACCGCGCCGGCGTCGTTGCGCTCGGCGAGCTGGAGGTTCTCGGTCGCGACCGGCCGGCTCAGGCGCTCGGCCACCGCCTGGTCGATCCCCGCCGTGCGGAACCGACGCGCCCGCACCTCGGCGTTGACCGTCTCCGTCACCCATCGCCGGAGGAGGTCGTCGTTGGGGTTGTTGGAGTGGTACTGGATCTTCGGAGCGGCCTCGGGGCCTTCGCCGCCGGGGACGATCTCGACGTAGGCGTCCAGCTCCCCCTTGCGGACCCGATCCGAGAGCGCGAGCGCCCGAGCGGCCGCGTCTGCCTCGGCGGTCGGCACCGGCTCCAGCAGGAACCGAGGCAGCGAGGCCTTGCCGCCGGCGGCGTCGAGCTGGGAGTTGTAGCCCTCGACGGCCTTCGCGATCGTCGGGGCGAACGCCTGGGCGTCGTCGATCACGACGAACCGTCGCGGCTTCGTGTCGACCTGCGACCCCATGAAAACTTGGAGAAGGACAGACCCTCCCATGATGAGCGGGAGCGCCAGCAGGCTGATCAGGAACGATTTGGTGCGGACCGACGAGGAGAACTCCGCGCCCGCGACCACCCCGATCTTGTGAAGGTCAAGCGGCATGGATCGGCGCCTCCAGGCTGGATTCCTCTTGGGGGTCGGCGATGCGGACGAAGACGTCGTGCAGCGAGGGCCGCGTGATCTCGAACCGGGTGATCCGGGTGCGGTCGATCAAGGTCCGCAGGAGGTCCTGGGGATCGCCCTGGAAGCGGACCTCCTGGAAGTTGCCCCGGTCGTGGACCTCGTGGATCCCGCCGAGGCCGTCGAAGGCGTCGAGGCCGGCGTCGGACGCGACGCGGATCGTGTCGAAGCCGTAGCGCGCCTGGATCTCGTCGAGGGTCCCGTCGAGAACCTTCTGCCCCTTGTAGATCATGAAGATCCGGTCGCAGAGCCGCTCGGCGACGGCCATGTCGTGGGTCGAGAAGACCACCGTGGTCCCCGCCTTGCGAAGCTCCAGCACCGCGTCGGTCAGCACCTCGGCGTTGACCGGGTCGAGCCCGGAGAACGGCTCGTCGAGGATCAGCAACTCGGGCCGGTTCAGGACCGACGCGATGAACTGGATCTTCTGCGCCATGCCCTTCGACAGCGCGTCGACGCGCTTGTCGATCCATTCGGGAAGACGCATGACTTCCAGCCAATGGACGATGTCGCGATCCAGGTCGGGCTGGCGGGCGCCCTTCAGGGAGCCGAAGTAGCGGAGCAGTCGGCGGACGGTCATCCGCTTGTAGAGGCCTCGCTCCTCGGGGAGGTAGCTGACTCGGTCGTGGGCCGCGCGGGTGTCGCGGACGCCCAGGACCTCGATCTCCCCCTCGTCGGGGAGGATGATGTGCATGATCATCCGCAGGGTGGTGGTCTTGCCCGACCCGTTGGGGCCGATGAAGCCGTAGAGCGAGCCCCGCGGCACGGTCAGGTCGAGGCGGTCGACCGCCGTGACGCTCCCGAATCGCTTGGTGGCCCCTCGGATCGCAATCGCCGCTGTCATGAGGTCTCCACTCTGTTTCGAGGCAGGGGATCTCGGCCGCGAGTCGCGGGCGGCCCGACGTCAGGAGAGGGTTCGTCGGATCCTCGCGAGTATTGCGGGCCGGCGGCCGGCCGTCGCGAACGTCCATTGTGCCACCCGCCCGGGGACTTTAGTCTATGGGGGACTGTACGAATCGATCCGAGAAGCGTCTCCGTCGCGCGTCGGCCGCGGAGCATGTAGGAGTCTCCCGAGGCATGTCTTCCCCCGCCAACCTGAAGCAGCCCGTCAGCGCCGTCGACGACCCGATGGATAAGACGTGCATCGATACGATCCGCACGCTCGCGATGGACGCCGTCCAGAAGGCCAACTCGGGCCATCCCGGCACTCCGATGGCCCTCGCGCCCGTGGCCTATCTCCTCTGGCAGAAGCACCTGCGCTACGATCCGTCCGACCCGGTCTGGCCCAACCGCGACCGCTTCGTCCTGTCGGCGGGCCACGCCTCGATGCTTCTCTACTCGCTCCTCCACCTGGCCGAAGTCCAGGCCGTGGACGAGAAGTACGAGACGCTCGGCAGGCCCTCGGTCTCGCTCGACGACATCAAGAACTTCCGCCAGCACGAAAGCTCGACCCCCGGACATCCCGAGTACCGCCTGACCTCGGGCGTCGAGACGACCACCGGCCCGCTCGGCCAGGGCGTGGCGAACTCCGTCGGCATGGCGATCGCCCAGCGCTGGCTGGGGGCTCGCTACAATCAGCCCGGGTTCGAGGACCTGATCGACTTCAACGTGTACGCCATCTGCTCGGACGGCGACATGATGGAGGGGATCTCCCACGAGGCCGCCTCGATCGCCGGCCACCTGAAGCTCTCGAATCTCTGCTGGATCTACGACGACAACCGGATCACCATCGAGGGGAGCACCGAGCTCACCTACGGCGACGACGCCGCCGAGCGGTTCATGGCCTACGGCTGGAACGTCGTCCGCGTCGGCGACGCCAACGACCTGCAGCTTCTGGAGCGGGCCTACGACGCCTTCCTCCACTGCAACGACCGGCCGACGCTGATCATCGTCGACAGCCACATCGCCTGGGGGTCGCCCAACAAGCAGGACACCAGCGGGGCCCACGGCGAGCCCTTGGGCGACGACGAGATCCGCCTCACCAAGAAGTTCTACGGCTGGCCCGAGGACGCCAAGTTCCTCGTCCCCGACGGCGTCTACGAGCACTTCCGCAGCGGCATGGGCACCCGCGGCAAGGAGCTTCGCGACGCCTGGTTCCGGAAGATCGACGCCTACAAGGCGAAGCATCCCGAGCTGGCCGACGAGCTTTCCCGGATCCAGCACCGCCAGCTCCCCGACGGCTGGGACAAGGACCTCCCCACGTTCACGGCCGACCCCAAGGGCGTCGCCTCGCGGGAGTCGTCGGGCAAGGTGCTCAACGCCGTCGCCAAGAATCTGCCCTGGCTCATGGGAGGCGCGGCCGACCTCGCGCCGTCGACCAAGACGCTGATCAAGGACGCCAGCTCGTTCGAGGCCGGGAACTACGGCGGCCGGAACTTCCACTTCGGCATCCGCGAGCACGCCATGGGGGCGATCCTCAACGGCATGTCGACGGTCAAGGTCCGCCCTTACGGCTCCGGCTTCCTGATCTTCAGCGACTACGGGCGGGCCCCGATCCGCCTGGCCGCGATCATGGAACTCCCCGTCATCTACGTCTTCACGCACGACTCGATCGGCGTGGGCGAGGACGGGCCGACGCACCAGCCCATCGAGCAGCTGCCGTCGCTCCGCGCGATCCCGGGCCTGGTCGTCGTCCGCCCCTGTGACGCCAACGAGGTAGTCGAGGCCTGGCGGACGATCATCCCGTTCCGCAACAAGCCGGTCGCCCTGGTGATGACGCGCCAGGCGATCCCCACGCTCGACCGCGAGAAGTACGCGCCGGCCTCCGGGCTCGCCAGGGGGGCTTACGTCCTGGCCGACGCGGCCGACGGCAAGCCCGACGTGATCCTGATCGGCACCGGCAGCGAGGTCTCGCTCTGCGTCGGGGCCTTCGAGAAGCTCAAGGCCGAAGGGGTCAAGGCCCGGGTCGTCAGCATGCCGAGCTGGGAGCTGTTCGAGGAGCAGGACGAGGCCTACCAGGACGAGGTCCTGCCCCCCGACGTGGACGCCCGCGTCTCGGTCGAGCAGGCGTCGACCTTCGGCTGGGCGAAGTACGTCGGCCGCAAGGGCGCGACGATCGGCATGAAGTCGTTCGGGGCCTCGGCCCCGCTGAAGGACCTCCTGACGCAGTTCGGCTTCACGGTCGACCGGGTCTACGAGGCCGCCAGGGAACAGCTCGCGAAGAACGGCCGCTGACGACTGCGACGGCGCGACGGCGGGGGCCGAGATGGACGTCTTCTACACGGATCAGTTCGCGCTCCCGCTCCCCGCGACCCACTCGTTCCCGGCCGCGAAGTACGCCCTGCTGCGGCGTCGGATCCTCGACGAGGGGATCGTGTCGCCGGAGCGGATGCACGTCCCCGCCGCGTGCTCACGCGAAGAGATCCTGCGGGTCCACGACCCCGCCTATTACGAGCGGGTCGTGGAGGGCCGGCTGTCGGAGTCGGAGGTCCGCGAGATGGGCCTACCCTGGTCGCAAGAGTTGGTCGAGCGTTCGCTCCGTTCGTGCGGGGCGACGGTCGAGGCGGCCCGCTCCGTGCTGGGGGAGCTCGCGCGATGGGACGCCCGGCCAGACGGCCTCTGCGTCGCCTTCAACCTGGCCGGGGGCACCCACCACGCCTTCCGCGACCACGGGGCGGGCTACTGCGTCTTCAACGACGCGGCCGTCGCCGCCCGAGCCATGCAGGCCGAGCGCCTGTGCCGTCGCGTCCTCGTGATCGACTGCGACGTCCACCAGGGGGACGGCACCGCGTCGATCTTCGCCGACGACCCGGAGGTGTACACGTTCTCCATCCACGGCGCGCGGAACTATCCGCTCCGCAAGCAGAGGAGCCGGCTCGACGTCGAGCTTGAGGACGGGACCGGAGACGACGCCTATCTCGCCGCCCTCGAACCGGCGCTGGAGACGGCGATCGAGGTATCCGAGGCCGAGCTGGCCATCTATCTGGCGGGTTCCGACCCTTACGCCGGCGATCGCCTGGGCCGGATGAAGCTCAGTCGCGAGGGCCTGGCCGCGCGCGACCGCCTGGTCTTCGAGGCCTGCCGCGAGGCCGGCCTGCCGGTGGCGACGGCCATGGCCGGGGGCTACGCCCGGGACATCAACGACACGGTGGCGATCCAGTCCGAGACGGTCCGGATCGCTGCGTCGATGTCCGGTCGCAGCGCCCCCGGCCCCACGTCGATCAGGGACGGCTCATCCGGCCGATGAACAGGCACGCGCCCGTGTTCGTGTCGCGGATGAGGTAGAGGAACGGCCGGTCGGCTCGGAAGACGATCTCCCGCGAAGGCGCGACTGCCGCGCTCCGGACGCCGACGACCGCGGTCGCGGCGGCGGCCTCGGTCCCCGTCTCCTCCACCTCCACGAACGCCTTGTGAACGACGGCCGACAGGTAGACGCCCCGGTCGCCGGTGATCCCGGAGAAATCGGCCCGGGCCGGGTCGAAGGCCGCCGGCATCCCGAGCTTCGAGAGCGCCTCCTTCAAATCGAACTCGGCCGTCGATCGGAAGCGAGGGAGACTCAGCTTGACGCGGCCGGGACGCACCCCCGCGCCCCACGCCGCGATCTTTTCGGCGGTGAGGGACGCCTCCAGCTCGGCCAGGCCGTCGGGCTTGCGCGGCAGCACGACCAGCATCGCCAGCGACCCGTCCTTGTAGGGGAGCGACGCCGCCTGCACCTCGTCGTCCTCATAGTAGGGAAGTCGGGGCGCGGTCTGATTCATCATCTTCACGGGGACGGGGCCGCTCGAAGCCTGGAAGGTCTCGTCGGTCGTCGCCTCGGCTCGGAACGGGAAGGTCCAGAGGCCCTTGAAGTAGATGGCGCTCGTGAGGATGAACGAGGTCCCGGGCCGGACGTGCTCGGGCTTGAGCAGGTCGCGGATCTTGTCGCGGGTTTGATCGGCGACCCACTGGTTGATCGTCTCGCGGGCGGCGTCGGGCGAGCGGGCGAAGTCGACCCGGTGGGGCTTGGCGTGATAAGACCGTTCGAGGCGGTCGACGAACCCGGGCAGGATCTCCTCCCGCTCGTCGAACCAGCCGGCGTTGGCGGTCCAGAGGCCGGGCGATTTGCCGTCGTCCTCGCCGCCGGGGGCGGGCTGGATCGCCCCTCGCACCGAGTCGACCAGGGTGCCGAGCCCGTCGTGCGCGGCCTCGCCGAGGCCGTCGAGGTGGAGCGTCCGGGCGATCTGCTCGGCCGTCTCGCCCTTCGCCCCGGCGGCGGTCATCTCGACGGCCGTGGCGACGTTCAGAGGCGAGGCGAAGACGTTTACGCCGCCGATCGCGACCGCCTTGTAGAGGTCGACGGTGAACCGCGAGACGGCCGCGACGACGTCTTCAGACGGGGGGGCCGCCGGCTTCGCCTCGACCCCCGCGGCCGTACCCCCGACGCCCATCACGGCGGCGGCCGCGGCCGCCAGCCCTCGGTGAATTCTCGACATGTTGATCCTCGCTGACGACTCGACTCGGAACCGTAACAGGAGATCGGGAAGGGCCGCCGTCGGGCGACACGAGTCGCCCGGGGGGCGTTGCGTTCCCTCTCATGCAGGATGACGATCGAGTGGCGAGGATTTCCAGGATCTCGCGTGGGTCGGCCGCGGAATTCCCGGGCCGATCAGCGATTCGAGCCGTGTCGCCCGCCCCGGCCGCGGTGGGGGCCCGAAGGTCGGGCCGTCCCGACCTCGGTGGAACGCCCGGCGTCGGCCGCGCCCTCGCCGCTGACGCGGGTCACCATGTAGGTGCCGCTTTTGGGGTTGCGCTCGATGTCCACCAGCTCCAGGTTGTCGGCGTCTTCCAGCAGGTGGGTGAAGCTGCGGTAGCCGAAATAGCTCTCGTCGAACGAGGGCATCTTCCGCTTCATCGTGTCCTTGATCATCGAGGCGTAGAGGACCTCGTGATTCTCGCGACGGAGGGCCGAGCAGGCCTCGACCAGCAGGCTGAAGACCTCGCGCTGCTTCTCGTTCAGGTTGGCCGGGAGGTAGGCGTTCAGGTCGATCGCGAGCTGCTGCTCGTTCTGCTCCTGACGCTCGAGGTCCTCGTAGTAGATGAACTCGTCGCAGTTGTCGCGGAGCAGCTCCGAGGTCGACCCCTTCATCCCCAGGCCGATGACGTGCTTGCCGTTCTCCTTGAGCTTGGAGACCAGCGGCGAGAAGTCCGAGTCGCCCGAGACGATCACGAATGTGTCGACGTGGGGCTTGCTCCAGGCCAGGTCCATGGCGTCGACGACCAGGCGGATGTCGGCCGAGTTCTTGCCCGTCTGCGAACGCTTGGGGATCTCGATCAGCTCGATCGCCGACTCGTGGAACGGGGCCGTGTAGTTGGGGTACCGGCTCCAATCGGCGTACGACTTCTTGACGATCAGCTTGCCCTTCTCGACCAGCCGTTCGAGCACCTTCTGCACGTCGAACTTGACCTTGCGCTGGCTCTGGAACCCCATCGCCAGGTTTTCCAGGTCGATGAAGACGGCCAGGTTGCGCTCTCGTTCATGCTCGGTTTTAGACATGGATGACGACGCTCGCGAGCTTCGACGATGGGGATCGGAACCGGCGGGCTTCACGCGACCCCTCCGGCCCCACCGGCCGCTCGAGAACCGTCCCACCCGCGTAGACCGGCTCATGTTACGGCAAATCTGCCTCCGCCTCAACCCGACGCCGGCAAACCGGGGGGTCCTCGTCGCGGCCCGCATCGACCCCTCCTGGTCGCCGTGGCCACGATCGGCATGACCGGACGCCCTCGCTCCGTCAGCATAAGAAGAGACTCTGTCGGTCGTAGGGACTAGGTTGTGGTCAAGCGACCATTCGGCGCGTATGTTGCTAAGTCTGCGAGTTCTGGGAAATCTGACGATCCTGCGAGGTTCGAGATTTCGGGAGTCATCGGGGACCTGGAGGGGTGCCCTGGCCTACGCGGCGGCGAAGGGACTCGCTCATCCTCCATTTCGCATCGGGAGACGACAGCATGAGAACCGATCGAGCCTTGTTCCGACGCGCGTGCGCGGCGGGACTGATCCTGGGGCTGGCCTCGGCCCACGCGGCGAAGGCCGACGACGGGCCGAACGCTTCGGCCCAGGGCCCCGCCCCGGTCGCCACCGCGACCACGACGGTCCTGACCCCGCAGTCCCAGGTCACCTACGAGACCGTCTACGACGTCCAGTGCGTCCAGGTGCCGGTCACGACCAATGAGACCCGGTACAAGACCGAGTACCGCACCGAGACGGTCCCCGTCACGCGGACCATCTGCGAGACCGTCCCGGTCACGACGAATGAGACCCGGTACAAGACCGAGTACCGCACCGAGACCGTCCCCGTCACCCGGACGGTGGTGGAGAGCGTCCCGGTCACGACCAACCAGACCCAGTATCGCACCGAGTATCGAACCGAGACGGTGCCCGTCACCCGCACGGTGGTGGAGAGCGTCCCGGTCACGACCAACCAGACACAGTACAAGACGGAGTACCGCACCGAGACCGTCCCGGTCACGCGCACGGTGACCGAGAACATCCCGGTGACGGTCAATCAGACTCAGTACAAGATCGAGTACCGCACGCGGACCGTCCCGGTCGTGCGCACGGTGGCCGAGGTCGTGGACGTGCAGCAGACCTATACGGTCAGCATCCCGAAGCAGCAGACCGTCAACCAGACCGTGACCAAGACCGTCTACAACCCGGTCACGACGATGCAGGCTCGGCAGGAATTCGTGACCGTGATGAAGCCGGTCACGAAGACGATCCTCCAGCCCCAGACCAAAACGGTCATGACGTCGCGGGTCGAGACCAGCTACGTCGACCAGACCTACACCGAGAACGTCCCGGTGACGGTCAACCGCCAGGTCGTCGAGGAGCAGGGGGGCTATGAGTGCCGGACCGTCCCGGTCTACACCTCGTCCCCGGCCGTCGACCCCTGCGGCAACGCGGTCGGGGCGGCGATCGGAGGGGGGCACGGCTGCGGGCACAAGTGCGGCCATCGCCTGAGCCTCGGCGGGGGCTGCGGCCACTGCGGCGGCCGAGGGTCCGCGGGCCTGTTCGCCGGCGCCCTCGCCTCGCCCGTCGCGATCTCCGGCGACTGCCGGGTCGCCTACACCACCGAGCACGTCTACGTTTCCAAGCCGGTCGTCCGGCTGATCCCGGAGACGACCTACGTCGCCCAGACCCGCACCAGGTCCGTCCCGGTCCAGAACGTCGTCCAGGTCCCCACCACGGCGACCGAAATGGTCCCCGTCAGCGTCACCGAGAACGCGCCGACGCAGGAAGTCCGCACGACCCAGGTCCCGGTGACCACCATGCAGGCCTCCCAGGTCAGCGAGACGGTGCCGGTCACGACGACCGTCTACACGACCGAGCAGCGCACCCAGACCGTCCCCACCACCCGCTACAAGCAGGTCACCGAGGAGACGACGCAGCAGTACGCCGTCAGGGTCCCGGTCACCGTCCCCGTGACGGTGTACCAGCAGCAGTCGAAGCAAGTGACGGAGAACGTCACCCGGCAGGTCGCGACGCAGGTGCCGTTCACCGTCCCAGTGACGACCTATCAGCAGCAGACGAAGCAGGTCACCGAGAACGTCACCCGGCAGTTCGCGACTCAGGTCCCGTTCACCGTGCCGGTGACGACGTATCAGCAGCAGTCGAAGCAGGTGACCGAGAACGTCACCCGCCAGGTCGCGACGCAGGTCCCTTACACGGTCCCCGTGACGACCTACACGACCCAGCAGAAGCAAGTGACCGAGAACGTCACCCGCCAGGTCTGCGTCCCGGTCCCCTACACGGTCCCGGTTACGACCTACACGATGCAGCAGCAGCACGTCGCCCGACAGGTTCCGGTGACCCGTCAGGTCCTCGTCCCGACGACCGCCCCGGCTCCCGTCCCGGTGCCGGCTCCGGCGCCGGCCGCGAGCCCATCCCCGCAGGCCTCGCGGGAGTCCGAGAAGACCGTGCGTTGAGTTCCGACGCCCGGTGGTCGTTTCGATATCTCGGCGCGTGGGGAAGCTTCCCCACGCGTTTTCGTTTCGAAGGCGTCCGGTCGGTCAATAGTCGACGGACCATCGCCTCGGGGGAGTGACCTCGAACCGGCCCTTGGGTGCGGCGAAGCGGACTCCGGTCTGCCAGAGCTGGTCGGGCTGATGTTTGGCGAGGAGGTACTTCATGACCACCTCATCCGAGGGGGGCATGCCCGGATCCTGAAAGACGACGCAGAGTCGGCAGATCGCGGCCTTCGTCTGGGCGTCCCACACCTCGATCAGGCCGTGGGGGCGGCGGGGGATGCGGTAGTACTTGTCGCCGTTGCGAACGGTCAGGCAGTCGAACTGGCAGAACTCGTGGAACTCCTTCGGTTCGACCACGTCGCGCACCAGCTCGGCGGCCACCAGCTCGGGGACGCCCTGCTGATAATCGGCGGCGTCGATGCGGATCGGCTCCTCCGAGGTCGGCTGGGACTGGCTCTTGCCCTCGATGACGCGGAAGATCTCGTTCTCGACGAGCTTGGCGTAGCCCGAGCGCAGGGCCTGGCTAGCGATCACCAGCTGGGTGAATGAGGAGGCCGTTGCGACGACCTCATGGGCGAAGGTCGCGGCCTCGCGCTGGAGCTTCTCCATCCAGTACCGGAGCATCTTCATCCGGTCGGACTCGGAGTAGCGGAAGCGTCGCGGGCCGACGTCGGGGATGGTCAGGTCGACCTCCCCCCGCTTGGAGTCGAGCGTCTTGAGGACGCTGTCGTAGGCGGCCTCGCCGCGGACGAAGCGCGCGGCGGCGTCGGCGTGGTTGGTGGTCCGCACGCGGACGACCCGGTGGGTGGGCCGGGCGAGGAAGACGACCTCGCGCGAGTAGGGGTCGGTCGGGCAGTGGACGTCGTCGACGTCGATCTCCCAGCGGAGATAGCCGGTGCGGATCATCGCGGCGGGGCCCTCAGCCGCCCTGGACGGCGGGGACGATGAGGATCTCGGGCGCCGCGGCGTCGAACTGCTTGATGAGGCGGGTCTGGCCGGGCCCGTCGAGCCGGAAGGCCATGCGGCCGGGGGTGACGTGTTCCGCGAACTGGGCGGCGGCGGCCTCGATGGTCTCCGGCCGCTGCTTGTCCCACTCGGCGAGGGTCAGGTCGCCGTGTCCGGTCTTGAGCAAGCGCAACTTGGCCATGACTCGTGATCCTCGATCGTCGTCCTGGTTGCCGTCCCTGTCTCCTTCGACTGGAACAAAATCGCGGACCGCACGCAACCCGAACCGGGCCGGCGAGGACGCGCGTCGGAAAAAGGCGTCCGGAAGCGAGGGGGCCCCCGCGTCCGGACGTCGCGATCGGTCCGACTCAGGCCTCCGCCGTGGCCGGCTCGGCGGCGACCGCGCCGGCGGCCGCCGCCGCCTTGGCCTTCTTCACCGTCTCGGCCTTGAGCCGCTTCTTGCCGAACGTGCCCCGGAAGGTCTTGCCCCGCTTGCTGCGCCTGTCGCCCTTGCCCATGGTTCGTTTTCCCCTCGCGTCCCGCCGGTCTCGCCGGGCCGCGTCCTCGGATTTTTTCGTTTGCCGTGAAGCTCGCGTACGATACAATCCATCCGACGTTTGTCAAATGGACGTCGAGTCTCGGTTCGCGACGGGAGAAGGAGACCAGCCCCATGCCCCGCCGCCGGGTCGGTTCCATGATAGCGACCTGCGTGCTGGCCGCCCACGCCGGTTGCGGACGATCGACGCCGACGGTCGTCGAGACCGCCGCACCGTCGCCGCCTCCGGTCGCTCCGCGAGCCGTCGGGGCCGAATCCGCCCCCGCGCCGCGGACGATCACGATCGACCCGACGACCTTCACGATAGCGGCCGACGCCCCGGGGGTGCAACTCCTGGCGACCCGGAACGGGCCCGAAGGACCGGTCGGCGAACCGTCCTGGAGGGTCGAACCGGCGGGGATCGCCTCGGTGGACGCCGGATACGTCCGCCCCATCGCCGCCGGGACGGTCGAGGTCGTCGCCTCGGCCGGCGGGGTGGAAGGGCGGGCGCACGTCGTCGTCGAGCCCCGCGACGGCCGCCGCTTCTGGGACTTCGCCCGCGACGTCGAGCCGATCTTGACCAAGGCCGGCTGCAACACCGGCGCCTGCCATGGCAAGGCCGACGGCCAGAACGGCTTCCATCTCTCGCTGTTCGGCTACGACCCCGACGGCGATCACATCGCGCTGGCACGCGACGTCGCCGGGCGGCGGATCTCGCCGTTCGACGCCGAACGCAGCCTCGTCGTCCTGAAGGCGACCGGCGAGGCCCCCCACGGCGGCGGTCGGCGGCTGGCGGTCGGCTCGTCCGACTACGAGACGCTCGTCGCCTGGATCCGCGCCGGGGCCCCCCGGACGCTCGGCGAGGCTCCCGCGGCGCTCGCAAGGCTGGTGATCGAGCCGGGCTCGGCGATGATGCCGGGGCCGGGCGTCCGCCAGCTCCGGGTCCTCGCCGAGTACGCCGACGGCCGTCGCCGCGACGCCACCCGCCAGGCCGTCTACAAGTCGCTCGACGACTCCACCGCCGTCGTCGACGATCTCGGCCGCGCCGAGCTGCTGCGTCGGGGCGAGGCCGATCTCGTCGTCCGTTACGGGACCCGGGTGGAGACCGTCCGGCTCTCGACCCCGGTCAATCCCCAACTGGCGTTCGATTTCGCGGCCCTGCCCAGGTCGAATCTCATCGACGACCAGCTTCTCCGGAGGTTGGAAGCCCTCAAGGTCCCGCCCAGCCCGCCGGCGAGCGACGCCGCGTTCCTGCGGCGGATCACCCTCGACCTGACTGGCGGGCCCCCCTCGCCCGAGGAGATCCGCCGGTTCCTCGCCGACCCCGACCCGGAGAAGCGGGCGACGCTCGTGGATCGGCTCCTGGACCGACCCGAGTTCGTCCAATTCTGGCGGATCAAGTTCGGCGACCTGCTCCAGATCAGCGCGGCGAGGCAGGGGAACGGGGCTTACCGTTACCAGGAGTGGCTCGACGCCCGGCTGGCCGAGAACGCCCCCTGGGACGTGGTCGTTCGCACCCTGTTGACCGCCCTGGGAGATCCGAACGACGTGGAAACGGGCGGGCCGGTGAATTACGCGGTCGACGCGTTGGAGCCCACCGTCGCCGCCGAGCAGACCGCCCAGAGATTCCTGGGCCTTCGGATGCGCTGCGCCCAGTGCCACGACCATCCGTTCGACGTCTGGACGCAGGACGACTACTACGGCCTCGCCGGCTTCTTCGCCCGGGTGACGCGATCGGGGCCCGGGATGGGCGGCATGATGATGGCCGGCCGGGCCGACGTCCGGGTCGATCCCCAGGGCGTGGTGAAGCATCTCCGCACCGGCGAACCGGCCGCGCCCCGCCTGCTCGACGGCCGGCCGACGACGATCGCCGAGGGCGAAGACGCCCGCGTCGCGCTCGCGGGCTGGATCACCGCGCCGGAGAATCCGTTCTTCGCTCGGGCCACGGCCAACTGGGTCTGGGCGCAGCTCTTCGGCCGGGGGATCGTCGACCCGCCCGACGACATGAGCCGATCGAATCCGCCGGTCCATCCCGAGTTGCTCGACGCCCTGGCCGCGCGGTTCGTCGCGACGAAGTTCGACCTCCGGGACCTGATCCGCACGGTGGCGACCTCGCAGGCCTACGGCCTGTCCTCGGCCCCCGTCCCCGGAAACGAGAAGGACGGCCGATGGTTCTCGCACCAGACGCCCCGGCCCCTCTCCGCGCACCAGATGGCCGACGCCCTGGCGCAGGCGACCGACGTGCCGAACCGATTCCCGGGAGCCTCGCCGACGCGTCGGGCCATCCGCGTGACCGACCCGGGCGTGCAAAGCCCGATCCTCGACGCCTTCGGCCGATGCCCCCGGACGACGACCTGCGCCTCGGTCCAGACTCCCCCTCTCAGCCTCAAACAATCGCTGCTCCTGATCGGCGGCGACGTGATCGAGAGCAAGGTGGAGAGCCTCAACGGCTACCTGGCATCGGCGCTGGAGTTGGATCTGGAGCCGGCGGAGCTGGTGGAGAACCTCTACTACCGCACGCTCTGCCGACCGCCGACCGCCGAGGAGTCCTCGCACTGGTCGACCGAGCTGGAACAGGCAGCCTCGCTCCGGGAAGCGGCCGAGGATCTCTTCTGGGCCCTGCTGAACTCCCGAGAATTCGCGTTCAACCACTGATCCATCGAACATCCCCGCGGGGAGGCCGGCCATGACGCCCAGGACGCGACCCATCACCTGCTCGGGCCCTTCGCGGCGCGCGATCCTCAAGGCCGGCGCGCTCGGCTTCCTCGGCCTCGGCCTGGAGGACGGGCTTCGCCTCCGCTCCCTCGCCGCTCCCGGAGCGGGCGCGGCCGGCGCGAAGAACTGCATCCTGATCTGGCTGGCGGGGGGCGCGTCGCACATCGACACGTTCGACCCCAAGCCCGACGCGCCCGCCGACGTCCGGGGCGAGTTCAACCCGATCGCCACGACGATCCCCGGCGTCCAGGTCAGCGAGGTCCTGCCGAACCTGGCGAAGGTCCTCGACCGCGTCACCCTGATCCGGAGCATGACGTCGCCCGAGGCCGACCACGACCGGGCCTCGCACCACCTCTTGACGGGGTATCGGCCCGCGCCGGCGCAGGTCTACCCGAGCTACGGCAGCGTCGTGGCGAAGTGGCGAGAGGCGAGCGCGGGTCTGTTGCCCCGCTACGTCGCGATCCCCGACCCGCCTTCCTCGTCGATGAGCGGCTACCTGTCCCCGGCGTACGACCCGTTCGGCGTCTCGGGCGATCCCAATCAGGACGGGTTCCGCGTGAGCAACCTCGCGCCGCCGGATCGGCTGACGCTCGAACGGCTGCTCCGGCGTCGCTCGATGGTCAAGAGCCTCGACGACTTCGCCCGCGACGTCCCGCCGACGCCCCTCACGCGGAGTCGCGACCAGTTTTCGGATCGCGCCTACACCCTGATGACCTCGGACGCCGCTCAGGCCGCCTTCCGGATGGCGGACGAGAAGCCCGAGGTCCGCGATCGCTACGGACGGAACACGTTCGGCCAGTCGTGCCTCCTGGCGCGTCGCCTCGTGGAGGCCGGCGTCGCATTCGTCACGGTCAACGACCGGGGCCCCGGTCCGCTGGGCTGGGACACCCACGCGCAGAACTTCCCGACGATCCGGGACTCGCTGGCCCCGGCCCTCGATCAAGGGCTCGCCGCCCTGGTCGTCGACCTGGCGGAACGCGGGCTGCTGGACGACACCCTCGTCGTCATGATGGGGGAATTCGGCCGGACGCCGAAGATCAACCCCAACGCCGGCCGCGACCACCACGGTCGGGCCAACAGCGTGCTCCTCGCCGGCGCGGGGATCCCGGCCGGCCTGGTCCTGGGACGGACCGACGCCAAGGGGGACTCGCCGATCGAGAAGCCTGTCACGCCGGCGGACCTGGCGCACGTGCTTTATACGAAGCTGGGGATCGATCCCAAGCACACGTATGAGACCCCCGACGGGCGGCCGCTGCGGCTGGTCGACGGGGCCGCGCCGCCCCGGGAGCTGCTCTGATCGAGCGGGTCTGGCGGGCGACGCGGCGGAACGCGGATCAGGCGGCCTCGCAGCAGGCGCGGCAGGCCTTCTCGCACTCGCGGCAGATCTCGGCGCACTTCTTCATCATCTCGTCATCGCCCTGGGAACAGGCCTCGGCGCAATCGCGGCAGGCATCGGCGCAGGCCTTGTGCGCATGCGGGGCGAGCGGGCTGTGGCGGGCCATCAGGGTGACGGCCTGGACGCAGAAGGTCTGGCAATCGTTCGTCATCGCCGCGGCCTTGGCGTGCATCTCGCGCTGCTTGCAGTCCTCCTTCACGGCCTCTTTCAGGCAGTGGGCGGCGGTCATGTTGCAGATGATGGCGCACTCGCCCATCGTCTTCATGTGCTCGTGATGCGCTTTCATGTCCTCGTGGTCGGGGTGATGATGGCCCTTGTGGTCCTTGTCGTCATCGCCCGCCCGGACGGTCCCGCTCAGCATCGCGCCGGCCGCGCCGACGCCCAACAGGCTCAGGACTTCGCGTCGCTCCATGGTTCCTCCTCCTCCGGTGATGGATCAAGGGCCCGACCGTAGGGCCGGGGGCGGTTCGGCTGAACCACGTCGATTGAAACCTGCAAACAAGGGACCGTTCCGGCCAAATCCCAGGGTTGTGACGGCTCGCGTCGCCAGGCCATGATGGGACGAGGCGCGCCCCGCGCGGAAAACCTCCCCCGTCAGAGGACGCGGTTATGTCGATCGAAACGTCGTCGGAAAACCCGGACTGGAAACAGGTCGTCGAGTCGCCGGACGTCGACTGGGACGGGGTCGCCACGGCCTCCGACGGGCCCCAGGGTGCGCTCCCGCTGACCGACGAGATGCTCCGACTCTGGCCCTCCGGCGACCTCTTCGGCCTCTCGCAGAACGCCGGGATGGGCTGGGCGCCGTCCGAGACCGCCCGCGACCCCTATCTGATCCTCAGCACCCAGGGCGGGCTCCGCGCCGAGGACGGCTCGCCGATCGCGCTCGGCTACCACACCGGCCACTGGGAGATCGGCCTCCTGGTCAAAGAGGCGGCCGAGGAGCTGAAGCGGCTGGGGGCGGTGCCGTTCGCGGCGATGGTTTCGGACCCCTGCGACGGCCGCTCGCAGGGGACCACGGGGATGATGGACAGCCTCCCGTACCGCAATGACGCCGCCGTGGTCTTCCGCCGGCTGATCCGCTCGCTCCCCCTGCGCAAGGGGGTGCTCGGCGTGGCCACCTGCGACAAGGGCCTGCCGGCGATGATGCTGGCGCTGGCCGGGATGCCGCGGCTGCCGTCCGTGCTCGTCCCTGGGGGCGTCACGCTGCCGCCGCGATCGGGCGAGGACGCGGGGAAGATCCAGACGATCGGGGCCCGCTACGCCCACGGCGAGATCGACCTGCAAACCGCCGCCGACATGGGTTGTCGCGCCTGCGCCAGCCCCGGCGGCGGCTGCCAGTTTTTGGGGACCGCCGCCACCGCCCAGGTCGTCGGCGAGGCGCTCGGGATGTCGCTGCCGCATTCGGCCCTCGCGCCTTCAGGCCAGCCGGTCTGGCGCGACATGGCCCGACGCTCGGCCCGCGCGCTCGTTGAGTTGGCACGTCATGCGACGACCTCGCGCCACGTCCTCACCGACGCTTCGATCCGCAACGCCATGATCGTGCACGCGGCGTTCGGCGGCTCGACCAACCTGCTCCTGCACGTCCCGGCGATCGCCCACGCGGCGGGCCTGCGGCGGCCGGACGTCGGCGACTGGCACGAGATCAACACCCGCGTCCCTCGCCTCGTCAGCGTCCTGCCCAACGGCCCGAGCCACCACCCGACCGTCCGGGCCTTCCTCGCGGGGGGCGTCCCGGAGGTCATGCTGCATCTTCGGGGCCTCGGCCTGCTCGACGAGTCGGTCCTCACCGTCTCGGGGACGACCCTCGGCCGACTGCTCGACTGGTGGGAGGCCTGCGATCGGCGGAAGCGCTCGCGCGAGCGGCTGCATCGGGAGGACGGGGTGGACCCCGACGACGTCATCATGAGCCCCTCTCAGGCGAAAGAGCGCGGCTTGACCAGTACGGTCACCTTCCCGCGCGGCAACCTGGCGCCGCACGGGTCGGTGATCAAGAGCACGGCCATCGACCCGGCCGTGGTCGATCCGGACGGCGTCTACCGCAAGCTCGGCCCCGCGAGGGTCTTCACCCGCGAGCACGACGCCGTCGCGGCGATCAAGGGCCAGGCCTCGATCCCCGTCCGCGCCGGCGACGTGGTGGTGCTCGTCGGCCGGGGGCCGGTGGGGGCCGGGATGGAGGAGATCTATCAGATCACCTCCGCCCTGAAGCACCTGCCGTTCGGCAAGGAGGTGGCCGTCCTGACCGACGCCCGGTTCTCGGGAGTCTCGACCGGGGCCTGCGTCGGCCACATCAGCCCCGAGGCCCTGGCCGGGGGCCCATTGGGCAAGGTCCGCGACGGCGACCTGATCCGAATCGTCGTGGATCGCGTCCGGCTCGAAGGCTCCGTGGACCTGGTCGGAGCCGAGGGGGAGGACGTGGGGGCGGAGGAGGGGGCCCGGATCCTGGCCGATCGCACGCCCCACCCGCTGCTGTCGCCCGACCCGGACCTGCCCGACGACGTCCGGCTCTGGGCGGCCCTCCAGGAGGTCTCGGGCGGAGTCTGGGGCGGCTGCGTCTACGACGCCGACGCGATCGTCGAGGCCCTCCGGCTTGGGAAGGCCTGAGCGGCCTTCGCGGCCCCCGGCGGAACGACCTAAGTTCCCGGGCCGAAAAGGCCGATGATCCGGACTGTGTGACGTGAGACGGTCGATCGACTGCGGGTTGGAGAGGTCGAGGGAATCCGCCGGGCGAATCCGGAAATTCCTAACAGACCATGCGGCCCGCGAACGATAACTAGTCCACATGGACCGGTCGCGATGAGGAAGTCGCCGGAACGATCGGTCGTCTCCGCTCGAACAGGATAGCGATCCCGGCGCAGTAGGTCGGCGAGGCTGGAACGCCCGTCGGCGTGTTCGCGCACGTTCCCAAGGAGGGGATAAGACCATGTTCCGATCCGCGCGGCACCTGAGCCATAAGACCCCGCGCTGGGTTCGCGGCCTCGCCATGGGTGCCATCACGGCCGCACTCTGCACCACGCACGTCGGCTGCGGCCTGTCGTACGTCTTCCGCAACATCTCGCCGCTGCACCCGACCGGTTGGTCGTTCGCCTGGCCGATCTTCGCGTCGCAGTCGCAGCGCCTCGAGGCCGACATGGCCCGCGAGGAGACCGAGGGCCGGGTGCCGATCCTCGACCCGATCCCGGGCGACTTCGCCCCCGCCGCCTGCCTCGACCCCCCGAGCGAGGAGGAGGTCTGGGACAAGGTGCCCAAGTTCAAGAACGGCTCGCCGGTCTTCTACGAGACCCAGCGGAACAACGTCCGGTTCCTGATCGAGAAGATCGGCGAGAAGATCGACCCCTGCCGGGTCTATCCCCTCGCCGGACCTTGCCAGCTCGTCCACTGCCACTACAAGTGCACGGTGTACTACGACGAGTTGTACTGGGCCGACTACCCGATCCCGTTCAACCACGTCGACCACAAGGTCGAGGTCGTCTACATCGACAAGGACCACCTCCGCCGGTGCGCCGGGCCCCCGGCCATCGACGCCCCGCCGGCCGTGCTGCCCGTCAATCCGTCGACCGGGGCCTCCATGAGCCCCTGACCGACGCCGACGCGACCGCGTCCGACCCCCACGAGCCGTCGTCCCCCGCTGCACGCGAGGGGCGACGGCTCTTTCTATTGCGCCTTCAGGAGCCGAATCCGCATTTTTTGGGATGAGGGCGTCACATGATGCCTGGGTGCCACGAATCTAGAATGCGTGGCATGCGAGCAACGATGGCGTGGCCCGCCCACCACCGACCGTCGGCTTTTCGCGACGGCCCCCGCGGCCACCGACGACGAGCCCGCGGGCGAACGCTCCTCCCTTGGGGACGGCGGCGACGCCGACCGGCCTTGATCCAACACCTTAGCTCGATTCGCGTTCGGCGTCGTGAGGATGAACCCGGCCAGGCATTTCTCCCGAGCAGTTCGCCTTCTCAGGGCGATCGCTTAGGTTTTATCCCGGAGAGTTGGCGGCCGAGCCGCCGCTCGCGCCCTCGACGGGCGGGGACGCCTCGCGCGGTTCTTCGAGCGATCCCGAGCCGAGTTCCAAGGAGTCCGGGAAATGAAGCCTCCGGTTCGGATCGTCTGCCGGGGATGCTTGCGGAGCGTCGAGATCGACGAGGACGTCGAGACCCCGCCGAGCGGCTCCTGCCCGTACTGCGGTCAGGCGTTGGACAGTCGGCTGGGACTGAGTAGCGGGCCAACGCAAGAGCAGGACGCCGCCACCGACGTGACCGAGGGCGCGAGGATGGACCGCGAAGCGACTTCCGAATGGATCGCGACCTGGACCCGGGGGTCGTTGGGCGTCCTCAATCGGTTTCAGCTCCGGGACCGGCTCGGCGACGGCGGCTTCGGCGAGGTCTTCCTGGCCTACGACCCCCGACTCGACCGCGACGTGGCCCTCAAGGTCCTCCGCCAGGCCAACCCCAGCGACCGCGTGATGGAGCGGTTCTTCCGCGAGGCTCGGGCCGCCGCCCGGCTCGACCACCCGAACATCGTCGCGGTGTACGATTCCGGCTTCGACAGGGGCCGTTGCTGGGTCGCCTACCAGTACGTCAGCGGCCGGCCGCTCTGGTGGTTCTTCGACCATCAGCCGATCGAGCCCCTCCCCGCCGCGAAGTTGATCCGCGACCTCGCCGACGCGGTCGACTACGCCCACAAGCACGGCGTCGTCCACCGCGACATCAAGCCGGCCAACATCCTGATCGACGACCTCATGCGGCCCCGCCTCATCGACTTCGGCCTGGCCCGCCGCGCCGACCTCGACTCCAGCCTCACCCGCGACGGGGCCGTGATCGGCACCCCGGCCTACATGAGCCCCGAACAGGCCCTCGGCCACAGCCGGCAGGTCGACGAGCGCAGCGACGTCTTCAGCCTGGGCGTGGTCCTCTTCGAGGCCCTGGCCGGCCGCCGGCCGCACTCGGCCACGACCATCCGGACCCCGCCGAACGGGCCCGCCCGGGCGAACGACGCCCCCCCCGCCGAGGACTGGGCCGACGTCGACGTCGCCGTGCCCGCCGGCCTCGTCCAGATCTGCAAGAAGGCGACCGCCGCCAGGCCCGAGGATCGCTACCCGACCGCCCGCGCCCTCGCCGACGAGCTGGACGCCTGGCTCCGCACCCAGGAGCGGCCCGCGGAGAAGGCTCGTCGTAAGCCGACCGGCCTCGCGCTCGTCGCGGGCGCGGCGCTGACGTCGCTCGGACTGCTCGTCGGCTACCTTGCGGCGCGCCCGGCCGGCGACCGCCCGACGGCCGCGCCGATCGGCCTCGTCGATCTCTCGGCCGAGGTCGAGGCCGCCACACCCACTCCCGCGAACCCTTTCGCCCCACCGAAGCCGTCCGCCCGGAGGGCGGCCGTCGACGCCGACGGCCTGGTGGGCAACTTGAAGGGCAAGCGCTATCACCTGGCGACTTGCGACGACGTCAAGATGATGGCCCCTGCGAACCGCTTCGCCATCGACAGGCCCGAAGACGCCGCCGCCAAGGGGCTCTCCCCGTGCGACCATTGTCACCCGCCGGAGCCGAAGAAGTCCTCGGTCCGCTCCGCGTCGAAGTCCTGAGCGCCGCGGGGCCGCCTTGCCGGGCGGGGCCGACGCGGCCTACAATCGCCGTCTGGACCCGACGACGAGACGCGAACCGCAAGGGACCGGCCATGACCCAGGAGACGCCCGAGACCAGCCCCGCCGAGACCGCCGAGCCCAGCCCCGACGCCGGGCGCCCCGGGCGTAGGCCGTCGCCCCGGCAGGTCCCGGCCTCGCTCGTCCCGGAGACCGGGTGGCACTTCCTCCACCTCTTCTACCACGTCGACCGGGACGCCATCCTCGACGTGGAGCCGGACGAACTCGACCGCGCCCGCGAGGAGTTCGTCGCGATCCTCGGCACGAAGCCCGAGGGCGTCGAGCAGCTCCAGTGCTTCGCCGTCCCCGGGCACAAGGCCGACTTCGGGGTCATGCTGGCCGGCACCGACCTGAAGGCGATCCACGGCGTGCAGACGGCGCTCGCCGCCTCGCTCCTGGGACCGGCGCTCACCCCGTCGTACTCGTTCTACTCGATCACCGAGGTCTCGGAATACGTCCCCGACGCCGAGCAGTACGCCGCGATCCTCCGCGACCGCGAGAAGCTCGACCCCGAGTCCCCGATGTTCCAGGCCAAGGTGGCCTCGTACTCCGAGCGCCTCGGCCCGATGAACCAGCATCGGCTCTATCCCGAGTTCCCCGACTGGCCCTGCTTCTGCTTCTACCCGATGAGCAAGATGCGCCAGGGCGAGCAGAACTGGTATCTGCTGCCTTTCGAGCAGCGGTCCGAGCTGATGGCCCAGCACGGCCGATCCGGTATGGCCTACGCCGGCAAGGTCAGCCAGGTGATCACCGCGTCGACCGGCCTGGACGACTGGGAGTGGGGCGTCACCCTCTGGGCGCGCAACCCGCTCTTCCTGAAAGACATCGTCTACACGATGCGGTTCGACGAAAGCTCCGCCAAATACGCCCTCTTCGGCGACTTCTACTTCGGCTACATCGTCCCGCCCCGGGAACTGGTCGAAGTCCTGCGGATCTGAACCGGGGCGGGGGCCGCGAGATGACCGGAAGCCGAACGCCCGACCTGATCCTGGCGAGCACGTCGCCCTATCGCCGCACCTTGCTGGAGCGGCTGGGTGTCGCCTTCCTCGCCGTCGCCCCGCCGTTCGACGAGTCCAGCCTGGCGGGGGCGGGGCTTGCGCCCCGAGCCCTGGCCGAGACGCTCGCCCGCCGCAAGGCCGAGAGCGTGGCGGAAGCGGAGCCGACCGCCGTCGTCATCGGCTGCGACCAGCTCGTCTCGCTCGACGGCCGGATCCTCGGGAAGCCGGGCGACGCCGACCGGGCGGTGGACCAGCTCGCCGCGATGTCGGGCCGGGTCCACGAGCTGATCACGGCGATGGTCGTGATCGCCCCCGGTCGCCGGTTCGCCCATACCGACGTCACGCGGCTGACGATGCGGAGGCTCGACCGCGAGGCGATCGAGCGTTACGTGGCTCGGGACGCCCCGCTCGACTGCGCGGGGAGCTACAAGCTGGAGCAGGGGGGCGTCGCCCTGTTCGAGCGGATCGAGTCGGGCGACCATTCCGCGATCACCGGCATGCCGCTGCTGGCCCTGGTCGGCATCCTCGCGGAGTTGGGGTGGGAGATCCCCTGAGCCGTCGGCCAGGACGGCCGGGCGGGTCAGACCTCGTCGTCGAAGCCGCCGGCGGTGCGCGGGGCGACGCCGAGGACCTTGTCGATGGATCGCACGAGCTTCTCCATCGCGAACGGCTTGCGGATGTAGTCGCGCACGCCCAGCATCTCGGCGTAGGCGCGGTGGCGGCTCCCCTCGTTGCCGGTGATCATGATGGTGGGGATCAGGCCGCCGGGGCGGCTGCGGAGCTTCTCCAGGACGAGGAAGCCGCTCTTCTTGGGCATCATCATGTCGAGGATGAGCAGGTCGGGGTTCTCGCGTTCGGCCACCATCAGGCCGGAATTCCCGTCTCGGGCGACGAGGATGCGATAGCCCCGGTTCTCCAGGATCGTGCGCATCGACTCGACGATCTCGTGGTCGTCGTCGACCAGAAGGATGGTGCGTTGTTGTGGGCTCATGGCGTTGGTTCTCGGGTCGAGGCGGCGCACGATGACTCTAGGAGGCGCGACTCCAGTCTAGCCCGCGCCCGTCGGACAGGCAAGGGGCGGGGGGGACGGGTCAAAGGATCTCGGCATGAAGACATGTCGAAAATCCGGGACGATCGGGGCCGGGCGTGGAGATTGGGGGTCGCCCCCTTTTCGGCGGCCCCGCGGGAGATCATAATCGAGCGTGGCTTCGGCCGCATTTCGGGGCAGGGGACGGGCGGGGATCGCGGCCGGGCCGCGACTCGACGCCCGGCCGGGAAATCGACGCGAAGGGGAGGGCGGGACGCCATGAGACCTTGGAACGCCTGGCTGTACGGCCTCGGACTCTCGGGGGTGCTGGCCTTGGGGCTGGCGGGCTGCGGCGGGGGCGACGTCCCCGAGCCGTCCGCGGAAGACCTGGCCGCGGCCGACGAGGCGGAGGCCGCGCCCGCCGAACCGGCACCGCCCGAGGATGCGGCGGCCGCCGTCGCGGCCGCTCCCGCCCCCGCCCCGACGCCCCCCGCCGGCCCCGCCGCGTCGGCGCCGGGAGAAGCGCCCGCGCCCGTGGCCGCCGCCCCGCCGACGCCGGACGCCGCGGCCGGAGCCGTCAAGTCCGATACGGCCGAGCTCCTGGCGATGGCCACCGGCGCGGCCGCCCCGGCCGAATCGGCCCCCGCGCCCGGGGCCACCGCCCCCGCACCCGCGGGCGAGATCGCGCCGGAACCGGGCGCCGGCGACCTGATGACGCCTCCGGGGTTCCCGGGAGGCCCCGGCGGCCCCGGCGGCGAGATGGGCGCGCGAGGCCCCGGCTTCCGGGGCGGCGAGGACGGCTCGTCGGGCATCCCCGGAGGACTCGGCCTCGGCGGCGCGGCGGGTTCGAACGACCCCGGCGACACCAACTCCGCCCACGGTGCGGTCAAGGCGTTCCTCCACGCCATCAAGAACAAGGATCGCGGCCGACTCTCCGAGGCGACCGCCTTGCGGGCCAACAGCGATCAGGAGGGGGGCAAGTATCGCGAACTCTTCGCCCGCATCATCGACGAGAGCATTTCCGAGACGGAACTGGACGACCTCGCCACGAAGCTCGACGGCTACGTCGACGCCGGCGACAATCAGGTGAAGAGCACCGGGCGCCTCGGCGTGACCATCCGGAAGACGCTCGACGACGGAGGCTGGCTGCAGCGGACCGTCACCGTCCGCAAGGAGAAGAAGGGCTGGGGAGTCCTGGACATCTCCAGCCCCACCGAGTTCAAGAGCCCGAGTAATCGCGGTGCCACCCAGCGACGCTGAAACGATCCCGGCAGCCTGATATGGAGCTTTCTGCAAGCTTCGAGCGGCAACGCTTGTAAAAACGCCAAGGCCCGCGTCGAGAATCTCGACGCCGGGCCGTTTTTTCCTCAAGTTTCCGACTTGCACCCCGGCGTTCTCGCACGGAATCGGCCGTCGGAGGCTTTTGGTACGCGGCGTGCTCTAGGGCAGGACGCAAACTTCGCCGAATCATCTCATCCGGCAAAGTCCGCCACATCTCCGACGACCCGAAACAGGAACCAAGGAAGGAGCCTGTCAGGCCATGTCCATCTCTCATCTCAACTTCTGCGGCGTGTTCGAGATGCTCGTGATGTTCTTCCAGACCTGCGGGGTCATGTGCCTCTGCCTGCACCGCCTGACCCCGCACGGATCGAGCTGGTCCGGCCTGGGGCGGTTCGGTCTGATCCTAGCCCTGTTCGGGCTCGGGATCTCGGGAGCCCTCTGCGGTCGCCATGACTCGGAGTTCGCCCTCTTCGCCGGCGGGACCATGACGCTCCTCCTGATCGGCATGACGATCGGAAACAGCAATACCGGTGCCGTTTACCCCATGCGTCCCCTCGTCGAACCCGAGGCGGCGTGATCCTCTGGTTTTTTGGTCATCCCTAAAGGCTTAAAGGCCAACAATTTGAAACTCTCGGGGCCACGCGGCCCCGTTTTTTTTTTGGCGGTCGTTTGACGACCCCGAAAGCGTGCGCCATAGTTCCGGCGAATCAGGTTCTGAATCGACGGACTGGCGTATCCTGACTCCCCCTCACCGACTCCCACCTTGTTCCGCCGGTCCTTCGATCCGTCTCGTCTCGGCGTATGGTCCGCGACGACGGGGGTCCCCCGTCCTCGTGCGCCATCCCTCGAGCCGTCGGCAGACCGTCACGAAGGATTGATCACCGACCCGAACGACGCCCCGCTCGCCGTTCGCCTTCTTTAGGTCGAGTCGGATCCATGCGGGAGAAGGACTTGCCCACAATGGTTGGACTGAAACGGATTTCAGCCGTGCTCGGTCTCCTGGCCGCGACGGCCCCGATGGCGATGGGCCAGGCGACCAATCCGAACCAGGTCGTCGCCGACTCGGTCGCCGGAGCGCTGCGGACCAGCCGGACGCTGGCCTCCACCCGGATCGAGATCGAAGCCCAGGGCGGCCTGGTGACGCTCTCCGGCGTCGCCGGCAGCCCCGAGATCAAGTCCGAGGCCCTCTCTCGCGCCCAGCGGGTCGCCGGGGTGACGGGGGTGGTCGACAAGATCCAGGTCGGCGACCGGTCGGTCCGCCCGGCCCAGTACGTGCCGCAGCAGGTCGCCATGGGCGGCCACATGGGGCACGGCGGCATGGTCGGCGGCGGCCCCGTCGGCGGCGCCCCGATCGGCGTGAATGAAGGCATGGGCGGCATGGTCGGCGGCCCCGTCGCCGGCGGGCCCGTCTACGACGGCAGCCCCCTGCCCGAAGGCCCCGCCGGCGGCGCCGCGGGCGGCGTGGTGCAGAACCAGCCCAACTACGCCTGGCCCAGCTACGCCCCTCCGGGGAACTTCTCGGCCGTCGGCTACCCCACGGCCTACCCCTGGCAGGCCTGGCCGAACATCGGCCCCTTCTACCCCTACCCGGAAGTCCCCCTCGACTGGCGGGCGGTCACTCTCCGCTGGGACGACGGCATCTGGTGGCTGGACTTCAAGAAGAACTACACCCGGCCGTTCTTCACCCCGTATCCGTTCGGCATCTTCGCCTACTGAGTCGGCCTGAACGACGACCCGGATGCGAGATCGACACGGCCGGCTGGGCTCGCCCCAGCCGGCCGTTCGTCGTTCCCGCGAGCCGCGTCCGCTCGATCAAGGATGGGCGAAGATCGAGGCCGGCGCCGCCCCGGACGTCGGGGCGGAGGGCGGGGCGGGCCTGGCGGTCGCCAGGTTGCGGCGGATGAAGTCGATCATCAGCTTGCCGTAGTGGCCGCTCGCGATCCCGTGCCGCGAGCCGGGGTAGATCATCAGCTCGAAATCCTTCCCGGCGTCCTGAAGGGCCTCGACGAGCCGCATGGTGTTCCGCACCGAGACGTTGTCGTCGACCGCGCCATGGACGATGAGCAGCCTTCCGCTGAGATTCTTCGCCGCCTCGACCACCGACGAGTTCTTGTAGCCCTCGGGATTGTCCTGCGGCAGGCCCATCAGGCGTTCGGTGTAGATCGAGTCGTAGTCGTGCCAGTCGGTGACCGGGGCCCCGGCGATCCCGCAGGCGAACAGGTCGGAGTGGGTCATCGCGAAGGCGGTCATGTAGCCGCCGTAGCTGTGGCCGGTCATCCCGATCCGCGTCCCGTCGACGTAAGGCTTCTGCTTGAGCCAGGCGATCGCATCCTTGATGTCTTCCAACTCCTGGAGCCCCAGCTTTCGGTAGGCGGTCCAGGCCGAGGCCGCCCCCTTGCCGCTGGCGGGACGGGGGTCGATGCGGAAGACCACGAATCCCTCCGAGGCGAGCCCCTGGTCCCAGACGCGGCCGTTCGCCCAGGTGTCGTTGACGACCGGCGTGTGGGGACCGCCGTAGGTCGTGAACCAGACCGGATGCTTGACGTTCGGGTCCAGGTCGGGCGGGAGGATCAGCTCGGCCTCCAGCGGGAAACCGTCGCGGGCCGGGATCTGGAACCGCTCGCGAGGCCCGAACCGGTGCTCCCGGATCTTGTGGACCGGGTTCGAGTCCACCGTCCGCACGACCGAGCCGTCGGCGGCGTGGAGCTTCGCCCGCGAGGGGGTCGAGAGGTCGGACCAGGTCGCGACGAAATGGCGGCCGTCGGGGCTGTGCGTCGTCTGGTAGCTCCCCAGGCCCGAGGTGATCCGCTCGACGGGCGCCCCCGGCCGGACCTTGTAGAGCTGGCTGGACGTGGAAGCGTCCTTGGTGCCGAGGAACGTCACCTCGCCGGTCGCGCCGTCGACCCGCTGGAGCGAGCGGACCTCCCACTCCCCCTCCGTGAGCCGTCCCTTCGGCGAGCCGTCGGCCGCGTAGTGGTAGAGGTGCTTCCAGCCGTCGCGCTCGCTCAACCAGAGGAACGAGCCGTCGTCCAGGAAGCTCGGGGCGGTCGGGTCGGCGACCCACCCCTTGGTCCGGTCGCGGAAGAGGACCCGTGGCTTCTCCCCCTCGACGGGCACTTCCAGCAGGTCGAGCCAGGTCTGGACGCGGTCCTGGACGCAGGCGAGCGCGGACTTCGAGTCGGGCTTCCAGCTCACGCCGCTGATGAGGAAGGCCTCGGCCGAGTAGCCCGACAGGTCGGCCCATTGCACGGGCCCGCCCTGCGCGGGGACGATGCCGAGCCGCACGCGAGGGTTGGGCTCGCCGGATCGGGGGTAGCGATTGACCTCCACCTCGCGGGGGGACTTTTCGTCGTGGAGCATCGTCAAGGAGCCAACCTCGGCGTCGTCGAACTCCAGGAAGGCGATCCGCCGGGAGTCCGGGCTCCACCAGTGGGCCGCCCACGATCGGTTGAAGATCTCTTCGAAATAGACCCAGTCGGCCCGTCCTCGCCGCAGGTCGTCCTTGCCGCCGGTCGTGAGCGCCCGCTCGGCCCCCTCAACGTCGACGACGTGCAGGTCGAAGTCGCGGACGAAGCTCACGCGGCGGCCGTCCGGGCTGAACTGGGCGTCGGTCTCGTCGCCGGGGGCGCTCGTGAGCCGTACGCCCGACGAGCCGTCGAGCGCGACGTGGTACAGGTCGTGCTCGTGCTCGAACAGCACCGCCTTCCGCGCCGGATCGAGCTGGATCCGGCCGCGACCGAACCGTCCGGCTGGGCCGACGCCCGCGGCCAGTCGCTTGGCGAGATCCGCGACGGTCTTCTCATCGAGGCCGGGTATGCGCTTGAGCCCCTGGACGAGTTGGTCCGTCGACGCGAACGGCGACGTGCGGCCGGTCAGGGCCTCGACCTTCAAGGCGCCGTCGCGGCTCGACCGCAACCAGTGCTCGTCGTCGATCCATTCGATGCTTACGGTCGAGCCGGAGAAGTTGCCGTCCACCCTCCCCGATTCGTCGAGGCGGATCGGCAGGCCCGACTTGGGCTCCGCGTAGTCGCGGGCGCGGGCCGTCAGCAGGTCGGGCTTGCCGGCCAGGCGAAGGACGGGGAAGTCCTCGCCCGACCTCAGGCCGGGGAAGAGCTTCCAGGTGGCGAGCCCGTCCTCGGAACGCGGCTCCAGCAAGTAAGCGGCGAGCGCTCCGAGCGGCTGCGCGTCCTTCACCACGAGCGTCCCGGCGGCGATCCGCCGGGCCTCGGACCTCGGCGTGACCTTGAGTTCGAGCACGTCCTGGCGATCCCAGCCCGACGATTCGGGCCGTCCGACCGCGTCCACCTTGTAGACTTCCACGTCCAGGTCGAGATCCTCGCGCAGCTCCTGCACGTCGATCCCGTGCCGCTGGAGGAGGGCGGCGATCTCGGACTGGTCCGGGGCCAGGAGGTAGGCGAACGGACGGTCCACGGACTCGACGGCCTCGAAGTCGACCAGGACTTTCGCGGGATAGTCGCGAGGCTCCTCGGTGGCGATGCGGCGGCCGTCCTCCTCCTTCTCGACGTAGCCCAGGATCGGCTCGGCGTCGGCCAGGGGCCGGGCCTTGGTGCGGAGGGCGACGCGACGCGGACTCGCCGGCGCGTCGTCGGTCGCCGCCTTTCGAGCGTCGTCCAGGAGCTTCTTGATCTCATCTTTATTCGCGGAGGCGTACTTCAGGCACTCGCGGACGAAGTCTCGGGTCGCTAGCACGCGAGTCTTGTACGGGGCGTACGCGTAGGCTTCCGACAGGACGCCGATCCGATTCCGCAGGCCGACGTAGTTGGTGCCGAACCGGCCGAACGCGGGGAAGCTCTCCCAGCGGTCGTGGTCGCCGCCGAAGCTGCCGTAGTAGTAAGTCTGCAGCCCCGTCGACTCTTCGAACGCCTTCGTGAGCGAAGGGAAGAGCTTCGTCCGCGCGTACTGGATCAGCGAGGGCTCGCCCGCGGGGTTCCGAGAGCCGTCGTAAGTGATCGTGTAGCGGTGGTGCGAGCCGTTGGTCGTGTGGGTGTCGATGAAAAGGTGCGGATTCCACTCGTTGAGGAACTTGACAAGCGAGCGGGTTTCGGGGGCCTCCAGCTTGATGAAGTCGCGGTTGAGGTCCAGCCCCCGCGCGTTGCCTCGCTCGCCCATGCCCTCCTCGGGCCCGACCTGGCCCGGCCGGTTGTCCCGGGCGATCCGCTCGTTGCCGTCGGCGTTATAGAGGGGGACGACGGCGAGGATCAGGTCCTTCAGCAGCTCCGGGTGGGGCTCGGCGGCCAGCTCGCGGACGAGCATGAGGAGCCCTTCCTTGCCGCAGACCTCGCCGCCGTGGATGTCGCCGATCGCCAGGACGATCAGCTTGCCGGAGGCCGCGGCCTGGGCCGGCGTCTTCAGGGGGGGATCGGCGATGAGGAGCATGGGGAGGGAGCGACCCTCGACCGAGCGGCCCAGCTCCGTCGCGACGACGTTCGGCGACGCCTCGGCGAGCTTGCGAACGAGCGCGGCCACGTCCTCGTGGCGGGCCGTGGCCTTGAAATCGCTCCGCTCGGCGACCGTCGCCAGGTCGTCGACCGGCCTGGACGTGGGGGCCTGCGCCGGGAGGGAGGGGAGGAGGCCGAGCATCAGGACCGACGAGAAGAGCATCGCGGCGGGTTCCTCGGTTGGAATCGTTCGAAGCCTCGCGCGCGGGGCCGAGGCCGGATGGGCGGTCTGGGAGAGGAACTCCAGCGTATCCCGAACGATCCGCCGATGCGAGCGGGAACCCGCGGAAGTCGGCGAGGGGAGGGCGTGCGTGCGGAAGGTGCGGCCTCGACCACGAGGGCCGTGGTCGAGGCGGGTGCGCGAAGGGAGGGGGCGGGACGGCCGGACGGGAGCGGATTACTCTTCGTCGTCGGCGTCGTCTTCGACGTCAGCCTCGACCTCGTCGTCGTCGTCATCCTCCTCGATCTCTTCCTCGACGACGGCCTCGACCTCCTTGACCACCTTGGCGGCGGCCTTGGCGCGGGAGGGGGCGACCTCGGGGCGGGGGATCAGGGCGCCGATGCCCGGCGCGTCGGCCGGCATCTCTTCCTTGGTCCGCTGGATGAAGTGCGTCCCCTTGCCCTTGGCGGTCAGCTCGGCGGCGCGGGCTTCGGCGGCCTCGCGCTGGTTGTACTCGAAGGTGCCGACGGCCTTGTAGGCGTCGTTCATGACCACCCAGACGATCTTCATGCGGGCGGCGGGCTTGGCGGCGCGGGTGCTCTTGGCCTTGGTCTTCGCCGGGGCCTTGGCCTTCTTCTTGGGGCGTACGACGACCTCTTCGTCGTCGGCGTCCTCGACGACCGCGTCGGTCTCGTCCTCCATCGGGTCGAGAGGCTCGGCGGCCTCGCTTTGGCGTCGCAGTTCCAGTCGATTCAGCGGTTTCCCAGCCATGAAACCGTCCCTCGCATCTTCCGAAAAGTGTCAGGCGGCAAGGCCAGGCCTTGCGATGTGGCTCGCGATGGGCGACGGTCCGTCCCGCCCCACCGCGCACGATCACTCAGCTTACTCCAACACGCGAGCTTCCGACAAGGCGGACGGCCCTCGAGCTGAAGCCGCCGCGTCCGGCCGCCACGGTCGGACCGACGAGGCCGCGTCCGCCCGCAAGGGGATCGAGGCCCCCATCAGGGACCGGATCCGCGTCAGCAGCTCCGTGGGATGGTAAGGCTTCCCGAGGGTTTCGCGGACGCCGATCGCGTGCAGGGCCTCGACGTGGTGGTCCAGGATCGCCGCGCTGCAGACGAGGAAGGGCTGGGCGGGGTTCATCCACTTGATCCGCCGGCAGGCCTCGACGCCCGGCAGCACCGGGAGGTTGAGGTCCATGAGGATCACGTCGAACGGCCCCCGGCTCGCATAGGCGTCGACCGCCGCCTGTCCGTCCTCGACCGGCTCCACCTCGTAGTTCTCGAGGCAGAGGAACTGGTGGACGAGCCGGCGCAGCACGTTCTCGTCCTCGACGAGCAACAATCTCCCCAGCGGCCCCGTGCTCATGGACGTCTCCCCATCCTTGGGAAAACCCCCGGCGACGCGGCACGCCCCGCGACCGCGAGGGATCGAGGGAGGAGGCCGCCCGGCGGTGGCGGGGCGATCGCGGAACGGTCGTCTCGGGGCCCCGGCCCGAAACGCCGGCACGGAATGTCGTCGTCGACTCCGCCCAGCCTCGGGCCGGACGCGACGCCGAGTCTAGTCGAAGCGGCCGATCCTGGCCATGCGGATCGGCCCCGCGCCGCCGTCGGCTCGGCGATCGTCGAACGCGGACCAAGATGATCTTGGAGGATCGCGCCGAATTCGAACGAGCCCGCATCCCGCCCGACGCATCGGCTCTGAAAACGTACGCGAAACGCGCCGAACGAACCCAATTCCAGAAGCCGAAACATGAGTCTAAATATATAATGGAAAACGATTTGCGGCCGATGGGTTCGTTTTCGGGCCTTGGCGAACGAAGCCGATTCGGGGCGTCGGTCGCGAGCAGGTCGGGCGGGCCTATGGGCGGGGGACGCAGGCAACATCATCGAGCCGTCGAGCGGGAACTCCGGGGCGTCTCTCGGGATCATGTCGGCCTGTTCTCGGCGGTGACGGGGCCGGATCCGTGGTCAGTCGCGCTTCCATCCGGGGCCCCTGAGGGCGCGGCCGGGCTTCGCACCGGTGTGCTCGCCGCCGTCGACGACGATCGCCCCGTTGACGAGGACGGTCCGCACGCCGACGGCGTACTGGTGGGGGGCCTCGTAGGTGGCGAGGTCGGCGATCGCGGTCGGGTCGAAGGCGACCACGTCGGCGAAGAATCCCTCCGCCAGCCGTCCGCGACGGTCGAGCTTGAGGTTCTCGGCGGGGAGCGAGGTCAGGCGGCGGACGGCCTCCTCCATCGGCAGGATCCGCTGGTCGCGGACGTACCGGCCCAGCACGCGGGCGAACGAGCCGTAGGCCCGGGGGTGAGGATTGGACCTGAGGAACACCCCCTCGGGCGCGAACGAGCCCTCGTCGGAGCAGACGCTCACCCAGGGCTTCCTCAGCTCTTTCCGCAGGTTCTCCTCGTCGATGAAGAAGTAGATGGCGTCCACGCGGCTGCCGTCCTCGACGACCAGGTCGACGATAGTCTCCTCGGGCGACGCGCCCCGGACCGCCGCGACCTCGGCCAGCGTTTTGCCGGTCAGGGGCTTGAGCCGGTCGCTTTTGAAGCCCGCGAGCAGGACTCGGTCGGCCGAGCCGGCGGCCTTGTAGAGGCTCTCCCAATCGGCGCCGGGCTCGGCGATCTCGCGGACGACCCGGGTCCGGGTGGCCGGGTCCTTGAGCCGGGCGATCCAGGCGTCGAGCCCGCCGGCCTGGACCCAGGTCGGCATCGCGGCGTCGAGCCCGGTGGCCCCCGCGGTGTAAGGGTAGACGTCGGCCGTGATCTTGAGTCCGTCGGCCCGCGCCGCCTCGACCTTCGCGAGCGCCTCGTCGAGCTTCGGCCAGTTGGCCCGGCCGGCCGCCTTGAGGTGGTAGATCTCCGCCGGGATGTTCGCGCGGCGAGCGATGGCGATCAACTCGTCGACCGCCTCGAGCAGCCGGTCCCCCTCGCTCCGGATGTGGCTGATGTACATCCCGCCGCGACGGGCGGCGACCTCGCAAAGCGCGACCAGCTCGTCGGTCTTCGCGTACGAGCCCGGGGCGTAGATCAGGGCCGAGCCGACCCCCAGGGCCCCCTCGGACATGGCCTGGTCGACCAGGACCCGCATCCGTTCCAGTTCCTCGACCGTCGGGTCGCGGTCGTCGAGCCCGACCACGCACGAGCGGACGGTGGCCGCCCCCACGAACGAGGCCACGTTGCACGAGACCCCGCGCCGCTCCAGCGTCTCCAGGAATCCGCCGAGCGTGTCCCAGGTGATGTCGAATCGCAGGTCCCGCTGCTGTCGGACCGCCTCCGCCTTCAAGGCCGGCGTGTAGGGGCCGCAGGATTCCCCCTCGCCGAAGACCTCCAGCGTGACCCCCTGGCGGACGTCCCCCTGGGAGCGGCCGTCGACGAGCAGCGAGCTGGGGGCCCAGCTCAACATATTAATGAACCCCGGCGCGACGGCCAGGCCCCGGGCGTCGATCTCGCGCCCGGCCCTCGCCCCGTGCAGGTCGCCGACGGCCGCGATCCGGTCGCCGGAGACGGCCACGTCGGCCGCTACGGCGGGGCCGCCCGAACCGTCGTAGACCGTCCCGCCGCGCAGGATCACGTCGTATTCCTGGCCTATTGCGGGCCGGCCCCCGACGAGTCCGGCAAGGAGGAGGAGGACGGTCGCGACGCGGGGATGTCGGGGCATCTCGGGCTTCCTGGATCGTCGGGTGTGGCGGGAGGTCGGCCGGCCGCGGCCTCAGCCGATGTAGCCCAGGCCGCGGAGGCGGTCGCGGACCAGCTCGTCGTCGTCCATCGGCTCGCCGTCGCCGGCTCCGTCTCCCGAGTCGGCGGGCGTGCGGCCTTCCAGGAGGTTGCGGCCGTGGGCGTCGGGCAGGGGGGGATAGCCGGCGAGGTTGAGCAAGGTCGGGGCGATGTCGAGCAGCCGGGCGCCCTCGATCTCGCCGAACGGCGGGAGCTGGGGGCTCGCCAGGATGAACGCGCCGTGCTGGGCGTGGTTGCAGTCGTCGGGCCCGGTGTCGTTCTCGCGGACGTGGAGCGTCGGATAGCCGACCCCGCCGATCGACCGCCAGGCCAGGCCGCCGAAGTGGACGATCAGGTCGGGCGCCACGTTGCGGACGTTCCGGTAGATCTCTTCGGGCTTGAAGACCAGTGTGCCGAGCAACGCGCCGTCCGGTCCGGTCGTGGCTTCCAGCTTGGCCTTCAACTCGTTGCGAAAGGCCTCGTAGTCGGACGGGTCGATGGTCCCTTCGGGCTCGCGGCCCTTCACGTTGAGGAACACGCGGGCGTAGTAGCCCCCCTCGCTCCAGACCTTGGTCCGGGACCAGTCGACGTCCTGTTTCGACAGCGGCGTGACCTGTTCGGGGTAGGCGTTGAGGGCGAGCAGTCCCTCGCGGACGAGCCATTCGTTGACGCAGAAGCCGCCGTCCAGCCGGCGGGCGCCGTGGTCCGAGACGACCAGGACCACCGTGTCCTCGGTCAAGAGGTCCAGGACCTTGGCGATCTCCTCATCGAGGTGGAAGTAGTAGTCGCGCACGACCGCGGCGAATGGGCTGTCGGGCTCGTGGAGGACGTGCTCCGGGTCGTGATACCGCCAGAAGGCGTGGTGGATGCGGTCCAGCCCGATCTCGACGAAGTGGAAGTAGTCCCACGGCTCGTTCTCGATCAGGTGCCGGACGACCGTGAATTGCTTCCGGCTCATGTCGAGGATCTGGTCGCGGAGGGCTTCCTTGTCGTTGGTGCGGAAGCCCTTGGCGTCGACCGGGTACGTCCCGACGAGCTTCTCGATCGTCGCCGCGATCTCGGGGGGATGCGTGTAGGTCCCCTTGGTCGTGTCGGGCGTGAGGAAGCAGCCGACGGCGATGCCGTCCACCTGGCGGGGGGGGTAGCCGGGGGGCACGCCGACGAGGATCGAGCGGCCCCCTTCCTTCGCCACCTGGTCCCACATCGCCGGGGCCTGGATCGACCGCGAGTCGACGATCCCCAGCCCTTTGTACGAGTGATCCACCCGGTTGCGGAAGCCGTAGACGCCGAGCGAGCCCGGGTCCTGACCTGTGGCCAGGCACATCCAGGCCGGGACCGTGATCGGCGGCACGACGCTCTCCAGCCGGCCGTGGCAGCCGACCTCCATCAGGCTCCGGATCGTGGCCAGGCGGTCGTCGCCCAGCAGGATCTCGGGCGCGGCGCAGTCGAGGCCGAGGACCAGGATCTTCATGGCTTCAGCGTGCTCCCTTCCATCAGCGGGCCCTTCTCGACCCCGAAGGCGTCGAGGATCGTGGGCGCCAGGTCGACCAGGCTCGCACCCTCGCGACGGAAGGGCCGATTCATGAGCAGGACGCCCGGGGTCGCGGCCGGGTCGATGCAATGGTCGCCGGACCACTTCTTGACGTTGTCCTCGTGCAGCGGGCCGTCGGCCACCCCCCCCATCGACGACGACCAGGAGACCCGATGCCCCGGCGCGTAGTCGACGATGACGTCCGGAGCCTCGTCGGCGTGCGGGCCCGAGTAGACCGACTCGCGCGGCCGGGCCGAGCGGACCGCGACGCGGCCTCGGTCGTCGTCGCGGACGCCGCCGAGCTTCTCGGCGATCGCGCGGCGGAGCGAGGCTGCGTCCTCGGGGCGGACGATCCCGCGGCCCTCACGGCCTTGCAGGTTGAGGAACAGGCCGCTCAGGCCCATCGCGTAAGCCTGCGTGTTCTCCCAGTCGATCCCATGGAGGAACTCGCCCGCCGCTTGGCCCGGCGCGAGGCCGGGTTTGAGGGCGAGCAGACCTTCGCGAAGCAGCCAGGAATTCAGGTGGAACTGGCGCTGGAAGCTGCTGAATCCGTGGTCGCTGAGGACGATCAGGAGCGTGCGGTCGTCGACGTGGTCGAGCGTCTGGCCGACGACCGCGTCGCCGCGTCGGTAGTGGTCCTCGATGGCCGCGGCGAGCGCGGGGGCTTCGGGCCGCCCTCGATTCGCCGGGTGTTCGGGCTCGCGGAAACGCCAGAGCATGTGTTGCACGCGATCGGGCGTGTCGAACAGGCAGTAGAACAGCCCCGAATCGAGCCGGCCCAGCTCGTGCTCCATCATCGCCCGGCGCTCGCGCCAGGCGTCGTCGCACTGGGCGAGGAACTGCTCCTCGGAGATCCGCTCGTTGATGACGCCGTTGTGGTCCTCGACGAACCCGGCGGTGTGGAACCGTCCTACGCCCTCGGCCAACTTGCGGGCGAACTCGGGGGGGGAGCTGATCGGGAACAGCGGGGCGGAGGGGTCGAAGTTGATCGGCGAGGCGTACAGGACGATCGTCGGGTCGCGGCGGATCAGCAGGAATCGCACGACGCCGTGGGCCGACTGGAGCGGGCCGAGCTTGAACTTCACCTTCAGCCAGCCGCTCCATTCGCCCTCGCGGACGAGCAGCTCGCGGGGCTCGCCCGCCGATCGGATCGTCAGCACGCCCGGCTCGGCGGCCCGGACCAGCTGGATTTCGGCGTGATGGTCGGCGCGGGTCTTGGGGTTGCGCGGGCCGATCAGGCGGGTGGCGATCGGGCCTCGACCGTCGTCGACCAGCGTGACGACGTGCTCGCTCTCGCCGGCCCGGGAGTCGGGGTCGGCCGTGTAATAGGTGGAGGTGCCGAAGCCGCCGCGGAGGTCCGGCACGCCCATCCCGGCGAGCAGCGAGCCGCGGAGCCGGTCGGGCGGATACGAGCAAGGACAGCGCAGGATCGTGGAGGGGACGCCGGCCGCCGAGAGGAGGTCCCACACGGTGGTCCCCCGCCGCTGGTTGACGGCCTTCGGGGGGAGCAGGGGGTTCTTCTGCTCGTAGTGGTTGAGCCCGCTGTCGATCCGGTAGGTCTTGGGGTCGCGGCGGAGGAAGTCGAAGACGCCGTGACCGCCCGGATTGACGCCGGTGGCGAACGTCGACCAGGCGACGGGCGTCTGGGCGGGGGCGGTCGTCGCCACGCGGGCGAGCCCGGCCTCCTCGGCCAGCCGGGCCAGGTGGGGTAGCTCGCCCCGGGCCAGCATGGGCTCGACGAGGCTGGGCTCCAGGCCGTCCAGGCCGATCACGATGACCTTCCGAATCGCTGGGCTGCTCAAGGCTCCGTCCCACCCCTCCGCCTCGGCAAACGTTCTTTCTAAGTCGGCGCGCGGGGATCCCTCCCCGAGGCTCAAACTATCAGGGGCCCGGAAGCGAGGCAAGCTCGGTTGTCCCTCCGGACTGCAGGGTGCTCAATCCCGCGCCCGTTCAGCGATCCGCTCGTAGATCTGGAGCGCCCTCGTGTATTCCGCCAGCGACGCTTCGTCGAGGACGCCCGTGTTGCGTTCGATCTCCTCGCGCATCCGGGCGATGAACCAGTCGACCTCTCGGCGTCGCGGCCGGACGGGCTCGCCGGCCATCTCGACGTGGAACGGGCCGGTGTGGGCGAACCGGACCCGGCCGTCGGGCTGGCTTTCGAAGCAGCGGACCGCGATCCACGCCGAGCCTTCGACGGTCACGTCCTCGGCGAAAGGCGACGCGAAGCCCCCGCCCGCGCCGGGATTGTTCGCCGGGCCCACGCGACGCAGGACCTCGCCATCGACGACCACCTCGATCCGCTCAATCGGCCGGGCGCTGAGGGCCTCGCCCGCGACGCGGAACGTCCGCGCGGCCTTGTCCGGGTGGCGGAAGCGATGGCCGGGGAGTCGGCCGTCGATCGTCGTCGGCAGCATCGGCCCGGTGGTCACGAAGCTCCGCCCGGCGTCGAGGCCCGCGATCCAGTCTACGACGCGGAACGGCCCGCCCAGGTGGACGTAAACGCGACCGTGCCCCAGCGGCACCGGATGGACGCCCGAGGCCGTTCCGGCCGTCGGCCGCAACGGGAACCCGCAGTTCAGCAGCGCGTAGTACGTCTGGAAGCCGAAGTCGAGCCAGCCCCGCTCGGTCATCCCGCCGGAGTCCTGCTCGACCTCCATCCACGGAGGGGGCGGGACCATGCCCGTCCGGAATCCGAACGGGGCCCGCCAGACGCTGTTGTTCGCCAGCTCGAACAGGTCGACCCCGGCGATCGGCACGAGCATGAACGACCAGGGCCAGTTGTGCTTGTCGAGGTCCAGCAAGGCCCGCTCGCGATGGGCCTTCTCGGCGATCGCCGCCACGGGCGGCGCGTGCTCCGTGAACACCGACTTGTGGTTCAGCAGGAACAGGGCACCCAGCACGTGGCGACGGCCGCCCACGGAGAAGATCTCGTACTCCGTGTTCCGGGGGACCATCACATGCGTGGCGTCCACGGCGATCGGATCCGGGCCGGGATCACGCCTCGGGCCCAGAGGATCCGGCTCGGGGCGGAGCGTCGAGGGCGCGGTCGTCGGGGCCTCGTCGGCCGTCGTGGTCCAGTAGGTGACGGGGAACGCCACGTTCAAATCCTCGGCGAGCATCACGTCGGGCAATTCCTCCAGCCTCCGGTGGACGTGGGTCTCGCCCGAGTACCATCCTCGCGAGGCCATGTCGGCCCAGCGTTCCAGCGGCAGGATCTCGGCGAGCGGTTCGGTCCCCATCCGCACGACCCGCTCCAGCGGGAGGTACTCCTTGCCTCTCTCCACCGCGAGTCGATAATCGCCGGGCGGCAGCTCGATGCGGAACTCGTGGGCGGTGACGGTCGTATGTCGGTCGATCGAGCCCGGCATCGGCACCCACTGCTCGCGATACGGCGTGGCTCGCCCCTCCCGGTCGGCCGCGTCGACGAACAGCCAGTCGCCGTCCGGGGCCTGCAGGTAGACGCGAGACGCGAGCGGGGCGCCGGTCCGTGAGTCCACCACCCGCCCTCGGTATTCGGTCGCGCCCGCCCCGCCCGCGAGGAGGAAGATCGCCGCCGTCGCTTTCACGCACCCCCGGACTAATCGAAGTTTCGTCATGCCATCTCCCCTCGCCTCGGCGAATCCTTCGGCCCGTCAGTCCCGCCATCCGGCCTTGTCGAGGCGCTTCAGCTCGCCGTCGATGTCGTCGCCCTCGTAGAAGGAGAGCCAGCCGCGGAGGCGGACCGTCGCTCCCGGCTCGCAGTCGGGGAACTGGGGGTCGGAGTGGAGGCACGGGCAATCCGGGTTGCCCCAGCATCGCTGGTTGGGCTCCCAGGCGGTGACGACCCAGCGGCGGCCGTCTTCGGAGCGGGCGGCGGCGTAGGGGGGGCGGAAGACCTTGTTGGCGTTCGATTGGTCGGCGAAGCCCCGGGCCCCCGCCAGCATCACGCAATTCTGGACCCGCAGGCCGGTCAGCCTTTCGCCGGTCCCGTTCCGTAGCCAGAGGCTCATCCGGACGCCCGCCGGCGACGGGGCGGCGTCGGCCCCGAAGGCGACGCCGTTGGGCAGCGCCCGCTCGCCGTGGTACGACCCATCCTCGTCGCGACGCCACTCCAGGCGGGGCAGGGCGATCCCCCTGGCGTCCCAGATCGTGGGGATGTGGGTGTGGGCGAGATAGGTCAAACCCAGGTTCGAGAAGACCGCCTCGGGCACGTCGACGACGACGTAGCTCGCGTCGTCCCAGGGGGTGAACACGCTCAGCTTCGTCTCGCGCTGGGGCATGACGGCCCCATCCAGGAAGCCGATCCGAGGATGCCGACCGCCGGGGTACGGCAAGACGAGCAGGGGATCGCCGGGCTTTCGAGGGGGCGGGGCGGCGCCCTCCAGCCCGAGTCGACGCAGGGCGTCGCGGACTTCCTGGAGCGTGAAGCCGGTCGCCGCGCCCACCTCCTGCGGGGTGAAGCGATGATGGACGACCATGTTTTGCAGCCAACCCTTGAGGTCGGCGTCGTCGGTCGGCGTTCGGAACTCGGTGAGCCCCCGCGCGATCTGCGTCCGCAGCCACGCCGGGACCTCGCCGTCGTCGGCCCAGACGGACCCGACGCTCAGCGATTTGCGGTCGATGCGGGCGGTGATCAGCCCGGTCTTGAAGAGCCCGGCCTCGGCGAGGGGCTCACCCTGAGGGCCGAGGATGAAGCTGTCGCCGTAGCCGATCTGGCCCTCCCGATCAGATTTGACGTTGTTGGCGCGGGCGACCACCATCTTGAGTTGCCCGGCCAGGCCGACGTGGGTGTTCCGGACCGATCGCCGATGGTCGTCGGCCGCCCGCGAGGCGATCTCGTTGTTGTGGGGCGAGAAGAGGAGCCGCGCGCCCTGGAGTCGCGCCGCCATCGCGACGTGCGGGAACGAGCTGTCGTGGCAGATGATCGAGGCGAAGCGGACGCCGTGCGCCGCGAAGACCGGGACCGAGGTCCCCGCCTTGAAGCCCAGGACGTCGCGGTCGCCGCCGGTGAGCATCACCTTGTCGTAGATGCCGAGCAAGCGGCCGCGATGGATCACCAGGACGCTGTTGTAGAGGCCGTCCTTCGCCTTTCGGGCCAGGCCCGCGAGCACGACCATCTCGTGCGACGCCGATTCCTCGATGAACCCGGCGAGTTCCGGGTCGTCGAGCGACCGGGCGCCGCTCTGGACCGCCTCGACGCTCGCGTAGCCGGAGAGGAAACACTCCGGGATGGCGACGAAATGGCTGCCGCGGTCGAGGGCCTCCTTGACGACCGAACGCGCCGTGGCGAGGTTCGCCGAGAAATCCCCCTCGCGACAGACCCCCTGATAGACAGAGACGACGACCTCGTCGTCCGCCGCCCGGGCGTGCTGGAAGGTCGCGCAGAGGGCGGCGAGGAGGCCCAACAAGGCGCTGGCGGCTTGCCGCCGATTCGGGCCGTGGCAGCGCGCCGCGGCCTTGGTCGTCGTCGGATTCATGTCGATCTCCTGATGGCCTCGGTCCGGCCGTGGTGGCGTCCGGGGGCGACTCGCCTCGCCCGCCCGACCTTCCTCGTCGAGGGCCGGATGCTCCGGCGACTCGACGATCAGCTTAAAGCCCCTTCGAGAGGCAAGCGAGGCCCGAGGCCGCCGGGCGCCGGAACACCGCATCACGACCCGTCGGGCTCGTGTATCATCGCGGGATGAGGCCCGCGGTCGGACGAGGCGAAGCCTATCGAGGGGGGGACCGATGAACGGACGGGATCGACGCTCCATGCTGCGGACGACCGGTGGGCTGCTCGCCGTCTCGATGCTCGGGGATCCGGGGCGAGGAGGCCAGGACACCCCCGGCTCGCGGCCGCCTCGCATCAAGATCGGCCAGATCGGCGTGGGGCACGCCCACGCGGACAAGCTGGCCGTTTATCGACGATCCGAGGATTACGAGGTCGTCGGCGTCGTCGAGATGGACGCTCGCCTCCGGGAGCAGGCGCGATCGAAGGAGGCCTTCCGAGATCTCCCCTGGATGACGCGCGAGCAACTGCTCGCCACGCCGGGGCTCCAGGCGGTCCTCGTCGAGACGCGGGTCCGCGACCTGCTCGACGCGGCCGAGGCCTGCGTGGCGGCTGGGATGCACGTCCATCTCGACAAGCCCGCCGGCGAGTCGCTGCCTCAGTACAGGCGCATCCTGGACGCGGCCGCGAAGAAGAAACTTTGGGTGCAGATGGGTTACATGTACCGTTATAACCCCGCCGTCGTCCTACTCCGCGAGATCCTGGAACGCGGCTGGCTGGGCGAGGTTTTCGAGGTCCACGCGGTCATGAGCAAGGTCGTCGAGCCCGCCGGCCGCGCCGCATTCGCCGAATATCGCGGCGGGACCATGTTCGAGCTGGGCTGCCACGTCATCGACCTGGTCGTGGGGGTCCTGGGGGCGCCGGGGAAGATCACACCCTATCCTCGGCATTCCTCGAAGTCCGGCGACTCGCTGCTCGACAACATGCTCGCCGTCTTCGAGTATCCCCGCGCGACGGCCACGGTGCGGTCGACCGCCCTGGAGGTTGAGGGCTTTGCGCGGCGGCATCTGACCGTCTGCGGGTCGGAGGGGACCTTCCACATCCAGCCGCTGGACGAACCCTCTGTCCGCCTCGCCTTCTCGGAGCCGCGCGATCCCTATCGGAAGGGTTACCAGGACGTCCCCATGCCCCGGTACACGCGATACGTCGACGACGCCGCAGAAATGGCCCGGGTCATCCGCGGGGAGAAGCCGATCGACTTCACCCCGGAGCACGACATCGCGGTGCAGACGGCCGTCTTCGAAGCTTCGGGCCTCGCCGTCAACTCCTGAAGGAACCCGTTGCCCACGCGGCCCCGGGCCGTTATCGTTGAGACCGCGCTCTGTTCAACAATCGTTGGACGGACGAGGGCTCGCCCGGCCCGTCGCGAGGTCGCCTCGGGGACCGGGCCTGGAGGCGACACGATGAGGGTTTCGCATCAGGGCTCGCACCCGCACGTCACCCGTCGGACGGCCGTCCAGGCGGGGGCGGTGGGGCTGCTCGGCCTGGGGATGAACCACCTGCAGGCCCTGCGTGCGGCGACGCCCCGGGGTGGCGCGACGGGCGGGACGGCGAAGTCCTGCATCTACATCTTCCTCTCCGGGGGCCTGGCGCAGCACGAGAGCTTCGACATGAAGCCCGACGCCCCCGAGGGGATCCGCGGCGAATTCAAGCCGATCGCCACGCGGACGCCTGGCGTCGAGGTCTGCGAGCACCTCCCCGGCCTCGCCGCCCGCAGCGACAAGTGGGCCGTCGTCCGGTCGCTGACCCACGGCACGAACGACCACACGCTCGGCCACTACCTGATGCTCACGGGGCGGAGCAAGCCCGACCCCGGCTTCCGCGGCGACCGCCAGCCGCGATCGACCGACTGGCCCTGCATCGCCTCGGTGGTCGGCGACGCCATGGCCGCGCGGGGCCACAACCTGCCGCCGGCCGTCGTGCTCCCCGAACGGCTGATCCACTGGTCCGGCGGCGTGATTCCGGGGGGCTTCGGCGGCCAGATGGGCTCGCATCGCGACCCCTTCTACGTCGAGGCGTCGACCTATGGGAATCCCTTCTGGCGCGGGGCGTTCCCGGGGTACGTCTTCCCCAACGAGTCCAAAAAGCCGCCGCAGAGCCCCGACGACCGCGTCTTCCAGGCGCCGAACCTGACCCTCTCCCCCGGCATGACCCTGGGACGCCTCAACCAGCGGACCGACCTCTTGCGGGAGCTGGACCGCCAACGCGGCTCCCTGGAGGCGACCGCGACCGCCGAGCGTTTCGATCGGCACCGCCAGTCGGCCATCTCGCTTTTAGCCTCGCCCGAGATCCGCGACGCGTTCGACGTGACCCGGGCCGACGAGAAGGTCCAGGAACGCTACGGCAAGAACAGCTTCGGCTGGTCGATGCTGATGGCCCTCCGGCTGGTCGAGGCCGGCGTCTCGCTGGTCCAGGTGAACCTCGGCAGCAACGAGACCTGGGACACGCACGGCGACATGTTCCCGCGACTCAAGGACAAACTCTTCCCGCCGACCGACAGGGCCCTCGGGGCCTTGCTGGACGACCTGGAGTCGCGAGGGCTGCTCGACTCCACCATGATCGTCATGGCGAGCGAGTTCGGCCGGACTCCCAAGCTGTCCACGCTCCCCGAGTCGTACGAGACCGTCGGCCGCGACCACTGGGGGGCGGCCCAGAGCGTCTGGTTCGCGGGGGGCGGCGTCCGGGGTGGGACGGTCGTCGGCTCGACCGACAAGATCGGCGCCTACCCCGCCTCGCTGCCGCAGTCGCCCGAGAACATGGCCGCCACGATCTACAAGGCGCTCGGCATCCCCGACACCGCGAGCTGGAGCGACGAACTGGACCGCCCCCACCTGATCTATCAAGGGTCGCCGATACCCGGCCTGATGTGACCCCGCCTCCGACCCCTCCCCGAACGGAGTGGACAGCATGCTCACGATCCAGGGTCGCCCGCGCCGCGTCTGCAGCGGGCTCACTCGCCGGGACCTCCTGCGGGCCGGCGGGGCGGGGCTGCTGGGAACGAGCCTGACGACGCTGCTCGGCGCCGAGGAGGCGGGCGTGGTCGGAAGCCCCCGGGCCCGGTCCGTGCTGTTCCTCTTCCTGTTCGGCGGGCCCAGCCAGCTCGAATCGTTCGACCTCAAGCCTGACGCCGCTTCGGGAATCCGAGGGCCCTTCCGCCCGATCGCGTCGCGGACGCCGGGGCTGCTGATGAGCGAGCACCTCCCCCGGCTCGCCGCGTGTTCCGATCGGTTCGCGGTCATCCGGACGATGACCCACCCTTACAACGACCACAACGCCTGCCATTACATCCAGACGGGGCGTCCGCTCCCGCCGGCCCAGCGCGGGGCGTCGATGGTCGACGCGGCCGCCCAGGACTGGCCCGCCATGGGGTCGATCGTGGAGTATCTGGATCGCCGGGACGAGTCGGCGAGCCCGGAGGCCCGACGTCGCGACTTCCCAAGCTACGTCTACCTGCCCAACCCGCTGGGGCACATTCAAGGTTTTAACCGCGCGGGCGGGTACGGCGGCTGGCTGGGCAACACGTACAACGCCGTCTCGACCCGAATCCCCAAGCGCGGGCCGGACGACAACCCCTACTACCGCGACTGCACCGACGAGGAGCTGGACTTCCGCCTCCAGGGGCTCGACGGCGGCGCCGGCATGACTCTCGACCGGTCGCGGGGGCGGATGAGCCTGCTCGATCAGTTCGACGCCGCGCGGGAGCGGCTCGATCGGTCGCAATCGGCCGAGGAGTTCGGCCGGCTCCAGGCCCGCGCCGCCCGCCTGATGACCTCGCCGTCCATGCGCGACGCCTTCGACGTCCGCCAGGAGCCCGATCGGGTCCGCGACCGATACGGGCGACATCTGTTCGGCCAGTCGGCGTTGATGGGCCGTCGGATGATCGAGGCCGGCGCGCGGTTCGTCACCGTGGTCTGGGACGCGCCCGACGGCTACAGCTGGGACAGCCACCAGGGCGCCCAGGACCTCGAACGGCACCTCCTCCCCGGCCTCGACGAGACTCTCTCTGCGCTCCTGGAAGACATGAACGCGCGCGGCCTCCTGGATGAGACGCTCGTCGTCTGCCTGGGGGAGATGGGCCGGACGCCTCGTTTCAGCAACGCCCAGTTCGGCCGGGACCACTGGACCCATTGCTTCCCGGCGGTCCTGGCCGGGGCGGGCGTCCGCGGCGGCGTGGCCTTCGGCCGCTCCGACAAGGACGCCGCCTATCCGCTGGACGACCCGGTGTCTCCCGAGGAGCTCTCCGCCACGATCTTCCACGCGCTCGGGATCGATCCCGAGTCGCGCATCCTCGACCCGCTCGGCCGTCCCGTCGCCCTGGTGGACGGCGGCCGGCCGCTCGTCGAGCTGTTCGGCTGACGGCCGCGGCTCGAAGCCCCTCTCTTTGTCGGATTCGGAATCGCCATGCCATCGAATCGAAGCCTCCGCCTCCTCCGGATGTTCGCGTGCCTGCCGATCGGCCTCACCCTCGGCGCTCCCGCGCCGGCTTTCGCCGACGATCCTGCGAAGCCGGCCTGGGAATACTCGGCCGACCTTCTGCGTCCCTTCTGGAAGGGTGAGGTCATGGCGGGGGAGTCCGTGCTGTTCCTCAAGGACGCCGAGACCGGCCAGGCGCGGGCCTCCGTCTTGTTCCCGATCCGGAAGGTGCTGGCCGTTCGGAATTCGGCGGGCGACGTCGCCTACGAGGATGGCCGCGACTTCGTCTGGAAGCCTGGCTCTCGCGAGATCGTCCTGCCCCCGGGCTCGCGGATCGTCTCTTCAGCCCCCGCCGAGCTGCGACGTCCCCCCAAGACGCAGATGTTCGAGCTGACGCACCGCGACGGCGGCGGCGAGATCCTCTTCGGTGCGAAGCTGGAGTACCACGCGCTCCAGACCTGCATCACGTACGAGCACGAGCGGGACCTCTGGACCGCGCCCATCCCGGTGTTCGACCCGGCGGCGCTCTCGCGTACTGTGGGGAAGCTGAAAGGCCGCGAGCCCGTCTCGATCGTCGTCCTGGGAGACAGCATCTCCTCGGGATGCAACGCTTCCGGCTGGGCCGAGGGGGCTCCTTTCCAGCCCGCCTATCCCGAGCTGGTGCGTCGCCACTTGCAGGAGACCTGCCACGGCGAGGTCCGGCTCGCGAACCTCTCGGTCGGCGGCATGGACACCGCCTGGGCGCTCACGATGGTCGAGAAGGTCGTCGAGCCTCAACCCGACCTCGTCGTCGTCGCGTTCGGCATGAACGACGCGGCGGGACGTTCCGCGAAAGACTATCAGGCGAACGTGGAGACGTTCGTCGCGAAGGTCCGCGAGCGACTCCCCGAGGCCGAGTTCGTCCTGGTCGCCACGATGCTCGGCAATCCCGCCTGGACCCGGCTCCGCCACGAGGCCTTCCCGGAATACCGCGACGCCCTGGCGAAGCTTCTAGGCCCCGGAATCGCCCTCGCCGACCTGACCTCCGTCTGGGAGCGGTTCCTGGCGTTGAAGCAGGACTGGGACCAGACCGGAAACGGCGTGAACCACCCGAACGACTTCGGCCATCGCGTCTACGCTCAGGTGATCGCGACGCTTCTCGTCCCGGAATCCGAGACGCCGGCCGGCGTCGGGACCAGGCCGTAGGTCGATCGTCAGAACCAGCGGGGATGATCGGCCCCGAGATCGTCGAGGCCCCGGGTGAGGAATCGCGGGTTGGCGCCGTCGGCGTCCATCGTCCAGATCTCGGGCGGGCCCCCCGTCGGGGCGCGGCAGAAGGCGACGGACTTGCCGTCGGGCGACTCGCTCGCGCGGAAGCCCCAAACCGGTGGGCGGCTGTTGGTCAGCACGGAGATCCGCCCGTCGCGCGGGTCGAGTCGACAGATCTCCGTGCCTCCCCGGGCGAGCTCGGGCTTGTAGTCGCGATTGAAGTGGTCGACGTCGGGCCGTTGCGCCTGATACTCCCAGGGGACCTTGGAATCCGGCAGTCGACGCGGGAAGAGGATCGAGCCGTCGCGGGTCCACGAGGGCACGTTCGAACCGCCTCCCCGCGTCTTCGCGTCCCCGTAGGTCGCGGCGAACCACATCGCCCCGCCGCTCGTCAGCACGCGGTGCTCGCCGCCGTCGGCGCGGCCGACGCAGACTTCGGCCCAGTCGTGGCCGGGGTCCTCGGCGGGCCGACAATCGACGTAGACGACCCATCGCCCGTCCGGCGACCAGTTCGTGCCGAAGTACAGGTGCCCCGGAGCGGCGGCCAGGCGGACTCGATCCTTGCCGTCGATGTCGCTGGTCCAGACCTGGTACCCCTCCGGCCCGGCGAGGTGGAACGCGACCCTCCGGCCGTCGGGGCTCAGGCTCAACCCGTAGGGGAGGCCCTCGCCGGCTCGGGTGAACTCGCGAGGGTCCGACCCGTCCAGCCGGACGCTGAAGACCTCGCCGACCTTCTGGCGGACCACCTGCACTAGCAGCCGATCCTCGCCCAAGAGCAGGGCGGGCGTGGTGAAAGGGGCCAGCCGATCCCGGGTGCAGATCTCCTCCAGCGACCCGCTCTCCACGTCGTGGATCCAGAGGTGCGTCGGGGTCTGCGTGTAGTACTCGTCGAACGGACGCCCGGGGCCGTCGCGTCGCGGCTCCATGCTGAGGAGGATCACGCGGCGGCCGTCGGGGAACGTCGCGCCGACCTGCCAGGTGGCCTGACCGGGCTTGTCGAAGTCGAGATAACGCAGGCCGCCTCCGTCGGCGTCGACGAGTCCCGTCCTGCCGCGCGAGGTGAAGAAGAGCCTCCCGGAGCGGGAAGGCTCGCGATCCGCCGCCCGCGACGAAGGATCGCCCGACAGGCCGGCGAGCGCCGGCCAGAGCACGGCTCGGGCGAGGAAGGCGCGACGACTACGATTCGGCGGGACGTCCGGGGCAGGGCGTCCGGGGTTTCGCATCATGGGATGGGCTCCACCGGCTCACGTTCCGGGAGGAGGGCGACCCGTCTCAGGATCGGGCCGCCCGATCGACCGGTTCACCTCGAACTGGCGCCGTTCCGCAGCTGCTTCTCGATCTTGCTGAGGTTGAACGAGCCGGCGGACTGGCTGGGCGGATAGTCTTTCATGGTCTGGAGGAATTTCGCCGCCAGCGCCTGCACGGGCACGACGATGAACGGCCGGTCCAGGAACCAGTCGTTGTAGGTGTTGGAGCTGTGCTGGGCCTTCTCGAACGGGTCGCGTCGGAGGTTGAACAGCAAGGGGACGCGAAGCTCCGTGAACGGTTCCCTCCAGACCCCGAACCCCTCGCCCCGGTTCTCGAGGAAGACGACCTTCCAGTCTCGATAACGCGCGGCCACGATCTGGCCGTCGTCGTTCACATACCAGAACTCCTCGCGAGGGGATGCCTGGGCGGCCCCGGTGAGGTAGCCGAGCTGGTTGTAGCCGTCGAGGTGGTTTCGATACGTCCGGCCGTTGAACTCGGCCCCCTGGAGCAATTTCTCTTTCACGTCCGTCGCCCCGGCCGCGGCGGCGAAGGTGGGGAGCCAGTCTTCGTGCGAGACGATGCCGTTGAGGGTCGTGCCGGCCGGGATTCGTCCGGGCCAGCGGACGAAGGTCGGCACGCGATAGGCGCCTTCCCAGTTCGAGTTCTTCTCGCTGCGGAAGGGGGTGGTCCCCGCGTCGGGCCAGGTGTTGTAGTGCGGGCCGTTGTCGGTGGAATACATGACGATCGTCTCGTCCGCCAGGCCTAGCTCGTCGATCGCCCTGAGCAGCTCGCCGACGTGGGCGTCGTGCTCGACCATGGCGTCGGAATACTCGTCCTGGCCGGACTTGCCGCGATTCTCCGCCTTAACGTGCGTGCGGAAGTGCATCCGCGTGCCGTTCCACCAGCAGAAGAAGGGCCGGCCGGATTTGGCCTGCCGTTGCAGGAAGTCCTTGGCGGCGGCCACGGTCTCGTCGTCGATCGTCTCCATCCGCTTCCGGGTCAGCGGGCCGGTGCTCTCGATCGTCTGGCCCCCTTGGCCGTCGGCCTTGCACCTGAGGACGCCGCGAGGGCCGAACTTCTTGCGGAATTCGGGATCCTTGGGATAGTCGAGGTTCTCCGGCTCCTCCTCGGCGTTCAGGTGGTACAGGCTCCCGAAGAATTCGTCGAACCCGTGCATCGTGGGCAGGTGCTCGTCCCGGTCGCCCTGATGGTTCTTGCCGAACTGGCCCGTGGCGTAGCCCAGGCTCTTGAGCACGGTGGCCATGGTGACGTCGGACTTCTGCCAGCCTTCCTTGCTGCCGGGAAGGCCGACCTTCGTCATGCCCGAGCGGACCGGTACCGACCCGCTGATGAAGGCCGCCCGTCCGGCGGTGCAGCTCTGCTGGGCGTAATAGTCGGTGAAACCGACCCCTTCTTTCGCGATGCGATCGATGTTCGGCGTGCGATAGCCCATCATGCCGCGGTTGTTGTGGCTGATGTTCCAGGTGCCGACGTCGTCGCCCCAGATGACCAGGATGTTCGGCTTTTTGGCGGTAGGCGCGGGAGCGGCGTCCGGTTCGCGCACCGCCGTAGAGCGGCCTCCCTGGTCGCTCGCAGGTCGATCCTCCCCCGATTCCGGTCGATGATCAGGGACGGGGCCGGCGGCCGTAATCGGGCCCACACCGACTCCCAGGCCGAGCACGAGAAGTCTCAACATCGAGCTTTTCATCATGGTGATAGTCTCTGAGCAGGGTGGCGAGACATGCGAAAGGTTCGCGACGGTCTTCGTCCACCCGACCAACCTACGCCGTCTTCGACGAAGTCGAGGCAAGAAATCGTGCTGCAAGCGCCCCAACGCCCGGGCTTCCTCGCCCGACCGCGGCGTCGCGGGACCGGGCGATCGACTACGTGAGGCATCGACAAAGGCTTCGCCGCGAATGCGGGGGGCGAGTCGGTGAGGGCTCGAACCCCCGAGATGGGAGGGGTCGATCGGCTCCGACGCGAATCCTCGACGGCGAGTATGCGGCACGAGGCACCGACGCACCAGTCGGTGCAGTGAGGCGCAACAAAAAACCCGGTCTGATGCCGGGTTTCCTGAAAGCTGGGGTCTAGCATTCGAACCTAGACTAGCTGATCTAGAGTCAACTCAGTGCCGCAAGCATCGTCCGTCCAACGAACGACTTGCGGCGTCCCATCACGCCGGTAGTAGCCAGGGTAGCACCAGTTCCGCGGATGCCGAGGTACCCTCGGTTCGACTGCTGGGGCGTCTAATTCTTCTCCAACCATTTCAATGCCGCTGTCATGGGAGGTATCATGTCGTCGACGAATCCTGGTCAACGCGACGAAGCGAACCTATCGGCGGGTCGTGCAGGATAACCCTCTTAATACTGTTCTCTGCCTGTCTCAAAAACGCTCGTTTTTGAGACAGGGCGCCCAAAGCGAAACGACCCCGCTCTCACCGAGCGGGGACGTTTCCGATAGGCCGCCTTTATGCTTTCCTAGCTGGGAGGCCCGAGCGAGATAAAGACCTCGCTCGGGACACTCGCTCGTGAGTCGAGGCCATCAGCGGAACAGGACGAACCCGCCGTCCTTGCCGACCACGCCGGCGACCCCGTCGCCGGGGCTCTTCGCCGAGCCGGGCGGCCCGGAAGGTTGACCCTCAGCATCATAGAGCTGCCACCCCGCCACGCCGTCCTTCTTCCACGCCACGAGCGTGCCCCCGTCGGGGCCGTTCAGGGCGAGGAGGCCCGTCCGCATCCCCGACCGCCCCGGCGTCTCGACCTCGGCCAGGCGTGACGACTTGCCTCGGCCGTCGAGGCGGGCGAAGTAAATCGTCCCCTTCGTCGGCCAGGCCGCCGCGAATCCGCTCCGGTCGGGCCGGACCGTGTAGTACGTCATGGGGCAGCCGTCGAGCTTCCACGGGGTGCGGCCGACCCGCGTCCGCGTCGTCTCGTTGCGGGCCTGGTCCCAGAGCACGAGGTACATGTCTCGCTCATTGTTCGTCTCCTCTCGATAGAGGACGGCGAGCCGCCCGTCCTCGCCGTAGGCGGCACTCGTCGTGCAACAGTCGCACGGGTTGAACCGGGGATTAATCTCCACGTTCGGCCCGAACGTCTCGCCGTTGTCGTGGGAGACAGTGGCGTAGAGCTTGCCCGAGAGCCAGCACGCGGTGACGTTGCCCTTCTCGTCGGCCGCGAGGGAGAAGCCCTCGCTCGGCTTCCTGTTTATGTTCCGCACCGGCGAGAAGGTAGATGCGTCCGGGTCGAGGCTGGCATAGAAGAAGCCCCACTCCTCGTGGGGGAGCTTGAGCTTCCAGGCGTTGGTTGACATCGCCACGTGGACCCGGCCGCCCTTGCCGATGGCCATGTCCCAGCCGTCGTACTCCAGGCCCGCGGCCTGCGAACCCCCGCGGACCACCGGAATGGCCGCGGAGAAGGACACGCCGCCGTCGGTGGACTTCGCGTACCTCGGCCCGTCCCCCGAGTCGAACAGGAGGTGAACCGCACCGTCCTTATCGGTGCGAGCCACGACGGGCTTGCCGCCGCCGGGGACGGCGACTGTCGTCACCTTGGCGGCCGAGTCGTCGGCGGCCGCCGTGAGGCCGAGGGGGAACGTGCCCAGGACGGCGAAGGCAATCACAGCTTCTCGCAGTCTCATGGATTCACGTCTCATTGGTTGAAGGTCGAATCCATCGCACGGGCCGCTATTCTACTCGACCAGCCCCTCACCCTGAACCCGCTAAAAAGGGACGAACACGTTCGCCGGCGCCTGTCTCAAAAACGCCCGTTAATGGGACGCTCGGGAGCGATGCGACGGAACCAGCGGCAGCGGGCCGGAAACCGTCCTGCTACCCGTCTCGAAATCTACGTCCCGGAACCTCGCCGCATCGGACGAGTTTCGAGACGATCCCTCGGTCGTCCGCCACCGGTCGTGCGAGCGGGGGCGGCGGCTGGCGTTCGCCGGGCCGGCGGGCCGCGAGGTGGCTCGGCTGCGAGCGTCGGCCGGGCTCGCCATCATGCGGCGGGTCCGGCCGTTTCGACTACCTGCCTAGTCTCTGCACTTCCCGGGATTATATGCATTTGGGTCGAGCATTATCCCTGCGTCTCGGAGTTGCTGCGCCAGGATCCATCCCCCCGGCTTGAGCGACTCATCGAGCCAAGCCCCGCCCGACCGGACCCACATGCGTAGATATTGCTCGAAGCTCAAGGGGAGCACGGCTCCTGACCACGCATCATCGTCGTTGCCGGGTTCGAACCCGCAGCACGGACAGACCTGGTAGGAAGGATCGCCGTACCAGCGATCGTAAGGCGGCGGGCCGGGGTGATACCAGGGCGGTCGGCCGAGCCGGGCGTACGCCGGCCAGGCGAGGCCGGGATAACCGCATGCCGGGCAGTAGTAGCGCACCAGGACAAGAGACATCGACGCCTGCATCATCGAGTAGACGAGGGCCGGCCCGACCGCGACCATGTCGGTTTCCACACCAGCCTCACACCCCCGAGCGGAGCCGGTCCTCGACGACATTCTCGCATCCGACACCCGCGAATTGCCAGTGGCTATCGCGGCTCTCTTGGCCGGGTGATCGACTCTGGCGTTCTGTACACGCGAAATTTTCCAGGGGTGGTATACTGGAGCGGGGCTAACGCAAGCGTGTGGGTTAAACCTGATGCGACCGCTCGACCTCGCCGGCATCGAGGCAGGGAGACTCGGGGCATGGGCTGGAAGACGATCAACGGCCGGCGCTACTACTACCGTTCTCGACGGGTGGGAGAGCGGGTAGTCAGCGAGTATTACGGGGCGGGCGAGGTCGCCGATTTGATCGCCCGTCTCGACAATCTCGATCGAATCAAACGAGAAACCGAGCGCGAAGGCTTGCGTTGCGAGAACAAGGTCGACGACCTGCTCGCCACCCTTGTTGCGGAAGGGAAGTCCGAAGCTACGTCGGTCCTGACCGCCGCCGGTTGCCACCACCACAAGGGGCAATGGCGGCACCGTCGCCGAAGGAGACACCTCGATGCAGGCGCTAGCTGAGACGACCGAGCCGACGCCCGACTCGACGACGGTCCCCGCTTCGGCGGGGGGGCGTTCTTTGCCCATCGACAGATTCCTGACTCAACTCGACGCATGGGCGTTGAGAGAGTACGCCGCCGCGACCGTCGGCAAGGGAAAGACGGGGGCCGAAGTCTTCGAGTCCAACCTACGCCGCCACGCCGCCGAGCTGGCGGGGCCGAATCCCACGCCGATCGAAAGGACGCTCGCCGAGACGGCCGCCCTGTGCTGGTTCCGCCTGCGCTGGCACGAGGTCACCGACCTCAAACCCGGCGAAGGGAGGACGATCCCGCAAGCCAGTCTGGCCCTACGCCGCCACGACGCCGCGCACCGCCGCTACCTCGCCACGCTCCGGACGCTGGCGACCGTCCGCAAGCTGGCCGCTCCCCGCGCTCCAGATCAACGTC
>NZ_JAALJI010000197.1 GCF_011064595.1 Paludisphaera soli | reverse complement strand
AGAGATATTTCCCTGTAGACCCGACTATCGGTCTGACTCGGGTGACTCGAAGCGGCTAGCGAAAGGCACCCTCTATGGCGAATCGGTCGCCGTTGGCTAGACTCCAGGCGATACCTCCCCCCTAGGAACGAACCACCTGGAGATACACCATGAAGTTCCGCCGATACGTCGTCGCAACCCTCCTGACCACCTTTGCTTCCGTCTCGGCCCTA
>NZ_JAALJI010000196.1 GCF_011064595.1 Paludisphaera soli | reverse complement strand
GATTCCGGCGCTCAGGCCCCCAGAGGTCAGCAAAAGTCGCGTGATGTCGGCGGCGTCGGGTCGCGCCGGAAAAAATAACTGCACTTGACGCTATTCTCCGGCGATTTTATTCCGACGGTTCTCTGATTCGTCAAGTTTCGGACATTATCGATGGCGAGCCTGATGTCCTCGCCTTTCAAACCTCCCCCCCATTCCAGTGCGAACTGATCGCACGAGATCTTCCT
>NZ_JAALJI010000195.1 GCF_011064595.1 Paludisphaera soli | reverse complement strand
TTGCCGCCCCTTCCGCTCCGGCCCTCGCCGGGGATCCTGCCCCTACCAGGCCCCGGGACTCGACCTCCCCACCTACGACTTCTGGACCCTCCTCCACTCCAATCCCGAAAAATTAACGCAAACACTGTCAACCGCTTGAAGTAGCGAATGCGACAATCCCGCACTGCCGGCCGCCGCAGCCGACGAAACCGTTTCGGGACGCGGTAGTTCTGCTTATCTAACGGGTATTGGGTCTA
>NZ_JAALJI010000194.1 GCF_011064595.1 Paludisphaera soli | reverse complement strand
CTCGTGGAGCGGACGCATAGCTGGATGAATCGCTTCCGCCGATTGCTGATCCGGTGGGGGAAGAAGGCGGAGAATTACGAGGCGATGCTGCACTTCGCATGCGCGTACATCACCCACCGCGCCGCCGGCCTAATGAGATAGGATCTTAGTACTAGAGCAATTTCTTTGAAGGTATAGCGCCCTATTGACGGGATGGGTAATCTCGGGTTATCGCCAATCCCGAGGGCCATGCCGTGAGAG
>NZ_JAALJI010000193.1 GCF_011064595.1 Paludisphaera soli | reverse complement strand
CGGGCCTTCGAGGAGCGCGTGGCGGCGATCCACGAGGGAATCGAGGACGGGCGGGTGACCGAGGCCGACGTGATGGCCGCAGGGCTGGCGGTGGGATGATCCCGCCGCGTCCCGACCAAGCCGGCCGGCGGGGCCCTTCCCGCGAGCCCTCGGAGCCAGGACCCCAGCGATGGACGAAGCCCCCAAGATCGCCAGCCCCGACCAGATCGACCGCGACGCCGAGCGGCGCGCGTACGAAGGTT
>NZ_JAALJI010000192.1 GCF_011064595.1 Paludisphaera soli | reverse complement strand
CGGGCTCGCAATTCGTCCAGCGGCAGGTGGTCGGCGACGTGCATGGCGGGGCTCCCGGGGATCCCGCCATCATCCCCCGGGCAGCCCCGGGGCGCAAGAGCGCGCCGATTCTAAATAGACTCCGTATAACAGGTGTTCGGGGACATGGGTGACACACTCGGGCATCATGGTGGGCACTCCGAAGGAGGCCGGCCATGCCCTGGAAGGATGCGTCCCTCATGTCGCTGCGACTGGAATTCGTCG
>NZ_JAALJI010000191.1 GCF_011064595.1 Paludisphaera soli | reverse complement strand
GGACGAGTTGCTGGACGGGGAGATCTTCGACACGCTCCTGGAGGCGAAGGTGCTGATCGAGCGGTACCGGGTGCGGTACAACACCGTGCGGCCCCACAGCAGCCTGGGATACCGCCCGCCGGCGCCCGAGGCGATCGTGCCCTGGACGCCGGCCCTCGGAGCTTCGCTCCTCGGCCCGACATCTATGGCTGGGACGGTCGGGGCACTAACATAGCGACTGGTAGCGACGGTGGGGGCAGGTCA
>NZ_JAALJI010000190.1 GCF_011064595.1 Paludisphaera soli | reverse complement strand
GGACTTCCCCACGATTGGCGAGCGCTCCGATAACAGCGTAAGCTCACGTGAGGAGGACAGTGATGGCGAAGGCGCGACGGACGTTCACCCCCGAGTTCAAGGTACAGGCGGTCAAGCTCGTCACCGAGCAGGGCAGGAGTATCGCTGAGGTCGCACGCGACCTCGGCCTGGGAGAGAGCCTGCTGCGGAGTTGGAAGACGGCGCTGGCCGCGGGCGGCGCTCAGGCCTTCCCCGGCAACGGCAACCCA
>NZ_JAALJI010000019.1 GCF_011064595.1 Paludisphaera soli | reverse complement strand
GGGATGATGCCTCACGATCGCCGATTGCGGGCACTTCGCCGAGATTCGGCCGTCAGGGGTACGCCGGGCCGGGGTTATCATGGCTCGCGCGGCCGACGGCACCTCATGGACCCGTGCCGCATCCGGGGCGTCGGCTCCTCCTGCAACGCCGCCGTACTACGACGACGGCTCGCACGACTTCCAGCTTCGCACGTTAGGCTGGAAGGCCGACGCCTGAGGGGGAGGATCTCTAGCGACTCCCCGCTCGGGCCGCCTTCCCCGCGAGGGGGGAAGGACCCTTGGCTCATCCGATCGAAATCCGGCGGTTCACTCGCCGGCGAGCTGTTTCTTGAGCCATTCGGCCTTGTTGGTGGTGATGCCGTCGACGCCGGCGGCGGCGAGGCGGCGGGCGACGGCGGGGTCGTCGACGGTCCAGACGTAGAGGGCCAGGCCCTCGGACTTGACGCGGTCGACGAAGGCGCGGTCGATGGGGCCCTTGAAGTCGAGGTCCAGGCCGTCGGCGTTCAGCTCCTTGGCCCTGGCGATCAGCTCGTCGAGGGTCGGCTTGACGGCGCCGGTCTCCTTGTCGGTCTTGAAGCTGGCGAGGTAGTACGCCTTCAGCTCGGGGAGGCGCTTCTTGGCCTCGGCCACGGTGTCGGCGTGGAAGCTGATGATCACGAGCTGCTCGGGCTTCTTGCCGCTCTTGCGGACGGCCTCGACGACCGCCGGGACGACCTCGGGGCCGGTCTTCAGCTCGATGAAGCAGCGGCCGCCGTCGGGGATCGTCGCGAGCGAGGCCTCCAGCGTGGGCATGGTCTCGCCGACGAACTTGGCGTCCTTCCAGCGGCCGGCGTCCAGGTCCTTCAGGTCGGCCCAGTCGGCCTCCTTGATCTTCCGCTCGACGCCCGTGACGCGCTTCGTGTCGGGGTCGTGGGTGACGACAAGGACGCCGTCGCGGGCGAGGTGAACGTCCAGCTCGATGGCCTCGACTTTGCGGCTCCAGGCCAGGTTGAAGGCGGCCAGCGTGTTCTCGGGCGCGTCGGCCGATTCGCCGCGATGCGCGACGATCTCGACGGAAGGCGGCTCGGCTCCCAGCGTCCCCATCGTCACCACCATGAGCAGGCTCGACATCCAGGCCATCGGCGATCACCCTTCGAAACAGGTCTCGTTCAGTCCTTCGGGATCGTCGAGTGTCCCAGATCCGCCCGGGATTGCAACGGCCCCCGAAGGTCTTCACGAGATCCTCATCGGGGCCGATTCCAGTAGATCCGGACGTTGTGGGTGGCCCGCCCGCCGGCGATCACGTCCGGCCGCCCGTCGCCGTCGAGGTCGGCGGCGACGGCGTCCTCGCAGGCCATGCCGCCGTCGTCGATCGCGTGCCGCTCGAAGCTCGACCCCTCGTCCCCGGCGGGGCCGGGGGCGAAGGCGAACACGCCGGGGCCCCTGGGGGCGTCCGATCCCTCGCGGTTCGGGTCGCGCTGGCCGATGATCAGGTCGTCGTCGCCGTCGCCGTCGAGGTCCGCGCACCAGACGGCGTGGCCCCAGGCGACGGGCGCGGCGACGACCTTCCGGCGCCAGAGCGGCTCGCCTTCCTTCGGGGGCGAGTAGACGACCACCTGGTTGCCGTGCCAGGGCTCGATGGTGGCGATGTAGCGGGAGCCGTCGGCCAGCCGGCCGACCTTGACCTCGCTGGCGCCCTTGAACGGGTCGCCGGCCTCGTCCCCCGCGCCGAGCTTGGTTCGCGCCCAGTCGTTCTTGCCCAGGCGGTCGAGGGCGAACACCCCCTCCCACGCGGCGACGACGATCTGGTTCCGGCCGTTGCCGAGGACGTCGACGACCTGGGCGTTGTGGGTCGTATGCAGCGTGTGGTCGGCGACCTCGGACCGCCAGTGGGGGTGCGTCGGGTCGCCGGGGACGTCGTAGACCACCACGTTCACTCCGGCCCCCGCGCCGAAGTTGGGGCCCTTCGCGCCACGGCCCTGGAGCGGGACGACGACGAGCTGGGGCTTGCCGTCCCCCTTCAAGTCGCCCCAGCGGACCCGGTGGATGGTGGGCTCGTCGCACTCGATGGGATGGACCTGCCAGTCGCCGCCGGCGTCGCGGCCGAGCCACTGGAGGGTTCCGGCGTGGGCCGTGTCCGAGGGCTTCCAACCGGCTCCCAGCGTTAGATCGATGCGGCCGTCGCCGTCGACGTCGTGGGCCTGGATGCAGACGTTGTCCCGCTTCGTGCGGCCCCGGACGACCTCGTGCTTGCTCCAGGACGGGTTTTGATACCAGACCACCGCGTCCTCGGAGGCGGCGACGACGTCGGGCTTGCCGTCGCCGTCCACGTCGGCGACGGTCACGGCGTAGCAGACCTCGCCCACGTGGGGGTCGATCTCCTGCACTTCGAACCGGGGGAAATCGGCCGCGCGGGCGGCGGGCGCGAAGGCGGCCAGCGCGAGGGCCGCGGCGAGGGTCGGGGTGCGCATGGTGGCTCCTGGGGGTGAGAGGTGCCTCCATGGTAAGCGAGCGGCCGGGAGGTCGAAAGGTCCGGGGGAGGGAGGTGGGGCGGTCGGGCCTTCGCGTGCTTCCGCCGCGTCGCGGGGTCGCGTATCCTGGCGGGGTCGAGGCCTCGATCGAGGCCCGTCGCGAGGAGGAGAGCCCGTGAGCGTCCCGACCGAGATCGAGGTCCGCTACGACTGCCCGCACTGCCGGGTCGGGCTGATCGCCGACGCCGACCGCTGGAGCGGCTGGCGGCTCTGCCCGGCCTGCGGCAAGTCCGGCCTGCCCCCGGCTCGCCGCGCGAAGCGGGCGAGGCTCCTTCCCGCCAACCTGCCCGCGAGGGGCTCCGGTCGTCGGGCCGAGGCCTGGATCGCCTCGGGCGACCTCGTCGACCCCGATCACGCCGCCTGGCAGGTCGGTTACGCCAGGGACCTCCCCAGGCCGACGCCGGTCTCCAGGGTCGTGACGGTCGCGATCGCCGCCGGCCTGGCGATCTCCGTGTTCCTGCTGCTGGTGGCCTTCCTCGACCGCAACGGGACGCTCGCCGGTGGCGCCGGCCTGGCCGTCCTGCTCCTGTACTGGGCCAGGGTGCGCCTGCGGGCGCAGGCTCGACGCGGCTGGTGACGAAAGCCGCGCGAGGTCAGTCGCGCCCGGGGTCCGCCGCCGGCGCGAGGCCCCGACGCGGCGCCTCGGCGCGCGGGGCCGATCGCGAGACGGCGGACGCGAGGTCGTGCTCGCGCAGGAGCCGTCGCACGCTCTCGATGGAGGCGAAGACGCCCATGCGGCGGCCCTTGATCATCTCGGCGTGCCCGACGCAGACGCCGACCAGGCGGCCCTCCTGCGTGAACAGCCCGCCCCCCGACCGGCCGTGCTCGGGGATCTTCAGGGTGATGAGGAACGGCCGCTCGACCTCGCCGTTCTCCAGCTGCAACCGCGCGGTCTCGACCACCTTCGTCTTCCAGCTCGACAGCCGGTTCCCCAGGTCGACGCCCAGCGAGGTGACGAGCGTTTCGGGCCGCGGCGGGCCGTCCCCGGACTCGTCGAGCCGGGCGACGTAGGGGAGCTGGAGCGGCTTGCGGACCTTGAGGACGGCCACGTCGCCCGACGGGTCGTCGGCGACGACCTCGGCCGAGACGATCAGGGGCCAGCTCCCGTCCGCCTCGCGCTCCAGGCCGACGTTGTAGCGGTGAAGCTCGATCGCGATCGGCCCCTCGTCGCGGAGGACGTGAGAGGCGGTCAGGACGAGCGTCCCCCCCGCGGACGAGGCGATCACCGTCCCGCTCCCCTGCGAGCCTCCCCTGCGGATCAGGACCGTCGGCCGGAACGTCAGGTCGTCGCCCGGCGCGACGGCGTCCCGGCGACGGGTCGGGACCAGCGCCTCGGCGCGGCGCGTGGGTCGGACCTCGACGTGGGACTCGTCGAGGCCGGGCCGACGCGAGGTTTGCGCGGGCAGGCGAGCCGGCGACCCGACGAGGGCCGCGGCCAGGACCGACGCCAGCTTCGCCCAGAACCTCGAACTGCCTGGCATGCCGGAAGCCGATCGCCGCATGTCGAGCCGCCGTGGTGAAGATCCGCGTACAGGAGGTGGGGGACGCGGCCGCGTCGCCGCCCCGACCCTTGCCACGATACCGACTCGGTGGGCCTCCTGGCGAGATCCCTCCCCGGCGTCGCCCCAGGCTTGCCTCCGCTCCGACGGCGTGCTCCAATCCGTTCGGCGAATCCCGGCGCGGAACGAGCGCCCGCCCTCTTCCCACTGGCCCGATACCGGAGCAATCCCCGATGCCGACCTCGCACCTCTCTCGAATCGTCGCCGTCGCCGCGTTCGCGGCCTCCGCGTGGCTCGCCGGCCCGTCGCCCCGCGCCTCGGCCGACGAGGCGACGACCTCTCCCGCGCTGAAGTCCGTGCAGGGCGTGTGGACGAGCCGCGACGACGCCGAGGTCGCCGCCAAGTGGACGATCAAGGGCGACGTGTTCAAGGCGACGGTCAACGGCGTCGAATACCTGGGCAAGGTCTCGGTCGACGACGCGGCGAAGCCCCACCCGAGCTTCACGATCGACGTGACGGACGGGCCCGGCGAGGTGAAGGGGAAGACCGCCAAGGGGGTCTACAAGATCGAAGGGGACCAGCTGATCGTCAACCTGAGCGTCCCGGGCGGTGATCGTCCCACCGGCTTCGACCCCAACGGCCAGGATGTCTACCTGTTCGAGCTGACGAAGAAGAGCGCCCAGTGATCGACCCCCGCGCCGGGGGATCCCCCCCCGTCAGCGGGGATCCCTCGGCCGGAAGATCCGCACGTCCCCCTCGCGTTCGACGGGGGCGAACCAGCGCGCCGTGACGGCGTCGAGGTCCGGGGCCTCCTTCCAGACGAGCAGCACGTCGATGGCGTCGTGATGCTCGTCGAGGACCCGCTCCCACCAGAGGCGCCGGCGCTCGGCGGTCCTCGGGTCGGTGCCCAGGAGCGCGATCTCCTGGAGGTCCCACGAGTCGGGCCGGTCGAGGCCCTCCCGGAAGTGGACCGGGAAGTAATAGTGGCGGGCCTCGTAGTTCGTCCAGACGATGTTCCCGGACACCCCCAGCCAGCAGTCGGCGTGGAGCATCGGATTGACCCGGAATCGGGTCGTCAGGTCGGCCAGGAGCGTGGCCACGCGACGGCCGCTCCCGACCCGGGGCGCGGCCCCGGCGATCCGCCCGGCGGTCCGCTCCGAGAACAGGCCGTAGTCCCAGACGCTCGCGGACTGGAGCGCCAGGGCGACGAGCATCGCCGCCGCGCCGGCGCGGCCGAGCCACGACCGCGACGGCGGCCCGATCGCCGGGACCGCCGCGACCAGGCCCAGCAGCGAGATCCGCTGGGACAGGTAGTCGCCGTGCCCCGGCCCCAGCGATTCGGGCCCGAAAATCGCCGCCAGCCAGAGCACGGCCGAGAGCCCGAGCCAGGCCCGCCGCTCGCCCGATTCCCGCGTCCGCCCGCCCGAGGCGAGGAGCCCGCCCGCGACCAGCAGGGCGGCCCCCCCGACCGCCCAGAGGATCGGCGAGAACGCCAGGAAGGCCGCGCCCGTCCGGTCGGTGAAGGGGAGGGCCGTCTTGATCCCGAGGGAGACCGGGTCCACCCAGCCCAACCGGCGGAACCACCCCCCGAAGGAGAGGAACTCCTCGACCCGCGGCATCCTGGGGATCATCGCCCCGCCCTGGCGCGACAGGCCGATGTAGACGACCCCGAGGACCGCGAGCGGTGCCAGGCAGACGCCCAGGCGGAGCACGCGGTCGCGCCAGGAGCGCGGCCCCGACGCCCCCGGCGCGAAGAGCGCCAGGAAGCCCAGCGACAGGACGGTCAGGCCGAGGCTGACGAGGTGGCAGAAATAGCCGGCCGCCAGCAGCGCGGCGAGCGCGGCCATCCGGCCGGCTCGCAGGGCGTCGCGGTCCCGCCACCAAACCCCCAGGGTGATCGCGAACAAGCACGCGCCGAGCTGGAAGCTGGCGAACCCCATCAGCCACGAGAAGCTCATCCCCGACAGCGCCGCCGCCGCGTCCGCCGCGAGCGACGGCCGGTCGCCCGCGACCCGGCGACGCAGCCAGACGACCGCCAGGGCGACTCCCGTCAGCGTGATCGTCGTCATCAGCTTGTCGGCCGCCCGGGGCGGGAAGGCCGCGACCAGGGCCATGAGGGTGAGGTGGCCTCCCCAGTTCGGCAGGGGGTCCCAGCGGACCTCGTAGGAGTCGCCGAAGACGGGCCCGCCGCGCAACGAGTCGACGAGGATCGTGGCGTTGTAGAGGTGGGCCAGGCCGTCCTGGGTGACGAACCAGGGGATGGTCCAGATCGCCGCCAGGGCCGGGGCGAGCATCAGGGCGACCCTCGCGGCGTCGCGCAGGGGCGATCGGTGCGAGGCGGGGCGAAAGGGCGGCGTGCCGGCGGGGCGATCGGACGCCTGGGTGCTGGAGGGGGTGCTCACGGGGCTGGTCGATCCGCTCTCTACGGGTAAGCCGACGAGGGCGGGGCTTGGCGAGATCGGTGGGGGCGTCGGCCCGGGCCTCTCTCCCTCGACGTCTCCCCAGCGTGGCCGCCGGGAGAAGCCGAGGTCAAGAGGCCCGGTCGCAGGCTCCTGATAAACCGGACTGACGATCGAGTGGTGTTTCCCCGGCTGTTTCCTGCCGGTCGCGGTAAGTCGAAGCTCGGAGATGCAATCGCTGCCGCCGCAACGCGACAAGGTCCTAAAGATCACGTCCAGCCTGTCCCCGGCCCGAAGGCCGAGAGAACCGACGACCGGCCGCCCCGAAGGGAAGCCGGCTGTTGGGACTACTATACCGCACGGATCGGGGGCCGTCGGAGAAACCGCGAAGGGTCATCCGGCGACGGCGGCCCGGAGCGTCGCCAGCTCCTTCTCGCGGCGGAGGTTGCGCTGGGTGGTTTCGCCTTCCCACTCCAGCTCCTCGCCCTCCAGGAAGGCGATCGCCGAGGCGATCGCGTCGGCCGGCGCGGGGACGCCCAGTTCCACGTGGCGCACCACGATCCCGGCGTAGCCCAGGCGGTCCAGCTCGTCCCAGAGTTCGCGGTTCGACCCGGCCTCGTCGAGGAAGACGTCGAGCGACGCGGCGAGGGTCTCGGCGCTCGCCAGCTGCTTCTGGACGTCCTCGACGCTCATCGGGTTGCGGTCGTCCATGAGGTCGTCGTAGGCCTCGCCGTGGACCCGTTCGAAACCCCGGTCGAGCGCCTCGTGGGCGTCGTCGTTCTCGTAGCTCTTGGTTCCCCAGCATCCCATCGTCGACGGCCCCGTCCGGTCAGGAGAGCTTGGGCGCGGGGTAGGGCCGCGCCGACTTGAGCATGGCGTCCAGGCGTCGCGGCGGGGCGACGAACGTGGGGACGGCGATCGGCGTCCGCGCCACCACGGCGGACGCGTCCAGCCGGCCTTCCTCCAGCGTCCCGAAGGCGCAGCCGGCCTCGGACGAGATCACCACCCCGGCCGCCACGTCGTGGGCCTGCTCGCCCAGGAAGACGCACGCCTGGAGCCGGCCGGCGGCCACGAACACCTGCTCGCAGCAGGCGCTCCCCAGGTCGCGCAGGCGGCCCGTCAGCGAGCGGGGGTCGACCCGACGCATGGCGTTGGTCCCCAGGCAGACGTTGTCCTGGACGTGGAAGGCGTCGGCGTCGGAGACGACCAGCCGCTCGCCGTCGCGCCAGGCGCCGTGGCCCTTCACGGCCCAGTACAGCTCGCCGAGCGGCGGGATCGCGATGACGCCGAGGACCGGCTCGCCCGCCTCGATCAGGCCGATGCTGACCGCCCAGAGGGGCAGCCCGTGCACGAGGTTGCCGGTGCCGTCGATCGGGTCGATCGACCAGCGCCGGGGGCCGTCGCCGCCGCCGGGGGCGTATTCCTCGCCGGTCAGTCGGTCGTCGGGGAAGGCCGCGCCGAGGCGTTCGCGGATCAGCCTCTCCAGGTCGTTGTCCAGGTCGGTGACGTAGCTCTTGTTCGCCTTCTCGACCGGCGTCACGCTTCGCGACCGCTGCAACGCCACCTCGGCGGCCTCGCGGGCCAGGTCCTTCACGAACTCCAGTTCCCGCGCGTAATCCGTCTCGTCCGTCATCGCGACTCCACCTCGGACCTCGATCTTCGTCCCGCGTGAGCAGGCTTCATCTTCGGGTCCGGGGCGATCGGCGACAAGTCACAAATCCCAGACCCGCTCGCCGTCGAGGAAGCACGAGACGACGCCGTCCTCGCTGATCTTGAGGACCGGCCCGAAGCGGCTGGCGACGAGGGCGGCGGTGGTCCGGGCGCCCTCGGCGGTGGCGCGGGCGGGCCCCCGAGCGTCGTCGCCGGAGGGTGAGAGGTCGTGGCGGAGGATCGCGCCGAAGGCGATCAGCCGCCCTTCGCCGTCGACCGCCAGCGCGCCGTCGAGCGACGCCAGGGCCTCGACGACCGAGGGGTCCATCGCCGGCAGGCTGCGGCCCGCGGCCAGGTAGTGGATCGACCGCTTGGACGGCGACTCGCCCCGGCCGGGCCCGTGGAAGGCGGGGATCGCGTACGAAACCGCGTCATCGACGGCGTCCGGCGCGGCGTCGGCCAGGCGCAGGGTCGGGCCGTTCGGCTCGGGGACCTCGTCGCCGTCGTCCCGCTCGAAATCGAGGACGTCCTCGGGGGCGATCAGCCGGCCGATCACCTTCGACGGCTCGGGGACGACGACCAGCAGCCCCCCCTTGCGGTCCTCCGCCAGTTCCAGGGCGGTCTGGAAGAGGACGCGGGCCAGCCGAGGGTCGTCGAGCGCGTCGCGCCAGAGGGCGAATTTCGAGGCCGGGTCGAGCACCCGCCAACGGCCGTGGGCGAAGACGAAGGTCTGCATCCCCCCGGCGAACACCTTGATCTCCTGGTGCGGGCTGAGCACGAGGCAGACGTGGCCGCCCTCCCTCGTGGCGCGGGCGTGGGCCTGGTAGAGCCGGGCGCAGGGGATCTCCAGGCCGGGATCCTCGTCGGTCGAGCGGCCGTCGCGGTCGACCCAGCGGCGGACGTCGATCACGTCGGCCAGCCGGCCGTCGCGGTCGACCAGGAACAGCGTTCGGCGGCCGTCGCAGAGGCGCTGCAGGCTCTTCAGGCTGGTCAGCTCCACGCCGAACGAGAGCGCCCCCGGCGGCGAGCCCGGCGCGGCCTCGTCGTCCCTCGGCCCGAGGACCAGGGCCCCGGTGGTGACGCGACGGTTCTCGTAGGTGGACAGGGCCATCGTGCGGAGCGTCAGGATCGCCTCGGCCACCCGGCTCGGGGCCGAGTTCCCGGCGGCGTAGGCCGACGGCTCCAGGAACGCGGCGACGTAGTGGTCCTCGGGCATCCCTCGCAGGAGCTGGAGGATCGACATCCGCGAGCGCCGGAACAGGATCTGGTAGTTGAGGTCCAGCACCGAGCCCATCGCCCGGATCAGCCGGAGGTCCTCCTCGCCCAGCCCCACCGGCCCCTCGGCGACGATCCGATACCACGAGCCGAAGAGGGCGACGGCGACCCCTCGGGGGCCTTCGGCCATGCGGAAATCCATCCCGCCCCCGGGCCGGCTCCGCGTGCGGGTGAGCCCGGGGCGCGACGGACTTTCGGGCTCGATCGGCTCGACCCGGCAGCCGGGGAAGAACGATTCGAGGTCGCGGAAGAACACTCCGACGAACACCCGGACGAACGCCCGAGGGTCGCGCAGGGCCCCGAAGCGGCGATCCTCGGGCCCGCCTGGGGGCGGCGCCGAGGGGTGGATCGAGAGTGACATCGCCGGCTCCTCCTTGAGCGTCCTCGAAGCGCGTCGCCCCTCTTCAGGCGGGCCCGGCATCCTATCCCGACGCCCGAGGACGGGGAAGCCCGATCCCCGATTCGCCGCTCAACCAGCGGCGGCCCTCATCCCGGGCGACCGCAACCCCAGGGAGACCGCCGCGCGGAGGGGCCGGGGCCCGGGCCGGGCCGTCGTGAGCCCGCGGGAAGTGACCCGCCGCGAGCCGGTCGTCGGCGGCCCCGGGTAGACGTCGCCGTCCGGGCCCGAGCCCGCCACGCCCACGGCTTGCGCCGCGTCGACGAGCCCCCCCGTCGTCGTGATCCCCGCCAGGCTGGGGAGCGGCCGGACGGTCGCCTTGACGTGCTCGACGATCCGCGAAGCCGACCAGTCCGGGTGGAGCCCGGCCACGAGCGAGACCACCCCGGTGACGAACGGGACCGCCATCGACGTGCCCGAGAGGGTCGCGTACCGCGACCGCGAGGAGTAAGTGCTGTAGATCCCCACCCCGGGGGCGGCGACGTCGACCGTCCTCGCGCCGTAGTTCGCGAAATCGGCCAGGTTCCCGGACGCGTCGATCGCCGTCACGACCAGCACGTTGGGGAGGTCGAAGGCGGCGGGGTAGACCGGGCGGGCGTCGGTGTCGGCCGCCTCGTTGCCGGCGGCCGTGACGATCACCACCCCCCGGGCGTCGGCGTAGGCGACGGCGTCGTAAAGGGCCTGGCTGTAGACGTCGGTCGCCCAGCTCGCGTTGACCACCCGCGCGCCGTTGTCGGCGGCGAACACCAGGGCCGCCGCCGCGGCCTCCGGCGTGCCACCGCCCCGGGCGTCGAGCACCTTCAGGATCATCAGCCGCGCGGCGCGGTCGACGCCGACGATCCCCTGGCCGTCATTCGCGGAGGCCCCGATCACCCCGGCGACGTGGGTGCCGTGGCCGTAGTCGTCCTGGACGTCGCTCGTGTTCGCCACGAAGTTCCAGCCGTGGGCCGCTCGACCCCGTCGCGAGGCGGCTGGATTCACCCAGAGCCTCCCCTTGAACTCGGGGTTCTTCAGGTCGACCCCCGAGTCCAGGACCGCGACGATCGTCGAGGCCGAGCCGGTCGTCGCCCGCCAGGCCTCGGGGGCGTTGACGTCGACGTCGGCCCGATTGTTCAGGCCCCACTGCTGGCCGAACTGGGGGTCGGTGGGGTAGCTCGGCGCGACCCGGGGCAGGGGGGCGACGACCGTGCTGAGGACGAGCCGTTCGTCGAGCCGCTCCAGGACGGGGCGGGCCTCGCGCCGGACGCGCCGGGCGGCTGGGCGACACTTCATGTTCGCGATGTCTCGTCAGAGGGTGTTCATCGATCCGTCGATCGCGCCGAGTTTAGCGATCTCGCGGGGCCTTTGCCAGGAATATGCCGGCAAAGTGCATGCGTGACGGCGCGTAGGGGACCGTAGGGCCCGGCGAGGCGTTCAGGCGTCGGAGATGTGGCGGCGGGTCATCGTCGGCGGGAGGAGGCGCGCGACGATCCGCTCTCGGACGCGCCGCCGGCGACGACGGCGTCGCCCCTGGGGGCGCGGCGGCGGGCCAGGGCGGAGGAGACGAGGTTCCAGGTCTCGCCGTCGCTGACGAGGGTGATCGTCCCCCACTCGTCGGTGCGGACGAGCGGGATCTGGGTCCTTCGGAGCAGATCGAGGGTCTCGGAGTGGGGATGGCCGTAGCTATTCCCCTTGCCGAGGCTGACGACGGCCATCTCGGGGCGGACGAGGTCGAGCAGGGCCGCGTCGGTGCCGTTGTGGCTGCCGTGGTGGGCCAGCTTGAGGACCGAACAGTCGCGCATCAGCTCGGGGCAGTTGGCCGCCCACCATTGCCGCGAGGGGGGCTCGCTGTCGCCCGTCGTGAGCATCGAGAAGCCGCCGTACTGGATGCGGATCCCGATGGAGTTGTCGTTCTCCTCCTTGGGGTCCTCCGGGGGTTGGGGCAGGACCGTGAGCGTGACCGATCCCAGCTCGATGCGCCGGGGCTTGGCGGTGGGGACGACGGCGGTGGTGTTCTCGGACTTCACCGTCTGAAGAAGCTTCAGGTAGCTCTTGGACGTGTGCGAGGAGTTGGTGGCGAGGAAGTACTTGGGGCGGAATTCCCGGATCACCGCCTCCATGCCGCCGTGGTGGTCGAGGTGGTGGTGGGTCACGACGACCAGGTCGATCGACTCGATCCCCTTGCGCCGGAGGGCCTGGACGGCGCCGTCGCGGGTGGGCCCGGCGTCGATCAGGGCGGTCTTCCCCTCGGGCGATCGGACCAGGATCGCGTCCCCCTGGCCGACGTCGAGCAGGTCCACGGTCAGGGTCTGGGCGGACCGGGAACGGCCGCCGGACCACTGCGCGTCGGCCGGCGCGGCGAGGCCCAGGGCCGCGACCGCGAGGCCGACGAGGGTCAGGAAGCGTCGCCGCAGGAGGTCGGTCACAGCGAGATGTCCCCCCCCGGGTCGGTCGCCTTGAGTTCGTCCTGGACCTTCTTGGTGTCGGCGGCGAGCTTCCGGGTCGCCTCGTCGTCGCGGCGGAAGGTGACGGTCAGGACGTCGCCGGGGGCGACGCCCGCGGGGAGCCAGGCGCGCGGGACGTCGAGCGACGCGCCGTCCTCGGAGGCGAGGACGGCGATCGACGAGTCGGGACCTTCGAAACGGTCGACCGAGAGCTGGAGGGGCACGGGGGGGCCTCCGTCGGGCGGACGGGAAAGTCAGCGGATGATGATCGGACCCTCGGCCAACCGGGCAGGCAGGTCGGGCCCCCGGCGTGCGGGGGCGGCCGCGGGCGCGGGTCCGACGACGTCGTCGCGAGGGGGCTGGTCGGGCCGCCGGGCGGCGTCGCCGGTGCGGCGCGAGGCCAGGACGATCCGATTGCGCGAGGGGTCGGTCCCGGGACGGACGCGGCCTTCGGGCTCCAGGGCGAATTCGCCCGAGCCGAGCGGGAAGGAGTCGACGTCGCGCCGGGCCATGCGGAACGACTGGGCCGAGAAGAGGCCGGCCCTGCGGCCCCAGACCTCGACCAGGAACCGGTCGCCGCGCCGCCATTCGATCTCGAACGGCCGGTTCGACCAGTGGGCCGACAGCTCGTCGCGGCCGACGACGGCGAAGTTCTCGCCGAACGTCCGGCTCTCCCAGACCACCGACTCGGCCCCTTCGGCGTCGATCCGGCGGACCTGTGCCTGGATGTCGACCGTGCGGCCCGGCGTGAACGACTTGGGGTCGAGCTGGACCGCGTCGATCCTCACCTGATACACGCCCGGGCGGCTCGACGACTCGGTCAGGGCCCCGGCGACGGCCGACTTGAACGAGTCCTTGAGGCTGGCGGCCTCGCCGTCGGCGCCGGCCTCGCCCAGGAACAGCGCGATGATCGGCTGGAGCTGGGGGTAGTCCTTGCAGAGCCAGCCGCCGACGCCGGCGCCCCCGCCGGTGGCGACCATCACGGCGAAGTAGAGAATCCGGCGGATCAGCTGCGACCGATCGGTCGGCGTCGGCCGCCTCTTCCTTGATTTGCTCACGAGCGTGGAGCCCCCGTCCCTGGCTGCGAAATCACGCCGCGCAATCCTCGCGCGACGGAGCGGCCGTCCCTTGGTAAAATCGACAATCGTCCCCCCCGCGCCGGCGTGAAATGGCGATCCGACCGCGGGGGGCGCTGCGGAATTGCGGACGAACGACGTTCTTTTAGCAGGCCCCGGCGGGGGGTCAAGGCGAGTTGGAGCCGGCGGCTGCGGGCCGCACGTCCGTCGCGGCCGGTGCGGCCGGAGCAACCGGCTCGGCCCGCGGTTCGGCGGGGGGACTTCGCCCTTTCGCGACGGCCTTGGAACGGGTCGTGCTCTATGATCACGGCGGCTGCGTCGGCCCGCACCGGCCCTCGGTCCAACATGAGGCGTCTCCATGAGCTGGTCCTACCGCCCTCCCGTATCGGCCGTCGCGGCCCTGGCCTTGCTCGCCCTGCCGATCGTGTTCGACGGACTGGACCGCCTGCGCGACCGCCTGGCCGCGCTCGGCTCGGTGTCGCGCAGGCCCGACCGGGCGGACCTCCGCTACGGCCCGTTCGATCGCAACGTGCTGGACCTCTGGCTGCCGCCGACGCCGGAGGTGGGGCCCCCGAGGCCCGCGCCGGTCGTGGTCTTCTTCCACGGCGGCGGCTTCCTGGGGGGGGACAAGTCGAGCGTGCCGGCCTGGATGATCCGGCGGTGTCGGGAGCGGGGGATCGCCGTCGCCTCGGCCAATTACCGGCTCTCGCGGCAGTCACCCTATCCCGGGCCGATGCGCGACGGCACCCGGGCCGTGCAGTATCTGCGCGAGCACGCGGCGGAGCTGGGGCTGGACGGCGATCGGATCGCCGGGTCGGGGAATTCGGCGGGGGCGGGGATCGTCCTCTGGCTGGCCTTCCACGCCGACCTGGCCGACCCCTCGGACCCCGACCCGGTCGGGCGGCGGTCCTCGCGGCTGGCCTGCACGGCCGTCATCGGGGCGCAGACCTCCTACGACCCCCGGTTCATCCGGGAGCGGATCGGCGGCCGGGCCCACGAGCACGTCGCGATCCGGCCGTTCTACGGGCTCGGCGCGGGGGCGGACCTCGACGAGCCCATGCTCGCGCCGCTCTTCGAGGACGCCTCGCCGTTGACCCACGCGGGCCGCGACGCGCCGGCTTCGTTCCTGGCCTATTCCGAGCCGAAAGGCCCGCTCCCCGCCGACTCGCCGCCGGGCAAGGGGATCCACCACCCGAACTTCGGCGTCGCCCTCAAGGAGCGGCTCGACCCCCTGGGGATCGAGTGCGTCCTGGTGCACGACGACGACTATCGAGATCGGCCCGACCCCGAGGATGGCATGCCGCGCGAGCTGGTCGCGTTCCTGGCCCGCCACCTGGGTCGGTGACGGCCAATCCTCGGGGCCGGGCGGGTTGGGTCAAGGCGGGGTCGTCAGTCCTCGTCGGTGGGCTCCTCCAGGATCCGGTCGAGGAGCCGCGACGGGCAGTCGCGGCTGAACCTCATGTGCACGAACCACCATCCCCGCTCGGACTGGGCGCGGCTGGCCACCGCCCAGCCCTCGACGACCACCCCTTGCGAGCCGGTCAGGACCAGGCGGAGGGGGGCGTCCGGGGGGGGCAGCTCGCGGACGAGCAGGCCGGCGCCCCCTCGGCTCAGGTTCACCACCCGGGCGTCCATGGTCGTCTCGACCATCCGAGACGACCACTCCAGGGTCGCTTCCGGCGATCGAACCTCGCCCCGGGGCCAGGAACGGCGATCGAGGACGGGGGCGTTGAGCTGGGGCGAGTCTCCTCGCAGGTGTTGGCGCACATGTCTCATTTTCGGCGGCTCGTCGGGTGGACGGGTCGTGACCCGGTGCTTCGCGTCGCAACAAGCAGCCGAGCACGTCCTCGGCTTCCTAGAAAAGCCTAGGCCGGGCTTTCCTGGTCGTCCCGAAGATCGCCCAGTTTCTCGGACCCTCGCCGGTCCGCGTCGTTTCAGGCCGACATGGGGGGCGCTTCCGCCAGATTGGACAGGGGGCGGCCCTGTTCGAGGTGGGTGAAGCTTTCGACGACCGTCTGCGCGATGTTGCCGATGGCCTCGCGGGTGAAGAAGGCCTGATGGCCGGTGATGAGCACGTTGGGGAAGGTCAGCAGGCGGGCGAGGACGTCGTCCTCGATGACGCGGCTGGAGAAGTCCTCGAAGAAGTAGTCCTCCTCCTCCTCGTAGACGTCCAGGCCGAGGGAGCCGATCCGGCCCGACTTGAGGGCGTCGACGACCGCACCGGTGTCGATCACGCCGCCCCGGCTGGTGTTGATGAGCATCGCGCCCGGCTTCATCCGGGCGAGCGTCTCGGCGTTGATCAGCCGGTGGGTCTGGGGCGTCAGCGGGCAGTGCAGGCTGACGACGTCCGAGGCGGCCAGCAGCTCGTCCAGCCCCACGTACCGCGCGCCGATCGCCGTGCAGGCCGGGTTGACATAAGCGTCGTGGGCCAGGATCTCGCAGCCGAAGCCGCGGAGGATCCCGGCGGTGAGCGAGCCGATCTTGCCCGTGCCGACCACGCCGACCGTCTTGCCGAACAGGTCGAACCCCATCAGGCCGTCGAGCGAGAAGTTCCCCTCGCGGACGCGGTTGTAGGCCCGGTGGATGTTGCGGTTCAGGGCCAGGATCAGGCCGACGGCGTACTCGGCGACCGCGTGGGGCGAATACGCGGGGACCCGGGCCACGGCGACGCCCAGCTCGCGGGCCGCGTGCAGGTCGACCTGGTTGACCCCCGCGCAGCGGCAGGCGAGCAGGCCCGTCCCGCCGTCCTTGAGGGTGCGGAGGGTGGCGGCGTCGGCCTCGTCGTTGACGAAGATGCAGACCCCGGGGAAGCCCCGGGCCAGGCCGGCCGTGTCGCGGGTCAGCCTGGCCTCGAAGTAGTGGAACTGGTGGCCGGTCCCCTCGGCCGCGGCGTCGAGGGACCTCCGGTCGTAGGGCTTGGTGCTGAACACGGCGACGCGCATGGCGACGGCTCCGATCGGCCGGGACGAGACGAAATGGGGTGGGACGGGCGCGGTTCGGGGCTCAGGGCTCGCGGGCCGGCGCGGCGCCCACGAGCCTGAGCATGCTCTCGATGTCGACGGGCTTGACGAGGTGGCTGGAGCAGCCGGCGTCGCGCGAGCGCTTCCGGGCGGACTCATCGGCGTAGCCGGAGAGGGAGATCAGGAGCGGCGGCGGGGCCTCGCGCCGGAGCGTCTCGGCGAGCTGGTAGCCGTCCATCCCGGGCATGCCGATGTCGAGCAGGACGACGTCGGGGCGGAAGCGGCGGTCGGCCTGGAGGGCGTCGAAGCCGTTGTAGACCGCCTCCGCCTGATGGCCCTCGACGGAGAGGACCATCACGGCGAGGTCGGCCGCGTCGCGGTTGTCGTCCACGATGAGCACGCGGGTCGGTCGCACGAAGCCCTCCTGCTCGGACGTTTCAAGCCCCCGCGGCGCCTCCCGCGGGGACGGCGAGCCGCTCTCGCAGGTCGTCGAACGTCGACGGCGCGTCGCGGTCGAACACGAACTGGGCCGGGAGCCCCACGATCCGGCTGGCCCCCAGCTCGAACAGGGCGCGCTGGCAGGCCGTCAGCTTCTTGGCCGCGACCAGCGCCGTGACCCGCCAGCCGGGGAGGCCGCGATCGTCCCAGACCTCGCCCCGGGCGATGTGCTGCGCCCCCTGGCCGCGCAGGTACTCGGCCACCGCCGAGGCCGTCTCCGGCCCCGGCGCGGCGGGCGAGCCGACCACCTCCAGGTGGAGCAGCCCCTCGGACCGCCGCACGCCGTCCATCGCGTCCAGCAGGAGCGCCAGCGGCCCCGTCTTCCCTTCGGCGACCAAGGCCGCGAGGCTCGGCGCGTGGCCGATCAGGCACGACGCCGAGTCCAGGACGATCCCCCCGGCCAGCTCCCGCAGCCGGTTGTCCTTGAGCGTCACGCCGGAGCTGGTCAGGTCGACGATCACGTCGGCGATGCCCAGGCTCGGGTGCAGCTCCAGCGCGCCGTCGGAATCGATCAACTGGTAGTAATACACGCCCCACTTGCGGAAGTACTGGCGCACCAGCGCGGGGTACTTGGTCGAGACCCGGAACGTCCGGCCCGACGCCTTGAACTCGGCCGTAAGGTCGACCAGGTCCATGACGTGGCCGACGTCCACCCAGCTCTCCGGCACGGCGACCACGAGCCGGCAGCCGCCGTAGCCCAGGTCGGGGACGACCACCGCCGCCTCCTGCGCCTCGAACGCCTGCTCGGCGTAGACGTCCATCCCGGTGACGCCCAGGTGGCAACGCCCCTCCTGCACCTGCAGGACGATGTCGGTCGGCCGCATGAAGACGACGTGGAACCGGGGCTGGCCCGAGATCGTCGCCTCGTACTGGCGGTCGCTGGCGCGCCGGACCTTGTAGCCGGCCGTCTTCAGGATGTCGATGATCCCCTCGTAGAGGTGCCCCTTCGAGGGGATCGCCAGGCGGATGGGGTCGATCAGGTTCTCGGTCATCGGGCGTCCCCCCGGACCACCGAAAGGCGGCCACGGATCTGGTCGATCAGCTCGCCCCCGTCGACGGGGCGGACGTCGCCGTGGTCCAGGTCCCACAGCTCCACGTCCGGGCCGGCGGCGACGATGCGGTTCAGGCCGAGGCCCCGGGCGTAGCCCACGGCGTCGGAAAGCGGCAGGTCCGCGACGACGACCGGGAGGTCGAGCCGGTCGCGGAGGAACGCGGCGAGGCTGGCGGCCTCGCGGCCGAGCCCCCCGTCGCGACCGCCGGTCACCAGGAAGCCCTGGGGGGATTTCGCCCTCGCCCCGCCGTCGCCCGATCGGCCGATCGCCTGGTCGAGCCGCTCCAGGCCGAAGGCGAAGCCGGCCCCGCGGTCGTCGCGGTCGCCGTCGCCGCCCAGCACCCGGGCCAGGCCGTCGTACCGGCCGCCGCCGCAGACCGCGACGGGCCCGTCGGGCGTGTCCACGGCCAGCTCGAAGATCATCTGGGTGTAGAAGCCGATCCCCCGGCCGAAGCCCAGGTCCAGCTCGACCCGGCCCAGGTCGACGCCGTGGTGTTCCAGCATGTCGGCCAGCTCGCGGATCGCGGCGGTCGACTCGGGGGCCAGCTCCGCGAAGCGGTCGTCGAGCCGGGCGAGGACCCCGGCGGCGGGGCCCCGGAGCCCGGCCAGGTCGCGGACCAGCTCGCGGACCTTGCCGAGCGCGTCGTGCAGCGAGTGCTCCAGCGACCACTTGCGCCGCAACCGGCCGACGATCTCGCCGGCCGATCGGCGGCCGGCCACGTCGGGGACGAGGTGGCGGAAGAGGCGGTCGACGGCCGGCTCGGGGGCCGTCGCCGGGGTCGCGAAGGCCGCCTCGGCCTCCTCGGCCGTCCCGCTCGATCCCAGCCAGGTCGTCAGCCGGTCCAGGGCCGTTTCCAGGGAGTTGACCCCCTTGCCCTCGCTGGCGGCCTCGCTCAGCGACTCGACCAAGGCGGCGGTCGCCGCGGACGGCAGCCCGGCGCGGCCCAGCAGCTCCAGGATCAGGCCGACGTGGCCCACGCGGATCCTCGGCTCGCGGACGCCCAGCGCCCGCAGCGACCAGTCGGCCAGCCAGATGATCTCGGCGTCGGCCGCCGGGCCCCCCGCGCCGATCAGCTCGACGCCCGTCTGCACGAACTCGCGGTCGAGCCCCTTGCCCGTCGACTGGAACCGGAAGACCGGGCCCGAGACGCTCGCTCGCCAGGGCAGGGGGGGCGGCTCGTCGGATTCGACGTAGGCCCGCACGACCCCGGCGGTCAGCTCGGGACGCAGGCAGATGCCGGCCGTCCCGGCGCCCGAGACCTCGAACAGCTTGCCCACGATCCCCGCCCCGCTCTTCCGCTCATGCAGGTCGGACAGCTCCAGGACCGGCGTCCGCGCCGGCCGGTAGCCCGCGCGGGCGAAGCGGTCGAGCAGCGTCCGCTCGTAGCCGAGCAGCCGCGCGTAGTCGAGCCCGAGCCAGTCGCGGGTGCCGCGGACCTGGCCGACGTGGCTCTCGGTGGCGACGGCCTCGTCGGCCCTCCTCGGTCGAGGCCCGCTCATGAGGGGAGCCTCCCGTTGTCCAGCAGCTCCAGCGCCCCGTGGACGGAGTCCTCCAGGACCGACCAGGCGAGGCCCTTGTCCTCGTGACGGGTCTCCAGCGAGCGGAGGTTGAAGGACTCGGCGGCGGCCTCGTCGGGGCCGACGATCACCGCCAGTTTGTGGCCGTGCTTGGAGCCGTAGCCCATCTGCTTGCCGACCTGGATCGGCTCCGGATAGATCTCGCAGCCGATCCCGACCTTGCGGAGCCTCGCCGCCAGGCGGACGGCGATGGCCGGGTCGACGCCCGGGAAGTTGGCGAACAGCACCGGTGCGGTCGACGTCGCCGCCTTGAGCGCCCCGGCCTCTTCCAGCAGGGCCAGGAGGCGGTCGAGCCCGATCGAGGCGCCGACGCCGGGGAGGCGACGGCTGGTGTAGAGGCTCGCCAGGTCGTCGTAGCGTCCGCCCGACGCGATGCTGCCGAAACGCTCCCAGCCGTCCACGGTCGTCTCGAAGACGATCCCGGTGTAGTAGTCCAGCCCGCGCGCCAGGCCGAGGTCGATCGCCACCCGTCCCGGGGGCACCTCGCCGGCTTCCAGGAAGTGGAGGACCTGCCGCAGGTCGGCGATCCCCTGAGCGGCCCTGGGGTTCGAGCCCAGGCTCGCCTCGGCGGCGTCGAGGACGGCGGGGCCGCCCCGGCCGGCCTCGGCGAAGTCCAGGATCCGCGCGGCCTGGTCGGGCGAGAGCCCCGCGCCCCCCTCCTCGGCGGGGCGGGCCAGCTCGGCCGTCACGCCGTCGCGGCCGATCTTGGCGAGCTTGTCCAGCGACCGCAGGACGAGGCCGGACTTGCCGGAAAGCTCCAGCGTCTCCAGCACGCCGTCGAGGATCTTGCGGTTGTTGAGCGTGATCGTGAACGGGGGCACGTCGGCGGCGGCGAGCGCCGCGTGGATGATCTGCGCGGTCTCGGCGTCGGCCAGGCGGCTGTCGGTGCCGATCGTGTCGAAGTCGCACTGGACGAACTCGCGGAACCGGCCCTTGGCCGGCCGCTCGCCCCGGAAGACCGAGCCGATGGCGTAGCGCTTGAACGGCACGCCGACCTCGTCCATGTGCTTCGCGACGAACCGGGCCAGGGGGACGGTCAGGTCGAACCGCAGGGCCAGCTCGCCGGGCGTCCCCCCCTTGTTCGTGACCTCGAAGATCTGCCGCAGCACCTCGTCGGAGCCGGCCCCCTTGCCGGTCAGGACCTCCATCCGCTCGATGTGCGGCGTCTCGATCGGCACGAAGCCGAACGACGAGAAGGTCTCGCGGAAGGTCTGGAGCATCCGCTCGCGGGGGATCATGACGGCGGGGAGCAGGTCTCTCAGCCCGCTGGCCACCCGGGGGTCGATCATCGGCTTCTGGCCCTATCGCGGCCCCTCGACGCCGGCCCATCGGCCGGAGTCGGACCGCACTCAACGAGTTGCGACGAGGTATCAGCGCATTGGCGCGGATCCAGCCTAGCAGAACGACGCCCGTCCCGGCAATCGCGACGGCCGGTCCAAGGCCCCGACCGGGCCCGATTCAGGCGGTGGGCGCGACTCCCGCCATGACGGCCAGGAGCCTGGCGAACTCGACGGGCTTGACCAGATGGTGATCGAACCCGGACGCAAGGGCGCGGGCGCGGTTCTGCTCCTCGCCGTATCCCGTCACGGCGACGATCAGGCTCTCCCGGGTCGCCGCGTCCTGCCGTAAGCGGCTGGCGACCTCGTAACCGTCCATGCCGGGGAGGCCGATGTCGAGGATGACGACCTCGGGGGGCCGCTCGCGGGCCGAGGCCAGGGCGTCGGGGCCGTCGTGGGCCACCCGGACGCGATGGCCGGTGAGTTGCAGGAGCCTGGCCATACCCAGGGCCGCGTCCTTGTTGTCGTCCACGACGAGGATCTCCGCGCCCCGGATCGCGGGCCTCTCGGGCTTCGCGGCCGATCCCGACGGGCGGGCTGGCTGGGCCGAGGGCGCGGGGAGGCGGAGGGTGAATTCGCTCCCCTTGTCGAGGCCGTCGCTGGCGGCGGAGACGCCGCCGCCGTGCAGCCCGGCGAGCGACCGGACGAGCGACAGCCCGATCCCCAGCCCCCCCTCCGACCGCGCGAGCGAGCGGTCGGCCTGGGTGAACATGTCGAACATCCGGGGGAGCAGCTCGGGCGCGATGCCGACCCCGTCGTCCCGCACGCGGCAGACGAACTCGCCCCCTTCGATCCCCGCGACCAGGTCGATGCGGCCCCCCGGGGGCGTGTATTTCGCGGCGTTCGCCAGCAGGTTGACGAGCATCTGCTCCAGCCGGGTCGCGTCGGCCTCGACCCAGAGTCGGGTGGACGCGAGGGAGATCCGCAGGTCGTGGCGCCGGGCCTCGATCAGCGGCTTCACGGTTTCCGCGGCGTGCTCGATGACGGGCCCGGCGTCGATCAGCTCCTTGCGGAGCCGGATCTTGCCCTGGCTGATGCGGGAGACGTCCAGCAGGTCGTCGATCAGGTGGGAGAAGTTCTTGAGCTGCCGGGCGGTGACGTCCCGGCTCCATTCCAGGTCGGCCGTCGCGCCCGACCGGGCGGCGAGCGTGACCGCGTTCTGGATCGCGGCCAGCGGGTTCCGCAGCTCGTGACTGAGCACCGCGAGGAAGCGGTCCCGGGCCTCCACGCCCGCCTTCAACTCCTCGGCCAGCGACTTCTCGGACTCCGCGAGCTCGTGCTGCTGGATCGAGGAGATGACGAGCGCCTCGTTCACCGCGCTGGCCTGGCGGCGGAAGAGGGCGATCTCCGTCGCGTCCGTCACCTGGATCAGGGCCACCGCCGGCAGGTCGTCCTCGCCGACGAGCTCCCAGACGGAGTAGGACCAGAAGACGGGCCGAGGTCGATCTCGCGTGTTGTGTTCCTGCTCCGCCAGAATCTCGGGCTGGCCGCTGAGTCGGACGCGGTCGAGCAGGGCGAGGCACCCGTTCTCCGCCCCCTCCGGGACCGCCTCGGCGAAGGGGCGGCCGACGAGGTTCTCCCTCTCCTCGCCCACCAGGCGGGCGAAGGCCGGGTTGACGTACCTGACGACGTGATCCGCCCCCTCGACGACGACGATGGGATGGGGCGAATTTTCGGAAAGATGTCGGCAGTAGCGATCGATCGACGGGTGACCGCCGCCCACGTCCATTTCGAAATCCGTGCTCATGGCTCGCTCCTACTCGGGTTGTTCCGGATCGCCCCGGGGACCGCCCGCGTCCAGGCTCGGGTCCGGGGTGGAGATGGGTTCGGGGAGGCCGGAGATCAGGCCGCGGTAACCCAGGAGTCGATTCCCGATGCGGAGGCCTTCGGAGGAGATCTCGTATTCGCGGATGTCCTTGCTGTGCTCGCCCCCGCGCATCTTGACGACCATGATCAGCTTGCGGAGCTGGGCGTCGACCTCGGCGTAGCGGAGCCGGATGATGTCGTCGCTCAGGAACGAGATCGAGTACGGGCTCAGGGCCAGCTCGGTGAAGCGCTCCACCAGCTCGACCGTGCTCACCACCGTGACGCCGGTGCGCGTCAGGGCGCCGATCATCCGGTAGAGCGACTCGCGGAAATCGGTGCGGAAGCCGGGGGCCAGGGCCAGCTCGAAGCCGGCGAGCGAGTCGATGACCACCCGAGTCGCGCCGGTCCGCTCCACCGCGTCGACGATCTCGCGCATCGTCTCGTCGACCGAGAGGTCGAGGGGCCGCAGGTAGAGCAGGTCGAGCCGGCCCTCGCGGCGGGGCGTGTCGAGATCCAGGCCGAGCTTGGCGGCGCGTTCGCAGTACTCCTCGGGGCGTTCTTCGAAGATGGCCATGATCGCCGACTCGCCCCCGCGGAGCCCTTCGACCACGAACTGGGTCGCGATCACCGACTTGCCGGCCCCCGACGGCCCGGCGATCAGCAGGCTGTCCCCCTCCGGGACCCCGCCCCCCATCATCGCGTCCAGCTCGGGGACGCCGAGCGAGAGCCGCCGCCGCACGGCCTCCCTCTCCACCCGCCCGCTCAGCCCGAAGGTGCGGGGGAAGGCCTGGATGCCCTGCGCGGTGATGCGGAAGGTGTGGAGCCCCGGCACCGACGCCTGGCCGCGCAGCTTCATGACCTGCAGCTTCCGCACGATCGAGTTCCGCTCGGTCTGCTGGTACATCCAGAACAGCCCGTCGGCGACCGTGAAGACGGGGTTGTCGCGGACCTCCCCCTCCGAGTACTCGCCGATGAGGAACGTGGTCGCCTGCCAGCTCGTCAGGTGGAGGGCCAGCCTCTGGATGAAGGCCTGCAGGTCCGCCTCGCCGGTGGCGCCCGCCACCTTCCTCACGACCGTCCGGAAGGAATCCACCACCACGAAGCCGGGGCTGACCGCCTCGACTTCCTTGACGATCGCAGCGAGGACCGCGTCCAGGTCCTCCTCCAGCACCACCTCGCTGAGGTTGATGAACCGGATGGCGTCGTTCAGCTTCTCCGGGTCGAAGAAGCCGAACTGCTGCTGGTAGCGGAGCATCTTGATCGCCGGCTCGCCCAGCACGGTGAAATAGAGCGCGGGCCGCTCCGGCGAGGAGTTCGCGAACACCATCTGATGGGCGAGGGTGGTCTTCCCGCTCCCCGGCGAGCCGGCGATGATGTTGAACGAGTACTCGGGCAGGCCCCCCCCCAGGATGTCGTCCAGGCCCGGCACCCCGGTCGGCAACTTCCGGATCGTCACCCTGTCGTCCGCGCTCATGATGCAACCTCGTCTTCCCTACCCGGTCGATCCAGGGGCACGTCGGGCCACGCCTCGGCCACGATCGGGAACGTCAACCGATCTCCGATGAAGACCGCCAGCAATCCGATCAGGTGGGCCAGCAGGACCGCCCCGGCCTCGACGCCCAGGGCCGGCTCGCCGCCGTCGATCGATTCGAGCGACCCGAGAGCCCCGACGCGGATCGATGCCAGCGCGGGGGCCTCGGCCTTCGCCATCGCCAGGGCCCGGGACAGCAGCGAGCGGAACCCGTCCGCCCCCACGAGCTTCACGAGCGGCCTCCGCAACTTCTCGCAAGCCCGCGCCGCCCCGACCATCCCGCCGGGCGGCTCGCGCGACGACTCGATGGCGACCAATCGCCGCGCGAGCTTCAGGAGATCGGGATCGGATTGGTACATGGACATTAGGGCTCGGATGCGATCAGGGTCCAGGTCGGCGCCGCGCACGCTCGGTCGAGGCGGGTCGCGGCTCGCTCCCGCTCGACTCTGTCGGACCGCCTCGGCTCGGCCGCGTTCCAGCCTTCAGGTCGCGTTGGCCACTCGTGGCCGCGCGCTTCACTCGTCGAACGGCGCGGCTTCGGTTGAGAGTCCTGGATTCTCAGGATTCCATCATATCATTGTTCGCCGAGTCGAGGACAAACAAAGTCGATAAGCCGCGGGGCGGCCGACGTTTTATGGCGAGCCCTCACGGCGAGGCGCGGCCGGCGGGCGAGCAGGTCGGCCAGGGACCGGGCCCGCCCAGCCGCTCGGCGAGCTTGCGAGGCCACTCCCAAAGCTCGGGGCGAGAGCCGACGATCCGGACGTCGATCGGGTGGAGCAGGGCGACGGCCTGCGGCATGTCCAGCACGCGATCCAGGTTCAGGAACGCCGGGCCGTCGCGGACGGTCGCCGGCGGGTCGACGAGGACGACCTTCGCAACGCCCCCTTCGAAGTAGGTCGCCCACAAGGCCAGGGCGGCGGAATCGCCCCGGCCGGCGACCGTCACGGGGGGGCCGTCCGGGCGCGACAGGCCCCGGATGGCGTGCCGGACCTCCAGCACGCGAAGGCTATCGATCGTCTGGCCGAGCAGCGCGAAGCGACGGCGGATCGTCGTCTCCTTCGCCTTCGGCCAGGCCGTCCGGCCGACGCCCCGAGGCGCCACGAACGCCCGCCAGACGCCCGCTTCGGCCGCGGCCTTGAGGGCGGCGAACTCGGCGTGCGTCGACGGATCGGCCGCCTCGTCCTCGAAGGCGTCGAACAGCGGCCCGTAGACTTCCCACTCCTCCGGCCCCAGGACGGTCAGCTCGATGCCGACGGCGGGCTTCTCGCGGCCCGGGTCGTGGAACACCCAGAGGCGGTTCGTCAGGTCCGGGAAGTCCTGAGGCGCGAGGTCGTAGGCCGTCACGGCCAGGCCGTGCTTCGCGATCTCGGTCGCGGTCTGATTGCGGCGCGGCGGGTAAGGCGCGTGGACCGCCAGCGGACGCGAGTCGTCCGACGCCGCCCCGGCGAAGCTCTTGAGGGCCAGCTCGCGCCGCCAGGCGCCCTTGAGGAGGTCCCACTCGCCGGCGTCGGCCGGCACCCGCCGCCAGGCCGCCCGGCGGACGAACGATTCCTGCACCGTGTCGTTCTCGTTGGCCGGCAGCGGCTTCCCGGGGTCGAGCACCTTCAGCTCCGCGTTCGGTACGGCGCGATCCGGCTCCCGGATCGCGGCGAGGGGCTGGGCGGCGTCCCCCTTGAGGTGCTTCTCGAACCAGGCGAAGGCGGGGTGGCGGATCTCGGCGGTGTCCTCGTGGCCCCCCTTGCCGACGACGAGGTCGAGGGCCTCGCGGGCCCCGTACCAGCCGTAGGCCGTTTCGAGCTGGGCGAAGATCCGCCGCACGCCCGCCTCGGGGAAGATCGGGTCGACGTCGGTGTTCTCGACCAGCAGGCCCTTGGGCGCGACGAGCGCCGCGAGCATCGGATAGTCCCACTGGTAGGTGTTCAGGAAGTACATGCAGTCGCAATGGCCGTCGATCACGCCGTTCGGATGGGCGACCTTCGGGTTGCCGGCGACCAGGTGGTCGTGCAGGTCGGTGATGCCGGCGACCGGGACGACGACCTTGAGCCGGTCGTCGACCGCGCCCAGGTACCACGACATCGCCCCGCCGCCGGAACGCCCGGTGACCCCCAGGCGGTCGGGGTCGACCTCGGGACGGGAGACGAGGTAGTCGATCGCCCGGATCCCGTTCCAGACCTCGACGCCGGCGGGGGTGTAGCCGCGCGAGGACCACCACCACATCCCCTCGCGGTAGGTGCCGTGGTGGAGGCCGGGGACCTCGCCGAGCTGGAGCGTGTCGAGCACCAGGCAGACGTAGCCGTTGGCGGCGAACCAGGCGGCGTGGTGCTGGTAATGGGCCTTGTTGCCGTAGATCACGCCGTCCTGCTCCACCTTCGCGTGGCCGCAGACGTACAGCACGGCCGGCAGCGGCTTCTCGACGACCTTCGGCCGGTAGAGGTTCCCCGTGACGTAGAGGGTGGGCGACGACTGGAAGACGATCCGCTCGACGACGAAGTCGGGACGCTCGACGACGCCCCGGATCTCGGCCTTCACGTCCGTCCGCGCGGGGAGCGGGTCGAGGCCGAGCATCTCGCGAAGCTCGCGCTGGAACTCGGGCCGGCGCGCCTTCCATTCCTCGGCCGACGTCACGCCGAGCAGCGGGCGCTGGGCGAGACGGCCGGCCTCGGCGACGAGGTACGCCTTGATCGGCGGCGGGATCGGCTCGTCGGCGGACAGGGCCCGGGTCGATCCGGCCGCGAGGATCGCGGCGAGCAGGATCGTCGTTCGGAGGCGGTTCGTCATGGCGCGGAACTCCCGAGAGGTCAGGGACGGCGCTTCCAGGCTTCGAAGGCGGGGTCGGCCGCGCCGGCGGTCGCCATCTCGGCGATCGCGCGGCCGACGAGGATGGAGAACTTGAACCCGTGGCCGCTGCAAGGGCTGGCGACGATCACGTCGCGGCGCGCCGGGTGGAAGTCGACGAGGAACCGCTCCTCGGGCGCGACGGTGTACATGCAGGTCTCGGTCGCCGCGACCTCGGCCTCGGCCAGCGGCGGGACGTGCCTCGCCAGGAAGGCCCGGAGCCGTCCGACGTAGTCGTCGGCGATCGTCGAGTCCTGGAGGTCGGGGTCGACGTCGGGCCCGCCGTGCCGCCCGACCTTCACGCCCGGCCCGAGGAATTCCGGCATGCCGTAGAAGGCCTCGTCCTCCCCGCCCCCCATGTGGATGAAGGTCGGGAACCGGCCGACCTGGAACGGCGCGGGGTTCGGCGCGCGGAAGTACAGGACCTGCTGGCGCGTGGGGCGGAGCGTCGGGGCCAGTTCCGGGAGCAGGCGGCCGGTCCACGGTCCGGCCGCGAGGATCAGCCGATCGGCCTCGATCGTCAGGCCGTCGGCGACCAGGGTCGGCCGCTCGCCGTCGAGGTCGATGCGGCGGATCGGCGTCTCGATCAGGATGCGGGTGTCGGGACCGCGACGGGCCAGCTCGATCATCGCCTCCTGGGCCTTCGCCGCGGCGAGCATCCCGGCGTCGGGCTCGAAGACGGCCTCGTAGTCCGCCGGCAGCGAGAAGGCCGGCTGCGCGGCGTTCCATTCGTCGCCGGTCATCCGACGATGCGGCACGTCCAGCCCGGCGAGGTTGGCCGCGACCCGATCGGCGTAGCCCACCCCCGGCGGGTTGAACGAGACGCCCCCGGTGCGGACGTAGAAACTCCGCCCGGCGTCGGCCTCCAGCTCCCGCCAGGCGCGGAAGGCCGAGGGCATGAGCCGGGCGTAGTCGGGATCGGCGTACGAGTGCCGGGTGATCCGCGCCGCGCCGTGCGAGCTTCCCCGGGAGTGCCCGAGGCCGAACTGCTCGACCAGGACGACCGGCTCTCCCCGGCTCGCCAGATGATAGGCGACCGCGGAGCCGACCGCCCCCGCCCCCACGACGACGTTCCTGGCGGCGAGATGCTCCATCCGGCGAGACTCGACGAGCCTGAAAGGGCGGGAGACGCGACGCCACGCCAGCCTACATCACCCGTCGAGCGGTTCAAAGGGGGCGGGGTCGCCGGGTGCGACCGAGGCGCGGCGTCCCGGTCGGAGCGATCGAAAAAGTCCACCCCGGCGACTCCAGGCCGCCGCCGGTCGAGAAGCGGCACCCTCGTCCCGACCCGGGGCGCGAGGGGAAGGGACCTCGCAGCCGGCCGGATCAGGGCTTCTTGAGCGTGATGTTCTTGTACCAGCAGTTCTGGCCGTGGTCCTGGAAGCCGAGGTAGCCGGTCCTGGGGAGCTTCTCGATGGCGACGTTCGAGAACTTGTGCTGGGAGCCGTCGGGACGCTTGCCGGGCTCCTTGAACTCGTCGAGGTTGATCGTGGAGACCTCGGTCCCGTTGATCGCGACGGCGATGTGGGCGCCCTTGGCGGTGATGGTCACGTGGTTCCACTCGCCGGCCGGCTTCTGGGCGTTGGACTTCGGCTTCACCAGGTCGTAGAACGCGCCCGAGTCGTGATAGCCCTGGCCGGTGGTGTCGTCGAGGGCGATCTCCAGGCCCGTGTAGACCGGGTTCTTCAGGTCGCCGACGCGGAGGAAGACGCCCGAGTTGCAGCCCTGGCTGAGCTTGTAGTCGAAGTCGAGCACGAAATCGCCGTGCGGCTTCTCGTGGACGACGATGTAGCTGCCGGTGCCGTGGGGGTTGATCGCGCCTTCCTGGACGAAGTCGGCGGGCAGGGGCTTGCCGTCGGTCAGGATCCAGCCCTTGGGCGTGGAGCCGTCGAAGATCGGCTTGGCCTCGTCCGCGCCGCGGGCGAGGGCGGGGAGGACGAGCGTCGCGAGGGCCGCGACGGCCAGGAGCGTCGGCTTGCGGAGCGTCATGGTGGTGGCTCGTGGGGCAGGGGGGAGGGAAGGCGAGGGGCCGCCACCCCTTTGCGGCGGCCTCGGTTCCGGCTAACGTATCATGCGACGGCCCCGAATCCATCCCGCCGGCCTCCCCGTGCCGATTTCGAGGCCCCGCGCGGACGCCCCCCCGCCCGATCGACCGATCCCCGGAGCCCCCCATGGACCGGATCCTCCGCCGCCGCGACGCGCTGCGGGCCCAGCTCGCCGCGAAGAAGCTCGACGCCCTGCTCGTGGTCGCCCCCACGAACGTCGCCTACCTGACCGGGTTCACCGGCGACTCGTCGTACCTGCTCCTCGGCCGCGACCGCGACCTGATCGTCTCCGACGGCCGGTTCACCACCCAGCTCGAGCAGGAATGCCCGGGCCTGGAGGCCCACATCCGGCCCAACGTGCAGAGCCTGAACAAGGCCGTCGCCGAGGTGGCGACCAGGCTCGGCGTCGGCTCGCTCGGGTTCGAGGCCGCGCACCTGAGCGTGGCCGACTGGGAGGCCCTCAAGGGCGAGCTGACCGGGACGAGCCTCGCCGCCACGACCGAGCTGGTCGAGACGCTTCGGGCCGTGAAGGACGACGACGAAGTGGCCCGGATCCGCGAGGCCGTCGCCATCGCCCAGGACGCCTTCCTGAAGCTGAAAGGGGAGTTGCGCGCCGGCGGGCCGGCGACCGAGAAGGACGCGGCCGACCGCCTGGAGGCGCACATGCGAGCGCTGGGGGCGACGGGGACGAGCTTCCCGACGATCGTGGCCGTCGGCCGGCGGGCGGCCTTGCCCCACGCCCGGCCGACGGCCGAGACCCGGATCGGCGACGACGATTTCGTCCTGATCGACTGGGGGGCCTGCCGCCGATCCTACAAGAGCGACTTGACGCGGGTGGTGGTTACCGGTAAGGTCACTCCGGAATTTGAAAGGGTCTATCGCCTCGTCCTGGCGGCCCAGGAACGGGCCATCGCGGCGATCCGGCCCGGGGCCTGCGCCCAAGACGTCGACGCCGAAGCCCGCTCGTTCCTCGAGCAAGCGGGATTCGGCCGTTTTTTTGACCACGGGCTGGGCCACGGGATCGGCATGGACGTCCACGAGGGGCCTCGGCTGCGACGGGAATCGCCGACGATCCTGGAGCCGGGCATGGTGGTGACCGTTGAGCCGGGGATCTACCTCCCCGAGTGGGGCGGCGTCCGCATCGAGGACGACGTGCTGGTCACCCCGGACGGCCATGAGGTCCTGTCCAGCCTCCCCAAGGGGCTCGACGCGGTCCGGGCCTGATCGCCCAGGCGAGACGTGGCCCCCCGCCCGTCCCGTACTCCCGACGAAAACAGCGGAAGCGACGATCCCGCGGCGCAACGGCCCTCCGGCCGAAGGCCGCCGCGACCACGATACGGCCGAAGAGGAGCGGAGCGAAGGCACATGGGCGAACAGGGTCCCGAAGGCAAGGGCGGCGAGCCGCTGGACGTGAAGAAGGTCCACTACCTCGTCCGTCTGATGAAGCAGTACGACCTGAGCGACCTGGAGGTGACGGACGGCCCGTACCGGGTCCACCTCCAGCGCCGCGGGGCGGAAGCCGCCGCCGCGCCGGCGTTCGCCCCGGCCTATCCGCCGGCCGCCTACGCCCCGCCGCCGTCGGCCCCGGCCGCCGCCGCGCCCCGGCCCGAGCCGGCCGCCGAGGCCCACTCCGGGCCCAAGACCATCGTGATCGAGAGCCCGATGGTCGGCACGTATTACTCGTCGGGCTCGCCGGACTCGCCGCCGTTCGTCTCGATCGGGACCGCCGTCCAGCCCTCGACGACCCTCTGCATCATCGAGGCGATGAAGGTCTTCACCGACATCCCCGCCGGCGTCTCGGGGACCATCTCCGAGATCCTCGTCAAGAGCGGACAGCCGGTCGAGTTCGGCCAGCCCATGTTCCGCGTCATCCCCGCCTGACCCGCCCGGGCCGCGTCGATCCCGAGATGTCCGTGATCCCAGGGCGGCCCCGGCCGCCGAGTCGAGGTGGTGAAGTCCGATGTTTCAGAGGATACTGGTCGCCAATCGCGGCGAGATCGCCCTCCGGGTCATCCGGGCCTGCAAGGAGCTGGGCGTCGAGGTCGTCGCCGTCTATTCCCAGGCCGATCGCGACGCCCCCTACCTGGAGCTGGCCGACCGCGCCATCTGCATCGGCAAGGCGCCCTCCGCCGACAGCTACCTGAACATCCCCCGGCTGATCGCCGCCGCCGAGGTCGCCGACGTCCAGGCGATCCACCCCGGCTACGGGTTCCTCTCGGAGAACCCCCAGTTCGCCGAGATCTGCCGGAGCTGCAACTTCGAGTTCATCGGCCCGCCGCACGAGGCCATCCGCAAGATGGGCCTCAAGACCGAGGCCAAGGTCATCGCCGCCCAGGCGAAGGTCGCCAGCGTCCCCGGCTCCGACGGGGCCGTCGCCGACGAGGCCGAGGCCGTCCGCCTCGCCAAGGTCATCGGCTTCCCAGTCCTCATCAAGGCGGCGGCCGGCGGCGGCGGCAAGGGGATGCGCGTCTGCCGCGACGAGGCCTCGCTCCCCTCGTCGATCCAGGCCGCCCGCAACGAGGCCCAGGCCGCGTTCAAGAACCCGTCGATCTACCTCGAGAAGTACATCGACCGCCCTCGCCACGTCGAGGTCCAGATCCTCGCCGACCACCACGGCAACGTCGTCCACTGCTGGGACCGCGACTGCTCGCTCCAGCGCCGGCACCAGAAGCTCGTCGAGGAGGCCGCCGCCCAGCTCCCGCTGGAGGTCCGCGTCAAGCTCGGCGAGGCCGCCGTCCGCCTGGCCAAGGCCGTCGGCTACACCAACGCCGGCACCTGCGAGTTCCTCGTCGACGCCCAGGACAATTTCTACTTCATCGAGGTCAACGCCCGGATCCAGGTCGAGCACCCGGTCACCGAGGAGATCACCGGCATCGACCTGGTGAAGCAGCAGATCCGCGTCGCCGCCGGCGAGCCCCTGCCGTTCCGCCAGGAAGACGTGAAGTCCGAGGGCCACGCCATCGAGGTCCGGATCAACTCCGAGGACCCCGACCACGACTTCCGCCCCTCCGCCGGCCGCATCACCGCGTTGAACGTCCCCGGCGGACCCGGCGTCCGCTGGGACTCCCACATCCGCGCCGGCTACAGCATCCCCCCCAACTACGACTCCCTCGTCGGCAAGCTCATCGTCCACGCCCCCACCCGCCCCGAGGCCATCGCCCGGATGCGAAGGGCCCTCGACGAGCTGTCCATCGAGGGCATCAAGACCACCATCCCCCTCCACCAGCGCATCTTCCGCCACAAGGACTTCATCGACGGCAACGTCGACACCACCTGGGTCGAACGCGTCCTCATGCCGCCGAAGCCCCAGGCCTGAGCCGGGGACGGGCGGCGGGAGTCATGCCCGTCGCCGACGCCGCGCGAGGCCCGCGACCCCCGCGGCCCCCGTCGCGGCGAGGGCCAGCGAGGCGGGCTCCGGGACCGCCGGGCCCGCCACGACGCTGGAGCTGAACTCGCTGCGGTCGGCCGGCGCGAGGAGGATCAGCGAGCCCGCCGTCGTCTCCAACGGCGGATTTGGCGCGAAGATCGTGTCGCCCTCGAACGGCCCATCCGCCGTCGCCAGGTCGTAGCTCGCCAGCCCGCGCGAAGCGACGCCGAGGATCGGGCTCAGCGACGGCCCGTAGAGGAATCCGACCCCGCCGGCGTCCTGGTCCAGGCCGACCACCAGGCCCGTCAGCTCGAAGGAGGCGGCAGGGAAGCCGTCGATGATCACCGAGTTCGCGAAGAGTTGCAGGTTGAAGATGCCCGGCGACGGGCTGACGATCTGCGACGTGTCGCCGTATCCGACGATCAGGAGCGACCGGTCGGCGAAATCCCGGCCCCCCAGGCTGCCCGAAGCGGTCGTCCGCAGCGTGTACTGGATGTATTCCGCATCGGCACGCCCGGCGTCCGCCAGCACGAGCGCGAGGCCCAGGATCATGGCCGCCGACCTCATCGCCATCGCTCCCCGCCGCTCCGAGGCGGCGACACTGGTGGGTCTGTCGCGAAGAACCAGAAGGACCCCCATGCTCGCCCGGCCCGGCGGGACATGCAAGCGGGTCGGCGGGACCGCCCGACGCGTGTCGTCTTCGCGGAACATGGCCCGGCCGACGGCGACCGACGGGCCCATCGCCTGAAAACCGCAAGGTGGAGCTTCCCGTCACGGTCGGCCGTCGTCCTCCGCCCGGTCTCGGCTTGCCCGCCCCCGCGCCCCTTTGGGATCATCGGACTCTTTCGCATGATCCTCCCCGGGGACGCGCCGATGAGACTCACGATCACCCTCTGCCTCCTCGCCGTCGCCTCCCAGGCCGAGGCGGCCGGCGTCACCTACCACCTCATCAGCTACGCCGCCGACCAGGATGGCGCGACGTTGTCGGGCTACTTCACGCTCCGACCCGAGCCCGACGACTCCGACTTCTCCACGGACGACGTCCTCGATTGGAGCGTGACCATCTCGCAGGGGGGCGCCTCCTACACGACGGGCGTGAGCGACCCCTCTTCGCTGCTCACCCCGGTGGGCAACATCAGGCGCACGGCGGCCGGGCTGACCATCGCCCCCGGCCAGGGCGGCCTCCTGATCCAGAGCGACGCCGTCTTGCTCAGCTACTCGCGGCTGGGGGCCGACGAGTACTCGGGCGGGTTCGGCCCCTTCGGCTGGGACGTCAAATCGCCGTCGATGGGTGGGACCGACCCGTGGGTCATCGCCCGGACGCTGGGGGCCCCCGCGGTCCCCGAGCCCTCGACGCTGACGCTCGGCGGCATCGCGGCCGCTTGCGCCGGGGCCGGATGGTCGCGGCGGCGATCGGCGGCGTGAAGGCCGCTCGTCCGGCTTACGATCCCTCGGCCCTCCCGGCGGGGCGGGACCGGCTGGCCCGAGGCGGGCGGGCGCGGTAGCTTCCAGGGTGTGCGTGGTCCGGGACGGCACGTCCCCGATGCCGCCGCCTCACCCCAAGGGAGCCCGACGATGCGCCTCGGCCGACTCTCCTTCGCGGCCGTCCTGGTCGTCCACCTTGCGGCCTTCGGGCTTGCCGCCGCCCAGGCCCCCGACGACCAGCCCTGGCTGAAGCCCTACGACGGGCCTTCGCGGTCGGACGTGGACGCGACGACGCTCGACGGCAAGGTGCTCTGCGGCTATCAGGGGTGGTTCAACACTCCTTGCGACGGCTCGGGGTTCGGGTTCGTGCACTGGGGGGAGGGGCTGGAGCGGCCGGACGAGGGGCGGTTCACGATCGATATGTGGCCGGACGTCTCGGAGTATGCGGCCGAGGACCTTTGCGAGGTCCCCGGCCTGCGGATGCCCGACGGCTCGCCCGCTAGGCTCTACAGCGGATTCTCGAAAGGGCCGACGCTCGTCCATACGCGCTGGATGCGCGAGTACGGGCTCGACGGCGTCTTCCTGAGCCGGTTCGTCGGCGAGGCGGCGAACCCGGACCGAGCCCGGCACGTCAACCGCGTGCTGGCGAACGTGCGCGAGGGGTGTCACCGCGAGGGGCGGGTCTGGGCGATGATGCTCGACCTCTCCACCGGCCGCCGCGGCGACGCGAAGATGGTGATGGACGACTGGAAGTTCCTCTGCGATCGCGTCAAGATCCGCGAGGACTCCCGGTATCTCCACCACCGGGGCAAGCCCGTCGTCCTGCTCTGGGGCCTGGGGTTCAAGGACCGGCCCTGGAGCGTCGAACAGGCGAAGGAACTGATCGCCTTCTTCCGAGACGACCCGAAATACGGCGGCGTTTACCTGATCGGCGGCGTCGACGCCCACTGGCGGACCCTGCGCGGGGACTCGCGGAAGGACGCCGACTGGGCCGAGGTCTATCGCTCGTTCGACGCCATCAGCCCCTGGGACGCCGGCCGCTACCACGACGACGCCTCGATGGACCGCATCCGCCGCGAGGTCTGGGAGCCGGACCTGGCCGAGCTGAAGGCCGCCGGCAAGGGATACATTCCCACCGCCTTCGCCGGCTTCTCCTGGGACAACCTCCAACGCAAGTCCCCCGGGACCACCGTCATCCCGCGCCGGGGGGGCGCCTTCTACTGGCGGCAATTCGCCACGTTCCGCGACCTCGGCGTCCGCACGGCGTTCGTCGGCATGTTCGACGAGGTCGACGAGGGGACCGCTATCTACAAGCTCGCCGACACGCTCCCCGTCGGCCGCCACTTCCTGGGCGCCGAAGGGCTCCCCGCCGACCACTACCTCCGCCTCACCGGCGAGGCCGCTCGGATGATCCGGGGCGAGACGCCGCTCTCCTGGACGATGCCCGCCGACCCGTCGCCGAGGGGCCGAGGAGCCGGGTCGGGGCGATGACGAGCGGACGTCGCCCTACTCGCGGGGACGGCTGACGATGACCGCCCAGCCGCCGTTCGGGGTGAGGGTGACGTTGTCGACCGCGAAGCCCTCCGCCGCGGCCTCTTCGATCGCCTTGAAGCACTCGCCGGGGAGCGACTTGGCGTCGTAACGACGGCCGTCGATCAGCACGCTGGCCCCCCCGCCCGGCGCCAGGGCGACGGCCCGAATCGGCCCCCGTTCGACGAAAGCACGGATGCGACCCTCGAAGTCGCCGCCCGGCCCGATGTTGGTGAAGACGCCGCCGCGATCCGAGGTCACGACCCAGGAGTCGTCCTTGCCGTAAGAGACCGCCAGGAGCTTGCCCCCCTCCGCCAGTTCCTCCTGCCGCTGCAGGCATCCCTGGGGCACCCCGACGTTGCTGTTGCGGAAGGCCCGATCCGTGAACAGGGTCCATCCTCCCGCGTGGGTGAAGGCGAAGTTCAGGATCCGGTGGCCCTGCTGGACGCAGGTCCGCAGCTCGGCGTCGAATCCAGGGGGCGTCCCATCCATGGCGATGCGCCCATCGCCGGAGACGACGGCCCACCCGCCGTTCGGGGCGACCGCGAAGGCCTGAATGCCCGACGCGCCGAAGAGCTGGAGATGCTCGAAAGCCCCCCTGGGGATGTTCGCGGCCCGGAACTGCGACGGCCCCTCGGCCGTCGCCGCGGGGGCGAGGACCAACGAGCCAAGGATGGCGAGCGAGGCGATCCGACGCGAGAGACTTCGTCCCGGATGCATGTCACGGCTCCGTAGACCCGAATGCATGATTTCGACCCGAATGCAATCATTCCATACTTTAGCAACCGCGGCAACCGTCGATTGGACCGAGGGCCGGATTTCCTCATGATGGGCCCGCGTCGTCCTCCTGCGCGGAGGCCCGACGCGCGGCCGGTGCGAATGGTGCGGGCTCGCGGATCCCCATCGCCGTTCCGCCCCGGCGGATGGTCGGCTCGGGCGGGGCGGAGCCGTCGCCGGGGGTCGGTCGATGGCGGCCGCCCCGACCGGCTTGAACGTCATGATCCGGGCGGGCGGGCGCCGGGTCTCGGAAGGCGGGACCGGCGTCGCGGTCGGCCTCTTACTCTTCCTCCCCGATGTGGGAGAACAGCGCGTTGAGGCCCCGCGCCAGGGTGGGGTGGGCGAACATATCATCGCGCAGGCGTTGGTAGGTGAGTCCGCCCATCATCGCCAGCTGGATCATCGACATGATCTCGCCCCCCTCGACCCCCAGGGCGGTGCAGCCCAGGATAAGGTCGGAGTCGGCGTCGATCACCGCCTTGAGGACGCCGCGAGCCTCGCCGACCTCGACGGCCCGCGCCACCTCGGTCATCGGCATCTTCGCGATCCGCACCCGATGCCCGGCCTCGCGCGCCTCGCGCTCGGTCATACCGACCCGGCCGAACTGCGGGTCGGTGAAGACGGTGAAGGGGACCAGCCGGCCGGCGGTCGTGCGGCCGGCGTTGCGCAGCAGGTTCTCGCGGAGGATCTGGTTGTCGTTGTGGGCGACGTGGGTGAACGCCGGGCCGCCGTTCACGTCGCCGACGGCGTACACGCCGGGCGCGTTGGTCTGGAGCCGCTCGTCGACCGGGATGAAGCCGCGATCATCCGCATGGATCCCGGCCGCCTGCAGGTTCAGCCCGTCGGTGACCGGCGTCCGCCCGACGGCGAGCAGCAAGTGCGAGCCCGCCAGCTCCCGATCCCGGCCTTCCTCGCGGACGGTCAGCCGCACGTCGCCCTCGCCCCCCGCGACCTGCGTCGCCTCCGCGTTCGAGACGATGGCGACGCCGTCCTCGCGGAGGACCTCGGCGAGCGCCTCGGCCATGTCGGGGTCCTCGCGACGCAGCAACCGCCCGCCCCGGTGGATGAGCGTCACCCGGGCGCCGAACCGCCGGAACATCTGGGCGAACTCGACGCCGATGTACCCGCCCCCCAGCACCAGCAGATGCTCCGGCGTGGATTCGAGCTGCAGGATCGTCGTCGAGGTGAGAGGCGTGACGGAGTTCAGCCCCGGCAGGTCCGGCCGCGCCGGGCGGCAGCCGACGTCGATGACGACGATCTCGCCGGAGAGCCGACGCACGCCTCCGCCGTTGAGCTGGACCCGAACCGTGCGAGGGCCTTCGAACGCGCCCTCCCCGCGGATCAGATCCAGCCCGTCCGTAGCTTCCAGCTGCTTTTCGCTCCCAGTGCGGAACCGCTCCACGAGGGCCTGCGTTCGCGCCCGCACCTCGGCGAGTTCCACGCGCGCCTCGCCGCAATGCACCCCGAACTCGCCCGCGCGACGGGCCAGGTACGCCACCCGCGCGCTCGCCGCCATCGTCTTGGTCGGCGTGCAGCCGACGTTGACGCACGTCCCGCCGATCTCCCCCCGCTCGACCAGCGCCACGCGCCGCCCGGCCTTCGACAGCGACCGGGCCAGGGGGTTGTTCGCCTGCCCCGCCCCGAGCAAAACCACGTCGAACGCTTCCGAAGACTCGGCCATCTGATCCCGCTCCCACGATCGGCGCCAGGGGTGATTCGCGACGGCCGATCGTTGGCAAAATCCGCGCCGTCGTGGACCGACCGGCCGGCGTCAGGATGCAGGACTGGTCGACGGGATCGTCTCGGTCGGCCCGCCGGGGAGGGGGGGGCCGGGGTCGATCGCGGGGGCCTCGCCTGCGAGGGTCTCGCGGACCCAGCGGACGAACTGGCCGTCCTTGAGGTAGCGGTCGAAGTCCTTGCCGGGGCAGGTCGTCTGGCCCGACGCGGCGTCCTTGTGCCCACGGACCGTCGCCGGGTCGATGGCGAAGCGGTCGCAGAGCCAGGCCGTCAGCTTGACGCACGAGGCGATCTGGCGCGGGTCGGGGCGCTGGGTTTCGAAGCTCCCCATCATCTCGACCCCGACGTTCCCCGCCAGCGGGTACTTGGTGTTGGACTCGGGCTCGTACTCCAGCGGACGGCCCTCGAAGATCCGGCCGTCCGGGGCGATCAGGAAGTGGTAGGGGAGGTCGGGCCACCCCTTGTCCCGCTGCCCCCAGGACTGCATGTTCCGCACGAAGACCTCGGGCGCGACCTTGGCGGTCCAGACCACCCCGGCGTGATGGATCGTCACGAACTTCGGCGTCTGCTTGCGCGAATCCGGGATCGGCTGGGGCTTCGACCCCCACTCCGTCGCCGCGACGATCTCCGGCCTGGCGGTGAGAGCCTTCAGCCCGGACTCGTCGTCCGCGACGATCAACCCGGCGAGGACGGCGACGACGATCGGCGCTCTCATGGCGAAGCGAACTCCCGAGGACGGATCGAAAAGGCGTCGCAGAAGGACGCCACACCTGTCGCGATTATCGACCGACGAGCGTCGGCCCGCAAGCTCCAGGAGGGCTCATCAAGGCCGGCCGGCCGGCGGCGCGTCCGGCGGGCGCATCGCGGCCGTCGGCCCCGTCGATCGATGCGATGAGGTGGTGGGACGTCTCGCCCAGACGTCCTCGGCGGCCGTCAAGTCCTCGATGTCGGCGAGATCGGTCTCGAAGGCCCGATGGGCGAGCTGTCTCGCCTCGTAGAATGGCGGAATTGCGACACCGGACGGGAAGCGAGTCGGAAGGAAACAGGAACTCGGAATCAGGCCCTGACGAGAGGCATCCGCGGATGTTGGAAGGTCTGGACGCACTGGACTGGTCGATCCTGACGCATGCTCATGGCCCTGCCACGGACGTGCCGGAACTGCTCCGGTCGCTGCTGTCCGAGGACCCGGACGTGCGGCTCCAGGCGTTCGCGGCCTTGAGCGAGACGATCTGGCATCAGGGCACCGTATACCCCGCCTCGGCCGCCGCCGTCCCGTTCCTGTTCGAGTTGCTCACTCGCCCCGGCCTGCACGATCCGGGCTGGGCCGCCTCCCTGCTGGGCTGCATTGCGACCGGAGAGGGTTGGCTCCAGTACGGGCTTCGCGTCGACGGTGAGCCGTCGTTGCGAAGGAGGCTCGCCAGGAGGGGCCGATCGTTGGAGGAAGCGGTGGACGAGGAGCGGGCGGTGATGGAAGCGATCCACCGCGATGTCGCCGCGGGGCTGGAACACTTGCTCCCCTTTTTGAGCGACCGAGAGGGACTGGGCTCCCTCGTGGCGGAAACCCTCGGCCTTTTCCCCGAGCACGCGTCGTGGTCGGTTCCGGCGATCGACGCGGCGCTTGCGTCGGAGCCCGACGAGTCGGTCCGGGAAGTTCTGCAGGAGAACAAGGCACGCCTGACCAACCGCTGAAGCGGCCCCGGCCCGCCGCGGCGCTTTGCGGTAGACTCGAAGGGCGCTCGGGCGGGGTGGTCCGCTGAGCTTTTTCGTTCAACGGCGAAGGGAGCCGAGATGGAGCCAATCCTCATCGCGAACGAACTGGCACTCGCCCGAGCCCATGTCGCGTTCCCGGTCGTCATCGAACTGGAGCGACGGATCCCGGAATGGCTGATTCGCCTCTCGACAGAGCCCGGAGTCAGGGAGTTCGAGGCGAAATACGGGGTGGAGATGCCCGATTCACTGCATCACTACTACAGGTCGACCCGGCTGATCTGTCTGTTGCAGGCGGCCTGGGGCGTTGATGTCTTCCTCGAAGACATGAATAACGACGACCCACCCGGGTTGGAGTACTGGAACACCAAGCCGCACGTGGTGATCGGCTACTTTCCAAACGGCGACACACTCTGCGGCGCCGAGCTCACCGGCGATCGTCAGTACATGTACTGGGAGGGCTTCTCCGAGGGCCGAGAACCTGACACGACGCTTTCGGAGTGGGTGTGTAACGCCGCGAGCCGGTTGCTCCCGTGAGTACGGAAGTGGCCCGTAGGCGGGTCCTACATCCGGCGGTCGTGAATCCGCCGCCCAAGCTCTCGCCGCAACGGCCCCGGGGCGGGGGCCGGCAGATGGGCGGGTAGGATCCGACGCCGGAACAGATCGTCGAGTGGGCATTGTCATCCGGGCGGAGCGGGAACTCCGCCGAACCTCGCACGGCATCGGAATCACCCCGCCGCGTCGTCTGCCGGTACAATCAAAGGTCGCACGGGCGGGTCGTTTGCTCAGCGTTTTCGTTCGGCGACGGAGGGCAGCGCGGTCATGAGCGCGTTTCAGGACAGCTTCCAACCCGATCCGGAATGGGACGGCTCGCGGCGACTCTGGCGGACTGCCAAGCCGCTGTTCCGGGACGCAGTTGTCGCGGTCGCCCCGCCGTACCCCGAGTACCCGAAGCTGAAGGTCGCCAAGGCCCGCGGGCCGGGTACCGACCCGAGTTGCCCGTCCGCCCGCGTCGCGAGTCCAGAGGTCGAGGTCGCGATGTATGCCGCCAGCGGCGACGGGTTCGACGGCTTTCAGGAGCGGGCGTGGGATTTCATCCTCGCCAACGCCGCCGCGATCGAGATCGCCCTGCGCCGCAAGCTGTTCGCCTGGCACAAGAAGTCGTTGGCGCAGTTCCGCGACGAAGACTTGCCGCACATCAAGCCGTTGCAGAAGTATTGGAAGGATATCGAGCGGCAGGTGCCGGTCGAAGAGCCGTCGGCGATCGACCACCTGTTCAAACTGGTCGGCATCGGCCTGGCCGACAGCGGGCTGGACGAGTGCGGGTTCAGCTCGTTCGAGTTCCAGACCGGCTGGGACCGGGACCACGGCCTCGGCGTCCTGATGCACAGGGATCGCGTGCTGGCGGCCGGGGGGATGACCGAACTGATCAGCGGCCCCCGCGTCGTGGACGGGGCCAGGGTCGTGCAGTCCTACGAGCTGGACGACGGCGACTTCTCCCTCCCGGCCCCGTAGCGGCGCGGGCCGACCCCAGCCTCGACGCTCGCCATCGGTTCCCAACAGGCTCCAGTCCCTCCGCAGGCTGCACGTTTTCGGTCCCGGCGGGTGGCCGCCTCGACCGGGGCGTGATAGGGTCGAGGTTGAGGGAGCCGTCGACGTCGGACGGGCCCCGGCGTCGCGGACTGGACTCGTGCGGACGGACGGCGACCCATGAAAGTCGGCTTGTTGACGGGGGGCGGGGACTGTCCCGGCTTGAACGCCGTGATCCGGGCGGTCGTGCGCCGGGTCTCGGACGCGGGCGGGACGTGCGTGGGGGTCCTGGAGGGCTGGCGGGGGCTGATCCGGGGGACCTTCCGGCCGCTGGACCCGCGCGAGGTCGAGCCGCTGATCGGGCGGGGCGGGACGCTGCTCGGCTCGTCGCGCACCAACCCTTACAAGAACCCCGACGCCGACGTCCCTCGGGTCCGCCAGAACCTGCTGGAGGCCGGGATCGATGCGCTGGTGGTCGTGGGCGGGGACGACACGCTGGGGGTGGCGGCGAGGCTGGTGAACGACTTCCAGATGCCGATCGTCGGCGTCCCCAAGACGATCGACAACGACCTGATGCTGGCGGACTTCTCGTTCGGGTTCGATACGGCGGTGAACGTCGTGGTCGAGGCGGTCGAGCGGCTCCGCACCACGGCCGAGAGCCACCGCCGCGTGATCGTGGTGGAGACGATGGGCCGCAACACGGGCTGGCTCGCCTGCTTCGCCGGGATGGCCGTGGGGGCGGACTACGTGCTCGTCCCCGAGGTCCCCATCGACGTCCCCCACCTGGTCGCCGCCCTCAAGCGTGTGCGAGGCTCGGCGAAGAACCACGCCATCGTGGTCGTCGCCGAGGGGGCCCGCTACCTCGACGCCGACCCGCCCGTCCTCGACGCCGAGGCGTTCGGCCACCCACGGACCGGCGGGATCGGGGCCCTGATCGCCGACGTCATCGACCGCCAGCTCCGCGTCGAGACCCGCACCGTCGTCCTGGGCCACCTCCAGCGCGGGGGGGCACCCACCGCCCACGACCGGGTCCTCGCCACCCGGATGGGCCTCGCCGCCGCCGAACTCGTCCTCCGCCGCCGTTTCGGGACCGTCCTCACCCTGCGCGGCTCGCAGATCGCCGACGTCCCCCTCGACTCCGCCGCCCTCGCCACCCGCTCCCTCGACCTCGCCTTCTACCAGGACGCCGCCGCCTTTTTCTACTGAGGCGCGACGCCGAGACGGATTCCTGCGCCCGAGGACGACGCAATTCGGTCCAGCCGGGCTCGCCGCCCCCGGATGATGATTCGCGGGGTGCCGAACCCCCATTCGCCATTCCGGTGGCATGGTCACTCTGGAAGGGCTCGCGCGCCGAGCGAGGGGTCGCCCGCGTCCGCTGCGATGGGCGTTCGGCCCGATCCCAGGACGGCTCGCCGCGAGCCGCGCCCCGAGACGAGGCGAAGCGCGCCGAACGAACCCAATCCCTGGAGCCGAGATTCATGGTTAAATGGATATCTGGAAACGACTTGCGTCCGATGGCTTCGTTCTACGCCGCGCCGAACGAACCCAATCCGGCGCTCTCACGCGGCGAGCGAGCGCCGCACGCGAAAGACGCCGAACGAAGCCAATCGTCGAGTCCGTTCGAAGCCCTCCAATAGCAGGGGTTTAGGGCGCAAAAAGCCCGCCGGAAGGGCGGCGAAGGAACCCAAAACGAAGCCGATTCCCGGGCTGAAGGCCGGGGTCAGGGCGGGGATGGGGCCGGGGCGGGGGCGGCGTCGGATTTGGGGTTGATGGGATTCTCGGGGCGGGATTATAACCGGAAATCGAATCCTTGCATCGACGTGTTCAGGCGGGGGGCGGGCCGATCGGTCGTCCCCGACCCGCCTTCGAGACGCGGCGACTCTAGCTGGCAGGACAAGGGCGTCATGGCCGAAGAAGCGGGCTCGAAGGCGGGCTGTCACGTGGACCTGACGGGCCAGACGGCCCTGGTGACGGGGGCCTCGCGGGGCATCGGCCGCGCCATCGCGGTGAAGCTGGCGGCCTGCGGGGCGCGGGTGGTCGGCGTCGCCCGGTCGCTCGAGGCGCTGGAGGGGACGCTGGAGGCGATCCGCGCCGCCGGCGGCGAGGCCGAGGGCTACGCGGCCGACGTCTCCTCGGCCGAGGACGTCAAGCGGGTCGTCGACGACGTCGAGGCGAAATATCAGAAGATCCACGTCCTGGTCAATAACGCCGGAGTCACCAAGGACGGCCTGATGCTGCGGATGGAGGACGACGCCTGGGACGATGTGATGAACATCAACCTGAAGGGCACGTTCCTCTTCTGCCGGGCGGTCGGCGCGGTGATGATGCGCGGCCGTTACGGCCGGATCATCAACATCAGCAGCGTGTCGGGCATCCGGGGGAATCCGGGGCAGGCGAACTACTCGGCGAGCAAGGCCGGCGTGATCGGCCTGAGCCAGACGATCGCCCGCGAGCTGGCCTCGCGGGGGATCACCGTCAACGTGGTGGCGCCGGGCTTCATCACGACCGACATGACCGACGTGCTGCCGGACAAGATCAAGGCGGAGGTTAAGGAACGGATCCCCCTGAAGCGGCTGGGCGCGCCCGAGGACATCGCCGAGATGGTGGCGTTCTTCAGCGGGCCGGCGTCGAGCTACGTGACGGGCCAGGTGGTGGCCGTCGACGGCGGCATGACCGTCTGACCGCCGGGGCGGATTCGCTGCAGAAACCCTGGCCGAATACCGATGGGGGGATTAGCCTGGTAAGGGTCGCGCCGTCCGCAGGGGATCTCGGGATCGCCCGGCCCGCCGGATGGACAAGGCCCCGGGGCCATGCTATTTTACTCGATCGAACGACGGAATCGGGACTCGGCGGGGAGGCTTTCGACCCGAAAGAGGACCCGCCGGCGCGTGGCCGGCCCGGGGGGCATCTGCTCCTCGTCGCCGCCCTCGGACGGGGCCGACGCCCCGAGCCCGACCGGTCGGCCCCGCCTCGTACTCCCCGCCCCCCCCAAGGGCCGTGCGGGAAGTTCGCGATCGTGACAGACACCCTTTACCCGAATCTTGACACCTGCGTCCCCAAAGCTTGCGCCCCGGCACGGGCGATGGACGGCCAGGCTCGAATACTCGAATCGTCTCCAAACAGGAGGTCCGCCCGTGTCCGTGGAAGAGCGCGTGATCGAAATCGTCAGCGAGCAGATGGGTGTGTCGAAGGATCAGGTCAGCAAGGAGACGTCGTTCGTCAACGACCTCGGCGCCGACTCGTTGGACACCGTCGAACTGGTCATGGAGTTCGAGGAAGAGTTCGACATCACCATCCCTGACGACGAGGCCGAGAAGATCCAGACCGTGGGCCAGGCGATCGATTACATCGAGCAGCACGCGCACGCCAAGTGACCCCGGCCGGCCCGCGCGGCCAAGCCGCGCCCGCCCCATTCGGCGGGCGGCCCCGCCGCGCCGCCGTCCCGGGCCCGCACGTCGAGCCGTCGGTCCGTCCGTAACGCCTAGCCAATATTGGGACGAGAAGATCAATCATGGGAGAGCCGCGACGCGTCGTCATCACCGGCATGGGGGTGGTCACGTCGCTGGGTGAGACTCTGGACCGGTTCTGGGAGGCGCTCTGCGCCGGCCGGAGCGGGGTCGGACCGCTGACCCTGTTCGACACGACGGAATTCAAGGTGCACTTCGGCGGCCAGGTCCGCGACTGGGACGGCGCGGCGCGGTTCGGCGTGAAGGAGGCCCGGCACCTGGACCGGTTCGCCCAGTTCGCGCTGGCGGCTTCCGAGGCCGCCGTGGCCGACTCGGGGATCGACTTCGCCCAGCTCCCGCCGGAGAACTGCGGGGTGATGATCGGCTCGGGCATCGGCGGCCTGAACGAGTTCGAAGCCCAGCACTCGGTCTGCATGCAGAAGGGCCCCTCGCGGATCAGCCCGTTCACCATCCCCAAGCTGATGGTCAACGCCGGCAGCGGCCAGGTCTCGATCCGATGGGGGCTGCGGGGGCCGATCTCGGCCATCGCGACCGCCTGCGCCTCGGCCTCCAACGCGATGGGCGACTCGCTGAAGCTCATCCAGTGCGGCGACGCCGACGTGATCATCACCGGCGGCAGCGAGGCCGCGATCACCCACATGGGCCTCGGCGGCTTCGCCGCGATGCGGGCCCTCTCGACCCGCAACGACGACCCCCAGCGCGCCAGCCGGCCGTTCGACCGCGACCGCGACGGCTTCGTCCTGGCCGAGGGCGCCGGCATCCTGATCTTCGAGGCCGAAGAGGTCGCCCGCGCCCGCGGGGCCCGGATCTACGCCGAGGTCCTCGGCTACGGCACCGCCGGCGACGGCTACCACATCACCGCCCCCGACGAGCAGGGCCGCGGCGCCGCCCGCGCCATGAAGCGCTGCCTGGCCGACGCCCGCGTCCCCGCGGACGCCGTCGACTACATCAACGCCCACGGCACCAGCACCCCGCTCGGCGACCTGGCCGAGACGGTGGCCATGAAGTCCGTGTTCGGCCCGCACGCCTCGCGACTGCAGATTTCCAGCACCAAGAGCCAGCTCGGCCACCTGCTCGGGGCCTCGGGCGGGGTCGAGCTGATCGCCTCGACCCTGGCGATCCACCGCGGCGTCCTGCCGCCGACGATCAACCTCGACGAGCCCGGCGAGGGCTGCGACCTCGACTACATCCCCAACGTCGCGCGGGAAGCCCGGGTGGACCACGTCATGTCCAACAGCTTCGGCTTCGGCGGCCACAACGCCAGCCTGCTCGTGGGCCGCTACGAGCCTTCGCGCCGGGCCTGACCCGTTCGCAACTCGGGAACGCAGAAGGCCCGGGGTTTCCCCCCGGGCCTTCGCCTGCGCGGACGCAGCTCGGCCGGACCGGTCAGTCCAGGTCGAAATCGACTTCCAGGACGCCGCCGGAGGAGAGGTCGACCTGTACCTCGCTGTTACGGCTGTAGCGGGCCGGGATCTCCTCCTTGAGTTCGAGGTCCTCGCCGCGCTGGCGGGCCTTCAGCATCCGCTCCATGTCGTCGCTGTGGATGCTGCTGAACTCGACCACGTACCGCGCCGGGACCAGGCCGAACTCCGCGGGGACCTCGTAGCGTCCGTTGTTGACGTAACCCCCGAAACACTTGGGGTTCTCGGCGTCGACCGAGAGGAAGCGAACGGTTCCCTTGGCCAGCGGCTTGCCCTCGAAACGGATGGAACCGGAGAGCCCCTGGACGGACTCGCCGCCGAATCCCGAGTAGTCGTAAACCATATAGCCGAGGCCGAGCAACGTGGCCAATCCCAGGACGGTTTCGAATCGTGAGAACTTCATTGAGTCGGCTCCATGCACGAGGGCTCCGGAACAAACGGCCGGGCGGCCGCAGGCGGAGCGTTGAGGAGGGTGGGGCGGGATGGACGCGTCGACGCGTCCGGGGGAATGCGGAGGTTGAGGCGGGGTTGCCGACCGGTGACGGGCGGGCGATTCCTGTCCCCACCCGGGCGGTTGGCTGAGATCGTTACGTCATCATTGTGGCGTCCCACATAGTATATCGGCGCGGCGGGGCCGTCGCCAGTGGGAAAGTCGTCCCGACCGCGACTACCCCGTCGATCAATCGGGGACGCCGGTCAGGCGGAAGTTCTCGCTGGAGACGCTGTAACGGGGGCCCAGGACCTCGCGCGACCGTCGCAGGAGCCAGTGTCCGCAGGGGACGAGCAGCGGGCGGACCAGGACCGCGTCGATCGTGATGCCGACCACCAGGGCGAAGCCCAGCTGGCGGAGCGAGCCCAGCGGGCTGAACAGGAACGAGGCGAAGCTGCAGGCGGTGATCGCCGCGGCCGACGTGATCAGGCCGCCGGTCTGGCCGATGGCCCGGATGATCCCCCCCCGGAACCCGTGGCCGGCCGTCTCCTCGTGCAGGCGGGTCATCAGGAAGACGTTGTAGTCCACCCCCACCGCCACCAGCAGGACGAACAGGAAGTAGGGGACCTTCCAGTCCAGGCCGCCGCCCCCCATCAGGTTGACGAACACCAGGTGCGTGGCCCCCAGGGCGAAGCCGTAGGTCAGGACCATCGTGGCGACCAGGTTGAAGCAGGCCAGGGGGTCCCGCAGGGCGATCATCAGGACCAGGAAGACCCCGATCGGGACGATGAACCAGCTCTGCACCTGGTCGGCGCGGGTGAGCCTGCGGACGTCGGCCGACTCGGCGTTGGCCCCGGCGACCGCGGCCGTGACGCGGATCCCCTCGTACTCGCCCAGGTAGTCCGCCAGCCGCTTGCGGATCGTCTCCACCTGATTCATCGCGCCGTCGGAGAAGATCCGGTCGGCGAGGGTCACGTCGATCCGGGCGTGGTGCCCGTCCTCGGTGATGTACGCGGCGAAGCTCTCCAGTAGCTCGGGGTTCTCCTTCACGGTCTCCGGCGTGATCAGGAGACGGTCCAGGGCCCGGCGGCCGAGCGGGTCGGTCAGGATCGCGCTGACCTCGCGATGCGCCTGTTCCGCCCCCTTGGCGATCTGGCCGGCACCCTCGGCGGCGCGGGTCAGCTCGCGGAGGAGGGTCTGCGCGGGCTTCTCGGGTGGCGACGGGGTCGGCGTCGGCGTCGCGGCGGGATCGGGGGCCGGCTTCGCGGCGGCCTCCGGCTTCGCGGCGTCCGGGTTCGGGAGAGGGGCGTCGCCGCCGACCAGCCGGACGGCGGCGTCGAGGAAGCCGGTCCCGGAGTCGACGCCCCGGCGGCGGACGCCCTCCTTGGCCCCCTGGACGACCAGCTGATTGAAGGCCGAGCCCAGGGCGGGGGTGTTCCAGGTGGAGGGGACGCCCTGCGACCAGAGCAGGGCGGCCGAGGCCGTGCGCAGGCCTTGCGAGACCGCCTCGGGCGACGGGGAGGACGACGCTTCAGCCGCCTCGGGCTGCGGCGCGGCGGGGGCGGGGGCTTCGGCGGACGGCTTCGGGGCGGCGGGCCCGCCGGAGATGTTCAGGCCCAGCTTCTCTTCGAGCCACAGCGCGGCGCGGAGCTTGGCGGCGCCGGCGTTGAGCCCCCGTTCCAGGCTGACGCTCCCCTCGGCCAGCTGCTTGAAGCCCGCGTTGACCTCGCCCAGCCGGGACGACAGCCGCGCCCGGTTGAGCGGCTCGGGGCTTCCCAGGGGCTGGGTGGCGGAGCGGACCTCCTCGTTCCGGCGCTGGTGCGAGAGGAGCCCGCTGACCTGATCGATCAGCGCGAGCCCCTCCGAGCTCCGGAAATCGACGTCGGCCGTCTCCAGGACGACGGTGAGCGGGGCCGCCATGCCAGGGTCGAACTTGGTCAGGATCAGCCTCAGGTTGTCGGACGATTCGGCCTCGCGGGGCATCTCGCTGAGCATGTCCATCACGAAGCGGGTCTGGGCGCCCACCGCGGCCAGGGGGATCATGGCCAGCAGGGTGATCGACCAGCTCCGCAGCGGCCGGGCCATCGCCTTGCGGCCGACCTTCTCCCAGAAGCCGTTGGAGGCGCTCCCGAACGACTCGAAGCAGGCCGGGCGGACCTTAGCCAGCAGCACCAGCAGCGAGGGGGTGAGCGTCAGGGTGGCCAGCAGCGAGATCGCCAGCCCCAGCGCCACGCTCGGCCCGGTGGTCGAGAAGAGCTTGAAGTTGGTCGTCCCCATCAGCATGAGGCCGATCATGATCGTCCCCGCGCTGGTGACCAGCGGGACGAACGACCGCGACAGCGTCATCCGCATCACGCCGGCCGGGTTGCGGGGGTTGAAGTGCTCCCCGAACCGCCAGGAGAGGAACAGGCAGAAGTCCGTCCCGGTGCCGAACAGGATCGCCACCAGGAACAGCTCCACCAGGGGTGAAATCTGCCAGCCGATCCCGTACATCCAAGCCAGGACGCCCCGCGCGATGATCAGGCTCGCCCCGATCGTGACGAGGGGTACCAGGGCCAGCCAGAACGAGCGGTAGACCGTCACCAGGACGATCAGCAGCAGGATCACGGTGACCACCGCCGCGCGGTCCAGCGAGACCTGGACCAGGTGCATGTAGTCCCGTCCGATCACCGCGTCGCCGGTCCAGCGGACCTGGAGTCCGGCCGCCTCGGGGGTCTGCGCCAGCAGCTCCTCGCCCCGCTCCTGGAGCCAGGCGACGGCCGCGTGGGTGGCCGGAGCCACGTTCGCCGTCCCGAGCGGGGCGAAGACCAGGGTGGTGGTGCCGTCTTCGCTGGTCAGACGCTCGGCGATCTCCCGCCGCGACTCCGGGCCCATGACGCGAAGGATCGTCGCCGGGCGGTCGGGATCCTCGATGCGGCGGGCGAGGGAGGCGGCGTAGCGGCGGTCGGCCTCGGTCAGCCCCTGGGGACGGTGGATCGCGGCGACGACCGTGCACTCGTACGCCTGGTCGCGCCACCATCGGAGGACCAGCTCGGCCGCGCGACGCGACTCGGCCTCGTCGCCCAGCAGCTTCGACTGCCCCTCGGCCGCGAGCCTCGTCAGGTTCGGCGCCGTCAGCCCCACGCCCGTCGCCAGGGCCAGCCAGGCCGCGACGACCCAGCTCGGTCGGCGGCTGGAGAACGTCCCGATCGATTCCAACAGCGGCATCACTCCCGACTCCTGGGGACAGCGTGGCTCCCTGCGCCGAACGTCCCGTCCCTTCATGGAAACCTCGTGCCGAGAGCGGCCGAGCGTCGCCTTCGCGGGCGGATCGTCATCCTCCGGGGCCCGGCTTCGGGTCCCCCGCGGGCCTCTTTCCCACCCTATCCTTTTATAGAGCGGCCGGTTAGTCCCGACAACCGGAATCCTCGGGCCCGACGGTCAATCGTCCGGCGCGGCCGACGGCGGCGACCCGCCCGCCGCCCCGGCGGGCTCGCGTCTCGGCCGGTGAGTATTACAGAAATCGACTCGCTCGCCTATGCTTGGATGCGACGCCCGGAAAATCCGATAGACCCAGCCCGGCCGGGGGTTGCTCAGGTTCTGCGTCTGCAGCTTCACGAACGCCGACGCCCCCGAATGGTTCATCCCCGTCAGCTCGATCGCGAACCGGTCCGCCTCGTGCTCCTGCGCCCGGCTGTAGGCCATCGCCGCCGGGTTCAGGGCCAGCATGGCGACCTGCACCAGCAGCAGGATCAACGGAGCCGACGCCGCGTCCGCCAGCGAATCGAAACCCAGGCGATCCCGGAACCGGGCGATCAACGCCGGCGCGGCCCGGTGCACGAAATACAGCCCGGCCAGCGTCAGGGTGAACGAGAGCAGGATCGACCGGACGACGTGGCCCAGGACGTAGTGGCCCATCTCGTGGGCCATCACGAACAGCACCTCGCGCCCGTTCAGCTTCTTCAGGAGTGTGTCCCAGAGCACGATCCGCTTGGAGCCCAGCAGGCCGGTGACGTAGGCGTTCACCGTCTCGGTGTCCACGCTCTTGTCCACCTCGAACACCCGCCCGGACTCGATACCCGCGCGGTCGGCCAGGTCGAGGATCGAGCGCTCCAGCGCCTTGTCCTTCATCGGCCCGAACTCGTTGAAGAGCGGGTCGATCCAGATCGGCATGACGAACGCCCCTACCAGCAAGAACGGGATCGAGCCCAGGGCCATGTACAGCCACCAGCGCCGGGGGCTGCGGCGGAGCAGGGCGTAGAGCCCCCAGGCGATCAGCACGCCCACTCCCATGTTCACTCCCAGGCCGATCGCCAGATTCCGGAACCACTTCGCGTTCGACTGGTTCGACAGCCCGTAGGCGTGCTGGCGGACGAACCCCAGGTAGTAGTCGAGCGGCAGCTCGATCAGGGCCGTGACCAGCAGATAGAGCGGTATGAAGACGGCGACCGTCCCCAACCAGCCCCGGCCGACCTTCGCCGCGACCGTCCGCAGCCGGGCCGAGAAGCCCGTGAAGACGATCAACGCCGGCAACGCCAACCCCCAGACCCGGTTGAACGCCCACCAGCCCATCCCGGTGCGGTAGTAGGTCATCGCCTTCTCGGAAGGCTCGGGGACGGCGACCGGCTCGGATTCGTCGACCTCCGCGACGGCCTCGGCCCGGGCGGGCGCGGGCACCGTCGGGGTTTCCTTGGCCCGCGCCGCGACGCTCATCGCGACCCCGATCAGGACGACCGCCGCGCCCCATCGCCAGACTCTCGCCATCGGCAGCCCTCGCATCAGTGAGCCGTCGCTTCCCGGAATCAACATGGTTCTATCATGCGACCTCGATGTCGGGACAGACGGGAATCCGCCGAGCGCCCTCCCGCGAGGGCCGGCGCCGGATCGAGGCGCGGGGACCGCCCCTCCGGCCCCCGGGCCGGTTAGACTGGAGGGCGATCCGTCCGAAGGAACATGAGTTGCGTCGTCCGTCCCGGGCCGAGGGCTCGCGGTTCCGTCTCAAGGTCGGGAGATCGTCGATGAAAGCGGTCGTCATCAAGGGCAAGGGTGGGCCGGAAGTCCTGGAAGTGGTGGACCGGCCGAAGCCGGAGCCGCGCGGAGAGCAGGTGCTCGTCCGGGTGCGGGCCTGCGCGGTGAATCGGGCGGACCTGCTCCAGGCGAAGGGGCTCTATCCCGCGCCGGCGGGGGCGCCGGCCGATATCCCGGGGCTGGAGTTCGCCGGCGAGGTGGAGGCGCTCGGGCCCGACGCCGAGGGGCAGGCGAGGGTCGGCGACCGGGTCTTCGGGATCGTGGCCGGCGGCGCCCAGGCGGAGTATCTGACGACCCACCCCCGGATGCTCGCGAAGATCCCCGCCGGGCTGGAGTTCGACGCGGCCGGGGCCGTCCCCGAGGCGTTCCTCACCGCACACGACGCGCTCGTGACGCAGGGGGGGCTGGAGCCGGGCGAGAGCGTCCTGATCCACGCGGCGGGGAGCGGCGTGGGGACGGCGGCCGTGCAGATCGCCCGCGCGATGGGCTGCACCGTTTTGGGGACGTCGCGCACGGCCGAGAAGCTGGAGCGGGCCCGCGACCTGGGCCTGGACGTCGCGATCGTCAACCCGTCCGGGACCTTCGCCGACGAGGTGAAGGCCCAGACCGGCGGCGAAGGGGCCTCCGTCATCCTCGACCTGCTCGGCGCCGGGGCCCTCGCCGAGAACCTGGCGTCGGTCGCGAAGCGGGGCCGGATCGTGGTCGTCGGCCTGCTGGCCGGGGCGAAGGCGGAGATCGACCTGAACGCCCTGCTGGCGAAGCGGGCGACGCTCGTCGGCACGACGCTCCGGGCCCGGCCGCTGGAGGAGAAGATCGCCGCGACCCGCCTGTTCGCGGCGCAGGTCGTCCCCTGGTTGGATCGGGGGACGGTGAAGCCCGTGCTCGACGTCGTCTATCCGCTCGAAGAAGTGCGGAAGGCCCACGAGCGGATGGCCTCGAACGCGGGCTTCGGCAAGATCGTCCTGCGGCCCTGACCGGGCCGGCAGGCGGTCCGGTCGTTCAATCGGCGGCGTGGAGCCCGGTGGCGAACCCGGCGGCGGGCTCGGCGTCGTCGGCCAGCAGGCCGTCCTGGATTTCCAGGACGAGGTCCTGGGGGGTGATGAAGCGGCGGTCGTGGGTGACGACCACGAGGGTCGTCTCCAGCGACTCCTGGAGGCTGCGGAGGATCCGGTAGATCTCGTCGCCGGTCTTGCTGTCCAGCTCGCCGGTCGGCTCGTCGGCCAGCACGACGAGGGGCTGCTTGACCAGGGCCCGCGCGATCGCCACCCGCTGCTGCTCGCCGCCGGAGAGCTGGTAGGGGTGATGGTCCAGGCGGTCCCCCAGGCCGACCCGCTTGAGCAGGTCGACGGCCCGCGCCCGCTGCTCGGCCGTCACGCCCCGGGGCATGAACGGGATCAGGACGTTCTCGACGGCCGAGAGGTTGCTGATCAGGTTGAACGACTGGAAGATGAAGCCCACCGTGTCGCGCCGGTAGTCGTTCTGCTCAGCCTCGGACATCGCCGTCAGGTCGCGGCCCTCGACGAGGATCCGCCCCCGCGAGGGACGGTCGACGGCCCCGAGCAGGTAGAGCAGGGTGCTCTTGCCCGAGCCGCTGGGGCCGACGATGAACGCGAAGCGGCCCTTCTCGATGGTGCAGCTCACGCCGCGGAGCGCGTCCAGGGTCCGCGTGCCGCTCTTGTACGACTTCCAGACGTCCACCACGTCGATCATCGAGCGTCCTCGGAACAGCGGTAGGTGACCCCGATCCGTCGGGCGGTCAGTGCGACCCCAGGCGGATGGCTTCCATCGGCACCATCCTCGCGGCGCGCCAGGCGGGGTACAGCCCCCCCAGGACGCCCGTGGCGACGGACAGCCCCAGCCCCAGCAGGAGCGAGAACGGCGAGACCCCCAGCCGCAGGCCGCCGCCGACGAACTGGTTGGCGACCAGCGTCCCCAGCCAGGCCAGGACGCAGCCCGAGACCCCCGCGAGGAGCCCCAGATAGGCGCTCTCCAACGTGACCAGCCCCAGGACGTTCGCCTGCGACCAGCCGTTGGTGCGCAGCACGCCGAACTCGACGAACCGCTCGGTCGTGCTCATGAGCATCGTGTTCACGATCCCCACGACCCCCACCAGGAGGGCCAGGCTGACGATCATCATGAGGACCTTGTCCACCTGGCCCATCAGCATGCCGAAGTTCGCCTGCACCTCGTTCATGCTCCGGGCGCTCACGCCCGGCTCGGCCGCCTCGATGGCCGCGCACACCGCCTGGTAGCCGGGGGGCGTCTGGGCTTCCACGTAGATGCTGGAGACGGTCTCGACCGGCATCTTGAGGATCCGACGGGCGGTCTGGATGTCCATGACCACCACCACGTCCAGCAGCATCGAGCCGGTTTCGTAGATGCCGACGATCTCGCAATCCTCCTCGCCGACGAGCAGGCGGTCGCCCACCTTCCGGGGCTCGCCCTTGTCGTTCGGGAAGTTGCGGGCGATCTTCCGGCTGATGACGATGCTCGACTTGCCGACGTCGCGTTCGTCGAGGAACCGGCCCTCGCCCCGCTCCTTGAGCGCCCGGGGGAAGACCGCGCTCTTCAGGTCCTTGTGCGTCGGGTAATCCTGGCCGGAGATCACCGGCTGGTCCCAGATCGACCCGGCGCCTTTCTTGGACATCAGGTTGCCGGCGGCCCGCATCAGCATCCCCTGGCCCTCGATGTTGGGGGCGATCCCCCACACCTCGGGCGCCACGGCGCGGACGCCCGGCACGGCGCGGATCTTATCCACCACGCCGATCGACAGCGTGCTGGCGACCGGGCTCGGGGTGTTCTCGCGGAGGACGATCACCCCTTCGATCTGGCTGAGGGTGTCCCCCACCATGTTGCGGAGGCCGTCCGAGAGGCTGAACAGGCCGAGCACGCCCAGGATCGGGATCGAGAGGCCGATCAGGGCGAGCAGCGTCCGCATGGGACGGGTCAGCAGGTTGCGCCAGGCGAAGACACCCATGTTGATTCATCCATCCTGTGTTCGGCCGGGCTCCCGGGATCCCCCCCGGGCGACGCGCTGCGGGCCCTCGCGTCGCGGCTGTCGAGATCGCGACCGCCGGGGTCCGACCGGCCCCCGCAGGGCGAGGGGCCGGCCGGACCGAATGCGGCGGGGTCGTGCGGGACGATCAAGCGTCGCCCGGCTCCGGATGGACGGCTTCCGAGCCGGGCGGGGCCGACTCGGACGGGGCGGATCCCGAGGCCGTCGGGCCTTCGCCCGGGACGTCGTCCTCGCGGGCCTGCCAGAGCTGCTTGAGCTGCCCGAAGGTGCGGAGCGGGACGTTGCCGGTCAGCGCGTCCTTGGAGAGGGGCGGCGGGGGCGGGGCCGGCCGGGCCGGCCGCGGCGGCATGGCCGGGCGCTCGTTGCGCTGGTCGGGCCTGGGGCCGCCGAAGCGGCCGCCGTCGCGCCCGTAGGCCCCGCCGCCTCCGCCGCCGCGAGGCCCGCCGCGGTTCTGGCCCTGGCCGGGTCCGCCGGTGCGATAGCCTCCCGGGCCGGGAGGCCGGCCGCCGGGGCCGGATCGACGCGGTCCCGCGTCGCCCCCTTCGGGCCTGGCGTCGATCGGCGCGGCGCCGACCGGAGGGGCCGTCAGGCTGGACGGGCCGGGGCGAGGGCCCCGGCCGCGGCGTCCCTGGCCCTCGCCGCCCTGGCCCTGAGGGGCCCCTTCGCGGCGACCGCCGCCGCCGCCGGGTCCGCCGGGGCCGCCGCGATGGCGCTCGGTGCCCGGCTTGACCATCGTCAGCGAGACCCGCTTGCGGTCTTGGTCCACCGACATCACCCAGACGGTGACCACGTCGCCCACGCTCACCACGTCGTGCGGGCTCTTGATGTAGCGGTTGGCGAGCTGGCTGATGTGCACCAGCCCGGAGTCCTTCAGGCCGATGTCGACGAACGCGCCGAAGTCGACCACGTTCAGGACCGTCCCCTTCAGCTCCATCCCGGCGGTCAGGTCCTCCAGCTTGAGGACCCCCTTCTTGAAGATGGGCTTGGGGAGGTCGTCGCGGGGGTCGCGGTCGGGACGGCCGAGGGCCTCGATGATGTCCTTGAGGGTCGGCTCGCCGATCTCCAGCTCCGCGGCCAGCGCGGGCACGTCGGCCTCGGCGAGCTTGGCCCGCAGCTCGGGGAGCTTGTCCTTGTCGCGGACCACTTCCGGGGCGTATCCGAACTTCTCCAGGAGCCGGGTCGCCGCCGCGTAGCTCTCGGGGTGGACCCAGGTCCGGTCGAGCGGGTGGGGGCCGTCGCCGATCTTGAGGAAGCCGGCCGCCTGCGTGAACGTCGCCGGGCCGACCCCTTCGACTTCGATCAGCTCGTCGCGGCTGGCGAACGGGCCCTTCTCGGTCCGGCGGTCGGCGATACGGCGGGCGGTGAGCTGGTTCAGGCCCGAGACGTAGCGGAGCAGGGGGACGCTGGCGGTGTTCAGGTCCACGCCGACGAAGTTCACGCAGCTGGCGATCACCGCGTCGAGCGATTCCTTCAGCTGCTTGGGGCTGACGTCGTGCTGGTACAGGCCCACGCCGATGTTCTGGGGCTCGATCTTGACCAGCTCCGAGAGCGGATCCTGGAGCCGACGGCCGATCGAGATGGCGCTGCGGAGCGTAGCGTCGTACTCGGGCAGCTCTTCGCGGCCGATCGGGCTGGCCGAGTAGACGCTGGCGCCGGCCTCGTTGACGATCACGTACGCGAGCTGAGCCAGCAGGCCGTCGGCCGCGTGGGGCGCGGGGGGCGTCTGCGGCGGCGGCTGGTGGTTGCGCGAGCGCGAGCCTCGGCTCTTGCCGCGGCGGCCTTCGCCGCGGGGGCTCCCCCCCTCGGGGCGGCCCGAGGAGGCCCGGACCTCGCCGCCCTCGGCGGGGGCGGGCGTCTCGGCCGGCGGGGCCTCGGGACCCGGGAGGGCCTCGTGGCTCTCCGGTGCCTCGAGGCTCGCCGGGGTCTCGGCGTGGGCGGTCGGCTCGGGGGCCTGGGTCTCGGCGTGGGCCGTCGGCTCGGGGGAGTGGGATTCGGCGGGTGCCTGGGACTCGGGCGAAGCCGCGGGATCGCCCGCCGGCTGGGCCTGGAGGTCGGCGGCGTCGGGCTGGACTTGCTCGCCGGCCTCGGCCTCGGGAGAGCCGCCGGAGATCGGCGGCAACTCCTCCTCCTCCTCGGGCTGGAAGTCGTCCGGCACCGTGAAGCCGTCCGCGCCGGCCTCGACGGCGACCGGGGTCCCGGCCTCGACGGCGACCGGGGTCGCGGCCTCCTCGGCGGTCGGGGCCTCAACCTCGGCCTCGGCCGCGACCTCGGCGGGGAGGTCGTGGGGGTGGGCCGGGCTCTCGGCCTCGGCCTCGACGACCTCGGCCGGAGACTCGGCGGCTTGCGCGACGGCGTCGAACCCCGCCTCGGGCTGGGGTTCGGCCGGCGTCTCGGGTTCGGACGCAGCCTCGGGCTCGGTCGGCTCGTCGGCCTCGGGCCGAGGCTCGCGGGGGGGGCGGGCGGCGGCGTTCGCGAGGGCCGCGGCGTAGGCGGCCTCGGCGGCGGCGCGGGCCTCGGGGTTGGTGCTGAACTCGGTCCCCTCGGAGATGATCTCGGCGACCAGCTCCTCGGTCTCGCGGCAGGCTGTGCCGTTGCCGATGGCGACGACGTTCACGTGGTGCTTGCCGACGAGGTCCTTGATGAACGTCTTGGCCTCGGAACGCCGGCTCTGGGGGGCGTGGGGGTAGACGATCCCTTGCTCCAGCAGGTTGCCGTTGGGGTCGAGCACGGCGACCTTGCAGCCCGATCGCAGGCCCGGGTCGATGGCCAGGACGACCTGCTTGGGGATGGGGGGCTGGAGGAGCAGGCTCCGCAGGTTGCGGGCGAAGACGTCGACCGCGTGCTTCTCGGCGGTCTCGGTCAGGTCGTGGCGGACCTCGCGCTCCATGCTGGGGAGGATCAGGCGCTCGAGCGCGTCGACGGCCGCGGCGTGGAAGGCGTCGGCCTGGGGGTGGCCTTCGAGCGGCAGCTGGCCGAAGAAGGCGGACTCCAGGTCGGGCCGCGAAACCTCCATCTTGACCTTGAGCGGACCTTCCTTGTCCCCCCGGTTGATCGCCAGCACGCGGTGCGGCGGGACCTGGGCGACGGGCTCGCTGTAGTCGAAATAGTCGCGGTATTCCAGGCCCTGGCCCTCGGCGACCTCGCCCTTGGTGGTGACGAGCTTGCCGGTCTTCCAGACGGCCTTGCGCACGGCCTCGCGGACGGCGGCCATCTCGCTGATCGCCTCGGCGAGGATGTGGCGGACGCCTTCGAGGACCTTCTCGGGGGAGTCCAAACCCTTCTCGGCGTCGACGAACTCCGCCGCGGCGGCGGGCAGGTCGGTCAGGGTCTCGTCGCGGGTCCAGATCCGGGCGGCGAGGGGCTCCAGGCCCTTCTCGCGCGCCTCGGACGCCTTCGTCCGCTTCTTGGGCTTGAACGGCAGGTAGAGGTCTTCCAGGCGCTTGAGGTTCTCGGCCGATCGGATCGCGACGTCGAGCTCGGGCGTGAGCTTGCCCTGCTTGTCGATCGTCTTGAGGATCGTTTCTTTGCGCTCGGCGAGCTCGCGAAGCCTTTGGATGCGGATCTGGATCTCGCGGATCACGACCTCGTTGAGGTTCCCGGTCCGCTCTTTCCGGTAGCGCGTGATGAAGGCGACGGTGTTGCCTTCGTCCAGCAACTGGACGACGCTCTCCACCTGAACGCGCCGGATCTGCAGGTCTTGCGCGATTCGGCCCAGGTCGACCTGAATCGGGTTGTCCATGGAGCCTCTACTCTGCACCAAGGTGTGACGACGGCGATGGGGGGAGGCGACGAGGCCGACCGCGTTGGGCCGGGTGCAGCGCCGCACCCCATGGAAGACGGCTCGCGGTTCGATCCGAGCGCACGAAGACGCCTAGCCTGAAAACAAGTCTGGACAACCTATCTCATCGTCCGGGGCCTGTCAAGAACCCCGTCGGGCGGGAACCCGTTCCCAAATCCTGATGCGGCCAAGCTTTCGGACGGCGATTTGGAAAGATGGGCAAGGCGCGTCGTCCTCGACGCGGCGCGCGGACGGGGCCGGTCCGACGCCTCGTCGGACCGGCCCCGCCTCGCGAATCAGGTCCGGCGTCAGCCGCCGTGCCAGTTGAAGTAGAACGGATAGGGGTAGGGGCCCGGGCCGGGGACGACGGGGTCGACGTCGTAGATCGGCACGTAGCTCCCCATGCTGTAGTACATGCCGACCGGCCGGAACGGCTCGGCCATCCCCTGGAAGACGCGGAGGGGGCGGGGCCAGGGCTTGCTCGACGCGGTGACGGTGGACTGGCCGGGATTGCCGTAGAAATACGGATAGACGCTCTCGGTGTCGGCCGCCTTCCAGCCCAGGCCGTAGAGGCCCTGATCCTTCGGCTTCACGCGGAGGTGCTTGACCAGGCCGCGGTCGGCGTAGCGGGTGGCGTAGAAGTTGTCGCGGTAGGGGTCCTGCGGCAGCTTCCCGGCGGGGTTGGTGAACCGCATCACGAGGCCGCTGCGGGTCTCCAGGTCGGGGACGTTGGGCGGGGGGGCCTGGGCCCGGGCGACGCCTCCCGAGAGGGCGAGCGTCAGGGCGACGGCGGCCGCGAGGCGGCCCCCGATGCGGGGCGAGGGCTCTGGCATGGCGTTCCTTTCCGTGAGCGAGGCGCCCGGAAGTCCTGCCCGGGCTCTAATCCCGACGACGACGACGGGCCCGGCGCGGGTCGCGCGCCGGGCGCGTCGGGCCGTCACCGTTCCGTGTTCAGTAGATCGTCAGAAACCGTCCGGGGTCATCGGCGGGAAGGCGAAGAAATCGCGGGGCGAACGGGTCGTGACGATATAGGGGACGTAGCCGGGGGTCAGCGGCACGGGGCCGCCGGCGCCGACGAAGTAGTCGTACTTGGGCCCGACGAGGCCGCCGAGCAGGCCGTGGAGCTTGCCCTTCAGGCCGCCGAGGGCCGCCAGGCAGTTCTTGCACCCCGCGCCGCCGCAGTGCAGGCACTGCTTGAGCTTCGAGAGCAGGCCGCAGCCGCCGCACGCCCCGCAGCCGCCGCCGCCGCAGGAGCCGCAAGGGTCGCCGAACCCGGCGCCGCCGCAGCCCCCGCATCCGCCGCCGCCGCAGAGCTTGCACTTCAGCTTGGCGCCGAGGCCCGCGAGGTGGCCGCCCAGCCCGCAGCCGCCCCGGCCGCAGCCGTTGGGCCCGCAGCCGCCGTGGCCGGCCGGGCTCACGATCGCCTGGCCGGAAGGGACCGACTGGCCGGTCGCGACCACCCCGGCGGGGTGATAGGGCCCGAAGTTCTTGGGATGGCCGGCGACGACGGGAGCGTACGTCGCCGCCCCGTGACCGTGGCCTTTACCCAGGCCAAGTCCGTGGCCGTGGCCGGCGAGACCGGCCAGGCCGGAGCCGACGACCGCGCCGCCGTCCTTGCAGCCGCCCAGGCCGCAACCGCCGCCGAGCCCGCCGTGTCCAAGGCCGTGGCCGTGGCCGAGACCGTGGCCGTGGCCGCCCTCACCGTGTCCGTGTCCCGCCCCCAGGCCGTGCAGACCCGCGAGCTTCCCCTTCAGGTGCCCCGCCGCGCCGTGGATCGGGCCCGCGACGTGGCCGAGGGCCTTGGCCGCGGCCGCGTGCTTGTCCTTGGCGTAGTGGCCGTAGGGGACCGGCGGGGCGAAGTATTCGCCGCCGGTGTTGAAGTCGTAGGCCGGCATTTCCTTGGGGAGCGTGGGGTGCAGATGGTATCCATCCGCGACCGCCCGACCGCCCAGGCTCATCCCGAGCAGGGCGGCCAGCCCCAGGGCGAACGACGTCTCTCGCCGAATTCCGAAACAACGCATGGTTAATCCCTTACCTGAGTCGCATGTCCCCTCCTGGATCGTCCGGAATCAATCGAGCGAGGACCGTGGCTCCCCGCGCGTCCTGCACGGGGCGTCGCCGCCGATCTCCTGCGGCCATCTCTGACCTTGCCTCTTGAGATCGGTGCGGGGCGCGGAGAACCTCGAACCAATCCGGCGTTCGAAACGCGAGGACGGCCCGCCCCCCCGCTACAGGCCGGGGGAACGGACCATCCGAATCAATCAGGCGACGAGCCGGGCTCGGCGGCCGTCCGGCTCAGCGGCCGCCCTTGCCGAAGACGACCGAGGCGGGAAGCTCCGTGACCGGGCCGACGCCGTCCTGGTAGGAGATCGCGGCGTGCGACGAGCGGTCGGCGCGGTCGCGGCGGGCGCGTGCGTCGCGGCCGATCCGGGTGAGGTCGGGGAGGTCGAGCAGGTGGGTGAGGATCCGCGGGCTTCGGGCCGTCGTCCCGCCGATCGCGGTCTGGGCCGGGATCATGCTGGTGGGCGTCACCGAGGGGTCGCGGGGGCCGGCCTGGGGGCCGGCGGCCATCGCCCCCGCGACGGGCGTGAAGTTACCCTGGCTGGCCCGGGCCACGCCGACCGGCTCGGGGGCGGCTCCGCCGGAGACGGCCCGGCCGGTCGGGAACTCGGCCGCGACGGCCTCGCCGCCGACGACGGCCCGGCCCGGCGCCTGGGGATCGATCCGGGAGTCGGTCACGACGATCGAGCCGGGGACGATCGTCCCCCCCATGGCGGCGGCGTCGGCCTCGCACGAGGCGCAGCCGGTCGAGCCGGGGGCGACGGCCGCGACGTGCGCGTGCTGATGCTGGTGACCCGCGCCGACCGGGACGGAGCCCGGCGGCAGGGCGGACGGCGGCGGCGGGACGTCGATCCCGTCGCGCGACTTGGCCTTCGCCCGCTGGCACTCGGTGCAGCTCCGACGGGCCAGCAGGCCCTTGTGGCTGTGCTTGGCGGCGGCCGCCGAAGGCCGGGCGGCGAACGCCCGGGCCGGCTCGCTCGGGGCGGCCCCGTGTTCGAGGACGATCGGGGGCGCCTGCGGGCCGCCCAGCTCCTGGCCCACCGCCTGGGCGGCCAGCGGGGCGGCGAACGCCAGTCCGAGCAGCCCCGGAACCAACCGTGTGGAGAATCGCATGCGGGAACTCCTTTCCCAGGAGGCCGCGCCCGCCGAGTCCCGGATCGGGACCAGCGGCTCGCGGCCGTTTGCGGTCGAAACCGGGTCGGCCGTCTTGCTTGACCAGTTCGGCCGGGCCCTCCGAGGGGCTCCGCCCCTCGTCCCTCCCGACCGTCGCCCCGAGGCCTCCGGCCCCGCGACGCTTCGACGCGTCGCTCTCGTTCGAACGCCCGCGCCGGGCCCTCCCGATACATCCCCTATCATCGGCAGGGCGGGCCCCCGGCTTTCGGGAAAACCGCGCCAGGCGGAACTCGACGGCCGGCGGGCTCCTCCGGGACGTCCGCCCGGCGGTCCGCCTTGACGAAATCCGTAATTGTTACAGTATCGCAATCATCCGGCTGGACGGCGCTCGGCACCACAAGGTCACGGAAGGCGAAAGCGATGAAGGAAGCCGCGATCAGGATCATCCCGCTCTCTCTGCGGGCGCTGGCCCTCGGCCTTGGGCTGACCTCGGCGGCCCACGCCTCGCCCTACACGGCCACCTATCTCGGGAGGTTCGAGGATCTCCGGTCGAATGGATCGAACCTCGACAACGCCTCGAATGGCGTGTCGTATCTGTTCCCGATCACGACGAGGTACCCGGAGCCCGGCGAGATCGCGGACCCGCCCATGGCGACCCTGCCCGACGGAAACGGCGGGACCCGGGCCATCCCCATGGTCGTCACGGCGATCAACGACGCGGGAACCTACATCGGCGGCGTCTCCGACCCCGCCGGCCCCCCGGGCGTAACGACGCGGACCTTCACCGTCCGGTCGGAAGACGGCCGGTACGCCCCGCTCGTCGAGCTGACTCCCGCGACCCGCGGCTGGATCGCGCTGAGCCAGTCGAACCAGATCCTGCTCAGCGACCCGGAGAAATCCTGGCTGTACGACGTGGCGACGCGGACCGCGACGCCCGTCGACTCCCTGGCGCCTCCGCAGTTGCTGGCGTCGTACGCCGCATTCCACCCGACCGGCATCGACGATCGCGGCGACTTGCTGATCCGCGCCTCGCGCCCGAGGCCGGGCGGGGCGGCGGGGGAGTGGGACGTGGACGCGTACCTGCTGACCCCCCCGGGCCTGGCCGCGCCCTCGCCGGTCCCCGAGCCGTCGGCGCTCTGGATCTTCGGGGGCGTCGCCGCGGCCCTCGGCGTCCGGGCCTTCGTCGGCCGACGCCGGGCGATGGAAGCCGCCTGAGGCGGAGCGGGGGGCCCTCCCGAGCCCCCGGCCGGTCCGCTCTCCGATCAGGCGAAGAGTTCGGCGACGGGCTTGCCGCCGTCGACGATCCGGATGGGGCGGCCGATGGCGGTCTGGTTCTCCTTCTCGGCGTCGACGCCGAGGGACTTGCAGATGGAGGCCATCAGGTCAGGGACCGTGACGGGACGGTCCTGGACCTCGGTCCCGTCGGCGCTGGAGGCGCCGACCACCTGGCCCCCCTTCACGCCGCCGCCGGCGAGGGCGACGTTGAAGACGCGGGGGAAGTGGTCGCGGCCGGCGGTGGCGTTGATCTTCGGCGTCCGGCCGAACTCGCCCATCCACACGATGAGGGTGCGGTCGAGCATCCCGCGCCCCTTCAGGTCGTTGATCAGGGTCGCGAAGCCGGGGTCGACCTGGCCGGCGAGCTTGCCGACGCGCTCGTTGTTCTGGTTGTGGGTGTCCCAGCCGCCGCAGCGGACCTCGACGAAGGTGACGCCGGACTCGACCAGCCGTCGGGCCAGCAGGCAGCCCTGGCCGAACGGGGTGCGGCCGTAGGCGTCGCGGATCGCGGAGTCCTCCTGATCCAGGTCGAACGCCTTCATCCGGGGGGAGAGGACCATCTTCGAGGTCTGCTTGTAGAGGGCGCGATGGTCGCGGACCCGGTCGGCGCCGCCGGCCTGCTCGAAGCCCGCCTTCTCCAGCTGATTCAAGAGGCCGAGCCGGCGCTGGAATCGTTCGACGGGGACGCGGGCCTGGGCGTTGTCGGGAGGGCGCTGGACGTTGGGGACGATGAACGGCTCGTACTCGGCCCCGAGGAACCCGGCGCCGACCGTGGGGCCGCCGATGGCGACCATGTGGGGGAGGTCGAAGCCGGAGTCGCCCAGCTCGCACGCGGCGATGGAGCCGAGACCGGGGTGCTTGAGGGTGGCGGTGGGGACGTACCCGGTGTGGAGCTGGTAGTCGGCCCGCTGGTGGTTGCCTTCCTTGTTGGTCATCGAGCGGATCAGGGCCACGTCCTTCATGACGCCTGCGGTCTTCTCCCAGCCCTCGGCGATCGAAATGCCGGGTACGGCGGTCTCGACGACCTTGGTCTCGCCGCCGTTGGCGGTGCCCGGCTTGGGGTCGAAGGTCTCCATCTGGCTGGGGCCGCCGGACATCCAGAGCAGGATGCAGGCGGACTGCCTCTTGCGCAGCTCGTCGGCCCGGAGGGTCAGCAGGTCGGTGAGGCCGAGCGGGGCCAAGCCGCCGGCGGCGAGACCGGCCGCGCCCAGGCCCAGGCTCTTGAGGAACCCGCGGCGGCCGACGACCCCGTGGCGGTTCATGGCCACCTGGACGATGCTCGATTCGGTGCGCATGGACGGTCTGCTCCGTGCATAAGGGGGCCGTGCGGGCCGGTTCGGGTCCGAGGTCGGGTTCGTTCGATCAGCGTCGCGAGAGGAACTCGGTGGAGTTCACGAGGCTCCAGTAGACGTCCTCGAAGGCCTCCTTGCGGTCGCCGGCCTTGCCCAGGTACTCGCCGCACACGGCGACTTCCTTGGGGGTCGGGCGTCGCGAGAGGACCTGGAGGTAGAGGGCGTCGAGGGCCTCGCGGTCGCCGGCCGATCGGGCGAGGATCGCCCCCAGGGGGGTGCCGGGCCGGGCCTGCGTGCGGTTGTGGACGATCGGCCCGTTCATGAGGAACAGGGCCTGGGGGATCGTGCCCAGGACCTCGTCGGGGGTGGTCGAGGGGTCGACGCCGAAGAGCTTGTTGAAGGGCGTGCGGAGCCCGGCGTTGCGGGCGGCGCCCTTGCCGACGGCCCCGGCCAGCCCGGCGGCCTCGGCGGCCTTCTTGCCGTTCTTCGCGGCGGGCCCGGCGGACGCCTTGACCGGCTTCAGCGGCTTGCCGTCGGCCGTCTTCGGCGAGCCGGTCGGCGCGGCGCCGCCGACCGGGAGGTCGAGCGCCACGGCGAGCGCCTCGAAGATCTGGTCGGCCCGCAGGCGGCTGGGGCAGGCGGCGGCGAGCTGGGCCCGGCCGGCGGGCGACGAGGACGACCGCGCCCGGCGCTGGTAGGCCTCGGTGTTCAGCAGGGTGCGGAAGAGCCAGCGGACGTCGTAGCCCCCCTCGCGCCACTGGTCGGCCAGCGGGAAGAGGATCTCCGCGCCTTGGGCCTCGCGCTCGGGCCCGATGTCGTCGACCAGCTCGTAGAAGCCCTCGCCCATCAAGACGGTCCAGATCCGGTTGACGTAGGCGCGGGCGAACCAGGGGTTGTCCTGGCCGGTGATGTAGGACGCGGCCAGCTCGCGGAGCTGGGCGGGGGAGAGGCCGTCGGGCAGCTTCGCGGCCGGCTCGGTCCCGTTCGAGGTCAGGAAGAACCGTGGCTTGACGGGGATGGTCTTGGCCGGGTCCTTCAGGTCGGGCATGGCGTAGCGGGCGCGGGGGGTCTGCTCGACGGCGAAGGCCGCGCGGACGCCCGGCGAAGCCTTCACGACCCGCCGCACCCGGCCGCCGGCGAAGAACGCGGCCAACTCGTGGAACTGTTCGCGCTTCCACGAGTCGGTCTTGTGGTCGTGGCACTCGGCGCACTGGATCTGCACGCCCAGGAAGACCCGCGAGGCCTCGCCCGCGAGCTGAACCGGCGACGCCGTATGCGCCGCGGTGAAGCCGGTCGCGCCGTTCTCGTCGGTCCGGCCGGTCGCCGTCAGCAGGCCGACGGCGATCTCGTCCCAGGGGCGATTGCGCTCGAACTGGTCGGCGATCCAATCTTCGAGGAGGTCGTATCGGACCTGCTGGGCGTTCGCGTTCGAGGCCCGGAACTGGATCACCTCGCGCCAGTATCGCGACCAGTTGCGGGCGTACTCGGGGGTGGCGAGCAACTCGTCGATCAGCCTCGCCCGCTTGTCGGCCGCCTTGTCCTGGACGAACTCGCGGACCTGCGCCGGGGTGGGGGCGACGCCCGCGACGTCCAGGTAGACCCGCCGCACGAACTCCAGGTCGCCGGTCGGCGGGGCCGGCTTGACGTCCGGACTCTCCTTGGCGAGCCGGGCGGCGACGAGGGCGTCGAGGTCGGCCGGAGTGATCGTCGGCGCGACGACCTTCCGCTCCGGCCGCTTCGGGGGCTCGGCGGGGGCGGCCTTGGCGGCCTTCTTCTGCGCCGCCTGGCGGAGCCGCTGGACGGCCTGGACGACCTCACGAGCGGCGGCGGGGTCCAGGGGGGCGTCGGCCTCCGCCTTCATGGCGGCCTTGGCGTCGGACTTCGGGTCGGACTTGGCGGGCTCCTCCGCCAGGCCGAACGCGGCCAGGCCGAGCCAGCCGGCCGTCGCGGCCGCAGCCCACGAGCCCGATCGGGCCCAGGCCCAAGTCCCGGATCCTCGACGATGATCGACGGTTGCCTCGTGCATGACGGCCGCTCTCCCCTTCGACATGGACGACGATCGGTGCGCCGAGGACGCGCGTCCTTCCGACACCCCATTCAACACCACGTCGCCGTGGGGGTGTTGCGTCGGAAAGATTTTTCATCATCCGGGGCGGGGGGGGGGGCCGGCTTAGATGATCGCGATCAACAGCCAGCCGAAGACGACCAGGCTGACGAGGGCGAGCGCGCCGGCGGGGAAGAGGCGGCGGGACTTGGCGACGAATCGATAGTTGAAAAACAGCGTCAGCGCGAGGGCGACGGCGGCCCCCAACTGGAGCCCTCGCTCGGTGTCGAGGAACAGCGACACGAGCAGGGCGATCGCGCAGGCGACCGCGCTGGCGGTCCCGGCGATCAGCGAGGGCCGGCTGCCGGCCTTCTTGTAGCCCATCACCCCGCCGACGGCGAGGAAGGCGGCGTAGAGCGCCAGCAGCACCTGGGCGGAATGGGCGAGCGTCATGACGGTGGGACTCTCGATTGGATAGCGGGATCGCCCGCGTGGGACCCACTGAGGCTAGGCTGGGCCGCAATTCGCGTCAACGGCCCGGCCGGAAACGACCGGAGGGCGACGCCCCCGTCGATCTCCGTGCGTCGGGCGCCGGGATCGTCGGAGGCGTCGCCCTCGCGAGGGCGACCGGGCGGGGGCCCGTTCGGCTTTTGCTCAGGTCACGGGAGGTTGCGCTGGGGCGCGGCCTCGTCGAACGCCGGATTCGGGTCCGGGCCGTTCTGGCCGGGGCCGATCCCCGGGTTCGGCGGCTGCGGGATGTCTTCGAGCGGGCTGGCGTTGACGTCCGTCGGGTTGCCGAACCCGCGCTGGATGGCCGGGGTGGTCCCGGGCGCCACGCGCTGCTGGGTGATCGGTTCGGCGCTTCCGGGCACGTCCATGCCCATGGAACGCATCCGGGCCCGCTGGGTGGCCGCCTGGGTGTTCGCCCAGGGGAACTCGGGACCCTTGGAGAAGTACTGGACGTCGTCGTGCATGTACTTGCCGGAGGGCAAGGTCATGCCGGCGTACTCGACCTGACAGCCAACCGACGGCAGGACGAAGCCCATCGCCAACGCCGACCAGAGCGCCGCCCGTCGGCGCGTGGCTCCTCGCGGCGAACTCATGCCGGGCAACCCCATAGCTTCCACCCTCCTTGGCGTTCTCGGCCGGCCCGCCGTTCCTGAGGCCCCCGGTTGGGGGAGGCGGGCCGCCGCGGGGAGTCGTATTTCTAAAAAACCCGGCGACCGGATGCGATGACGCGGAGGACCGCGGGTCGATCCGCTCTCGAAGACCGTTCCGCGGTCCTCGCGTCACGGTCGCCGGGCTTCTTGCTCGGTTAAGGAATCGGCCGGATCGCCGGGTCAAGCCCAATGATTCCGGCCGTTTCCCCCGAAATCCCCCCGCGGCGGGGGCGTGTCAGGCGTCCTGCGAGGCGTGCGGGTCGTGGCGGGCGATGAGCATGGGGACGTCCAGGCCGTGGCGGACGCGGTCCACGGTCTCGCCGTAGAGGAGGTCGCGGACCCAGCCGTGGCCGTGCGAGCCCACCACCAGGATGTCCACCGGGCGCTCGCGAAGGTGCTCGATGAGGCTCCGGGCCGGGTTCGGCCCGTAGAGCAGGGCGGGGGTCGCGCGGTAGCCCTTCTCGGTCAGGACCCGGACCAGGCTCTCCAGGTACTCGGCGTCGGCCCCGCTCTCCAGGTCGGCCGTCATCGGCCCATGCAGGGCCGAGAGCGGGGAATCGACCACATGCAGCAGCACCAGCTCCCCGCCGCGGCCCTGGGTCTGGGCCAGGCTGATCGCCCGGTTGAGGATCTCGACGTCGGCCGCCGTGTGCTCCAGGGCCACGCCGATCCGCCCCAGCGAGCGCGGCCGGAGGGCCACCGCCCAGTCCATCTCCGCGCGGGTCGGCGGGGTCCACGTCGGCGAAGGTTGCACGATCGGCTTGATGAGCACCCAGCCCAGGAGCGTCGTCACGCCGCCGGCCACCCCCCAGAGGCCCGCTGCGACGGGCCAGGCCAGCGGGATCGGCCCCAGGTACACGCCCGACTCCGCCGCCGCCGCCGTCCACTCCACGATCTGGTCGAAGACGAGGTAGCCGTTCAGGGCCACGATGACCCCCGCGATCGCCCAGGCCAGGATCTGGCCCCACCCGGGGGTCGCGAACGCCCCCATGTTCCGCCGGTTCGAGGTGAAGTGGATCAGCGGGATCACCGCGAACGAGAGCTGCAGGCTGAGGATCACCTGGCTGAGCACCAGGAGCCCCTGCGTCGACTCCTCCCCCGCCAGGGCGATCACCACTACCGCCGGGATCAGGGCGATCAACCGCGTGATCAGCCGCCGGAGCCACGGGGCGATCCGGATGTGCAGGTAGCCCTCCATCACGATCTGGCCGGCGAGCGTCCCCGTCAGCGTCGAACTCTGCCCGGCGCACAGGAGGGCCACCCCGAAGAGGATCGGCGCCGCCGCCCCCAGGAATTCCGGAAGCAGCTTGTGGGCCTCCTCGATCGTCGCCACCTCGCGACCGCTGGCGTGGAAGACCGCCGCGCTCAGGACCAGGATCGCCGCGTTCACGAAGAAGGCCGCGTTCAGGGCGATCGCCGAGTCGAACAGGTAGAACCGGCAGGCCGTCGCCTTGCTCGCCCTGTCGGCCCCGATCCGACGCGTCTGCACCAGCGACGAGTGCAGGTACAGGTTGTGGGGCATGACCGTCGCCCCCAGGATGCCGATCGCCACGAACAGCGAGCCCGGCGGCAGCGACGGCCTCAGCCCGGCCGCCATCGCCCCCAGCTCGGGCCGGGCCATGAACACCTGGATCAGGAAGCAGGCGCCGATCGTCGCCACCAACGCCAGGATCATCGCCTCCATGGTCCGCATCCCCCAGCGCTGGAGGTACAGCAGGAGGAACGTGTCGAAGGCCGTGATCACGCAGCCCAGGAGCATCGGCATGCCGAACAGGAGCTTCAGCGCGATGACCGTCCCCAGGATCTCGGCCAGGTCGGTCGCCGCGATGGCGATCTCGGCCAGGAACCAGAGGACCGCGTTGACCCAAGGCGAATACTCGGCCCGGCAGGCCTGCGCCAGGTCGTGCCGCGTCACCACCCCCAGCCTCGCCGCCAGCGTCTGGAGCAAGAGCGCCATGACGTTCGACATCAAGAGGACCCAGAGCAGGGCGTAGCCGAACCGCGCCCCGCCCTCCAGGTCGGTCGCCCAGTTCCCCGGGTCCATGTAGCCGACGCTCACCAGATACGCCGGCCCCATGAACGAGAACATCCGCCGGAACCGGCCGAACCGACCGCCCCCCGTCGGCACGTCGACCGAGCCGTGGACCTCCTCCAGCGACCGCCGATCCGACCCCGTCTCCTCGACCACGGCCATGCCACCCTCGCTTCCCGTCGGCGTCCACGCCCCCAGGGGGAGCGGCGCCGTTCTTGCTTGGACCTGAATCTTATCTCACCTATGTAACTTTCGTTTCGGCGACTTACAAGGGGAGATCGGAAATCGGCGAAACCGATTTTTAGGGAAACCAAAAATCGGCCGGACTTGCGATTCCGCCCGGATTCGCCGCGCGCCCGCGCCGGGGACGCATTACTCTAGAAGAGGTAGGCGGCCCGACCGCGAAGGCGACGCGGCGGGCGCGAGCCTCGCACCTGCATCAGGAGTGTCCAGCGATGAGGCGGAATTTGCTCGGCGTGACGGCGTGCCTGGCGACGATCGCGGCGGCCTCGGCTTCGGCCCAGGACGTGGGCGAGCCGGCCGCTTACGGCGGCTTCGGCGGGGCCTACGTCCAGGCGCCCTCGCTCTACTACCCTTATCCGGGCGTGATCGAGTCCCGCTTCGGGACCTTCTTCACGGTGCCGGTCGTCCCGGGCGTCCCGGAATCCCACATCGAGGCGGCGACGATCGATGCGACCAACGCCGCGCACGCCGGCGCCGTCGACCCCGCCGCGGCCCTCGCCCCCGAGGCCAAGGACGCGCCCGCCGCCGTCGGTGCGAATCGGAAGCCGACCCGGACCTACGCCCGAGGCTACAGCCGACCCCCGGCCCCGTTCCGCCGGGCCCTGCCGCGCGGCAACCTGGCCGACCTGAACCTCGCCCCCGAGGGCGGCATCCCGGCCTACACCCCCGAATCCCGTTACCAGACCTACGGCCAGGCCTACGGCCTGGGCCCCTACGGGACCAACTACTACTCGGGCTACTGGCACGGCTACGCCCCGATGAACTACTACCCCGCTCCGGTCTACCCGGTGCCCTGATCGCGACTCCCCGCCGCGCCGCTTTCTCCGGACGTCCGGGGAAATCCCGTAGCAAACCCGCCCCAAGCCGGTAAATCCTGGATGAGGCGGAGGGAACGACGGGACGGAACTCGGGGAAACGCGGCAGGATGATCGGAACAGTCCACGGCCTGCAGGACCTTCTCGAAGTCGGCGCCACCGGCCGATTGTCCGACGGCCAGCTCCTGGATCGCTTCGTCGCCCGCCGCGACGAGGCGGTCTTCGGGGCGATCGTCGACCGCCACGGCCCGATGGTCTGGGGCGTCTGCCGGCGGATCCTCCGGGACCACCACGACGCCGAAGACGCCTTCCAGGCGACCTTCCTCGTCCTGGCCCGGCGGGCGGGCTCGGTCGCGCCGGCCGACAGGCTCGGCGCGTGGCTCCACGGCGTGGCCCTTCAGACCGCACTGAAGGCGAGGGCGAATCGGGCCCGACGCCAGGCGCGCGAGGCCTCCGGCCGCCACGCGCCGGAGCCCTCGGAGACGCCCCGCGAGCCGGGCGACGACCTCGCCGAATCGCTCGACCGGGCGCTCGCCGGCCTGCCCGAGAAGTACCGGACGCCGATCGTCCTGTGCGACCTGGAAGGCCGGTCCTACGCCGAGGCGGCCGAACATCTCGGCTGGCCGATCGGCACGGTCTCGGGCCGCCTCTGCCGGGCCCGCGCGATGCTCGCGAAGCGACTCGCCCGCCGGGGCGTCGCCCTCTCGGCCGGCGCGCTCGTGAGCCTGTGCCGAGAAGCCGCGTCGGCGACATTCCCGGCGTCCCGCCTCGCACCGCTCCTCAGGGCCGCGAGCCTCACCGGCCGCGCCTCGTGGACGGCCCTCGTCTCGGCCGAAGCGGCCGCGTTATCCCAGGAAGTTCAAGGAGGAATGTTGATGACCAAGTTCAAGACGACCGCGTTGGGCCTGCTGACGGCCGGGATTCTCGCAACGGGGATCGGGGTGCTGGCGCAGGGGCAGGACGAGAGTCCGACGACTCAGGAGACGCCCGCCCCGAGGCCCAGGTCGAAGGCCGCGCAGACGACAACTCACTATTACGTCGGGGACCTACTCTTCCCCGATCCCAGCATGCCCCCCGTGCTGGTGCACACCGCCGATCCGAGCGAGCCCCCAGTGAGTCGACCTCAGGTCGATATGTCCCCGATCATCGAGCTGATAACGAGCTCGATCGAGCCGGACCATTGGAAGGCCGTCGATGGAAGCGTCCGCAACATCACCCCCTTCTTCCTGAGCATCAGCCTCATCATCCGAGCCGAGCCCGAGGTGCACGAGCGGGTGTCGGCCTTGCTCATGGGACTCCGCCGATTCTCGGAAAGGCATGCCGCCGCGTCCGGGGTGTCGGGCATGTGCTTCCGCAAGACTTTCGCAGTCGGCGACCTGCTGAGATCGCCGGACGACGCCCCCGGCCGACCCGACCGTTTGGATCGACAGGCCCTGATCGAAATGATCACCTCCACGATCCATCCGCGATTCTGGCAGCCGACCGACCAGGGCACCATTTACATCGTGTCGGGCCCCGAGGTCGACACCTTGACCGTCTGCCACACGCCCGTCGGCCATGAGCAGATCGAGGCCCTCCTCACGAGCCTTCGCCGGTTCCGCGACGCGCAGACGGGCGAACCGGCTGCGAAGTGACGAGGCTCTCTCGTGGTGCGGGCAGCCCGTCCGGACCAGCCCCTCGATCGGACTCCTTCGCCGGGTGCCACGGGTTCGGAGAACCCGTGAATCGGCGTCGGGCCGGTCCTGAAGCCGTCGCCGAAATCCTCGGCCTGTCCACGGGTTCTCCGACTCCGGGGTGTCTGAGGGCTTTCCGGCGCGACTCGGTGGTGTCGAGTGAGGGGTGGCCTAAATTTCGCGAGATCCGTGATCCGGGACCATGATCAACCTGGGGGCATCTCGCGCGGGCCAGGCTTGCCGACGCCGAGCTCGGCTCGCCGTGGCACCCGAAGATCGCTTTCCGCATCCCGACGGCGTCGGCTCGGCTACGTGGAAAGCGCGCCGAACGAAGCCAATTCGGTGTGCGAACCCAAGTCTTTTCAAGACATGAATTTAGATCGCATGAGCCGACCAAACACCGCGCGCAATCGAACCCAATCGAAGCCGATCCCCGGGCCGTCGCAGGCCCGACCGTCGATTCGGAGGTTCGACCCCTTCCCGGTGGTCCGAGCGTCGACCTCCATTCACGCCAGCCGAGCGGTCGCCCCGCTTCGCGACTTGTCAGGAATCCCGACGAGGCGAATGATGGATCCGGTCCCTTTACCTACAACGGGGCGGGCGGGTCGACTCCCAGGCCGACGGGCGAGGGGCGGTGCGGGATGGCGCAGTCTATGGGGCGGTGGCGGCTGCTGGCGAACCTCGCGTTCGCGGCGCTGGTGCTGGCGGTCGCGGGGTTCGGCCTGGTGCAGGTCGCGAACCGTCGTTGGCAGGTCCAGCCGACGTTCCACGTCCGCGCGAAGTTCCCCAGTGTCGTCGGGGTCGAGCCCGGCCACCGGGTCCGCTTCCAGGGGATCGACGCCGGCGTCGTCGAGAAGGTCGTCCCGCCTTCGAAGCCCGGGGACCCGGTGGAGCTGGTGCTGCGGATCGACGAGACCCTGCACCGGCTCGTCCGCGAGGACACCACCGCGCGGATCGCCGTCGAGGGGATGATCGGGGCCCGCGTGGTCGACCTCAAACCCGGCGAGCCCGACGCCCCGGCCGCCGTCGAGGGCTCGTTGATCCGGTCCGAGGAGCCGACCGACCTCGCCGACCTGATGCGCCAGGCGGGCGAGTCGCTCAGGAAGTTCGACGCCACCGCGAAGGAGGCCCGGAGTGGGCTGGAGCACCTCGCCGCCCTGGCGAGCGACGTCCGCGACGGCAAGGGGAGCCTGGGCAAGCTGATCCGGGACGACTCGGTCTACGACAACCTCGTCGCCCTGACGAAACGTGGCGAGAAGGCCGTCGAGACGCTCGACGACGACCTCATGGCGATCAAGCAGACCTGGCCGATCTCGCGGTACTTCGAGTCGCGGGCGTATTACGAACGCGACCGCGTCCTGTATCGCCCCGGGTCGGCGCGCGAGAGCCGGTCGCTCCGGGCCGAGGAGCTGTTCGAGCCCGGTCGCGCGGCCCTGACGCCCGTGGGCAAGACCCGCCTCGACGAGGTGGCTCGGTGGTTCCAGAAGACCAGCCGGCAGAAGTCCGAGGTGGTCATCGCCGCCTTCACCGACCCCCAGCTCGACCCGGACCTGGCCGAGACGCTGACCCAGGAGCAGGCGGACGCCGTCCGCAAGTACCTGGTGGACCAGCACGGCATCGGCTCGGCCGGCTGGTTCCGCAAGCGGAAGGTGGCCGCCGTGGGCTTCGGCGGCCAGGCCCCGAGGCTGGCCGAGAACGTCGACCCGGCGCCGGCGCGGCGGGTCGAGATCATCCTGTTCACCCCCCAGGCCTGACCCGCGGCCGGCGGGCGTCTCGCTCCGTTGACGACGCGCGCGCCATGCGGTAGGGTGACGTGCACCGGACGTCCCGGTAAGCATCCCGCGCGCCGAGCCGAGGAGATCGATCCCCGTGGCCTCCTTGTTCGTCATCCAAGGGGCCGATCAGGGCAAGCGATTCGAGTTCCAGGCGAGCCCCGTCTCCCTGGGACGCGACAATTCGAACGCCGTGCGGCTCCACGACACCGAAGTCTCGCGCCGGCACGCCGAGATCCGGCTGGACGACGACCTCTATCGGGTCTTCGACCTGGGCTCGGCCAACGGGACGTACGTCAACGGCCACCTCGTCGACCAGGCCTCGCTGCGCACCGGCGACCGGCTCCAACTCGGCCAGACCGTGATGCTCTACAACGAGGGGCCGCTCGGCGCCCGCCGCGACCTGACGGCGCGGGTGGACCTGCTCGCCAAGAGCAGCCCCGAGGACCGCTCGGCCATCCTCCGGAGCATCCCCTCCGACGAGGGCTCGCGCGTCCTCCAGCAGCCCGACGGGGCCGCCGGCTGGCTCCGCGAACGGCTGATGAGCCTGTCGGTCATGTACCGGGCCACCCAGGCCGTCAGCCACATCCTCGACGTCGACTCGCTCCTGCCCCAGGTGCTCGAACTCGTCTTCGAGTCCATCGGCGCCGACCGCGGCGCGATCCTCCTGCGCGACGAGTCCGGCGTCCTCGTCCCCAAGGCGGTCCGCTGGCGGTCCACCGTCGACGCCGACGAGCGGATGACCATCTCCAGCACGATCACCGACTACGTCCTCGAACAGGGCCAGGGGGTCATCACCACCGACGCCCCCGGCGACACCCGGTTCGGCCCCGCCGAGTCGATCCTCGACCTGCGCATCCGCGAGGCCATCTGCGTCCCCGTCCAGGGCCGCCACACCACCCTCGGCGTCCTCTACGCCGACATCCAGGCCGACGGCTCCGCCCTCATCCCCCTGGGCAAGCCCGGGCGCAACGGCAAATTCTCGCAGGACCACCTGATGCTGATGGTGGCGATCGGCCACCAGGCCGGCCTGGCGATCGAGAACACCACGTTCTACAACGACAAGATCCAGGCCGAGCGGCTCGCCGCCGTGGGGCAGACGATCGCCACGCTCTCGCACCACATCAAGAACATCCTCCAGGGGGTCCGGGGCGGCAGCTACCTGATCGACCTGGGCCTCAACGAGAAGGACGAGTCGATCGTCCGTCGGGGCTGGACGATCGTCGACAAGAACCAGACCAAGATCTACAACCTCGTCATGGACATGCTCTCGTTCTCCAAGGACCGCGAGCCGGCCCTGGAGCCGACCGACCTGAACGAGACCGTCGGCGACGTGGTCGAGCTGATGCAGTCCCGCGCCGACGAGTTCGAGGTCAAGCTGGAGTGGAGCCCCTGCGAAGGCCTCCCCAAGGTCTGGGTCGACTCGGACGGGATCCACCGCGCCGTCTTGAACGTCGTCACCAACGCCATCGACGCCGCCGAGGGATCGACGAACGCCTGCGTCACCGTCTCGATCGAGCACGACGCCGACGCCGGCCTCGTCCGCATCCGCGTGAAGGACACCGGCCGGGGCCTGGAGGAATCCGACGTCCCGGGCATCTTCCAGATCTTCGCCAGCAGCAAGGGGTCGCGCGGGACCGGCCTGGGCCTCCCCGTCTCCCAGAAGATCGTCCGCGAGCACGGCGGCGCGATCCACGTCTCCACCCGGCTGGGGCAGGGCTCCACCTTCACGATCGAGCTGCCGGCCCTCCGCCGACCCGAGCCCAGGGAGCACGCCGACGAGGGCGAGCCCCCCCCCGGCCCCCCCGAAGAGTGAGCCGGCCGCCGCCGCTCACGGGGCGGGCCTGGGCTCGGCGTCCGATCCCGCCGCGGGCTCGGGCGCGGGCAGGGCCTTGAGCTTCTCGAAGACGATGACGTGCTGCCAGGGGAGGAACTCGTGCGACGTCTTGAAGGCGAAGCCGCGGGGTTCCACCTCCCGGCGAGCCTGTTCGAGCGTCATCTTGTGCTCGGGCTTGATGGGGACCTCGGGATCCTCGCCTCGGAACTCGACCAGGACGAGCCGGCCGCCGGGCTTGAGCGCGGCGTGGAGGCCGTCGAGCAAGGTCTCCGGGTCGGAGCACTCGTGGTAGACGTCGACCATCAAGATCAGGTCGACCTCGCCGGCGGGGAGCTTGGTGTCGCGCTGGGTGGCGAGCAGGGGGCGGACGTTGCGGGCGCCGGCGGCGCGGGCGTTGTCGCGGAGCATCCTCAGCATCTCGGGCTGGACGTCGGTCGCCAGGACCACGCCTTTCTCGCCGACGCGGCGGGCCAGGCGAAGGCTGTGATAGCCCACGCCGGCGCCGACGTCGGCCACGGTCATGCCGGGGGCGATCTCGAGCGCGTCGAGCATCGCCTCGGGCTGCTCTTCCTCGATGCGGGTCTCGCGGTAGAGCCACTCCGAGCCCTGCCACGACATGACGTCGGCGATCCGACGCCCCATGTAGAAGCCGGGCCGGTCGCGGGGCGCGGCCTTCGGTTTCGCCTTGGCCTCGCCGGACGACTCCGGGGCGGGCTGCTGGGCCCTCGCGGCGGGAGAGGTAAGGAGGGCGACGGCGCAGAGGGCCGCCGTCAGGAGTCGTCCGGTCGAGTTCGTCATGGTGTGTGTCGCTCGGAGACGGTCGCGAAACGTGGTTGCTCGATCGATTTCACGCCCTTCCCCCCTGGCGGGGGAAGGTGGCCCGAAGGGCCGGATGAGGGGGGGGCGAGCGAGACGACTCTCGGAGTTCCAGCGGGCCTTCCGAGGCCGTGGGGCATGCGGGCGGGGCTACGAAATCCGCAACTCCCCGCGAGCGTCCCCCCCTCATCCGACCCCTGCGGGGTCTGCCTTCCCCCGCCAGGGGGGAAGGCGTCGGAACGTCGGCCGTCGCTCAGTCGCCGAAGGCGTAGCGGACGATGCAGTAAAGGGCCTGGAAGCCGTCCTTGACCCCGATCTTCTTCCCTTCGCGGTAGGTCCGGCCGTGGTAGGAGACGGGGATCTCGTAGATCCGGCAGGCGCGGTCGCCGCCGTTCTCGTCCTTCATGCGGAACCGGGCTACCTTGGCGGTGACCTCGGGCTCGAAGCCGAAGCGGTCGCTCTTCAGGGGGATGTTCTGGATGATCTCGCGCTTGAAGAGCTTGTAGCACACCTCCATGTCGGTCAGGTTCAGGTTCGTGAACATGTTCGACAGGAGGGTGAGGACCTTGTTGCCGACCGAGTGCCAGAAGTAGAGCACGCGGTGGGTCTCGCCGACGAACCGGGAGCCGAAGACGACGTCGGCGCGGCCCTCGATGATCGGCTGGAGCAGCTCGGGATACTGCTCGGGCTCGTATTCGAGGTCGGCGTCCTGGACGATCACGACGTCGCCGGTGGCGTGCTTGAAGCCGGTGCGGAGTGCGGCGCCCTTGCCCCGGTTGACCTCGTGGAAGGCGATGGTCAGGTCGTCGTCGGTCTCGGCGAGTTTGCGGAGGACGTCGGCGGTGCCGTCCTTGGAGCAGTCGTCGACGAGGATGATCTGCTTGCGGATGGGGACGGCGCGGACGCGGCGGAGGATCTCGTGGATCGTCCTGGCCTCGTTGTAGACCGGGATGACCACCGAGAGGACGAAGTCGGGGGGGATGGGGTAGACGCCGATCTTGCGGCAGAACGACTCGCCGAGGTTCTTGAGCAGCCAGTCCCGGCGCTCCTCGTCGATGATGAAGTTCGGCTCGCCCGGGTCGTGCGAGTCGGGGTCGTCGTGGTCGTGCAGGCCGGGCCGGGTCGAGAGCGCGGGGTCGAACGTCATGATGGTGAACCTCCTGGGGTCGAATCCGCCGCGGTCGGCTCGGGAGGCGCTCCTCGCCGCCCGGGGCCCGGTGGGGCGCCGCCGCGGGCCGTCACGTCGCTGGGGGTGGTCCGGCGTTCATAAAATGATACGCCGACGGTCGGAGACAAGGGAAGTCGGTAGCCGGGGCGTCGGTCGGGTCAGGGTTCCTCGTAGTCGAGGTCGGGGCCGCGGACTGCGCGGCCGCCCGGCTTGCGGGCGGCGGCCCGGGGCGCGGGAGCCGGCGCCGGCTCGTCGTCGCGGTCGTCCGGGGCCTGGGCCACGTCGGGGGCGACGGCGCGGGCGCGGCCCTTGGCGCGGCTGGCGACCTCGGCGTCCAGGAAGACCAGGACCTCGGTGCTGCTGGGGGCGCCCAGCGGCGTGCCCAGCCATCCCCCCTTCTTGTCGATGACGCCGGGGTGGATGCCGCCGCTCAGGAGCAGGGTCTGCCCCAGCGGCCAGGTCTTGATCGTCTGATCGAGCCGGGTCTGGTAGGCGACCGGCACGTCGATCGACATCTCGCTGGAGCCGACCTCCCGGGGGGCGATGATCTTGGTCCGCTGGAAGGCCTGCACCGAGTTGACCGTCAGGTCGACCGCCGCGTCCACGGCGTCGCCGTCGTAGGTCAGCAGGGGGCTGAGCCGCAGGACGATGGATTCCTCCAGCTTGTCGGTCTTGGGCTGGAATCCGGTCCCCGCCGCGCTCTCGCGCTGGATGCCGCCGGAATAGGTCCGGGGCTCGAACGTGCGGATCGTCAGGGTCTGGCCGTTGACGACCTCCACCCGCTGGTCGACCAGGCGGCGGAAGCCCTGCTGCATCTGCATCTGGGAGAGGACCAGCGCCGCGTCATCCATGCGGAGGGTCCAGATCTGCTGGCCCTGGGGACCGCCGCCGACCGGCTCAAGCCGCCAGTAGACCGTATGCCGCCAGCGGGTGTCCACCGCCGCGACGACCTGGATGTGCAGCGACAGGACGTCCTCGATCGAGTCGGTGAACCGCTCGACGACCTCGTCCACCTGGTCGAGGATCTCGGGGCTGTTGTAGGCCCGCACCTCGGTCTTGCTCGCCGAGAGCACGGCGGTCTTCTCGCCGTGCCAGTCGGCCGTCCCGGTGCGTCGGAAGATCCAGTCCAGGATCGCCTTCTGGGGCGACTTCTGCTCGGCGGCGACCTGGGTGTAGCGCGAGATCGGGTAGCGCCGCCACTGGAAGCCCGGCTCGTTGACGAACCCGGCCGGAGGCTGCCCGGCGGCGTCCAGGGGGTCGCCGGCATCAGACTGGGGCTCGGCCTCGGCCGGGGCGCCGACGGGGCGGAATTCCAGGTCTTCGCGAGGCCGGGACTTCGGCGTCCGACGCCGCTCCTCCTGGGCCCGGAGCCTCGTCGGCGCGAGGGCGCCGAGCATCGTCGTCAGGTGCAGCAGCGCGGTGCGGCGATCCATGCCACGAGGCCTCCTTGCCGGTTGGGGCGGATCCGGTCGGCTCGCGACGGCTGGGATCGGCCCGGGCTTCGGCCGCGACGCCGATGGACCCGACGCCCCCCGGCGCGATCAATCGACCGGAAACCTAGCAGACCTCGAAAAACGACTCAAGTCCAATCGCCGCCCGGCCGACGACACGCCTAATGCGGCGCTTGACGCCCAGGCCGCCCCGATGATCTAATCGGCCCGTCCGACGGGAGCCCCGGCGGGCCGGCCTCGGGTCGGCCCCGGAGCGGGGAGAATAGGGAAGCCGGTGCGAATCCGGCGCGGGGCCGCCGCTGTGAACGGCCGGAAGCGCGAGCCGCAGGGCCACTGCCGCGAGGTGGGAAGGCCGCTCGTCGCCAGGCCGTGAGCCAGAAGACCTGCCCGTCGAGACCCCATTGCCTGGGATGCTTCGGCCGCGAGCATCCGGCCGGGCGTGCACGCGGGCGATCCGCCCCCGGCCGCCCACCGGTGACGACGGCCCGCCATCCCCGCGCGGCGACCTCCCGCGCGTCTTCTCCTCGGAGTCTCCCCATGCGCCTCGCCGCCGCCTCGACGCTCGCCCTCTCCCTATCGCTGGCCTTCACCTCGGCACCCGCCCTCGCGGCCGACGTCTATAAGAAGACGACCTTCGAGGGCCTCCCCGGCCTGGCCGCGCCCGAGAGCGCCGTGAACGACGCCGGCCCCTCCGGCAGCTTCGACATCGACGGCAACGCATTCAACAATTACTTCGACGGCACCTTCGGCTCCTACTGGGACGGCTGGGCCCTCTCGAACCAGACCCAGCCGCTGAGCAATCAGCCCGACCTGGACTTCCTGAACCAGTACTTGGCGGTCCCGGGTTCCGGCGCGGGGGGTTCGGCGAACTACGCCGTCGCCTACTCGCCCGAGAGCGTCTACCGCACGAACTACGCGGAGATCGCCCTGGCCGACGGCCAGTCCGCCTACTCGATCGACGTGACCAACACCCTCTACGCCTACCAGGCGATCACGCAGGGCGACGGCTGGGCCCGGGCCTTCGGCGCCGGCGACTTCTTCCGGCTGGCGATCGAGGGCCTGGACGCCTCGGGCTCCCTGATCGGCTCGGTCCTCGTCACCCTGGCCGACTACACCGCCGCAGACCCGCTCGACTGGTACGCCCTCGACGACTGGACGACGGTCGACCTGACCTCGCTGGGCTCGGACGCCCGGACCCTCCGCTTCAACTTCGAGTCCACCGACGTCGGCCCCGACGGCGAGGCCCGCACCCCGCTCACCGCCGCCGTCGACAACCTGACCACCTTCGCCCCCGGCGCCGCCGTCCCCGAGCCCGCCTCGTGGGCCCTGATGGGCCTGGGCCTCGCCGGCGCAGCGGCCCTCGGCCGACGTCGCGGGACGAACTCCTGAAGCGGCCGTCGGGATTCGGACCTCTTCCGTTCCCCCCCTCGGTGGGGGAAGGTGGCCGAAGGCCGGATGAGGGGGACCATCAAGGCGGACGCATCAAGAGGCGACGGCGACTCAACGGACTTCCCCCCTCGCGGGGGAAGACAGACCGCGAAGCGGTCAGATGAGGGGGTGAGGCGCGCGGGGAGTTGTGGAGTTCGCAGCCCCGCCCGCACGGCCGACGGCCCGGGTTGACCCGCCGGATCGCCGACGGCTTTCGTGCCCGTCCTCCCTCTCATCGACCGCTGCGCGGCCCTTCCCGCGCCAGGGGGGAAGGGATTTGGATATCAATTCCTCTTCACGGCGGCCCCGGCACGCGGCCCTTGGGGCGGGCGTCGGGGTGAGGGGTCCGTCCGGCGTCATCGACGGCCGGCCCGGCTGATTCTCCAGGGGTTTTCGGGCTCGTCCCCCCCTCATCCGGCCTTGCGGGCAACCTTGCCCCGCCAGGGGGAAGGACGTTTGTTACATGCTCGGCCCGACGACTCTCGTCGCGGCCTACGCGGATCGTCCACGACGGTGAATTTATCAAGAGGCGAAGGCCATGACGTTCACCGATGCCCTGTCTATCATCCGAATGCACGCCGGGACCGAAGACGGGCCGAAAATGGCGACCGGCCTGATCGGGTCGCTGCGTCCCTACTGCGGGCTCGACGACCGGAACTTCGAGGAGGTCTTGGAGGCGATCGCGGCCGTCGCGGAGCACCTCGGATCCGGTCCCCTCGTCGATCGGAGCCTGGTGCACGCCTTATGGGACATGTGCCAGACCGCCCGGCTCTGGGGCGTGAAGGAGTCCGGGATGCTCCCCCGCAACGGCCTCATCACGCCGGACGACCGCCGCAAGCTGGCGACGTGGATCGACGTCATCGAGAGGACGACCCTGCGTCTCTTGTGGGGAAACGGCCTCCCCCTCGCGCTAAGCGCCTACGCCGGCGAAGTCGCCGAGGCGCGCCTCCCCGCCCCCGGGGAGCGGCTCGCCCCGCTCTTCGTCGCGGCGCTCCGCTCCGACGACGCCGACGTCAGGCTCGCCGCGGCGGGGGCGCTGGGCCGGATGGGGGCGGCGGCCCGCGAGGCGATCCCGGCCCTTCGGGAATGCGTGTGGGACGCCGAGCGAGTTGCGGACGCGGAGCGAGAGGTCGGCCGGGCGGCGATCCTCGCCCTCGAAACGATCGAGCGAGCGCTCGGGGACGCCGGGCCTTGATCGCGGCCCCGCCGGGAACCCTCCGGCGGGCTTGGGTGTCTTGCTCGGGATCGTACAATCGGGGATCGGATCGGACGTCCGTTCCGCGCGGGGGTCGTTGGCGGAGGAGGGGACTTTGGCGAGCGCCGAAACGGTCGGGGTGGACGGGAGACGGTTGGCCGAGGGGACGACGGCGGCGGTGCTGGTCGCGCTCAGCGTCTCGCACATGCTCAACGACGCGATGCAGTCGCTGATGCCGGCGGTCTATCCGCTGCTGAAGGACAAGTACGCGCTGACGTTCACGCAGGTGGGGCTCATCACGTTCACCTTCCAGGCGACGGCGTCGCTGTTGCAGCCGGTGGTGGGGCTGTCGACCGACCGCCGGCCGAGGCCGTTCTCGCTGGCCTTCGGGATGGTCTTCACGTTCGTCGGCCTGCTGATGCTCGCCGGGGCGAACCGTTTCGGGGCGATCCTGCTGGCCTCCGGGCTGGTGGGGGTGGGGTCTTCGGTCTTCCACCCGGAGGCCTCGCGCGTGGCGAGGCTGGCGTCCGGGGGGCGGCACGGCTTCGCGCAGTCGTTCTTCCAGGTCGGCGGGAACGCGGGGACGGCGCTCGGGCCGCTTCTGGCCGCGTACATCGTGATGCCGTTCGGGCAGGGGAGCATCGCCTGGTGCTCGGCCGCCGCGTTGACGGCCATCGCCATCCTCTACGCGGTGGGCCGCTGGTACGGCCGCAGGCTGGCCGACGGCCGGGCCGCCCGTAAGCCCGCCCACGCCTTCGGGCACTCGACGCTATCGCGGGCGCGCGTGACCTCGGCCATCGCGATCCTGCTGGTCCTGGTCTTCTCCAAGTATTTCTACATGGCGAGCCTGGGGAGCTATTACACCTTCTACCTGATGGAGAAGTTCGGCGTCTCGGTGCAGGCGTCGCAGCTCTACCTGTTCGTGTTCCTGGGGGCGGTGGCGGCCGGGACGCTGGCGGGCGGGCCGATCGGCGACCGGATCGGGTTCAAGGCGGTGATCTGGGCGTCGATCCTGGGCGTGGTGCCGTTCACGCTGATCCTGCCCTATGCGAACCTCTTCTGGACGGTCGTCCTGACTGTCCCGATCGGTGTGGTGCTGGCCTCGGCGTTCTCGGCCATCATCGTCTATGCGCAGGAACTCCTCCCGAGCCGGGTAGGGTTGGTGGCGGGCCTCTTCTTCGGCTTCGCGTTCGGCATGGGGGGCCTGGGCGCCGCCGTGCTCGGGGTGCTGGCCGACCGGACGAGCATCGAGTACGTCTACCACGTCTGCTCGTTCCTCCCGCTGATCGGCGTGCTGACCGCCTTCCTGCCGGACCTGAAGGCGAGGCCGGCCTGAGCCTCCGGGGAGAGAAGTCGATGAGTACGTTCCGAGTGGAGCCGATGACCCGTCGCGAGCTGGACCTGGCCCTCGAAGCCGCCGCGCGAGAGGGCTGGAACCCCGGCCGGAACGACGCCGAGTGCTTCTGGGCGATCGACCCGTCCGGGTTCTTCATGGGGGTCCTGGACGGCCGAGTCGTGGGCCGCGCCTCGGCGGTGGCCTATGACGACGCCTTCGCCTTCTGCGGCCTCTACATCGTCGAGCCCGAGTTCCGGGGCCGGGGCTACGGCTACGCGATCACGCAGGCCCGGCTGCGGCACGTCGGCGACCGCAACGCGGGGATCGACGGCGTGCCCGCGATGGTCGAGAAGTACGCCCGCCTCGGCTACCGCACGGCCCACCGGAGCACCCGATACGCCTTCACGCCCCGGAGGACGACCGAGCCCCACGCGGCGATCGTGGACGCCCGGCAGGTCCCCTTCGAGGCCCTCGCGGATTACGACGCCCGCCACTTCCCCGCGCATCGGGCGGGCTTCCTGGCGAGCTGGATCGCTCAGCCCGGCGCGGTCGCCCTGGCGTTCGTCGAAGGGGGCTCGATCGGCGGCTTCGGCGTGCTGCGTCCCGCCGCGACCGGCCGCAAGATCGGCCCGCTGTTCGCCGAGGACGGCCGCGTCGCCGAGGCCCTCTTCGCGGCCCTCGCCAACCACGGCCTGAACGAACCGATCTACCTGGACGTCCCCGAGCCGAACCGCGAGGCCCTGGCGCTCGCGCATCGCCACGGCCTGACCCCCGGCTTCGCCTGCGACCGCATGTACCTGCGCGGCGACCCGGGCCTGCCGCTCGACCGGATCTACGGGCTCACCGCGTTCGAAACGGGCTGACCTCGGGGGCCGGGCCCATGCTCGACAACGTCATCTGGAGCGCGCTCGCGACGCGGCACGCCCACCTCGCCCGGGGCGACGACCGCGCGCGCCGATACCCCGCCGACATGGCGCCGTTCCTCGCCGTGGCCGACGAAGGGCCCGAGGCCGCCGCCGCTTTGCGCACGCTGGCGGAACCCGCCGAGACGCTGACCCTCGTCGGCGTCATCCCGCCGGCGCTCCCCGGCTGGATCGTCGAACGCCGGGCGCTGGTGTCGCAGATGGTGTTCGACGGGCCGGCCGTCGCGACGGAGGTCGACGGGCGCGTCGCGATCCTGGGCCCGGCCGACGTCCCCGCCATGCTGGACCTGATGGCCGAGATCTACCCCGGCTACTTCCGGCCCCGGACGATCGCCATGGGCCTGTACCTGGGCGTCTGCGAGGGGGGGCGGCTCATCGCGATGGCCGGGCAGCGGATGGCCCTGGACGGCCATCGCGAGATCAGCGGCGTCGCCACCCGGCCGGAGCATCGCGGCCGCGGCCACGCCGGGCGGCTCGTCTCCCGGCTCGTCGCCGCGATCCTCGGCGAGGACCTCACGCCTTTCCTACACGTCGACGCCGAAAACCACGCCGCGCGGTCCGCCTACGAGAAGGCGGGCTTCGTCCATCGCAAGGACCTACCGCTCGCCCGCGTCCGTCGCGACGGGGATGGTCATTGGTAACGATCGTACGTCGTAAATCACGAATCACAGCCAGCGCTCGGCGTCGCCTCATCAATTCACATGGAGACGCCTCTCTGCGACGGCGAGGAACTGATCGAATTGACTGTTGTTCCAACGTCCTATCAACGCCCGAGCCGTCGACAGGAAGCGGGGATCGCCCAGGAAGCGATCGTATTGGACCGCGTCGTCGAACAACTCCTCGAGGATTTCATCCGGCAAAGGTGCGACGCCGATCGCGGCGGCCAGCATATCGGTCAGGGCTTCGACGCTGCCAGGGAGGTCGGAATGGGCGAGGAGGTCGACGCAATAACCGGCGACCGACGCATCACCCTCGTGGATCGAATCCCGCATGAGTTCGGCGACCACCCGGACGCCACGAGGGCCGAGACCGCGCAGCATGCCCCCGCACGGCGGCGACTCCACCTCTTGATGCAGATCGGCGTAGAAGCGTATCGATTCCTCAAGAGCCTGACTCGAAGCCTCGTCCATCAGAACCAACCCTCCCATCGCTCGGTCGGAGGCCACGCCATCACTCCCCGCCGAGGTGGCCGAAGGCCAGCCGCATTCCCTGGAAGACGACGAGGGCCGAGGCCAGGCAGCCCACGAGGATGACGAAGCGGCCGAGGCCCGGGCGGCGGCGCTCGACGACCTCGCCGACGACGACCACGAAGGCGACGACCGAGAACTTGAAGACGGCCATCCCGGCGATGTCCCAGCGGGCGAAGACGAACTGGGCGATCGGGTTCGACTCGTAGAACTTCGGGTGCGCCCGCAGCAGGTGGTACGTGGTCATGAGGTCGGCCACGCTGAGCAGGACCAGGGCGACGATCTCGCCCTCCAGGAGGCTCCCGCGGCGCGCCGTCTCGTGGAAGAAGTCCCGCCAGGCGACACGGACCGTGCGTCGCGAAGGGGCCGGGGGCGGGACCGGAGGCGGAGGAGCCGGCGGGATCGGCTCCGCCAGTACGTAGGGCTCGGGCGCGCGGGCGGTCGTCAGCGGAGCCCCGCAGTGCGGGCAGCGTCCCGGCCGGCGCGTATCCGCCCCCGACGACTCCAGGCCGCACCAGGGGCAGGGGAGCCGGGCCGTTTTCGCGTCGTCCGTCGCCATGATCGCCCCCCTCGCCGTCACATCCGACCGGTGATCACACCATGCACGCGGCCGCGCCGTCCAGCGGAATCCACCGACGGTACTTGACGCGATATTAATTGACGCGTAAACTAATGACGTGTGAGACAGAGGCCGAGCGACGGGAGGTGGGCGATGACCGGCAGCGACCTGGGGCGGCGGATCGGCAAGCGGGAGCCGTTCGGCACGAAGGAGGAGGCGGCGATGCTGAACCTCGTGCGGACGGCGGACCGGGTGCAGTCGCACGCGGGCCGGCTGCTCCGCGAGCACGGCCTGACGCACGCCCAGTATAACGTGCTGCGGATCCTCCGGGGGCTCGGCGGGCCGACGCCGATCACCGAGATCGCCGGCCGGATGCTCACCGAGACCCCCGGCATCACCGGCCTGGTCGACCGCCTGGAGAAGCTGGAACTGGTCGAGCGTCGGCGTTGCGAGGAGGACCGTCGGGTGGTCTTCGTCGTCATCACGCCGAAGGCCGAGGCGATCCTGGCGGGGCTGGACGGCCCGCTCCGCGAGCTGCAGGGCCGCGTCTGCTCGGTCCTCTCGCCGGCCGAGCTGGACGCGCTCGACCGCCTGCTGGATAGGGTCCGGGAGCCGCTCGAAGGGCCGTAGCGGCGGAGCGTCCGCTTCGACCGTCGTTCCTTCGTGCACGGCATTTATGTAAGGATTTGCAGTCATGATCACGATTCGCAAAGCATCCGACCGCGGCTCCGCCGACTACGGCTGGCTCCAGACGGCGTACACGTTCTCGTTCAACACCTACCACGACCCCGAGCACATGGGCTTCCGGACGCTCCGCGTGATGAACGAGGACGTGGTCCAGGCCGGCGGCGGGTTCGGCGAGCACGGCCACCGCGACATGGAGATCGTCACCTACGTCCTGTCCGGGGCCCTCGGCCACCGCGACAGCATGGGCCACGCCTCGGTCCTCCGCGCCGGGGAACTCCAACGCATGACCGCCGGGAGGGGAGTCCGCCACAGCGAGATGAACGCGTCCGACGAGCCGGTGCACCTGTACCAGATCTGGCTGCTCCCCGAGCGGGCCGGCCTGGAGCCCGGCTACGAGCAGAAGGCGTTCCCCGAGGCCCCGCGCCAGGGCGCCTGGCAACTGGTCGCCTCGCCCGACGCCCGCGACGGCTCGCTGAAGATCCACCAGGACGCGTCGATCCACCTGGCGAGCCTCGACGCCGGCGACTCGCTGACGCGATCGATCGAGCCCGGCCGCCACGCCTGGCTCCAGGTCCTGCGGGGCTCGGTCGAGCTGAACGGCGTCCCCCTGGAGACCAGCGACGGCGCCGCCGTCAGCGAGGAGACGTCCCTGACCCTCCGCGCCGACGGGCCCGCCGAGGTCATGCTGTTCGACCTGAGCTGAGGCGACGGCCTGCTGATAATGCCTTCCCCCCTGGCGGGGGAAGGCAGACCGCAAAGCGGTCGGATGAGGGGGGGACGCTCGCGGGGAGTCGAGGGATTCGAAGCCCGGCCTGCATGGCCGACGGCCTCGGGGAGACTGCCCGGATCTGCGACAGTCTTCTCGCTCGTCCCCCCTCATCCGGCCCTCCGGGCCACCTTCCCCCGCAAGGGGGGAAGGAACAAATCCACAAGTGTTCCCCAAGTTTTATGAAGGAGGTTCCCATGGTTCCGGCGTGGCAGGGTCTGCTCAGCGTGGTGGGGCGCGTGGCGCTCGCGACGATCTTCCTGATGAGTGCGGTGGGGAACAAGATCCCGAACTACGGCGCGGTGACCGAGTACATGGCGGCGCACGGCGTGCCGGCCCCGAAGCTCCTGCTCGCCCCGGCGATCCTCTTCCTGGTCGCGGGGAGCGTCTCGGTGATCCTCGGCTACAAGACGCGCCTCGGCGCGCTGCTGCTGTTCCTGTTCCTGGTGCCCACGACGTATTACTTTCACAACTTCTGGGCCGTGAGCGGCGACGCGGCGCAGGCCGAGACGATCCAGTTCATGAAGAACCTGTCGATGGCCGGCGCGATGCTCTTCCTGGTCGCCAACGGCGGCGGGGCCTGGAGCCTCGACGCCCGCCGGCCCTTCGTTCGACCTGTCGCGCCCGAGGCCTGAACCTCGACCTCGACGCGGATTGCGGCCGGGCCCTGTGGCCCGGCCGATTTTTCGCGCCTCGGCTCATTTTCGGATCGGGATTTGCGTAAGTCTTGCGCATGACGGATGATCGCTTCCGTCCCGAGACGACGTCGCGTCCCGACCCCTGCGAGGCAAGCTCCCATGTTCTTCGGCGCCGATCCCCTCTATCTGCTCCTGGTCACGCCGGCCCTGCTGCTGGCCGGTTGGGCCCAGTCCCGGATCATGTCGGCGTACCGCGAAGGGTCGCGGTACCGCGCGTCCTCGGGGGTGACCGGCGCGCAGGCGGCGCAGGTGGTCATGCAAGAAGGGGGCGTGAGGGGGGTCGCGATCGAGCCGGTCGCCGGCCAGTTGACCGACCACTACGATCCGTCCCATAAGGTGCTGCGACTCTCGGCCGGGAACTACCAGGAAGATTCGCTCGCGGCGGTCGGCGTCGCGGCGCACGAGGCCGGGCACGCGATCCAGGACGCGACGCACTACCCGCTCCTGGTCGTCCGCAACTTGATGGTGCCGCTGGCGGGGCTGGGTTCGAACGCCTCGATGCTGCTCCTGATCGGCGGCATCGCGCTGCAGTGGCCGGCCCTGATGTACGTCGCGATCGCCTTGTTCTCGCTGGCGGTGCTGTTCCAGGTGGTGAACCTCCCGGTGGAGTTCAACGCCAGCCGCCGCGCGCGGGCGATGCTCCAGGAGTCGGGCCTGGTCTCGCCCGAGGAGGACGTGGTCGTCGGCAAGGTGCTGAACGCTGCGGCGATGACCTACGTCGCGGCGACCCTCACGGGCGTCGCCCAACTCGCCTACTTCATCCTCCGCTCGGGCGCGCTGAACCGCGGCGGCCGAGGCGGCGACGACCGCACGGCCTGATCGAGGAGAGGATCTTCCTGGACGGGCCCGCCGATCCTGTTACGATGCGTCGAGCATCGTCCCGAATCCGCCCCTCGCCGTCCTACCCGGGGAGCTGTGGCGCCATGCCCCATCCCGCCCTTCCGGCCGCGCGTCGAGGCTTCACGCTGATCGAAGTGCTGACGGTGGTCGCGATCGTCGGCCTGCTGATCGCGCTGCTGCTCCCCGCCGTGCAGGCGGCGCGCGAGTCGGCGCGGCGGGCGGTCTGCTCCAACAACCTGCGTCAGATGGGGCTCGCCCTGCACGCCTACTCGGGCTCCTGGGAAATCCTGCCGGCAGGGAAGGGGGGCCGGGGCCAGTCCCTCCACGCGGCCCTGCTCCCCCACCTGGAGCAGTCCGCGCTTTACGCCTCGATCAACTTCGAGACGCCACCTCCGTTCCTGTTCTACAACCTCACGGCCGGGCGGACGGCCGTCGCGGCCTTCCTCTGCCCCTCGGACCGGACGCCGCCCGACGGGAGGTGGACGAGCTACGCGGGCAACGCCGGCGACATCGCCCGCTATCGCCCGACGGGCCTGTTCGACTACGGGATCGACGGCGGATCGATCCCGCCCCGGCCGGCCGCGCACTTCGGGTTCCGAGACGCGACCGACGGCCTCAGCACCACGGCGGCGGTTTCGGAATGGCTCATCAACCCGAGGACGCTGGAAGATCCCGGCGACCCCGCCCGCGACATCTATCCGCTGTCGACGGGACCCGTCGCAAGGCCGGACGATCCGGAACAGTTCGCTCGGGCGTGCGCGGCCTCCCCTGCCGATGGCTTTATCGTCGACGGCTACACCAAGGGCGGGTGGTGGATCCTGGGGGCCCACATGGGCACCCTCTACGACCACGGGGCCGAGCCCAACTCCCGCAGCTGCTACGAGGCGGGTGCGGGCTGGGCCTTCATCGGCTCGTGCACGGCGGCCAGCCGACATCCCTCGGGGGTGAACGTCCTCCTCGCCGACGGGCATGTGAGCCTCGTCGGCCGAGGGGTGGACCGGGCCACCTGGCGGGCGATGGGCACGCGCGCCGGCGGCGAGATCGGCCCCGATCGGTAGACCCCGGACGGCCGACACTCAGCGGGCGAGGCGGCCTTTCAGCTCGTCGAGGATCTCGGCGGTCTTGGAGGCCCCGAAGCGGTCGCAGCCAAGCTCGACGACGGCGATGGCCTGGTCGAGCGTGCGGACGCCGCCGGCGGCCTTGAGCTTCACGCCCGGGGGGGACGACTTGCGCATGAGGATCAGGTCCTCGTGGGTCGCCCCGCCGGTGCCGTAGCCGGTCGAGGTCTTGACGTAATCGGCGCCGACATCGCCGCAGATGTGGCAGAGGCGGATCTTCTGCTCGTCGGTCAGGTAGCAGTTCTCGAAGATCACCTTCACCACCGCGTCGCGCTCGTGGGCGGTCTCGACGACGGCCCGGATGTCGACGGCCACGGCGGCCCACTGGCCGCCGAGGACCTGGCCGATGTTGACGACCATGTCCAGCTCGGTCGCCCCGTCGTCGATGGCCTGTTGGGATTCGAACACCTTGACGCTCGTGGCGTGGCCGCCGTGCGGGAAGCCGATCGTCGTCCCCACCTCCACCCCCGTCCCGCGCAGGATTCGAGCGGCCAGAGGGACGGCGAAGGGCTTGATGCAGACGCTGGCGACGCCGTACTCGGCGGCCACGCGGCAGCCGGCCTCCATCTCCTCCTCGGTCAGGGTGGGCTGGAGGAGCGAATGGTCGATCCGCTTGGCGATCAGGTCGTAGGTCAGTTCGAGGGCCATCGCGCGCGGGCTCCGGGAGGGGGGAGGTCTCGTGGGTGGTGGGTCGATCGGGCCGATTGTGGCCCGCGCAGCCCTGACTGGCAAGGGGAGCGTGCGACGAGGCGTCAGCGGATGGGGTGGGCGCTCGGCCCGTCGCCGGAGCGGGCGTTGGAGTCGAGGCCGATGATCCGGCTCTTGGGTCGGCTGCGGTCGACCATGACGGGGTTGGCCTCGGAGGTCTCGGCCCCGTTGCGGTTGCCCGCGTTGTCGACCGCCTCGACCCGGACGTGGAACTTGGGCGGGAAGTTGGGGGGGACGGTCCAGACGAACTGGCCGACCGCGTCCTGCGAGTCGACCACCGGCACCCACGACGCCCCCGCCTGCTCGGGGCGCCAGAGGATCGAGACGGGCTTGGGGGCCAGGTGCAGGTCCCCCGCCCGCCACGAGATCGCGACCTTGCCGGCGTGGACGCCGGAGCCGATCTGGACCGGGAAGAGCTGGACGCTGGGCGGCGTGGAATCGACCTCCACCCAGGTCTGGGGACGGTCGCCGGACGAGGGGGGCTGGTCACCCAGGCCCGAGCTGGAGCGGGCGACCAGGCTGATGCCGAAGGTTCCCTCGCCGCCGAGGTCGACGTCTATCGGGGAGGTGCGGTCGGGGTCCTCGCCGCGACGGATCCAGGTCCGGCCGCCGTCGCGGGTCATCCAAAGCTCGACGACCGCCGGGCCCCCGGGCCCCGCGTCGTCGACCGCGTACTGAAGCTTGAATCGCGGGTCGCCTACCAGCATCGTCCCGCCGCCCCCCTCGGGGCCGGGGCCCGCCCCGTCGGCGAGGCCGCCGCCGCCCATCGGGCTGGGGAAACCGCCGGCGCTCGAGGCCGGCTCGGGGTTCGGGAACGGATCCGGGAATCCGGGGGGGCGATTGGAGGCCCCCATCCCGGCCGAGTCCGTCGACCCGGCGAATTCCGAGGCCGCGGCCGGCGCGGGCGAGCCGGCGCCCCCGGATCGAGAGCCGGCGTCCCAGTCCGGGGCCGGCGGCGACGAGTTCACCAGGGCGTCCGACCCCGCGCGGGCCTGCCGGGCGATCGGCCGCTTGCCCTCGCTGCCCCAGGCCCCCGCGACGGGGCGGGAGGCCGGGGCCGGATCGTCCTCGACCGGCGTGAAGCTGGAGTCGGGCTCGATCGGCGAGCGGCTCCGGCGGAACGGCTCCACCGGCGGGGCCGAGGCCCCTTCGGGATCGATGGACGACATGTCCAGCGGGGCCGAGGCCCCCTCGGACAGCTCGATCTGCTGCTGCGCCACGTTCCCCGCCCGGTCCGCCACCGAGGCCCGCACCCGGATCGACTCCACCGTGTTCGCGTCCCAGGATTCCGTCCCCAGCGCGGTGGCGCGGCGGATCGGCACCCGCTTCCAGTCGCGGGCGCCGGCGACCTGATACTCCACGGCGAGCGACTTCAGGTCCAGGTTCTCGTCCTTGACCTCCCAACGCACCTTCGCCAGGCTCCCCTGGCGGCCGTTCGCCTCCAGGACCAGGCTCGGCGGCAGGGTGTCCACGATCACCTTCAGGCCCGGCCGGATCGTCTCGTCGGTCGCGGGGGAGAATTGGCCGCTGGTCGACATGGTCCGGACCGCGAACCAGTACTCGCCGTCGCGGCGGGCCCGGAACGTGAAGACCTTCTGGTCGGGCGTCGTCCGGCTCACGGAGTTCCAGTGGAACCCGGCGTCCTCCGAGGCCCAGAGCTGCAGCTCCTTGATCCGCGAGAGGTCCTGGCCCCCCAGGTCGAACGGGATCCGGAACGAGCGCTCCTTGTGGTAGATCGGCGCGACCTGATCGTCGCCGGGGGCGGCCGAGGCGGGAGGCCAGGGCGCGAGGAGGCCGAGCGTCAGGGCCCATGCCCGGATCGCACCCGCCTTCCATCCGTCCTGGGTCGCCTTGTTCGCCACAGTCTCGATCTCCCGGCCGCGTGTCCAGCCGTCGCCGCGCGTCCCTTCGTCCTTGGTCCGGACGCACGGCCTACGGCGGTCTTATCGACCCCTTGCGTCGGCCCGCTTGAAACGATTCGTCCGTCCCGGCCGATTGCAACGGTCGCCATCTCCCGAGCGAGAGCGACATGGGAGGGCTAGGGGGTCTGGCGAAGGAAATCGCCGATTGGGCGGCGAGGTCGGAGCCTGGGGTCGCGAGGTTGCCGCCCATTCGACAGGGGTTGTACAATCGCGGCCATCCCTCGTCGAACGCTCATCCGATCCCCACCACAGGACGCGCCCCATGCCCTCGGCCCCTCTTCCGCGGACGCGGTCCGCCCTCCCGCGATCATCCCGGCTCCTCGGGGCGATCGCCCTGGTCGGGCTCTCGCTCGGTTCCTCCGCCCGCGGCGAGCTGCCGAAGGTGCCCGACGGCTTCAAGATCCGCCTGGTCGCGGCGGTTCCGGCGGTGTCTTACCCGTGCCAGCTCGCCACGGCGCCCGACGGTTCGCTGTTCGTCGGCGAGGACCCGATGGACCAGATCGGCCCGGCCGACAAGCCCATCGACCGCGTCCTGCTGTTCCGGCCGGGGCAGGAGCCGACGGTCTTCGCCGAGGGGCTCAACGCCGTTTTCGGCATGCTCTGGCGCGACGGCGCGCTGTACGTCATGAACATGCCCAACCTGACCGTCCTCCGCGACACCGACGGCGACGGCAAGGCCGACGAGCGGAAAGAGCTGTTCACCGACATGGGGGTCGGCCCCGGCTTCCCGAACATGCTGAACGACCACATCGTCTCGGGCATCCAGATCGGCATGGACGGCTGCCTCTACATCTCGGTGGGGGACAAGGGGGTCCCGAAGGCCACCGGGCCCGACGGCCGGACGATTCAGCTCAAGGGGGGCGGCGTGGTCCGCTGCCGGCCCGACGGGACCGGGCTGGAAGTCCTCTCCTCCGGCACGCGCAACCACCTGGAGCCGAACCTCGACGCCCGCGACCACCTCTTCACCTACGACAACACCGACGACGGCCTGGGCTGGTGGACGCGGGTCGAGCATCACGTCGACGGCGGCTATTTCGGCTACCCCTTCGACTACCACGACCGCAAGGACAGGATCCTCCCCCACATGGCCGAGTACGGCGGCGGCTCCCCGTGCGGCGGCGTCGTCTACGAGGAAGACGCCTGGCCCGAGGAGTTCCGGGGCCGGGCCTTCTGGGCCGAGTGGGGCAAGCGCTCCGTGCGGGCCTTCCGGTTCAAGCCCAAGGGGGCGAGCTTCGAGGTCGCCGACGTGATCGACTTCGTCCAGCCCGGCGAGGTCGAGGACTTCCGGCCGATCGACCTGGCCCTCTCCCACGACGGCGAGACGATGTACGTCGCCGACTGGTCGATGGGGGGCTGGGGCGAGAAGAAGGACAAACTCGGCCGCGTCTACGCCGTGACCTACGCCGGCGAGGGCGCGGACCGGGCCCCGGCCCGCCGGCCCCGGGGCTCCGACGCCGACCCGACGCCCGCGCTGATCGCCCAGCTCGACCACCCTGCGCGGGCCGAACGGCTCCGCGCCCAGCACGCGCTGATCGCTCGGGGCGAAGCGGCCCTGGCCGACGTGACGGCCGCGCTGGCGAAGCCCGAGACCCCCGAGGTCGCCCGCCGGCACTTGACCTGGGCCGTCGCCGGGATCGCCCCCCGCTCGCCGCTCGGGATCGAGCCCCTGATCGCCGCCCTGGACGACTCCTCGGCCGACGTCCGCGCCCAGGCCGCCCGCGCGATCGGGCTGGATTACGGGCCGATCGCGACCGACGCGCTCGTCGCCAGGCTGAACGACCCCGAGCCCTCGGTGAGGCTCCAGGCCATCGTCGCCCTGGGGCGGGTCGGCGCGCCCGAGGCCGTCGCGGCGATCACGCCGATCGTCGCCGACCCCGACCCCTACCTCGCTTTCTCCGCCCGCAAGGCCCTGGCCCGGATCGGCGACTGGGACAGGGTGGGGCAGGGGCTCGCGTCGCCCGATTCCAAGGTTCGTGATGGGCTGCTGCTGGCCCTCGAAGGGGTCTATCGCAAGGAGGCGGTGAAGGTGCTGGCCGACTTCGCGGCCGGCGGCGGGGAGGCGTCCGAACGGGCCCTGGCCGTGCGCCGGCTGGCCTCGTCGGCCCGCGAGACGCCCCCGTGGGACGGCAAGTGGTGGGGGACCCAGCCCGCGAAGGGGAAGGCCCCGGCGAGGACCGTCGACTGGGAGGAGACGCCCTTCGTGCTGGACGCGATCCGGGCCCGGATCGGCGACCCCGCGCCGGCCGTCCGGGCCGCAGCCGCCGACGCCGCGGCCGAGGTGAAGGACGAGTCCGCGAAGGACCTCGTCCGTGCCCGGTTCCCGGACGAGGCCGACCCCGACGCCCGCGCCGCCTTCGCCCGCGCCCTCGGCGTCCTGGGCGACGCCGAGGCGCTCCCCGCGCTGGCCTCGGTCGTTCGCGACCCGGACGGCCCCCAGGCGGTCCGCGACGCCGCCCTGCAGGCGGTGGAGGCGATCGGCGGCGACCGCGCGACCGATGTGCTGCTGGGGGTGCTGGACGACCCCTCGCTGGGCGACGACCGCCGCAAGGGGGTGGTCGCGGCACTCGGCCGCTTCCAGGCCGGCTCGGCGGTCTCGGCCCTGGTCAAGACCCTCGACAACCCCGCGCCGGCCGTCCGCGAGGCGGCCGTCGACGCCTTGGCCTCGGTGCTGGGGGATCGGAAGGGCGAGGCGCCCGACTCGGCCCTCGCCGCCATCCGGGGACGGCTCGACGACCCGGCCCTGGAGGTCCGCAAGCGGGCCGTCGAGGCGCTCGGGACGCTCGCCGACCCGGCGTCGGTCCCCGCCCTGATCGCCGCAGCCGACCGCGAGGACGTGCGGTACGAGGCGGTCGAGGCCCTGGCCGCCAACCCTGTCTTCGAGGCGATGCCGGTCTACCTCGGCGCGCTGGGCGACAGGAGCCCCGCGCTCCGCAAGCGGGCGGCCGCCGCGCTCGCCCGGCTCAAGGATCAGGCCGTCCCCCGGCTCGACCAACTGGCGGCGCGTCGCGAACTGCCGGCCGCCGCCGTGGCCGACCTCCGCGAGGCGTTCACCGTGACCGCGCCGATCCTCGCCTGGCAGGTCGTCGGCCCCTTCGAGAAGGAGGCCCCGCCGCCGTTCCCGCTCGACGGATCGATCGACCCCAAGGCGGAGCTGGACGGACTCGACGGCCGTAAGGTCTCGTGGAAGGCCGTCCAGCCGCGCGACCGTCGCGGCCGGGTCAACCTGGAACGGATCGTCGGCGGCGGGGACCGCTCGGCCTTCGCCGTCGCCGAGGTCGAGAGCCCGACCGACCGCGTCGCCTCGTTCGCCGTGGGCTCGGACGACACCCTGACCGTCTGGGTGGACGGCGAACAGGTCTACGACTTCCCCAAGAACCGGGGCTACTCGCCCGAGGCCGACCGCTTCGAGGTCAAGCTGAAGCGGGGGGCCAACAGGATCGTCGTACGCTGCGGCAACGACGGCGGCCCCTGGGACTTCTCGGTGGCCGTCGCGGGCGCGGCCGACTACGCCTTCCTGAAGGAGCCGGCGGCCGGCGGCTTCGACCCCGAGGCCTACCGCGCCCGGGCGGTCATGGGGGGCGGCGACCCGGCGAAGGGCAAGGCGATCTTCGAGGACCTGAAGGGCCTGGCGTGCATCAAGTGCCACGCCGTCGCCCCCGGCGGGTCGACGGTCGGGCCGGAGCTGTCGAGCGTCGGGGCCAAGTACCCGAGGGACGAACTGATCACGGCCGTGCTGCAGCCCTCGGCGAAGATCTCCAGCGGGTATGAGCCGGTGGTCCTGGCCCTCGACGACGGCCGGGTCGTCTCGGGCGTCCTCAAGTCCGACACCGCCGACGCCGTGGAGATCCAGGACTCCGACGCCAAGCTCGTGCGGATCGAGGCCGACCGCATCGAGGACCGCAAGCGCGGCGACGTCTCGATCATGCCCCCCGGACTGGCCGAGGGCATCGCCCCCACCGACTTCGCCGACCTCATCGCGTACCTGGAATCGCTTAAGAACCCCAGCCCGGCCCCCAAGCCCGGCGGCTGAGGGGCCGACCCCATCAATTCGAAGGACGGGCGTACCGACGCCTTCCCCCCTGGCGGGGGAAGGCAGACCCCGCAGGGGTCGGTTGAGGGGGGGACGCTCGCGGGGAGTCGGGGGATTTCGAAGCTCGGCCCGTACGGCCGACGGCCTCGGAAGGCCCTGTTGAAACACCGAGAGTCGTCCTGCCCGCCCCCCCCTTCATCCCGCCCTGCGGGCCACCTTCCCCCGCCAGGGTGGAAGGGAGTCATCAACCATCCGAATGCGGCGCTTGCGCGAGACGGCACCCGGTTTCCCGCTTCCTGGACTGGGTCGCCCCGCGCGTCTGGCCGACGCCCGCCGTCCTGCTTCCTGAGGCGGGCCCAGGCTTACCAGGTTTCCCGGACCCTCGCGAAGCCACCCCCCGCCGGGCCTCTCGCGGGCAGCGCGTGGGATTCGGCGCCGCGGTTGCTTTAGGGATGTCCATCACTTCGAGCCCGGCAGCTAGGTCGGCCTCGCGTCGAGCCCAGGACATTCCGCCACTCTCGGCGGTTCTGCAATTTCACGAGGCCCGCGCCACGCGCGGGTCAGGAGGGAGACCCATGCGCGGAACGATCCGGCCCCTGGTCGTCGGGACCACGATCCTCGCCCTCAGCGGCTGCGCCGGCTCGCGCTGCCTGCATCGCCCGTGCGAGCCCGAGTGCGCGGTCTCGTTCGACAACCCCTCGCCGTTCGCCCGGACTTCCAAGGTCCAGCGCGAGCCGCTGCTCGACCGTCTGGGAGTCGACCGACTCTGGAACCGCGACGAGACCGCGCGTGACATCACAGTCCGTCCCGAGGAGACGCCGATCCCGGGCGAGCGCGTCGCCCGCCGCACGACGGTCCGCGGCGTGCTCGACCTCCCCCCGGTCGCGGCCGAGGACCCGCGCGTGGACTGAGCCGCCGTCACGGCTTCGGAGCGATCGAGAAGACGCGGGCCGGGAAGCCCGAGCCCCCGCGCGGCCTGGGGAAGGCCGCCACGACGATCGCGCCCGCCTCGGGCAACTGATCCAGGTTCGTGAGGGCCTCGATCTGATACCGATCCCGGCCCAGGACGTACCGCTCCAGGCCGTAGTCGCCCCGACTCGTGGCCGATCCCGGGTCGGTGTCCAGGGTCTCGTGGCCTATGGCGGTGGCCCCGCGAGTCTCCAGGATGTGACGCAAAGCCTCGCGCCCCCAGCCGGGCGTGTGCGAGACGCCTCGCGCGTCCGGGTTGCGCATCATTTCCGGGTCTGGCCAGCGCTTCGACCAATCGGTCCGCAGTGCGACGAACGCGCCGTCGGGGATCGGGCCGCGCCGACGTTCCCAGGCGAGCACGTCGTCCAGGGTCGCCGTGTAGTCCGCGTCGCGGGCGACCGCCTCGTGCACGTCGATCACGACGAGCGGCAGGACCATCTCGCGGACGTCGATCTGGTCCACCGTCCGCAGGCCCTTGACGAAGTGGGCGGGCGGGTCGACGTGGGTCCCCCACTGGCCGACCAGGCTGTAGCGGTGCATCAGCAGGCCGGAGCCCATGCTGCCCCGCGCCGGTTCGTGATCGTAGAGCGTCTCGACCGCCTCGTCGGGCGCGCCCGACCAGTGCGGCACGCCGGGCTCGAACGCGTGCGTCAGGTCGACGAACCGCCCCTCCTGGAGCTTCGCCAGGATCTCCCAGAGCGGCGGCCTGGCGGGCTCCCGGTCGCCTCCGCCGATCGGCAGGGCGGCCGTCCCGATCAGGACGACCGCCGCCGAAGCCCCCGCGCCGAACCATCGTCGCCGCGTCATGTCTCTGCTCCTCGATGGACCGCCCCTCCTCGACCCAATCCCGCCCGGCCATCCTAACCCACCCGAGGGGCGGAAGGGCCGGCGACGCGAATCGCCGCGCCGATGCGCGCCGCCGATTGCTTATAATGCGACGATCGGTCCGGGGAGGCCCCGGCTGGGTGAGGCGACGGGAGATCCTTCATGCGGATCGACGGGCGGATCGGCTCCTGGCTGCTGGTGGCCTTGCTCACGGCCGTGCTCACGGCGACCACGACCACGCAGGCGCTCCGGCGGTATCACGACCTGCAACTGGGGTGGTCGTGGGACCTGGCCTATTACAACCAGTGGTACTGGGCGCTGACGAAGGGGGACGGGGTCCTCTCCGTGCAACCGATCGCGGCCTACGCGATCGAGGGCCCGTCGGTCTGGAAGTCGAACTACCTGGCGCCGGTGCGATTCCTGATCGCGCCTCTGTACGCGGCGTTCCCGGACCCTCGCACGCTGTTGGTCGTCCAGAACGTGATCTTCTGGTGGCTGATCCCGGCGGCCTTCACGCTCGCCCGGTCGGAGTCGGGCTCGACCCGAGCGGCGCTGGCGGCGACGGCCCTGGTGCCGATGGCGCCGCTGATCTGGCCGCTCGCCTGGAACGACTTCCGGGAGCTGTCGATGGGGATCCCGTTCGTGCTCTGGGCCTACCAGGGCGTGCGGAGTCGGCGGGCCGGGCTGGCGGCGGCGGGGGTGGCGGGGATGCTCGCCTGCCGGCAGGAGTTCGCGATCATCGTCGCCAGCCTGGCGTTCCTGCCCGCCCGCGAGGACGAGGACGTCGGCCGCAAGGCCCTCTGGCGGCTCGTCCTGTTCGACGTCGGCCTGGGTTGGATGCTCTTCGCGTTCTTCGGCTACCTGTTCCTGGTGGTCAGCAGCCGCGGGCCCGAGGCGTACGTCGACCAGTTCCTGGGCGGCAAGCCGACCCTCGTCGAGACGCTCGGGACGATGTTCTGGGTGGTGCGCGACGGCCTGGGCCCCTGGCTCTGGCTGGCCCTGCTTTCGCCCGCCGCGGCGCTTTTGGCGGCGCCCTGGCTCTGGAGCCTATGCAACGGCCAGTGGGCGATGCGGATGCTGGCGGAGCCTTCGTGGCACCACGTCCGCTACGCTGTGCCGACGGTCGCGACCATGCTGGCCGCCGGGCTGATCGGCTTTTCCCGGCTGGCGGCCCGGCTGGAAGGCCGGCGCGGCGGGCCTGCGATCCTGGCGCTGGTCTGGCTGGCGGCGGCGGGGTCGTCGGCGTTCGGCCTGCGGGAGACGCTGCGGCGGATGGAGGCGATCCCGCCGCCGGTCGCCGCCGCCGACGTGGAGCCCTACTGGGCCTGGGCCCGCCAGGTCGAGCCGGACGACGCGGTGCTGGCCTCGTACGAGTTCACGGCCCCGCTCTCGTCGCGCAAGGCCCTGTACAGCCACGTGCTGACGATCAACGAGCCCAAGGGGTACCCCCAGCTCGGCCCGGAGTTCCGCTGGATCTTCTGGAAGGTCCCCGGCCGCGACCCGGCGGTCACGTTCACCCCGCAGGGGTTCGCCGTGGTCCACCGGGGGCCGTCGCTGGTCGTTTTGAGGCGAGCGGAGACGCCGTAGTCGAAGGGCGGGCGCGTCATTACAATGGGCCCCATGAACGCCATCGTCGTCGCCTGCAACAGCGTGCATCTTGGATTCCTCGGGGCCTACGGGAACGCGTGGATCGAGACGCCCAACCTCGACCGCCTGGCCGCGCAGGGGGTCGTCTTCGACCACCACTTCCCGGAGAACCTGACCACGCTCCCCACCCGGAGGAGCTGGTGGACGGGCCGATACGGCCTGACCGACCCCGACCTCGGCTGGACCCCCCTACGCCCGGACGAGCGGATCCTCCCCGACCTCCTCAGCCCTCAAGGCGTGCGGACGGCCCTGATCTCCGACGTGCCGTTCCTGCGCGAGACCGGCATGGGCTACGGCCGCGGGTTCGACGACGTGATCTGGATCCGGGGCCAGGGCTACGACCCCTACATCCCCGCCGACGACCCCCGCGCCCGGGGCGTCCGCCTGGAGGACGAGCCCGGCCTGCGCCTGCCGCCCGAGGACGAGGACGACCCCGAATCGGCCGAGCGCTGGCGGACCCGCTGGGAGCAGTTCCTCCGCAACCGCAAGGCCCTGCGGACCGACCGGGAGGAGAACACCGGCGCGGCCCGCACCGTCAAGGCGGCGATCGACTGGCTCGACCGCCGGAAGGACGACCCCGAGCCGTTCCTGCTCTGGCTCGACTTGTTCAGCCCCCACGGGCCCTGGGACCTCCCCGACCCGTATCGCGACCAGTACGCCACCATCGAGCCCGACGAGTTCGAGTCCGACGACGAGGGGGACCTCGTGGACGACTCCGACGAGGACGAGCCCGAGATCGACGTCGAGGACGTCCCCGTGCTGATCGACGTCCCCGCCGGCGCCGTGGGCGACGTGATCGGCGAGGCCGAGCTGTACCGCCTCCGCCGCACCTACGCCGGGGCCGTCACCCTGGTCGACCGCTGGCTCGGCGAGCTGTTCGACGCGCTCGAACGCCTGGGCCGCGACGAGGACACGCTCCTGATCTTCACGAGCGACCAGGGGGAGCCCCTGGGCGAGCACGGCTACGTCCGCCGGTTCCGCCCCTGGCTCTATGAGGAGCTGGTCCACACCCCGCTGATCGTGAGGATGCCCGGGGCGAAGCACGGCGGCATGCGCCACCAGGCGATCGTCCAGACCGTCGACCTGCTGCCGACGCTCCTGGGCTTCTTCGGCGTCCAGCCCCCCGACGACGCGCCGCCGATCCACGGCCGCGACCTCCTGCCGCTCATCCGGGGCGAGCAGACCAAGATCCGCGACTACGCCGTGATGGGCATGGACGTGGAGGAGTACGCCATCCGCACCCACGTCTGGCACATGATTCTCCCCCTGGTCGACGACCCCGAGGAGCCGCGACGCCCCGAACTGTACCGCAAGCCCGAGGACCGCTGGGACCAGAACAACGTCATCGAGCAGCACGGCGAGGCCGCCGAGCACCTGGAACTCGCCCTCCGACGGTTCGTCGAGGCCGTCCCGCGCGAAGGGCTCGACGAACTCCCACCCATCCGCGACGTCGCCCGCCGCGGCTGACCCGGGACGGCGGCCGGCCGCCCCCTGGACGCCGCGCCGGTGGTGGCGTACGATCGTCTCCTGGACTCTGGCTCGGGTCGACCAGGGGACGATCGAAGCGGAGTGCCACGTCCGTGAGCCAGCCGAGCAACGAGCCGATCGAGGGAGGGGAGCGGAGGCCGACGACGCGGCCCGATCCCCTCGGGGGCGTCCCCGACCCCCGGCCGGCTCCGTGGTGGGCGTGGGGGCTGCTGGGCTTCCTGTTCCTCGCGAACGTCCTGGCCTCGGTCGACCGCTGGCTCTTCACCGCGCTGATCCGGCCGCTGGGCCTCGAGCTGGACCTCTGGGAGGACCAGGCCGACTGGCTGGAGACCCTGCCGCTGATCGCCGCGGCGCTGGCGGCCCCGGCGCTGGGCTTCTTCGGCGACCGCATGCGGCGCCCCCGGCTGCTGGCCCTGGGGATCGCCGTCTTCGGGCTGGCGAGCGTCGGCACCGGCCTGGCGTCGTCGTTCGGGACGCTCCAGCGGGCGAGGGCCCTGGTGGGGGTCGGCACGGCGACCTTCGGCGTCGTCGCCCTGACGATGCTGATGGACCTCTTCCCCCGGACGGCCCGCGCGCGGGTGCTGGCGGTCTACTTCCTGGCCGGGCCCGTCGGCGCGGCGACGGCCCTGGGCCTGGGCCCGGCGCTGGCCGACGTCACGACCTGGCAGACCGCGTTCCTGTTCGCCGGCGCCCCGGCCCTCGTCCTGGCGATGGCGAGCTTGACCTTGCCCGACCCGGTGCGGGGCGTGAGCGAGGGGGTCGCGATCCCCCGCCTGCGACGGCACGAGGCGGAGGGGGCGAGCGGCGAGGACTACGTGGATCTGATGGTCAACTCGTCGTTCACGTACGCCGTCTTCGGCCTGACGTTCACCGGGTTCGCGATCGGCGGGCTGGAGGCCTGGCTGCCGACGTTCCTGGTGGGGGTGCGGAAACTCTCCGAACCGCAGGCGGCGATCGTGGCCGCGACCCTCCCGCCGGCGGCGGCGGCCGTGGGCCTGCTGGCCGGCGGCTGGCTGGCCGACCGCTGGGCGAGGACCGACCCCCGGGCCTACTTCCTGGTCCCGGCGGCGGCGGCGTTCCTGGCGGCTCCGCTCTGGCTGGTGATGGCCCTGGGACCGGCCCGGCCCTGGCAGTTCGGCGTCCTGTTCGCGGTGGTCGCGCTGCTGGCGGCCAACCTGGGCCCCTGCCACGCGATCCTGGCGTCGGTCGCCGCGCCGAACATGCGAGGGGTCGCGTTCGGGTCCGCCCTGACGGTCTCGCACCTGCTGGGGGACGCCTGGGGGCCCCGGCTGATGGCCTGGGCCGCCGAGGTCTTCGGCCAGGCCGACGCGATGGCCACGCCGTTCGGCCGGGCCCTGGCCGCGCTGGGGGCCGTCCCCCGGGCCGTCGGCGGCCGACCTCCCGAGAACCTGGCCGCCGCGATGCTGGTCGCGGCGCCGACGCTGCTGGCCGCATTCGTCGTCCTGCTCTGCGGGGCCCGCCACCTGCCGGGCGAATCGGCCCTGATGCTCGCCAACCTCCGCGCCGCGGCCCCGAGGCCGGTCAAGACCGCCCCGCCCGTCGAGGCCCCGCCGGCGCCCTGATCCGGCCGCCCTCCACCCTCCAACCGTCAACCCGAAACGTTTGTTCACTCGATCAATCGGAGAATCCTCGAAGATGTCCACTCCCCTCCGCGTCGCGATCACCGGGGCCGGCGGCCAGATCGGATACGCCCTTCTGTTCCGCATCGCCTCGGGCGCCCTGTTCGGCCCCGACCGCCCGGTCGCCCTCCAGCTCCTGGAAATCACCCCGGCGCTGCCGTCGCTGAACGGGACGATCATGGAGCTGGAGGATTGCGCCTTCCCGCTGTTGACCGAGGTCAAGGCCTCGGACAAGGCCGAGGTCGCCTTCGCCGACGCCGACTGGGTGATCCTCGTCGGCGGCCTGCCGCGCAAGGACGGGATGACGCGGGCCGACCTGATCCGCGCCAACGGGCCGATCTTCACCGGGATGGGCAAAGCGGTCAACGACGTGGCCGGGCCCAACGTCCGGGTGGTGACCGTCGCCAACCCGTGCAACACCAACGCCCTGATCGCCCGGTCGCACGCCCCGAAGGTCGGCGCCGACCGCTGGTTCGCGATGACCATGCTCGACCAGAACCGGGCCACCGCGCAGATCGCCAAGAAGGCCGGCGTGCCGGTCTCCTCGGTCAAGAAGGTCACGATCTGGGGCAACCACAGCGACACCCAGTACCCGGACTACAAGAACGCCGAGATCGCCGGCGTGCCCGCCCCGAAGGTGATCCGCGAGGACTCCTGGTTCACCGAGAACTTCATCCCCACCGTCGCCAAGCGCGGGGCCGCCGTCATCAAGGCCCGCGGCGCCTCGTCGGCCGCCTCGGCCGCCAACGCCGCCATCGACACGGTCGCCAACCTCTACCACCCGACCCCGGCCGACGAGTGGTTCAGCACCGCCGTCGTCTCCGACGGCAGCTACGGCATCCCCTCGGGCCTGATCTACAGCTTCCCGCTCACCTCCAAGGGCGAAGGCTCCTGGTCCATCGTCCCCGGCGTGCCGATCGACGACGACGCCCGCAAGCGCCTCGACGCCTCCGCCCAGGAGCTGATCGCCGAGCGCGACGCCGTCAAGGACCTCCTCGGCCCGGCCGCCTGATCGACGTCGAGAACGAACCCAAAATTGGGTTCGTCTGCGAACGAAGCCAATCGCCGTTTTCGGGGTTAAGTCCTGCTCAACCAAGGCTTTACACCGCTCCGCGATTGGCTTCGTTCGCGCGTTTTTCCTTTCGTCGCCACATCGGCATCCGCACCTGCGCCGCAGTGCCAAGAAACATCGGGACGCAGCATCCCGTACCTGGATCATGCGCACGAACGGGCCGGAGCGAGCGCGATTCCGGCGCGATCGGCGCTCGGCCGAACGCTCAGCGGATCGGCCGGGCGAAGACCTGGACGGCGAAGAGGTCCCGCGTGGAGGGATCGGCCGGGATCGGGTCGAGGCTCACGCCCACGCCCAGCTCGGTGAACGCGGGGTCCAGGATGTTATCGCGGTGGTCGGGCGAGTTCATCCAGGCGGCGACGACACCCTCGGCCAGCGTCGGGTCGGCGGCGACGGGAAGGGCGCGGAACAGGTTCTCGCCCACCGAGGCGGCGGCCTCGCCGACGGTCGCCACGCGGTCATAGGGCGTGACGCCGTCCACGACGTGCTCGACGATCCCCCGCGACGCGAGGTCGTCGGCGTGGACCTCCGCCGCGAACGCCAGGCGGTCGCTCCAGGCCAGCGGGGCCGCCCCGACGGCGGCCCGCTCGGCGTTCGTCAGCTCCACAATCCGCCGCGCGAGCGAGTCCGGAGTGGCGTTGAGGACGGGTGCCGGGGCCGGGATCGGTATCGGGGCCGCGATCGCCACGGCCGGCGAGGCGGCCGGCATCCGGCTCGCGGGCCGTCGGGGTGACGACCTGGACTGGGCGGCGATCGCGGATTTCGACCGGGCCGGGGTCGTGACGGCCCGGGGCTGCGGCCGGGCCGTCGACCGGGTCGGACGGCGGGCCGGCGGCCTCGCCGCCTCGGCGTCGATCGTCGCGAATGTCAGCAGCGCGCAAGCGAACGCGAGCACCTGCGAGAGGGCTTTCATGGGGCGGACTCGACGGATTGGATCGATGAGGATGACGACGCGCCGGGGATCGTCCCCCGGCCCGAAAGACGGGCCCGGCGGGCTGGGTCACGGCCTCGCCGGATCGCGTCGCAATCCTACATGATCAAAAGCGAACTTCCCACGATCCCGTCGCGAAGTCGCGATTTATCAACGTCACGAGCGAACGCGTCGCCCGAGGGCCGACGCCCTGCGCCGCGCGACGACCCCGAGGGCCCCCGCGCCGACGGCGAGCAAGGCGAGGCTCGCGGGCTCGGGCACGGTGGCAATGGTGGTGCTCGCCGTGAAAGTCCCCTCGTCGGAGACCCGGGAGAACTCCAGCGAGCCGAGGCTGGTCGCATACGTCACGCCCGGACCGGCCGAGGCGATAAGGCCGAGCGTCGGGCCGACGGCCGACTTGAGGTCATAGCCCGCCAAGGACTCGTCGAAGAAAACCAGGATGCCGAAGGACGCTCCCCCACGATCGCCCAGAGGCCCCTGGACCGTCCTCATGTCGACGAAGTGGAGATTGGAGAGCGTCAGGTCCCCGACGCCCGCGATCGAGGCGGTGAGCGTGAGGCCGTCGACGAGGTATTGCTGGCTTGTGAACGGCCCCCGCACGTCGTCGGTGTCCGCGGTGGTCCTGAGGGTGAACGCGGCGTCGGTGAACGCGACGCCCCCCACATGGCCGGACGCGACCGTCTCCAGGGTGAAGGTGATGGGCTCGGCCTGGACGTCCGCGGCTCCCAGGAAGACCAGGGTCGCCAGCAGGGCTGAATGAGTTCGCACGTTGAGCATCCTCGATGTTCTCCACAAAACCTGTCGTATCCGGATGAGGTGGGCGGCGGCCGCGAGCGTCCTCGCATCGAGCGAGCCGCGCGCCAGGGTCGACGCCCCCGGTGAGAGACGACCTGACGCGGCCGACGTCACGCCGGCCTTGGAGATTTAGCGAGGCGAATCCGCCCACGTCGTCACCGAGGCGGGGCGATTGGCGTCTCCCTGGTGGACGGCGGTGAGGGAGGAGCCGTCCGGTGAGAAGTCGAGATGGACGACCTCGGCGGGGGGGCCGGCGAGCGGCAGGAGGGGCCGGAGCGAGGCGGCGTCGAGGAGGGTGGTCACGCCCGTCTGGTCGCCGACGGCCAGGGTGGATCCGTCCGGGGAGACGGCCAGGGCGGTCGGCCCCTCGGCCGTGGCGACGAGCGAGGCCGTCCGGCCGGCCTGGTTCAGGTCCCAGGCGAGGAGAGCCCGGTCGTGGCGGAAGGCGGCGACGACGCGGCGGCCGTCGGGCGTGACGACGATCGAATCGGCCCGGATCATCGGCGCACCCGGATGGTCGACCATGACGCCCGTCGAGGGATCCCAGACCCTCAGATGTCCGTCGCAGACCAGGGCGATCCGATCGCCGGCCGGGAGGAAACGGGGGGCGAAGCAGGAAGCATCGCCGACCCAGGCGAGCGGTCGGGGACGATCGACGTCCCAGACGCCGACCACCCCGGTGCCGTTGGAGGCGACCAGGCGGCGGCCGTCCGGAGAGAAGCTCATTCCGACGTGCGCCGGGGAGCCGCGAGGCGGGGAGAAGCCGGGGGGGAGATCGAGTCCGATCGCCGGCGCTTCGGACGCGAGCGGGAGGATTTCGAGGCGGTGGCCACCCACCACCTCGCGATACACGGCCACCCTCGCCCCGTCGGGGGAGGCCTCGCCGCGCATCCAGCCGCCGCCGCCATACGCCCGCTCCAGGACCGCACGCCCCGCGTCTCGCTCCCGGATCTCGGCGCGGGCGGGGCCGTCCGGGGCGCTGCCGAAGATCGCCAGGCCGAGCCGGGTCGTCGTCGCCGAGACGATCCGGCCGTTCGTGCCGGGGAGCGGCCTCGTCTCGCGCTCGCGCGGCTCGTCGACGTCCCAGAGGTCAACGAACCCGTCGTCGCCCGAGGACGCCAGGGTGCGGCCGTCCGGCGAGTAGGCGAGGCTCCAGGCGCGACGCCGGCCGGACCGGAGCGATCGGATCGAGAGGAGGGAATCGGCCTCATGGATCGCGATGCTCCCGTCGCCCCCCGCCGTGGCGAGGAGGCCGCCGGCCGGCGCGAACGCGAGTGCCTCCTGCCTGATGGTCGGGTCGACCAGATATCCCCTGGCGACGGCCTTCGGGCCGGTGGAAGCGAGGCGGACGCGGCCCGAGCTGTCGCAGCAGGCGACCTGGCTCCCGTCCGGGCTGAACGCCACGCTGTTGACGATAGAAGGGACGTCCAGCGAGAGGTGGTCGATCGAAAACCCCCCGCCCGTCGCGCCGAGCCTCACGATCCTCAGGTGCGGGGCCTCGCAGGCGATCGCCAGGAGGGCGCCGTCGGGCGAGAGGGCCATGCCGTTGATCCGCGTGTTCTGCGAGGGCAGCACGCGTTCCACGGCGGCGTCGGCCGCGTTCCGGACCACGACGCGGCCGCGTGCGTCGCCCGAGATCAGGCTCTTGCCGTCGGGGGTGAAGAGGACCGAGACGACCTCGACGCCGACGCGGGAGTGGACGCGCGAGGGCTTCGAGTCGTCGAGGGCGTCCCAGAGCCGGACCGTGCCGTCGTTCCCGCATGAGGCGAGGGTTCGGCCGTCGGGCGAGAAGGCGACCCAGTCGACGTCCCCCGCGTGGCCCCGGAAGACGCGCAGGGGGGAGCCGGTCGCGGCGTCCCAGAGGCGGACCGTGGCGTCCGCGCCGGCGGTGGCGAGGGTGCGGCCGTCGGGGGCGTACTCAACGTGGTAGACGTCGCCCACATGGCCCTCCAGGCGTCGCGGCCGGGCCTCGCAGGCCCGCCAGAGGAGGCGCCAGGCGAAGTCGCGGTCGTCGTCGGCCCCCGGTGCGGGGACGTGGTGCACAAGCCGGTCGACGGCCGTGGCCAGGTCGTTGCGGTAGACGTGCTGGCCCGCCTGGGCCACGTCGACGATGTAGGCGGCCCGGCGTTCGACGCGGGCCAGGTCGCGGTTCCGGGACGCGAGGACGCCGACCGCCGCCGCGGCGACGGCCGTCAGGGCGAGGCCGAAGACGAGCGCGGCCGTCGCCGACCGGTGGCGACGAACCCAGCGTTCGGCGCGCTTCCAGGGGCTGGGGCGGCGGGCGAGGATCGGACGGCCGTCGAGGAACCGGCGGAGGTCCTCGGCCAGCGCGCCGGCGGTCGGGTAGCGGCGATCGGGCTCGCGGGCCATGGCCCGGAGGATGATCGTCTCCAGGTCGCGGGGGATGGATCGGTCGCGGGAGCGCGGGGGCCGGGGCCCGTCCGAGTCCAGGCCGGCGAGAAGCGCGTCCCGCCCCTCGCCCTCTCGGGCCGGCCGGAGGGTCAACAGCTCGTAGAGCGTGGCCCCCAGCGAGTAGACGTCGGCCCGCCCGTCGACCCGCGAGGGATCGCCGGAGGACTGCTCGGGGCTCATGTAGCGAAGCGTCCCCAGCAGGTCGCCGGTGAGGGTCAGGCCCGGTTCGGACTCCATGCGGGCCAGGCCGAAATCGGTCACCCAGAGGACCCCCTCGACGTCCACCATCAGGTTCGCCGGCTTGACGTCGCGATGGACGACGCCATGGCGATGGGCGTGCTCCAGGGCGTCGGCCGCCTTCACGCCGAGGTCCGCGACCCATCGGTGGTGCGCCGAGCCTCGACTCCGGAGGATCGGTCCCGCGTCAACCGGGGGGGCGGGGGCCTCGGCCGATCTCGCCGGATCGCCGCTCGCCGCGGCGTCGGCGGCCGGGTGCGCGCGCATCTCGCTGATGAGGTCGGCCAGCGAGCGGCCCTCGATGAACTGCATCGCGTAGTAGTGGACGCCCTGGTCGCAGCCGACGGAGAAGACGGGGACGATGTGGGTGTGGTGGAGCTTGGCGGCCGCCTGGGCCTCGATCCGGAACCGGGCCAGCCGGAGCGGGTCGAGCGCCGAGGCCAGCGGCAGGACCTTCACGGCCACCCTGCGGTTCAGGCTGACCTGGCGGGCCTCGAAGACGACTCCCATGCCCCCCCGGCCGACCCGCCGGAGCAGGACGAAGTCCCCCAGACGGGTGCCGTCGGGGGCGTCGTCGTCGGCGGGGCCCCTGGCGAGGGCCGGGCCGGTGAGGTCCAGGACGGCGACGCAGGCCCGGAACCGCTCGGCGATCTCGGGGTGGAGCGTGGCGATCAACTCGGCGTCGGACGGCCGCCCGGCCTCCACGTTGCGGAGGTATTCATCGAGCAGTCGGCCCAGCTCCGACTCCCAGGCCGGGCCCGACGCGCCGGCCGGGTCCTCCCGGCGGTCCGTCGCGGCCTCGGCCCGCTCGCCGCCGTCGCGCCCGGCGGGGCTCAAGCGCGGCCTCCCAGCTCGCCGCCGAGGCGTTCCAGGGCCCGCGCCCAGAGCATGCGGACGGCCCCAGGCGAGCGTCGCATCCTCGGGGCGATGTCCTCGAACGGCAGGTGGTGGAGCGTGCGCAGGAGGTAGACCCGCCGATAGTCCTCCGGCAGGCGCTCGACCGCCTCGGCCAGGAGCAGGGCGCGCTCGCGGCGGGCGGCGGCCTCGCTGGGCGAGGGCCCTCTCGACGCCAGCGCGCGGTGGACCGTCGTCCCCGGGCGGTCGAGCAGGGCGTCGAGCGAGGCCGGGCGCCCCCCCCGCGTCGCGCGACGGCGGTCGCGACGGACCTGATCGGTCAGGAGGTTGACCAGGATGCGCCGGAGCCAGGCCTGGAGCTCGGCCTCGTCGGCCCCCCGGAAGCTCGCGAAATCGCGGCCGGCCCGGAGGAACGCCTCCTGGACGAGGTCGGAGGGGTCGAGCCGGAGACCCCACGCGGGGCCGACGAGCCTCGCGACCGCCGCCCGCAGCCGGCGGCGATGCCCCTCCAGGAGCTTCCCGAGCGCCGACGCGTCGCCCCGCCTCGCCTCTTCGATCATCGCTCGCCCCCCATCCCAGCCCGTCGCGGCCCGGTCCGCGATCCTCCCTCCATCATGACGACGGCCGGCGGCGGTCCTCACGCGAAATCCGGCGGGCCGGCGGGAATCGCCCCGACCTGCGCGTCGGTTTGAACATGTGGACGTGAACTTGATACAATCCGACGACCATTCGAGGGTCGGTGCGGGGCAGGGAGGCGGCGCCATGACGGGCGGAGGCGGGGATGACGTCGGCCGGACACGAGGGTGAGCGCGCGGGGCCTGACGCCTCGGGAGGATCGCGGGAGGTGCCGGAGGCGGGCTCGCGGGCCGACCGCGAGCGGCTGCGGATCACCCTGGCCAGCATCGGCGACGGCGTGGTCAGCACCGACGCCGAGGGCCGGGTGACCTACCTGAACCCGGCCGCCGAGGGGCTGACCGGCTGGACGACCGCCGAGGCGGCGGGCCGCCCGCTGGTCGAGGTCTTCCGGATCGTCAACCAGCACACCCGGGCCGAGGTCGAGAACCCGGCGATCCGCGCCCTCCGCGAGGGGAAGGTCGTCGGCCTGGCCAATCACACGGTCCTGATCGCCCGCGACGGGACCGAGCGGCCGATCGACGACAGCGCCGCGCCGATGTTCGACGAGGCCGGCGCGGCGATCGGGGCCGTCCTGGTCTTTCGGGACGTCAGCGAGCGGCGCGATGCGCACGCGGCTCAGGCGCGGCTGGCGGCGATCGTGGAGTCCTCGGACGACGCGATCGTGAGCAAGGACCTGGACGGCGTGGTGCGTTCCTGGAACGCCGGCGCGGAGCGGCTGTTCGGCTGGAGCCGCGAGGAGGCGGTGGGCCGGCCGCTGGCGTCGCTCATCATCCCTCCCGAGCGGATGGGCGAGGAGGAGTTCATCCTCTCCAAGCTGCGGCGCGGGGAGCGGGTCGAGCCGTTCGAGACCGTCCGGATGCGGAAGGACGGGAGCCGGGTGGAGATCGCGGCGACCATGTCGCCGGTGTTCGACGACGGGGGCCGGGTGGTGGCCGCCTCCAAGATCGCGCGGGACGTCTCGGCCGCGAAGGCCGCCGAGCGCGCCCTGCGGGCGAGCGAGGGGCGGCTGCGCTTCCTGGTGGACCTGGCGACGGCCTCGCAGGAGGCGACCGACCCGGGCGAGATCCCGGCCGTCGCCGCGAGGCTGCTGGCCGAGCACCTGGGGGCCGACCGCTGCGCCTACGCCGAGGTCGAGGACGAGTCGGTCTTCGTGATCACCGGCGACCACGCGCGGGGGGTCCCCAGCATCGTGGGCCGCTGGCCGCTGGCCGCCTTCGGGGCCGCCCTGGAGCGGCGGATGGCGGCCAACGAGCCGTTCGTCCTGGAGGACTCCGAGGTCGACGCCGAGGCGGGGGAGGACCGCGAGGCCTACCGGGCGACGCGGATCCGGGCGGTGGTCTGCGTGCCGCTGCACAAGGAGGGCCGGCTGATCGCCGCGATGGCCGTCCACCAGGCCTCCCCACGGCGCTGGACCGACGAGGAGGTCGCCCTCTTGCGCACGGTCGTCGACCGCTGCTGGGAGTCGCTGGAGCGGGCCCGGGTCACGCGCGAGCTGAAGGCGAGCGAGGCGCGGTACCGGGCGATGGTCGAGACCACGCCCGACTGCGTCAAGCTCGTCGACGCGTCGGGGCGGGTGCTCCAGATGAACCCGGCGGGGCTGGCGATGGTCGAGGCCGAGGCCGGCGAGGTCGTCGGCCGCCCGATCGGCGAGTCGATCGCGCCCGAGCATCGCGAGGCCTTCGCCGCCTTCATCGCGCGGGTCTGCCGGGGCGAGCGCGGGACGCTCGAATACGAGATGATCGGCCGGCGCGGCACCCGCCGCCACATGGAGTCCTCGGCCGGGCCGATGCCCGCGCCCGGGGGCAGGTTCCACATGCTGGCCGTCTCGCGCGACGTCTCGGAGCGGGCCGCCGCGGCGCGGGCCCTGGCCGAGAGCCGGTCGCGGCTGGACTACGCCGTGCGGCTCTCCGGCGTCGGCTTCTGGTACTGCGACCTCCCCTCGTTCGACATGACCTGGGACGAGCGGGTCAAGCAGCATTTCCACCTCCCCGCCTCGTCCCGGCCGACGCTCGACGACTTCTACGCGCGGATCCACCCCGAGGACCGCGAGCCGACGCGTCGGGGGATCGAGTCCTCGATCGGCGGGCGGGTCGGCTACGACGTCCACTACCGGACGGTCGAGCCGACCACCGGCGACATGAAGTGGATCCGGGCGATCGGCGGCGCGTCGTACGCCCCCGACGGGACGCCGATCCGGTTCGACGGCGTGACCGTGGACGTGAGCGCCCAGAAGCGCGACGAGGAGCGGCAGGCGCGGCTGCTCCTCCGCGAGCGGGAGCGATCGCGGCTCTTGCGGCGGATGGCCGACGCGGCGCTGGCGATCCACGCCGCCGGATCGCTCGAGGGCGTGCTCCGGGCGATGGTCGAGCAGACGAGGGGCGTCGTCGGCGCCCACCAGGCGGTCAGCAGCCTGACCGTCGGCGACGACTGGGCCCAGGCGATCACGACCGTCTCGATGTCCGACAAGTACGCCCGATGGCGCGACTTCGCGGTCGAGCCGACCGGCGCGGGGATCTACGCCCGGGTCGCCCGGTCGGGCCGGCCGATGCGATTGACCCAGGCCGAGCTGGAGGCCCACCCCGGCTGGCGGAACTTCAGCGGCCACGCCGCCGAGCACCCGCCGATGCGGGGCTGGCTCGCCGCCCCGCTCGTCGGCCGCGACGGCCGCAGCCTCGGCCTGCTGCAGCTCTCCGACAAGGAGGAGGGGGACTTCACCGAGCTGGACGAGGCGGTGATCGTCCAGCTCGCCCACGTCGCCGCGGTGGCCGTCGAGAACGCCCGCCTCTACGCCGAGCTTCGCGAGGAGGACCGCCGCAAGGTCGAGTTCCTGGCCCTCCTGGCGCACGAGCTGCGCAACCCGCTGGCCCCGCTCCGCAACGGCCTGCAGCTCATGCGCCAGGCCGAGGTCCCGGCCCCCGTGGCCTGGGCGCGCGACATGATGTCGCGGCAGCTGGGCCACATGGTCCGGCTGATCGACGACCTGCTGGACGTCTCGCGGATCAACCAGAACAAGCTGGAGCTGCGGCGCGGGCCGGTGACCCTGGACGAGGTGGTCGCCGCCGCCGTCGAGACGGCCAGGCCGCTGATCGACGCCTCGGGGCACGAGCTGGCCGTCGACCTCGCCGCCGGCCCGGTCCGGCTCGACGCCGACGTGACCCGGCTCGCCCAGGTCTTCGGCAACCTGCTGACCAACTCGGCCAAGTACACCCCCCGGGGGGGGCGGATCCGGCTCTCGTCGCGTCGCGAGGGGACCGAGGTGGTCGTCGAGGTCGGCGACGACGGCCTCGGCATCCCGCCGGAGGCGCTCCCCCGGCTGTTCGACATGTTCTCGCAGGTCGACCGCGGCGACGAGCGCATGGCCGGGGGCCTGGGCATCGGCCTGGCCCTGGTGAGGGGCCTCGTCGAGATGCACGGCGGCACGGTCGCCGCCGCCAGCGAGGGCCCCGGCCTCGGCAGCACGTTCACCGTCCGCCTCCCCGTCCCGGCCGAGGCCGAGGCTGCCGCGAGCGAGGAACCTCACCCCGACGCCGGCCCGGCGATAGGCCGGCTCCGCATCCTGGTCGTCGACGACAGCCGCGACTCGGCCGCCTCGATGGCCGAGATCCTCAAGCTCCTGGGGAGCCGCGTCCGGGTGGCCCACGACGGCCTGGAGGCCGTCGCCGCCGCCGAGGACTTCCGCCCCGACGTCATCCTGATGGACGTCGGCATGCCCCGGCTCAACGGCTACGACGCCACCCGCCGGATCCGCGAGGCCCCCTGGGGCCGCGGGATCCTCGTCGTCGCCCTCACCGGCTGGGGCCAGCAGGCCGACCGCGACCTCTCCCGCGCCGCCGGCTGCGACGCCCACCTCGTCAAGCCCGTCGACTTCGCCGACCTCGAACGCCTCCTGGCCGAACTCGCCCCCCGGGGCTGAGGCCTGCTCACTCGGGCGAGGCCGGCGCGGGGCGGGCCCCCGCCCGGCTCAGCTCGACCGCCAGGTCGCGCAGGACGTGGACCGGCTGATAGATCTCCGAGCCCCCCTCCAGGTTCGCGGTCAGCACCCACTGCACTTCCTGCAAGGTCCGGGGCGGGACGACGCCGGGATGCAAGGCCCCCGCTTCGAGCAGCTCGCGCAGCGTCGCCCGCGCCCGGCCTCGCTCCCAGCCTTCCATCTCCACCAGGGCCAGCGTCGCCAGGCAGCGCGTCGCGAGGTCGTCCGACCGCGACGCCTTCTCCAGCTCCGGCGAGGCGGGGCCGGCCGCATCGGAGAGGACGAGCAGGGACGCGGCCGCGGCGCGGCGGGCGGGCGCGTCGTCGGACCCGAGCAGGCTGGCCAGGAGGCCCACGCCGCGGGCCTGCGTCTCGGGGCTCATCCGTTTGAGCAGGTCGGCCGGGGCGGTGGGGTCGGGATCGTTCGGGACGCCGCCGGGATCGGCGAGGCGGTGGACGACCGGGACGGTCAGGAGGTCCAGGACGCCTTGCCGCAGAGCCTCGGACTCGCTCGCCTCGACCCGTGCCAGGCAACGGGCTGCGCCGAAGCGGACGTCCGGGTCGGGGTCGCCCAGCGCGGCTCTCAGCGCGGCGGCCTGCGAGGCGGCCTCGGGCCCGAAGCGGGCCAGGGCGTCGGCCGCCCGCCGCCGAACCTCCGCGTCGTCGTCGCGGATCGCGGCGCCCAGGGCCGGGATCGCCGCCGCCGGCAGGGGGATCACGAGCCCGAGGGCCCAGGAGGCGCGGCGACGGACGGCGGGGTCGCCGTCCCGCAGGGCCTCGACCAGCCTCGGGATCGCGGGATCGCCGGCCTTACTCAGAGCGCGGGCGGCGGGCAGGCCGACCCGGGGGTCGGGGTTCCGCATCTCGGCCGCGAGGCCGCGGGCCCGCCACGAAGGCCCCCAGCGAGAATCCACCTCGCGGACGGCCAGGCCCAGGACCGCCAGCCCCGCGACCGCCAGGGTGGACCAGAAGAGCGGCCCGAAAGGACGCCTGCGACGGGGGTGGTTCATCGGCGGCTCGGCTCCAGGGGGTGTTCGTCTCGGGACGCGTCCTCTCCTCGCGAAGGCCCGGCGAGACCGCCGCCGGCGAACCGGCCTCAGGCCGTCGCGCGGAACGCCTTGACGATCGCGGCGTATTTCGAGGCCAGGTCGCGGATGCGGGCGAAGTCGCCGGCGGCGACGGCCTTGGGCTCGACGAGCGAGCCGCCGACGCCCAGGCAGCACGCGCCGGCCTTCAGGAACGCATCGGCCGTGGCCAGGTCGACGCCGCCGGTGGGCATGAGCCGGACCTGGGGCAGGGGCCCGCGCACGGCTTTCAGGAACGGGGGGCCGCCGATCTCGGCCGGGAAGACCTTCACCACGTCGGCCCCGGCCTCCCAGGCGGCGAGGATCTCGGTGGGGGTGAACGCGCCGGGCATCACCGCCTTGTCGTAGCGGCGGGCCAGGCGGATCACCTCAAGGTTCACGGTCGGGCTGACGAGGTATTCGGCCCCGGCGAGGATCGCCGCCCGGGCGGTCTCGGGGTCGAGCACCGTGCCGGCGCCCAGGACCACGGCGTCGCCCAGGGCGCGGCGGGCGTCGCGGATCACGTCCAGGGCGTCGGGGACGGTGAAGGTGATCTCGGCCGCCGTCACGCCGCCGTCGGCCAGGGCCTCGACGACCTTCACCAGGGACTCGCCCGACTCCGCCCGGACGACCGCCACGATGCCGCCTTCGAGGATCCGCCTGAGGTTCTTCTCGCGACTCATTTCAGCATGCTTTCCTGTTTACCGGGGAGGAACCGCTCCAGCAGCGCCGCCAGCTCGGGGGCGCTGGGGATTTCCTTGAACCAGAGGATCGGGCCGGGGAGCTTCTCCAGCGCGTCCTCGTCGACCTTCAACTTCTCGGAAACGACCATCACGAACCGGGGGGGCCCCAGGCGCGGGAGCTGGTCCAGCAGGCGGTCGAGCGTGGCCTTCTTCCAGAAGCCGACGACCTCGACGAACACGTCCACGCCGGTCTTCCTGTGCACGGCGCGATAGTCCGGGACCCAGACCCCCTCGCGGCCGAGTTCGACGATCTCGGTGGTCTCGGTCAGGTCCCAGGCGGGGGCGACCTGGCGGAAGCGTTCGGCGAAGGCGGGGACCTCGGGCGGGACGTAGACGCCCGTGTCGGCCGTGTGCGACACCAGGCCGACGTTGGCGTCGACGTGGAAGCTGCGGGGCTCGCGCTTCGGCCCCCAGCGCAGCTCGGCGTCGAGGCGGAAATCGTGGCAGCGGAGCAGCGTGGGGAGGAAGAGCGCCATCTGGAGGCCGTACCGCGTCGTCGCGCTGAACAGGCTCAGGGGGCCGTCGATGTGGAACGTGTAGCCCTCGCGCATCGAGCCGGTCACGCGGTAGAGGAGCCGGTGGAACTTGAGCTGGCGGAAGAGCTGGCGATACCGCGCGGGGGTCTCGCCCCGGACCTCGACCATCACCCGGACCGACCGCAGAAGGACCGCCTGAGCGAGCGCCGTGTTGTAGCGGTCGACCAGCCGCTGGGCGGTCATGTCCTGAAACGAGAGCATCCGGTTTTCGTCGCGGAGGTCGGCGAAGAGGCCGTCGATCAGGGTCTTCGGCTCGACCTTCAGCTCCTGGGCCACGGCCTCCAGGACCTCGTCGCGGCGGAAGGGGGGGCGGGGGCCTCGGCCGGCCTCGGGCAGCGGGTTGCCGTCGTGGGGGTGGGCCTGGGCGAGGGCCTTGCGGTGGGCGGCGGCGGCGGTGAAGACCTTCTCGCGGATGACGTCGGGAGGGACGTCGGCGACGACCTCGAACTCGGCGCCGTCCTCCAGGACCTTCGCCAGGCCGCGATGCACGAGCGTCGCCTTGCCGCCGCCGCCGAACAGCTCGTCGATCTCCCCCTCGATCTCGCCCCGGGTCATGCCGACCCCCTCGCGGAAGATCGCCAGCAGGCTCTCGGCGGCCTCCAGCCACTGCGCGCTCTCGCGGTTCAGGTAGAGCGGCAGGACCCGCTCCTTGCTGGTCCTCACCCGCACCAGGTCGCCGGTCAGCATCGGGGGGCCCCCTCGGGCTCGCCTCGCGCCGGTCGGCCCGGCGCGGGGGCGACTCGGGACGAGCGGCGCGGGGCGCGGCCTGGCTCGCCGGGTCGGCTGGGTTCGTCCACTTCGTCCTCGCTTCGTCCGGCCCGCCGGGCCGTTCCGGGTTGTCTTCGCTCCGCGCCGCACGGGGATCCATCTTACCCGATCGCGGGCCCGGAAGTGGTGCGATCCGCCGGTCCTCCGACCGCTTGCCTGTAGCGATTCGCCCGCCCGCTCGTGTAAAACCACGGTCGAGGGATGGCGGGCGATCCGCCGAGCAACTCCTCCACCCGATCCGACGGCAGGCCAAGGCGCCGCGCGTCGAGGTCGAGCGGCTCGGAAGGGCGGGCGACGGGCCGTCCCCGGTCCAGGCGAGAGCCCGAGGCCCAGCCCGAACGACCGGGCCGGAATCCTGGGCTTCCCCCGGTCGCCGCCCGGCACTGGCGGGGGACGTGGCCCGTTCACGATCGGTTCCTCGAGAAGGGCGAGACGGGCCGTGGCCCGGGCGCGGCCGTGGGTGGATTTCCATGAGCGCGCCGGCCTACTTCCGAGACGCGGCCGATTATCACGACTGGTGGTTCTTCTCCGGCACGGCCCTGGCCGCCGCGAGCCCGGGCGATACGTTCAAGATGCTCCACGCGCAGCTGTCCGAGGCCGGCGCGAACACGGTGATCGCGGTCCGATTCCTGGACGAGAACGACCGGGGGATCGACCCGCAGCTCTGGCGGAGGGCGTTCGTCTACGGGCACGTGGGCTTGCAGGTCTCGCTGACCTTGCGGGCCCTCGAAGCGATCGGGGCGTCCGGGATCGTCCGGGACCTTCGATCGTCTCCCGCCCGGCCCTCCCTCCTCTCTCAGGCCCAGGAGATCGTGCGGGACGGCAACCACGACCCCGGGGAGGTGGCGAGGATCATCCAGGGGCTGCGCGAGGACGTCGCCGTCGGGGTCTCGCACGTCCTGGGGGGCGGCCCCGGCGGGCCCCCGGAGGCCGGCCCGCAGTCCCGGCCGTTCGACGGGGTCGAGACCCGCGAGGAGGTCGGGCGCCTGATCGACGCGTACGTCGCGGCCCACCAGGACGACCTGGCCCGCGACGTCGAGAAACACGGCGACCCTCGCAAGAGTCCCGACTTCGACCCCCGACTCGCCGAAGAAGACCGGGCGCGACGGATCAAACGCTCGAATCATCTGAGATATCAGCGCGACGCGATCGGCGGCCTCCACGAACAACTCGACAGGCTCAACGCCCTTGCGGCGAAGGAGCCGCCCGAGTCCCCCAGACTCAACAAGGCGTTGCGGAAGGTCCTGGCCGAGTACGAAGGCTTCGCCGGCAAGCCTCCCGAAGACCTGACGCCCGAGGTCCGGGCGTGGCTCCGCGAGGTCGAGCGGTTTCGCGACGCCCACCCCGAGGCGCTCCATCCCAAGCCGTGCCGCGATGAGCGCGTGAACGCCCGGCTCGCCGCGATCGGGCCTTTCGAAGTCTCGTACGACCGCGACACCCCCTCCATCTGGTGGGACGAGCCGGCCGGCCTGACCTGCGACTGGACCGACATCCAGTTGGGCTTCAGGGTCGTCCTCGAGAAGCGAGCCGACCCGTCGCGCGTGGCCTCGGCCCTCGACGCGTTGTGCGACGAATGCGGCCGACTCCGGGCACGCTGGCCCGAACTTCGTCCCGGCCTGGAGCGGCACGTCCTCGACGTCTTACGCGGCGTGGCCTCCCATTCCCTCCCCGCCGACGAACGCGCGGAGTACGAGGACGACGGCGGCGAGCTCTCCGCGGGGAAGTTGCTGGGGGCCGTCGAGGGTGGGGCGATCGTGCTGACGCGTCATGACGACAGGCCGGTCCACGCGGAGATCCATTTCGGCGTGCCCTGGGACGAAGGACGCGGGTTCGAGGTCCAGTTCGACGCGGACGGCGAGATCCTCTCCTGGCCCTGAGCCCCCCTCCTGGGCCGGCCGAACCCGAGAAGGGCGCCCGCGCGATCGGGTTTGCGTCGCGGTCGATCGCGGGAGGAGGAGCTGCGATCCGACGCGGCGACCGGGGGCCGCCGCCGGCTACATGATCGGCCGGGCCCGCTCCGCGTCGGGCGCGGAGGCGTAGTCGACGCCGCGGGGGTCGCGCTGCTGGAGGGAGAAGGCGGCGAGGTCCCCCTCGGGGTGCCTGACGTAGCGGTCGACCGGCACCATCCCCAGCCGGACCAGGACCCCTCGGGGGTGGTCGGCGTGGACCGGCTGCTCGTCGAAGGCGTCCTTGATGGCCTCGTCCATCGCCAGGCCCTGGAGGGCGGACGCGGCGGACAGGATGGGCAGGCCGCCCCAGAGATCGCCGAGGATGGCTCGCGACGGCCGGGGGGCGACCGGGCCGGGCAGGTTGATCTGGCGGATCCGGGTGCAGGACTCGTGGTCGGAGAGCCTCCCGAGCAGCTCCATGCCGACGAATTCGGCCGCCCCGCGCCCCGAGTGCTCGAACTCCTCGGCGAAGTGGATCAGGTTCTCGCAGGTCGTGTGGTCGATGACCGTCACGCCCTCCTGGAAGTGCAGGAAGAGCCGATCCGCCTGGCGGGGGATCGCGGCCAGCGCGCGGTTGACCGGCAGCGAGTTGAAGCAGACGAGCGGCCCGTCGAAGCGGACGTGGTACGAGCCCCCCTCGACGGAAGCCCCGGCCACCGGGCTGCGGAATAAGGCGGCCAGGTGCCCGGGGGCCTTCGCGATCGCCTCGAAGGGCCCCTCGCCCCGAGCGGCGAACGCCAGGTTCAAGGCCAGCTTGGCGACGATCCCCACGCCGATCCCGATCAGCAGGTCGGTCAGGAGGGTGGCGACCACCGTGATCGTGAAAAGGCCGAGCTGCTCGCGGCCGATGCGGCCGACGTGCCGCCACACGGCCGGCTCGCTCATCTTGTATCCGGTGTGGATCAGGATCGCCGCCAGCGCCGCCAGGGGGATCATGCCGATCAGCGGCCTCGCGACGAACAGGAAGAAGAGGAGGAAGAGGGCGTTGTAGAAGTTCGCCCACAGCGTCCGCCCGCCGCCGACGATGCAGGCCTTGCTCTTCACCCCGCCCGGGATGATCGTCAGGCCGCCGGCCAGGCTCGACGCGATGTTCAATGCCCCCATTGAGAAGAGGACCCGGTTCGGGCTCGACTTCCTCCGGAACGGGTCGATCTTGTCGATCGCCTGGGCGGTCGCCAGCGACTCCACCCCGTCGACCATCGTCAACGTCACGACGGCGGCCAGGGCCGCGCCCCAGAGGGCCGGATCGCCGAACAGGCCGGTGAAGTTCGGCAGGACGATCCCGTGCCCGAGGATCTGGTCGGGCAGGTGGATCAGCGCGCCGTCCCCGAGGCCCAGCGCCCGGCCGAGGACGATGCCCAGCACGACGACCGTCAGCTGGGGGGGGATCTTCCGGAGCGACCCGGCGCGCCGCGAGCCGAGCGCGAACAGCAGCGCCAGGCACACCACGCCCAGCCCGAAGACCCGGGGCTGCATGTGCCGGAAGGCCGCCGGAGTCTCGGCGAAGTACTCGAAGAACTCGTGCGCGTGGTACTTGGCGCCCAGGAAGTTCGGGAGCTGCTTGGCGATGATCATCAGGCCGATCGAGGCCAGCATCCCCTCCACCACCGCCGCCGGGAAGATCGCGCTGAAGCGGGCCGCCTTGAGGGCGCTGAGCACGATCTGGATGACGCCGACGATCGAGATCACGACCAGGAGCAGGGGATATCCGGTCGCCAGGTCGCCCCGCCCCAGGGTCAGCATCGCGGCGAGCAGCACGGGCGCCAGCCCGGCCGCCGGCCCGCTGATCGTCACGTACGACCCGCCCAGGAAGGGGAGCAGCAGCCCGGCGATGATCGCCGAGAACAGGCCCGCGATCGGCGGGGCCCCCGACGCCACCGCGATCCCCAGCGACAGCGGCAGCGAGATCAGGGAGACCAGCAGGCCCGCCGTCATGTCGTGCCGCCAGTGCTTCAGCCCCGCCACGCCGTTGGCCGGCTTCTCCTGCGCCTGCGTCGGGGAGTGCCCCGTCCCCTCGCCTTCCGCCGCCTTGAGCCCCTCGGACCCGCTCATCGTCGCCCCCTGCGGCGCATCGCCCTGATGGGGCGCCTGCGCGTCGTCTTCGCCGCGTGTGCGGCGCGCAAGCGGCCGCCGGCCGAATGGGGGGGTTAGAGATCGTCTAACGACCGCGACATCGCGGCGGGTGAGTCCAGCAGACGACTTTCCGACGTCGCTGTCAAGGGCGTCGACCGGCCGTCAATCGCCGTCGTAGGCGCTGTGCTGCCGCCGACGGTTGGACGTGTATTCCTCGACGGTGCCCCGGGTGACGACTTCGTAGAGCACGGCCTGCTTGTCGCCCGACTTGCGGAGGATGCGGCCCAGGCGCTGGACGTGCTCGCGGACGGAGCCGGAGCCGCTCAGGATGATGGCGACGTTGGCCTCCGGGACGTTCACCCCCTCGTTCAGCACCTTGCTCGTCGCCACGATCGGGTAGGCGCCCGAGTTGAACCGCAGGAGGATCTCCCGGCGTTCCTTGGTCTTGGTCTGGTGGGTGATGACCGGGACGAGGAACCGGCGGGCGATGGTGTAGACGGTGGCGTTGTCGTGGGTGAAGATCAGCACGCGGTCCTGGTTGTGGCGGTCGAGCAGCCGGTCCAGCAGCTTGAGCTTGGCGGGGGCGGCCAGGGCCAGCTCGCGCTGGCGGCGGTAGGCGTGGAAAGCCTCGCGGCCCTCGGGGGATCGGAATGCCAGGAACAGGAACCGGCTCCAGCCGTCGGGCCGGCGCATGTCGATCCCCGAGCCGCTGATGAACGCCCGATAGCACTCGCGGGCGTTCTCGTAGATGAGCCGCTCCTCGTCGCTCAGGGCGACGAACAGCGGGATGGTCTGGTACTCGGCGAGGAACCGCCCCCGGAGCTGGGTGATCTCGCGACGGTAGACGATCGGACCGATCAATTGATCCAGGTGCGTGTGCGCGTTGTCGGCACGCTCCGGGGTGGCGGTCAGCCCCAGCCGGAACGGCGCGATCGAGGCGACGGCCGAGAGCCCGTAGGTCGCCCCCGGCAGGTGGTGGCACTCGTCGAAGACCAGCAGGCCGAAGCGGTCGCCCAGCCGCTCCATGTTGATGTAGGCCGAATCATAGGTGGTGACGGTGATGGGCTGGACGTCGTTGTAGCCGCCGCCGAGCAGGCCGACCTCGACGCCGAAGCTCATCGTCAGCTCGTCGTACCACTGATTCATGAGGTCGATGGTCGGGGTGACGATAAGTGTGGGCCGACCGGCCTTCTCGATCGCCATGTTCGCCAGGTGGGTCTTGCCCGTGCCCGTGGGCAGGACGACGACCCCGCGCCCGCCGGCCTTCCACCAGGCGTCCAGCCCCTCGACCTGGTGCGGGAACGCCTCCTTCGCAACCTGGATCTTCCAGGGCGTCTGCGTCGGCCCGTAGCCCCGGGCCTCGTCGTTATAGGCGACCTTCCTGGCGCGCAGGTGCTCGACCAGTGGGCGATACCAGATCGCCTCGGCGCGGTGGAGCTTCGTCCGGGGGTCGTAGCGGAGGCCGGGGAGGCCGGACCCGTCGTGTTCGGGCAACCCCTCGACGACCACCGTGCCCCGGTCGAAGGCCAGCCGCAAGGGGGCCGTCTCGCCCTTTTCCGCGTTCGCCCCGCCCTCGCTCATGAACCGGCCGCTCCGATCCGATCCGCCCCGACCGCCGCCCCACGCCGCTGACTATTTATCCAGTGTACCCGACCGATCCCCGGCCGACGAGTCCGCCCCCTTGGCCGCCCGCCGCCGGCGGGGAAGTCCGAAGGAGGACGGTTTCGGGCCCCCGAACCGCGCGATTCCGCGGGCCGGAAGGTCGGCCGTCGCGCCCCCTCGGCGTTGATCGGGGAAACTTCCATCCGAAGCCAAGGCCCGCCGGGGATCCGCTCCGGCCCGAGTCGAAGGCCCCGCCTCGACGGCCCGACGGTTGGCTTCGATTGGGTTCGTTCGCGCGCCTCCTAGAGGTCGTTTTGTCACCGTAAACCCATGAATAATAACAGCTTAGGATTCAGAGAAAAATTGGCTTCGTTCGGCGCGCTTCGGGCGCGATTCGCCCGCTCGCGAGTGGGCCCTTCCGACCCCTCGCCCGACGAGCCCGCCGGCCGCGGACGGAGCCCGCCAGGTTGAGTATGGATCACGACCGCGACTCCAGGAACGAAGAACCCCCGCGACGGCCTCGGCGGGGAGGGCGGCGCGGGGGTTCCTGGTTCGCCCGGGTGGAGCCGAGGTCCGGGGTCAGGGGGCGGCCTCGGCCTTGACCTTCACGTCGATGTCGTGGACGGGGTTGGGCTCGTCGACGACCTCTCGGTCCTCGGTGTACTCGATCGGGTCGTTCTTGGAGACGCCCTTCTTCTTCGCCGGGGCCGGGGCCGACAGCGAGGCCATGAAAGCGTCTTCCTGGAAGGCGGGATCGGTACTCGCCCCCGGGGCGCCGAGACGGGTCACGACGGCCTTGTACTTGCCGACCGCCGCGCCGGGTACGTCCCGGGTCATCAGGGTGTACTTGCCACTGGAGTCGGTCATGCCCTCGGCGGTGAGGGATCCGTCGGAGCCTTCGGGGAGGAACATCACCGAGACGTCGGCCAGGGGCTCGCTGTTCAGGGTGATGGTGCCGGTGACGGGGACGAACTTGGGGCCGGAGCCGCAGCCCGAGGCGGCGATCAGGGCCCAGGCGAACGCGAGCGTCGGGACTCGTTTCATCGGCGTCGATCCATTCCTGCTGGGGAGCCAAGGGAAGAACCCGGCCGGCCGGACGCTCCGCACCGAGGGGCCGGACCGGCCCGGGTTCGTCGGAGAGGTCCGGGTCAGAGCGAGTCGGCGCTGACGACCTCGCCGGCGCCGATGGTCTGGATGCCGTGCCAGGCGGCCGCGTCGATCGAGTTCTTGATGAACTTGACCGAGCCGTCGGCGAAGGCCACGTTGACGCCGCCGGGGTGCCGGCTGCTGTTCGTCCAGGCGTAGCCGAGCCGCTTGGGGTTGTTGGCCACGGAGACCTGGGTCGTCAGCGCCACGCCGTTCGGCATGGTGCCGGGCCACGAGGTGGTGGACTTCGGGTAGACCAGGGCATGGGTCGAGGTCCAGACGCCCTGGCCCCAGTAGGGGCCGTACGCCGCGCTGGTCTTCTCCTTCCGAGACTCCAGCACGAGGGTGGTGTTGCTGGTGCCGTCGGTGATGTTCGCCAGCTTCGTCGAGCCGTCGTTGAACGAGAAGACGCCGCCGTCGCGGGGGCGGGTGGTGTGCGAGCGGCCGTTGCCGTTCTCGTAATAGATGGCGGCGGGCAGGGCGTAGTTGCAGCGCTGCGAGAGGAAGCCGTTGTAGGCGCCGTTGGTCGTCGCGGCCGTCGGGTTGTAGGGCTGGACCATGTCGTCCGAGGGGCAGTTGTAGGCCGAGAGGATCGACGTGGTGACCGTGGTGTTGGCCAGGTACGAGGACGGCCCCCCCACCGGGGTCAGGTTCACGGTGTTGGTCGCCGGGCACGACGGCAGGCTGTAGTTGTACGCGTTGGCCATCGCCGTCTGTTCGAGCTGCGGCAGGATCAGGACGAAGGCGGTGGTGTTGAGCACCAGGCCCTGGCCGCCGGCGTCGTTGGTGAGCGTGATGCCGGACGTGGCCGACCAGAGCTTGGCCGGCGGGAACGAGCCGTGGGCCGACTCGTAGTTGTGCATCGCCAGGCCGATCTGCTTCAGGTTGTTCGTGCACTGCGAGCGGCGGGCGGCCTCGCGGGCCGACTGCACCGCGGGGAGGAGGAGGGCGATCAACACCGCGATGATGGCGATGACGACGAGCAGCTCGATCAGCGTGAACCCGCGACGAGGCTCGCTTCGGTGCGTGGTGGCCATGGAAAGATACTCCTCCGCAAGTCGTCCGAGTGGGAGGCGGACGGCCGGCGAATCACGTCACGAGGGGGAACGAGGACGCAAGGATTCGAGGCGAGGGACGGAGAGGTGCACTCACCATAGGAGCCTCCCCAGGATGCGACAATTCAATTTTCGGCATTCCATTTCTAAGATCCGGCCCGGCCGTCGATGCCGTCGGAGACTTCGCGGCAGGTCGGTGTGACCCGGCGGCCGCGAGCGGCTATACTGGCCTCTCACGATCCGAAGAATTCGCGGTCCGGGAGGCCCAGGTGGAAGGCGATGCTCCGATGAAGGTCCGGCTCGACAAGATCGTGGCCGAGCGTTTCCAGCTCTCTCGACGCGCCGCGCGCGAGGCGGTCGAGCGCGGCCAGGTCGACGTCGGGGGCGTGCGCCGGGTCGACCCGGCCGAGGAAGTCGGCCCCGACGACGAGCTGTCGTTCCACCCCAACCGGCCCCGGGCCGACCTGGCCGAGCGTCGGCTGACCGTGCTGTACGAGGACCGCGACGTCCTCGTCATCGACAAGCCCCCCGGGCTCCTCGTCCAGCCCACGGAGCTTCGCGAACGCGACACCCTGCTGGAACGAGCCGGGCGGTATCAGATCCACAAGCGGGGGGTCAAGAAGCCCTACGTCGGGATCGTCCACCGGATCGACCAGCTCACGTCCGGGGTGATCCTGCTGGTGACCTCGCCGCGCGCCCTGCGGCCGTTCCAGGAGCTGTTCCGCACCCACACGATCGAGCGCGACTACCTCGCGGTGGTGGAAGGGGTGTTCATCACCCCCGAGGGACGCATCGACATCCCCCTGGTGGACGACGCCGGCGACAACCGCCGGGGGGTCTCGCGCGAGCCCGGCGTCGGCATCCCGGCGACGACCCACTTCCGCGTGATCGAGAGCTACGGGACCGTCGCCAGCCTGGTCGCCGTGCGGCTGGAGACCGGCCGGACGCACCAGATCCGCATCCACCTCGCGGCGCTCGAGCATACGGTCGTCGGCGACCCGGTCTACGGCCGTCGGGGCCGGCCGAAGTTCCCGATCCGGTTCCATCGCCAGGCGCTGCATGCCGCGTCCCTGGGCTTCATCCACCCCCTCTCCGGCCAGCCCATCCGCGTCGAGGCCCCGGTCCCGAAGGATTTCACCACCCTGACCGACCAGTTGAAGCACGATTACGGCGTGGTGAAGGTCGCCGATCAGGGCTGACGGGCCTTCTTGCCTTCCCCCACGAGGGGGGAAGGACGATCGGCCATGGCTTTCTCGATCCAGCCTCCGGCCGCGTTCACAATGGGCAACGGCCTCGTCGGGTCATTGCGGCGGGGGGAATTCGCCGGTGTCGACGACGGTGGAGCGCTCGGCCTGGGCGGGCTGGGCCTGGACCTCGCGGACGCCCAGGAACTCGGCGGGGGGGATGTGGTAGCCGGCGACGATCAGGGTGACGTTGTCCTTGCCGCCGGCGTCGAGGGCCTTCTCCAGCAGGAGGTCGACGGCCTGCTGGGAGGTCTCGCCGCGGGCCAGGATCGCGGCCACGCCGGCGTCGTCCACCATGTCGGTGAGGCCGTCGCTGCAGACGAGGAGGCGGTCCCCGTCCTCCAGGCGGCTCCAGCGGACGTCGGCCCGGATCTTGCCGCGGTGGCCGCCGAGGTAGTTGGTCAGGGTGTTGCGCCGGGCGTGGGTGCGGACCTCGTCGGGCTTGATCTGGCCGGCGTCGGCCAGGGCCTGGGCGACTGTGTGGTCGTGCGTGAGCTGGATCAGCTCGCCGCGCCGGAAGAGGTAGGCGCGGGAGTCGCCGACGTGGATGAGGAACAGGTGCGCGCCCACGCTGTAGGCGAGCGTCAGCGTGGTCCCCATGCCGAAGAGGCGGCGGTCGGCGTCGCTCTTGTGGGTGAGGCGGAGGTCGATCTCCTGGAAGTACAGGCTCATCCGATTGAGCAGGTCGCGGGCCTCGCGCTCGTTGATCTTGAAGCCCCACTTCACCGACTTGTCCGCCAGGCGGACGCCGGTGCTGATCGCCAGCATGCTGGCCACGTCGCCGGCGTTCATGCCCCCCATGCCGTCGGCGACGACCATCGAGTAGGCGTCCTCGCCGATCTCGTCGGGCAGCTCGCCGGCGGGCAGGTTGTTCAGAAGGACGTCGATGCGTCGCGAGGCCTTGGCGACCATGTAGTGGTCTTCGTTCCGGGACCTCACCTTGCCCGGGTGCGAGGTCGCCGCCAGGTCCACCCGCACCTTGGTGCTGGAGGCCTCCCGCGCGGCCGGTCGCGCGGACGAGGAGCTGAGCGGACTGACCAGGAACTCGTAATGCGAGGTCTCGAACTTCACCGGCATCGCGGTCATGGTCGTCGCTCCCGTGCGGGCGGCTGGCTCTCTCCGGATCACGTCCCCGCGGGCTTGCGTGCCGCACGTCGGTCCGCCCAGCATACGCCAAGCAATTCCCGGGCCGCACGCGAAATCCGCGGGAAGCTCGGGCTCGCTCAGTCGGCGGCCCGCCCCCCAGCGCGGGGTCGGGCGGGGGCGTGCCGCGAGGGCTCCGGGCGATGGGCCTTGCGGTAGGCCCCCGGGGTCGCGCCGAAGGCCTTGCGGAAGGCGGCGACGAGGTACTCGACGTGGGCGAAGCCGACGCGCTCGGCGACGGCGTGCAGGGGGAGCTCGGTCTCGACGAGCAGCCGCTTGACCCGGTCCATCCGCATCCCGGCGATGGCGTCGTGGATCGTCCGACCGGTCGAGGCGCGGAACCGGCGGTGGAGCGAGCTGCGGGAGATCCCGGCGTGCCGCACCACGTCGTCCAGGCGGATGCCCCGGCAGGCGTGCTCGCGGATGAACCGCATGGCGTCGGCGACGATCGGGTCGGGGATCGCCGTCACGTCGCTGGACTGGCGGACCGAGATCCCCAGCGGCGGGACCAGCAGCGAGCGGGGCGGGGGGGCCCCGCCGGCCAGGACGCCGTCGAGCAGGCGGGCGGCCTCGTAGCCGATCCGCCGGCAGTCCGGGATGATGCTGGAGAGCGAGGGCTGGGCCAGCTCGCAGGCGAGGATCTCGTCGTCCACGCCGATCACGGCGACCTCCTCGGGGACGGCCACGTCGGCCCGCCGGCAGGCGTCGAGCGCCTGGACGCCCCGGAAGTCGTTGCAGGCCATCAGCCCCATCGGCTTCGGCAGGCCGTCGATCCAGCGCGCCACGCGGTCGATCTCGGCCTCCCAGGCGGGCATCTGGTGCCCCCAGGAGACCGCGTGGGCCGGCTCGTACTCCTCGCAAGAGAACCCGGCGGCGGCGACGGCGCGGCGGAAGGCCTCCAGCCGCAGCCGCGACCACTCGAACTGGGGGTAGCCGAAGAAGCCGAACCGCGTGAACCCGCGCTCGATCAGGTGCGCGGCGGCCATGGCGCCGATGGCGAGCTGGTCGCTTCGCACGGTGGGGAGCCCGGAGCGCGGCTCCTGGTCGTCGAGGTCGATGGTGGGGATGCCCGTGCGGCGGATCAGCTCGGAGAACTGGGGGTAGAGCGTGGTGATGATGCCGTCGCCGTCCCAGTCCTCCAGCCAGGGGGGGGCCGGGTCCTGCATCGACCGAGGTTCGAAGAAGACCGTCCAGGGCCCGTTCTCGCGGACGTACTGGACGGTGCCGTGGAGGATCTCGCGGCCGTAGGCCATCGAGGTCTCGATGATGAACGCGACGTGCGGGGGCCCGGCGCGGCGGCGGCGTCGTCGTGATGGCATGGCGGGCCCGTCGGGTGGTCCGTCTCGGAGTGGCGTCGGCTTATGCTACCGGCCGGAAGTGCGGCGGTCCAGCGTCCACCGGGGCGGAGCGATTCCTCCATCCGCGACGGCGGGCGGCGTCGAGGGGGGCTTCGTCGGGGCGGTCGGGCCGGGCTCCCCCGCGCGGTCCGGGGCGCCGCCGCGAGGTGCGGGCGTGGCCCCGAGGCTGCGGCGCGAAGGCCGTCGGTGTCTCTCGGCGGGGCCGCACCGCTTCGGGGACCGGGACGACGCGACGGGCCGGGCTGACACGATTCCTTAATCAGGATTGCATAAAAGCTCAATTCCATTCGTGCTCGACGATTGTTTAACTTCTTCGGAACGGCGAGTCGCCGAGCCGACGCGCCCCATCCTCTCCGACGCGCCACCCGGCCCTCCCGCCGCCGCGGGCGCGACGACGCGTTCGCTACGACCGTCCTTGCCGACCCCCTTGCACGTCCCAGGTCCCGAGGAGTCACGACCAATGCGCCGGAGCCGTGGATTCACCCTGATCGAGCTGCTGGTGGTCATCGCGATCATCGCCGTCCTCATCGCGCTCTTGCTGCCGGCCGTGCAGTCGGCGCGGGAGGCGGCCCGACGCGCCCAGTGCGTCAACAACCTGAAGCAGCTGGGGCTGGCCGCCCAGAACTACATCTCGACGTATGACGTGATGCCGATGCAGTGCAATTATCCGACGTCGGAGATCCAGGATTCGGGCTTCTCCTGGGCCTGGACGGTGGCGATCCTGCCGCAGATCGAGCAGAACGCGCTCTTCGACTCGATGAACTTCATGCAGGGCAACTACGGCCTGCAGATCACGACGGCGGGCTACACGCAGGTGGCGGCCTTGCTCTGCCCGTCGGAGTCGATCGGCCAGCGGCCGGGCTACCCGTGGGCGACGTGCAGCTACGTGGGCAACTACGGCGGCCCCGGCCAGATCCAGGCCTACAGCGGGACGATCGTGCCGCCCAAGGACCTGAAGCTCAACGGCGGGATCGGCACGAACGGCTGGGGGGGCGGCTCGGGGATGGTCCGAATCTCGTCGATCACCGACGGGACGTCGAACACCGCGGCGTTCAGCGAGCACCTGATCGGCCTGGGGATCGCCCCGGGGGTCGCGGCGATGACGCCCGGCCACAAGGACGCGAAGCGGGTGATCTTCCCGGGGACGGATAGCTCGGGGGTCGGCACCGGGGCCGACGGCGCGCTGCGGATGGCTCAGGCCTGCCAGGCCCTGCCCATGACGACCACGGCCAACGCGACGGCCTCGGCCTACCTCGGCTTCAACTGGCTCCTGGGGTACCCGACCCACGTCTGCCTGGTGAACTACATGCACGTCGCCCGGCCGAACAGCCTGCAGTGCGGCAACGCCGGCGACATCCCGTACGTCCAGTTCGTCGGCCCGACGGGCTCGGCGGCGGCGAGCAGCAACCACGCCGGCGGCGTGAACGTGGCCCTGGCCGACGGCTCCGTCCGATTCATCAAGGACTCGATCAGCTTGCCGGCCTGGTGGGCGCTCGGCAGCCGCAACGGCGGCGAGGTCCTCAGCGCCGACTCCTACTGACGAACCGCCGCTTCGACGCTCAACGGAGAGTTCCCATGAAGAGGACGACCCCCAGGACGACGAAGTCGCGAGCGACGGCCCCCCTCGCGGCGGCGCTGATCGCCGCCCTGCTGGCCGCCGGCTGCGGGTCGGAGGACCGGCTGGCCGGCACCCCCACCAACCTGCCCCCCGGGACGATGCCGGCGGCTCCCCCGCTGGAGCAGTCGCCGATGGACCTGGCGAAGACCGCCAAGGTAAAAGGGAAGGCGAAGGCCCGGCCCTGACGTTCCGTCCCGAGACCTCCTCTCCCGCGGCGCGCCGGCCGCCCGGCGCGCCGCCTTTCCACGAGACGATTTCCGCAACCGGGAGACACCGCGACGATGCAACGGACATTCTTGAGCCTCGCGCTCGGCCTGTCGCTGACGACGGCCTCGGCGACGCTTCCCGCCGCGGCCCTCGCCGGCGAGCTGATGGTCGGCGCGGCCGCCGCGAACCTGACGGCCGACGACTCGATGGTGATCGGCGGCGGGATCGGCCCCGGCAAGGCGACCGGCCAGGAGGGCGAGCTGCGGGCCTCGGCCGTCGTGATCCAGGACCCCCAGGGGGCCAAGGCCGCCCTGGTGGAGCTGGACGTCCTGATGATCGAGCGCGACGTGCTCGACGACGCCGCCCGGCGGATCGAGGCGGCGACCGGCGTCCCGTTCGACAACGTCCTGATCAACGCCACCCACACCCACCACGCGCCGACGACCTGCTCGATCCACGGCTACCGCCGCGAGGAGGCGTTCACCAAGCACGCCGGCGATAAGGCCGTCGAGGCGGCCGTCGCGGCGAACGCCCGGCTGGCGCCGGCGACGATGTCGTTCCGGCTGGGCGAGGAGTCGTCGGTCGGCCGCAACAGCCGGCTGCTGCTCTCCAACGGGATGATCTACTGGACCGGCGCCACCGACGACTTCGTCCGCCCCACCGGCCCGTTCGACCCCGAGCTGCCGGTCTGGGCGTTCCGCCGGCCGGATGGTTCGCTCGAGGCGCTGATGTTCAACCACTCCACCCACACGATCGGCTCCCGCACGCCCGGCGTCCGCTCGCCCAGCTTCTACGGCCTGGCCGCCCAGGAGCTGGAGAAGGAGCTGGGGGGGACGACCCTCTTCTTCGAAGGGGCGTCCGGCTCCACTCATAACCTGGAGCTGAAGGCCGACGAGATGATCATCCGCATGAAGGCGGCGGTCGTCGCCGCGCTGGCCAAGGCCGAGCCCCGGCCTGTCGACCGCGTGAAGGGGATCCGCAAGGAGATCACCGTCAAGGTCCGCGACTTCGACGACGCCAAGGACGACGCGGCGGTCGTCGCCTACGAGGCGTACAAGCTGAAGGACCACCCCCAGATCGCCCAGTTCGTCGTCGACGTCTTCCGCGACATGCGCAAGGAGCTGGCCCCCCGCAAGGGCGAGGAGCGCAAGACCTGGGTCCAGGCTATCCGCATCGGCGACACCGCCGTGGTGGGCGTCCCGGCCGAGTTCTTCACCGTGCTGGGCCAGGACATCAAGCGCCGGAGCCCGTTCCGCGACACCTTCGTCTTCGAGCTGGCCAACGACTACATCGGCTACGTCCCCGACCGCAAGGGGTTCGAGCTGGGCGGCTACCAGACCTGGACCGGCCTCCACAGCTATACCTCGCCCGGCGTCGGCGAGCAGATCGTCGACGAGGCTTTGGGCCTGCTCAAGACCCTGCATGATGACGCGACGAACCCCTGATCGATGAGCCTCCTCGTCTTCCCTTCTCCCCTTGAGGGAGAAGGTGGCCGGGACGGCCGGATGAGGGGTCGACCCACCAGGCCGCTCGGGATGCGGGCCGACGAGCCGTCCAACAGCCGCCGGACGTCGACCCCGCATCCGCCCCTGCGGGGCACCTTCTCACTCAAGGGGAGAAGGGAATCAAGCCTCCGCTTTCGAGACGCAGTCGAAACCCGCCCCGAAGGACTCCGCATGCCGAACATCCCCCCCCTCTCGCGGCGGATCGGCGCCGTGTGGCTCGCCGCAACGCTCTGGACCGGCGCATCCCTCGCCGCCGATCCCGCGCCGGGGCCGCTCCCGCCCGAACAGGCGAAGGCGACGCTCCGGCTGATCGACCCCGAGCTGACGATCGAGCTGGTCGCGTCCGAGCCTGACGTCTGCAGCCCGGTCGCGGCGGCCTGGGACGAGGACGGCCGGCTGTTCGTCGCCGAGATGCTCGACTATCCCGTCGGCCCCGCCTCGGGCAAGGTGCGGCTGCTGGAGGACCGCGACGGCGACGGCCGATACGAGCGCGCCTCGACGTTCGCCGAGGGCCTGAACTTCCCCAACGGCGTCCTCCCCTGGAACGGCGGCGTGCTCGTCACCGCAGCGCCCGACATCCTGTTCCTCAAGGACGAGGACGGCGACGGCGTCGCCGACGTGCGCAAGGTCGTGCTCACCGGGTTCGCCGAGGGGAACACGCAACTCCGCGTCAACGGCCTGACCTGGGGCTCCGACAACTGGGTCTACGGCGCGAACGGCCGCAGCGACGGCGCGGTGCGACGGCCCGAGGATCCCGAGTCGGCCGTCGTCCCCCTGCGTTTCCACGACTTTCGCTTCCGCCCCGACACCGGCGCGGTCGAGGTCGTCTCGGGCTTCAGCCAGTTCGGCCTCCCGCGCGACGACTGGGGCCGGCGTTTCCCCTCGTGGAACACCATGCCCATCCGCCACGTCGTCCTGGAGGAGAAGGCCCTCGCCCGCAACCCGTACCTGGCGGAGTCGGCGTCGGTGGCGACGATCCTCGACCCCGCCGACGGCGGCCGCGTCTTCCCGATCAGCCCGCCGCCGACCACGTTCAACCGCGAGTCCACCACCTACTTCAACGCGAGCTGCGGCCCCACGATCTACCGCGGCGACCTGCTGGGCGACGGCTACGTCGGGAACGCGTTCTTCGGCGAATCGCTCACGAATCTCGTCCAGCGCCGAATCCTGGAGCACCAGGGGCCGACGTTCCTCGCTCGCCGCGCCGAGGCCGACCGCGAGTTCCTCGCCTCCACCGATCCGTTCTTCCGACCGGTGAACACCGCCACGGGGCCCGACGGCGCCCTCTACGTCGTCGACTTCTACCGCGAGATGGTGGAGCACCCGGCGTTCGTCCCGGCCGACGTCCGCGACTCGATCGAATTCAAGCGCTGGATGAACCGGGGTCGGATCTGGCGGATCGCTCGCAAGGGCGCCAAAACGGCCCCGCCTCCGCGCCTGGGCGGCGCGTCCGCCGAGGCGCTGGCCGCCCTGCTGGAAAACCCCAACGGCTGGCGTCGCGACGCGGCCCAGCGGCTGCTCGTCACCCGGGGCGACAGGGCCGCGGTCCCGGCCCTGGCGGCGCTGGCGAAGGCGTCCGCCAGGCCCCTCGGCCGGATCCATGCGGCCTGGACGCTCGACGGCCTCGGCGCGCTCGACGACGCGACCGTCGCCGGCTTGCTGGCCGACCCCTCGGCCGACGTCCGCGAGGCCGCCGCCAAGCTCGCCGCCGGCCGACCCGACCTGCTCAACGCGGTCGCGACCCTGGCGGATGACGGCGAGCCGCGGGTCCGCTTCCAGGCGGCGATCGTCCTGGGCGATTCGAGCGCCCCGGCCGCCGTCGAGTCGCTGGCGAAGGTCGCCGCCCGCGACGCCGAGGACGAGTGGACGCGTCTGGCCGTGCTGAGCGGCCTCCGCGACACCGCCTCGCCGTTCCTCGCGTCGCTGCTCAAGGCGCATCCCGAATGGCTCGCGACCGCGACGCCGGGCCAGGCCCGCCTCCTCGGGGCGACGGCCTCGATCCTGGGCGTGCGGGCGAACCCCGACGAGCTGAAGGCCCTGTCCGCCGCGCTCCGGCCTCCCGCCGCCGGCGAGGGCTCGGCCGGCCGCCTCGCTCTCCTGCTGGGCCTGTCCGACGGCCTCGCCCGCGCCGGCAAGCCGCCGCGCGAGCTGGCCGGCGAGGCGGGCTTCGAAGGCCTCGCCGTCTTGCTCGATCGCGCCGGCGAGACGGTCGCCGCGACCGACGCCGAGGCGGCCGACCGCGCCCGGGCGTTGACCCTGCTGTCGCGGTTCCGCCCCGACGCCGCCGCCGAGTTCGTGCCGACGCTCCTGGGGGCCGACCAGCCCCCGGCGGTGCAGGCGGCCGCGGCCGACGCGATCGCCGAGGTCGCCTCGGCGCCGCTGGCGGGGCGGATCTTCGAGTCCTGGGAGTCGATCGCGATCGCCCCCCGACGCGCCGTGCTCGCCGCGATGGTCCGCTCGGCCCCGCTGGCCGGAGGGCTCGTCGAGGCGATCGAGGACGACGTGGTGGGCCTTTCCGAGCTGACCCCCGCCGAGCGCGAGTCGCTCCGGTCGTCGTCCGACCCCGAGGTCGCCCGGCGCGTCTCGGCCCTTCTGGAATCGCGGACGCCCCGCGACCGCGCCGAGGTCGTGGCGAAGTTCCAGTCGGCCCTCGCGCTCGAAGGCGACGTCGCGCGGGGCCGCGAGCTGTTCGTCAAGAACTGCCGGACCTGCCACCAGCACCGGGGCGACGGCTACAAGGTCGGCCCCGACCTCTCGGGGGTGGCCAGCCGGCCCGCGTCGGCCCTTTTGAAGGACGTGCTCGACCCCAACGCCGACGTCTCGCCCGACTTCGTCGCCTTCACGGTCCTGACCAAACGCGGCCAGACGCTCTCGGGCCTGCTCGCCGAGGAGACCGCCGCCAGCCTGAAGCTCCGCGGGGCCGAGGGGATCGAGCAATCCATCCTCCGCACCGAGATCGAGGCCGTCCGCCGCAGCGGCCGCTCCCTCATGCCCGAGGGCTTCGAAGACGCCCTGGGCGAGCAGGGCCTTGCCGACTTAATCGCGTTCCTCCGCCAGCCGTGACGGCACGAGTGAGCACCTGAAAATCCTTCCCCCCTGGCGGGGGAAGGTGGCCGAAGGCCGGATGAGGGGGAAGACGAGCACGGAAACCGACCGGAGAATCAAGCGGGCGGGAAGCTGCCAATCGCCCTTCCCCCACCGGGGGGGAAGGGAAGAAGGGATCGCCGTCGTCGCTCGTCCGCCTTGGTGCTCCCCATCCGGCCCTGACTCGCCGGCGTTCGCGACTCGATCGCCCGGCGCGCCTGGCTCGTTTAGCATGTGCCTTGAGTCCCGACATCACCAACCCCAACTCGATTCCTCCCGAAGGCGGTGACCGATGCTCCTCTCAATCCCCTGTCTGGCCCTGGCCTCGGCCCTCGCGCTGGCGGCGCCCCCGGATTCGTCGGACGGCGGCTGGACGCCGCTGTTCAACGGCAAGGACCTGGACGGCTGGTACACGTTCCTCCAGGAGCACGGCCGGAACTCCGACCCCGACGGGATCATCACCATCGAGGACGGCGCGATCCACCTGTACAAGAACTTCGAGGACAAGGCCAAGGTGGTGATGGGCTACATCGGCACCGAGCAGGAGCACGGCGACTACCACCTGCGGCTCCAGTACAAGTGGGGCGACAAGAAGTTCGAGCCCCGCTACGCCCTCAAGAAGGACGCTGGTCTGTACTACCACATCACCGGCCCCGACGCCGTCTGGCCCCGGTCGCTCCAGTATCAGATCGAGGAGACCAACGTCGGTGACCTGATCGCCCTCTTCGGCATGCAGCTCGACACCGCCATCGACCCCAAGACCCGCGACGCCAAATCGCCCGACTATCCGACGTTCCTCCCCGTCGACCGCGGAGGCGAGCCCAAGGTCCTCGGCCTGAAGGGGATCGACTACCAGCATCGGCTGGCCGAGGTCCCCGAGCGCGACGGCTGGAACGACGTGGAGATCATCTGCAAAGGGGCCGAGGTCACCCACCTGCTCAACGGCCAGGTCGTCAACCACGGGACCGCCGTCCGCTTCGACGACCCCGCGAAGCCCGGCGACCCGAAGCCGCTGACCAAGGGCCGGATAGCGCTGGAAATCGAGGCCGCCGAAATCTGGTTCCGCAACGTCGAGATCCGTCCGGCGCGATGAGGTCCGCCGCCCGAGTTCGCAGGCTACCCCGTTCAGCCGGCCCGGATGCTCGTTATGATGACCAGGGTCGATTGACCATGATCTTCGGACGAGTTCAGGGGAGCAGACGCATGCACGACGATCGAACGAGCGGGGTCGCGGAGATCGAGGCCGGTGGCGTCTCGCGGCGAGGCTTCGCGGTCACGACGCTGGCCGTGGGGTTCGCGGCGGCCGTCCAGCCGGTCTCGGCGCAGACCATCACGACGGACACCGAGGGGCTGGAGGCGGGAGACGTCGAGATCCCGACCTCCGACGGCAAGATCCCCGGCTACCGCGCCATGCCGGCGGGCGCGGGCCCGTTCCCGGTCGTCCTGGTGGTCCAGGAGATCTTCGGCGTCCACGAGCACATCAAGGACATCTGCCGGCGGCTGGCCAAGCTCGGCTACTTCGCGATCGCCCCCGAGCTGTACTTCCGCCAGGGGGACGTCTCGAAGGAGGGGGAGTTCCGCGAGATCATCCGCAAGGTCGTCTCCAAGGTTCCCGACGCCCAGGTCATGTCCGACCTGGACGCCGCCGTGGCCTTCGCCAAGGCGTCCAAGGGGGACGTGTCGAAGCTGGCGATCACCGGCTTCTGCTGGGGCGGCCGGATCGTCTGGCTGTACGCCGCGCACAACCCGGACCTCAAGGCGGGCGTCGCCTGGTACGGCCGGGTCGTGGGGGACAAGGACGAGCTGCACCCGAAGAACCCGATCGACGTGGCGGCCGAGCTGAAGGCCCCCGTCCTGGGCCTCTACGGCGAGGCCGACGGCGGCATCCCCGTCGCCAGCCTGGAGCAGATGCGCGAGGCCGCTAAGGCGAGCGGCAAGGAAGTCGAGATCCACGTCTACCCCGGTGCCCCCCACGCCTTCCACGCCGACTACCGCCCCAGCTACCGCAAGGCCGACGCCCAGAACGGCTGGGAACGCCTGCTCGCCTGGTTCGCGAAGCACGGCGTCTCGCCCGCGAAGGCCTGAGCCCCGAACCGGTCGAGAGTCGCCGGGCCCCCTCCTCACGGGGCCCGGCGTCCGGCCGATTAGAGCCGGGGGTCCACCGGCTCGCTCTCCAGGGCGAGGACCCCGAAGACGCACTCGTGGACCCGTCGCAGGGGCTCGCCCCGGACGAACCGCTCCAGGGCCTCGACCCCCAGCGCGAACTCGCCGAGCGCCAGCGACCGCTTGCGGCCCAGGCCCCGCGACCGCAGCCGCGACAGGTTCGCCTCGGCCGTGTACTCGGGCCCGTAGATGATACGCAGGTACTCCCGGCCCCGGCACTTCACCGCCGGCTGCGCCAGGCCCTTCGCCCCCTTGAGCAGGAAGGGGAGCGGCTTGACGACCATCCCCTCGCCGCCGCGCCCGGTCAGCTCCTCCCACCAGGCGATCCCCTCGGCCTCGCTCGCCGGATCGGTCACGTCGACGATCCGGTAGGGCGTCGCGCGGAGCAGTTCCGGGTCGGCCCGGCAGACCTCGGCCAGCGTCTCCATGTGCCAGGCGTGGTCCTTGTCGACGTGCGTGCGGCCCTCGGTGGCGAGCAGGTGGAACGGGGCGAGCTTGTAGTCTTCCAGCCCCGCCACCGGCCAGCAGTAGCGGCGATACGAGGCCACGAACCGGCCGACCTCGTCGGCCCGGCGATGGACCGTCGACTCGGCCTCGCGGAGCTTCGCCAACTCGTCCCCCTCCAGCCGCCGCGAGGCCCGTTCGAGCGCCTCGGCCGCGCGCGGGAGGGCCGCCGACCCCGCCGCGCCGACGGCCGCGTACTGGGACCGCAGCAGCTCGCGAGCCTTGGCCGACCAGGGCATCAGCTCGCAGTCCAGAAGCGCCCAGTTCGTCTCCAGTCGGCCCCAGACCTCGGCCGAGGTGAGCGCCTCGCGGACGCGGTCCAGGAACCGCCGCTCCAGGTCGGCGTCGTTGAAGAACCGACGCCCGGTGCGGGTGACGACCACGCCCAGCTCGCCGGTATCCACGCCGAACCGCTCGCGCGCGACGGCCTCGTCGCGGCAGGCGACGACCACGGCTCGCGAGCCCATGTGCTTCTCCTGGCAGACGACCCTCGGCGCCCCCTGGGTGCGGTAGTACGCGAAGGCCTCGGCCGGGTGCTCCAGCAGGCCGGCCTCGCGGCTGGTCTCGGTCGGCGACATCGTCGGCGGCAGGTAGATCAGCCAGCGCGGATCGACGGCGAACCGGCTCATGACCTCCAGGGCCGCGGCGGCGTTCTCCTCGCGGATCGTGACGTTCCCGCGAAGCCGGGTGGGGATGATCCGCTTGCCGATCACGTCCTCCAGGTCGAGCGTCCGGTCGTGCTCCTGCTGCGCCGAGGGGGCCGGGGACTCGGCCTCGACCGGCAGGAACGGCCGGGACGGTTCGCGATAGACGCGCGCGGCGGGGACGGAGACGAACGCGCGCTCGGGCCAGCGCAGGGCCGTGAGCGCGCCGCCGAAGACGCAGCCGGTGTCGATGTTCACGGTGCGGTTGAGCCACTCGGGCGCGGGGACGGGCGTGTGGCCGTAGACGACGGCCGCCTTGCCGCGATACTCGGCCGTCCAGTTCACGCGGACGGGGAGCCCGAACTCGTCGGTCTCCCCCGTCGTCTCGCCGTAGAGGGCGAAGTCGCGGACGCGACCGGAGCCCCGGCCCTGCATCTCCGCCTTCATCCCGGCGTGCGCGACCACCAGCTCGCCGCCGTCGAGGACGTAGTGGCTCACCAGGCCGTCGAGGAACTCGGCCAGCTCGCGGACGAACGGCTCGCGCGTTTCGGCGGGCAGGGCGTCGATCTCGGCCAGCGTCTCGGCCAGGCCGTGCGTGACCTGCACGTCCTTCCCGCGCAGCTTCTTCAGCAGCTTCATGTCGTGGTTGCCCGGCACGCAGAGGGCCGAGCCGTGCTTGACCATCGTGGCCGCGATGCGGAGCACGTCGACCACGCGCGGTCCGCGATCCACCAGGTCGCCCACGAAGACCGCCCTGCGGCCCTCGGGGTGCGTGTAGAGCGGCCCGGAGAGGAGGGGGGACGTCCCCGGTTCGACGGGCGAGGGCTCGTAGCCCAGCCGGGCCAGCAGCGCCTCCAGTTCGTCGCCGCAGCCGTGGACGTCGCCGATCAGGTCGAACGGACCATGATCGTCGGTGCGGTCGTTCCAGAGCGGGGTGCGGACGATCTCGGCCGCGTCGACCTCCTCGGGCGTGCGCAGGACGTAGACGTGGCGGAAGCCCTCCTTGCGGAGCCCCCGGAACGAGCGCCGGAGCTGCGACGCCTGGTTGCGCACGACGTGCGGTCCGAACGCGCGGTCGTCGCGGCCTCGGTTGCGTTCGTGGCAGACAGACTCCGGCACGTCGAGCACGATCGCGACCGGCAGGCAGTGATACTTCCTCGCCAGCTCCACGAGCGGCCGACGCGACTCGGGCTGGACGTTGGTCGCGTCCACGACCGTCAGCTTCCCGCGCGCCAGCCGCTTCGCCGCGACGTAATGCAGCACGTCGAACGCGTCGTTCGTCGCCTCCTGATCGTTCTCGTCGTCCGACACCATCCCCCGGCAGGCGTCCGACGAAAGCACCTCCGTCGCCGCGAAACACCGCCTCGCGAACGTACTCTTCCCCGACCCGCTGGGGCCGACCAGGACGACGAGGGAGAGCTTGGGGATGGACAGGGTCATGCGAAACTCTCGATCCATAATTTCCATCCCCCACCAGGGGGGAAGGCGAATCCGGCATCTCTTCATGCTGACGGGCAGGTCGATCCGGTTCGAGCCTTCAGCCGTCGGCATTCTCGTCGAATCTTCGGGTCCGCCCGTCGGCGTCGAACCGGGCCTCCTCGACCATCCAGGCCGGCATCAGGCCGCGTTCGTGGAGAAGGGCGACGAACCCCTCGCGGCAGAAACTGCACGGCGTCGAGGCGTAGCCGACGAGGGCCAAAGGGAGCGCATCGGCTTCTGGGTTGGCCTCCAGGATTCGACGCACGTCCTGGAACAGCCAGTGACGCTCGGCCTCGTCCTCGGGCGGATCGATGGATTCGAGGATCAACCGTTCGTCGCCGGGGCGAAAATGATGGATCAGCAGCTCCACGACGGCCGCGCCTCCGGGCCCGCCCGCGATCTCCGCCAGGGCGAATTCCCGCACGGCCGGGTCGTCGACCTTCGCCAGCGCCTGGATCGTGGGGTTCCTGATGGCCGGGTCCGCATCCAGGCAGAGCGGCAGCAGCCGAGGGTCGAACCGCGGAAAGCCGGGCCGGTAGAAAACCCTCGCCAGACGCGCCTGGAACCTCCGGTCGGTGGATTCCAGGAGCCGGGTGAAGACCGCTTCCCTTCCATCCGAGTCGGCGAAGCTCCCCCAACCCTGGAACTAGAAGTAAAGGCGGCTCTCCGTCGACTCGGCCGCCTCCAGGACGGCCTCCACCGCGATCGACCGCATCCGCTCCCGATAGGGTGGCTCGGCCGCATGTTCCGCCGCTTCGGCCTCCTCGTGGCGACGCCGTCGCTCCTCGAACGCAGCAACCAACGCATCGCCCGACTCGCGCAGAAGGCGATCCCGTCGTTCCTCGCCGAGGATCTCGCCAGAATGGCGGATGAACGAGTCGTCGCTCCATTGCCAGCCACGATGCCGCAGCGACTCCCCCCGGAGCCGCGCCAAAAGCAGGAACGCCGGCTCCCCGTCAAGATCGAGGACCTCGTCCTCGACCAGGAGCCAGCCCTCGTCATCGGGGCCGGCCTCCACGATCCGGTAGAGCGATGAGCGGAACGCGTCGTCGCCCGCTTTCGCGTAGGCGAAGGCCAGCTCGCAGAGTTGCCCGGCGTTCGCGTCATCGCGCTCATCCAGGGCTCGCAGGATCGGCACGCGGAAGCGGCCCATCGCGTCGGCGGCGCGGACGATCTCCGCGAGCCATCGTCCGCGCGTCCCTTCGAGCTGCCGGTCGAACCGAAAGTCGGTCAGGCAGGCCTCCAGCAAAGGCCCGTCCTCCAGCTTCCCGACCTCGGCCCACATCCGCGCGCGGCCGAAGCCCTTGCGCAGGGCGTCGCGCTGCTGGTCGAGGGTGGGGGAGGCCGGAGGCGAGAAGTCGACGATCCGCATGCGGGGCTCCGGGATTCGGTCAGGGCAGGGGGGCGACGCAGCGGAAGCCCAGGCAGCGGCCCCGAGCCGAGGGGGGGCGGCCGCGGCGGGCGGAGCTTCGGCAGAGGGAGGCGGGGCCGACCCAGCTCCCCCCGCGCTCGGCGCGGACGCCGGTCGGCGTCCGGTTCGCGGGGTTCGGCGCGGAGGCTTCGGGGCGGCCGGGGAAATCGGCCGCGTACCAGTCGCGGCACCAATGCCAGACGTTCCCCGCCATGTGCCGGGCCCCGAACGGCGAGACGCCCAGGTCGACGTTCACGTCGGCCATCGGCAGGGTCGCGGGGACGTACGACGCCCCCCTGCGGTGCCGGCCGAACTGCAACAGCTCCGGCGAGGGAGACGCCTCGCCCCAGGGAAAGGTTCGCCGCGAGGCGCCCCGCGAGGCGTACTCCCACTGGGCCTCCGTCGGCAGGAAGCCCTCGGGGTCTCCCGCCCCGCCGCCGTAGCGTCGCCAGTCGCAGCCCAGGGCCCATAGCGAATACGCGTTCGCGCCGAACCACGAGACCAGGATCATCGGCTTGCGGTCGACGCCCGGCAGGGGACGCCAGGTCGACCCCTCGCGCCGGACGAGATGGTGCTCGTCGCGGTCGTCGTCCGGGTGCAGGACGAACCAGTCCGCGAGCACGTCGGGCCCGACCTCGCCGATCGAGTTCAGGAACCGGCAGTAGGCGGTCGTCGAGACCGGCTCGGCGTCGATCACGAAGGCGTCGATCTCCACCCGCCGCACGGGCCGCTCGTCGCGAGGGGCGTCCGGGTTCTCATCGCCAAGTTCCGCGACGGCCGACGGGATCGGCAGGCATCGCATGCCATCGGTCCGACGGCGGTAACTCATCACGGCCCCGTCGGCGATCGGGACCTCCCACACGGGCGACCGGCCCTCCCAGCGGCCACCGAGCTGCGTGAAGCCCGCGATCGTCGTGTGCGCATCACCCTCGCCGTCCCGGCCCCGATCGCTCCTGGGGGCCCCGGACCCCTGCACGAGGTAGACCAGCTCGGCCAGGTCGGCGAGCCGGAAGTCCGGGCGGGTGAACACGGCCTTGAACACTGGGTCCGCCGATCGATCCGGCAGGGTCACGTCGAACGCCTCCTCCACCTCCATGAACAGCTCGACCAGGTCCAGGCTGTCGACGTGGAGGTCCTGCACGATCCGCAGCCCCGGCGCGAGCTTCGCGCGCGGGATGCTGAGCTGCTCCGAGGCCACGTCGCAGACGCGGCGTTCGATCTCTTCGAGTCCCAGTCTCTCGATGGTCGCCATCGTCCCCTCCTCGTCCCCGATCGTCGCGAACCACATCCAAGAGGACGCACGCCCATCCTACCGACGGCCGCGACGGGGCCGACGCCCTGGGCGATTCGGGAGAGCCTGCGTCCTCAACCCGGGGTGCAGGCCCGGATCGCATCCTCAAGCCCCCTGGGGTCCGCATCCCACCTCCCGCGCAGCGCGAGCAACAGGGGGTGGAGTTCGGGCTCGGCGATCAGGGCGGCGGCCTCGACGTGGAGGATCATCGGCCGTCCCGAGGTCAGTTCGTCGCGGATGCACGGCAGGGCGCGACGATCGCCTCGGCGGGCCAAGCCGACGACCGCTTCGGCTTGCGTCTCCTCGTCCTCGTCGGCGAGACGCGCGGCCAGGGCCTCGCGGATCGCGGGCGTGTCGTCGTCAATTTGACTTCCCAGCGCGAAAGTGGCCCAATCGCGGACGTGGGGCTCCGGGTCGCGCGAGAGTTCGATCAGGGATTCGATCGCCCGAGGGTCGGACAGGCCCATCAGCGCGTGGACCACCGCATCTCGCACCTCCGGGTCGGGATGCGCGCTCCGATCGGCGGCGGCGGAGACGGCCTCGGCCGACCAGGCCTGGTGCCCCAACGCGGCGAGGATCGCCTGCAGTGCGCCCGCGTCCGTCTCTTGCTCCAGCATCTCGAGCAAGGCGCGAAGGCGCCTTCCCGACTCCGACGGCTCCGGGAGCGTCAGCTTCCCGAGGACGTCGGCCCCGCGAGCGCGTTCGAACGGACAGGCACCGGCGCAGAGCGAGAGCGCGCGGTCCAGGACCTCGCGCGTCCCGATCTCGTGGAGCGCCATCACGGCGTCCCAGGCGAGAATCTCGTCGGGCTCGACGAGGGCCGCGTTGAACAGGTCGTCGACGGATCGCGGGTCGTCCTTCGGGTCGATCGATTCAAGATCCACGGGTGAACACCCCCATCTGGGTCGGCGGGCCGAGGGCGGCGTCTTCGGGGCCGACGGCGACGAAACGGACGGAGTATCCGTGGCGGACGGCGACGGCCTCGGCCCAGGCGCGGAACTCGGTGCGGGTCCATTCGAAGCGGTGGTCGGGGTGGCGGAGGCGGTCGGGGCCGAGGTTCTCCCAGGTGGCGTTGTACTCGCGGTTCGGGGTCGTCAGGACGACCGTCGCCGGCCGGGCGGACGCGAACAGCGCGTTCTCGAAGGCGGCGAGCCGGGGCGGGTCCAGGTGCTCGACGACCTCGACGACGGCCGCGGCGTCGTAGCCTTCCAGGCGGCGGTCGCGGTAGGTCAGCGAGCCCTGCATCAGCTTGATTCGCGCGGCCTGACGCTCGGGGAGGCGGTCCAGGTGGAGGCGGTCGCGGGCCGTTTCGAGCGTCCGCATCGCCACGTCCACGCCGACGATCTCGGCGAACTGCGGGTCCTTGAGCAGGAGCCGGAGCAGCTTGCCCTCGCCGCAGCCGAGGTCCAGGACGCGCCGGGCCCCGGAGGCGCGGAGGGCCGCCAGCACCGCTCCCAGGCGCTGGTCGTTGAGGCTCATGGGCCTCTCGACCGCCTCCTCGACGCGCGCGGCCGCTTCCTCGCCGTCGGCCTCGACGGCCTCGGGCTGCTCGGGGGCGAGCCGGGCGAGGGCCTGGCGGTAGAGGCCGGCCCCGCGCCGGAGGTAACGGCGGGCGATCTCATCCTTCTCCGGGTGGTCCGCGAGCCAGCCGGCCCCCTTGTCCAGCAGCTTCTCCAGCTCGTCGGGGCCGACGTAGTAATGCTTGGCGTCGTCGAAGACCGGGATCAGGACGTAAAGATGCGTCAGCAGGCTCGCCAGGGTCGTCTCGGCGGCGATCGTGACGGCGAAGTACGGGCTCTCCCCCCAGTCGGGGAACTGCTCGTCGAGCGGCACGCGGTCGGCGTCGACGCGGTAACCGAGCGGCTCGAACACGGCGCGGAGGAACGCCTCGCCGCCCCGGACCGGCAGCACGTCGATCCGGGCCTCGAAGGGGAGGGGGGTCGACGCCAGTTCGGGCCGGTCCTTGCAACGCCCCTGCATGGCCGAGCCGTAGACCTGCGCGATCGCCGTGCTCAGGAGCGACGACGCCGCATAGGGCCGGTCGTTGACGTAGCGATCGAGCATCCCCTCGCCGCTCCCCCGGCCGCGCACCAGGCCCACCGGGTCCACGTCCAGCATCAGGCAGGCGGAGCAGCGATCCGCGCCCGCCTCCGGGTAGAACACCCGAGCGTGCCCGAAGCTCAGGTCATAGCCCTGGAACCGCCCGGGATGCTTGTGCAGCAGATAGCCCAGGTCGTCGGCCGGCCTCCTCGTGGTCGTGATCGTCAGCAGCATCGCTCGGCCCCTCCGATGGTCTCGGCTCGCCCTCCGGGCCTGGAGGACACGGCGACGGTCGCTCGGGTTCGTTCGGAATCGTGTAAGAAAGCGCGTCGGCTTGCGTTAAAAACGCCTGGACGGCCGTTCGAGTCCCCATCGCGGACGCCGAGGAGGGAGCGCCCGCGGTCCACCGCGAGGTGACATCATGCCCCATGTGAACATCCCACGCCAGGAAGACGCCCCGGCCGATGCCGTCGTCGGCCAGCCGGAGCCCGTCCCGGAGGGGCCGTTCGGCTTCGCCGAGCTGAGGCGAGCGGAGGCCCGAGAGATCGCCGAACGTCGCGAGGAACTCGGCTACAGGGAAGGCGAGGCGCAGCTGGCGGGGCTGAGCTTCTCCGGCGGGGGGGTCCGCTCGGCCTGCTTCAGCCTGGGGCTGCTGGAGGGGCTGGACCAGCTCCCTTATTCGCCGCCGCCCGAGAAGCTGAAGCCCCCGGGCGAGGCGGACGGGGATCGGAGGCACCTGGAGTACTTCGACTACGTCTCCAGCGTGTCGGGCGGGAGCTATGCGGCGGGGCACCTGGCGACGTCGATGCTCCCCGGCGGCTCGGAGTGGTTCGGCAAGGTCTCGCTGACCTCGAAGACGGTTCCGGGGTGGCTCTGGGGGGTGGGAGTCTGGTTCCTGGGGGTGGCCTTCCAGCTCGTGAAGACGGGCTCGCTCCTGATCGCGGCGCTCGCCCTGACCGCCTTCGTGATGCGGATGCTCGACGCCCCGGACGCGAACATCTTCTGGTACGCGATGGGCCTGGGCACCGACGTCTCCCGGGGCTTCGCGCCCTTCTGGATCACGCTGGGGACCTTCCTCGCGGGCTACTGGATCGACACGACGTCGCGATGGAGGAAGTATCTGACCTACCTCTGGTTCGCCGGATCGATCCTCGCCGTGGCCTGGTACACCTGCCTCATCTGGCTCAATCGAGGGGAGTACCCCAGCATGGTGGGGACCCTGAGCTTCCTCCCCCAGTTCCTGCTGCTCCTGTTGCCGATCGCCGTGATCCTGACGGTCTGCGTGGTCCTCTTGCTGGGCCGGCCGCTCCGATGGCTCGCGGCCGCGATCGGCCTCCGCTCGCTCCTGAGGCGCGGCTTCGATCGGCTTGGGAGGGCCCTGGAGCGGCGATTCGCGGACGGGCCTCGGCCGGGCTGGGCCCGGATCGGCCTGGGCTGGATCGCTCGGCTGTGGAACCAGCCGGAGCGGTCGCCCTTGCGGAGTTCGCTGCTGATCCCGCCGCTGGTGGCCCTCTTCTGCTTCGCGGGCCTGGTGGCCACCGGGGACGTGGGGCTGAACACGGTGAGCTCCGACCCCGATCAGCTGGAGAAACTCGCGGAGCGTTCGCGATGGCTCGGCGAGCAGGGGGACCGCCTCTATACCCTGGCCTGGATCGCCCTCGGGGTGGTCTCGCTGGGCTTCCTGTTCCCCAAGGACCTCTTCCGCAGCGTCCGGCGGGTCGAGGAGGCCTCGGAGCAGCGGGGCGGGCGGGCGTCGTTGCGGGAGAGCCTCGGGTGGGAGCCGGTCTTCCGGGTCGTGATCTTCCTGTGCAGCTACGGCTTCGTCCTCCTGCTGATCTTCGTGCTGTTCAGCACGGTCGCGCGGGAGAACGTCTCGGGATATCTCAGTTGGCGGAAAGACCTGAAATCCGCGGCCTTCCACCCTTCCGACCTCCGCGACTCCGAACGGTTCTGGGAGAAGGTCGCCCGCGACGCGGCGTCGAGCGCCGAGATGAACCCCTGGCAGCCGCTGGCGAAGCAGCTCACGGACGCCAGGAAGCAGGTATATCCCTGGGAGCGCGAGCGACTCGACCTCGCCGAGATCCACCTGCTGGAGTCCCTCCCTTGGGTCCAGCGCGTGGCCGGCGGCGTCCTCGGCGTCGGGGCGCCGGAATCGTGGCGGGCCGAGGCGGGCGGGGCGTTCGGTCCGGGATCGGTCGAGGCTCCCGAGGGGCCGCCGCCGGAGGAGATCTCCGTCATGGCCGGCTTTGGGGGGCGGACGGGGCGTTCCTGGTGGACGGAACGGTGGCAGGCGTTCCGTAACATCGACTGGTGGGGACGGCTCGCCGCCGGCTGGAAGGCGATCCGGGGACTCGACGTGAAGCGGGCCGTCGCGGCCCGGTTGGAGGCCATCTTCGAGCCCCCCGCCGCGCGGCTCTACCGCCTGCTGCACGATCGCGACAGGCTGGAGGGCCGGTACGTGCAACGGATCTCCGATGACGTCCTCTCCCGGCCGAACCTCTGGGAGTCCATCCCCGACGCCGCCGCCTCCCACGACGCCGGGACGCCGCAAGAGGTCAAGGACCGTTACGAGACGCTCGACCGGGATTATCGCCGGCAGGCCGCGAGCCTCGCCGCGCTCGGGCCCGAGGCCCTCGCGAAGCCCGCCGCGCAGGCGGCCCTGCGGAACAACAACCGGCTGGCCCTGCAGCTCTACGCGCGCGGCCAGGTCCGCGACCGAGGCCAGCATACGGTCTTCGCCTCGATCGTCTGGCGGGAGGACCAGTGGGCGCGGCTCTGGATCTTCGCCTTCGCAGCCGCCATCTGGCTGATCACCTGCGCCGTCGACGTGAACGCCTTCGCGCTCCAGAAGTTCTACCGGGACCACGTCATCGACTGCTGGGTGGGCATCCGGCGGGAGGCCAAGACGGAGCGCTGGCTGTATCAGACGGGCCGCACCTACCGGGGCTGCCGCCCGTCGGAGGACGGCCCCGGGGCGTCCGGCCCCCGACGGGCGCCCCTGCTGCTCATCAATGCCACGCTGGAGGGGAACCGATCGCTCGGCGTGGAGCCCAACCTCCCGGAGAACATCTTCACGTTCTCGCCCCTCTCGGCGGGCTCGGGCTTCACCGGCCACTGGATCCGCGGCCGCGACCGCGAGTCCTTCGCCCGGCGGAACCACATGGACATCGGCAACATCGTGGCGACCTCGGGGGCGTTCCTCGCCCCCGGCACCATCGCCAACCCGGCCCTCTCGGCCGTGCTCCACCTGCTCAACATCCAGACCGGCTACTGGGTCCGCGACCCGAAGCGGTTCGAAGCGCGGTCCCCGGCGGAGAGCCTGCTCTTCCACCTGTACCAGTCGCTGGGGGTCGACGGCGAGGGGGACTGCCGGTTCATGCTCACCGACGGCGCGCACGTGGAGAACCTGGGCCTCTACGTCCTGCTCCAGCGTCGATGCGCCCTGATCGTGGCGTCGGACTGCGGGCAGGAGGAGCGGGGGGCGGCGGCCGAGCGGCGGTTCGACGCCCTCATCCAGGTTCTCCAGCAGGCGGGGGTCGACGGCGTCCAGGTCGGGCCCTTCCTGAGCTCGACGGCCTACCGGGCCTGGCTCGACGATCGGTCGGTGGCCGCGTGCGGCTGCCCGGAGACCGATTGCCAGCGCTCCGGCGGGGTGGGCCTGGACCTCGTCCTGCCAAGCGACGCCCCGAACGACGCGTGCGCGATACCCGCCGGCCGGTCCAGCCCGGCCTCCCCCGAGTCGCCCCATGCCAACGGCAACGGCGACGGCCACGCCGCCCACGTCAACGGCGACGGCCACACCCCGAGGTCGAAGGCGAGAGCCGAGGCCCCCGGCGACTTCGCCCGGGAGCACTTCGTCTTCGCGCAACTCCTGTATCCGGGCGGGCGGAAGGGGCTTTTGGTCTACCTGCGGCCCACGCTCACCGGCGACGAGGGGGACGGGCTGCTGCTCGCGGCCCGATCGTCGGCCTTCCCCGACGACGACCCGGTCGACCAGTTCTACACCCCCGCCAAGATGAGCCTCTACCGGCTCCTCGGCCGCCACATCGCCACCGAGTTGGCCCACGACCCGGTCATGCGGGCGGCCCTGCACCAGGTCGTCCAGGGCCGGGACGTCGACGGCCGACCCGCCGCCGACGTGCCGACGTGCGACTGCTGCGCCGGGGGACCGGCGTCGAGGTGCTTGTGGAGCCAGCCTCGCCCCTTCCGCTCAGGTGCCCCGACT
>NZ_JAALJI010000189.1 GCF_011064595.1 Paludisphaera soli | reverse complement strand
AGCCGACGCCGAGGGGGACAAGCGGCTGTTCCTCCGGCTGCGGGCCGTGTATCTGGCCGCCGCGGGCCTGACCGCCCCCGAGGTCGCCGCGGCCCTCGGGCCGTCGCGGCGGGCGATCCGGCGGTGGGTCGCCCGCTACAACGCCGAGGGGCCCGACGCCCTCGGCGACCGGCCCCGGCCCGGCCAGCCCACGCTCCTGCGCGAGCCCGACGTCGACCGCTTCCGCGCCCGCCTGGAGGCCGGGCCGACGCCCG
>NZ_JAALJI010000188.1 GCF_011064595.1 Paludisphaera soli | reverse complement strand
AGGAGCGACGAGATGACGACCAAGACCCTGACCGTCGGCGACGCGGTGATCACGAAGGAAGAGGGCGTCTTCGTCGTGCGGTACGACGACGACGCGGCCGAGTTCGACACGCTCCGCGAGGCCCGCGAATTCGCGACCGAGCGGCGGAACGACCTGCTGCTGGAGAAACTGATCGAGAAAGTCGGCCGGATGGGGATGAAGAACCCCAAGACGACGGCCCGGCTGCTGGCGGCGATGGAGGCCTTGAAGGCCTGAG
>NZ_JAALJI010000187.1 GCF_011064595.1 Paludisphaera soli | reverse complement strand
AGTTCGACGCCGCCGTCTTCGCCGACGAGCTGGCCGCCGGCGTGCTCAACCGCCTGGTCCGCACCCAGCTCTCGCGCGGCGACCGGGTCAAGGGCAAGCCGACCTACCGGGTCCGCATCGACAACGCCTCGCCGCTGATCCTCAACGGCCTGGCGATCGCCGGCGTCGACGCCGAGGACGCGCGGCCCAAGGAGCTGTCGGGCATCTGCATCTCGCCCCGCCGCAGCATGACCGTCCCCGCCACCGAGGAGATCGTCAAGGA
>NZ_JAALJI010000186.1 GCF_011064595.1 Paludisphaera soli | reverse complement strand
CTGCCGCCCCTTCCGCTCCGGCCCTCGCCGGGGATCCTGCCCCTACCAGGCCCCGGGACTCGACCTCCCCACCTACGACTTCTGGACCCTCCTCCACTCCAATCCCGACGAGTTGACGCAAACACTGTCAACCGCTTGAGATGGCGAATGCGAAAGTCCCCAGGGATCGGGTTCGTTCGGCGCGCTTCGTCGTGTCCGAAATGTCACGCCGTCACCCCGATCCCCGGATCGCGAAGCCCCGGCGCGTGACATCCCATAGAGCGGTTTCTCATCGGGTA
>NZ_JAALJI010000185.1 GCF_011064595.1 Paludisphaera soli | reverse complement strand
GCCGACGAACTCGACCGGCTGGTCGCGCTGGTGGGATTCCACTTCGACCCGCTCGGCGTGCCGTACTCGTGGTCGCGCCACGTCCGGACCTGGAGCCTGACCTACCCGGCCTGGTGGATCGAGGCCGTCCTGCCCATCTGCGCCGCCAAGGCGGCCGAGGACCGGTTTACCGGCGAGGGGTTCGGCGGGGCCATCCTGAAACGCTGGGCCAGGTCCGGCGGCCCCCCGGCCAACGCCGTGCCGGTCGAGATCCCTGCGGGCGTCGGCCCGCCCGTCGGA
>NZ_JAALJI010000184.1 GCF_011064595.1 Paludisphaera soli | reverse complement strand
GCCGACGGGCGGGCCGACGCCCGCCGGGATCTCGACCGGCACGACGTTGGCCGGGGGGCCGCCGGACTTGGCCCAGCGTTTCAGGATGGCCCCGCCGAACCCCTCGCCGGTGAACCGGTCCTCGGCCGCCTTGGCGGCGCAGATGGGCAGGACGGCCTCGATCCACCAGGCCGGGTAGGTCAGGCTCCAGGTCCGGACGTGGCGCGACCACGAGTCCGGCACGCCGAGCGGGTCGAAGTGGAATCCCACCAGCGCGACCAGCCGGTCGAGTTCGTCGGG
>NZ_JAALJI010000183.1 GCF_011064595.1 Paludisphaera soli | reverse complement strand
CTCGTGCAGCAGCAGCGTCGTGATCGCCTGGCGGTCTTCCGAGACGACCTCGCCCCCCTCCCCCACCGTCGGCGCGGCGGGCCGCACCACGAGGGGCTGGAGCACGGCCAGGCCGTTGGCCGCGAGGATGGGCCGGATCTCCTCGAGGCACGACGCGATGTCGGCGTACTTGTAGCGGTCCGCCTTGCGGTCCTTGGCGATGGGCTCGATGGCGTTCACCGCCTTCACGAGCGCGGGGGCGAGCTTGTCGATCTGCTCCGAGTGTTCGACGTTCACGACGTT
>NZ_JAALJI010000182.1 GCF_011064595.1 Paludisphaera soli | reverse complement strand
TTCGTGCAGCAGCAGCGTCGTGATCGCCTGGCGGTCTTCCGTGACGACCTCGCCCCCCTCTCCCACCGTCGGCGCGGCGGGCCGCACCACGAGGAGCTGGAGCACGGCCAGGCCGTTGGCCGCGAGGATGGGCCGGATCTCCTCGAGGCACGAGGCGATGTCGGCGTACTTGTAGCGGTCCGCCTTGCGGTCCTTGGCGATGGGCTCGATGGCGTTGACGGCCTTCACCAGCGCGGGGCTGATCAGGTCGATCTTCTCCGAGGTCTCGACGTTCATGACGCG
>NZ_JAALJI010000181.1 GCF_011064595.1 Paludisphaera soli | reverse complement strand
CTTACCGTTTTCAATGATGCGTCCCCCGAGTTCGACGTCGGCGTGAGGGGATCACCGCGACTCCGCTCGCCGACGCCGCGGTCCCGAGCAACTCGGGGTCCGACAGGCTGGCGTTCGAGCGTTTGGCCCCCTCGCGACTGCGATCGGAGGACATTCGCCTCCACGGTCCGGCAGGATCCAACCACGGGGGAAAGGGCGACGTTGACGTGCCGCGAAAGGGAAGACCGGTCCTTTCGGACAAGCGACCGCTGATCTTGCCCGGTTCCACTACTGGGTCATTTGCGA
>NZ_JAALJI010000180.1 GCF_011064595.1 Paludisphaera soli | reverse complement strand
GCCCCTCGCCTCGCGCCACGGCCGCGCCGTGGATCGATCTTCACACGCCCCGCAGGCCGCCGCCTCGGCGGTCGATCGCGAGGCCGCCCCGGGGCCGGGCGCCCGCGACGAGCCGTCGGGACGTCCGAGATTACGCCCTCGACCCGGCCCCGGCCAGGCCGAGGCCCCCCGAATGCTCGCGCGGGAACCGGATGGGTCGGCCGCTCCGGTCGGGTTGACGGCCGATCCGAGGTTCGGCGAGTATAGCTCGCTCGATCCGCGAGCCAGGACCGCGCGACTCGACGAT
>NZ_JAALJI010000018.1 GCF_011064595.1 Paludisphaera soli | reverse complement strand
CTGCTGGCCCTTCTGCTGGTCGCCGGCCTGGCCCTGCTGGCCCTTCTGCTGGTCGCCGGCCTGGCCCTGCTGGCCTTGCTGGCCCTTCTGCTGGTCACCCGCCTGGCCCTGCTGGCCTTGGCCCTGCTGGCCCTTCTGCTGGTCACCAGCCTGGCCCTGCTGGCCCTTCTGCTGGTCACCAGCCTGGCCCTGCTGGCCCTTCTGCTGGTCACCAGCCTGGCCCTGCTGGCCCTTCTGCTGGTCGCCGGCCTGGCCCTGCTGGCCCTGCTGGCCCTTCTGCTGGTCGCCGGCCTGGCCCTGCTGGCCCTGCTGGCCTTGGCCTTGCTGGCCCTTCTGCTGGTCGCCGGCCTGGCCCTGCTGGCCCTGCTGGCCTTGCTGGCCCTTCTGCTGGTCACCCGCCTGGCCCTGCTGGCCTTGCTGGCCCTTCTGCTGGTCGCCGGCCTGGCCCTGCTGGCCTTGCCGTTGATCAGAGTTGTCGTCGGGCTGGGGCGGCTTCTGGTCGCGCTGGCCGGGGTTGACCTCGGCGGCCGGGTCGTTGTCTCCGGGCTGACGCGGGGGCTGGGGCTGGTTCGGGTTCGCGCCGGGGGCGGCGTCGGGCTGTTGGGTGCGGGGGCGCTGGCCTTGCGGGGGGGCGTCGGGACGGTCGCCCGCATCAGGCTGGCCGTCGCCGGGGGCGCCCTGGTTCGGCTGCTGGCCTTGGGGCTGGTCGGGGCCCTTCTCCTGCCTCTTTTCGAGCGTCTCCTTCATGCGCCGCAACGTCTCGGCAGGGTCCGGGGCCTGTCCGGGGTCGCGGTCGGCGTCGCCGGGCTGGCCGTCCTCACTAGCCGGGGCGTTGGGATCCTCGCGGTCGGCGTCGCCGGGCTGGGTGCCGCGGGCGTTCTCGCCGCGGTCCTGGCGGGGGGCGTCGCCTTCGGGGCGGCTCGGGCCCTGTTCGGCCTGGTCGCCCGGCTCGGAAGGCGGCTGGTCGGGCTGGGCCGTCGGGTCCTGCTGCGGGGGCTGGTCGGCGGGGGGCGGGGGCTGGTTTTCGCGGGCCTCGCGTTCGCGACGCTCGCGCTCCTCGGCCTGGCGCTGCTCGATCTCCTGCTTCTCCTGGGGGGCGACGGGCTCGCCGACGTCCAGGGTCCAGCGCGGGGTCTCGATGCGGTTGGAGGTCGGTTCGCGGTTGTCGCGGACGGCCAGCCAGTAGGTGAGGGTCGAGCCGGCGGGGACCTTGAGCTGTTCGAGGTCCAGGGTCTCGGCGGCCTCGAACGCCGGCATCGGCGGACGGCCTTCCAGGACGTTCTTCGTCACCAGCGACTCGTCGCCGAGCATGACGTGGAGGGTGGCGTCCTTGACGCCGTGGTCGTCGTCGCCGGTCATGCCGAGGTCGACCGGAACGTTCGCCGGCACCTTCACGCCGCTGCGCTCGGGCCTGACGAACCGCGCCGCGGGCTGGCGGTCGGGGAGGGCCAGGATGTCGTAGACGACCGGGTTGGGGTTGAGCTGGCCGCCGGTCGTCCGGAAGTTGATCGTGTAGGTGCCGGTCTTCTCGACCTTGAACTTGCCAGTGATCGCGTGGGCGTCGGCCTCCGAGACCGTCATCGCGGCCGAGGCCCCGGCGGTCAGGTTCAGCGAGCCCGCCTTGGCCGGCTCGTTGGTGCGGGCGTGGACGGTGACGATGGTCCCCTCGACGGCCTCGACGTTGCCCCCTTCGATGTTCGCGCGGGGGGGGAGGCCGGTGTAGCCGGGGAACTCGTAATCGACCGAGACCGTCTCGACCATCGGCGCCGGCAGGACCTTCAGCTCGTAGTGGAGCGACTCGGCGTCGTTGGCGGAAACGTAGTAGTCCAGGCTCTGCTGAAGATTCGACAGCGTGACCGACCAGGGGTCGTAGTAGTTCTTGCCCGGCTCGAACTCCTTGACCGCGTAAAACTTGCCGCCGTCGGCGCTGTAGTGGAGCTTGACCTTGCCGGGCCGCACGCCCTGGACGTCGACCGAGAACGGGACGTGGGATCCGGCGACGACCTCGGCCAGCTCGCGATTGTCGCCGGGCTTGATGTTCACCAGCTTGGTGTTCGTGGGCCGGACGACGTCGGCGAGGAACGCGCGCTTGGTGGAGTCGAGGATGCTCTTGGGGGTGATGGCCGCGTAGAGGCAGAAGGCGACTATCACGCCGCAGAGCGCGTAGGCGGCCTGCATCGCCCGACGCTGGTCGACCACCTCCTCGATCTCGACGTGGGCGAGGTCGGCGACCGCCCGGGACTCCAGCGCGGCCATGACGTTCTTCGACACGCGGGCCGAATCGCGGCGGATCTCCAGGTAGTTGATCAGGCTGTTCTTGATCTCGGGGTCGGCGCCCTCGATCGTCTTGGCGGCGTAGAGGGTGTTGATCGACATCAGGAGCGGCCGGATCATCCGCAGCATGACGAAGCCGGCGGCGGCCACCGTCCCGGCGATCAAGATGATCCGCCGCACGAAGGCCGGCAGGCCGAAGGCGTGGTCGAGCACCACCTCGATCAAGAGCACCAGGGCGACGCCCACCGCCAGCGTCAGGCAGGCGGTGACGAGGTCCGTGTACTTGATCCGTCGCCGGGTGACGGCGATCTGGTGCTCGATGAACTCCTTGTAGTCCAGGAGCTTGCCCTGCGTCCGCGTCTGGGCGCCGACCGTCATGCGTCCGTCTCCGTGGATGTGCGTGCGCGTGCCCGAGCGAGATAGGTCCGTCTATTATACGTGTCCGAGGCCGCAAAGGGCCAACACCGCCCCGAATCTTTTCAGCCCCAGCGGAGCATGCATGCTACCAGGCGAACCGGACGCTGGGGAACACGCGGGCCAGGCTCCGGAAGAAGAGGATCGCGGTGGACGCCAGGAACAGGAGCGTCAGGGCGTGCGCCGCGGCCCTCCCGACGAGGTTCTGCCGGGCGAGCCGCTCCAGCAGGCCCGACGCCAGCACCGCGGGTATCTGGGCCAGGAAGAACGCCAGTTGCAGGCCGTCGAACCGCGAGGTCGCCATCCCGAACATGACCTCGTGGAAGAGGCCGCTGACGAGGAACACCGCGAACGTCGAGCGGATCGGCGCGCGTCGGCCGCCGGCCGGCCGGAAGACGTGCCGCAGGAGCCATTCGTGGACCCGCGGGTTCCAGCGCCGCCAGAACTCGGCGACGGTCCGCGAGCGGTAGGCGTCCCGGACGATCGGCGTCGTGTCGTAGCCGGCCAGGCGTTCGAGGCCGAAGAGGGCCTGCGAGAGGGACTCGATCGCCACCACGAAGAGGACGAGCCTCGCCGCGTGGGCGGCCGCGAAATCGGCCGGGAGCCACTCCATGGACGAGAGGGCGTGCAGGACCGAGAGCGCCGCGACGAAGCCGGCGGTCCCGGCCAGGACCCGCGCGACGTGGGGGCCTGGGGCGTCCGGGCGGGGGAGTCGTCGCTTGTGGGCCGGGTAGACGACCGCGAAGATCGGGAAGGGGACGAGTAACCGGACGTACTCGCGATATCCCGCGGGTCCGCGGCCGGTCCCTCGTGGGAAGAAGTCCAGCACCTTCAGCGCGAGGTCGGCCGCGAGGACGGCCGCCGCCGCCCGCAGCCCCACGCGGTCGGGCGGGATGAGCAGCGGGGCGGCGAGGATCGCCGGCGCGCACCACCGGGCCCGCCGACCGGCGAGGCGGACCCGCGAGCGTCCATTCAGCAACGGGGCCGCCGCCGCGCAGGCGAAGGCGACGGCGACGGCCAGGAGGAAGCGGCCCATCCCTTTCGAGACCTCGCGCCGTCGCGTCCCCACGAGGCTCGGGAGCCCCTCGGGATCCGCGCGGGCTTCACGCCCACTCGACCTCTCGGGAGCCGGGGACCACCTCGCCGATGATCCAGGCGGGGATCTCGGCCTCCTGATTGAGGTGGCGGACGATCGACTCGGCGTAGTAGTCCGCCGCGACGATCACCATCCCGATCCCCATGTTGAAGACGCGGAACATCTCTTCGTCGGTCACCCCGCCCAGCTCCTGCATCCAGGTGAAGACCGGGGGGACCCGCCAGGAGCCCTTCTTCAGGCGCATGCCGCAGCCCTCGGGGAGGATCCGCGGGGGGTTGTCGATCAGGCCGCCGCCGGTGATGTGGGCGATGGCGTGGATGATCCGCTTCACCCGGTAGCGGCGATAGACTTCCTTCAGGGGCCGGGTGTAGATCCGGGTCGGCCGGAGCAGCTCGTCGGCCACGGTGCAGCCGAGGGCGTCGACGCGGTCGTCGAGCTTGAAGCCGGCGTGGTCGAGGACGATCTTGCGGGCCAGGCTGTAGCCGTTGGAGTGCAGGCCGGACGAGGCCAGGCCGATGACCTTGTCGCCGACCCGCACGTCCTGGCCGTCCAGCAGCCGCTTGCGCTCGACGACGCCGAGGCAGAAGCCGGCGAGGTCGTACTCGCCGGGCTGGTAGAACTCGGGGAGGATCGCCGTCTCGCCGCCGATCAGGGCGCACTCGGCGTCGATGCAGCCGTCGCTGATCCCCTTGACGACCTGGGCGGTCAGCTCGGGGTCGTCCTTGCTCATGGCGACGTAGTCGAGGAAGATCAGCGGCTCCGCCCCGGCGCAGAGGCAGTCGTTGACCGACATCGCCACCAGGTCGATCCCCACCGTGTCGTGCCGGCCGGTCGCCACGGCGAGCTTCAGCTTGGTCCCCACGCCGTCGGTGGAGGCCACCAGGACCGGGTCGCGGTAGGTGCGCGAGAGGAGGCCGATCTTGGCGTCGAGCCGGAAGAGGCCGGCGAATCCGTCCTTCCATTCCATGACCCGGGGCGTGAACGTCCGGCGCATCAGGGGGGGGAGGCGAGCCATCGTCTCGTCATAAGTGGTCAGGTCCACGCCCGCCGATCGATAATTCAGTGGCTCGCTCATGTCCGTCCGCAGAAAGAGAACCCAGGGGGGAGTCGCCCCGAAACCGATGCGCCTGCCGGGAAATCATCGCCGAGCGACGCCGACGCCGGCAAGGCGCCTCCGCCCCCGAGGCCGGCGGGAGCCGGGCCCCCCCGTGCTTGATCGAACCGCCCGCGCGGGATAGATTAAGGTTCCCCGGACCGAACGGCGAGGTTTCGGCCCTCGTATCGCACCCACCCCTTTTTTCCGTCCCCACGGTCCGCCCCGATTTCCCCCGTTCCGAGGAGAACCGATGATGCAGCGGAAATGGATCGCCCTGGCCGCCACCCTGGCCTTCGGGCTGGGCCTTGGCGCGACCGCCTTCTCCGAGCCGGCCGACGACGACGCGTCCCCGCTGGGCCAGATCATGGAGAAGGTCCAGAAGAACAAGGCGATCATCACCAAGGGCACCCGCAACGTCGCCTCCTACAAGAAGTCGCAGAAGGAGGTCGAGGACGCGGCGAAGGACTGGGCGAAGCTCGCCAAGGAGTCCAAGCCGCTCAACGACGCCGCCAAGGCCGCCAAGGGCCAGGCCGACCCCGTCAAGAAGTGGGACGAGCTGATGGACCTCTGGGCCAAGGAGTCCGAGAAGCTGGCCGAGATCGCCGCCAAGGCCGACTCCACCCAGAAGGACGCCAAGGACCAGCTCAACACCATCAACAAGACCTGCACCGAATGCCACCAGGTCTTCCGGATCGACGCCGAAGAGAGCTTCTGACCCGAGCGGGACCGCGACCCTCCCCCCCGTCCCCGGGGGAGGGCCGCGCCCGGGCCGCCTCGAGCAGCGGCGCCAAGCATTGCAGGAAGGCCCCGCGGCGTGCCCCCTCATCCCTTCGAACTCACGCTGCCGACCGTCTTCGAGAATCTCGCGCTCGACGAGGCGATGCTGGTCGACGCCGACGAGCGCGACGGCCCCCCCCTGATCCGCTTCTGGGAGCAGCCGGATTTCGCCGTGGTGCTGGGGTCTTCCCGGCGGCTTCGCGACGAGGTGGACGTGGCGGCCTGCGAGGCCGACGGGGTGGCGATCGCGCGTCGGGCCAGCGGCGGCGGCACAGTGCTGATCGGGCCCGGGGCGGTGAACGTCGCGGTCGTCCTGGCGATGGATTCCGCCCCGGAGCTGGTCACGGTGGACGGGGCCCAGGCGTACGTGCTGGGCCGGATCGCCGAGTCGCTGCGCGCCCTGGGGCCGGCGGTCGAGGTGAAGGGTTCGGGCGACCTGACGATCGCCGGCCGGAAGTTCTCGGGGAGCGCCCAACGGCGGCTGCGGCGGCGGCTGCTGGTGCACGCGACGATCCTCCACGATTTTCCGATCGCCCGGATCACCCGCTATTTGCGGATTCCGGGGCGTCAGCCCGATTATCGGGGGGGGCGGACGCACGAGGACTTCTTGATGAATCTCCCCCTGCGTCGTAGAATTTCAATCGAATCGATCCGCTCGGCGTGGTCCCGCTCCACTCTTCTCACTACGACGTCGGATGTCCCACAAGATCTGCTCGAAACTCTGCGTGCGGAGAAGTTCGCGAACCGATCTTGGATCGAGCGACTATGACGGCATGGCGATGGAGTCGCCCGTGGTGTTGCGGCGAAGGCGAAACGAGACGACCGAACGGGCGCGCCGGACGCCCGCCGGGCCGTCGCGCGCCGGGTTCGCGAAGGGCGGAGGCGGGGCGTCGCGCGCCTCCTTGAGGGTCCGGTCGCATTCCCGAGATCGGTCGGCCGGCCCCCCCCGCGGGGGGGGCCGGGCCCCCGGGCTCGGCCAACCAACGTCAAGTCCGCGGCCCGCCCCGAGGCCCAGGCGCCCGGGCCGGCCAGGAGATCCATTTCGATGACACCCACGTCGGTCGTGAGCCGAGCGAACCTGGACCTGGTCGAGGAGTATCAGCGACGGTGGCGGGAGGATCCCGCCTCGGTCGACCAGTCCTGGCGGAACTTCTTCGAGGGCTACGACCTCGGAGCCTCGCTCCTGAACCCGTACGCCGCGGCGTACGGCGACGCCCCCCCCCCCGCCCAGCAGGCCGTCAAGGCCGTGACCCGGCTGGTCGACGCCTACCGCGAGATGGGCCACAACCTGGCCGACCTCGACCCGTTGAAGCTCTCCCCCCGGGGCAAGTCGGACGAGCAGCTCGAGCTGCCCACCTTCGGGCTCTCCGAGGCCGACCTCGACCGCGACTTCTACAGCAAGCTCGGCGAGGAGCGGCACGGCACCCTGCGCGAGATCATCAAGGTCCTGCGCGAGACCTACTGCCGGACGATCGGCGTCGAGTTCATGCACATCCGCGACCTGGAGATCCGCCGCTGGCTCTTCGAGCGGATGGAGCCGGTGCGCAACCACCCCCGCTTCGACCTGAAGAAGAAGCGGCGGATCATCTACAAGCTGAATGAAGCCGAGCTGTTCGAGACCTTCCTCCACAAGAACTTCGTGGGGCAGAAGCGGTTCTCGCTCGAAGGGGGCGAGATGCTGATCCCGCTCCTGGACGCGATCATCGAGCGGGCCGGCGGCCTGGGGGTGCAGGAGATCGTCATGGGGATGCCCCACCGGGGGCGGCTCAACGTCCTGGCGAACATCCTCCACAAGCCGTACGGGCTGATCTTCAGCGAGTTCGAGGGGAACATGCCCGAGACGGTCGCCGGCGACGGCGACGTGAAGTATCACCTGGGCTTCTCGGCCGAGCACGTCACCCAGGACCGGAAGACGGTCCACCTGACGCTCACCCCCAACCCCAGCCACCTGGAGGCGGTCAACCCGGTGGTCGAGGGCCGGATGCGGGCCAAGCAGCGGCGGGCCAAGGACGCCCTGCGGAAGCTCGGGATGCCGATCCTGATCCACGGCGACGCCGCGTTCGCCGGCCAGGGCCTGGTGGCCGAGACGCTCAACCTGTCGCAGCTGCCGGGCTACCGCACGGGCGGGACGATCCACATCGTCGTGAACAACCAGATCGGCTTCACGACCGCGCCGGTCGACGGCCGGTCGACCCGGTACTGCACCGACGTGGCCAAGATGATCGAGGTGCCGATCTTCCACGTCAACGGCGAGGACCCCGAGGCGGTCCTCTTCGTCGGCGAGCTGGCGGCCGACTTCCGCCAGCAGTTCGGCCGCGACGTCGTCATCGACATGGTCTGCTACCGCCGCCACGGCCACAACGAGGGGGACGAGCCGGCGTTCACCCAGCCGGTGATGTACGACAACATCAACAACCGGATCAGCATCCGCGAGCTGTACACCGAGCAGCTGGTGATGTCCGGCGAGCTGTCGAGCAAGGAGGCGGAGACGATCGCCGAGACCTTCGCCGAGAAGCTCCAGCAGGTCTTCGAGGAGGTCAAGCGCGAGGGGGTCGAGCCCCGCACGGTCCCGCCCGGCTACTCCAGCGGCCCGTGGGCCGACCTCTCGCCCGCCTTCTCGTTCGACCCGATCGAGACCGGGGCCTCGTACGAGGCGCTCGGGAAGATCGCGGCCGTCGCCGTCGACCCGCCGGCCGGGTTCACGCCGAACCACAAGCTGGTCCGCATCTTCAAGAACCGCGTGAAGGTCCTGGAGGAGCGGGGCGGGATCGACTGGGCGTTCGCCGAGTCGCTGGCGTTCGGGACGCTCCTGCAGGAGGGGATCCCGGTCCGCCTCAGCGGCCAGGACAGCCGCCGGGGGACGTTCAGCCAGCGGCACGCCGTCCTGATCGACCAGCAGAACGGCCAGCCCTGGGTCCCGCTGAACAACCTGGGGGGCGGCCAGGCCCAGTTCTGCGTCTACGACAGCCTGCTGTCCGAGGCGGCGGTGCTCGGGTTCGACTACGGCTACTCGCTCGACGAGCCCAACATGCTGATCATGTGGGAGGCCCAGTTCGGCGACTTCGCCAACGGCGCCCAGGTGATCATCGACCAGTTCATCGCCTCGGCCGAGTCCAAGTGGGGCCGCGGCAGCGGCCTGGTCATGCTCCTGCCCCACGGCTACGAAGGGCAGGGGCCCGAGCACTCCAGCGCCCGCCTGGAGCGGTTCCTCCAGCTCTGCGCCGAGGAGAACATGCAGGTCTGCGTCCCCTCGACGCCGGCCCAGTACTTCCACATGCTGCGGCGGCAGGTGCTGCGGAACTTCCGCCGCCCCCTGATCGTCATGACCCCCAAGAGCCTGCTCCGCCGCAAGGAGGCCGTCTCCCCCGTCGACGAGCTGGTCGTCGGCCGGTTCCACGACGTGCTCGACGACCCGGCCGCCCCCAAGAAGGCGCGCCGGCTCCTGCTCTGCTCCGGCAAGGTCTACTACGACCTGGCCGCCCGTCGGGCCGAGCTGGGCAAGGAGCAAGAGGTCGCGATCGTCCGCCTGGAGCAGCCCTACCCGTTCCCGGCCGCCGAGCTGAAGCGGATCCTCGACGCCTACCCGGACGTCCGCGACTGGGTCTGGGTCCAGGAGGAGTCGCAGAACATGGGCTGCTGGACGTTCGTCGCCCCCCGGCTGGAGGAGCTGATGGGCGTCCCCTTCCAGTACGTCGGCCGCGACGCCAGCGCCAGCCCGGCGACCGGCTCGAAGCTGGTCCACGACCGCGAGCAGTCCGAGCTGGTCGAGGCGGCCCTCGGCGCCGCCGTGCCGCACCTCGTCACCGCAACCCCCGTCCGCTCCCTGGCCGTCGCCGGGTCGCGGGAAGGAGTCCGTTGAAAGATGTCCGCCGCCGTTCCGATCAGCGTCCCCGGGGTCGGTGAATCGATCTCCGAAGGCATCCTCGCCAAGTGGCTCGCCGCCGACGGCTCGACGGTCAAGGCCGGCGACCCGCTCTTCGAGCTGGAGACCGACAAGGCGACCAACGTCGTCCCCGCGCCGGCCTCGGGCGTCCTCAAGGTCCAGGCCGCCGAGGGGGACACCGTCGCCATCGGCTCGTCCGTCGGCGTCATCGACCCCTCGGGCGCCCCCGCCGCGGACTCCAAGCCCGAGCCCAAGGCCGACGCCAAGCCCGCCGCCGAGGCGAAGGCCGACTCCAAGCCCGCGCCCACGCCCCAGCCCAAGGCCGACGCCAAGCCCGACCAGGGGGCCGAGCACCTCTCGCCGGCCGTCCGCCGGGTGGTGGCCGAGGAAGACGTCGACCCGTCCCAGGTCGAGGGGACCGGCAAGGGGGGTCGGCTCACCAAGGGGGACGTGCTCGCCCACGCCTCCTCCGGCGCGTCCGCCAAGGCCGCCGAGCCGGCCACGTCGCCGGCCCCGGCCGAAGCCAAGGCCCCGGCCCCGCCGGCCCCGAAGCCGGCGCCGGCGAAGGAAGGCCGCGAGACCCGCGAGCGCATGAGCGGACTCCGCCAGCGGATCGCCCAGCGCCTGGTCGAGGCCCAGCAGACCGCCGCCATCCTCACGACCTTCAACGAGGTCGACATGACCCGCGTCATGGCGACCCGGGCGAAATATAAGGAGGCGTTCCAGAAGGCCCACGGCGTCGGCCTGGGCTTCTCGTCCTTCTTCATCAAGGCGACGATCGAGGCCCTCAAGGCGTTCCCGGCGGTCAACGCCCGGATCGAGGGGAACGAGATCGTCTACAACAACTACTTCAACATCGGCGTGGCCGTCAGCACCGAGCGCGGGCTGATGGTCCCCGTCATCCGCGACGCCGACCAGCTCTCGTTCGCCGACATCGAGAAGGCGATCGGCGTCTTCGCCGACAAGGCCCGCAAGGGCGCCATCGGCGTCGACGACCTGCAAGGCGGGACGTTCACGATCACCAACGGCGGCGTCTTCGGCTCGCTGTTGTCGACCCCGATTTTGAACCCGCCCCAGAGCGGCATCCTCGGGATGCACGCCATCAAGAAGCGCGCCGTCGTCGTCGACGACCAGATCGTCATCCGCCCGATGATGTACCTGGCCCTCTCGTACGACCACCGGATCATCGACGGCCGCGAGGCCGTCAGCACCCTCGTCCGGATCAAGGACTGCCTCGAAGATCCCGAACGCCTGCTCCTGGCGATCTGACGAAACCGAAGACCTCACAGCCTCGGACCGGCCCCGCGCGGGCCCGTCCGGGGCCTTTTCTTCGAAACGAATCGAAGGCCCGACCCCCCAGAGCGGCCCCGCCGACCCTCGGCCCGGCCGAGCCAAGAAAGAGGAACACGCGGTGGCGGAACGGTACGACCTGGTCGTGATCGGGGCGGGCCCCGGCGGTTATGTGGCGGCGATCCGGGCGGCGCAGCTCGGGCTCAAGGTGGCGTGCGTCGAGAAGGCGGACGCCCTGGGGGGGACCTGCCTGCGGATCGGCTGCATCCCCAGCAAGGCCCTGCTGGACTCCAGCGAGCTGTACCATCTGGCCGAAGCCAAGTTCTCCAAGCACGGCATCAAGCTCGACAACCTCGGCATCGACCTACCGACGATGCACAAGCGCAAGGATCAGGTCGTCAAGGGGCTGACCGACGGCGTCGCCTTCCTGTTCCGCAAGAACAAGATCACCCCCGTCTTCGGCGCGGCGAAGCTGACCTCGCCGACGACCGTGCGGGTGACCGGGAACGACGGCAAGGACGTCGACCTGGAGGCCGGCCACATCCTGCTGGCCACCGGCTCCGCGCCGATCAACCTGCCCTTCCTGCCGTTCGACGGCAAGACCGTCGTCAGCTCGACCGAGGCCCTGGCGTTCGACGCCGTCCCCAAGCACCTCGTCGTGGTCGGCGGCGGGGCGATCGGCCTGGAGCTGGGCTCGGTCTGGCGCCGCCTGGGCGCCAAGGTCACCGTGATCGAGTTCCTCCCGCGCATCGTGCCCTCCTCGGACGTCGAGATCGGCGAAGCCCTGCGCAAGAGCCTGGCCAAGCAAGGTCTGGAGTTCCACCTGGAGACCAAGGTCTCCGGGGCCGCCATCAAGCCCGACGGCGCCATCGTCAAGGCGACGAACGCCAAGGGGGAGGAGTTGGAGTTCCCCTGCGACAAGATCCTGGTCTCGGTCGGCCGGCGGGCCTACACCGAGGGCCTGGACCTCGACAAGGCCGGCGTGAAGGCCGACCCGAAGACCGGCAAGGTCCCGGTCGACGAGCACTTCCGCACCAACGTCCCGACGATCTCCGCCCTCGGCGACCTGATCGCCGGGCCGATGCTCGCCCACAAGGCCGAGGACGAGGGGGTCGCCTTCGCCGAGCTGCTCGTCGGCAAGGCCGGGCACGTCGACTACAACACGATCCCCAACGTCGTCTACACCTGGCCCGAGCTGGCCAGCGTGGGCCGGACCGAGGAGCAGTTGAAGGAGGAAGGGGTCCCTTACCGCGTCGGCAAGTCCATGTTCATGGCCAACGGCCGGGCCAAGGCGATGGACGAGGTCGAAGGGGTCGTGAAGCTGCTGGCCCACGCCGAGACCGACCGACTGCTGGGCGCCCACATCGTCGGCGCGCGGGCCAGCGACATGATCGCCGAGCTGGTGGCGGTGATGGAGTTCGGCGGCTCGGCCGAGGACGTGGCCCGCACCAGCCACGCCCACCCGACCCTCAGCGAGGTCGTCCGCGAGGCGGCGATGGCCGTCGACAAGCGGGCCATCAGCGGCTGATCGGCAGATCCCGAACCCCCGGCGCGGGCGATCCGACCCCGCCGTTTGCAACCCGCGTCCGGGGGGTTAGACTGATCGTGCATACACCGCCCGATCGTCGACTCGTGCCGGGAGCCGGAACATCATGTGGGAAGTCCTTTGCGAGGTCGGGGCGGGGCTGCGGCCCTCGGAGCGGACGGCGGCCGTCCCGGACGTCTACGGCGACCGCCACCACCTCCGCGTGGAGGCCGGGTTCCTCGCCGAGGTCGACGGCAAGTCGTACCTCCCGGTCGGCCTGATCGGCGTGGACGAGGCCAAGCAGCTCGCCCTGGTGGAGCTGCCGCACGAGTCCGACGCCGGGATCAACCGGCTCTGGGTGCGGATGGGGAACCTCCGCAAGATCGAGCCGGCGAAGGCCGTCTCATGATCCTCTCGGACCGGGAGATCGACGCCGCCATCCGGCGCGGGCAGGTCCGGATCACCCCGCCCCCCGACGACCTGGCCTCCGGCGTCTGGTCGTCCACGGCGCTGGACCTCCGGCTCGACGCCCGCCTGCAAGTCTGGAAGCCCCCGGAAGGGCCGGCCTCGCGGTTCGTCGTCGACCCCTGCGACGTGAACTTCAGCGCCACCGAACTGGCCTCGGCGCACGCCCACGAGGAAGACTGCACCGAGGGCTTCGAGGTCGAGCCCGGGATGTTCCTGCTGGGCTGGACCATCGAGAAGATCCAGCTCCCCCACGCCTCGCGGATCGCCGCGAGGGTCGAGGGGAAGAGCAGCCTGGCGCGGATCGGGATCGGCGTCCACGTCACCGCGCCAACCATCCACGCCGGCTTCGGCTTCCGGGGCCAGGACCCCGAGTTCGTCGGCAACCCGATCCAGCTGGAGATCTGGAACGTCGGCCCGATGACCGTCCGCCTGGTGCGCGGCCTGCGCATCTGCCAGGTGATCTTCGAGGAGGTTTCCGGAGTCCCCGGCAGGGGTTACGACGGCGTCTTCGCCATCCAGGGGCCCGACGTCCCGCCCCTGGGGTGAGCATGCCGGAAAAAACCCGGCGAACGCGGCCAAATCGGCGTTGATCTCGGCCGGGGGCCCCGGTAATATATCCCCTGTGACGCGACGACGAGTGCCGACAAGCCTCGAAGTCGACTTCACCCCAGAACCGCCTTACGGGGGATTAGCTCAGCTGGGAGAGCGCTTGCATGGCATGCAAGAGGTCAAGGGTTCAAATCCCTTATCCTCCACTCTTTTGAATCGACGCCGACTCAGTCGATTCCTTTCCGGTCAGCCCGCCGCATCATCTGATCTGACCCACATTCGCTGAATCAGACGGCTCGCGGCCACCCTCCCCGGGTCGGCCGCTTCGAGCCTCTCCAAGCTCTCCACGGTTTGACGTCCCCGGCCGGGTGCGTTCCGCCACCGGATCGCCTCGTCCGAGTTCGTCGTCACGATCGTCCCGGTCGTGATTCGAAGGATTCTGTCACGGCGAAGGCTCGCCGGCTTGGAGACGTTCTGATGCGGATGTCGAAGCATGCGCAGGATCGACGGCCGATCGACCACATTCGGGCTCGCGTGTTCATCGTGAGCCTGCCCGGGATGACCTGCGACCGCGAGCGGGTCTTCATCAACCGCTGCCGCCGCCTCGCCTCCGCGGCGATGGCCGCCGGCGTCCCCCTGACCGTGGCCTGGAACGCGATCGCCGGCTGCGTCGATCGCCTGACGCCCCGCCTCCGCACCGAGTACGAACGCGAGACCTTCCTCGCGATCATGCAGCGCCTGCGGGCCGAGCTGTTCCAGGACTACGCCGTCGCCTCGAACTGACCGCGAGGATCGAGTCGGAAGCGGAGACCGACGCCGGCCTCCCCGTCCCGTCCGTCACTCGCCGGATTTCGTCGCCTTCAGGTGATCGTCGAAGAACCCGACGACCAGCCCGCTCAGGTCGCGCTGGCGAGGCCGCAGCGCGAAGCTGTGGGGGGCGCCCTCGACGATGACGAGTTGGTGCGGCACGCCCACGTCCTGGAGCTTCGCGGCCAGGCGTTCCGAGTGGAATAGGGGGGTCGTCGTGTCGGCCGTACCGTGCAGCAGGAGGATCGGCGGGTCGTCCTTCGTGACATGGTTGATGGGCGCGGCGAGGCGGTAGAGGTCGGGCTCCTCGCTCCGCTTGGACGGGAACATGACGTGGTCGCGGTCGAACCCGGCGGCCATGTGGGCGTACATCGGCACGGCGGCCCGGATGCGGGTGGAGACGCCGGGGTCTTCCTCGGGCTCGAAGCCGTCCTCGGGGCCCGTCAACGCGAGCATCGCCGTGAGGTGACCCCCCGCCGAGCCGCCGATCGCGCCGATGCGGTCGGGGTCGATCTGGTACTCGTCGGCGTGCTTGCGGAGCCACTGCACGGCGCGCTTGCAGTCCTTCAGGTTCCCCGGCCAGGTGGGGCTCCCCGCTTTCGCCAGCGCGTAGTCGATGCTGATGCAGACGTAGCCGTGCTGCGCGAGGGTCGTGCCGATCTCGATCTCGCGCTTCGCCCCCCTCTCGCCCCCGGTCCAGCCGCCGCCGTGAATGATGACGATCCCCGGCCGACGTTCACCGGCCTTCGGCTCGCCCCCGGGCAGATACAGGTCGAGCTTCTCGGCGCGGTCGGGGCCGAGGTACGGCACGTCCTTGCGGACGAGGACGTCGTCGGCCCAGGCGACGGCCGAGAGCGCGAGAAAGAGGAAGGTCGAAGGCATGGGCGGTCTCCGTGCCGGGGTCGGTTCAGAACAGCTCGGCGATCGGCTGGCCGTTGTCGGCGACGATGAAGTGGGGGCGCTGGTTGGCGTCCTGATAGTAGGCGTCGAGGGGGACGCCCATGTGGCGGTAGATGGTGGCGGCGAGGTCGCTGGGGGTGACCGGGCGGTCCTTGATGTGGCCGCCGTCGGCCTCGGTGGAGCCGATGACCTGGCCGTGCTTGAGGCCGCCGCCGGCGAGGCACATGGACATCACCGCGTTCCAGTGGTCGCGGCCGTCGGTGCTCCCCTGCGTCCCCATCCTCGGCGTCCGGCCGAACTCGCCCATGGCGATCACCAGCACGTCGTCGAGCAGCCCGCGCTCGTCGAGGTCGGAGACCAGCGTGGTGATCAGGTGGTCAAACAAGGGCAACAACGGCTGGAGCCCCTTGCTGATGCCGCCGTACGGCGGGATGTTGTCGCCGTGATTGTCCCAGGTGCCCGACGCCCCGTGGTAGCTCAGGTCGAGCGTGATGAACGACGAGCCGGCCTCGACCAGGCGGCGGGCCAGCAGCGCCTGCTGACACCAGAGGTGCTTGCCGTAGCGGTCGCGGACGGCCTGCGGCTCCTTCTCCAGGTCGAACGCCTCCTGGGCGCGGCGGCCGATGAGGAGGTCGACGGCCTCGCGACCGTACTTGTCCAATGCGGCGACGTCGGGCGAGTGGTCGAGGGCGCGGCGGAGGCCGTCGAGGTCTTCCAGCAACGCCTGGCGGCTCACCAGCCGCTCCTGAGTCATGCCGCCGGGGAGCTTGAAGAACCCGGCGGGCGACGTCCGCCCGGAGTCCACGCCGACGTTGTTGTAGATCGGCAGCTTGCACGCCTGGTTGGCGATGAAGGGGTCGAACTGCTTCCCGAGGTGGCCGCCGTAGGCGATGTGCGACCGCGAGGTCTGGAAGGCGACGTACGGCGGGATTCCGGGCCGGTTGGGCCCGTGGTGCTTGGCGACGATCGAGCCTATGGCCGGATACAGGTCCTTGCTGGGGCTCCGGCGGGGCTCGGCGTCGAGGTTGGCGGTCTGGAAGACCTTGTTCGGCTCGTGGTTGCTGTGGCGGGCGTCGACCGAGCGGATGATCGTGAACTTGTCGAGCATCGCCGCCTGCTTCGGCAGGTGCTCGCAGATGTGGACGCCGGGCAGGGCGGTCGAGATCACGCCGAACGGCCCGCGGTTCTCCAGCGGGCGGTTGGGCTTGGGGTCCCAGGTGTCGATCTGGCTGGGGCCGCCGGCCATCCAGAGGAGAATGACGGCCTTCCCCCCCGGGGGCTTGGTCGCCGAGGCCGACGCGCGGAGGCGCAGGAGGTCGGGCAGGGTCAGCCCGGCCAGGCCCGCCAGGCTCGCCTTGAGCATGCTGCGGCGGCTGGCGATCACCAGCCCTTCGCGCTCGCGGGCCCGAAGGTCGCCGAAGGCGTGGGGGTGGGCGTGGCCGTGATTCGGCTGGAGGGGATCCAGTCCGCTCATGAGTCGCGTCCTCCGAATTCTTGCGGCGTCTTCCTCCTCGTTCCTCGGCTGGTCCTCCAGGATACCTCCAAAGGGCCGCCGGGCCCATCCAAACCCGGGCCCGGCGGCGGGTTTCGGCGCGGTCGGCTCGATTGACAGGGTCGGCCGGTCCGTTAGAATCCACGACGGATCGGCCTCGGATGACCACGCCCCCGGAGGGAGCCTCCATGCCCCGCCTTCGCTCGACGCCCCTGCGGCTCTTCGCCGCGTCCGCCTGCCTCCTGATCGCCGGCGGGATCGGGACCGCGTCGGCGCAGGACGCCTCGGCCCCCCCCGCCGTGACCCCGGTCGTGGAGGCGAAGGCCGAGCCGTCCGCCCCGTCGGGCGTCGACGCCAAGCCGGGGGTGGACCGGAACGCGATGCGACGGCTGCTGCTAACCGCCAACCCGATGCTCTGGCCGCTGGCCGCGTGCTCGATTCTGACGATGGGGATCGCCCTGGAGCGGTTGCTGGCGCTCCGCCGCAAGCGCATCGCCCCGCCCGAGTTCGTCGACCGCTTCCTGGAGCGGCTGGCGGCGGGGAAGCTCGACCGCGACCGGGCCCTGGAGCTGTGCAAGGCGCACGACAGCGTGGCGGCGCGGGTGTTCGGCCACGCCGTCCGGGCCTGGGGCCGGCCGGGGGCGGAGATCCGCCAGATCGTCGCCTTCGACTCGGCCGGCGAGGTCCTCGAATTGAAGCGGAACCTCCGGGTCCTCAGCGGCATGGCGACGCTCGGCCCGCTGCTGGGGCTGCTGGGGACGGTCGTCGGCATCATCCAGTCGTTCGACGCCCTCGGCGGCAAGGCCGGGCCTTCTCGGGGCGAGATGCTGGCCCAGGGGATCAGCCTGGCGCTGATCGCCACCGCCTTCGGGCTGGCGATCGCGATCCTGGCCGTCTGCATGTATTACTATCTGCTCAACCGCCTCGACGTGCTGACCCGCGAGGTCGACGAGCACGCGCGCGAGGTCGTGGAGCTGGTCGCCGGCGACTCGATCCGGCCCTCGATCCTCGACCGCCGCATCCCCCCCGGGCTCCCCAACGAGGCCCCTCGGCCCGCCCAGGAGACGCGCGTCGTCTGAGCCAAGCCGCCCCCTGGCCGCGCCCGCGGCGGAACCCCCGAGGCCCCCTCGATGCTCTCCAGCCGCCTGCAGGCCCAGGACGAAGCGCCTTTCATCAACATGACGCCGATGGTGGACGTCATCCTCTGCTTATTGGTGTTCTTCATGGCGGCCACCCGCCTGTATGATTGGGACGAGAGCGAGTTCGCGGTGAAGGTCCCGGAAGTGGCCGACGCCGCGCCCCTGACCGCCGCCCCCGACGACCTGGTGCTCACCGTGATCGAGCCGGGGAAGGTCGGCGTCGGCGAGGAAGTCCACGACCTGGACGGCCTGGCCGTGCTGCTCCGCCGGGCCCGGGCGCGGTTCGCCAACCAGGGCGTGATGATCCGCGGCGGGGCCGCGTTGGCCTATCAGGACCTCGCCGACGTGTTGTCGGTCTGCGACTCGGCCGGGATCCGCAACGTCCGCCTCCCGGTCCGCTCGCGCGACGAATCGAACCGCCAGGGCGACCGGCCCTCGCCGTGACGAAGGATCGTCCCCGCCTCGACCGCCCCGCCCCGCCCCCTCCTTTTGGAGCCGATGATGGAGCTTGTCCAGCAGCTAGTCGATTTCGTGATCCATTTCAGCCCGGAGTCGCTCAACCAGATGGCCCAGATGGTCGGGCCCTGGCTCTACGTGATCCTCTTCGCGATCATCTTCGCCGAGACCGGCCTGGTCGTCACGCCGTTCCTGCCCGGCGACTCGCTGCTGTTCGCGGCCGGCGCGGTGGCGGCGCACCCGGACGCGCCGGTGCAGCTCCTGCCGCTGACCATCCTCCTGATCGTCGCGGCGATCCTGGGCGACGCGGTGAACTACGCGATCGGCTGGTACGTCGGGCCCAAGGTCTTCGCGAAGGAGAACTCGCGGCTGCTGAACCGCAAGCACCTGATCCACGCGCACGAGTTCTACGAGAAGTACGGCGCCGTGACGATCATCCTGGCGCGGTTCATCCCGATCGTGCGGACCTTCGCCCCGTTCGTGGCCGGCATCGGCCGGATGAGCTACGGCAAGTTCGCGCTCTACAACGTCACCGGGGCCATCGCCTGGGTGGCGATGTTCCTGGTGGGGGGCTGGTGGTTCGGCGGCCGCGAGATCGTCCAGAAGAACTTCAAGCTGGTCGTCGTGGCGATCATCGTCATCTCGGTCCTGCCGGCCGTGTTCGAGTTCGTCCGCGCCCGGATGAACTCGAAGCGGGAGGCCGAGCGCGAGGCCGTGGAGGCGGGCCTGGCCGAATGAGCGAGGGGAGGGGAGGGGGTCCTCGCCTCGGCCGCCGGCGTCAGTCCTGACGGGGGTCGAGGGCCCGCTCCAGGTCATCGAGCGGGACGGAGCCCAGGTCGCCGCCCAAAAGCGCGGTGAGCTGCAGGCCGACGAGGGCCTCGCTCGACTTCCGGCCGTCGAGGATCATGCCGAGGTAGGGCTCGGCCCCGACCAGGACCGCGCGGGGCTTGCCGTGGACGGTGAGGACGTAGCGGACCTTGTCGTTCTCCAGCTCCCGGAGGATGCCCGGCAGGTTCTGGTGCAGCTCCCGGCTGCCGATGATCCGGACGGGTGAATCCGAGGTCTTTTCCGCCATGAACAAGGCCTCCGCCAATCAAAGATGATGCGACGCCCCTCGATCCTCGGGGCCCTCGCGACCGCCAGGCGCGGTCGATCGTCGCGAGACCTCGCGGCGGTTCGATTCGACGCATGCGGCGAATTTCGACAGCTTGCTTAAAAAACGTCTTGAACAGTTGGGGCGACGATCCGCCCTCGGAAATCGACGATGCAGGCCGGAGGCCCGAGGCTCCTGGCGCTGCGGGGGCCGAGACATGCGTCCCGCGCGACGCGGTACGACTATTTTACTAGGCCGTGACGCCCTTGCAAGGGTCGACGCTCGACCCGGGGCGTTTTGGCGGGCGGGGGGACCTCTCCCGCCGACTCGGAGGGACCTCCCATGAGCGTGCGGAACACCCCGGGACTCGTCGGCCTGCTCGGCCTCGCCGCCGCCCTGCTCACCCCCCCCACGCCGGCCGAGGAGCCCCCGCCGACGTTCCGGGCGGGCGTCGCCGACCGCGACGTCACGCCCCCGAAGCCCACGCCCATGTGGGGCTACGGCGCGCGACACGACGTCCTCTCGACGGGCGTCCGGGACCGACTTTTGGCCCGGACCGTGGTCGTCGAGGCGGGGGGGAAGAAGCTGGCGATCGTCGGGATGGACCTGGGCCGCGGCCCGACTCCGGCCATGACGGCGAGGATCCGCGAGGCCGTCGCCCCCAGGGGGATCGTCGCCGTCCTCCTCTGCGGCAGCCACACCCACCACGGCCCGGTGATCGAGCTGACCGACGAGCCCGGCCGCGGCCGCGGAAAGTTCGACGACGCCGTCGCCTACGCCCGCGACCTCCCCGATCAACTGGCCGGCGCGATCCTGGAGGCCGACGACCGGCTCGAACCGGTCGCGATCCGGGCGGCGGCGAAGGACCTGACGCTCAACCGCAACCGGCACACGAAGAAGGAGCCGAAGGCCACCGACCCGAAGCTCACCGTGATCCGGCTCGACCGCCCCGACGGTTCGCCCCTGGCCGCGGTCGTCCACTTCGCCGCCCATCCGGTCATGCGGGCGGGGGACGACCTCCGGTTCTCGGCCGACTACCCGGGCGCGCTGCGGGCGACGGTCGAGGAAGGCCTGAGCGCCCCCTGCGTGTTCCTCCAGGGGGCCGGCGGGGACATGAGCCCGAACGCGCCGGCCGGCGTCGAGGGGGCGGACGCCTTCGGCCGCGTTCTCGGCCTCGCCGCCCTGGAGGCGGCCGAGCAGGCCCGGTCCGCCGAGGCCGTCCGGCCCGCGATCGGCGTGGCGGTCGAGTCGCATCGGTTCGACGCCCGGCTCGACCTGGCCAACCCCCTGAACCGCATCCTCTACGGCCGGGCCTTCTTCCCCGAGCTGGTGGCGAACGTGGCGGACGAGTTCGCCGGCGGCGTGACCCCCGAGACCACGACGGCCCTCCTCGGCGATTCGCTCGGCCTCGTCGGCCTCCCCGGCGAGCCCTTCCACCGCCACGCGACCCGCCTCCGCGAACGCGCCGACCTCCCCCACGCCCTCGTCCTGGGCTACTGCAACGGCCACCTCCTCTACTTCCCGACGATCGAGGCCGCCTCCGAAGGGGGCTACGGGGCCGACCCCCGGATGTCCCCCATCGCCCTCGGCGCCGGCGAGACGATGCTCGACCGAGCCCTCATCGCCCTGTACCGACTCCGGGGCAAATTCCCGGGGGAATCGCCGGCTCCGGACAGGCCGCGATGATCATTTCGGTCGATTCCGTCAAAATCGCCGCGCCCGACGGTTTCGGCTAGGCCCCCCGCGCGGGGCGATGCATAATCGAAGGTGCCCCCAGTGCGAAGGGCGGCCCGGCGACCCCGGGCGCCGCCTCCTGACCGACGCCGGTCGACTTTCCCGAGGCCCTCGCCCGGGCCTCCGCATGACGAACGCTCATGCCCCGAATCCGGCGTCGTCGCCGGCCGGTCGTCGCCGGCCCGACTCGCGTTCGACGAGGCCCCTGCCATGTTCCCGATCGTCGAGGCCGAGTTCCTCGCACCCGACGTCAAGCGTTTCGTGATCGAGGCCCCGCGCGTGGCGAGGAAGCGCAAGGCCGGCCAGTTCGTCATCCTCCGGCTGCACGATCACGGCGAGCGGATCCCGCTGACGATCGCCGATTCGGACCCCGATCGCGGCACGGTCACGCTGATCGTCCAGGGGGTCGGCAAGACGACCAAGCTCCTCAACATGCTCGGCCCCGGCGACGCGATCCTGGACCTGGTCGGGCCGCTGGGGACGCCCTCGCACGTCGAGGCCTTCGGCACGGTCGTCGTCATCGGCGGGGGCCTGGGGGCGGCCATCGCCTACCCGACTGCGAAGGCCATGAAGGAGGCCGGCAACCACGTCGTGTCGATCGTCGGCGCCCGCAACAAGGAGCTGGTGATCCTCGAGGCCGAGATCGGCGCGATCAGCGACGAACTGCTGGTGACGACCGACGACGGCAGCTACGCCCGCAAGGGGTTCGTGACCGAGGTCCTCCGCGAGCTGATCGAGTCGGGCCGGGCGATCGACCTGGTGCTGGCGATCGGCCCCACCCGCATGATGCAGGCGGTCGCCGAGACGACCCGGCCGAAGGGGATCAAGACGGTCGTCAGCCTCAACTCTTTGATGGTGGACGGCACCGGCATGTGCGGCGGCTGCCGGGTGCTCACCACCGCCGGGGCGCGGTTCGCCTGCGTGGACGGCCCCGAGTTCGACGCCCACGAGATCGACTTCGAGACGCTCGTCCGCCGCAACCGGACCTATCTCTCGAACGAGTCCGAGTCGCTCAGGCGGTTCCTGGAAGACCCCGAACGCGACCTGGACCGCGTCCGCGAGTCGTGCCGCCTGGAGTGGGAGCACCCGGAAGTCCGCGCGGAGGCCCGCCGATCATGAACGCCGAGACGCCCGACCCCGCCGTCCCCGCCCCCCCGCTGTCGAAGAAGGATCGGATGAAGATCCCCCGGCAGCCCATGCCCGAGCAGGACCCGGCCCGGCGGCGGACGAACTTCGAGGAGGTCAACCAGGGCCTGACCGTCATGGGGGCCGCGACCGAGGCCCTGCGCTGCCTCTCCTGCGCGAATCCCAAGTGCACTTCGGGCTGCCCGGTGGGGGTGAAGGTCAAGGACTTCGTCGATCTGATCGTCGCCGGCGACTTCCTGGGCGCGGCCGCCAAGATCCGCGAGGACAACATCCTGCCGGCGATCACGGGCCGGGTCTGCCCGCAGGAGACCCAGTGCGAAGGCTGCTGCATCCTGGGCAACAAATTCGAGCCCCTGGGCGTCGGCTACCTCGAACGGTTCGTCGCCGATTACGAGCGCCGGACCGGCCGCGTCGGCCTGCCCGAGCGGCCCCTGGCCACCGGCAAGAAGGTGGCGATCGTCGGCAGCGGCCCGGCGGGGCTCAGCGCGGCAGGAGACCTCGTCCGGCAGGGCCACGCGGTGACGGTCTTCGAGGCGCTGCACGCCATCGGCGGCGTCCTTTTGTACGGCATCCCCGAGTTCCGGCTCCCGAAGGAGATCGTCCGCCACGAGGTCGACGCCATGCGGATGATGGGGGTCGAATTCCAGACCAACGTCGTGATCGGCAAGACGGTCACCATCGACGAATTGATGGCCGACGAGGGCTACGACGCCGTCTTCGTCGCCACCGGCGCGGGGCTGCCGAAGTTCCTGGACGTCCCCGGAGAGCACCTGAACGGCGTCTACTCGGCGAACGAGTTCCTGACCCGGGTGAACCTGATGCGGGCCGATGCCTTCCCCGAGAGCGACGAGCCGGTCTTCGACTGCCGGGGCCGCGACGTGGCGGTCGTCGGCGGCGGCAACACGGCGATGGACGCCGTCCGAACCGCCTGCCGCTTGGGCGCGCGGACCAGCTACCTGATCTACCGCCGCTCCGAGGCCGAGATGCCCGCCCGGGCCGAGGAGCTGAAGCACGCCAAGCAGGAGGGGATCGCCCTGATGACGCTGACCAACCCGGTCGCCTTCCTCGGCGACGCCGACGGGTTCGTCTCGGGCGTGCGCTGCGTCCGGATGGAGCTGGGCGAGCCCGACGCCTCGGGCCGCCGATCGCCCAAGGAGATCCCCGGCTCGGAGTTCGAGACGCCGATCCAGATGGCCGTGATCGCGCTGGGGACGTCGGCCAACCCGCTCGTTCAGTCGACCACGCCGGAGCTCGCGACGACCCGCAAGGGCTACATCGCCGCCGACCCGGAGACGCTGCGGACGTCGAAGCGGGGCGTCTTCGCCGGCGGCGACATCGTCACCGGCGGCGCGACGGTCATCCTCGCCATGGGGGCCGGCCGCAAGGCCGCCGCGTCGATCCACGAGTATTTGAGCACCGGGGCGTGGGACGCCCCGGCGTGAGAGTCTGTCCCGGAAGCCGGCTTCGCCGGATCATAACGGGCTTCCCCCCTCGCGGGGGAAGGTGGTCCGAAGGACCGGATGAGGGGGAAGACGAGCACGGAAACCGTCGGCGTCGCGGCCGACCGGGCCTCGGATTCCGACGGGGCCCTGGAGCGTCATCCCCCTCATCCGACCCCTTCGGGGTCTGCCTTCCCCCGCGAGGGGGGAAGGCGTCGGAGACCGCCGCGGATTGAGCCTCCGAGACAGACTCCGAGGCCCCGCGCCGGCCGTCGTCAGTCCTCGACCTGCTCCAAATCCGCCCACGCCACCGATTCGAGCAGGGGACGGACGTGCTCGGCGTCGGCCACGACCACGGCGACGAGGGCCTGGGGGTCGATCCGCCGGCGCACCGCGTCGACGACCGAGTCCAGGTCGACGGCGGCGATCCGCTCGGGGAAGTTCGCCAGGTGGTCGATCGGCAGGCCGTGGATGAAGACGTTGGCGTAGCGGTTCACCAGGGACGAGGGGGTCTCGAAGTGGCGGGACTGCCCCTCGATCAGCGACCGCCGCGCGTCGTCGATCTCGTCGAGCCGCGGGGGACGGTCGCCGAGCAGGGCGTCCAGCTCGGCGCGGACGTCCTCGAAGGCCACGTCGAGCTTGTCGGCCTGGAGCGAGGCGGCGATCGCGAACGGCCCCGCGCCGCGGCGGCCGTCGAAGCTGCTGCGGACGCCGTAGGTGAACCCGCGCTCCTCGCGGAGCTTCTCGTTGAGCCGCGACGTGAACTGGCCGCCGAGGACCTGGTTGAACAGCCCGAGGCGGTCGTAGTCCGGGTCGTTCCGGGCGATGCCGACGTGGCCGAATCGGACGACGGCCTGGGGGGCGCCGGGGCGGTTCAGCAGCAGGATGCGGGGCCTCTTCCCTCGCGCCGGGGGCGTGATGGACGGGGCGGGGGCGGCGTCGCCCCGCCAGTCGCCCAGGCGGTCCTCCAGCATCGCCAGGATCGCGTCGGGGTCCACGTCGCCGGCCACGACGACGGCCGCCTCCGCGGGGTTGAAGGCGCGGCCGTAGAACGAGACGGCCTCCTCGCGACCCAGCCCGGCGACGACCGCTTCCACGCCGTCCAGCGGATGCCGGTAGGGGTGGCCCTTGGGATAAAGGGCCTTCATCAGGGCCCGGTGGCATCGGGCGTCGGCGCCGTCGCGCTCGGCGCGGAGGGCCGCGACGGTCTGGCCGCGCAGGCGGTCCCACTCGTCGGCCGGGAAGCTCGGCTCGCGGAGGACGTCGGTCGCCAGGCCGAGCATCCGGTCGAGGACCGACTTCAGGCAGCGGATCGAGACGAACGAGCCGTCCCAGCCGCATGAGGCCGAGAGCGCGGCCCCCATCGACTCCACGTCCTCGGCGATCTGGGCGGCCGACCGCGATTTCGTCCCCTCGTCCAGCATCCCGACGGCCAGCTGCGCCAGGCCCGGGCGGTCGATCGGCTGGAGGCCGGCCCCGCCTCGGATCGCGACGGTCATCGAGACGGTCGGCAGGTCGCGCTTGGGGAGCACCCAGACCGGCAGGCCGTTCGAGAGCGCGTGGACCTCGGGCGTCGGGGCGCGGAACTGTGCCGGCTTTCGCGACGGCGGCGGCGTGGCGCGCTCGACCTTGGCGACCCCGACGGCCGGCTTGCGGCCGTGGATCGAGAGCCCCACGAACGGACGGCAGTCGAGGTAGTCGACGGCCGCCTCGCGGAGGTCCTCGGGCGTGGCGCGGAGGAACCGCTCCAGGTCGGTCGTGATCAGCGACGGGTCGCCGCGATAGACGTTGTAGGCGTTGAGCCGGTCGGCCACGCCGCCGAAGCCCCCCGCGTGCTCCAGCGCGAACAGGAAGGCCGACGCCTTCATCGTCTTGACCCGCTCCAGCTCCTCCTCGGTCACGCCGTCGCGGGCGATCGCCTCGACGGCGTCGAGCAGGGCCCGGCGGACGTCGGCCGTCGACTTGCCGGGGCGGAGGGTCGCGATCAGGCCGAACGTCCCCGCCAGCTCGCGGCCGGACTGGTAGGCCGTCACGTCCTGCGCCCACTGGCGTTCGAGCACCAGCTCCTTGTAGAGCCGGCTCGACCGCCCCCGGCCCAGCACGTCGCCCAGCAGGCTGAGCGCGGCGTCGTCGCGGTCGAACTGGGGCACGGTATGCCAGATCATGTACGCGCGGTCCAGCTCCACGCGGTCGCGAAGCTCCAGCTCCACGGGCTCTGGCAGGACGACGGGGGGCGTCCAGGGCCGCAGCGCCTTCGAGCCGCCGGGGATCGGGCCGAAGTAGCGCTCGGCCATCGCGAAGACCTCGTCCTCGGGCAGGTCCCCCACGACGGCCAGGCTGGCGTTCGCCGGGACGTAATAGCGCCGGAAGAACGCCGCCACGTCGTCGCGCGAGGCCGAGTCCAGGTCCTCCATCACGCCGATCGTCAGCCAGCTATACGGGTGCTGGGGCGGATAGAGGGCCTCCGAGAGGATCCGCCAGGCCTGGCCGTAGGGGCGGTTGGCGTGGGTCTGGTGGTACTCGTTCTTGACCACGTCGCGCTGGACGTCCAGCTTCTTGGAGTCCAGGGCCGGGATCAGCCAGCCCATACGGTCGGACTCCATCGCGAATACCCGCTCGGCGTGGGCGGCGGGGATGTCCACGAAGTAATTCGTGCGGTCGGTCGAGGTCGAGCCGTTGATGCTCGCCCCCAGCGGCTGGAGGTGCTTGAAGTAGTCGCCGGGGTAGTGCTCCGAGCCTTCGAACATGATGTGCTCGAAGAGGTGGGCGAACCCGCGCTGGTTGCGCTCCTCGTCCTTGGAGCCGACGTGGTACCACAGGTTGATCGCGACGACCGGCAGCCCCGGCCGACGCCTCGCGATCACGTCGAGGCCGTTGGCGAGCGTCTGCTTGCGGAATTCGAACGGCGGGGGCGTCGGCGTCTCGCTCATCGCGGGGGGCTCGCTGGGTGCTGCAGGGTGTCGGCGTCGATCCCGGCCATCGTCGGGGCGAAAAGGTTGCAGTTTAGCGTCCTCGGCCATTTCCGGGCAGGCCAGTGAGACGGCGTCGGGCGTCGCCCCGGCTCCCGGAAATCCGGCCGCGGGAGGCCCGGCGCCATCCCCAACCGCGTCCCCGGACTCCGCCGCGGAAATCGGCTTCGATTGGGTTCGTTCGCAGCCTGGAATTTCGCTTTAAACTCAAGCAATCAATCGGTTTACCTCCGTAGAAAAATTGGCTTCGTTCGGCGCTTTCGATGCGATCCCCGCCCCCTCGCCCAGGCCCGAGGAGCGATGTGGGGACGCTCGCCGGGACGTTGATCGATCCGGCCGAGCCGGGGCCCCGGTCCCGGGACCTTGAAAAGCTCAAGGCGCACCCCTGAAGAAAATGTACACCCGGAGCGCGGGATGGAGAGGGGGGCGGGCCCTCGATCGCCGGAGGCCCGAGCGGAAAGCCGCCCCGCATCGTCTCCCGTCATTCCCGCGATCGAGAACGATCCGGGCGGCGCGTTGTGGTAGGCTCCCGAGTCGAGATGACGCGCCCGGCTCCGCGAGGAGGGGACATGCGGGAGTTCCTCAAGCTCTTCAAGCTGGACGACCGGTTCGGCCGGGATCTCGCGATCACCTTCGCGGGCCTGGGGACGGCCTCGCTGCTGGGCTTCGTCGCGGTGATCTGCCTGCATCTCACCGGCGGCCTGGTCGGGCGGGGCGTCTTGCTGAGCTTGTTGCTCCCTTTGATCGTCATCGGCCTGACGAAGACGGCGGGGCCGACCATGATCGGCATCGGGCTCTGGATGATCCTCCTCGGCCCGCGACGCTGGGGCCTGGCCCTGCTGGCGGCCGGGGCGGGGCATGTCGCCGCCGTCGGCTGGGCCGAGTGGTGGATCGCGGGGCCCCAGGGCCTCCGGCTCTGGAGCTAGTCTCCCCGTCACAAGCGCCGGCGCGCACCGTGTATGATCCAGGGGCGGACGCCTTGCCGGCCGGACCCAACAACGCCTAATCTTATAAGACCGCATCGGCCGCGACGCCCGGCGATTTTTGGGGACGGCGCTGGGGGGCGGTGCGTCGAGCGGTTAGAATGAAGCCTTGGTCGAGGAGTCGCCGTCAGGGGTGCGCCGTCCCACGCAGGCATGCCCCGAGCGGCGGCCGAGGTCGTCCGATCTCCGCCGGGTCCGCGGCCGGGGGCGGGCCCATTCCGAGAGTTCTTCCAGAAGGTCGGGATGTGAACTGGGACGACATCATCATCGACGCCTCGGCCTCCGACACCGGGATGCGTCGCCGGAACAACCAGGACAGCCATGCGACGGTCCGCGCGGCCAACCGCGAGACCTGGCGGCGGCGCGGGCACCTGTTCATGGTCGCCGACGGCATGGGCGCGCACGCCGCCGGCGAGCTGGCCAGCAAGATGGCCTGCGACCTGATCCCCCACAACTACATGAAGGCCAAGGCCGGCGCGGCGGGCGAGGCGATCGCCAAGGCCTTCCGCGACGTCAGCGCCCAGATCAACGTGCGGGCCGCCGCCAACCGCGACTTCGACGGCATGGGGACCACCTGCTCGTCGCTCCTGCTCCTGCCCGAGGGCGCCCTGGTGGCCCACGTCGGGGACTCGCGGGTCTACCGGGTGCGTGAAGGCCGGATCGACCAGCTCTCGTTCGACCACAGCCTGGTCTGGGAGCTGGTCCGCCGCAACCACCTGACGTCCGAGCAGGCCAACGTCTCCATCCCCAAGAACGTGATCACCCGGAGCCTGGGCCCGGCCGAGGTCGACGTGGACCTGGAAGGCCCGCTGGCCGTCCAGCCGGGAGACGTCTTCCTGCTCTGCTCCGACGGCCTCTCCGGCCCCGTGACCGACCCCGAGCTGGGGGCCTTCGCCGGGCACTTCCACCCCCGCGACGCCTGCCGCTACCTCGTCCACCTGGCCAACCTCCGCGGCGGCCTCGACAACATCACCGTCCTGATCGTCCGGGTCGGCCCCTGGGTCGACCCCGAGTCCGGCGAGACCGACCAGCGCGACGCGCCCCGGAAGAATTCGGCCGGGTCCTCCGCCGCGGCCAAATCCTGGAAGGATCGGCTCGTGGAGCGGCTCACCGCCCCCAAGGCGGTCCAGCCGCTGGCCCCCGAGGACGAGCACCGCTACCGATCGGCCGAGTGCACGATCGACGACCGCCTGATCGACACGCTCTCGCAGCTCGTCGAGGACGTCCGCGAGACGGCCATCTCCCAGGCCTGGTCGGTCGACTGGACCGCGCTCTCGGAACACCGCCGGAAGTTCGCCGAAGCGCAGGCCGCCGCCAACTCCTGGGTGATGCTCCGCGAGATCGGCGAGATCGCCTCGATGCTCGGCCAGGCCGGCCGGTTCCATCGCAAGCACGCCGCCACCTGATCGGCGGCCCTCCCACCGACGATCCAGGCAAGGACGGACGCCCGACGATGCCCCACGACCACCCCTCCGACGCGACCCGCTGCGCCCGCGCGCCCGAGCCCCCGCGCACCATCAGCGAGCCCCTGGCCCCGCCGATCCAGCTCAGTTCGGTCTACCGGATCGCCGGCCTCGACGAGGTCGACGCCCTCTTCGACGGCCGCGCCGAGGGCTTCTTCTACGCCCGCGACGGCCACCCCAACGCCGCCCAGCTCGCCGACAAGCTCGCCAAGCTCGAAGGCGCCGAGGCCGGCGTCGTCTGCGCCTCGGGCATGGGGGCGATCGCCGCGACGATCCTCACCCTGGCGGAGCAGGGGGGCCGCGTCCTCCTCTCCGAGGGACTCTACGGCAAGACCACCACGCTGGTCGCCCGCGAGCTGGCCCGGTTCGGCGTCACCCACGGACTGTTCGACCCCTCGCGGCCCGAGACGCTCCGCCAGGCCCTGACCGCCGCGCCCGACGCCCGCCTGGTGGTGGCCGAGACCCTGTCGAACCCCTTGCTCCGGGTCTGCGACCTGGAGGGGATCGGGGCCGTCGCCCGCGAGGCCGGCGTCCCCCTGATGGTCGACCACACGTTCGCCCCGCTTTTGTGCAAGCCGATCGCGATGGGGACGACGCTGGTCGTCCACTCCTTGACCAAGCTGATCGGCGGCCACGCCGACGTGACGCTGGGGGCGGTCGTCGGCCCTCGCGACCTGATCGCCCGGATCCACGCGGTCGCCTCGACGTTCGGCCAGACCGGCAACCCGTTCGACTCCTGGCTGGCCATGCGCGGGGCCGTCACGCTGCCGCTGCGGGTCGAGCGGACCTCGCTCACCGCGCTGGAGCTGGCGCGTCGGCTCGACGCCCACCCCAAAGTCGAACGGACGCTCTACCCCGGACTCGTCTCGCACCCCGACCATGCGCTGGCGAAACGGCAGTTCCCCGCCGGCTTCGGCGCGATGATCTCGTTCGACGCCGGCGGCCGCGACCGGGCCGACCGCCTCGTCCGAGCCCTCCGCGCCATCCCCCTCGCCCCCAGCCTCGGCGACGCCCAGACCACCGTCAGCCACCCCTGCACCACCAGCCACCGCGGCCAGGACCCCGAGACGCTCCAACGCCTCGGCGTCACCCCGGGCCTGATCCGCGTCTCCGTGGGCCTCGAAGACGTCGAGGACCTCTGGGCCGACTTCGCCCAGGCGCTGGAGTTCGCCTGAGCGAAGCGGCGGGCCCGATTCACCGCGAACGCCTGAGCGCCCCCTTGGTATCCCTCCCCGGGAACAGATAGATCAGGTCGTCCAGGGAGTCTCCCACCGCCAGATCGGTCCGGCCGGGCCCGAAGAACGGCCCGGCGGCCAGGCTGACGGGGAAGGGGGCGACGGCGTAGGTGGCATCGTAATGGAGCCCTCCGGCTCCCACGTAGGCCGCCATCTGCCCTCGCGCCTGCGTCACGACGGCGTCGGGCCGCCCGTCGGCGTCGAAATCGGCCACGACCAGGCGGCCTGAGCCCCAAGCCGGCCCCGGGTAGCCGACGGGGGCGGACAGCGCGCCGCCTTGGTTGTACAACACGCTGAGTGCAGGCAATCCGCTACCGACGACGACGTCGAGCCGGCCGTCGACGTTCATATCAGCGAGCGCGAGCCCGCTCAGGAACTGAGGTGCCGGATAGGGCTGGCCGAGCTCGAACGAGCCGTCCCCCCGGCCGCGGAGGACGAGGACCTCGCTGCCGAAGCTGCCGGCGACCACGGCGTCGAGCTTGCCGTCGCAGTCGAGGTCACCGAGCCCGAGATGCGCAGGATACACCCCGGCGGCGAAGGTCCCGAAGACCGCCAGCCGGCCGCGGCCGACGTTTAGGAAAACGCTGAGATCGCCGCTCCAGCCGTTTGCCGTGACGACATCGTTCCGGCCGTCGTCGTCGAGGTCGCCGATTGCGATCGCCCGGGGCGAGCCTGGCACATTGTAAGACTGGGCGGCACCGAACCGGCCATGGCCGAGCCCTTGCCGAACGGTCAAGCGGCCGTCCTCCCCCTCGTTCCCGACGGCGAGGATCGCGTCCCAGCCGCGTCCGGCGAGGTCGCCCAGGGTGATCGCCTGCGGCTTGACGCCGACGTCGAGCGTCCGAGGTTGGGCGAAACGTCCCGTGCCCAAGTTGCGCAACAGGCCAACGCTCGGGTCGGCCGGGTCCGCGCTCACCAGATCCGCCCCGCCGCGACGGAAAATCGAGCCGGCAGCGAGCGCCAGGGGAGCCGGGCCGGCGTCGTACGAATGGGAGGCCGGATACTTTCCCGGGCTCTGCGCCAGGGCCACGCTCGCGCTGTAGCCGAAAAAGTTCGCCGTGGCGAAGTCGGGGAGGCGGTCGTGATTGAAGTCCCCCACCACGATCCCCCTGGCTTCCGCCCCGGTCGGAAGCTCGGGAAGGACCCGCGTGAAACCGCCGCGGCGCCGGTTCAGGAGCACGCTCACCCCGCCGGCCGAAGTCGGGGACGGATTGAAGCCGTGCCCGCCAAACATCCAGTCGCCGGACGCGGCGACGGCGAGATCCAGGAGCCCGTCGCCGTTGAGGTCCGCCAGCGCCAAGGAATTTGGCTGCGGGCCCACCGCCGTTGTACCGCCGGCCCTGTAGGAGCCGTCCGGTCGCGCGTAAAGGACGACGACGGCGTCGGCGCCACGATCGGCTACGGCCACGTCGAGCCGACCGTCGTCGTCCAAATCGCCCACGGCGACCGCCGACGGATCCGTACCGACGGCGTAGGTCGCGGCCGCGACGAACGCCCCGGAGCCGTCCCCCTGAAGGATCCGGACCACTCCGCCTCCGGGGTCGGCCACGACCAATTCCGCCCGGCCATTCCCGTCGAGATCGGCCACGGCGACCGCGTCCGGCCGCACCCCGGCCGGCGACGAGACGGCTGGTGCGAAGGATCCGAGCCCGTCGCCCAGCAGGACGCTCACCGTGCCGAAGACGTCTTCGGCCGTGACCACGTCGAGCCGACCGTCGCCGTCGACGTCGCCCACAGCGACCGAGACGGGACCACCGCCGACCGTGAAGGTGGAAGCCGGCAGGAACGAGCCAAATCCGTCGCCCAGCAGCAGACCGACGCAAAAGGGGAAGCGGTTCGCCGTCACGACGTCGAGGCAGCCGTCGCGATTGAAGTCCGCGACCGCTAGGCTCGCCGCGCCGCCGCCCCCGGCCTCGAACGACCTTGGGCTCCCGAAGCCTCCGGTCCCCAGCCCGGGGAGCACGGACACCCCTACGCTGTTCGCGGTGGCGAGGTCCAGGTTGCCGTCGCGATCGAAGTCGCCCACGGCCGCCGCCTGGTTCAGGACCCCCACGGAATAATCCTGAACCCCCGGGAACAGGCTGAGGAGCGCCCGGGGCTCCAACCGTTCGCATTGGGCCCGGAGTCGAATCTGTGTGCTCCCGCGCTGCGGGCGGCCCGACGATCGTCCGGACGCCCGAGGGCCCATCCGTTGAATCGTGCTCATGGCATGCCTTTCGATGGCTCGATGCGGCCGGCCCGCGCTCCCGCTTCATCGCGGATCGATCCGGCGGGCGGGCCGGGATCGAGCAGTCCTCCCCCGCATCGCGAAAGCTCGCCCGGGGGTGGTTCGACCGACCGATCACATCGACCAGATCAACAACCCCGACACTACCGATCAAACTGGGCGTGTCAATGAGTGGCCGACGAACCGCCGGAGATCGCGCGACGTCGTCAGAACCCTGCCGCGCCTTGCAGTTGGCCCCGGAAGGTGGTGACGGCCTGGCCGGCGAGGGCGACGCGGTCGGGGCCGACGCGGAGGCGGAGGACGCCGCCCCGGGCGGAGACCTGGTGGGCGAGCAGGTCGGCGCGGCCGAGGCGGGCGGCCCAGAAGGGGCCGGAGCAGCAATGGGCGGAGCCGCAGACGGGGTCCTCGTCGACGCCCACGTTGGGGCAGAAGAAGCGGGAGACGAAGTCGAAGGCCGGGTCGCTCGACCGGCTCGTGACGATCGCCCCGCGCGGGGTGATCCCCTTCACCAGGCCGAAGTCCGGCGCCAGCTCGCGGACGGCGCGCTCGTCGGCCAGCTCGACCAGCAGGTCGAACGCGTTGCGGCGGGCCGAGACGACCGGGCCGCGCAGGGCCTCGGCGATCGTCGCCAGCTCGGCGGGATTCACCGGGCGGTCGGCGGGCTTGGCGGGGAAGTCCAACTCGATCCAGCCGTCGACCCGGCGGGCGGTCAAGAGGCCGCTGCGGGTCTCGAACTCGGCCGTGGCGTCGGGGGCGAGCCGCCCCTCCTCCCAGAGGACATGCGCGGTGGCGAGCGTGGCGTGGCCGCAGAGGTCGACCTCGACCGTCGGGGTGAACCAGCGCAGGCGATAACGAGGGCCGCCGTCGATCGGGTGCAGGAAGGCGGTCTCGGACAGGTTCATCTCGCGGGCGACGAGCTGCATCCAGCCGTCCGGGGCGGGTGCGTCGAGCACGCAGACGGCGGCCGGGTTGCCGGCGAACGGGCGGTCGGTGAAGGCGTCGACGGTGGTCAAGGTCGGGTTCACGGCGGGGAAGTCCTCGCTCTGGGCGGTCGCGGGCGTCAGGCGTTGGCCGGCAGGTCGCGCGTGGCGAACGCGAGGAACGCCAGCGCGATGCACGCCGACCCCAGGCCCAACAGCACCGCCACGTCGAAATCGTAACGGGAACGCTCGGAGACGGCGTCCACGGGGTTATAGAGCGTGAACAGCGACGCACGTTCGGCCCAGGGCTGCCAAACCGAGTCCTTGAAGACCGGGATCACCGAGATCACCCGCGCGATGAAGCCCCCCAAAGTCAGCACCGAGGCGATCGTCAGGGGCCGCCAGCGGACGATGTCGAACGACGAGAGGAGCAGGGCGTAGCCGTACATCGGGAACGCCAGCGCCGCAAGGTTGAACGCCGGCCGCATCAGCAGCCAGAACGGCGGCGGCACCTTCAGGATGTTGTAGAAGGTCGCCGCGTAGGCCCCCGCCGCCAGGGCCGCCGCGATCAGCAGCAGGCCCAGGGTCGACGTCAGGACTTGCGACGCCAGGTACGACGACCGCGAGACCGGCCGCGACATCACCATGTCGAGCGTCCCGCGCTCGATCTCAGTGCTGACCGCGTTCGACCCCCGGCCGATCGCCCACATCGCCACCACCAGGATGATGAACGGGTGGTTCCAGAACGCCATCATGATCTCGATCGACGGCGGGTCGGCGTCCAGGCCCATCTGGCGGACCCAGTTGAAGCCCTTGCCGTTGCTGAGGGCCTGGCGGATCCGCGTCTCCTGGAGCGAGGCGACGTGGACCAGCAGCCACCCCAGCGCGGCCAGCGCGGCGGCCGACAGGAAGAGCGACCAGCGCACGTCGTGGAAGTTCTTGCGCACCAGGGTCCAGAACGGCTTCATCGGGCGGGCTCCTCGTCCTCGTCGACGGCCTCGGCGCCGTGGAACTGGTTGTAGAGGCTGTGCAGGTCCTCCGTCCCGATCGCCAGGTCCTCGACCGGGGCCGTCGCCAGCCAGCGGAGCAGGGGGGCCAGCTCCCCGCGATGCTCCAGCAGGAGCGCCGGGCCTTCCGTCTTCCGCACCGAAAGCCCCAGCTCCTCGGGGAAGGGGGGGGCCGCGCCGCCCGCGAACCGGACCAGGAGCATCCGGAGCCGACGCCGGGCGTGCATGTCCTCGACGTGGACCAGCCGGCCGCGTCGGAGGATCGCGACCCGGTCGCAGACCGCCTCGATCTCCGAGAGGACGTGGCCGGAGAAGACGACCGTCTGGCCCTGGGCCTTCGCCTCGCGGATCAGGTTCATCACGTCGAGCCGCGCCGAGGGATCGAGGGCCGAGGTCGGCTCGTCGAGGATCAGCACGTCGACCGGGTCGGCGAACGCCTGCGCCAGGGCCAGCTTCTGCTTCATGCCGGTGGAGTACTTGCGGACCTTGCGGCGGAGGTCCAGCTTCATGACCCGCTCGGCGATCGCCGCCGCACGGTCGAGCCCCTCGCCGTCGCGGAGCCCGCTCAGGAACTTCAGCACCCCCAGGCCCGAGAGCGAGCCCGGCATCCGCAGCTCGCCCGGCAGGTACGAGACCAGCCGACGCACCTGCAGGCCGCCCCGCCAGCAGTCGTGGCCGAAGATCGTCGCCCGGCCCCGCGTCGGCCTCATCAGGCCTAGCCAGAGCCGGATCGTGGTCGTCTTGCCCGACCCGTTAGGTCCCAACAACCCGTACACCTCTCCTTGACGGACGTCCATGCTCAGGTCGCGTAGAGCGAAGGTCGGCCCGTAGGCCTTGGTCAGTCCGTCCGAGACGATCAGGGGGGGTCTATCCATGGGCGGGGACTCGGCTTCGGGGTATCGAAGAGGCTCTGCCGGGGGCCGGCCCGGGTCGGCAGCACCAACAATGCATGCACCATATCATCAAAACATAGAATCTTTGCCGAAGCCCTTGCCTCGAAGCCTTAATAAGCGCATAATGGAAATGACTTTAAGCCCTGCTCCCTGAGCGGCGATCGAGGCTCGATCGATCGCCCGCACCCCTCGACGAGAATCGCCCCCGAGACCCTCGCGCGTCCCGGGCGAAAGCCTTGAACACCATGTTGCCGAGTCGGATCCGGGCGGGAGCGATGGTGCTTTCGCCTCTTCGTTCGTGGTGTCGCGTCCCAAGACAAGAGAATCTCGCTGGCGTCCGCGCGGTCGGTTTCGACCCGGACCGAAGAGGAGTCCCGGAATGATTTATACCCGTCGGATGAGCGGCGCGGCGATGTCGAGCTTCCGGCCGCAGAGGCCGGAGGAGCGGAGGGAGCCCACGTGCGGGTGGCGGATCAACGGCCATCCGGCGCGACTCCTGATCTGGTCGCGCGAGGAGTGGGAGGAGCTGGAGGTCCGGCCGATCGACGCCCAGTACCATCCTTTCGGCGTCTGGTGCGCCTTGCGCGTGGCCGAATAGGAGTCGGCGGCGGCGCGGGAGGGCGGCCGGGGCCGGTTTCATGGGGCCTTCGCGGCCCTGGCGGGCCGGGGGCTGAGGATGAGCTGGACCTCGGTCCCGATCGGGGGGATGCGATCGGTGTGCGCGACGAAGGTCCGCTCGGCGTCGTCGGCCGAGCTGACGATGGGGAGGTCGAGGATCGCGCTCGCGAAGTTGGCGACGGTGATCAGGTCCCCCTCCTCGGCGGCGTAGACGGACTTCCGGGTGACCGGGTCCTCGTAGAGGATGCTGCCGGCGAAGACCCAGTCGACGTCGAGGTCCTTCTTCGTCTTCTCGTCGAGGATCCAGGTGCGGGCGTCGGCCTCGGCGACCTCGCCGTCCTTCATCCAGCGGACGGTCAGGGCGATCGCCGGCCCGTGGGGGGGGCGGAACTCGGGCTTGAAGCGGACGGGCCCGCCGGGCTCGGCGCCGGTCAGGAGGAGCCCGGCGTGGATCTGGGTGGGGGGGGCGTCGGTCGCCAGGATCGATTCGTGCTCCTTGGTGCCCCGCAGGCAGACCATGTGCTCCAGCGGGCCCTCGCGGAACGCGACGCGGGCCCGGACGATCAGCCGCTTGGGCTCCGAGGCGGCGTCGAACCAGAGGCTGCGCCCCAGGGGCTTCCAGGCGGGGTCGGGCTTGAAGGCGGCGGGGGGCTCGGCCGGCTCGGCGTCGGGGGCCTGCCAGCCCAGGGTCGCCAGGACGGTCGCGGACAGGATCAGCGGGCTCATGCGGGGCTCCTCGGGGCCTCGTCGCGGGGCGGGACGGGTTCGATCCCGGCCGCCGCCCGGCCCTCCAGCATGATCCGCCGCGGCGGCCGTTGCAAGCGGCGCGGGCTTCGAAACGGGCGAGGCCGCCGGGAGTTGATCCCGGCGGCCCCTTTCTCGTCCCGTCGCGGTCGACGGCCCTCGGGTCAGAAGGCGACCGAGGGGATGCCCAGCCGCTCTTCCTCTTCCTCGAGGATGATGATCCGGGGGGTCACCATCAGCATGAGGCTGGAGGACGTGCGGCCGATGCCGACGTTGCGGAAGAGGCGGTCGATCCAGGGGGTCTTGGAGAGGACGGGGACGCCGTACTCCAGACGCTGTTCCTGGAGCTGCTTGACGCCGCCGAGCAGCACCGTGCCGCCGTCGGGGACGGTGACCGTGGTGTTGACGGTGGTGAAGGTGAAGTTCGGCAGCTGGATCGTGCCGTTGATCGCCGCCGAGGCGCCGCCCAGGCCGGCCCCGCCGACCGCGGCCGGGACCGAGATCGTGGTGAAGCCGTTGACGATCGTGAACTGCGGCGACAGGCTCAGCCGGACGTACCGGCGGTCGGCCGTGACGACCGGGGTGACCGTCAGGAAGACGCCGTTGTTCAGCGGCGTGACCTGGGGCTGGAAGGCCACCGAGCCGGGGCCGATGATCGGCAGCAGCGACGAGACGAAGTACTGCACGTCGCCGTTCTGGATCGTGGCCGCGGCGCCGTTGAAGGTGGTCACCTTGGGCGCCTGGAGGATGTTGTTGCGGGTGTCGCCCTGGGCGGCCGTGAGGAAGAAGTAGACTTCCAGGTCGCTCAGGAACGCCATGCCCAGCGAGGCGCCGGCCCCGGCCACCGTGTTGAACGGGGCGATCAGGCTCCCCTGGGTGTTGGTGAACGGGATCTGCAGGTTCGGCGAGAAGTTGTAGAGCCCGCCCCCCTGCGTCCCCACCACGATCGGCTGCTTGCCGCCGGGGAGGTAGTTGGAGTAGTCGCGGATCGGGTTGATCAGGTAGGCGGGCGTGGTGTTGCCGCCGCCGCCGCCGGTCGTGCCGCCACCGCCGCCGATCCCGCCGCCGGCCCCGCCGCCGCCGATCCCGCCGCCGCCGATGCCGCCGCCGGCCCCGCCGCCGCCGATCCCGCCGGCCCCGCCGCCGCCGATCCCGCCGGCCCCGCCGCCGGTCGTGCCGCCGCCGGTCGTGCCGCCGCCGGTCGTGCCGCCGCCGGTCGTGCCGCCGCCGCCGCCGATCCCGCCGCCGCCGCCGGTCGTGCCGCCGCCGCCGGGCGCCCCGAACTGGTTGGTGACGGTGTTGTTCGGGTAGGCCCAGGTGCTCTGCTTGCCCACGCTCTTGGAGTTGATGGCGAAGTCGAAGTCGACGCCGATCTGCTCGAAGAACGAGTCGGTGACCGTGATGAACCGGACCTCGATCGAGACCTGCAGGTCCTGGAGCCGGCGGAGCTGGCGGAGCAGGTCGGCGACCTGTTCATGCACCTCGGCCGTGTGGCGGATGATCAGGCTGATGCTGAGGAAGAACGGCGTGATCGAGCCGGGGGGACGCCCCGCGTCGATGTCGCCGCCCGCCCCGCCGCCGCCGCCGAAGCCGCCGCCGAGGCCGTAGGCCGCCGAGACGTCCTGGCCGTTCTCGCCGCCGTCGATGACCCGCCAGGTGTTGGGCGCGATCGAGGCGGTGATGAGCTGGATCAGGGGGGCCATGTTCACCTCGGGCCGCTCCTGGCCGACGGCCGTCGGCGCCCCGGGCGTGGTCGCCCCCAGGGGGATCCCCTGGGCCCCGCCGGTCCCGTCGGCGTTGGGCACCTTGATCGGGCTGAACGCCGAGCCGGCCGTCTCCTGGCCGGTCTTCGACTTGGGCACGATCAGGTCGCCGACGTAGTACGTGTTGGTGAACGTCTCCTGGCTCGAGGCCTGGTTGTTGGTGACGACGAGGACGTCTTCCTCGATCGTGTAGTTCATGCCCAGGGGCTTGAGCATGAGCTTCAGCACCGTCTTGAGCGACACGTTCGCCAGGTTCAGCGACACCGGCGTCGAGGACGTGAGGCCCTCGTCGCTGAGCGCCTTCGGGTCGATCGTGATGTTCACCCCGGTGTAGTTGCTGATGAACGCCATGGCCTCGCCGAGCGGCTGCTTGTCGAAGTTGACGCTGATGGGCTCGCGGAGCTTGGTCTCCACCGCCAGGGTCTTGGGGTTCTTCTTGGGCTCCAGCCGCTTGTTCATCGCCAGGCGGCTCTTGGTCAGGTCGTTGAAGCTCTTCGGGAAGCTGATGTCCCGGAGCTGGACCTCGGGGTCGGCGTAGGACGCGCGGTCCACTTCCTGGAGGGCGACGACCACGGCGTCCTCCTTGGCGGCCTTCGTGTCCTTGTCCTGCTTGTACCGGCGTTCGGCCTTGGCCTTGAAGACCATCATGGGGGCGGCGACCTCGGTGGGGTCGATCTCCATGGCCTGCTTGGCGTAGGACTCGGCGCGGTAGAAGTCCTCGGTGGCGTAGGCCGCCTGGGCCTTCTCGAACAGCTCCTTGTAGCGGGCCTTCTTGGCCTTGTCGGCCTCGAGGATCCGCAGCCGCTTGACCTCGATCTCCTCGCGGGCGCCCTTCTCCTTCATCTTCTCGTCGAAGAGGACCTTGTCCTTCTTGGCGAGCTCGACGGCCACCTCGAGGCGGCGGACCATCGGACGCTGGAGGTTGGGGGCGACTTCCGAGGCCTTGACCGCCTTGAGGGTCTGCTCGTAGATGGCCAGGGCCTTCTCGGGGTCGACTTCCTGGAGCCGGCGGGCCTCGGCGATCTTGGCGCCGACCTCGGCGTTGAGCTTCTGGGCGGCGACGCTCTCGACGTCGCTGGCGCTCTGCATCCGGTCGTTGACGACGGCCCGACCGGCGGGATCGCCGATCTGGTCGGTGGTCAGGGACTTGAGCAGCTCCTGGACCTTGGCCTGGAGGCTCTCGTCGAGGACCGAGCCGGCCGAGGCGACCTCGGTCAGCAGGTTCCTGGCCCGATCCTTCTCACCCTGCCGCATCGCGGTGAGGGCGGACTCGTACAGGCTGAGGGCGCCCCCCTGCTCGGCGAGGCCGACCTGGGCGGACAGCTCGTCGGCCTCGTCCTCGAGGCCGAAGCCGCCGGCCTTGACCTGCTCGGCGAGCTGCCGGGCGGCCGCGTAGTTGCCTTCGGAGTAGAGGGCCTTGGCCTGGGACAGCATCCGATCGCCGGGCTTGCCCGGGGCCGCGTCGGCGTCGACGTCGGCGAGGGCCGGGGCCGCGGCCGGAGCCGGGGCGGCGAGGTCGTCGGCGTCCGCCGCGAGGGCGGGGGCCGGGGCCTCGGCCGGGGCCGGGGCCGGGGCGGCGAGGTCGTCGGCGTCCGCCGCGAGGGCGGGGGCCGGGGCGAGTTCGAGTCCCGGCGCGTCGAGAGCGGGCTCCTCGGCCCCGCTCTTCTGCACCTGGTCGTCGATCCGCGGGGAGGCGACGGCGAGGGCCGGCAGGCCGGCGCCCTGGGCGCGGAGCCGGTCGGCCTCGGCGAACTTGGCGGCGGCCGCGGCCTGGTCGCCCTTGGCGAGCAGGGCGTCGGCCTCGCGCTCCACGGTCTCGGCCGGGGCGGCCGCGACGGTCGGGGCGGCGTCGCCGGCGGCGCGGGCCATGGCGACCTCGTGCAGCACGGCCTCCGCCCGGTCGGCGGTCAGGGCCGGGACGACGTTCATGCGCTGGGCCTGGCGGGCCTTGGACTCGGCCTCCGCCAGCTTGCCCGCCTTCAACAGCTCGCGGGACTCCTGGACCAGCACGTCGTAGACGCCCGGGCTGGCCTGGTCCCGGCTCGGCGTGCCGCGGATCGCGTCACGCTTGCGGAGGGCGCGGGCGGCGGCCGCCACCTTCTCCGGGTTGTCCTCGAACATGCCGTACGACAGGTTCCAGCCCTTGACCTCCAGCGCGATGGCCTCGGCGACCTCGAACTTGCGGTCGTCCAGGGCGGTGCGGGCCTCCTTGAGCTTGGCCTTGGCGGTCTTGTGGTCCGCCACCTGCACGGCCTTGCCCGCGGCGGCCGGGGCCCCCTTCGGGCGGGCCTTCGCCAGCGACGCGCGGGCCTTGGCCGGCGTCACGTCGAAGAGCCCCCACTTGACGTTCAGGGCCTCGGCCTCGGCGATCTTCGCCTCGGCGGCGTCGTAGTCGCCGAGCAGGATCTGCTCGCCGGCCTCCTGCAGGAGCCAGCGGCCCCGCTGCTTCGCGTCCGGGTCTTCGGGCCGGGCCGAGGCCGGGGCCGATTCCGTACGCGAGACCGGGCGGGCCTCGGCGATCGCCGGCGACGAGGCCGACGGCGTCACCGCCGCGGCGGCCGGCGTTGCGGCCGGCGCCGGGGCCGGGGCGGCCGCCAGGACCGTCCCCTTGACCTTCTTGAGCTCCCTCGCATATTCGTCGAGCAGGGCCTGGTGGGCCGGCTCCAATTGATCGCGATACAGCTGGGCCGCATCGAGATACTTGGCGGCCAGGTCGAACTGCCCGCCGTTGAAGAGCTTGGCCCCCGCCTCCAGATACTTGACCGGGGGCGCCGGCGACGGCTTCCGGGCCGTCGTCGATGACGGCGAGGCGACCGCGTCGTCGAGGGTCGCACCTTCCGTGGACGCTCCCCCCCCTGCACCGAGGACCATGATGAAAGTGAGCGTTCTGAGCCTTCTCAACGCGACCTCCTTTCGCCGCCACGCGGACGACCGCCTACATCCCTGAGAGCGGCCTTCGTTCGAGTCCCACGGCGAGAGACAATTTGTGCGGCAGCTGCGCCCGGAACCCGTCCAGGTACACCAGGACGGGGTCTTCAACCCAAGTGAAACGAAAATCCCTCCCGACGCGTCGAGTCGAGGTGTTCATCCAAAGGGGCGCGTCGAGAACGGGAGAAGATGCGGCGGTGTGTACCTCTAATGAGAGTTTCGGTCAAGACGGGGGGTCGACTTTTCCCGAAAACGCGGAAAATGCCGGCCGCTCCGACGAGGCAAGAAAAAACGCCCCCGCCGGCTGTACGGCGGGGGCGTCTCGGGTCGTTCGGTCGGTCGGTCGAATCGGACGGGTCGGAGAATCTCGGGGATCAACGACGGCCGCGGCCGGTGCCGCCGCCCATCATCCCGGAGCCGCCCATCATCCCGGAGCCCATCCCGCCCATCATGTCGCCGTAGCCGCCCCCCATGGAGCTGGAGCGGACCTTGTCGGACTCCTTGAGCTCGCGCTTGTAGTTGCTCTCGACGTCCTTGCGGACCTCGTCGGGACGGTCCTCGGCCTCGTCCCGGAGCTCCACGGCCCCGTCGGGACGCAGCAGCAGGGCGACGGCCGGCTGGGCGATCACGTTGCCCGGGAAGTCCTCCGGCAGCGGCTTGAGGCCGCCGGCCACGTCCAGCACGATCAGGTGGCTGTTGAAGTCCACGAGCTTCGTCTTCTGGCCCGTGCCGTCCGACGTCGGGATCGGGGCCGATCGCGGGTCGCCGATGATCTCGCCGGGGCTGGCCTCGAAGTTCCGGGGCAGGATCATGCCGTCTTCCGGGTTGAACTTCACGACCTGGAACACCACCTTCATCTCCGACTTGGGCGTGGCGGGGAGCGTCCCCATCGCGTAAGCGGTCACGTCCGGCGGCATGTGGACCTCGGCCGTCGTCTCGCTCCAGGGGCCTGGCAGCGTCTCGGACTTGGTGTCCACGCCCGGCGAGACGTCGTCCCGGCTCAGGTTCGGGTTGTAGACCACGATCCGGACCCGGTAGCGGTAGCTCTCGTCCGGCTGGGCGGTGAAGTCCAGGGCGCGGATCATCACCTTCTCTTCCTCGGACCGCCAGAAGTTGGCCAGGGTCTCGGTGGCCCCGCCCCCCATCATGCCGGAGCCGCCCATCATTCCGCCCATCTCACCTTCCATGCCCATCATGCCGGCCATGCCCATCATGCTGCCGGAGCCCCGGCCCATCATGCCGGAGCCGCCCATCATGCCGGAGCCGCCCATCATGCCGCCCATCTCACTTTCCATGCCCATCATGCCCCCCATCATGCTTCCCATCATGCCGCCCCGGCCCATCATGCCTCCCTGGCCGGCCGCGGTCGGGTCGGGGATGTCCTTCAACTCCTTGGGGACCAGGCTGGCGATGTGGACCTTCTCCCAGAGGCCGGTGGTCAGGAACGGCAGGGGGTCGACGAGGTTCGAGGGGCGGACGGTATCGGGGGCGAGTTCCTCGTCCTCCATCGGCAGGTTGTCGAGGATTTCCAGGTTGCGGTCGGCCGAGACGTCGGCCCAATCGCTCCAGGAGCCGTCCTTCTGCTTCGCCTGACGCTGGACGTCCAGGCGGGAGTAGTTGGGGTGGGCGATCGCCGGGTTCTTGAGCGCCGAGCGGTAGTTGTCGAGCATCTGCTTGTGGTCGAGGGTCGCGGTCAGGGCGACCCAGCGCAGCCCCTTGGTGATCTCCTTGGCGGGCGGGCCCTGGCCCTTCGTGGCCGGATCCTCGGGCTCGTCCTTGGCGGGCGCGTCCTTGCCGGCCAGGCGGGCCTGCATTTCACGCTTGCGGCGTTCGTACTCGGCCTTCTGGGCCTTCTCCTCCTCAGGGGTCCGAGGGGCCCCGCCCATCATGCCTTCCATGCCCATGCCGCCCATTCCGCCCATCATGCTTCCCATCATGCTCGACGAGCCTCCACCGCCGCGACGACCGCGACGGTTGCGGCGGAAGGTGGTGGACTTCGGCGGCTCCTTCGTCTCGGTCTCGACGATCCGGTTCCCTTCGGCGTCGAGGGCGTACACGAGCGCCCCGCCGCGGCCGGGATAGGCGAAGACGTCGGTCGGCGCGATCAGTTCGGGCTGGTCGCGGATCAGGCCCGCGCCCGGTTCAGGTACCACCCACTCGCGGCGGGGCTTGAAGTCGGCCGCCACGAGGACCATCTGCGACGACTTCTCGGCCTCCTTGGCGAAGTCGGAATTCTTGAGGCCCCCCTCGGCCAGGGTCTCGACGATCTGATCGGTCGGGACCTTGCGGCGCAGGTTGGAGTCGGACTGCTCGGCCGCCTTCTTGATCTGCTCTGGCGAGACGTCGATCGTCGGCCGCTGCAGGGCGCTGACCAGACACAAGACGAAGAGGACCGAGGCCAGGGCCACGGCGATCTTGTCGCCGAACCTCAGGCCGAAGTTCTTGAGCTTTTCCGCAGTGGCGTTGGCCATGCGAGGATCTCCGTGAGAAGTGAGCCCCCCGGGTTTGGGGAGGACCGTGGTCGATCGGGTGGTTCGCTCCGCCGCGAGGCGAGGGGTCAGGGTTGGGGGGCCGCCGCATCCGCCTCGGCCGGCTGGGCGGGCGCGGCCGGGGTCGCTTCCGCCTTCGGCGCCTCGGCCGGCTGGGCGGGCGCGGCCGGGGCCGCTTCCGCCTTCGGCGCCTCGGCCGCGGGGGTCTCGGCCGGGGGCGCATCCGTCTTCGGCGCGTCCGCCGGGGCCGCTTCCGCCTTCGGCGCCTCGGCCGGAGTGGCCTCCGTCGGCGAGGCGTCGGCCTTCGGGGTCTCGGCGGCCGGAGTCTCGACGGCCGGGGTCTCGGCGGGGGCTTCGCCCGGGGTCGTTTCCGCAGTCGGTTCCGCGGGCGTCTCGGCCTCGGCACCGGCCTCGCCCAGCGAATCGGTCGCCGCGGGCTCCAGGGCCGGATCGTTATAGAAGCGGGCCTGACCGTAGACGGTGACCTCGACGATGTTGAAGTAGGCGTCGAAGTTGACGACGGGGCGGGAGGCCGCCAGGGCCTTCTCGTCTTCCTTGCGCTTCTCGGCGCGGTTCTCGCCACGCTTGTCGACGCCCTTCCGGGTGTTCATTCCTCCCATGGCACCCATGCCGCCCATGCCGGGGCCCATGCCCCCCATCATTCCGGCCATTCCCATCTCGTCCATGCGGCCGCCGCGGCCACCCATCATGCCGGACATCATCCCACCATAACCCTGCATGCCGCCGCGACCGCGGCCACCCATCATCCCCATCATTCCCATCATGCCGTAGCCACCCATGAACTGCTCGCCCTTCTCGGGTTTCGTGACCTTCTCGGTGGGTCGGAGCAATTCGAAGTCACGGACCTCGATGGACATGGGCGAGTTTTCCAGCTCGACGAGCAGATCCTGGACGTGGTCCTGATCGACGAGCACGGTCAGCATGATCGGCAGGATCTTGTACTGGGTGGCGTTCTCGGGCTTGAGAAAGAGGACGCTCTCGGCCTCGTTGGTGCCGGCCGCGGGGCCGCCGCCGCCGCCCATCATTCCACTACGGCGACTCATCGCCTCGCCCATCATGCCGCCCATCATCCCCATCTCGCCCATGCCGCCGGTTTCTTCCTCTTCCTCGGTCTCACCCGGGGCGAGGATGGATTCGGCTTCTTCCAGCTCCTCGCCGGCGGCGAGCGAACGCTGGTCCTGGGCCAGGGCGCTGCCGACTTCCAGGGCCTTGATCTCCTTGATGTAGGCGGAGTTCCAGTCCTTGGCGCCGCGGTTGACGGCGGCGATCACCTCGAGGGCGGTGCGCTGGACCCAGAGCCGTTCCTGGGCGGACCAGACGTCGCCGAGGCGGGGGGGCTTGGAATTGAGGTCGAACTTGACGGGGCGGAGGAGTTGCTCCTTGGGTGCCGAGGCGACCACCCCCTCACCGGTCTCGTAGTCGAACGGCCGGAAGACCTTGAAGACCTGATCGACGTAGGGGTCGTAGGCCTCGACGTAGTCGACGATGGCGAGCGTCACGGCGCTCGGGGCGACGTCCTCAGGCCACTTGCGGCCCCACTTGGTGAACCGCTCCGAGACGGTCTCGGGCCAGGTCAGGAGGGGTGCCTGGCGATCGTAGAGCTTCCGCCAGGCGGTGTCGACGTCCTTGGTCAGGACGGCCGTCTTCTGCTCCACGATCGGGGCGAAGTCGCCGGTGGGGACGGTGCTGCTGGCATACTGCTGGACGTCTTTGTAGGCCGACGTGATCTTGCCGGTCTCGTCGGCGGTCTGCTTCTGGACCGGGCCCGAGCCGAGGACGTACGCCCCGGCCGAGAGCATGGCCGCGATGCAGACGGAGATCCAGAATCGGTACCGGGCGATCTGCCGGAGGATATCCTTGACTTGATCCATGATGGGCAACCTCGATCGATGGGCCGGGGAAGGGAAGGGGCGAGGCCGCCGGCCGTCCCGGGGCCGATTCGGCCCCGGGGACGGCGACGGCGTCTCGATGGATCAGGACTTGGGGGCGGCCTCGGCCGGTGCCGCCGCGCCCTTGGCGGCCGGGGGCGTCGCGGCGCCCGGGGCGGCGGGGGGCGTCGCTCCCTTGGCGGCGGGGGCACCCGGGGTCCCCGGCGCGGGGGCGCTCAGGGCCTTGGTGATGGCGCTGTCGATCTCGTCGGACTTCTTGGTGGAGGCCTTCTCGATCTCGGCCTCGGACACCGGGATCGTGACCGCCGAGTTCCCCTTCTCGGCCTCGCTCATCTTGCCGACGATCTCCTGGAGCTGGGCCTTGCGGGCTTCCAGCAGCTCCTCGGGGGTCTTGTCCTTGTCCTCCTCGCTGGGCGCGGGAGGGATCCAGACGAACTGGAGCAGGAAGTCGGTGCGGGTGAGCTTGCGGATGTTCTTCTCGGCCTCGGCGTTCGGTCCGCCCATGCCGCGCATCCCGCCGGGGCCCATCATGCCGGGCATCATGCTCCCCATGCCCATCATACCTTCCATGCCCATGCCGCCCATCTCACCCATTCGGCCGCCCCGGCCTCCCATCATGCCGGAACTCATGCTCCCCATCATACTCCCCATCATCCCGCCCATCATTCCCATCTCGCCTGCGCCGCCTTCTTCAACCGGAGGAGCGGCGCGGTCGAGGAGGGGGACGGTCCGGCTGGCGAGGTTGTTGGTCTGGCTCCCCTTCTCGTTGGTCCAGTTCTTGTCGGTGTTCATCCAGGCCAGGGCGACGTGGGTGACGCCGTAGAGCCGCAGCGAGGGGGAGTTGAGCTTGCGGAGCACCTTGCGGACGAGAAACTCGTAGGGGCCGAAGTCGACCCGGCGGGGGTCGTCGACGGGGAGACGGAGCTGCTCGGCGTTGGGGTACGGGTTGTAGTGGTGCGCCACGACCTGGACGATCCAGCCTTCGCCGGTCGGCGGGTTCTCGGCGTCGTAGGGGTGCATGAGCCGCTTGTAGAGCGGGTCGAGCTCGTCGAACCAGTCGACGGCGAGGTCGGTGCGCCAGACCGGCATGATCCGGTCGATGTGGAGGCGGAGCTTCTCGATCAGGTACTCGTTCTTGGGCTCGTTGGGGTTGAGCCCGTAGTCGGCGACGGGGTCGGGGAAGTAGCCGCTGACGGTCTTGAGGAAGGCGGGCCACATCCCCTTGTTGGAGGGGTCGATGATCAGGGCCTTGCCCTCGTCGTACTTGGCCTGCCACTCGGACTTGGCGGTGTCGAGGCCGCTCTTGATCGACGCCCCGTTCTTGGAGACGCCGGTCGCCTGGTCGACGGCCGACTTGAACTGCGGGGTGGAGATCTTGGCGAGCGCCCGGTAGTCGCCCAGCACGAACAGCGAGCTGAGGCCCAGCATGATCAGGGCCGAGGCGGCCAGCGCCCAGGGCTTCTTGGCCCGGATCAGGCGGATGGTCTCCATCTCCGGCGGCAGCAGGTTGGTCCGCAGGGCCGACCGGCCCGCCCCCTGCAGCGCCAGGCCGTAGGCGACGGCGAACGACGCCAGGTTGTCCTGGAACTGGGGCGCCGCCTTGACCTCGTCGCCTTCCAGCCTCTTGAACTCGTCGACCTTCTCGACCTCGTGGCTGAGGTTCTGCTGGAGGAACTTCTGGAGCCCCGGCAGCTTGAAGCCGTTGCCCAGGCCCACCACCTTGCGGATCTTGGCCGTCCGGTTGATGCTCGAATAGAAGCCGATCGAGCGGTTGACCTCGCTGGCGAAGTCGTTGAACACGCCCCGCATGGCGGTGAAGATGGCGCGGGGGTCGGGGGCCTTGGTGGCGTTCCGCTTCAGGTGCTCGGCCTTGGCGAAGGTGAGCTTCAGCTCCTTGGTCAGGGCCCGGGTGAAGTGGTTGCCGCCGATCGGCACGTTCCGCTGCCAGATCCGCACGCCGTCGGTGATGATCAGGTCGGTGTTGTCGGCCCCGATGTCCAGGAGGACCACCGAGTCCTTGGAGCCGCTCCCCTTGATCTGGTCGTAGGTGATGTAGTTGTACAGGGCGATCGGGGCCATCTGGACGACGTCGACCTCGATGCCGGCGACGGTCAGGGGGAGGATGGCGCGGGCGATCTGGTCCCGCTTCATGGCGAAGAGGCCGACCTCGGCCATCATGAACTCGTCGTCGTCCCCCTCCTCGTCGTCGTCGCCGATCTGCTGGTAGGCCCAGACGACCTCCTCGAGGGCGAACGGGATCTGCTGCTTGGCCTCGAATTTGACGATGTCCGGGATCCGCTTCTTCTCGACCGGAGGCAGCTTGATGAACTTCACCAGGCCGGCCTGGCCGGGGACGGCGATGGCCACCCGGCAGCCCTTCAGGTCGTTGCGGTCGGTGAACGTCGCCAGGGCCTCGCGGACCAGCTCCTCGGGGTCGGCGTCGGGCTGGCTGAGGAGCTTGGGATACTCGATGAAGTCGAACGCCTCGGCGGTGACGTGCTCGGCGTCCCCCCCGGGGGCCAGCTTGAGCGCCTTCAGCGCGGCCTGGCCGATGTCGATCGCCCAGACGGACTGGATCTTCGCCATGAGGTGAGACTCCTCTCGGGTCGAGCGGACGGGAGGCCCCGATCGGCGTCGGGCCGCCCGCCGTATCGTCAATATGCGTCGTGGATTCGGTTCGTGAATGCGAGAATGGCGGCGGCGGGGGAGGGGCGTCCGGCCGGCGTGTCGGCCCGCGCCCTCCCTTTCTCAATTCCTTCGATGCGGCGCCGGGGCGGAAAGTTCCGACGTCTCCCGGATTTCCGGGGCCGACGACGGGGCTTTCGGCCCGCGCCGGCGCGGCCTCCCGGCGAGCCGGGCCCTCGAACGAGTTTAGCACAACGCCGAGGGGCCGCTTCGGCTTCCGGCGTCCGAGGACCGTAAGTGCATCATCCCCGGGGCCCGCTGTCAACGACGGAGCGGCGACGGGCGTCCGCGGGCCCTGCCCGGAAACGCCGTCGATCGCCTTTCGGCCACGCGCCGCGACGCCCCGCTCGCCGGCCCCCTTCGACGTGACGGGTAGGGGCCGGGCGGCGGGAACGACCTTCTTTCAACGTCGGCGGGCGGGGTTTTGTTCAGGCGACCCGGCCGTGGCGGGGAGCCGGGGGTCGGGCAGGCGGGGGACGCGGGACTCGCGGCGGGGGTCGGGGGCGGAATCGGCCGAGGCGGCGGAGGTCGAGGCGGCGGCGGCGTCCTCGGCGGCGGGTTCGTCGCCGGCGAGGCCGTCGGCCGGGTCGACCGGGAGGTCGCCCCGATCCTGCTCGACCAGCTCCACGCGGAAGTCGTCGAACCAGGCCTGACCGTAGCCCGCCAGGCCGAGGGTCACGTTGAACTCGCCATCGGCCGGGGCCTTGCGGAACAGGACGACCCGCGACCAGTTGACGATCGGGGCCGTGCTCCGGAACTGGAGGGCCTCGCCGCCGAGCGAGTCGCGGACGATGATCCCCCCCGCGCCCGCGGCCGACTCGATCGGCCGGCGGACCAGCACCGAGATCCGGATCAGGTTGTTGGCCCGGACCTTCAGGGTCGGCGAGCGGACGGCGACCAGGGGGTGGTCGACGAACGGCGGCAGGGTGGTCTCCAGGTCCTTGGGGTTGATCGGGGTGGCGTTCATGCGGATCGCCGTGTTGCCGTCGTCGGACGGGGCGTCGGGGGAGGCGTCGGGGTCGGTGCGCGAGACCCCCACGTCGGGGGCGACGACGGCCATGGTCGGCTTGATCCCCTCGGCCTCGTAGCTCATGTTCATCCAGCCCTCGTCGGCCATCGCCGCGGGGTCGTCGAACGCCCCGGAGGGGACGCGGTTGGCCCCGAACTCGTAGCCGGCCGCGCCGCGGATCCAGTCGAGCCAGACGTAGAGCTCGGGGAGGGTGGCGAACGTCGTCAGGGGGGGGCAGCTCGTCGGCTTCATCAGGACCGGCGGGTCGGACCGCTTGACGGCCCGGAACTCGCGCGGGTCGGGCGAGAAGGCGTCGGACGGCACCGCCTTCGACAGGGCGGTGTAGGCCTGGACCCAGTGGGCGAAGGCCAGGATGCGGAGCGGACGGTGGGCGCGCCGGGCCTCCTTCCAGGCCAGGCCGAAATCCTCGCGGTCGCGGGCCTCGCGGGCCGACTTGATGCTGGCCTCGGCCCGCGCCAGCAGCTCGGCCGCGTCGTTGAAGGGCTTGTCCAGCCCCAGCGCCCGGCGCTGGGCCACGTCCTCCTGGGAGGTGATCGTCACGCCGTCGGCGGCGAGCCGGCCGTTGATCTCGGCGACCTGCTGGAGCATCAGCTCGGCCTGCTCGATGGCCAGTTGCACGGCCGTCGGCCGGGCCCGCGCGATGGCGACCTCGATCCGGTCCTTCAGCGCCATGTCGGTCGTGCAGAGGATCATCGAGGTGACCCCGAACTCCCCGAGCGTGACGTAGGTCCCGCCCGGGCCCCGCTTGTGCTCCAGCACGTCCACCCCGCCGGGGCTGACGTCGAACGCCTCGACCCCCTCGGGGAGGATGGCGCGGACCACCAGGTCGCGGGTGGCCAGCTGGTGGGGCTGGTACTGGACGTGGTCGGAGTAGTCCGACATCAGCAGCAGGGCGCCACGGCGGTCCACCGAGATCGCCGCCGCCTTGTGCCAGGGCTTGGCCTTGGCCTCCGGTTGCAGCCGCACCCGCGTCGTCGGCATCGACCCCGGCGGCGGCAGGTCCGACGGCGGGGGGTCGAAGACCGAGTGGACCGGGATCGGGTCGGCGCTCCGGGCGAGGATCCCCTGGACCAGGTCGATCTCCATGTTGAGCAGGGCCGACTCGATCAGCAGGGGCCGGCCGGCGGGGCGGGTGAGGTCGGCGTCGCCCTGGAAGATCAGCCCGCGGTAGCCGGCCGCGAGCGCCAGGTAGGTCATCAGCCGGAGGTGCTCCGGCAGGGGCCGGGGGACGCCCCAGGCGGGGGGCGGGGCCTCTCCCCAGATGTTTTCCACCAGGGCCCGGGGGGCCGCGGCCGGGATCATCGCCCAGTAGAGTTGGCCGGCGTTCGCCCGGGCCGTCAGCTCCCGGCGCTGGAGGAGGAAGCGGTGGAACTCGGTCTGGTCCTGGGCGGCGGCCCAGTGGTTGGTCGGGATCGCGATCGTGTCCAGGTTCGAAGGCGCGCGGGCGTAGAGGGGGAGCTCGCCCCGGACCTCGCCGACGGTCAGGCGAGAGAAGGTCGGCGGCAGGGCGTGGAGGGACTGGATCAGCTCGCGGGTCCGCTTCAGCTCCTCGTCGCGGAACTTTCGCTCGCGGTTCCGGCCCAGGTCCTCGCCGATCATCCAGAAGGCGGCGGCGTCCTTGAACGGATACTCCTTCACCTCCCTCAGCCGGGCGTCGGTCCCCTCGCCGGCCTTCGGACGCGAGAGCCGGGGCATCAGCGAGAAGCCGTGGTCGACGGCCTCCTGCAGGCGGTCGCGGTCGGCGTCGTGGGAGTCGACCAGGACGTCGAACCCGTATCGCCGAAGCTCCACCACGTCGGCCCCGGGGGCCTCGACGGCGGTCGGGAACCAGGGATGCCGGCGCTGGTCGTCCTCCAGCCGGCTGAGGTAGTTGCGGTCGAGCCGGATGCGGTCGTACTTCCCTCGCGGGGCGTCCTCGGCCACGGCCGCCGGGGCCGACGCCGGCGCGGAGGCGTCCGGCAGGGCCTCGGCCTCGGGGCGTTCCGGCCGTACGCCGGGGGGCGTCCACGAGGCGGCGACCTCGGGCGCGACGGGGCCGACCTGGAGGTCGTCCAGGAAGACCTCCGCGCCCCCCTGGCCCCCCATCAGGTTGACCACCACGCAGTCGATGTAGGCCCCTTCCAGCGGGACCGGCCGGTTCGACGACGCCCGCAGCACGCGGGCCTGACGCTCGACCGCGGGGGGGATCTGGGTCACGTCCAGCGTCTGCCAGCGGTCGACCCGGTCGAAGACCGTGCCGGGGACCAGCACGAACGACGGGGCCCGGCTCTCCGGGTCCACGTCCTTGGGGAGGACGACCCGGACGAACAGCTGCGCCCCGGCCCGGTTCGCCCGGACGCTCAGCGACGCCTCCAGGGCGTCGGTGACCGGGATGTTCGGCAGCGGGTAGCTCACGAAGAACTGGCTGCCCGGCTCGGCCTCGAACTGGAACCGCTCCGACAGCCGGCCGTCGTGCGCGGCGCGGTCGGACCGCTCCTGGGCCAGGAGGTTGATGGTAGTGTCGGTGTGCTCCCGACGCCAGACGGCGGCCGAGCTCTCGAACCCATCGTGCAGGACGCCCGGCGGCGGCGCGGCCGCCGCCTCGGGCGCGTCCGCGGGCCCCACCGACGCCGGCCCCTGGGCCGAGGCCCTGGTCCCGATCCCCGTCCCCGCCAGCCCGGCCGTCAGGACCAGGCACCAACCCACGCGCGATCGTCGCCGGCTTCGCATCGGCTCGAGACCTCCCTGTACTCGGGCCACCCTCCACGGAATCCTTCAGGATCGCGGATCTTATCCGCCCCCCCGAAAACCGAGAAGGGCAAGAGCCGCCCCTCGCCGAGGGCCCACCCCGCGCCTTCGTCCCGAAGCCCTGGGCCGCTCCCGCCTGTCGCCTGCCGTTGGCTTCGATTGGGTTCGTTCGCCAACAGAAAATCAACCGTAAACCTATACCCAACAATGCTTTAACATCGATACAAAATTGGGTTCGTTCGACGCTTCCTCACTGGCTTTTCGCTCGGACACGCCGAGATTCGCGGGGCTCCGGGCCCCTCGCGGGGTCCGCCGTCGCGTGGGCTCGAAAAGCTGGAGACGGATTTTCCACCCGGCCCCAGGAGGAATTGTGCGCGCGCAGGGGCCACGTGGGATTCGGAGGGCGGAAAAGCGACGTCTCGGCGGGGACGGGCCGAAGGTCATCCGCCTGGGACGCTCCTCACTCGACACCACCGCCTCGAGGTCGTCGACGGGCGTTGAACCGGGTGCCACGGGTTCTGCGAACCCGTGAATCGGCGTCGGGCCGGTCCCGAGCCACGGCCGAGGTCCCCGGCCGGTCCACGGGTTCTCCGAACCCGTGGCACCCTGAGGCTTTCCGCCACGCCTTGGTGGTGTTGAGCGAGGGGCGTCCCGCCTTGCCGTCGCGGGATCGAAGTCGTCGTCAGCCCTTCTTGGGCTCGCCGGCCTTATGGTGCTCGCCGCGTTCGCGCTCCTTGTCGGCTTCCTCGGGCGCGGGCCCGGGATGGCCCATGTCGCGGTTGCCGCGATCGGTGGTGGCGCCGCCGCCGTCGATGGCGTCGGCGTCCTTCTCGAACTGGTCGTGCTTCTTGGGATCTTCGGGCATGGGATCGCTCCGTTCGCAGTCAGGGGGTCTGTTCTGGGAGAGGACTCGACAGGTGAGGGCAGGGGAGCAACTCCCGGACCCATCGGAATCTTTTCCCCTGCGTGAGCCTCGGATTGAACCGACGGGGGTCGGGGTGCGACCTTGATCCAGGCGGGCCGGCGAGCCCGTCGACGAGGGCCCCATGACGACCGACGCCCCCGAAAACCTGCGCGAAGAGATCCTGGTCCTGAAGCACCGGCTCGGGGACGCCTCGGCGTTCGACGAGCTGATGCGCCGTTGGGAGCCCCGGCTCCTCTACTATCTCCGCCGGACGACGCCCCAGGAGGCCGACGCCTGGGACGCGCTCCAGCGCACCTGGATGGCCGCCTTCCGCGACCTCCGGGACCTGAAAGACCCGAGAGCCTTCCGCGCCTGGATCTACCGCGTGGCGCGGAATCAGGCCGTGAGCCACCTCCGCTCCGAGCAAGCCCGACGAGGCCGCATTGAGGAACTCGACCCGGACGAACTCCTCGACGACGCCTGGGCCCCCGACCCGGCCGACGCCGAGGCCGTCCACGCCGCCCTCGCGACGCTCAGCCTGGCGCACCGCGAGGTCGCGACCCTGCACCTCCTGGAGGACATGCCCCTGGCCGAGATCGCCGAGGTCGTCTCCGCCCCGATCGGGACGGTCAAGTCCCGCCTCCACCACGCCCGGCGACGGCTGAGAGCGGCGCTGGCCCCGTCACGGGCGCCGTGAATGCCTGCCGGAGGGGGAACGTAATCGGAATTCGCATATCTCCCCTTCCCCCCCGGGTGGGGGAAGGTGGCCGAAGGCCGGATGAGGGGGACCATCAAGGCGGACGCACCGAGAGCCTACGGTCTCGATTCGTCTCCCTGACGGCGGGCCCGCCTGATCCTCCGGACGGCTCCCGTGCTGGTCTTCCCCCTCATCCGGCCCTACGGGCCACCTTCCCCCGCCAGGGGGGAAGGGCGTTTTCGCACAAATCCATCGTGCTCATACCAAGGGACATTTCAGCCATGAATACGGGTAACGATCTCACCCTGGGCGAGCGACTCATCCGCGTCGAGCCCGAGGACGCCGAACTCCGGCGCCGTTACGAGGAGGGCAAGCTCGCGCTCCGGGAACGGCGGCTGACCCCGGCCCAGAAGGCCGCCGGCTGGTTGAGCGCCCCGCTGAACCTGGGGCTGGCGCTCCTGGTCGTCTGGCGGCTGGGGGGGGCCGGGCCGGGGATGCCGCCGGAATGGATCGCTTTCCACGTCGCGGGCGCGGCGGGGTTGCTGGCGGTCGGCGGCTGGACCTTGCACGTGCTGCTCGGCGGCGGGCGCGTGACGTGGCGGGCCGATCGGGCGTTTCAGGTCGTCGGCGTGGTCGCGGTCGTCGCCCTGGCCGCCGCGGCCTTCGAGGTCGGCCGCTCGCTGGACGACCGTCGAGCCGCGTTCGGGATGCTCGGCGTCGCCGTCGTGATGCTGGCCGGCGCCGGCGCCGGGCTGGCGGTCGAATGGGCCCGTCGCCTCCGGCTTGAAAGCCGGGTCGCGGCGCTGGAGAACGAGCTGCGGCTCGCCGAACTGTCTCGCGAGGTGGCGGGGCCTCGCGACGGTCGGGCCAGGCCCGGGAGCGACGAGAGCCCGGCCCCCTCGTGATGGAGGAGGGCCGGGCTCGTCGGGGCTTCAGGCGGTCGGCGTCGGTCAGTTGCCGGCGGCGGCCGGCTGGGCGGGGGCGGAGTCGGAGCCCCCGGCGATCCGCACGGCGCGGCGATCCTCGAACGTCTTGCCGAACATGTCGGTGGCGCGGACGTGGATCAGGTGGGTGCCCGGGGCGGGGACCTCCGCGCCGGCGGCCAGCCTGGCTTTCCACAGGTGGGTGGACTTGGCCGGATTCGGGAGCTTGCGGCCGGGCGGGGGGTTGGGGCCCTCCTCCAGCTTCTTCATGGCGAGGTAGTACGGGTCGGCCTCGCGAACCTGCTCCATCGGCCGCCATTCGCCCGAGTCGCCGAGGCGGATCTCCACGGTCGACTTCTCGTTGCCGGCGAAGACGTTGACGATCGCGTCGGTCTCCGCGAGGGCCCCGGAGGCGACCTCCTCGGGGGCGTGGATGTTCATCTGGTGATCGGCGGGGCGGCGGGCGGCGTGGAACTCCACGTCATATTTGGGCCCGTCGAACGTGACGATCGAGTAGCCGTTGGGGGCGCCGTCGGACATCGTGGCGTTGGGGATGCCGTTCTCGTCCGGCGCGCCGGACCACCAGCTCCCGCAGACGGTTCCGTGGACCAGGTGGTGGTGGGGGTTCTCGGCGGAGAAGCCGTCCTCGGGGCCGAGGAACCGGTGCTGCTGCTGGTGCAGGTGGGCCGAGATCGACAGCGAGTGCGGGCGCTCGGCCAGCAGCTTGAAGATCTCGCGGCGCTCCTCGACCTCGGTGATCGGGATGTGCATGGTCAGGACGACGAGCTGGTCCTTGGGGGTGTTCGCCAGGTCGTTGCGGAGGAACTCCATCTGCCTGGCGCCCAGGCCGCCGTGGTACTTCCCCTTGGATTTCTTGTCGTTCGGGTCGGCGGCGACCCAGATCACGTCGTCGAGGACGACGAAGTGGACCGGGCCGTGGTCGAACGAGTAGTACGGCGGGCCGAAGTAGTGCTCCCAGGTCTCGTCCGAGTAGCGGTCGTCGGCCGCGTCGAAGTTCATGTCGTGGTTGCCCAGCACGTTGTACCAGGGGAGGCCCAGGAGCGCGATCGACTGCTTGAGGGGCTCGAAGACGGACAGGTCGTTGAAGACCACGTCGCCCAGGGTCATGCCCAGGACCGCCCCGTGCTTGCCGGCGGCGATCAGGGGCTCGATCACGTCGTGGGTGATGTACTCGACCTCCTTCACGTCGCGCGGCTGGGTGTCGCCGAAGAGGAGCAGCTTGAACGAGTCGGGCTCCTCCCGGGGGACGAGCGCGAAGTCGACCGAGGCGGGCAGGGGGCCGGTCGGCGCGACGCCGGGGAAGTGGGTCTTGGGCGAGCCGCCGGGCTTGTGGTTGTAGGAGAACTTCGGCAGCTGCTCGCCGTCGACGGGCGTCATCCAGTTCCGCGGCTTGATGACGAACAGCATCGTGTCGTCGTCGACCGGCAGGGTGTAGCGGCCCGAGTCGTCGGTGCGGACGACGTCGCGGCCGTTGGAGACCCGGACGCCCGGCAGGCCCGGCTCCCCCTCGTCGCGGACGCCGTCGCCGTCGCGGTCGTGGAAGACCAGGCCGGTCGCCGCCTGTCCGACGGGGGCCGCCGGGGCGGGGCTCGGCGAGGCGTCGGCCGGGACGACGGCCTCCGTCGGGTTCTTCGGCGCGCCGGGAGCCGGCGCGTTGGGCGCCTGCTGGGCCTGCGCGAGGCCGAGGGCGGCCATCAAGGCCAGGGCCAGGGCGGCGGGGGGGACCATTCTCATGACGGCGGATCTCCGGCTGCGGGTTCCAGGCTGGCGTCGGGACGGACGGTCCATTATGGGCCCGTTTCGAGAGGGTTTCACGAAGCGTGGGAGAAAATCGGGGGGCGATCCGACCTCGACCGCGTCGCGAGTCCGGCGGGATCCGGACGGCCGGGGGCTCCGCGAAACCCCCATCCGCGGCGGGGCCGCCTCGCAGGGCTCACCGAAGTCGACATGAACAACTCATGATGCCTCTACAAAACATCGCGTGGGATCCCCGAATCATCCGGAGTCACAGCCGAAACTACTGCCCAATATCAACTTGCGGAGGAACCGACCGATCCTCGATAAGGCCGGCGGATTCTCGCTCATCCTCGGATGGCGAGGGCTCCGAGCCCCGGCTATCGTTCAACACAGATTCACCCGAGCGATCCGTTGGATGTCGGACCTTGGATCGGACGACCGATCCGGGCGACGGCTCGGGAGCTCGGCGGACAGGGGTCGCGAGGCGGACGATTTGTCGAACTCCGAAGCGCTCGGTCCAGGAAGTTTCGGTCGATTTCCCCACCACCTTCGATTTGCGATTGGAGAACTGGCACCTATGAAGATTTCTCGCTTGTCCGTGCTCTCGCTGGCCCTCGCCCTGCTGGGCTTCGCAGCGGCCCCCGGGCTGTCCCGGGCCGATTTCGTCGTCGTCAAGGCGAACGTGCCCCAGGTCGACGAGAACGTGCTGCTGACCAGCGGCGAGGTCGGCAACACGATCACCGGAGTCACCAACCAGACGAACACCGGCGTGTTCATCACGTCGGCCGCCCAGGTCCTGGAGTCGCCTTCGAGCGGCCAGGCTCGGGTCGAGGCGGAGACCGGCGACCTGCTCGGGCTCGATTCCATCAACCTCGCCGGCGGTGCGACCTTCACCAGCCTGATCTTCAACCTGTTCAGCGGCAGCGGCAGCGTGGTCTTCACGATCAACGGCTTCGACGCCTTCAACAACCCCGAGCAGTACACGTCCTCGGCTTTCGCCCTGGGCAACGGGCAGAACTTCTTCACCATCACGGCGATCAACGGCGAGCGGATCAGCAGCGTCGGCTTCTCGTCGCCCGGCGGGATCGACGACGTCCGCCAGCTCCGCATCGGCGGGATCGCCCCCGCGGTGCCCGAGCCGGCCTCGGTCGCCATGTTCGGCCTCGGGGCGGGCGCCCTCGGCCTCGTCGGGGCCGTCCGTCGCCGCCGCGCCACGACCGCCTGAACCAAGCCGCAAGCGGATCTCGACCGAAGGCCCGGCCCCCGCGATGGGGCCGGGCCTTTCGCCGCGCGAAAGAGACGGATGGCCGGCCCCTCCGCGGCACGCTAGACTCGGCTCCTCGCCCTCACGGCGAAGGGGAGCCGCGACATGACGGACGCGATCGACCGCATCGGCCCGACCCTCCGCCCCGCCGGCCGCACCTCGATGCGCCAGCGCTGGGCGGACCTGCTGTTCCTCCACTGGCCCGTCCCGGCGGCGGTCCTCCGGCCCTTGATCCCCGAGGCTCTGGAGGTCGACGAGCACGAGGGCGTCGCCTACGTCGGCCTGGTCCCGTTCACGATGACCGGGATCCGCTTTTCGTGGTCGCCGCCGGTGCCGGGGACCTCGCGGTTTCACGAGGTCAACGTTCGCACCTATGTGCATCACCAGGGTCGCGATCCGGGCGTCTGGTTCTTCAGCCTGGACGCCGCCAACGCGCTCGCCGTACGGGTGGCGCGGCGGTTCTGGAGCCTGCCCTACCATTTCGCCAGGATGGGCCTGAGCCGGGCCGCCGGAGGGATCGCCTACCGCTCCGAACGCCTCTGGCCGGGCCCGACCCCCGCCGGCTGCGACCTGGCTTACCGCCCCAAGGGGACGCCCCGAGCCTCGGCCCCCGGCACGCTCGAACACTTCCTCGCCGAGCGTTACATCCTCTACACGACCCACCGGGGCCGGCTCCTCGCGGGCCGCGTCCACCACGCGCCCTACCCGCTCCAGCCGGCCCGCGTCGACGGACTGGAGGAGTGCCTCCTCGCCGCCGCCGGGCTGCCGCGTCCGGACGTCGCGCCCCTCGCCCATTACGCGAGCGAGGTGCGCGTCCGCGTCTTCCCGCTGCGCCCCGCGGGGTGAATCCGGCCCGGCGGTCGATTCGCGGCTTCCCCCGTTCGCCAGCTTGTCCCGGTCGCGATCGACGACCGACGTCGCGTCCCTGACGTCGACGGATCAGACCGGCCCGGCCCCGGCCGCCGAGGGCGCGGGGGACGAGGTCGCCCGGCCCCGCCGGAATCCTCATCGCCCCGGATCCTCCAGCGGCGAGCGGCCCTCCGGCCGGCTTCGGTCCTTGCTTTAGGACGAAATCCGGCTAATCATGAACGCATGGATTCCACCACTTTGTAAGGGGGAGGAGCCATGACGAACACCAAGTTGGTTACGGGCTACATAACAAGGGAGCGATGGGTCCTCGGAAAGACCCCCAGGGAGATGGCCTGGCTGCTGGGGTTCGACGAGAGACGGATGGCCGAGGGGGCGGAGATCTTCGCGCTGCTCATGCTCCCCTCGAACGACCATTTCGCGTTCGTTGGACACACGCACTGGTCGGGCGGGAAACCGGCAGGCGGGCCGGTCGAGTTGTGGCCGGCGCAGTACGAGGAGATCGATCGCCGTTTCATGCGGGGCCCCGAGGTCCGGGCGAAGGACAACGTCCGGGCGACCTGGACGTTGACGGGGCCGGACCGGCTGATCAAGGTCGAGACGAAGACGAAGCACGACAAGAACTTGCCGTCGAAGGTCCAGTACCCTCCGGGCGCGGGCGTCGAACAATGGAAACTGCTCGTCGGTTGCCTCGCCGAGTTGGTCCGGGAACTGGGCCCCGACGAGAAGTACCGACCTTGAGTCGACGTCCTGTCGTTGCGAAACGGGTGAAAAACGGTCGATTTTCGCTTCCGCCGACCGGGGCCCCGTTAGGGTCCGGTCCGAAGGCTCAGGACGAAGCTGCACCCGGTCGTCGACTCGCGCGGCGGACCACCGTCGGCCGTCGCCACGGCGGGCCGCGCCCGGCCGCGACGGCGGCGGAGGCGGGTCTCCATCCGTTCCCGCGCGGCCGCCGCCGGCCTTCGCGTCGAGACAGGGGACGCCCCTCTTCGGCCGCGTCGTCGTCCCGCGCCCATTGCGGGCAATAATTCCGGGTCCCTGGCGAAGACACGGGCGAGAACGACGCAACCCAACATCAGAAACAAACAGGAATTCCGACGATGGATGCGGATTGGGAAGGTACCGGCAAGGCGACGATCCAGATGCGCGAGGTGCTCGTCGAGCCGCGGTCGGGCATGAGCGTGCTCTCCTGGTTCGGGGCCTTGCTGGCGGCCGGGCTTCTGTTCCTGGCCGTGGCGATCGGCACCGAGAACGGCGTCTTCGTGGTGCCGGCGCTGGCGGCGGGGGTGGCCCTCTTCTTCGGGCTCATCGGGCTGTTCACGGTGGGGCCGAACGAGGCCAAGGTGCTGCAGCTCTTCGGCGACTACCGCGGCACGGTCCGCGAGCCGGGGCTGCGATGGGTCAACCCGTTCTTCACCAAGCGCAGCGTGTCGCTGCGGGTGCGGAACTTCGAGAGCGAGCGGCTGAAGGTCAACGACCTGGCCGGCAACCCGATCGAGATCGCCGCGGTCGTCGTCTGGCGGGTCGTCGACACGGCCGAGGCCCTCTTCCACGTCGACGACTACAACGACTTCGTCCACGTCCAGAGCGAGGCCGCGCTGCGGAACCTGGCCCTGAACTACCCGTACGACCCCCACGTCGACGGCGAGATCGCCCTGCGGAGCCACACGGCGGAGGTCGCCGAGCACCTCAAGACGGAGATCCAGGAGCGGCTCGTGCAGGCGGGCGTCCTGGTGCTGGAGGCCCGCATCAGCCACCTGGCCTACGCCCAGGAGATCGCCCACGCGATGCTCCAGCGCCAGCAGGCGGGGGCGGTGATCGCCGCCCGGACGATGATCGTGGAGGGCGCGGTGGGGATGGTCGAGATGGCCCTGGACCGGCTCTCTCACCACAACATCGTCGAGCTGGACAACGACAAGAAGGCCGCCATGATCGGCAACCTACTCGTCGTCCTCTGCTCCGACCGGGGCACCCAGCCGACGGTCAACGCCGGCAAGTGAGGCCCCCGCGAAACCCGCAACGTTGCACGCTTGAACCTCCCGCGCCGCCCCGATAGATTCGACGCCTCGGCACGCCTCGATCCCACGTCGCGGATCGGGGACGCGGCCGGGGCGTCTCTCCATTTCGCGTCTCGGGGGCCTGGTCATGCGCGGATTCCCCTCTTGGGGTTCGTGGCGGCGGTGGGCGATCGGCTGCACGTTCCTGCTGGCGACGGGCCTCGCCCCGCCGGTGACGGTCCGGGCCGACGAGCCCGAGTTGCGCATCTGGAAGGACGTCAGCGGCCGGTTCAAGATCGAGGCCCGGTACGTCGGCGTGGAGGGGGAGAACGTCACCCTCCGTAAGGCCGACGGGAAGGAGATGCAGGTCCTGCTGGATCGACTCTGCTCGGCCGACCGGAATTACGTCGCCGAGCAGCAGAAGAAGCTGGCCGACGAGGACCCGTTCAAGCCCAAGGAAGCCGCCGATCCGTTCCAGCCCAAGGCCCCCGCCGGCCGCCCCGGCGCGATGGCCCGGCCATCCCGAGCGACCGCGGCGAGCCCGCGTCAGCGCCCGGCCCCGACCAGCGGCGAGCCCGAGGAGATCGAGCCCGACTGGTCCTCGGCCCAGCTCGCGGGACTCCCTCCCGACGGCGACTGGAAGGTCGCGATCGCGCCCGCCGCCCCATCCGATCCCGCCGCCGCCGCCGCGCGGCCCCGAGGCGTGCCGATCCCCGGGACGACCAACTTCTTCGAGCGTCGCAAGGGCTACGTCCTGAACGCGCCCGGCACCCACGCCGCGATCGGTTACACGCTGGACGACCCCAAGCCCGGCGTCACTCGGCTGGTCCTCTGCGACCTCAAGGCCGGCAAGACCCTGGGCGTGGCGAAGGCCGAGGGCGTCATGTCGCCCGTGGCGCTCTCCGACGCCGGCGACCGGGCTCTGATGCGCAAGGACGAATTCGGCTTCGGCAACGCCGACAAGCTGGAGTTGTGGGAGCTGACGCCCCAGGGGCCGACGCGGGCCTGGCGCATGGCCCCCTACGGCGACGTGCAGGGGCCGGCGCGTGACGTGAAGTGGGCCGCGTTCCTCGGGCCGGATCGGTTCGCGACGGTGGGGGGCGGCAAGCTCGTGGTCTGGGACGCCGAGCCGGTGCGTCCCACGCTGACCCTCTCGGTGGCCGACGGCTGCCTGCCGGCCCTCTCGCCCGACGGCAAGTTCCTGGCGTTCGCCGGCGACGGCAAGGTCGGCCTGCTCGACGTCGAGGCCGGCCAGGTCGCCGCGCTCCAACCCCTTCCGGTCCAGCACGCCCCCTGGCCGACTTTCGGGTTCAGCCCCTCGGGGAAGAAGTTCGCCTGCATCACGGCCGGCAAGGCGTTCGTCTGGAACGCCGAGGACGGCGTGCTCCGGCGCGAGATCGCCCTCCACCCGATCGCCGTCACCCCCGACCAGCCCCCCGCCTGGGTGGACGACGAGCATTTCCTGGCGGGCGGCCGCTACCTGATCGACGTCGAGAGCCAGGTCAAGCTCTGGGAGTACCAGGGGCCCGAGGCCGCCGTCTGCGACCGCGACGGGCTCTGCTGGTTCCTCCTGGGCGCGGGGCACAACCAGCCCGGCGCCCTGGTGCCGGCCCGCCTCCCCCAGCCGAGCGTCCTGCAGACGCTCAAGCAGGCGCTGGCCGACCCGAACTTTTTCATCCTCCGCCCGGGGGCGACCGTCTCGATCGACGCCTCGGCCGTCCCCGACGCCTCGCGACGGGGCAAGGTGGTGGAGTCCCTGACGGCGAAGCTCGCCGCGATGCAGGTGAAGGTGGCGCCGGGCGCGGCCCTGGTGCTGCTCCCGGCGGTGGAGGCGGGCAAGGAGGAGGAGATCTCCTACCGGACGATGGGGCTGGGGTTCCGGACCGACACCTTCAAGGTCCGCCCCCAGATCAGCCGGATCAAGATGACGTATCAGGGCAAACCGGCGTGGGAGTCCGGCTCGTCCACGCTGCCGCACTTCGAGATCGCCCATCTCGGCCCGAACGAGTCGCTGGCCGACCACGTCAAGAAGTTCGAGCAGCCCAACTACGCGTTCTTCGAGAACGTCGAGCTGCCCCGCCTGCTCGCCCGGCCGGGCCCCAGCGGCTCGTCCACGCTGGGCGTCTCCCAGGTCTCCACGGCGGGGGTGCGCTGACCTCAACCGGCCTCGGAGATCATCGGGACGGCCTGCGCTTCAAGACCGTCCCGGGATCGAATCGATGACCCAGCAGCCGCGAGCGTGCTCGCCGGGTTCGCAGCAGTGCGATGCCGTTCCCTCGCTGCTGTCGAGGGTATGATGGCTTTCCGCCAAGCCTGTACTTGCATCGGAGGAATGCAGGATGCCCGTCATGCCGGAACCCTCCCTCCAGCCGCTCCGGATTCCGACCGGCTGGGAGATCCAATGGAACATGTTCCTTGATACCGAATCCGGATTTGAAGCCGACGATCATGCTTCAATTGGATTCGGCGAGGACCTTCTCCAACTGGTACATGGGCGGAATTCGGTCCTTATCGACCTCGGGTGGTATCCCGACGGCGACCCTCATGGCACCTTCCGCCTTCTCGCGATCCGGAAATCCCCCGACGACACAAAGATGTCAGTCTCTTGGGCTAATCCACTGAAGATGTTGGAGAGTCGCTCCAAGGCAGAGATCGTGCAAGCGGTCGAAGACTGGCTTCGGCATTTTGCTGAAGTCGCCAAACAAGGCTAATGGCGATCAGGGCTCCGCTCCTAAAATCAACGTATTTATATACAAATAAATTTTCTCCTCGACTCGTGAACGCTTTCGGACGGGGGAGACGGACGGATTGTAGGAGGATGACTGGCCCCGACCCTGACAACGACAGATCCGCAGGACCCGGCCTTCACCGCGTGAGCCTCCGCCACGCCCCGGTTCTCGGCCGACGCCCTCCGCGCGATCGCCGAGGTCGGCGCCTCGCACCTGGCCGGGTTGTACGTCTCGTCCGCCCGATCCTGATCGGGCCTGCCCTCCGTGACGAGGGGTTGGCGAGAGGGGCTAGGCCGCCCCCCCTACGGGCCAACGATCGACGGCGCCGCTGACCTTCCCTCCGGGCGACTCAGGACCGGGAGCGGAGGTCCGGGCTGGCCTCAGTCCGCGAGGACTTCCTCGGGGATGTTGTCGTTGGCGTAGACGTTCTGGACGTCGTCGTTCTCGTCGAGGAGGTCGCGGAGCCTGAGCATCTTCCGACCGGCGTCGACGTCGAGGTCGACGTAGGTGGAGGGGATGTAGCTGGTCTCGGCGCTCTCGGTGGGGATCTTGGCGTCTTCGAGGGCCTTCTGGACGACGTCGAACTGCTTGGGGTCGCAGGTGACCTCGAAGTAGTTCTCGACCAGTTCGACGTCGTCGGCGCCGGCTTCGAGGGCGACTTCCATCAGGGCGTCCTCCTCGACGTGCTTGGGGTCGACGAGGAAGAGGCCCTTGTAGGTGAACAGGTAGTTCACGCAGCCGGTGGCGCCGAGGTTGCCGCCGGCGTTCTCGAAGATCCGCCGCAGGTCGCCGGCGGTGCGGTTGCGGTTGTCGGTGAGGACCTCGCAGAGTACGGCCACGCCCGAGGGGCCGTAGCCCTCGTACATCACCTCTTCGAAGTTCTCCGCGCCCAGCTCGCCGGTGGCCTTCTTGATCGAACGCTCGATGTTCTCCTTGGGGCAGGAGAACTGCCGGGCCTTGTCGATCGCGTAACGAAGGCGGAGGTTGGCGGCCGGGTCGCCGCCGCCGTTGCGGGCGGCCACGTAGATCGCGCGGCAGAGCTTGCTGAAGAGCTTGCCCCGCTTGGCGTCGACGGCGCCCTTGCGATGGGCGATGTTCGCGGAGTGGGAATGTCCTGCCATCGGGGATCTCGGCTCCTCTCTCGGGCGGCCGCGCGGCCGGTTCGCTTCACGCGTCACGTCGAAGTTCGGTCGGCGTCGACGACGACGGGCCGGCGACTCGATTCGATTCGAGCGCCGGCCCGGGGGGGGGTCTATAGGGGGCCGGGTCGACCGGACGCGGCCCCGGGGATGCGGGTCAGGGGGTCTGGCCCGTCGAGGGCATGGGGCCCTGTTCGAGGGAGTCGAGCGAGGCCAGCTTCTTGCGGATCTCCTCCAGGCGCTTGTCCGGGGGCTCGCTGCGGGCGGCGGCCTGCTCGGCCTCGCGCCACCAGGTCCGGGCCTTCTCGACCTCGCGGAGCTGCAGGTAGACGTCCCCCAGGTGGTCGGGCAGGGTGGCGTCGGGCGAGGAGAGGCCGCGCTTCTCGGCCTCCTTGTGCAGCTCGACGGCCTTCTCCAGTGGCTCGACGGCCTCCTGGTACTTGCCCTGCTTGAACAGCGCCCAGCCCAGGCTGTCGAGGTACGCGAAGTTGTCCGGGTCCTCCTTGAGGGCCTTGCGGATCATCGCCTCGGCCTTCTCCAGGTTCTTGCCCTGGTCGGCGTAGAGGTAGCCCAGGTCGTTGTTGACGCCGGGGTCCTCCGGGAACTGCTGGAGGACCGTCTCCAGCTCGGCCTCGCCCTTGGCGTAGTCCCCCTGGTTGACGTAGACGATCGACAGGTTGGAGCGGATCAGCTTGGCGATCTCGTCCTTGCCGGCGTTGCGCGTCAGCATCTCCTGGAAGAACTTGGCGGCCTCGTCGTTGCGGCCGTACTTGGTGAGCAGCCCGCCGAGCATGAACTCGTACATCGGGTTGCCGGGCTCATCCTTGATGAGCTTCTCGAAGATCGGCACCGCCTCGTCGATCTTGCCCAGCTCGGCCAGGAGGTTGGCGGCCTGGGCGCGGGTCTCGGAGTCGGTGGGCTCGATCTTGACGGACTCGCGGGCGATCTCCAGGGCCTTCTCGGCGCGGTCGGTCTTGCGGTAGAAGCTCGCCAGGAAGAACAGGTAGCGGGGCTTGCGCTCGCCGGGATACTTGGCGAGCATCTGCTCCAGGGTCTCGGCCGCGTCGCCGAACCGCTCCAGGCGGCGCTGGGTGTCGACGACTTCGAGGTAGATCTTGGGGTTGGGCGAGCGTTCCAGCATCAGCCGCTGGAGCTTGAGCAGGCGTTCGAGCCGGGGGGCCTTCTGGTCGCCGCGGTCGGGGTTGGCGATGATGCTCAGGACGGTGAACGCGGGGGCCTGGGGGAGCGCCGGGGGGTCGGCGGAGAGGAGCTTGATCCCCTCGTCGAGCAGCTCCTCGGCCATCGCGTCGTCGGTCGCCACGGCCTGGAGCTGGGGCATGACGGCCTCGAACCCCTGGGGCCGGCCGATGGCTTCGCAGAACACCTTCAGCAGGTCGCCGGGCTTCTTCCGCTTGAGCAGCGACGCGGCCAGGGCGCGGTAGGTCTGGGGGTTCGGCTGGCTGGCCAGCAGGCCCTTGTAGAGCGCCTCGGCCTTGTCGACCTGGCCGGTCTCGCGGTAGCGGTCGGCCAGGACGTATTGCAGCGGCACGTTCTTGGCGTCTCGCTGCGCGGCCTCTTCGAGCCGGGGGGTGATCTGGTCTTCCTGGTTGAGGGCCTTGAGCACCTTGGCGAGCAGCTCATAAGCCTCGACGCCCTGGGGCTGCCGCTTGATGTAGCGGTCGACCAGCGCGAGGGCCTTGTCCCCCTGGTTGGCCTTCAGGTAGGTCTCGGCCAGGAGCAGGGGGATCTGGGGGTTGGAATCGTCGTAGACCAGCCCGCGCTCGAACGCCTTGACGGCCAGGTCGTCGCGCTTGGCGGCGAGGAAGACGATGCCGAAGTCGCGGTAGGTCGAGGCCGGTTCGTTGCCGAGGATCCGCGCCACGTCGGCCGGGGCGAGCTTGTTCGACTCCTTGTCGTCCAGCTCGGCCATGACCTTGGCGTAGGCGTCGGCCGCCTTCTCCGGGTCGCTCAGGCCGGTGGAGTAGAGCCGGCCCAGCTCGAACCAGGCCACGATCCGGCCCGGCGAGTGGGGCTCCAGCTTGGGGTTGGCGAGCACCTCCTGCAGGAGCGTCTCGCAGGCCCGCAGGTCGTTGCGCTGGAGGTGGAACTGGAATAGGCGCTCGAGCGTGTCGGTGTCGCCGGGCTCGGCGGTCAGGGCCTTCTTGCCGAACTCGACGGCGAGGTCGGGCCGGGCCAGGGGGCCGACGTAGAGCCGGCTCAGGCGGCGGGCGATCGCCGTCGATTCGGGGTCGAGCTTGTACGCCTCCTGCAGCACGTCGGCCGCGTCGGCGAAGGCCCGGCGGTCTTCCAGGGCCCGGGCGGCGGTGTAGAGCCGAACGGCCTCGATCCGCTTGCGGTCCTCGACCGTCTGGGGGTTCTGGGGCACGAAGGGCTTCGGCGGGTCGTCGCCGAGGCGTTCGTAAAGCTCCGTCACGTCCGGCCTGGGGGCGGCCTCCGCCGGGGCGGCCCCCTTGGGAGCGGGGGCCTCGGCCTCGGGCTTCGCCTCCTGGGCGCGGGCCCGGCCCGCGCCGGGGCCGACCGTCCAGGCCGCCAGCGCGACCGCCGTCCAGCCCGCCCGACACGTCGCAGACCATCGGATCGGCCCGACCATGTTCACCTCTCCCCGTCCTCGATGGAGCCCGTCGGGATGACGGTCCCTCGTCCTCATCCCAGCCCGGCGGGATCGCCGCCGAGACTACCAGTCCATCGTATCAGCACCCGACGGAGCCTGCCAAGACGTCCTCAACCCCCGGACCCTCCCCGCCCGAACGCCGCCCCCTTGACCGGATCGTTTACTCTGGTAAATTTACCCCAGTCAACGAACCGAGGCTCCGGGAGGGACCCGCCATGGGCGAGACGCAGCTGGGCCGGATGCAGTTCCGGATCATGCAGGTGTTGTGGGACCGGGGCAGGGCCAGCGCCCGGGAGATCACCGACGCGCTCAACGAGCGCGAGCCCGTCGCGCACAGCACGGTGCAGACGCTCCTGCGGCAGCTCGAAGCCAAGGGGGCGGCCGGCCACGAGGCCGACGGCCGGACGTTCGTCTTCTTCGCCAAGCTCAAGGAGGACCGCGTCAAGCGGACGGCCACCCGCGACCTGCTGGAGCGGGTCTTCGGCGGCAACGTCGGCAGCCTGGTCGCCCACCTGATCAAGGACGAGGGCCTGTCCCGCACCGAGCTGGACGCGCTCCGCAAGCTGATCGACGAGACCCGCAAGGGCGGGGAAGGGGGTGCGAAATGAGCGACGCATTCCTGGGCGCCGCCCTGGCGGCGGGGGGCTTCGGCCTGACCTGGCTGGCGCAGTCGTCGGCCCTCCTGCTCCTGGGGTTGGCCGCCGGGCGATGGGCGAAGGCCCGCGGCCCGGCGCTCCAATCGATCGTCTACCGGACCACGCTGGCGGCCGTCCTGCTCGGCCCCGTGGCCTCCGCGGCGCTGGCGGCGATGGGCTTCGACGGGATCGCGATCCGGCTGCCGGAGTTCGCGCCGGCCGAGCCGCCGGCGGCGACGATCGCCGCGATCGAGCCCGAGCCGGCGCCCCGCACGGAGCCGATCGCGGTGCGGGCGGCCTTCGACGAATCCCCGCGCGAGCCCGCGCCCGAGCCGTCGTGGACGCCCCCCGCGAGGGAAGCCCAGGCCCCGATCGAGGCCGTCGCGCCGACGACGCCGGAACCGGAGCCCGGCCGTCCCGAGACGATCGCGAGGGCCGCGGCCGCCGGCGTGGCGGCCTGGGCCTTCGGGACGCTGTTGCTCCTGGCGCGGATGCTCGTCCAGCAGATTCGGATGCGAGGGCTGCGGGCGACGGCGGCGCTCGTGGAGCCGGAGCTGCAGGCGACCTGCGACGAGATCGCCGGCCGGCTGGGCGTGGCGCCCCCCCCGGTGCGGCGGAGCCCGTTCCTGCCGAGTCCCTGCCTGGACGGCCTGCGACGGCCGATGATCCTGCTGCCGGAGGGGGCCGACGACCCGCGCGACGCCTTCGTCCACGAACTGGCGCACCTGGCCCGCCGCGACGCCTGGTGGAACCTGGCGCGTCGGCTGGCCGTCGCGGCGCTCTGGTTCCAGCCCTTGCTGTGGGCGCTCTCGCGACGCCTGGAGTCGTCGGCCGAGGAGGTCTGCGACGACGTGGTGGTGGCCTTCGGCGCCGACCGCGCCCGCTACGCCGAGCTGCTCGTCGACCTGGCCGGCCGGGCCCTGCCGCCGCTGGGTCCGGGCATGGTCGGCATGGTCTCGCCGCGGTCGCTGCTGGCCCGCCGCGTCGCGCGGATCCTCGACGCCTCCCGCCCGCTCATGACCCGCGCCGGCCGCCGCGCCCTGCTCACCGTCTTGGCCATCGGCCTGGCCTCCACCGCCGTCGCCGGCCTCCTCCGCGTCGGCGACCGCCCCGCCGCCGAGGAGTCGGCCCCGATCGAGGACGACCAGGCACCCGCCCCCGCCGATCCCACTTTCAAAACCGAACCGATCCGGGGCCGGGTCGTCGACCAGGCTGGCAGTCCCGTCGCGGGGGCGGGCGTCACGGCCTGGAGCATGCGGGAGGGGCGCGTTGGTCCGGGCGGGGTGAAGCTCGGATCGTACGAAGAACGACGAGGGACGACCGACGACGAGGGCCGCTTCGAGCTGGCCGGGTTCGACACGCCGCCGGCCGATCCGAAGTATCCGATGCGCCTGGTCGCCGTCGCGAAGGGGCACGGCCCTGGGACGCTCGGGGAAGACGGGACTGTGAGGCTCGGCGTGCCCGGTCCGCCGATCGACGGCCGCGTGGTGGACGCACAAGGCGGGCCGGTCGCCGGCGCGAAGGTCCGGCCCCAGAACGTGTACTTCCTGCCGGCGGGGAAGCAGGCCGACCCGGCCGAACCCTGGCGGATCGGCGACCGGACCTTCCTGGACGACCTGCCGCCGTCCGGGTCCGAAGTGTCAACCGATGCCGAGGGCCGCTTCCGCATCGAAGGGTTGGGGCGCGATTCCGTGGCGATCCTGGCGATCTCCGGGCCCGTTGCGGCGAGCCGATACGCCCTCGTACTGACCCGGGCGATGGACCGGGCCGAACTCCCGAACACCCATTCTTTCCAGGACGGCCGGCTCGGCGATCGGTCGTTCACCGAGATCCACGGCGCCGCCTGCACGCTCGTCGTCGAGTCGTCGCGGCCGATCGAAGGGTTCGTCCGCGACGCCGACGACGGATCGCCGATCGCCGGCGCGTTCGTCACCGCGAAACCGGTCTTCAACTGGCCGAGCCCGGTCGACGAGGCGAGCGGATGCCGAACCGACGCCGAGGGCCGCTACCGGCTGGAAGGCATCCCGATCGCGGGCGACCGGGCTCGCAATCTGTTCGTCTACCCGGCCGTGGATCGGCCCTACTTCGCGGCGGAACGGCTGGCGCTCCCGCCCGCCCCCGAGGCCGGTCCGACTACGTTCGACGTGAAGCTCAAGCGCGGGGCCTGGATCGAGGGCCGGGCGCTCGACCAGGCCGACGGCAAGCCGGTCGCCGCGCGGGTGGACTACGTCCCGATGGAGGACAACCCGCACGCGCCGGACTACCTCCCCGCACCGCCGGGCGCCGTCTTCACGTCGCGGCTGCACGGCGAGCGCTTCCGCACCGACGCCGAGGGCCGCTTCCGCGTGCTGGGCATGCCCGGGCGCGGCGTGGTCCTGGTCAAGGCCGACGACCTGGGCTACCGCGTGCGGATCGGCGCCGAGGCGATCGAGCGCCTGAACGACGTGGACCGACTGGCCACCTACCTGCGGATCGCCCCCGGCTCGTTCCACGCGATGAAGGCCGTCGAGGTCGCCGACGCCGCTCCGGCGTCCGTGGGGGACGTCCGGCTCGTCCGGGGCGGCTCCGTGCTCCTCAGGTTCGTCGACGAGGCCGGCGCGCCGGCACCCGCTCGGCTCGTCTCCGGACGTCTGCCGAACAGCCTGGACGAAGAGGGTTTCGTACTGGAACAGGCCGAGGCTCGCATCCTGGGCCTCGACCCGGGCGAGGTCCGCACGGTCATGCTGCAGAACTTCGACAGGAACCTGGGAGCGATCCTCACCGTCGCCGAAGGCGATCCCGAGCGAACCGTCGTCGTGCCCCCGACCGTCCTGGTGACGGGCCGCATGGTACATTCCGACGGAAGACCGGCGAAGGGCCAGGTGGAGGTGGAAGCGCTGGCCCCCGACCGCCGGCCCAGGCCGTCGATGGCGATCTCCTCGTCCGACATCGACGCCGAGGGGAGGTTCCGCTGCGTCGCCTACCGAGGCGCCCCGATCCGGGTCTTCGCCATGAACCTCGTCCGCGAGAATCCGAACGGCGGCCGCAGCCATTCCACGAAGAAGGTCCCCGGCGGCTTCGAGGGCTTCGACCTCGTGCGGGATCGGGAGGTCGACGCGGCCGGGCCGATCGACCTGGGGACGTTCGACGTCGATACGGGCAAGCCGGCCGAGGCCGTCGCCGGGGCTGAGGCCCCGAAGCCCAAGCCGATCCGGGGCCGCGTTCTGGACGCCGACGGCCGGCCCGTCGCCGGTGCGGCGGTGGTCGGCTGGCGGTATCTTCCGGCGAAGGCTCGGGCGGTGGAATTGCGGGAGGATGCGTCCACCCAGTCGATCGAGGTGCATCGCGCCACGACGGATGCGGACGGAAAGTACGAGATCCCCGGCTTCGCGCCGATCGCCGAGGAGGGCCCCCGCGACCCGAGGCAGAGGGACGCGCAGGTGAGCGTGCTGGCGGCCGCGCGAGGCTTCGGCGCGGCGCTGGCTCGCGACGGGGAGGCGCGACTGCCGGGCGGGGATCAGCCGATCGACGGCCGGGTGGTCGACCCGCAGGGAAAGCCCGTCGAGGGGGCGCGGGTGCGGATCGCTTCGGTCGAGGCGCTCGCGGCGGGCGCGACGGCCGACGCGGTCGAGCCCTGGAAGCTGACCGGCCGATCCCAACTCCCCGGCGAGCCCCTGGCGGCGGCGATCGGGGCCGAGGGCCTGACGACCGACGCCGACGGCCGATTCCGCGTCGAGGGCCTCGGCCGCGACGCGCTGGCCTACGTCGAGGTGACGCGACCGGACGTCGCAACGACGACCTTCCTCGTCCTCGCGAGGGCCATGGAGCCGAGGCGTCCCCAGGAGCCCAGGCAGGTCGGCGGGACCCGGGTCGTCGACCGGCTGTCGGGTCGGCTGATCCACGGGTCGACATGCACCCTAACCGTCGAGCCGGGCTGGATCGTCGAGGGGGTCGTCCGCGAGGCCGGGACGCGCGAGCCGATCGCCGGCGTCGTCGTCGGGGTCGAGTCGGAACGGTCGCCGCAGATCCCCCCGCGATTCTCGGCCGCGACCGACGAGCAGGGCCGTTATCGGATCGTCGGCGTCCCCCGCGTCGTGGGGGACGGCCCCCGGCTGTCGGTCCATCCCCGGGCCGAACAGCCTTTCTTCATCCGGCGGGGCGTGGAGACGAAGCCCGACGTCGACGGCCGGGCGACCTGCGACGTCGAACTGCACCGCGGCGTCTGGATCACGGGCCAGGTGATCGACAAGGCCGACGGCAAGGCCGTCGCAGCCACGGTCGACTACGTCCCGGCCATCTCGAACCCCAGGGCGGGGGACTACCTGGAGCCGCCGTCGATCGGCGGGCACACCGAGAAGACCGAGCTGCACGGCAAGCGGTTCCACACCGACGCATCCGGCGCCTTCCGCGTGCTGGGCATCCCCGGCCGAGGGATCGTCGCGGCCCGCGCCGAGGACGAATCGTACCGGCTCGGGACCGGGGTCGAGGCCGTCGGCAAGAGCCGCCAGGGTACGACCCTGCCGTGGGACTACTTCGGCATGGTGCGCGCGTTCCACGGCTACCAGACGGTCGACGTCCCCGAAGGCGCGACCACCTTCGCCTGCGAGGTCTCGGTCGAACGCGGCCGGTCGGTCGTGTTGAAGTTCGTCGATGAGGCGGGGGCGCCGGTGTCGGCGCGGATCGTGAGCGGTCGACAGCCGGAGAGGAGCGGGATCCCGTCCCGCTCCCCGGCTACCGACGGCGTGACCGAGGAAGCGGTCGAAGGGCTCTCCCCGGGCGAGGTGCGGAAGATCGCGATCCAGTCGCCGGACGGGCAGCGGGGGGCGAGGCTGACCATTGCCGCCGACTCCCCCCACCGTACGGTGCTCGTCGGTCGGAAGGTCCCCATCACCGGCCGCCTCGTCCGGGCCGAGGGCCCTCCGTTCCAGGCGCGGATCCTCGTCTCGTTCAGCACCAACCCGAACGGTTTCGGCGAGTTGATCGAGCCGATGAACCCCATCGACGAGCAAGGTCGGTTCCGATTCCTCGCCGACGTGGGGGGGCCCTACAACGTCTCCGTCGCCAACGCCCAGGAACAAGGCAGCGGTCTCCGGGTCGCCAGGGACAGGCTCACGAACGGTTTCCAGCGTTTCTTCCTCACCCGCGACCTGGTCATCGAGCCCGGCAAGCCGATCGACTTCGGCACGTTCGACGTCGACAAGGGGAAGCCGGTTTTGATCGACGCCGGTGCGGGGGCCGTCCCGATCACCGGACGGATCGTCGACCGCCAAGGGAGGCCGGTCGCGGGGGCGATGGCGACGATCGAGGGGATCCGGGCCCCGAAGCAAGGGGACCTGGCGGCGTGGCTCGAAGAGGCGAGGGCGGGGGAGGACGGGTCGATCGCGGGCCGCCTGCTGGCCGAGGCGGGGGAGGCCAAGGCGCTCCTGGGTCGCCGGTTCGCCACCGACGCCGACGGCCGGTTCCGGATCGACGGGATCCCGGCGGAGCGAGTGGTGCGGTTGGCGATCGCGGGCGACGCGATCGCCTACGCGGAGATCGACGTCGTCACCCGGCCGGGACCACCGACGCCCGCGCCCGGCTTCTCGAACCCATACGGGGCCGAGCCGATCGTCGTCCACGGCCCGGACTTCACGCATACGTCCGCGCCGAGCCGGCCCATCGAGGGGATCGTCACGGACGCGGCGACCGGCGTTCCGATCCCCGGCGCGGAGGTCCGCAGCTACCGCTTCGCGGGCTCCAACTTCGTCGCGATCACCAGCCTGAGGACGACGGCCGGGCCCAACGGCCGGTTCCGCCTCGTCGGCATGCCGTCGGGCGAGGGGAACGTGATCCTCGCGATGCCCGCGACGTCGATCGCGCCTTCGTCCCCGACCACCTCCGCGACGCCCCACATGTTTCGCGAGATCCCGATCCCCGACGCGCCGGGAGACGGCCCGATCGAGGTCTCCGCGGCGCTGCACGAGGGCCTCTGGATCCTGGGACGCCTGACCGACGAGGAGACCGGCGAGCCCATCGCCGGCGCCGACGTGCACTACCTGCCGCTGCGGACCAACCCGTTCACGCGCGAGCTTCCGGAGTTCGACGAGTCCGAGTTGGGCGCCTCGCGCCCGGAGGGCCGCGACTTCCGCGAACTCAACCGCACCCGGGCCGACGGGTCGTTCCGCATCGTCGGCCTTCCCGGGCCCGCCGTCGTCGGCGCGGTGGAGCCTTCGCCGATGCGTCACATGCAGGGCCAGGGATATGACGAATCGACCCGGAAGCTCGCTCCCGGCGGTCGGCTCGACACCTACAGCAACCCGAATCAGCCCAGCTCGGCCTGGCCCACCGTGATGAAGCCCATCGACCCGCCGGCGGGCGCGAAGACCGTGGTCGTCGAGCTTGCGGCGACGCGCGGGGCGTCGGTGCGCGTCCGGGTCGTCGACGATCGGGGCGAACCCGCGACCGGGGCGGAGATGTACGGCCGGACCCGGCAGGGGGAGCCGGCGTCCGAGACGCAGGAGGCGAGCGAGTTCGAGGTCCTCCACCTCCGCCCCGACGAGACGCGCAGCCTGTCCCTCCGCCACGAGGGGAAGGGCCTTGGCGCGGTCGTCGAACTGCGGCCCGGGGACGACACGAAGGGCCCCGTCGAGGTCAAGCTCGTGCCGCTGGCCCGGATCGTCGGCAAGGTGACCGACGTGGACGGCTCGCCGGCCTCGGCCGCCGCGGTCCACGCGATCGTCGCCGCGGGCGTCAACTTCGGCTTCCGGTCGATCGCGAGCGTCGCCGACGCCGAGGGCCGGTTCGCCGTCGCGGCGCCCGCCGGGTGCAAGTACGTCCTGATCGTCTCGAAGGGTGGGCTGGCCGCGCCGTTCGCGGGCCGGAAGGACGCCCTTCGGACCGCGCAGCGCGAGGTCGAGGTCGAGCCCGGCCGGACCGCCGACGCGGGCGAGATCCGGCTCGGTCGGTAGGCGGGCCGGTCAGGGCGTCTTCAGCTCGACGACGGTCATGGTCGTCGTCTTCTTCGCGGCGGGGACGCGGGTGACGGACTTGACGAGGAGGCCGGGGAGGTCGTCGGCGTACCAGGCGCGGACGTGGGAGGGTCCGGCCTCGGTCTGGCCCTTGGTGTCGAACCACTCGGCGTGGTAGGTCCGGCCGGCGGCCTCGACGTCCTCCTCGCCCTGGGCGTCGAATTTCTGGGGGCGGCCGAGGCGGGCCCGGTCGACGCCGGGGAGCAGCGCGAACGTCCGGCGGTGGGTGAACTCCTGGGGCTCGGAGCGGGTCGAGCCGGCCGCCGACTCGGTCTCCACCACCTCCTCCACGACGGCCTTCCGGTCGTCGAGCGACTTGAGCGTGCGCCTCCTGGTCGCGACCAGGCGCTCGCCCCCGGCGTCGCCGGCGGTGTCCTCGCGGACGACCACGGTCGTCCCCGGGCGTTGCCGCGCCCAGCTCGCGTAGATCGGGTTCTCCACCTCCTCGGCCCCCGCCAGCGACGTCCCCAAGGCGGCGAGGGGGATCAGGACGGCGAGCATATCGACGCGACGCATGGCGATTCTCCACGGCGAGGGCGACGGCGCGAGGCCCGACCGTCGGTGCCTCGACCCGTGCGAGGATAAGCGAGCGTGGATCGCCTCGCCACGCGATTCGAGGTGTCCGGAGCGGACTTCTCCAGAGCTTCTTCGCTTAACCATGCGACATTCCCCGACCCCGCGCGGGACCTTCGAAACCGGGGGATAGGATGCGACGCGTGGGCTGCTCCCGCCCCCATCTTCGTGTCTTCCGATCGATCGTTCCCCTGGTTGCGAGGTGACGAGACCGTGTCGAGGAACCGCATGAGCCTGCGCCCGACCCCGAGCCCCCGCCCGTCGCGGGCCGCCTTCACGCTGATCGAGCTGCTGGTGGTGATCGCGATCATCGCGGTCCTTATCGCGCTTTTGCTCCCCGCCGTGCAGTCGGCCCGCGAGGCCGCCCGGCGGACCCAGTGCACGAACAACATGAAGCAGATCGGCCTCGGCTGCTTCAACTTCGAGAGCGTCAACGGCTACTTCCCCCAGGGCCCGTTCGACGGCCACCCCCAGGCCGTGACCAGCTCGGGCGCGCCGGACCCCGGCGGCTACAACTACGACGAGGTCTCGCCGGCCTACGGCGGCACGACCTGCTGCAACTCCTGGCACCCCGAGGGCTGGAACCAGTTCTTCAAGATCCTCCCCTACGCGGAGCAGCAGGCGGTCTACAACCTCGCCAACTTCTCGATGCTCCCCTACAACGGCGGCCAGAGCTTCAACGGCGACCTGGACGTCTCGCGGGTGGCGATCGCCTACCAGTACTGCCCGAGCCGCCGCTCCCCCCAGCGCTACGGCACCGACCAGGCGACCGCCGTGGGCAAGAACGACTACGCCGGCTGCGCCGGCTTCTTCACCGGGCAGTCCATCGACTGCGACTTCGGCGTCGCCGAACCCGGCCGGTTCATCCCCCCCGCGCCCAACGGGGCGACGCCCAACAGCGACGAGCGGTCGACGATCAACCAGGCCAATACCGGAGGCCGGAAGGGGGCGATCGCCTGGTCCGGGCGCGGGGCCAAGCGTCGGCTCGCCGAGATCTCCGACGGCACGAGCAACTCGATCCTGATCGGCGAGAAGGGCCTCCCGCCCGACCGTCACGCCGCCGAGGGGGGCGACAACGAGCGCTGGAACAACGCCGGTTGGGATGAAGACGTGGTCCGATGGCATTTCGTGCCGGTCGCCGATCGGCAGGCGCCCAACGGGGCCGGGGCCTGCGCCACGCCGCCGACGCCGGGGGGCAATTCGATCTGGCGTCGGACCTTCGGCAGCTCGCACCCCGGCGGGGCGAACATGCTCCTGTGCGACGGCTCGGTCCGGTTCGTGAAGTTCACCGTCGACGCCGGGACGTTCCGCAAGCTGGCCGTCATCGACGACGGCGAGCCGATCAGCAGCGACTCCTACTGACGCCGACGCGACCCATCACCCGCGAGGGACCGACGCCATGAAACGACGCCGACACGCCGCGATCTTCCTGCTAGCCGCGGTCATCCCGGCGGCCTGCGACGAGGGGGGACACCCCCCGATCGGGCCCGACAAGCTCCCGCCGCTCTCGGCGGAGGACCTTCAGACGATCCGCGCCGAGGACGCGCGGATCGAGGCCGAGGAGCGGGGCACGCCCGTCCTCCCCGTCAAGAAGTCGAAGGCGACCGCGAAGCCGGCCCCGGCCGCCGACTGACGCTCGCACCTCGCCACGCCCTGGGAGGCCCCGCGTCGGGATCGGCGCGGGGCCCTCGCACTCGCGGGTCGGGGGTCATTTGCCGCCGGGCTTGCCCTTGCCGCCGCCCTTCTTGGGGGGCGTGGGGGGCTCCTCCTTGGGCGGGGACTTCTTGGCCTTGGGGGCGGGCTCGGGGGCCGGGGGGGGGGCCTCCTTCTCCCGGGCCTTGTCCTTCTCCTTGGCCTTGGCTTCCTTGGCAGGGGCCGCGGCGGCCTCCTTGCCGGGCTTGGCGGGCTTGCCCGCGTGCTCCCAGCGGGGGGCCTTGGGGTCGGTGGCGACGGCCGCGTCGCGGGCCAGCTCTTCCAGGAGGTCGACGAACTCGGCGCCGCGGTTTTTGGGGATGGCGCGCTCGATCAGGCCGCGGAGCGAGGCGACGTCGGGCTCGTGGAGGCCGAGGCTCTCGAGCGCCTTGCGGGTGGCCTCGTCGATCGGGATGGCGTGGCCGCCGAGGGCCTGATGGACGACGGTGGCGGTGACGTAGTCGGAGTGGAAGGCCTCGAACGGCTGGAGGGTCTTGAGGGCCTCCTTCAGCGGCTTCTTGGCGAGCTGTTCGAGGGCCGTGAAGCTGTACGTCTTCTCGAAGAGCTGGCGGAGGAACCGGCGGATCCGCTGGGCGCGGGCGGCGGGGTCGGGCACGTCGGCCAGGGTCTCCTGGAGTTCCTCCAGCGGGCTGACGCGGACCTCGTTCCAGTCGACGAACTGGTCCTTGAACCGGGAGAGGGCCTGGTTGGCCTGCTCGCGGGTCGTGTCCTCGTGGCAGATCCCGTAGACCACGGCGTCGATCACCGAGAGCCGGGCGGATGCCGGCTCGGCCTTGGGCTTGTACCGGCGTTTCAGGTAGGCCTGGAGATCGGCGAGATACTGGGTTTTGCTTTGAGTCGCCATGGACCTGTCGGGGGTTGGGTGCGCTCGCGTCCGGGCCGGGCGGGCGACGCCGGCTCCGCCGTCGGGGGGGGCGGGGACGCTCAGGAATTCCGGGAGTGGTCGTCTTGGTTCGAGGATCCGGGCCCGTCGGGGGCCTCGTCGTCCTCGTCGAGTTCGTCGTCGTCGTCGTCGTCGAGTTCGTCGTCGTCGAAGCCGTCTTCATCCTCGCCGAGTTCGTCGTCGGGGCCGGGCTTGCGGTCGGCCGAGACGGCCTCTTCGATCAGCCGGCCCATCTCGACCGACTTCTTGACGCTGTCGTCGAGCTTGAAGCCGAGGATCGGGGTGTAGCGGATCTGGAGCCGGGCGGCGACCCGCGCCTGCAGGAAGCCGCAGGCGCTGCGAAGGCCCTTCATGGCCAGGTTGCGCTCGGTCTCGTCGCCCATGACGGTGACGAAGACGGTCGCGCTGCGGAGGTCCTGGCTGACCTCGACGTGGAGGACGGTGACCCCCCGGATGCGAGGGTCGGCCACTTCGAACAGGACGGCCGAGGCGACCACCTCGCGAATGGCTTGGGCGATCCGGAGGCTGCGGTGGGAGGGCATCGGCGGTGCGTTCCTCGGTCGGTCGGTCTGGTCTCGGTTGGTCGGGTCGGGCCCGCGTCCCCTCCGACGACGAGCGGGCCGGCCGGCGGGCGTCGGGGGACGCTCCGGCCGGCACGGCCCGGCGTGTCGCGGCGGAGGCGGGGGGGCCCGCCTCGGCCCGGCGATCAGAGGGTGCGGCGGATCACGTCGACCCGGTAGGCCTCGATCACGTCGTCGGCCTTCACGTCGTCGAAGTTGGTGATCTTGATGCCGCACTCGAAGTTCGCGGGGACTTCCTTGACGTCCTCCTTGAACCTCTTGAGGGCGTCGACGGCGCCCTTGTAGATCTCGCGGCCCTCGCGGATCAGGCGGACCTTCGCGGAGCGTTCGATGACGCCCTGGGTGACGAAGCAGCCGGCGACGGCGCCCACCTTCGAGATCCGGAAGACCTGGCGGACGACGGCGCGTCCCAGGTGGACTTCCTTGATCTCGGGGACGAGCATGCCCTCGACGGCCTTCTTCACGTCGTCGGTGACCTGATAGATGATGTCGTAGCGGCGGATCTCGATGTCTCGCTCGTCGGCGAGGGAGATCGCCCGGTCCTCGGGGGCGACGCGGTAGCCGATGATGATCGCCTGCGAGGCGTCGGCGAGGATGACGTCGCTCTCGCTGATGCCGCCGACCCCCTTCAGCAGGATGCGGATCGGGACCTCGGCGTTCTCGAGCTTCTCCAACTCCTTGATGATGGCCTCGATCGAGCCCTGGACGTCGGCCTTGACGATCAGGTTGAGCGACTTGACCTTGCGCTCGGCCATCCGGTTGTAGAGGTTCTCGAGCGTGACGGTCTGGCGCTCGGCCTGGGCGGCGTCGCGGGTGCGGAGCCGGCGGGTCTCGGCGACCTCGCGGGCCCGGCTGAGGTCGTCGGTGACGGCGAAGTTCTCGCCGGCGACCGGGACGACGTCGAGGCCGGAGATCTCGACGGGGAACGACGGGCCGGCCTTCTCGACCGGGCGGCCCCGGTCGTCGAAGAGGGCCCGGACGCGGCCGTAGCCGTCGCCGCAGACGACGACGTCGCCGACCTTGAGCGTCCCCTCGCGGACCAGGACCGTGGCGACGACGCCGCGGCCCTCCGAGATCGAGGCCTCCAGGCAGGTGCCGGTCGCCGGCCGGTCGGGGTCGGCCTTCAGCTCGTGCAGCTCGGCGATCGTCTCGAGGGTCGCGAGCAGGTCGGAGACGCCTTGGCCGGTGGTGGCCGACGTCTTGACGACCTCGACGTCGCCGCCCCACTCGACGGGGTTGAGCCCCTGCTGGGCCAGCTCGCCGTAGATCTTGCTGATGTTGGCGTTGGTGTCGACGTTGGGGATGTCGATCTTGTTGAGGGCGACCACGATCGGCACCTCGGCCGCCTTGGCGTGGGCGATGGCCTCGACCGTCTGGGGCATGACGCCGTCGTCGGCCGCGACGACCAGCACCACGATGTCGGTCACGTTGGCGCCGCGGGCCCGCATGGCGGTGAACGCCTCGTGGCCCGGGGTGTCGACGAACGTGATCGGGTTGCCGTTGTAGTCGACCTGGTAGGCGCCGATGTGCTGGGTGATGCCGCCGCTCTCGCTCTCGACGACCTTGGCCGTGCGGATCCGGTCCAAAAGCGAGGTCTTGCCGTGGTCGACGTGGCCCAGGATCGTGATGACCGGCGGCCGGGGCTTGAGGTTCTCGGACTGCTCGACCGGCGCGAAGGCTTGCATGAAGTCGTCCTCGGCCGTGCGCTCGTGCGTCACGTCGAGGGTCATGCCGAACTCCATCGCCAGCATGATGGCCAGCTCGTCGTCCAGGTTGGCGTTGATGGTCGCCATCTGGCCCATCGCCATGAGCTTGCGGAGCAGGTCGTTGGCCTTGACGCCGAGCGCCTCGGAGAGGGTCCGGACGGTGATCGGGGCCTCGACCTCGGCGTGGGACTTCCGCGCCTGGGCGGCCGAGGCGTGGCGGCCTCCGGACTTGTGGTGGGGCCGGCGGCCGGAGCGGCCGCGGCGGGCCTCTTCGTCCTCGTTGAGCAGCGCGGCGGCCGGCTGGGGCGAGCTGACCCGGCGGTCCGTGGCCCGCTCATTGCGGCGGGCGCGACGGCCGGCGCGGTCGGCGGAGGAGCCGACGCCCTTGCCCTTCTTGCGGTCGTCGTCCTCCTCGGCGGGCGGCGCGAGCGGCGGCGGGGCCTGGCCGAGGGGCCCGGGGGACGGGCCCCGGGCGACGGGGCCGCGGCTGGGGCCGCTGGCGGGGCCCGACGGCGGCGCGCCGGGGCGGCCGGGGGCGGGACGCGCCGCGAGGCCGCCGGGGCCTCCCGGCCGGAGCGGGCCGCTCGGCCTGGGGGCCGCCGTGGCGTTGGGGCCGATCTGGCCCGCCCGCATCATGGCCAGCATGTCCTCGCGGGTCATCCGCTTCTCGGGCCGCTGGGTCTTCTCGGCCGCGGACGAGGCCGAGGCCGGCCGCGACGGCGAGCCCGCCTGGGGGCGGGGCGGCCCCGACGACTGCAGGGGGGGCGCGACGGGGGGGAGCGGGCGGCGCGGCCCGGAGGCGTCGCGACGCGCGGCCTCGGCGGTCTCGTCGGCCGGGCGTCGGCCCTCCTCGCCGGCGCGGCGGGCGGCGGGCGGGGGGGCCGAATGCGAGCCGGTCCGCTGGACCGGGGGGCGGATTCCCGCCGAACTCATGTATTCGCTCCGCTTCAGAGGTTGGAAGGAGGGGGGCCCGCCCCCGGCCTGCTGGGGGGAGGTCGGCGAGGGGGACTGGCCGGCGGCGGGCTGCGGGGCCCGGGATTCGCCCGGACGCGGGCCGGCGCCGGCGGCGCGGTGCGGCGTGTGGCCGGAGAGCGGGCCGCTGGGCCGGGAGACCGGCGGAGAGCCGGCCCCGGCGCGACCGGGGGCGGGCGTCGGCGTGGGGCCGAGCCGGCCGGCCGACGGGGCCGGGGTCGTCGCGGCCGACGCGGCGGGGGCCGGGGCGGCCGTCGCGGCGGTCGAGGGCGTCGCCGTCGTGGCGGCGGCCGGAGACGTGGCGGCGGGGGGGGGCGTCGCGGCCGCGGGCGTGGGGGCCGAAGCCTCGACGGCGGGCGCCGGGGGCGGGGCGGCCTTGGGGGTGGGGGGCGTCTTCGTGGGCGGGGCTTCGGCGGCCTTGGCGGCCGGACGCCGCGGGGATTCCTCGACGGGCGCGGACTTGGCGGCCGGCGCGGGGCCCCCCTTGGTCTCGCGCGTCATCAGGTCCCGGATCTGCTCCACGGTTGGGGGATCGACCACGGCCAGGGCGTTCGCCTTCACGTCCAAATTCCACTTCTGGATCCGATCCAGCAAGTCCTGGCTCTTCAATCCCAGCTCTTTCGCCAACTCGTGAACACGCGTGGACAAAGGCAACTCCTCCCGGAACCGGCTCCGGCTGGCCGCGACGGCCGCGACCCCATACGAAAGTCTCTGATCGATTCGATTGTAGCGTGGCGACCGGCCGCGCGGCGAGCCCGTTCGCGGGCGTCGGCGACCTTCCGGGTGTTCCAAAGGGCACCCGGGGGCGGCGGGGCGCGTCGCCGCGAGGGGCGTCGGGGCCGAGGTCGGGGGCCGGCTCGCCTCGGGGCGCGAGTCGGTGCGGTATGGTCCGGGTCGGTTTGGGGGAGTCGAGTGCGGCGATCCTCGATTACTGGGGCTGCGTTGCCGCCGGCGTCCGCCGACGGTCGGATCCTCGCCCGGGGCCCGGGCCGGCCGGGGCTCAGGGTTCCTCGTCGTCGGCGGTCTCGGCGACCTCGGGGTCGCGGCCGGGGTCGGCGTCCAGGGTCGGCGGATCCTCCCCTTCGACCGCGTCGGTGACGAGCCGGAGCGTCTCGGTCTGCTCGGCGTCGTCGGGCGCCGAGGTCACCTCGCGGCCGTTGGACGTCAGCCTGCCGGTCTCCTCGGCCAGGGCGACGTCGCGCCGCTCGTCTCCCCCTTCGGACTCGCCCCCGTCGGGGTCGTCGTCCTCGGAGGCGTCGGGGTCGACCGCGTCGCGGAGGTCGGCGGGCAAGGCCGACTCGAGATCGCCGTCCGTCCCCGGATCGGATTCGTCCTCGGGCCCGTCGAGCGGGCCCCCTTCGCCGTCGGCTTCGACCTGGCCTTCGCCCTCGAACGCCTCGCCCTCGGCGGGGGCGGCGGCTGGGGCCGACTCCTGGCCGTCGGCCAGGGCGGCGGCGGTCCGGCCCGACTTGCGTCGGGGGAGGTCGTCGGTCTGTTCCTCGGCCAGCTCCTCGGCGCGGGAGACGACGGAGGCCGCCAGCTCCTCGTCGAGGCCGTCGATCGTGTTGACCAGGTCGGCGATCTCCATCACCGACAGGTCGTCGTAGCTGAGGATCCCCTGCTCGACGAGCCGCTCGGCCAGCTCGACGTCGACCCCCTCGATCTTGGAGAACGAGCCGACGGCCTTCTCGATCACCTCGTCCAGCTCCTCGGCCGTCATGATCTCGACGTCCCAGCCCACCAGCTTGGACGCCAGGCGGACGTTCTGGCCCCGGCGGCCGATCGCCAGCGAGAGCTGGTCGTCGCGCACCAGGACGATCGCCCGGCCCAGCAGGTGGCAGAGCATGACCTCGTCGATCTCGGCCGGCTGCAAGGAGTTGGGGATGAGCACCTGGAGCGACTCGTTCCAGCGGACGATGTCGATCCGCTCGCCCCCCAGCTCGTCGACGATGTTCTTGATGCGAGTCCCCCGCACGCCGACGCAGGCGCCGACCGCGTCGATCTTGGCGTCGATCGAGGTCACGGCCACCTTCGAGCGGTATCCGGCCTCGCGGGCCAACGCTCGGATGGCGATGGTCGAGTCGGCGATCTCGGGGATCTCCAGCTCGAACAGGCGGCGGACGAAGTCGGGGTGGGTCCGGCTGAGGATGATCTTGACCCGCTGGCCCACCTTGCGGACGTCCAGGATGATCGCCCGGATCCGCTCGTTGGGGTGGTAGCTCTCGCCGGGGATCTGCTCGCCGCGGGGGAGGATCGCGTCGGTCTTGCCCAGGTTGACGATGACCGCGCCGCCTTCGAAGCGCTGGACGGTCCCCGTCATGAGGTCGCCGCGCTGGTCCTCGAACTCGTCGAACAGGCTGTCGCGCTCGGCCTCGCGGATCTTCTGGATGATGACCTGCTTGGCGGTCTGGGCGGAGATCCGCCCCAGCTCGGCGGGGTCCATCCGCACGCCGTCCTTGGTCGCCTCGATGGCCCCGCTGTCGCGGTCGATGCGGACCTCGATGTCGCCGGCGTCCGGGTAGTGCTTCCGCGCCGCGGTGGCGAGCGCCGACTGGATCCCGTCGAACAAGATCTCCTTGGAGATGTTCTTGTCGCGATGGATGCTATCGACGATCCGGACCAAATCGACGCTCATTCCTTCCCTCCGAGGCGTGCTTTTGAGGTTCACTCGACGGCGGCGCGGCGGATCCGGCGTCGGCCGGGGCGGTTGGGCCGCCTCGGCGAGGCCGGGCCTCGCCCGGGGACGGGCGGGGCTCGGGTTGATGCCGCGATACCATCGAGTGGGCAGCGCCTCCTGGGTCGACCGCCTGCGCGTCCGCCGGCCGCACGTGCCGGACGAAGGCGCAGGGACGAACCCAACCCCGCACGGGCCGAGCCGGAATCCACCGCTTTCCGGAGGCCCCGGCCCTGTTGCATCCTACCCGCGTGTTGACAGTTCTGTCAAGCGTCCGCACAATAGCGTGGAGAGCCCCGACCCCGGGGACGTCGATCCCGACGGGGATCGAGCCGGCGTCCGACGCGGCGGGGTCGTCCGGCCCCGCCCCATCGTCCGCCACGGAACCGCGATGACGCCATCCCGCCTCGATCACGACGCCGTGCGCGACGCCCTGGAGGCCGCCGGGCTGCGTCCCACGCCCCAGCGGCTGGCGGTCTACGACCAGCTCGCGGCGATGGACGAGCATCCCACGGCCGAGGAGGTCTTCCGGGCCGTCCGTCCCCGAAGCCCGCGGATCAGCCTGGCCACCGTGTACAAGGCGCTCGAGGCCCTGGTGGCCGTCGGCGCGGCGGACCGCCTGGGCGCCGAATCGGCCGCCGGGCCCGCCCGCTACGACGCCCGGGGGGATCGCCACTACCATTTCCGATGCCTCCGCACCGGGACCATCCACGACCTTCCCACCCAGTACGACCCCAGGCTGATCGAGCAACTCGACCCCACCCTCGCCGAGGACCTCCGCCGCCGAGGCTTCCAGGTCACCGGCTATCGCCTGGAACTCCTGGGCTTCCAGGTCCCCGGCCGCGATCGCGAACGCCCGGGCGAGGACGAAGACGAGCCCGAGACCGAGCCGCGCCAGGGCGACCACGACGCATGACCGACACCCCGCAGGCCCCCCGCAGCCGTCGCGAGCCCGGCCCGACGCCCCCTCTCGAACCCCTGGTGGACACGCACGCCCACCTCGACGACCCCCGGCTCCGCCCCCAGCTGCGCGAAATCCTCGCCCGGGCTCGCCGCGCGGGGGTGATGCAGGTCGTCGCGATCGGCACGACGGCGGCGGACTCCGCCGACGTCGCGGCCCTGGCGTCCGAGCACCCAGGGGTCTTCGCCGCCGTCGGCTTCCAGCCCAACAACGTCGTCGAGGCCGTGGAGGGGGACTGGGCCCGGATCGTCGAGCTGGCCTCGGCCCCTCGGGTGGTCGCCCTGGGGGAGACGGGCCTCGACCGCCATTGGGACCGGACGCCGTTCGACCTCCAGCGGGACTGGTTCCAGCGCCACCTCGACCTCGCCCTCGAGCGCGACCTGCCGGTGGTGATCCACTGCCGGAACTGCGAAGCCGACATCGTCGCGCAGCTCGCCGCGATGGGAAGCCCGGTGCGCGGGGTCCTGCACTCGTTCACGGGCGACCGCGACCAGGCCGAGGCGTTCCTGGCCCTGGGGCTCCACATCTCGTTCGCCGGCATGCTCACGTTCGGGAACAGGAACCTCGACGCGCTCCGCGAGGCCGCCGCCGCCGTGCCGCTCGACCGCCTGCTGGTCGAGACCGACAGCCCCTATCTGACGCCCCAGCCGCTCCGAGGACGCGGCAACGAGCCGGCCTACGTCGCCTGGACCGCGCGCAAGCTCGCGGAAGTCCGAGGGATCGACGAACGCGAATTAGCCCGTGCCGTCACCGCCAACGCCCGGGCGTTGTTCCGGCTCCCCGAGGCCGACGTCCTGGTCGGACATCCCCCGGAAACCCCCTAAATTTTCCGTTTCGGCCCGGCATTTGCCATATCCTTTCAGCGATCCTATGATACTCCGTCTCGACGGATCGACCGGGTTCGCGTTTAATACGCGCGGTGCGATCCTTCGAAGCCGCAACATGTCGAACTGTCGCCGCGCCTCCAGGCCGGGAGCGTTCTCGAGATGGACCTTAAGCACATCATCGCCGTGTCCGTCGTTTCGATCCCCGTCCTCGCCCTGCTGCTGAGCGGCGCGTTCATCGCGTCGCGGAGCGGCGTCGCCCGGGTCTCGTCCGCCAAGGACGTGCGCGTCATTGCCGGCAATTTCTCGGCGATGCTGCTGCGCGTAGCAGGCTACGTCGTGGGGCTCATGCTGGTGCAGCACTTCATCGGGCTGCGGTCGACCTTCGGCTGGTGAGCCGGCGTCGGGTCGATCCCCGCTGAGATCCTGCGACCGGCGCGATCAGACCCCACGCGCCTTCGGGTGCCAGAGGATCTTGTGGAGCTGCACCTGGAGCCGGATCGGCAGGCGCGTCTCCAGGATCCAGGTCGCCAGCTCGGTCGGGTCCACGCGGCCGAAGACCGCGCTCATCAGGACGGGGCAGCGTCGGGCCAGCTCGTGGCGGCGGACGACGTCGACGGCCCACTCGAAGTCCTCGCGATCGCCGAGGACGAACTTGACCTCGTCGGTCGGCCGGAGCCGGTCGAGGTTGCTCCAGACGTTGGCGTCGACCTCGCCCGAGGCCGGCGTCTTCACGTCCAGGATCACGCGGACGCGCGGGTCCACCCGATCCGTGGCCACGCCGCCGCTGGTCTCCAGCAGCACGGTCCAGCCCCGGTCGGCCAGCTGCGCCATCAGAGGATAGGCCTCGTCCTGGAGCAGGGGCTCGCCGCCGGTCAGTTCGACGAGCCCTCCGCCCAGTTCCTCGACGGCCGCGACGACCGCGTCGAGGCCCATCGGCTCGCCCTGGTTGAAGGCGTGGGGCGTGTCGCAGTAGACGCAGCGCAGGTGGCACGCGGTGAGCCGGACGAAGACGCAGGGGAGGCCGGCGAACGTGCTCTCCCCCTGGATGCTGCGGTAGATCTCGTGGACCATCAGGGTCCCCGCCGTCCTCCCCGCCAGCGGCCTGAGCCGTCGCGCGAGCGCGGCGTCGCGGGCTTCGGGGGAGGCGGTCCGAGGATCGGGCGGGGCGACTTCGTGCATGGGGAGATCGCGGGGCTTTCCTGCGGCGTCGAGGGACCTCGCGCGGCCCGTCCGCGACGGCCGCGCCTCCACTCCGAGGCGCGCGACCGTTCGCCGACGCCCCAGTCAAGCGTAAGGTTTCGCCCTGAGGAACGCCATGCCAGCTCAGAGCGGACCGGCCGCCGGCGTGGTCGCGACGGCGGCCGGGGGCCGTGGGAGCCTGGCGAAGCTCAGCGCGGGGCCTGCCCCTGCAGGTTCTGGAGGACCGGCAGCATCCCCTTCTCGAAGACGGGCACGACGGGGCTCGGGACGGAGAGCCGGAATTCGTACCCGTTGGGGGCGGCCGGGGTGAGCGAGAGGCCGAAGTAGGCCGGCTCGCTGGGGAGGTCGGCGAGGTCCTTCAGCTCGGGCTTGTTCGCGGTCGCGGCCAACTGCGTCGCCATCATCCGGACGAGACCCTGGGCGCTGAGGATCATCAGGAAGCTCGCTCGATCGGCCAGGGCGGACCGCACGGCCTGGAAGGCGGGCTGGTCGCCGACGGACTTCCCGCCGTCCAGGAACTGATCGATCTGGGCCCGGGCCCGATCCCAGTCCGGCGTGGTCGCCTGGATGACGCGGCGGTCGTCGGTGCCGATCCAGTAGCCGAGGGCGTCGCCGCCCATCATCGCCTTGAGGCTCGCGGAGCCTTGCGGGTTCCCGGCCGCGAGCTTGGCGAGCTTCTCCTCGTCGAACGTGGCGACGATGTGGGTGAAGCGAATCCCCCGGTGTTCCTGGACGTCCCGCTCGATCTTCACGTCCTTGTAGACGTTGAGCGGACCGTCCGAGCCTTTCATCCCCGTGAGCATGGCCTCAGTCGCGGCGATGTAAGCCTTGGGATCCGACGTCTTGATGACATTGAACCCGCGTAGGCCGCCGTCGAACGTCATGGTGCCGAGCGTCTCCAGGCGGCCCAGCTTCTCGAAGCCTTCCAAGGCCCGGGCCGTCGCGGGGTCGAGCTTGCCGCCCGGGTTCATCATGCTCAGGCTCATGGCCTGCCATTTCTGGATGGTCGACGCCTGCATGTTCATGAAGACGTAGAAGCCGGCGTCCGCGGGGAGCCTGCCCAGGTCGGCCAGTGTCGCCCCGTCGTCATCGGCCGGCTGCGCGGAGTCGGCCGCCGCCTTGAGGTCGAGCCGCCCGGCGAGGCGGAGGCCCTCGGCGGCGAAATCGAGGCCGAGGGTCAGGGCCTCGGCGTCGCCGAGCGAGTCGAAAAGGCCTCCGTAGAGGTTCTTGACGAAGTCCATCGAGCCCGGGTTCGGCGACGCCTGGGCGGCCTGGTCGAGTGCCGCCATGAACGTCTGCCGGCCCTGCGCGATCTGGTCGGCGTAACGCGTCGCGAGCCGGGCGACGTTGACGTAGAGGCCCACGTCTCCCGACAGGAAGGGCCCGGCCAGGCCGGGGGTGAGGGTCGCGTCGAAGGCCTTCTCCGCGGGACTCGCCACCGCGGCGACCAGCGAGCGGTCCGGGCCGACGGCCGTGAAACCGGCCCCGTCGAAGGCGTACCACGAACCCTCGCCATGGGGATCGTCGAACTCGTCGACCCCCCCGTCCTGCGGCCGGAGCGCGGGCTCCTTACCGGAGCCGAGCGCCTTGAGCACGGCCTTGGAATCGTCCTCCATCACCAGCACGGCGAACGGCAAGACGCCGTCGGGCCCGGGGGGCACGGCGCGGATGAGGGCCGCCCAGGGGGTCTTCGCGGCGTCCTCGCCGAGCTGGCCCCGGAACTGGTCGAGGAGCTGGGTCAGGGCGGGGACCGCCGTCTCGGCCGCGCGGGGGCTCATAGCCCGGAGCATGTCGGTCAGGTCGCGGGAGGTCGACTCGATCCCCCGGCTGCGGACGACCACGTCGATATCGCCCGGGACGACCTTGAGCCAGGCGGGCGCCGGCTCCGTCGGGGCCTGCGCCAGCGTCACAGTCAGGAGCCACGCAGACAGTTGCGCGATCATGATGGGTCTCTCCGCTAATTGCGAAGGGCGAGCCGGGGACTCGTCCGGTCCCGGGCTTCTCGTCCGCACGAACCGACGAGTCGTCGCGGCCCTCGTGTGCCCATCACTGTAGAGGGGGCCATCGATGACTGCAAGCGAACCAACGACCGAGCCCGCCCCGGATTCCGCGGAATTCGACCGAACGGATCGTGATCACTCGTTATGGACTTGCGAAGGTCCCAAAATGTCCCTAGAGTGCCACCCTCGCCATACCTTGGAAGGATGCATGGCGGGGGCCTCCGCCCCGGAGGGGCGATCGGCCGGACGTGCGAACGTCTCGACTCGAAGCGACGAAGACGAGGAGCCTGAAGATCATGGACGTGACGAAGCGTGGGAAGTCGGCCCGGCCGGCGATGTGGGCGGCCTGCCTGATGGTCGTCCTCGGGATGGGCGTCGAGGCGGAAGCGGGGATGTACTCGGGGCTCGTCGTCTTCGGCGACAGCCTCTCGGATTCCGGAAACACGTTCGCCGCGGCGGGCTTCCCGCCGTCGCCGTACCACGAAGGTCGGTACTCGAACGGGCCGATCTGGACGGATTACCTGGCGGCCAAGCTGGGGGTGGCCGCGCCGACGCCGAGCGTCCTGGGCGGGACGAACCACGCCTGGGGATACGCGCAGTCGGGCGACGGCTTCAGCTATCCGCTGGGCCCCGGCGGGCCGGGCGTCCCGAACCTGCTGACGCAGGTCGGCGGGTTCCTCCTCGGCGGCGGCACGCTGGCCCCGGACCAGCTCGTTTCGGTCTGGGCGGGCGCGAACGACTTCCTGAACAACGGCGTGACCGACTACCTCCAGGTGGCCGACAACGTGGCGACGGCGATCACCGCGCTGGCCGCCGCGGGGGGGTCGAACTTCCTGGTGGGCAACCTGCCGCTGCTCGGCCTGCTCCCGCTGGAAGCGACCACCACCCCCGAGCAACGGGCGGGCCTCAACATGCTCACCCTGGCGTTCAACGCCGCGCTCGCGGCGCGGATCGAGGGCCTGAAGGCGACCTTGCCCGGCGTCCGCATCTTCTTCAACGACGTGAACGCCGAGTTCCAGCAGATCCTCGCCGACCCCGCCGCCTACGGGCTGACCAACGTGACGGACGGGGCGCTGCCGAGCGGGGTCCTGGACGGCCAGGGCTACCTGTTCTGGGACGCGGTGCACCCGACGACCGCGATCCACCAGGTGATCGCCGCCCGCGCCTTCGCCGCCGCCGTGCCCGAGCCCTCGTCGGCCGCGCTTTTGGCGATCGCCGGCGTCGCGGCTTTCGGCGCGGCTCGGCTTCGCCGCGCGGCCTGAAGCCGACGCCCGATCCGGGGGCCGTCGCCCGCCCGCCCGCCCCGCGCCGCCCCGCGGCGGGTTTCGTCCCTCTGGCGGAAGAGGCGGGCGACGGGTATCCTCAAGCCGGTGCCTCGCCGGTTTTGTGAACCGTCGGCGGGTCCGAGGGGGGTCGTCCCATGAGGCTCGCGAGCGTCTTCGTGCTGATCGTCCTCGCGATGCGGGGCGGCGAGGCGTGCGCCCAGTCGGCGCCGGGCTCGCACTTCAACCGCACGACGAGCGGGGGGGGCGGAGCCTCGACGTCGTCGCCCACGGCGTCGCGACGGGCTTACGCCGGGTTCGAGCGGACCGCGTCGGCGTCGCGGCTCGGGGCCGATCCGCTGGCTCCCTACACGTCGAGGCCTCGCGCGGGCTCCGGGAGCCCTTCGGTCGCGACGCCCCCGCCGGCGCGCGGGCCGGCCCCCGTCGTCGTCTCCCGGAACTACTTCCCGAGCGGGAGGTCCGGCCAGGTCCGGCACCACTGCACGCCCTCGCGGGCGGGCGTCTACGGGAACCGTCGTTGAGTCCGACAAGGAAAGCCGCCGGCCGGCCCGTCAGGTCCCCCCGGCATGGTCCGTCAGGTCCTATGAACCGAACCAGCGAAGTCCGGAAGATCGCGTTCCTCGGCGACTACCTGCCGCGCAAATGCGGGATCGCCACGTTCACCCACGACCTCTGCACGTCCACGGCCACTCAGTTCCCCTCGGCCGACTGCTTCGTGGTCCCGGTCAACGACCTTCCCGAGGGGTACGACTACCCCCCCGAGGTCCGGTTCGAGATCGAGGAGCAGGAGCTGGACTCCTACCTTCGCGCGGCCGACTTCCTCAATTTCAGCAACGCCGACGTCGTCTGCCTCCAGCACGAGTACGGCATCTTCGGCGGCCCGGCGGGCAGCCACGTCGTCCGGCTGCTCCGCAACCTCCGGATGCCGATCGTCACCACGCTCCACACCGTCCTCAAGGAGCCCGACGCCACCCAACGGCGGGTGATGGACGAGATCCTCGACCTGTCGGCGCGGGTGATCGTGATGTCGGAGCGGGCCAAGGCGTTCCTGCTGGACGTCTGGAAGACGCCCGAATCGAAGATCGACCTGATCCCCCACGGCATCCCCGACATGCCGTTCGTGGACCCGGCGTTCTACAAGGACCAGTTCGGCGTCGAGGGGAAGCACGTCGCCTTGACCTTCGGCCTGCTCTCGCCCAATAAGGGCATCGAGTACATGCTGGAGGCGATGCCGGCGATCCTGGAGGAGTTCCCGGACTTCGTCTACATCGTCCTGGGGGCGACCCACCCCAACCTCGTCCGCGAGCAGGGGGAACGCTACCGGATCAGCCTGGAGCGGCTGGCCCGGAAGCTGGGCATCCGCGAGAACGTCAGCTTCTACAACCGGTTCGTCGAGCTTCCCGAGCTGATCGAGTTCATCGGCGTGGCCGACATCTACGTCACGCCCTACCTGAACCCGGCGCAGATCACCTCGGGGACGCTGGCCTACGCCTTCGGCTGCGGCAAGTCCGTGGTCTCGACCCCCTACTGGCACGCCGAGGAGCTGCTGGCCGACGGCCGCGGCGTGCTGGTGCCGTTCGCCGACTCGCAGGCGCTCTCGACCGCCATCCGCGACCTGCTCCGCGACGACTCGCGGCGGCACGCGATGCGGAAGCGCGGCTACCTGATGGGCCGCGAGATGATCTGGAGCCGGGTCGCCCACCAGTTCGTCGAGTCCTTCCAGCAGGCGCGGCGGAGCCGGCTGGACGTGCCGATCAAGCCCCTGGCCGTGCGGACGCTGGCCGAGCAGCCCCTGGACCTCCCCGGCTGGCGGCTCGACCACCTGGCGCGGATGAGCGATTCGGCCGGGATGATCCAGCACGCCACGTTCACCATCCCCAACTTCGCCGAGGGCTACTGCACCGACGACAACGCCCGAGCCCTCCTGCTGACGGTGCTGCTGGAGCAGCTCGGCCAGAACTCGTCCCAGACCGCGCGGCTGGCGTCGACCTACGCGGCGTTCCTGAACTACGCGTTCGACCCGCCGCGGGGGCGGTTCCGCAACTTCATGAGCTTCGACCGCCGATGGCTGGAGGACGTCGGCTCGGACGACAGCCACGGCCGGACGATCTGGGTCCTGGGGGCGTGCGTCCACCGTTCGCAGCGGCACGACCTCCAGTTCTGGGCCTCGCACCTGTTCGACCGGGCCCTCCCCGGTCTGCTGGAGACGACCTCGCCCCGCGCCTGGGCCTTCGGACTCCTGGGGGTCTGCCACTATCTGCAACGGCTCGCCGGGGCCCGGCCCGCCAGCCAGGCCCGCGACCTGCTGACCCAGAAGCTGCTCCACCTGTACGAGGCCGTCGCCAACGACGGCTGGCGCTGGTTCGAGAACAGCCTGACCTACGACAACGCGCGGCTCTCCCAGGGCCTGATCGCCAGCGCCCGCAACGGCGGCCCGCCGGAGGCCCTGAAGGCCGGCCTGGATTCGCTGGCCTGGCTGGCCGGCCACCACAAGGCCCCCTCGGGCTGCTTCCGCCCCATCGGCTGCAACGGCTTCTACGTCCGCGACGGGGAGCGAGCCCAGTTCGACCAGCAGCCGGTCGAGGCCCAGGCCATGGTCGCCGCCTGCCTGGAGGCCTACCAGGCCACCGAGGACCCCGCCTGGCTCGCCGAGGCCCGCCGCGCCTTCGAATGGTTCCTGGGGGGCAACGACCTGGGCCTGGAGTTGTACGACGCCAAGTCCGGCGGCTGCCGCGACGGCCTCCAGGAAGACCGGATCAACCAGAACCAGGGCGCCGAGTCGACCCTGGCCTTCCTCCTCTCCCTCGCCGAGATGAAGCTGATCGAGAGCGCCCTCTCGCACCAGCGGCAGGTCCACGTCCAGGCCACCTGATCCGCCCCGGTCGCCCGATCCCCCTCGCCCGTCCCGTCCCTTGACACCCCCCCTCGAACCGCCAACCCCGATTCAGGATCCTCCCGCATGGACGTCGCCATGACCACGGCAAGCCCCGACGCCGTCGGCCGCCATCAGCTCAGAGTGGAACGCACGGGGATCGTCCTGCGGCCCAACAACAGCCGCGTGGTGATCCGCCCCTTCCAGCCGGCCGACGACCGTCGCGTCGAGCGCATCATCGGCCGGGTCTGCGCCCTCTCCGAGCCGCAGGTGGAGGCCCAGCTCGACGACGTGATGCAGGAGTTCCACGACCGCCACCAGAAGATCCGCCGGTTCTTCCTCGAACGCTTCAACGACGTCCGCCGCCTGATGCTGACCGACCAGCCGATCAGCGAGGCCCGCCGGCTCCTGATCGGGGCCTACTTCACCCAGGAGTACGCCCTGGAGTCCGCGGCGCTCTTCAACCCCTCGATGGTCTGGGCGCCCGACCAGTCGGGCCTGCCCGACGGCGCCAGACGGTTCATCATCAGCCTGCGGGCGACCGGCGAGGGCCACATCTCGTCGATCACCTTCCGCTCCGGCACGGTCGACGCGGATCGGAAGATCCGCCTGGACGAGCCCACCCGGTTCGTCACCGCGCCCGACCAGGTCCCCAACACGATGTACGACAAGGTGCTGTTCCTCCGCAAGCTGATCGAGCTGCGGATCGACGGCGCGTTCGCCGAGCAGGTCCTGGACACCCTGGGCGACCGCTTCACCTACCAGCAGCTCGAGGCCGCGATCGCCCGAGCCCTCCACCAGAGCCGCCCCCGGCACCACGAGGTGGAGCCGCTGGCGCAGGGGATGCGCACCCTCGTCCGGGCCAACTACGAGGTCGCCTTCGAGCCCGACCTGAACGTCTCCGAGCGGATCATCTTCCCCAGCTCCCCGACCGAGACCAACGGCATCGAGGACGCCCGCTTCGTCGAGTTCCGCGAGGACGACGGCTCCACCAGCTACTACGCCACCTACACCGCGTACGACGGCAAGGTCGTCCTCCCCCAGCTCCTGGAGACCCAGGACTTTCTGCACTTCAAGGCCAGCACGCTCAACGGCCCGGAGGTCCGCAACAAGGGGCTCGCCCTCTTCCCGCGCAAGGTCAACGGCCTCTACGCCATGCTCTCGCGGCAGGACAACGAGAACATCTTCCTGATGTACTCGGATATGCTCCACTTCTGGTACACCAAGGTCCCCATCGCCAAGCCCACCTACGCGTGGGAGTTCGTCCAGCTCGGCAACTGCGGCTCCCCCATTGAGACCGACGCCGGCTGGCTCGTCCTCACCCACGGCGTCGGCGCCATGCGGAAGTACGCCATGGGGGCGTTCCTGCTCGACAAGGACGACCCCTCCCGCCTCATCGGCCGGCTGGAGGAGCCCCTGCTGGAGCCCAACGCCAACGAGCGCGAGGGCTACGTCCCCAACGTCGTCTACTCCTGCGGCGCGGCGGTCCACGACGGCGTCCTGATCATCCCCTACGCCATGTCCGACTACGCCAGCACCTTCGCCACCATCCCCGTCGACGACGTCCTCAAGGCCATGGTCTGAGCCCGGCTTCGCGTGCCAGGATTCGGGAGGGAGAGAAGGGCCCCATGCCCACCGACCGCTACAACAACCTCGCCGCCTTCCGGGCGTTCCTCGACGCCAAGCTCGTCGACCCCGGCAACGACCTGACCCTCGACGAGGTCCTCGCCCTCTGGGACGCCGAGAACCAGACCGACGCCGAACGCGACGAGGCCCACCGGACCGTCGCCGACGGCCTGGCCGACGCCGCCCGGCGGACCATCGGCCGGGACCCGAGGTCGCGGACCTGATGCGGGCTCGGCCGGGCCGTCAGACCGCCGCCAGCGTCCCCATCAGGTCGTCCCGCCCGAACTCGACGACGGCGGTGGACGAATCGGCCGCGCCGTAGTAGACGAGCCAGCCGTCCGGGGACTCGACGATCCCGGTGGGGAAAACCACGTCGTCCACGAATCCCCGGCGCTCGAAGTCGGCGGTGGGCTCGAAGATCGAGCCGGGGGTGCGGGCGAGCACGCGCGAGGGGTCGTCGCGGTCGAGCAGGAGGACGCCGGTGGAGTAGGCACCGACCTCGCCCGGCTTCGTCGGCCGGCGGTTGCCGTGGTAGATCTCCAGCCAACCTTCTTCCACCCGGACGGGGGGCGTGCCCGCGCCGACGCGGCCGGACTCCCACGAGCCGCCGCCGCCGTGGAGGCAGGCGTGGCGTCCCCAGTGCTTCAGGTCGGGCGAGGAAGCCACCCACATCTCGGGGCGGTTGAACGGCGTCGCCGGGTTCGGCCGGTGGATCGCCGCGAACGCGCCGCCGATCCGCTCGGGGAAGAGCACCACGTCCTTGTTCTCGGAGCAGAAGATCACGCCGTGCCGCTCGAAGCTCCGGAAGTCGACCGTCGACGCCAGCGACGTGCAGGCCCCGTGGCGCGACACCGACACATAAGTGAAATAGTAGCGCCCGTCCAGCTCGGTGAGCCGCGGGTCCTCGACGCCGAACTCCTCGATCTCCCCCTCCGGGACGAACCGGACGCCGGTCGCCTCGCGGACGGAGCGGCCGTCCCCCAGGCGGACGACCTGCAGGTGCGACGTGAACGTCAGCCGGACCAGCCCGTCGGCCTTGCGCTCGACCACGCGGGGGTCGATCGGGCGCAGCTCGTCGTCCGGCGTCCAGTCGACCGTCAGCCCCGCGTCGGCGTCCCAGCGGGGCAGGGGGGTGAACCCCGGCCGCACCTCGCGCGGACGCTCGGCCACCCGGACGAGCATCATGACCTCGCCCCCCGCGCGGATCACGCCGGGATTGAAGACGCCGACGACCTCGAAGTCCTCGCGCGAAGGCTTCACGTCGGCCGGGGTCAGCAGCAGCTTCTCGAATCGTCGCGGCAGGATCATGGATCGCTCCATCGGTGTCTGTCGGCGTAGGGCCGGCTATGGAACCGACCCGCCGGCCGGCTCCAGCTATTTCGAAAGGCCGCACGTCGCGATCGAAATCCACCGTCGACGATCGCGCGACCGGGTGGGCGTCCAGATCCCGGCCGTCCAGGCCGGCGGCGGCGTAAACGTCTAGGGATACTTTATCCACCGGAAGCCGCCAGCCATGCCGCCGTCTTTCGCGAATCGCTCGAGCGATTCGATCGCCTGACTCTTGCTGACGACCTGATCGGCGGGGACTTCGTCCGGATACGGACGGTTGATCATCCTGAAACCACCGGCCCCCTCGCCGCCCGACGACATGACGAACGTTTCGCCGCCCTCGTGCGCATACACCGTGCACGTATAACCGTCGGGGCCGCTTGCGACTTCCATGGCCTTCCCAGAATAGGGGTATCCCGACCCTGGTTCCGGCGCCGCCTCGGAAACCAACAGGAGGGGACGACGACCCCTGTCCAGGCTGTCGAGCGCCTCCAGGACCGTCGAGAACGAGCCGATCTCCTCGCCGTCGTAGACGTTCGATCCTCTGCGCCTGTCCTCGACATACATATATTTGATGAACATCGGCCTCACCATCCCAGGAACCGGCCTCGCCCATGGGGCGAAGGGGCGAGTCCGGCGGCCCTCCAGTCGTCCATCCCCTCGCCTGGGGTGAAGGTGCACCATCACGCCGAGGCCTGCGCCAGCCGGTCGGCCTCGCAGGCGAGGGCCAGGGAGTCGCGGCCGTTCATCTCGGTGATCTTGCGGCGGTGAGAGCGGTCGCGGATCCAGGCGACCTGGTCGGTCATCACCGCCCGCAGCAGCTCGCCGTAGCGATGCGACTTGATCACGCCCTCGCCCCAGGTCAAATCCAGGTTCTGGTACACGTCAAGCGTCTTGTGACGGGCGGCGCAGGCGCGGTCCTTGGGGGCGTAGCTCGCGGTGCAGTCCAGCCGGGCGCCGGGGAAGATCTCGCGGAGGGCGCGGGTCTGGGCCTCGTCGGCGACGGCGTGGACCTTCACGACGGTCGGGATCCAGCCGTAGAGAGTCACGTCGCCGCGTTCGAAGACGATCCGCATCTCCTGGCGGTCCATCCGGCCGGGCTGGTGGAAGCCGTGGTAGAAGTTGATGAGCACGTCGTTCGGATAGCGGACCGAGCACTGGACCTGCTCCTCGATCGGCTTCGCCGAGCCGGGCCGGAGCCCGCGCTGGGCGGCGACGACCCGACCCTGGCCGAGCCAGCCGGCGAAGAGGTCGAAGAAATGGACGCCGTGCTCGACGAAGATCCCGCCGCTCTTCTCGCGGTCCCAGAACCAGTGCTCGGGGCCGAGATTCTCGTCGGAGGCGTAGTTCTCGAAGAAGCCGTGGATCGGCTCGCCCAGGACCTTGTCGGCGATGAGCCGCGAGACGGCGTCGTACACCGGGTTGTAGCGCTGCATCAGGTTGGCCGTCAGCAGGCGGTCGGCGCGGCGGGCCTCGGCGATCATCTCGTCGGCCTGCTCGACCGACATCGCCAGCGGCTTCTCGCAGACGACGTGCTTGCCGGCGCGCAGGGCCTGGATCGCCTGCTCGTGGTGCAAAAACGGCGGCGTGGCGATGTACACCAGGTCGACGTCCTCGCGGGCCAGGAGCGACTCGACCGATTGCACGTCCGGGATGCCGTAGCGCCTGGCCGCGGCGATGGACGCCTCGCGCGCCGTGCCGGCCATCGCCACCGGCCGGACGCCGGGGACCTGCTCGTACTGCTGCAGCGCGTAGAGCCCGAAGCCCCCGCAGCCGACCACCCCGATCCGAACTTCCTGCTCTTCCGTCATCCGCCCGACCTCCCTTTGGCGTGTGCCCCGCGAACGGGCCTCATTGTGACCCCGACGACCGGCCCGGTCAATTCGCCCGAAAGCCCCGGCGCATCCCGAAACGAGGTGGGCAGACCCGCCCGCGAGGCGGATAATAGGTTGAAGAGGCGGCGGCGGACGTCCGAATGAGTGTCAAGTCCCCCGCCGCGAATCGACCGAGGAGACGCCGCGCCATGACGGAGACGACAGCCGGGGCCGGTTCGGTGACCGCCCTGTTCATCGGCCCGGAGACGGGCGAGCCCATGCAGGCCGTCGACGAGGTCGTAGCGGTCGTCGAGCACGGGCTGCAAGGCGATCGCAAGTACCGTCGCGAGGGCCGCCCCGCGCGGAAGAACGGCCCCGACCGCGAGGTGACCCTGATCGAATCCGAGGCCGTAGCGGGCGTGAACCAGGACGGGATCGAGCTGACTCCCCTGGAATCGCGTCGGAACATCCTGACCCGGGGCGTCGCCCTGAACCCGCTCGTCGGTCGCGAGTTCCGCGTCGGCGCCGTGCGGCTCAAGGGGCTCCGGCTCTGCGACCCGTGCGACCACCTGGAATCACTCACCCGGCCGGGCGTCCTGAAGGCCTTATCGAACCGGGGCGGGCTGCGGGCGCAGGTGATCGAAGGGGGCGTCATCCGCGTCGGCGATCCGATCGCGACGGCGGAGTGACTTCGGGAAATCGCGACGACGAAGGCCGCAGTTGAAGAGAGGGTCATGACCGAGCAACCGAGCGAACCCCCCCTCGTCGGCGTGGTGATGGGGAGCAAGTCCGACTGGGAGACGATGCGGCACGCGTCCGAGCTGCTGGACGAGCTGAAGATCCCCCACGAGGCCCGCGTGGTCTCCGCCCACCGCACGCCCGACCGCCTGTTCGCCTACGGCCGCGAGGCCGAGGGCCGCGGCCTGGAACTCATCATCGCCGGGGCCGGCGGCGCCGCGCACCTGCCGGGCATGCTGGCGGCCATCACGATCCTGCCCGTGCTCGGCGTGCCGGTGGAGAGCAAGACCCTCAAGGGGATCGACTCGCTCCTGTCGATCGTCCAGATGCCGCGCGGGGTGCCGGTCGGCACGCTGGCCATCGGGGCCTCGGGCGCGGCCAATGCGGCGCTCTTCGCGGCGGCGATCCTCGCCCGCAAGCACCCGGCGGTCCGCGAGGCCCTCGCCGCGTTCCGCCAGGCCCAGACCGACGCCGTGGGAGAATCGCCCCGATGAGCGCCGGAAACGACGCGAGCGACGGCGTCCTGCATCCCCCCGCGTCGATCGCGGTGATCGGCAGCGGCCAGCTCGGGCGGATGTTCATCCAGGCCGCCCAGCGCATGGGCTACGAGGCCGGCGTGCTCAGCGCCACGGCCGAGACCCCCGCCGCGCAGGTCGCCAACTGGACCGTGCTCGGCCCCCCCGACCACCTGCCCGCGCTCCGCGCGCTGGCCGATCGGGCCGAGGCCGTGACGGTCGAGTTCGAGAACGTCTCGGCCCCCGCGCTGCGCTGGCTGGCGCGGCGTCGGATCGTCCGGCCCGGCTGGCGGACGCTCTGGGTGAGCCAGAACCGGCTCCGCGAGAAGACGTTCCTCGCCCGCCACGGCATCCCCCACGCCCCCTGGCGGCCGGTCCGCACGCCTGACGAGCTGGCGACGGCCGTCCGCGAGCTGGGGACGCCCCTGATCCTCAAGACGTCCGACTCCGGCTACGACGGCAAGGGGCAGGTCCTCGTCGAGCGCGAGGCCGACGCCGCGTCCGCCTGGGGAAGCCTGGGCGAGACCTCGTGCGTGGCCGAGGGCTGGGTCGAGTTCGCAGCCGAGGCGTCCGTCGTCGTCGCCCGCGGCCGCGACGGCCAGGCCGCCGCCTTCCCGGTGGGCCTGAACCACCATGAGAAGCACATCCTGGCCACCACGACGGCCCCCGCGCCCGTGGGCCCGATCGTCGCCCAGGAAGCCCGCGAGACCGCCCTGGCCGTGGCCCAGGCGCTCGACGCCGTGGGCGTCCTCTGCGTCGAGTTCTTCCTGACCGCGGCCGGCCGGCTCCTCGTCAACGAGATCGCCCCCCGCCCCCACAACTCGGGCCACCTGACGATGGAAGCCGCGTACACCAGCCAGTTCGAGCAGCAGGTGCGGGCCCTCTGCGGCCTCCCCCTGGGCTCGTGCGACCTGGCCTCCCCGGCCGCGATGGTCAACCTCCTCGGCGACGTCTGGGCCGACGGCGAGCCCAACTGGTCCCGCGCCCTGTCCGACCCCGGCGTGAAGCTCCACCTCTACGGCAAGCGCACCGCCAAGCCCGGCCGCAAGATGGGCCACATCACCGTCCTCGACCCCAGCCCCGAGCAGGCCCTCGCCCGCGCCCTGGCCGCCAAGCGGGGGCTGATGGAGCGGAGTTGAAGCCGTTTCAAGCGGGGGTCAGCGGCGGCGAACGCTATGGTTCAGCCCGATTGAGGCAATCATCGACAAAGTGACGACAGAGGCCCGAGAACCTGTTGGCACCGTCCAATTGACCGCCGACTTCCATGCGACCCGAAGAGGGCAGGCCGCCATGACATCATCCCACACCGAAGCAGAGCCAGCGGATCCATTCGGTGTTCCACTGATCTTGTTCCGAGTCGGCTGGATGGAACGATACCAGGGCATCACCAGTGGAGACGCCATTTCGAGCGGCGGCTCGTACATCGCCGACCATGGGTTCGGCCACGAGATATTCAACTTCCTGCCTATCAGGGGCCACTTGTACGGCTATGTGCAGCCTCCGGGCAAAAGAGACAAATGGACCGATGCGCAAATCAACCTGACGCGCCTTGGAGCAAAGCCCGACGACGAGTCGATATCCGGTGTCACAGCGGTTTGGGTGGCGACGCTCCAGGGCCAAGGGGCGTTCGTCCTCGGCTGGTATAACAATGCGACGATATTTCGATCGTGGCAGCAGCCGCCTCTTGATTCGGCACGGATTCACGAAGGAGCGGACCTGGGGTTTTACGTCACGTGCGACGAAAAGGACGCCATACTGATCCCGCCGGACGAGCGCGTCTTCTCGGTTCCGCAACAAGTGAGGGGCGGATTCGGCCAAGCCAATATCTGGTACGCAGACGACCACGAACTCAACCGCCAATTCCGAATCGACCTATTACGCTACATCGCAACGAGAGAATCGACCGCATCATCCGATATTTTGGAGCAAGGTTACCGTCAAACGGATCCGCTGCTTCGACGGAGGGTCGAGCAAGCGGCCATAGACCTGACAATTTCACACTACGCCCAACTCCACTATCGGATTCGCTCGGTCGAGCGAGATAACGTCGGCTGGGATCTCGAAGCGAGCCGGGACGGCAGAGACTTGAAGCTGGAAGTAAAGGGCCTATGCGGGGGGGAAACTCGAGTCGAGTTGACCCCGAACGAATACCAGGCGATGTCGCAAAATGCTCAGACATACCGCTTGTGCATCGTCACCAACGCCCTTGACAAACCTTCGTTGGAGATTTTCTCTTACTCGAACGAAGCAGGGTGCTGGAAGGGCACATCGGGAAGAACGTTGAACGTCGTAGAGTCCGTTGCGGCGAGATGTTCAGTCCTCGAATAGCGAACCTTGACAGCGGTTTTCCGCAATCGTCATGAGATCGACAGCGACCCGCAGGGAGCGAAAAGCGGGGAGACAAATCATGCGACTCGCCCAGCCGTACTGGCTCATCCTCCTGGGCTTCGCGGTCCTGCCGCTGGCTCGCGAGCGGATGCGCGGGCGGGTGGCGTGGCCGGGGCTGTCGGGGTTCGCGGGGGGCGGGGCGGGAGTCTCGCCTTGGGTCTGGGTGGCATGGCTCCCGGCGGTGCTCAGGGGGCTGGCGATCGGGACCTTGGCGGTGGCGATGGCGCGGCCGCAGACGGTGGGCGGGGTGGTGCGGATCGCGGCGAAGGGGGTCGCGATCGTCGTGGCGATGGATCAAAGCTCCAGCATGAACACGGCCGACTTCCCGGCCGACCGCGACACCCGCCGGATCGCCCGACTGGAGGCCGCGCGCGAGACCTTCGCCCGGTTCGTGGAGGGCCGCCCCGAAGACCTGATCGGGCTGACGACGTTCGCCAACTATCCCGACCTCGCCTGCCCGCCGACGCTCGACCACCGGTTCCTGATCGAGACGGCGGCAACCGTGCGACCCGCCCGGCCGGGCGACGACGGCACGAACATCGGCGACGCCATCGCCTGGTCGCTGGAGGCCCTGCAGCAATCCTCGCCGGCCCGGAAGGTGCTCATCCTGTTAACCGACGGCAACAACGCGCCGGCCGTGCCGAAGCCGCTGGCCCCCGAACGCGCCGCGGAGCTGGCGCGCGACCTCGGCGTGACGCTGCACACGATCGCGATCGGCCGCGAGGGGGGCGTCGTCCACGGCGTCGACGCGGCCGGGCGGCCCACGATCGCCGAGCGCGAGGGGCCGAACGTCGAGCTGCTCGACCGCTTGGCGGAAACCACCGGCGGCCGATCCTTCCGCGCGACCGACGCCGACGCCCTCGACAACGTCTTCCGCACGATCGACGCCCTGGAAAAGAGCCAGATCCGCGACGAGGTCCGCACGCGGTACGATGAACAGTTCGCCCCGTGGGCGTTCGCCGCCGTCGGCCTGCTCGCGCTCGACCGGCTGCTGACCTGCGGCCGGCTGCGACGGCTCCCCTGACGACCCCCGATCGAACCGAGGCCCCGCGTCATGGACTTCCAGAACCCCGAGCGCCTGTGGCTGCTGCTCGGCCTCCCCCCCTTGATCCTCTGGGCCTGGCGGTCGGCCCGGCTCCGCGAACGAGGGTGGCGGACGCTCGGCCGCTGGGGCTCCGCGCCGGGGGACCGCTCGATCGGGATCCTGATCGCCGCGAGCCTCGCCGTGCTGGCGCTGGCGCGGCCGCGGATCGGGTTCGCGCCGGAGGACGCCGTCGGCCCTGGGCACGACGTGGTTCTTGCCTTCGACGTGAGCCGGAGCATGGCCGCCGAGGACGCGACGCCGAACCGCCTGGGCCTGGCCGTCGAGACGGCGAAGGGGCTGATCGGGGTCCTGGCGCGGGATTCCGCGAACCGCTCGGCGGTCGTGGCGTTCGCCGGCCGGGGCGTTTTGCGCTGCCCGCTCACCCAGAACATGGGCGCGGTCGTCGATGCGATGGACCGGCTCCGCCCTGGCGATGCGAGGCCCGGCGGCACCGACCTCGGCGCGGCGCTCGACGCGGCCGTCGAGGCGTTCGACCCGGCCGAGCCCGACGAGGGCCGGACCGTCGTCCTCTTCTCCGACGGCGAGGACCACGAGGGCCGCTGGGAACGCCCCTTGGATCGGGCGATCGCGAAGGGGGTCGTCGTCCACACGATCGCCCTGGGAGACGCGGAGTCCGGAGCCCCGGTCCCCTCCGGGAAGCCCGACGGGCCGCTGATCCATCAGGGCGAGACGGTGGTCTCGAAGCGGGACGACGCGGCGCTGGGGGCGATCGCCGAGCGGAGCGGTGGGGCGGCGGTGAGGCTCGGACTCGCCACGGCCGACCTGGGGCTGCTGTATCGAGAACGCATCGCGCCGGTGGCCATGGCGCATCGACGGGCGTCGCGGGCCGGGGAACGCCCCGAGCGCTTCCCCCTGTTTCTGGCCCTCGCGGTGGGGATCCTGATCGCCGCCTGCCGGCCCGGCGATCGCGGCGGACGCCCTCGAAGCGCCCCCCGCAACGCCGCGCGGGCCGCCGTTTTCGGCCTGGTCGCGATGACGCAGTTCGGGGCCGGCGGCCCCGCGCCGGGGGGCGTCGCCGAGCTGGTCGCTCGGGGCCGGGCCGAGTACGACGCCGGCCGTTTCGCCGAGGCCCTCGCCGCGTTCGACGAGGCCGCCGCGAAGGTCCCCGCCAGCCCCGTCCCCGCCTACGACGCCGCCGCGGCGCTCTACCAGCTGGGCCGGCTCCCCGAAGCCCTCGCCCGCTATGAGGCGGCCCGCGAGCCGGCCGACGTCGCCCTGCGGACCCGCATCGACTACGCGCTGGGCAACGTCGCGGTCGGCCTCGGCGACCTCCCGGGCGCGATCCGCCATTATGATTCGTGCCTGGCGTCCAGGGCCCCGGGCGAAGCCCTCGACGTCGTCCGCCGCGACGCCGCCGAGAACCGCCGCTTCGCCCTCGAACAGCTCCGCGCCGCCCTCTCCCGGCCCGACGAGGACGCCCCCAGCCCGGACGCCCCCCCCGACGCGGCGCCCCGGGCGAGCGACGCCCAGCAGGACGAGGGGCCGGGCGACGACCCCGACGGCGACTCTCGCGACGACGAGGCAGCGGACCCGCAGGGGAGCGATCGCCCGAGCCCTCGCCAGGGGGGCGGCGCCGGCGGCGACGCCCCCGCACCGCCCGGCGCGTCTCCCGAGGAACGCCTCGACGCGGCCCTCGACCAGATCCGCGACGCCCGCAAGCGACGCCTCCCCGACGAGCAACCGCCCGACGAGACTCGCGCGGGCGGCAAGGACTGGTGAGGCGGATCATGACGCGAACCTTGTTCCCATGTTCATCCCCTTCCCTCCTGGTGGGGGAAGGTGGCCGAAGGCCGGATGAGGGGGACCATCAAGGCGCACCGCGCGAGGAAGCGACGGCGTCTCGACCCACCTGTTTCTCCGGCGGCATTCGTGCTCGTCCCCCCCTTATCCGGCCCTGCGGGCCACCTTCCCCCGCCAGGGGGGAAGGGGTTGGATTCCTGTCCTTCGCCGTGATCTCGGCCCTCCTCATGCTCGGCCCGAACTTGCGCGCGGAGGACCTGACGGTGCGCGCCAGGTCGAGGGTGGAGCGGATGTTCGTGGGGCAGGGGGTGGAGGTCTTCGTCGACGTCGCGGCGCGGGAGCAGCGGCCGAAGCTGACGCTGCCCGCGCTCAAGGACGCCCGGATGTGGAAGGTCGAGGAGGCGTTCCGGCCGCTGGGGATGACCGCAATCGGCGGCAGCGTCTCCAGCGACAACGCGTTCTCGACGCGGTTCCGGCTGGTGGCGACGGCCCCCGGTCGGCTCGAAGTCCCCCCCGTCGTCGCCACCCTCGGCGAGCGATCGGGCCGGAGTCGGCCGTTGCGGTTCACGGTCGAGAATCCGCCGGTCGCGGGCCGACCACCCGGGTTCCTCGGGGGCGTCGGCGAGTTCACCGCGACGGCCGAGGTCGACCCTCCCCAGGTCCGCGTCGGTCAAGAGGCGACTTATCGGATCCGGGTCCGCGGCCCGGGAGCGTGGGGGATGGCGGTCGGGCCCGACCTGTCCCGGCTGCGCCGGAAGGAGATCGAGCCCCGGGTCGATCGGCTCGCGGACGAGACGAGCGACGAGCCCCCGGAGCGGGCGTTCGTCTACCGGGTCCGGCCGATGAAGCCGGGCGAGGTCGTGCTGCCGCCGGTGCCCATCGCCGCGTTCGACCCCCGCCTCGGCGTCTACACCACCCGCGCGGCGAACGGCGTCCCGCTCAAGGTCGTGGCCGCGCCGACGTTCGACGCCGGCGCTCTCGACTACCGTCCGCCCGCGTCGGGGCCGTCGCCGAGGCGGATCGCCGCCGGGGCCGCGCTGGGGGCGGCGGCGATCGTCGCGGCCGGGCTGTTCGCGTCCCGCAGGCGAGTCGCCGAACGCTGGCGGCGATGGTTCCCGGACGCCGGCCGGTCCGCGAGACGTTACGCGCGCGCGGCGGGCGCGGGCCTGGACGAGGCCGGGACCGAGACGGAGCTGGCGCGGCGGACGATCGAGGCGCTGGTGGAGTACGCGCGACGGGGCGCGGGCAGGCCCCCCGGGGCGTTGACGCCGGGCGAGGTCGAAAGGGCCGTGTCGGCGGCGAGCGGCTCGGGCGGGCTGGGTCGCCGCGCGGCGGAGGTCGCCGCGCGTTGCGATGAGATCCTGTTCGCCGCCCGGGGAGCGGGCGGCGGGTCGAGGCCGGGCGAGGGGGGGGGAGACGGCCTGAAGGAGGACGCCCTGGCCCTTTTCGAGGCTCTCGGGCGATCGGGCGGTCGGCGGGCCGGAGGCGAGGCGCGGCGAGGCGGGGACGGAGATGCGGGACCTCCGCCCGGTCGGATCAGCGAGACGAGAACGAGCGGTTGACGACGGTGTTGAAGAGTTCCTTGGCCTTGGGGGCGTTGGCGGACTGCCGGACGACCTCGAAGCCCTCGACCCTGTGGGCCGGGATCACCTTGTTGATGAGGGTCTCGATCTCGGTCAGCGGTTCGCCCTGGTCGGGGCCGACGAAGAGGTAGGCGACGCCGTCCTTCCCCATCCGTCCGGTGCGGCCGATGCGGTGGACGTAGTTCTCCGGGTCGTCGGGGATGTCGTAGTTGACGACGTGGCTGATGCCGGCGACGTCGATGCCGCGGCCGACGACGTCGGTGGCGACGAGGATCGGGATGGAGCCCGCCCGGAAGCCGGCCATCACGCGGTCGCGGGCCGTCTGGGCGAGGTCGCCGTGGATCGCCGCGACGCCCGGGATCGTCCGCCGGAGCCGCTCGGACAGCCGGTCGGCGCCGCGCTTGGTCCGGGTGAAGACGATGCACTGGCGGGGCTTGTCGCGCTTGAGCAGGTGGACGAGCAGCTCCATCTTCCGGTCGTGGTTGACCGAGATGTAAAACTGCTGGATGGTCTCCACCGAAGGCTCGTCGGTCGACAGGTTCAGCTCGACCGGCTCGTGCATGTAGCGGTGGCTGAGGGTGCGGATCTCGGGACTGATCGTCGCCGAGAGCAGCAGGGTCTGGTGGGGGATCGGGAGCTGCCGCATGATCCGCTCGATGTCGGGCCGGAAGCCGATGTCGAGCATCCGGTCGGCCTCGTCGAGGACCAGGTGGAAGATGTCCCCGAGGTATAGCGTGTGGCGCTCGATGTGGTCGAGCACGCGGCCGGGGGTGCCGACGGCGATGTCGAGGCCGCGGCTCAGGGCCCGGATCTGGCGGTCGATCGGCTCGCCGCCGTAGAGCCCGCAGATCGCGACGTCGGCGCGGTTGGCCGCCAGCTTCTTCAGCTCGACGACGATCTGCTGGGTCAGCTCGCGGGTCGGCGCGAGGATGATGGCCTGCGGCCCACGGCCCCGGGCTTCGAGCATCTCGATCAGCGGGATGCCGAAGGCGGCGGTCTTGCCGGTCCCCGTCTTGGCCTGCCCCAGGACGTCCGAGCCGTCGAGGGCGTGGGGGATGAACTCGGCCTGGATCGGGGAGGGGGTGTGGTACCTGGCGAGCGTCAGGGCCTTGAGCATGCTGCCGCTCAGGCCCATCGAGCGGAAGCCCGCGACGGGCGCCTCCTTGACTGAACGAATCAAACAATCCTCCGAAAAAAACTCTGCGGATGCTTCTGGGGAAGGGTGTGATGAGGGCCGCGCCTCGCGCGACGCCGTTCTCGATTCAATTCTTCATGGTCCAACTTAGCAAGTCGGCGCCCCCCCGTCAAAGCCAAGACGCCGGCCGCGCGGGGATGGTTCGAAAACGCGGCACTCGCCCCGTCCGGAAATCGTCGCCGGGCGCTTGCCTCGGGCGCGTCCGGCGATGGACAATCGGGGCCGGGGCGGGCCTCGGCCGGCCCCGGCCCGGAGCGGGTCGTCGGGACGGCCGGTCGTCCCCTCGCCCCGCCGGGGAGATCGACCCCGCGACAAGGAGAGCCGACGTGTCCGACAACGCCGCCCAGTCTCCCGACCTCCAGCAGAAGTACCGCCAGTTCCTGGACTTGATGCCCCTGACGATCGCCCTGGCGGGCCTCCACGTCGCCGAGGGCCGGCCGTTCACCGAGGACCAGATCGAGGGCCGTGGCCTGACCATTAAAATCGCCTATCGGGTGGCCCGCAACGTCGCGAAGGAATGCCTGGGCGGATCGTAAGACCGATGCCGGTCGCATTCGTGCGGGGCCGGGATTCTGGGCCCGAGCCCTGTTCGATCGGCGCGGGGGGATCCGATAAGAAGCCTGACGAACATGGCCGATGACGGTCGCAGGGCACAACCCACGCCCGCCATCCCTTCGCCATCGGCGACCCCACGCGAAAGGCCCCCTCCGCGATGATCACGACCCAGTCCTCGACACCACGACCACGTCGCCTCCGCGCCGCCATCATCGGATTCGGGCTCGACGGCGGCGACGACGTGCAGCGCCTGACGCGAAGCGCCCAGTGCCTGGTCGTCGGCGGTTCCGCGGAGACCCACGCCGAGATGCGCGAGGCCGTCAGCCGGCTCGAGTTGGAGCTCGAGGAGATGCAGTGCGGCCTGGGCGACCTCGACCCCGACGACCTGGCCGAGCTGGCCTTCCGCGTCGACCTCCCCGAACTCCAGCAGATCGCCTTCCGGCTGGAAGAGGGCCTGGAGCGCCAGGGCCGCGAGTTCATCGACCTCTCGGCCGACGAGTTGGCCGCCCTGCTCGACCTGGAAGACACCGAGGCCGCGGTCGGCTCCTGAGCCGGCCCGGCGCGACCTCCTCCATCCCGATCGCCGTCGTCGTCGGCGGCGTCTCGGCCCTCTCGCGGGGGATCGAGACGCCGCCGACCGGCGTTTCGGGGCCGCCTTGCCCGCCCGCCCGATCGGCCGCTCCCGATTCGCGCCGGCCCAAGAATCGGCGAGAATGGGCGAATCGCTGAAACGGAGCCTCGCCCCCCCGGGTAACACCCCTCGACCGGCGCGTGGTCGGCGAACCCCTGGGGACTCAGAGACGGGCGGACGTGCGGGGCGATGGACCGGGCGGGCTGATCGACGATGGACGACCCCTTGCTGGTCGAGGCGCTCCGATCGGGCGACCCCCAGGCCCCTCGCGAACTGATCGCGCGGTTCCAGGGGGTGGTCTTCGGCCTCTGCTTCCGGATGCTCAACCACCGGCACGACGCCGAGGACGCGATGCAGGAGACGTTCGTCCGGGCGCTCCGGGGGATCTTCGGCTTCGACGCGAGCCGTCCGATCCGGCCCTGGCTCCTGGAGATCGCCGCCAACCGCTGTCGCACCTCCCTGGCCACGCGGGCGCGACGCCCGCCCCCGGCCGAGCCCTCCTGGATCGTCGATCAGGCCGGGGCCCGCGAGGCCCCGCCCGACCCCGACGACCTGGCCGGCGAGCTGGAGCTGGCGCTGGGGCGGCTGCGGCCGGAGTACCGCCAGGTGTTCGCGCTCTTCCACGAGCAAGGGCTGTCCTATGAGGAGGTCGCCCGGGCCGTCGGCCGGCCGATCGGGACCGTGAAGACCTGGCTGCATCGCGCCCGCGCCGAACTCGCGGGCCATCTGGCGAGCCGTGGGGTCCGCTGCTGAGCCGCCCGCGGAGCCCATGACTCGTCTCGACCCGAACCGGACCGGACTCGGACCATGAACTGCCGCGATTTCGACCAGGTGTGGAACCAGCTCCTCGACGCCGAGTCCGGCCGCCGCCTCGGGGGCGTGCCGACGCTCGACCGCGAGGCGGGCCTCCGCGAGCACGCCGAGGCCTGCCCGTCGTGCCGGCTCCGCCATCGCCAGTTCGAGGCCCTGCGGGCCGCCCTGCGATCCTGGTCCGCCCGGCCGCTCCCCGCGCCGGCCGACGCGGCGGCGTCCGCCGACCGCATCCTCGAGGCCGTCGCCTCCGCGCCGCCGTCGCTCGCCGCGTCCCGCGCGTCGTCGCCCGGACGGCTCGCCCGCCGCGCGGGCCTCTTCGCCCTGGCCGGGGCCGGGGCCGCCGCCGCGGCGGCCTTCCTGGCGATCCCCCGACCCGACCCGGGCCGGCCCGTCGGCCGCCCCCCCGCGTCGTCGGCGACGGCGACGGCGTCGAGCGAGCTGCGGGCGGCGGTCGCCGACGCCCGGGACGCCTCGTGGCGGCTCGCCCGGACGGCCTCGGAGCCGGCCGCGCGGCTGGGGCTCGCCATGCTCGACGCCTCGCTCGCCGCGGGCGACGCCGCGACGTCCGGCGGTGGGTCGCCGTTCGCCGAGCCGATCCCCGCCTTCGACGCCTCGAGCTTTCGGCCGCCGCTGCTGGACCACGTCGGCGACTACGCCGCGGCCGGCGTCCGCCCGCTCTCCGATACGGCGAGGCAGGCGTTCGGCTTCCTGCGGTCGCCCACGCTCGCGAACCCCGCGGCACCGCCGCCCCCCGCCACCCCCGCCGTCCCCGAGGGAGCCTGACGCCATGCCGAACATCCCTTCCCCCCCCGCCGAACCGGGCCGTCGCGGCGTCCGCCGCGCCGTCGCCGGGATCTTCCTCGCGCTCGCCGCGGCCGTGGTCGCGACCACGGCCTCGACCGCGCGGGGCGACGCCCCCGCGCCGGCAGCCGACGAGCTGCTCCGGCTGGTCCCGGCCGAGGCCGGCGCGGTCCTCGCGCTGGACGACATGAGGGGCCGATGGGGGGAGATCGCCGGCTCCGACCTGGCCCGCGAGGTCCGGGGCCTGCCCGCCTTCCAGGCCTGGCTCGAATCGCCGACCGCCGGCGACTTCTTCCGGGCCCGCGACCACATCCTCGGCTTCCTGCAGGTCACGCACCGGCAGGTCCGGGACGACATCCTGGGCGACGCGGTGGTCCTGGCGATCTTCCTCCCCGAGGACCGCTCGCTCGACCCCTCGCACGCGCGGGGCCTGCTGGCGCTGAAAGCCCGCGACCCGGCCCTCGTGCGGAGGCTGATCGACCGGATCAACGAGGCCCAGCGGGGCGGCGGCGAGCTGGCCGAGGTCGTCGAGGCGGGGCGGGGGGGGACCGCCTACGCGACCCGCCGCTATCCCGAAGGCTCCGGGCAGCTCCCCGAGTCGTACGTCCTGTTCCCGGACGGCGTCTTCGCGTTCTCGAACTCCGAGGCGTTGATCCACGAGGTGATCGACCGCAAGGCGGACGCGGCCCGCGGCGGACCGTCGTTCGTCGACGCCCCCGGCTTCCGCGAGGCGGCCGACGGCCTCTCGGGCCGGCCGCTGGCCCGCGCGTTCGTCGCGCCCGAGTTCCTCTCCCGCGTCTTCGAGGGGCTGCCGCAGGGGGGCGACCCGGACGCCCGACGGGTGGTCGAGGCCGCCCGCAACTATCTGGGGGCGATGAGCCGCGCCGGCGCGGCGCTGACGGTCGAGGACTCCCGGGTCCAGCTCCGCGTGGTCCAGGCGTTCCAGCCCGAGCCGTTCCGCCGCCTGGGTAGCTCGGTCTTCGCCCCGTTCCGCACCGGGACCGAGGGGATCGGCCCCGGCCCCCGGCTGCTCGACCTCCCCCCCTCGGCCGTGGCCGCGGCCTCGTTCCGCGTGGACGTCCCGGGCCTCTATCGGTTCTTCGTCGGCCTGGCGCCCGAGAAGGAGCAGCCCAAGATCGCCAAGCTGGAGTCGATCGCGGGCGCGCTGCTGCTGGGCCTGGACCTCCGCGAGCGGGTGCTGCCCGCCCTCGGCCCCCGGATGGTCGCCTACATCGAGTCGGACGCGAACAGGTCGGCGACGCCGGCCGGCCCGAACTCCCCCCGGTTCCCGGCGGTCGCCGCGATCGAGATCAACGAGGGGGTCGCGCGCGACCTGGCCGTCGGCGGGCCGCGGCCCTCGACGGCCGCGGCCCTCGACAACGCGATGAAGGGGGCGCTGGCGGCCCTGTCGCTCGACGAGAGCCGGGCGCCGGCGACGGCCCGGGTCGTCACCCGCGACGGCGTCACCGCGCTCGACGTCCCCTATCCGTTCGCCTTCGCGATCGACTCCCAGGCGCGCCGGCTGATCGTGGGAAACTCCGCGGAGGCCGTCTCGCGCTACCTGGAGGCCGGCGCCGACGCCCGGGCCGGGGCCCGCTTCCGATCGATCCAGGCCGCCGCCTTCCCCGACTGCGAGGCCTTCGCCTCTCTCGACCTGGCCGCCCTCGTCGAGGTCGCGGCGCGGCACAAGGACAGCCTCGTCGCGGCGACCGCCCGCCGCCAGGGCCGTCCCGAAGCCGACGTGGCGCCCGAGATCGATCAGGTTCTCGGCCTCGCCCGCCTCTTCGACGCCGCCTATCTCGCCGGCCGGGTCGACGTCCCGCGCTCCCGCGTCGAGCACCGCCTCGGCCTGATCCCCAGGTCGGCGGCCTCCTCGACCGCCACGCCCTGAGGCCCGCCCCGGGGCTCGCGCGTCTTCCCGTCCGGGAGGCGATCCGGCTATCCTGGTGTCGGCGGCCGTCCTATCTTCGATGACGACCGCCGACGCCCCGTTTGGCCCGCTGGAGCCCGCGTCCCACCGTGAAAATCCTCTACCTGAAGCCGGAGCACGGCCGCCCCTTCTTCTACGCCGACCCGTCCGAGCTCGCCGTCGACGAATCGGCGAGGCCGACGGGCCTCCGGGGTTGGGCCGAGCGCAAATGGGACGAGATGGAAGCCCGCTGGAAGGAGTCCGAAGGGACCGCCGCGCGGTGGTCGCGACGGGCCTGGGACTGGCTCCACACCTGGAAGCGCCCCGACGAGGCCCTGCTGGGCCGGCTCGGATCGGCCGACGCGATCGCCGTCCACCACCCCGCCTCAATCCCCGAGAGGAGGGCCCGCGCCGCCTGGAAACGCTACCTCGCCGGCCGGGCCCGCTCGCACCTGCTCTGGCTGATCGTCGACGGCCTCCTCGCCCCGGTCACGGGCCTGCTCTTGTGGCTCATCCCGGGCCCGAACGTCGTCGGCTTCTGGTTCACCTACCGGGCCTTCAACCACCTCACGATCGTCCGCTCGCTCCACCGCGCGCGCTGGAACTCCCCACCGCCGACGTTCCAGGCCGACCCGGCCCTCGACGCCCCGGTGGCCCGCGACGGCGACGCCCCCGGACATCCCGCGGTCGAGGACGCCGGCAGCCTGCGCGAGCACCTCGAACGCCGCCGCCCCGAGGACGACGCCGCCGAGCCGCACGACGAGCACGACGACCCCGCCGAGTCGGACGTCCGGCGCGCCGGCCGGGCCTGACCCGCCCGCCGAATCGCCGGATCCCCCGATCGACCGTCCGGAGCCCGCCGCGAAGCCATGAGAATCCTCAGCTACAACATCCACAAAGGGATCGGCGGCCGCGACCGCCGCTACCGGCTCGACCGCGTGATCCAGGTCGTCGAGCACGAGAACCCGGACCTGATCTGCCTCCAGGAGGTCGACCGCTCCGTCCGCCGGACCCGCCACGACGACCAGCCCCGACTGCTCGTCGAGGCCTTCCGCCCGGCCGCGCACCTCTACCAGCTCAACGTCAAGCTGAAGGAGGGGGGCTACGGCAACCTCGTGCTCTCGCGATGGCCCCTGCGGTCGCACCACCAGGTCTCGATCCGCCTTCAGAAGCGCAAGCCCCGGGGCGCGCAGATGTGCGTCGTGGAGACGCCTGAAGGGCCCTTGCACCTGGTCCACTGGCACCTGGGGCTGGCCGAGAAGGAGCGGCACTGGCAGGCCGAGCACCTCCTGCAGCACGCGCTGTTCCGCGAGTGCGGCCAGCTCCCCACCCTGATCATCGGCGACTTCAACGACTGGCGCAACACCCTGGGCCACAAGGGGGCCCTCGGCCGCGAGGGCTTCCACCAGGTCACCGCCCCCCGCTCCCGGTTCCGCTCGTTCCCCGCCTACCTCCCCATGACGGCCCTCGACAAGGCCTACACCCGCGGCCCCGTCGCCGTCCGGCACGCCCGGATCGCCCGCACCCGCCTCGGCCGCGACGCCTCCGACCACCTCCCCCTCGTGATCGACTTCCACCTCGAACCCCACGCCGGGCCGACGCCGGGCCACTGACCCGGCCCGCCCCGAGGCCCTACGGACGGGGCGTCGACCCGACCGCGCGCCGCGGCGGGTTCCACAGGAGGACCATGATGACCAGGGCGACGATCGGGACGAGCCCGGCGAGGCAGGTGGGTGCCGCATACGAGCCGGTCTGGTCGATCCAGCGGCCGATCCCCTTCTGCATCCACCCCACGGCGATCCAGGCCGTGAAGCTCAGGAGCCCCGTCACCCGCCCCATGTAGCGGACCGAGATCTCCTGCGTGAAGGCGTAATACATAGGGAACTGCCCGAGCGAGCCGAAGCCGACCGCCAGCAGGATCGCCAGCAGCACGCCGGACGCCGGCAGGTACGCCGCGATGCACCCCAGCGCGGTCAGGATGATGCAGATCGCGAAGGTCGCCATCCGCGCCCCGTGCACCGACACGCCCCCCGTCGCCAGCCGACGCGAGAGCACGCCCGCCGCGATGCAGCCCACCCCCGCCGCCAGGTAGTAGGCCGAAGAGAAGAGCTGCACCGCCTGCTTGCCGTAGCCGTGCTCCTCCTCCAGTAGCTTCGGCATCCAGGCCCGGAAGTACTGCCAGGTGAGGTTGATCGCCACCACCACCACGATCAGCACGGCGATCCGCCGGACGGCCGTCCCGGAGTCGGCCGTGGGGACGTCGCCCGCCTCGCTCGGCGCGGGCTCGTCGGCGGGGGCCTCCAGATCGCGCGGGCGGATCAGGATCAGCCAGGCGGCGACCCAGACGACCCCCAGGGCGCCGATCACCCGGAACGGCGTCCGCCAGCCCCCCATCCCTCCGGAGTTCAAGACCAGAACGATCAAGGGGGTCGCGATCGCCCCGATCGAGGCCCCGCTCTGCAGGACGCTGTTCCCCAGCGCCCGGTTCCCCCGCGAGAGCAGCCGTTGCGAGGCCGCCAGCGCGCACGGCCACTGTCCCGCCTCGAAGAACCCGAGGAGGATCCGATACGTCAACAATTCCCCATAGGTCGTCGCGTACCCGGTCAGGAAGCCGACCACCGACCACGCCAGCAGGATCGCCGGGTAGAGCCAGCGCAGGCTCAGCCAGTCGACCAGGAACCCGGTGGCGACTCCCCCCGTCGCGAAGGCGATGCCGAACCAGAACTCCAGGTTGCCGTAGTCCTCGTTGGTCAGCCGCAATTCCTTCTGGACGTCGCCCGCCTGCTGCGCCAGCGCCTGGCGGTCCATGTAGTTGAGCGCCGTCGCCAGCAGCATCAGGACGCACGCCGCCCAGGTCCGCCACGAGAGAGAGCCGTCGGCCTTGGTCGTCGGGGTCGGGTCCGGGAGCACGGGGATGGTCGTCTCGTCGCGATTCATGCGGAGCCCTCGATCCCGGACCAGGTCCGGCCGTCCCATGCGATCACCCGGTCCAGGAACGCGGCCACGTCGGCCGAGAACCGTTCGAAGAGGCGTTCGCCCTTCTCGGCCGAGGCGTGGCGGGGGTCGCCGATGTGCCCCGTCGCGCTGCGGTCCTTCGTGGTCCAGCCGTGAGCGGCGGGGGCGAAGCCGTCGGCGCCGGAGACCCTCGCCAGCCCCTCGATCGGCCCCACGAGGTGGGGCGCGAGCCGGAGGATCATGGAGGTCTCCCACTCGCAGGCGTGTTCCATGTGGTCCTGCACGAACCCCGGGCCGAGGTTCGGCGGCTGCGGGCCGACCGACCAGTAGGTGGCCGAGAGGAGCAGCAGGTCCTTGCGGTCGCGGTGTCGCTGGCGGGCCTCGAACACGGCCTGGCTCGACGGCACGATGTTGCCGCCGTGGCCGTTCAGGAAGACGATCCGGCGGAAGCCGTGGGCCAGGAAGTTCTCGATCAGCCCGCCGAGCAGGTCGAGGTAGGTCCGGGGCTCGGCCGAAAGGGTCCCGGGGAAGTCCATATGATGATGCGAGTTGCCGAGCCAGAGCAGGGGGGCCCAGACGACCCGGTCCCCCATCGCCTCGGACGCGCGGCGGACGACCTCGCCGAGGAGCATGCTGTCGGTGAACACCGGCAGGTGGTGGCCGTGCTGCTCGACGGCCGCGATCGGCGCGACGATCGGCACGTCGCGCGAGAGCGCTTTCACCTCCGGCCACTTCAGGTCCTGCAACCGCATCGCGGGGCCTCCTCGCCCGGGATCGAGCCTCGTCGCCCCGCGTCGTCCCTCGACGACCCGGCGGCACGGCGACCAGTGTAGTCGACCGCGCCGCCGGTTCAAAGCGTCGTATCCCGCGAGCCGCCCGCGTTATTTCAGGAGCTTCTCCAGGACCCCCTCCACCTCCTCGACGCCGAGCCCGACGTGGACCAGCCTCCCGTCGGGCCCGATCAGGAAGAAGGCGGGGACGGCCCCCACCGCGTAGCGGGCGCGGACGTCGGCGTCGGCGGCCCCTTGCATCCAGGCCCCCTTGTTCGTTTCCGCGAACCGCCGGGCCGCGTCGGCGTCCTCGTCCACGCTCAGGCCGAGGATCGCCAGTCGGCCATCGCCGTGGTTTTCGTGGATCCTGCGCAGCACCGGCAGGCTCGCCGCGCAGGGGGCGCACCAGGAGGCCCAGAAGTCCACCAGGACGTATCGCCCGCGCAGGTCGGCCAGCCTCGCCGCCCGGCCGTCGAACGAGTTGAACGCCAGGTCGGGCGCGGGCTCGCCGACGCGGGGGGCCGGCACGGTGTCGACCGCGAGGTCCCCCAGGTCGACCGTCCCGTCCCCCTCAATCCGGAACGAGACGACCCTCCGCCCGACGGGGCTGACGAGGCAGCCGCCGTCGGGGGGCTCGAAGAGGCGGAGCGCCAGGTCGTAATCGCCGGCAGGCAGGCCGTCGACGCGGAACCGGCCGTCGGCGTCGAGCTTCACGAGCGCGTGGTCCCGCGTCGCCAGATACGCCATCCCTTCGGGCGTGCTCGCCCAGGCCTCGTCCCAGCCCTTCCCCGCGTCGAAGCCGATGGCACGAACCTCGGGCGTGGGCTCGACCCCGGCCCCCCTGCGGACCAGGTAATTGAGCGCCTTGGGCAGCTCGACGCGCCCGTCCCCCTGCGGCAAGACGCGGCCGACGACCGTCGCGCCCGCGCCGCCGATCTCCACCTCCACGCGCCCGCCGGGCTGGAGGTCCAGCGGCAGGGACCGGCCCGAGGTGAGCGGCGAATCGCGCCAGACGGAGAATTGCGGCCTCACGCTCGACGGGATCGGCGGCAGCTTCGCGAACGCGAATCGGCCCTCCTGATCCGTCTCCACGTCGTAGCGTTCCTGGATGCGAGGCCGTCCGAGCACCGAGACGCGGGTCGGCTCGACGCCGACCCAGGTCGTCGCGATCGGCCGCCCCGCCTGCATCAGCCGGCCCTCGACCCGCGCCCAGGGGCGCAGCGTCAGGTCGCCGGGCCGCACCTTGGCCTCGTAGGCCCCCTCGGCGTACCCCTTGGGGTGCCGGGCGACGAGTGTGTACCGCTCGAACCCCGCCGCGAACTGGAAACGGCCGTCGGCGTCGGTGCGGGCGCCCAGCGCGTCTTCGGCCTCGCCGGTCTGCGTCTGGTAGATCAACGCCTGCGAAGGCGTCGCCATCAGGACCTCGGCGCCCTCGACGGGCCGGCCGTCCAGCAGCACGCGGCCCCGAAAGGGCGGCGCGGGGTCGAGGCGGAAGTCGAAGGTGGGGTCGGGCTCGTCCGCCGTGACGGCCGGGCTCATCGCCGATCGCTATCCCGGGGCCTCGACCCGCACGCGGAAGGCGACGTCGGCGCGGTCGCGCCGGATCGTATACGAGCCGTCGGGGAAGCCCTTCGCGTCCCGACGCACGACGTGCAGGAAGCCCGGCCGGAACTCCAGGACGGGCATCGCGACGAGCCCCGCGACGGGCTTCCCCGTGGAGGCGTCGACGGCGGATCCGGCGATGCGACGTCCGCCCACGACGACGACCTTCTCGGAACCATCGGCGGTCAGCGCGACCTCCTGCGAGAACTCGCCCGGTTTCGAGAACTGATACGTCACCGAGTCGTCGGGGGCCCAGGTCCATCGGTAGACGCCCTCGCCGTCGGCCTTCTCGGGGATCTTCGTGTCGACGACGTTCGGGTGGCGGTGATTGTACAGGGCCTCGCTTCCCCGCCATCTCCGGATGCCGACGTGGACGTCCGGGACGGGCGATCCCGCGCGGTCGACGAAGCGGACGCGAAGCTCCTTGCCGGGCCGGAGTTGAAAGTTGACCGACGCCATGTCGGGCCCGAGCGCGACGGTGCGGGTCTCCGGCATCCAGCCCTCGGCCACGACGGTCAGGCGGGTCGAACCGGCCGCCAGCGCGGGGAGTCGGAACGAGCCGGCCGCGTCGGTGAGCACTTCCTGGCTCCCCTCGTCGAAGTAGGGGTGATCCCCCCAAACCACCACCGCGCCGGCGACCGGCTTGCCGTCGGGGTCCGTCACCGTCCCGGCCGCCCGCACGCCGCCCCGCATCGTGATCGTCGCGGTCTGGTCGCGGAGCGACGTCATGTCCACGCCGTTGAGCTTCTGCAAGCCGCCCCACCCGTCGTCGGACTGGTAGCCCGGATGGCTGACGAACAGCAGGACCTTCACGTCGTCTCCGGGCGGGGCGTTGTCGAGCGCCCAACGACCCTGGGCGTCGGTGATCATGGCGGCTTCGACCGACCCGGTCGCGCTCTCCGAGAGCCACATGTCCGGGCCCACGCGGGCGCGGTCCGAGCCCGGCGGGCGGTCCAGCATGACCTTCACGGCGGCCCCCGGGATCGGCGCGCCGGACTCGTCCCGCACGATCCCGCCCATCGCAGTCCCTCGCTCCATCCGGAAGATGAACTCGGCGGGCAGCGACCCGTCCGGGTCGTCGTGTTTCTCCCAGTGGGCGAAGAGCGGGACGTGGCCGCCGGCCCAGGCCCACATGCGGAAGATCTCGACGCCCTCGAGGACGGGGATCCGGATCTCGCCGGCCTCGTCGGTCGCCTCGCGGAACTTCGGCGCGGCCTGTTTCGGGTCCTTGAGCCAGACCGACCGTCGGACGACGACGCCGCGCATCGGCCTTCCGTCCGGGCCGAGCACGCGGACGAGCATCGAGCGATCCTCCTTCTTCTCGGGCTCCTCCCCGGCGACCTTCGCGGCGACGAACCGAGTGCCCGAGGCGACCGCGCCGAGGGCGAGGAATGCGAGGACCACGAGGCACGCCAGCGACCGGCTGTTCTTCGTCATGGTCTTCCTCCTGGGGTCCAAAATGGCCGCGATCCGGCGCTCCAGCTCCCCCTGGCGGGGCAGGATGCCGACCGCGACGCGGGGGGCCTTCGCGTCGATCGAGAACTCCGCCAGGTGGAGCAGGGTCTCGCCGTAATCGAGCGGGTCGCGGCCCTTCAAGACGTGGTTGTCGCTGAGCGCCTCGCGGGCCCGGGCGAAGTCGCGGGCCAGGGCGTGGATCGTCGGGATCGGCCAGTAGAGGGCGCGGGCCAGCTCCTGGGCGAGGATCGACAGGTGATCGTTCTTGAGGATGTGGGCCGCTTCATGGGCCAGCACGTCGCGCATCGCCTCGCGGCCGATCGCGCCGACGAGCCGCTCGGGTAGGACGACGACGGGCCGCCCCAGCCCGGCCGCGAACGGGGCCGCCGCCTCGGCCGAGGCGACCAGCGCCGGAAGCCGGGCCAGCCCCAGGTCGCGGCAGACCTCGCCCAGCAGCAGCCGGAGCGCCGGCTCGTCGACGGGCCTGGCCTCGCGGCGGATCCGCCGGACCTCGCGGAAGCTCCGCGCCAGACGCAGGAGCAGGAAGGCCGAGCCGAGGCCCCACGCGACGATCGCCGCCGACGCGAGCCGCCGCCGCGGCCGGTCGGCGGGCCGCGACGAGCCCGCGTCCGGGACGGAGGTTGCAGGGGCCGCCGTGACGACGGGTCGGGGGCCGGTCGACGCGGCGAGGGGTTCGCCACGGGGCGAGGGCGGGGGCGAGGGCAGGGGGGGAGGCGGCGCGACCGGGGCGACTCCGGCGCGGGGGAGGATCGCGGTCGCCGGCATCTCGGGGAGGAGGGGGACCGCGATCAGGCTCCGGCCAGAACCGAGGAAGGCCGCCGCCAGCGCCGGCATGGCCAGGCAGCACCCCAGGGCCGAGGTGAGGACCAGGTGTCGCGCCGGCGGTCGTTTCATCGCGCGGGCGGCCAGCCAGGCCGACGCCGAGAGGGCCGCGACGCCGACGGCGACGATCCGGGCGAAGTCGAAGACGCCGAGTCCGCCGAGGAGTTCACTCATCACGCGTCCCTCCCCTTCCCGCGCCGGGCGCGAGCTTCGGAAAGCATCCGGCGGATCCGCTCCAGCTCGTCGGCGTTCAGCCCCCGATAGTCCAGGAGGGCCGCGACGAGGGCCTCGGGCGAGCCGCCGCAGACCGTCTCGACGATTTCGCGGACCTTCCAGCCGACGGCCGCCGTCCGGGGCTGGATCGCCGAGTAGAGGAACGTCCGCCCCTCCTCGCGATGCCGCACCCAGCCCTTCTCCTCCATCCGCTCCAGGAGCGTCCGCACGGTGTTCCGCGCGACCTCCCGCGTCGCCGAGAGGATCCGCCTCACCTCGGAGGCCGAGACCTCCTCATGGTCCCAGACGATCTCCATGATCTCCCCCTCCGCCGGCGTCAACTCGGCCGGCCCCCGCGCCGATTCGGCCATCCCACGCTCCTTCGACTACAACTCGTCGCCACACGCGGCTCCAGAATGGCTACAATGTGTAGCCGTGTCAAGCGCGAGGGGCCGTGGGATCGGGATTTCTCGATTCGGGGAGGTCGACCGTGAAAATCCTTCCCCCCTGGCGGGGGAAGACCAGCACGGGAGCCGTCCGGAAGATCGGGCGAGCGAGCCGGCGCCTATCGTCCTTCCTCCCTGGTGGGGGAAGGTGGCCGACTTGAGATCGCCCTCATCCGGCCTTTCACGTCCCTCGGTCGACCCGGCCGCGGATCAGGCGGCGTCGGGGCGGGGGGACTGGGCGAGGAGGTCGGCGAGCTCCTCGGGGCGCTGGCTGCCGATGAGGAGGCGGGAGCCGTCGTTGAGGGTCAGGCGGACGCCTCGGTCGCCGCGGGCGGTGAGGGCGCGGTCGCCGTCGGTGCGGCGGCGGACGCCCCAGCCGCCGTAGTCGACGAGGGGTCGATAGTCGACGACCTCGCACGTCTTGACGTCGGCCATGGCGATCGTCCGGCGGTAGATGGGGACCCAGCCGTACCAGACCGTGACCAGGTCGGCCGTGGCCTCGGTGGTCATGTGCAGGACCGTGACGATCAGGAGGAAGGGGAGCCCCAGCCCGGCGGCCAGGGCCAGGCCGAACTCCAGCGACCAGGCGTGCGCGACCAGGCCCGCCACGTCGGCCCGGTGGGTCCAGCCCAGGATCGCCAGTCCGCAGAGGACCTCCAGCGCGCCGATGAGGGCGTAGACCTTCCAGTCGAAGTATTGCTCTTCGTGGAAGACGGCCGCGGCCGGTTGCATCGTCGCCACGCTCGACACGCTCAACTCAACGCCCCCCTCGCCCCGAGGCGTCGGGCCCGGACTCGTCGTTCCAGCGGCCCAGCGCCCGGGTCGTCGCCTGGTGGCCGAAGTCCGCGACGCGGTCGACCGGCGAGGCCCAGAGCGACGGGTTGAGCACCTCCAGCGAGACCGGGCCGTCGTAGCCGATCGCCCCCAGGTGGTCGAGGATCGGCCCGATCTGGAAGTCCCCCTCGCCGGGGAAGATCCGGTCGGCGTCGCCGGCCAGCTCGCGCGGGGTCCCCCCCAGGTCGCAGAGCTGCACCCAGGCCAGGTTCTCGCGGTTCAGGTAGGCGAAGTCCTCGAACTTGCTGGGCCCGGTGTAGTAGTGGAACAGGTCCAGGCAGACGCCGACGTGCGGCGAACGGCACTGGGCGATCAGGGCCAGGGTCGTGTCCAGGCTGGCGCAGAAGGCGGCCCCCTTCTGGAACTCCAGCGCCAGCTTCACGCCGTGCTTCCCCGACAGCTCGCCGGCCTCGGCGAGCGAGGCGACGGCCAGCGGGTAGTCGTCCTCGTTCAGCGTGCGGTTGAAGTCGACCGCGACGACTAGCACGGGCACTCCCAGCTCCTGCAAGAGCGCCAGGCGGCCGCGGAAGAGGTCCCAGTGCACGCCGCGCTCGGCCCCACGCGAGAGCAGGAGTCCCCCCTGGCCGGCGGCGGCGGCGGGCGTCAGGCCGTGCTCGGCCAGGAGCGCCTTGAGGTTGGCCGTGGAGTGGTCGCGGAGGTAATCCTCGACCTTGGTCAGCCACAGCTCGACCTGCGTCCAGCCCCCCCGGGCGTAGGCCTTGAAGTCGGCCTCGAGCGGGGCGTTCATCGTCGTGGCTTGGCTGATGCAAGGCTTCATGGGCGACGCCGACTCTCGGGGACGGGCGGGACGTGGGGGGGGCGATCGACGAGGGGTCGTCGCGTCACTCGGGCGCCGACTCCGCCGCGGGCTCGGCCGCCGGGACCGGCTTGCCGTCGAGCAGGTCGCGCAGGGCGTGCACCGCCCCGGCGGCGGGGACGCGCCACTGGCGGCAGGAGTCGCGATCGCGGAACGTGACGGTGTCGTCGGTCGTGGTCTGGCTGTCGACGGTGATGCAGAACGGCGTGCCGGCCTCGTCCTGGCGACGGTAGCGACGGCCGATGGCGCCCTTCTCGTCGTACGAGACGTTATGGCTCTTCTTCAGCTCGCGGTAGATCGCCTCGGCCTTCTCGGGCATGCCGTCGCGTTTCACCAGCGGGAACACGGCGGCCTTCACCGGCGCGATCCTGGGGTGGAACTTCAGCACGGTCCGGGTCTCGCCGGCCACCTCGTCCTCCTGGTAGGCCTCGCACAGGAAGGCCAGGGTGGCGCGGTCGGCGCCGGCGGAGGGCTCGATGACGTGGGGGGTGAACCGCTCCTTCTTCTCCTCGTCGAAGTAGGAGAGGTCCTTGCCGCTGAACTTCATGTGCTGGGTCAGGTCGTAGTCGCCGCGGTGGGCGATCCCCTCCAGCTCGCTGACGCCGAACGGGAAGGCGTACTCGATGTCGGCCGTGGCCGTCGAGTAGAACGCCAGCTCCTCGGCGTCGTGGTCGCGGAGCCGGAGCTTCTCGGACTTCAGGCCCAGCCCGGTGTACCAGGCGAACCGGGCGTCGCGCCAGTACTTGTACCAGTCCTTCGCCTCCTCGGGGCGGCAGAAGAACTCGATCTCCATCTGCTCGAACTCGCGCGAGCGGAACGTGAAGTTGCGCGGGTTGATCTCGTTGCGGAAGCTCTTGCCCACCTGCGCGATCCCGAACGGCAGCTTCACCCGCGCCGTGTCGACCACGTTCTTGAAGTTGGCGAAGATCCCCTGCGCCGTCTCGGGCCGCAGGTACGCGACGTTCGACTCCGACTCCAGCGCCCCGACGTACGTCTTGAACATCAGGTTGAACGAGCGCGGCTCGGTGAGCGTGCCGGCCTCCTCGGTGGAGGGGCCGATGACCTTGATCCGGTCGTCGGCGGCGATCTCCAGGTAGGGCGTGACGACCGGCGGGTCGGCGGGCTTGCCGAACTTCTTGGCGAGCTTCGCCGCGCGCTTCTCGGCCGGGCCGGCGGCCTCCTCGGGCGAGCCTCCCAGGCCGGCGAGCCAGGCCTCGGTCGGCTCCCCCTTGGCGTTGGTCGCGGGGAAGAGGTAGGCGAAGACGTACATCTGGTCGGCCCGGTACCGCTCCTTCGTCGCCCGGCAGTCGACCATCGGGTCGCTGAACCCGCCGACGTGCCCCGACGCCTCCCAGACCCGCGGATTCATGATGATCGAGCAGTCCAGCCCGACCATGTCGTCGCGCATCTGGACGTTGTCGCGCCACCAGGCGTCCTTGATGTTCCGCTTCAGCTCCACGCCCAGCGGGCCGTAGTCCCAGAACCCGTTGATCCCGCCGTAGACCTCGCTCGAAGGGAAGATGAACCCCCGCCGCTTGCACAGCGAGACCAGCTTGTCCATTTCCAGTTCCATCGTCGTTCCTTTTTCCCCTTGGAGGCCGAAGCCGCCCGCCTTCTCTTCTTGTCTCGTCTTCTTCGCTCGCTAGTCCGAGAGCACCAGCCGCAGCGGGTCGCGGGCCAGCTCGACGACCGCCCGGCAGTCGGCGCGGTTGAGGGTCGCGGCGAGTTCCACGTCGTCCCCCAGGCCGAGTTCCACCACCCGACGCCCGCCCTTCCCGCGCCTCAGGTAGCGGACCAGGGGGGGCTGCTCGCCGGGGCGGTCGCCGAGGGCCTCGTAGGACCGGACGATTTCCTGGACGTGCTCCCACATCCCCCGGGCGATCTCGGCCTCGTCGTTCCCCAGCTCGTGCTCCAGGTCGACGAACCGGCCGGCGAACGCGCCGGCGAGCAGCGCGTCCTCGTAGCTGATCGCGCCGTCGGTCCCTGCGCAGACCAGGTGGATGGGCCGCTCCTCGTGGATCAGCCGCTGGACGGTCGGCGCGAAGTTCACGAACGCGCCGATCAGGACCGTCTCGGCCTCCAGGCAGGCGAGCAAGGCGCGTGTGCCGTTGGTGGTGGTCATCACCAGCGTCTTGCCCCGGCAGGCGTCCGTCGTGTAGTCGCCCGGCGAATTCCCCAGGTCGAACCCCGCGATCCGCTCGCCGCGACGCTCTCCCCCCAGCAGGGCCGTCCCCCGGGGGAGCCGCGCGGCGATCGTGCGAGCCTCGTCGATCTCCCCGCAGGGGATGACCGCGGCGCAGCCATGCGTCAGGGCGTGGACGATCGTCGTCGAGGCCCTTAGGACGTCGATCACGACCGCCACCCCGCCCCGCAGGGCCCCGGGCGGTATCGTCGACGGAAGCAGATGCACCGAAACCATCCCGACCCCCTCCCGTCCCGGCCCGGCGGACCGCCGCCCGGATTTCAACCAGCGATTATGTCACAGCCGCCCCCGCCTGGGGAGCCCCCGGCGCTCCGGCCGCCGAATCGAAGCCCCCGGAGCCGAACGGTGACGGTGGACGAGGGTGAGCGCCGCCGGAGCCTCGATCCAGATCCCAACACCCATCTCCACATGGCGGGGGAAGCTGGACAGAAGGGCGGGATGATCGGGGGACGAGCCCGGGAACCGTCCGCCATAACCGATGACGGCGAAGCCGAATCGATCAGCGTTCGGTCATCGAGCATCCCTGAATGCGTCCCAACATCCAGGAGTCCCACCCATGGTGCGAAAGGACTCCCGGCCGGAGCCGGATCGGGCGATCGAGCCGTCGCCGTTTCGCTGGGCTCGTCCGCGAGCCGCCGGCCATTCCCCCGCTCGCCCTCGACCCCGTCGCGGACGCCAGCTCAGGCGGGCTTCGCCGGGTCGTCGGGCGAGGAGAAGTAGGCGACGGCTTCGCGATACGCCCGCTCCACGGCCTGGAACTCGGCCGGGTTCCCGCCCGCATCGGGGTGCTTCTCCCGGGCGAGTCGTCGGTAGGCGGCCTTGATCGACTCGGTCGAGCAAGGAAAACCGACGTCGAGCACCGCGCACCAGGGGTGCCGAGAGGTCAGGTCCGCATGGACGCCCTGGATGCCCTTCTCCTCGCTGGCGTAGAAGTACGAACCGCGGTGCGGCACCCGCCCCTCGCGCCTCAGCATATCGCGGTCGACGGCCAGCGTCCGCGGCTTCGGCGCCTCCGGGCCGCCGGCTTCCCTGCCGTGCCACTCCTCCTCGCGGAAGGGCTCCCGGTCGATGTAGAGCTTCCCGGCGGTCTGTCGGACGATCCGGTGCTTGACGATCTCGACCTCGCCGCGGGAACCGGCCTGCTCGCTCTCGGACGCGGCGTACAGGAAGGCCAGGCGGGCTGGGGCGTCCGCCTTCGCCGGGGCGCGGCGACTGAGCCGGCTCTTCGGCTTCTCCCGGGCCGCGCCTTCCTCGGTTCGGGCCGGCCCGCCGCGCTTGAAGGCCGACGCCCACTTCGACGGCAGCCGCTTCGCTCCCGCGCCGGCCGATTCGACGGCCCGGCTCTCGGCCGCCTGCGCCGACTTCTCATACCCGGTCGCCAGGGGCTTGGCGGCCTCCCTGGCGTCGGACTCCGAGGCCCAGACGATCCAGCACCAGCGCCCGATCCCGACCGAGCAGCAGGCGTAGGCCGCTTCTTCGTCCTGAATCCTGTCCACCGAACCGCTCCGTTCCTGAATCCTGAATGGGGAAGACGAGGCCGGTCATCCTTCGCGATCGCCCCGCGAGGGGAGGGCCGCGTCCGCTTCCAGCGGGAGGCGGAGCTGCCGGCCCTCGTGCGGCTCCGCGTCGACGTCGAGCGAGGAGAGCGTCACGCCGAGCAGCCTGATCCCCTTGCCGACCGGGAAGAGCGGCTCCAGGAGGGCGGACACGAGGCCCTCGAACGCGGGACGCGACGTGATCGGCGCGTCGCTGGTCCGACTGCGGGTGATCTGCCGGAAGTCGGAGTACTTGGCCTTGAGCGTCGCCGTCCGTCCGCTGACGCCGGACGCTTCGCAGCAGGACCACACCTTGGCGATGAGCGGCTCCAGGGCGGCGCGGGCTTCCTCGGCGGTGAAGAGGTCGGCCCCGAACGTCGTCTCGGCGCCGATCGACTTGCGGACGCGATCGGGGCGGACGGGCCGTTCATCGACGCCCCTCGCCAGCGAGTAGTAATACGGGCCGGCCTTTCCGAAGTGCTCCTGAAGAAACGCCAGTGACCGGGCCCTCAGGTCCCCCCCCGTGTGGATCCCGAGCGCCTCCATCTTCGCCCGGGTCACGGGGCCGATCCCGTGGAACTTCCCCACGGGGAGGCCCTCCACAAAGGCCGGCCCCCGCTTCGGGGTGATGACGAACAGGCCGTCGGGCTTCCGCTCGTCGGACGCGATCTTGGCGAGGAACTTGTTGTAGGAGACGCCGGCCGACGCGGTCAGGCCGGTCTCGCCGCGGATCCTCGCCCGGATCTCCTCGGCGATCGCGGTGGCCGAGGGGCTCGCCTTGAGGTTCTCGGTGACGTCGAGATAGGCCTCGTCGAGCGAGAGCGGCTCGACCAGGGGCGTGTACTCGGCGAAGATCGCGCGAATCTGGTGCGAGACCGACCGATAGACGTCGAACCGCGGCTTCACGAAGATCAGCCCGGGGCACTTCCGCTTCGCGCTGATCGAGGACATCGCGGAACGGACCCCGAATCGGCGGGCCTCGTAGCTGGCGGCCGCCACGACGCCCCGCTCGCGCGATCCGCCGACGGCCACCGGCTGGCCGCGAAGTTCCGGGCGGTCGCGCTGCTCGACGGAAGCGTAGAAGGCGTCCATGTCGATATGGATGATTTTCTGTTGCCGTTCCGGGCGAACCACGTTCACGCCCTCGTTCCCGCTGATCGCTCGCCGAGGCCAGCCTCCTCCGCATCCGAGAGGGGGACTCCGGGAGTCTACCACAAGCGACGCCAAGGAGTGTACAAAAAGTACGTCGGGGTGCCACCGGGAATTCCGGGCCGTCCGAAGGCCCGGCCCAAGATCGTGGCCCGACGGACGAATCGCGGGGTGAGGCCTCGTCGACGAGGTCGGCATCCATCTCGGGAGGCGACATGACCACGCCGCGATGTTCCAAGTGCTCACACGCGATGGACGAGGGCTTCATCCTGGAGCATACCCAAGGGGGCTATCTCCAGGCCCAGTGGGTCGCGGGGCCGCCTCAACGCACCTGGTGGATGGGCCTGAAGATCCGGGGGCGGGAGGTGCGGCCCATCGTCTCGTTCTGCTGCTCCCGGTGCGGGCACCTGGAGTCCTACGCGAAGCCCGACGGGGCCTGAGCGGCCCCTCGGCTTCGAACGAGGAAGACGCCTCGCGCCGGGCCGAGGCCGGGGGCGGGCGTCTTCGCGAAAGGCCGAGTCGATTGGAGCGCGGCTCAGCGGTTGAAGGCCTTGGCGATGCCGTAGACCACCACCGCACCGACGATCCCTCCGCCGAACAGCATGTACAGCATCGAGTATTCGATCGCGGCGTGGAACACGGGGATTTGCGTGAGAATATGCATCGGATTCGCCTCCCGTCAGGAATTGGGGACCTGCCCCCCGACGCGGCCGACCGGGTCGGTCACGGACGAGGGAACATGCGTTTTCATGGTGTTTGAAGAACGCAAACCCCGCGCCAAAACCTCGGGAGCGGGGAATGGCGGCGATCCCGGACGGTTGGGATTCAGTCGATCGTGGCGGGCTTGCGGGCGGAGGCCTCGGCCTTGCGGGGCTCGGGCTTCTCCTCGTCCTCGGCGTCGCCCTCGGAAGCCGCCTTGCGGCGGTCGGCGGCGGCCTTGCGGCGGTCGGCGGCGGTCTGGCGGGCCTCGGCCAGGGCGCGTTTCTGAGCGGGGGTCAGCACGTCCTCGCAGTCGGCCATCAGGCGTTCGCGCAGGTCGTCGGCCTTCTTCTCGGCCTCCTGGATCTGGGGCTGATAGCGGGCCTCCAGCTTGTAGATCGACTCCTTCTGCTCGGCGGTCAGGCTCAGGCCGCCGAAGTACATGGGGACCCGGTGGGTGGGGTCGGGAGCGGAGCGGGCGGATTTGGCCTTTGGCGCGGGGGCTTCGTCCTCGTCGGCGGCCGGCGCGGCCTTCTTGGCGGTCTTCGCCTTGGCCGTCGGGGCCTTGCGAGGGGCCTCCTCCTGGGCGATCGTCGGCGGGACCATGCCCGCCAGGGCGAAGGACATCAGCGTCGCGACGGCGGCCGAGGCCGTCGTCTTCCGAACCAGGCTCGTCATGGGACCGACCTCTCCGGGAGTACGAGGGTAGGGGACGGGCGTCAAGTGCCGACCCTTTCCCAAAGGCTAGTTCATGGGCCTTCGCCGTCGCAATCCCGGAGCCCGCAATCTTGATTGATTGCGGCGATTTCTCAACAAGGCACGCGATTCGCTAGGGTGCTGGACGACAGCCGATCGGCGTCGAGGCGTCGCCGCCAAGATCCGGGCCGTCCGCGACGAACAGCTATCCGGCCCCGCGGATCGACCCGAGTGGGGTCGACGGTGTCCGTCCGGACGCCCTCCCGAGGCGGGGGGGCTGAGGCTTTACCCTGATCTGGCCGGGCGTTACGATCTTCGGCAGGTCGGCCCCGGGCCCACGCGCCGCCGGGTCGTCGTCCCCAGCATCTCGCCGCATTGGAGAATTTCCCGACATGTCCACCGACGTCAAGACCACCGAAGTCCCCACGCCCGCGCCCCGTCGTCGCGAGAAGGGGATCAAGATTTTCATGTGGCCGAAGGTGATCTACATCTTCCCGTCGGCCATCGTCGCCTTGATCTGCGCGGTGGGGATGTACTGGCTGCCGAACAAGACCTACGACGCCAGCGTGCCGCCGACGCCGGTGATCGTCGACGACGCGACCGCGAAGGCCAATGCAAACGCCACGCCCGCGGTCCTGGACCCGAACGCCCCGGCACCCACCGCCAACGTCGTGGCCGGCCCGCCGATGACCCGCCGCGAGCGGTTCAACACGCCCCAGAACCTGCTGGGCATCCTGTTCCTGTCCATCCTGGCGTTCAACCTGGTGGTCATGGGGCTGGACTTCCCCCGGTTCGAGCTGGTGGGGCTCATCCTGGCGATCCTCTTCGCGATCTTCTTCGTGCTCTGGCTGGGGGCGTTCTTCGACCTCGACCTGATGCGGCCGATCAACACCCTGCTGGGGTCGATCTACACCTTCGCCAACGCCGGCTTCTACCTGGCCTACGCGCTGATGGTCTTCGGGGTGATGTTGGTGGTCTACACCACTCGTTGGCTCGACTACTGGGAGATCCTCCCCAACGAGATCCTCCACCACCACGGCCCGCTCAGCGACCTCGAACGGTTCCCGACCTTGAACCTGAAGTTCGACAAGGAGATCCCCGACGTGCTGGAGTACCTGATGCTCGGCTCGGGCCGGCTGGTCCTCCGGGTCCCCAACGTCCAGCGCGAGATCATCCTGGAGAACGTGCTGTTCATCAACTCCAAGGAGGAGGCCCTGAAGCGGCTGATGAGCCGGCTCGACGTCCGGATCACCACCGACCAGGAGACCCCCCTGGTCTAACCCGCACGCCCCGCGTCGTCCCGCCCCGGCCCGATCGGCCTCGCCTATCAGTCGGGCCGGGAGGCACGGGCGGCGGCGTTGGCGGCCGTCAGGTGGGGCCGCCAGAGGGCCTCGGGGGCCGCGGCGAGCGGGGCCTCCACCGGATCCTCCAGAAGCTCCTTCAGGATCGCGCCATTCAGCACGTCCTCGATGTCCCGGAGCCGGCGGGCCACGAAGGCGCCGTCGAGCACCCGGTGGTCGTAGATCAGCTTCACCATGACCCGGCCCGCCTGGGGGTCGATCGGCCCGAAGGTCAGGGTCGTGGTCAGGGGCGAGATCGGGTGGATCTGCTCCGCCCCCAGGGCCCCGTAGCTGCTCAGGCCGAACGTCCCGAACCGCTTGCAACGCTTGAAGCCCGAGATGTTCAGCGTGCTCCACCACAGGAACCGCCGCACCGGCCGCGGCACCCGGCTGAACCGCAGCGCCTGGCGGAAGAAGCCCACTTCCTCCAGCGGACGATTCTTGTACTCCAGCAAGGCCCCCTGGAGCTGCACCAACGACTGCCGCTCCGGCGCCCGGAAGAGCCCCACGAACACCCCGTCCTCGCCGTCGTACTGGCGCTCGATCGCCACGGCGCAGTTCATCCAGGGATGCTCATAGATCCGCGGCCAGGGGAACTCCAGGTACGACCGACGCAGCGGCGAGTGCTCCGCCCCCACCAGCGCGTACGCCTTCATGAACAGGCACGACCACGACGGCCGCATCGGGTGCGCGGCCCGAGGCCCGGCCAGCGCCGAGACGTCGAACGCCCGGCTCACCGGCGCCGAGGGGATCTTGTGGGCGAAATGAACCAGGTCCCCGATGAACCCCCGCGGTCCGGTCGGCGACAGGTATCGTCCCTTCGGCTCGTGCATCCATGCACCTCGCTCAAGACGACGAATGGAAGGCGGACTGCTCTCGGGAGGCCTCCGGCGAGGCGAGTCGCCCGGACCCCCCGGCGGCGTCAGTTCTCGACGACCGCGAATCAAGGCCCGGAGGCTACAACAAAACCCCCCGGGTGGGAAGCCGAAGGCCCCGGAATGCCCGCCCCGGCGACCTCGCGTCGCCCGGCCCGGCCTCACCCCCGGATGCCCCTCGTCCCCGTCCGCACATCCCTTCATGTCGGCCTGCCCCGCCCCGCGAGTCCAACCTCTTTGCCGCACCGCCGGGATTGGGCCGCTCCGCAACGAGAACCGGCCGCCGCAGACCGCGCAACCAACTTCTCGGCAATCATTTCCGACACAGGAACCCCTGAGACCGACGACGGAACGCCCATCGAGGGACGGCTTGTCGCACGGCCCGCCCCCCGGCGACGGAACCCGGCCGTATCGGTTTCCGGGGGGTCGAAAGGGCTCGCCGCGACCCGGAAGCGGGCCTCGCCGAGCCCAAGCGCGCGGTCGGCGGGGCCACGGCGAGGCGGAAGGGGCCCGCGCCCGGGTAGAATCGAGAGGCCCTCGACGCTGGAGGGGCCGGCGGGTCGGGCGATTGGGCCGCCCGCGGCCGAGCTGGACCGGGAGTGAGACGATGAAGCTGGAACTCTGCCCGCGCGTGACGGACCTGCCGCCCTTCGCCGTGGTCGATCAGGAATTCGACAGGCCGCGCGAGGCGGACGTGCCCGCGGCGGTGGTCCGGGAGCTGGCGAGGCTCTTCTCAGACCGACAGGCGCTGGCCGGGAAGGTCGTCGGGCTCACGATGCCCAGCCGGGGGATCCGCGACATCCAGGCGGTCGTCCGGACGGCCGTCGCCTTCCTCAAGCCGCATTGCCGGGAGGTCCGGATCCTCACGGCGATGGGCACGCACGGCGGCGGGACGGCCGAGGGCGAGCTGGAGATGGCGGCCTCGCGAGGGGTGACCGACGCCGAGGTCGGCGCGCGGATCTTCTCGAGCATGGCGACGCGCCACATCGCCACGGTGGGGGATGTCGAGGTCCACGTCTCGGAGGATGCGCTGGCGTGCGACCTGGTGGTCCTGGTCAACCGGATCAAGGAACATACGGACATCGACTGGCCCACGCTGCTCCCGGAAGGGTGCTACGGCTTGGAGTCCGGCTTCGCGAAGATCCTGGCGCTGGGGCTCTCGAAGATGCGGGCGATCGAGATGCACAAGCATATCCCCGGCATCGGGCTGGGCGCCGCCATCGAGATCTCGGCGCGCCGCACGCTCGGCGGCACGGAGCTGAGGATCGCCGGCGGCCTGGGCGTGGTCGAGAACGGCTTCGACGAGACGGCCGAGATCGTCGGCGCCCCCGTCGACACGGTCGACCGCTTCTTCGCGATCGAGGCCGCCGCACTCGAGCGTTCGAAGGCGCGGATGCCCTCGCTGCCCGTCATGGACCTCGACCTTCTCTACTGCGCCTATCTCGGCAAGGACAAGTCGGGCCAGGGCATGCACACGAAGACGATCGGCCGGTCGCCTTACGGGTACGTCCAGGGGCGGGCGTGGAAGTCGTCGATGCCGCGGATCCACACGATCATCGGCGGGCGGCTCACCGAGGGGAGCCACGGCAACGCGATCGGCGTCGGCCTCTGCCAGTTCATCACGCGGCGATTCGACGAGGCCGTGGACTGGGAGCGGACGGCCGTGAACTGCCTCTCGGCGCTGACGCCCAACCAGGCCATGCGGCCGATCGTCTGCGAGAACGATCTCGACGCCCTCAGGCTGGCCCTCGCCGTCTGCCCCTCAGGCCCCCGAGGCGTCCGCGCGGCCCTGATCCACAGCACGCTCGAGATGACGCGGCTGCTCCTCACGCCCGCGGCGATCGCCGACCTCCCTGGCGGATCGCGCGCCCGGGTGGTCGCCGCCCCGGAGCCGCTCCGCTTCGACGCAGGGGGTTATCTGGAACTCGACCGATACTGGGGCGACAGCGATTAGGCGGATCCGCCGGACGGCCGCGCGAGGGGTCCGGAGACCGGTCGCTTGTGGGGCGGGCCGGCGGCGGATAACCTCGCTTTCGAAATCGGCGCCGCATGGCGGCGGACCGCGGACGAGGCTCCGCAGCACGTCGCCGACATCGGGAACACTCCGGAGTTCGTCACAGTGATCGGGATCGACCTCGGCGGCAAGGTGGCGCTCGTGACCGGCGCGGGGCAGGGGCTCGGGCGGGCCACCGCGGCTCGCCTGCATGCCGCCGGGGCGAGCGTCGTCGTCAATTACCCGCCGGACGAGAGCGGCCGGAACGCGGAGCTGGCCCGGGAGGTCGCCGCCAGCTTCGGCGACCGGGCCGTCGCGCTGCCCGCCGACGTGCGCGACCCCGCGCAGGTCGACGACCTGACGGCGGCGATCCGCGACCGATTCGGCCGGCTCGACGTGGTCGTGAACAACGCGGCCGTCATCCGCGACCGGACCGTCAAGAAGATGACCGACGAGGACTGGCGGGCCGTCATCGAGACGGACCTCACCGGAGTCTTCCACGTGTGTCGCGCGGCGGCCGCGATCCTGTCGGACGGCGGGCGGATCGTGAACCTCGCCTCGATCTCGGGCGTGGTGGGCTTCTTCGGCCAGGCCAACTACGCGGCGGCCAAGGCCGGCGTCATCGCCCTGACCAAGGTCCTGAGCAAGGAGCTGGCCTCGCGGCGGATCACGGTCAACGCCGTGGCCCCCGGGGTGGTGCTGACCGACATGGGGAAGACGATCCCCGAGGAGGTCCGCGCCCGGATGCTGGCCGAGATCCCGCTCGGCCGCTTCGGCGAGCCCGAGGAGATCGCCGACGCAATCCTGTTCCTCGCCAGCGACCTGGCGTCCTACGTCACCGGCCAGACCGTCCACGTCAACGGGGGCTGGTGGTCGTGAGCAGCCGCATCGGGCGGCTGCTCTGCTCGGCTTCCGAGGCGGCCGAAGTCATCGAGGACGGCCAGACCGTCGTGAGCGGCGGCTTCGTCGGCGCGGCGCACCCGGAGGCCCTCACCGAGGCGATCGAGGCCCGTTTCCTCGGCTCCGGCCGTCCCCGCGGCTTGACGCTGCTCTACGCCGCGGGCCAGGGCGACGGCGTCGGCCGGGGGCTGAATCACCTGGGACATCGGGGGCTCCTGGCTCGCGTGATCGGCGGGCACTGGGGGCTCGCCCCCCGGATCGGCCGGCTCGCCCTCGCGAACGAGATCGAGGCCTACAACTTCCCCCAGGGGGTCATCTGCCACCTGCTGCGCGACATCGCCGCCGGCCGGCCGGGGTGCATCACCGCCGTAGGGCTGGGGACCTTCATCGACCCGATCCATCAGGGCGGGCGGCTCAATGCGCGGTCCACGGCCGAGATGGTCAGCCGCATCCAGATCGACGGCCGCGACTGGCTCTTCTATCGCGCCATGCCGGTCCACGTGGGCCTGATCCGAGGCTCGGCCGCGGACATCCACGGCAACCTCCTGATGGACGAGGAGGCGATCGTCGGCGAGGTCCTGGCGATCGCCCAGGCCGTCCACAACTGCGGCGGCACGGTGATCGCCCAGGTCCGGCGGCTGCTCCCCCACGCGGCGCCGCCGATGTCGGTGCGGGTCCCCGGGGTCCTGATCGACCGCGTGGTCGTGGCGGCCGCCGAGCAGCACGACCAGACCTTCGCCGAGCGGGACAATCCCGCGTACTACCGCGCGGCCGAGGAGGACGGCCCGGTGCGGCGACCAGAGCTGCCCGCGGGCGCCCGGCGCATCATCGCGTCGCGAGCCTGCGACGAGCTGAGGCCGGGCGCGATCGCCAACCTGGGGATCGGGACGCCGGAAGGCGTCGCGCTGATCGCGGCCGAGCGCGGGCTCCTCGGCGAGGTGACCCTCACCGTCGAGAGCGGGCCCATCGGCGGCGTCCCGGCCGGGGGGCTGAGCTTCGGCGCGTCGTCCCACCCCCAGGCGATCATCGACCAGCCGGCGCAGTTCGATTTCTACGACGGCGGCGGCCTCGACTTCGCCGCCCTCGGCGCCGCCGAGATCGACCGTCGGGGGAACGTGAACGTCTCGCGGTTCGGCGACCGGCTCGCGGGCGTGGGGGGCTTCGTCAACATCTCCCAGAACGCGCGACGTGTGGTCTTCTGCGGCACGCTGACGTCCGGCGGGCTCGAGATCGAGGTCGCGCGGGGCCGCTTGCGGATCGTCCGCGAGGGCCGGTCCCGCAAGTTCGTCGCCGACGTGGCGCAGCTCTCGTACGCCGCCGACGTCGCCCGGCGCAAGGGCCAGGAGGCGCTCTACGTCACCGAGCGGGCCGTGTTCCGACTCGCGGACGAGGGCCTCGCATTGATCGAGGTCGCGCCGGGGATCGACCTCGCTCGCGACGTGCTCGACCAGATGGAATTCCGTCCGATCGTCCGACAGCCGAGGCTCATGCCGGCTTCCTCGTTCGACCGGGACACCGGAGGCTGATGATGGCGGGAGTCTGCATCGTCGCGGCGCGTCGGACCGTCCTGGGACGCTTCCTCGGGAAGCTCAAGGATGCATCCCCGGTCGACCTGGCCTGCGCGGCGGCCCGGCCGGTCCTGGAGGGGGTCGACCCCGCGAGCGTCGACCAGGTGATCGTGGGCAACGTCCTGGGCGCGGGCCAGGGGATGAACGTCGCGCGCCAGGTCGGCGTCCGGTCGGGGCTCCCGTCGGAGGTCCCGGCGTTCACCGTCAACATGATGTGCGGCTCGGGCCTGCAGGCCGTGCGTCTGGCGGCCCAGGCGATCCAGGGCGGGGAGGCGAGGGCGATCCTCTGCGGCGGGACCGAATCCATGTCGGGCTCGCCTTATCTGGTCCCGAGGGCCCGTCAGGGCCTGAAGCTGGGCGACGCCGCGCTGGTCGACTCGATCCTCCGCGACGGGCTGGTCGACGCCTTCGACGGCCGCCACATGGGCCTGCTGGTCGAGGACATGGCCGCATCCCGCAGCATCGGCCGTCGTCGGCAGGACGAGTGGGCGGTCCGAAGCCAGGCTCGCTACGCCGCCGCCGAGGCCTCCGGCGCCTTCGCCGACGAGCGGGTCCCGCTGCGAGGCCTGGACGCCGACGAGCATCCCCGGCCCGGAGCGACGCTCGACGCGCTCGCGAAGCTGGGCGGGGCCTTCGCGACGGACGGCTCCGTGACGGCCGGGAACGCCAGCGGCATCAACGACGGCGCGGCCATGCTGCTCCTGGCCGATCGCGAGTTCGCGGAGCGCGAATCCTGGCCCATCCTCTGCGAATGGGTCGATTCCGCCCTGGTCGGGTGCGAGCCGGCCTCGATGGGCCTCGGCCCGGTGTACGCCCTGCGGCGGCTCTGCGAGCGGACGCGCCTGACGCTCGCGGAGTGCGACGCGATCGAGATCAACGAGGCCTTCGCGGCGCAGGTCCTCGCGTGCCTGGACGATCTCCAAGTCGACGAAGGGTCGGTGAACCGCTGCGGCGGGGCGATCGCGCTGGGACATCCGATCGGGGCCAGCGGGGCGAGGTTGGTCGTCCACGCCGCCCACCAGATCCACCGGGGGGCGGCGCGGCAGGCGGCCGTCAGCCTCTGCGTCGGTGGCGGCATGGGCGTCGCCGCCCTTTTGCGCCATCCGGACTGATCCTCGAACCCCGTATTGGAAGGAGCGCCCATGGCGATCGAGGTCGGCGCCATCGCCCTGGCCCTGGGCTTGTTGATGTTCGTCGCCTATCGCGGCCTGCCTGTGATCCTCTTCGCGCCCCTGTGCGCCCTGCTGGCCGCGGCGCTGTCCGGCCTGCCGCTCCTGCCCAGCTACACCGACCTGTTCATGACGGGCGTGGCCGGATTCGTCCGGTCGTTCTTCCCGCTCTTCCTGCTGGGGGCCGTCTTCGGCAAGCTCATCGACGGCAGCGGCTCCGCGGCCGCCATCGCCGCCGCGACGATCCGGGCGCTGGGGACGCGTCACGCGATCCCGGCGGTGGTCCTCGCCGGGGCCGTGCTGACCTACGGAGGCGTCTCGCTGTTCGTCGTCGTGTTCGCGGTCTACCCGCTCGGCGCGGCGCTCTTCCGGGACGCGGGGATCCCCAAGCGGCTGCTCCCGGCGGCGATCGCCTTGGGGACTTTCACGTTCACGATGGATGCGTTCCCCGGCACGCCACAGATCCAGAACATCATCCCTACGCGGTTCTTCGAGACCGACGCCTACGCGGCCCCGCTCGTGGGCCTGACCGGAGGGACCCTGGTGCTGATCGGCGGCCTGACCTGGCTGGATCGGCGTCGGGCCTGGGCGGAAGTCGCGGGCGAGGGCTACGGCGCCGGCCATATCCACGAGCCCGAGGCCCGAGCCAGGGGCGACCTCCCGTCGCTCTTCGCGGCGGTCCTGCCCTTGCTGCTGGTGCTCGCGGTCAACTTCACCCTGAGCCGGACGGCCTGGTCGATCGACGCGTGGTATCCCGAGGCTTCGCTCCGAAAGGACTTCCCGGCGACCAACCCTCGGGAAGCGGCGCCGACATGGGCCGTCATCGTCGCCCTGTCGGTCGGGATCGCGACCACGCTGGCCTTGCACGCACGGCGGATGCGGGTCTCCCTGCCGGCCTTGCTCTCGACGGCGACGGCGGGGGCCCTGCCGGCGGTCTTCAACACGGCCTCCGAGGTCGGGTTCGGCACGGTCGTCAAGTCGTTGCCGGGCTTCGGCGCGGTCCGGAGCTGGGTGCTCGACGTCAGCGGCAACGTGCTCGTCTCCGAGGCCGTCGCCGTGAACGTGCTGGCCGGGATCACGGGATCGGCCTCCGGGGGCCTGTCGATCGCGCTGGAGGTGATGGGCGGGCACTACCTGGAGGCGGCCCAACGGCAGGGGATCAGCCCGGAGCTGCTGCACCGGATCGCGTCGATGGCCTCCGGCGGCATGGACACGCTGCCGCACAACGGGGCGGTGATCACGCTCCTGGCCGTCGCGGGCCTGACCCATCGCCAATCGTACCCGGACATCTTCGCGATCACGATCATCAAGACTGCCGTGGTCTTCTTCCTGGCCCTGTCGGCGGCGTGGCTGCCGGGCTGACGCGACGAGCCGACGACCGCACCCCTTCCGGAAAGCGACCGCTTCGGCGATGATCCGGGTTTCGCCCCCCTCTCCCGGAGATTCCCATGACCGGAAAGCCGCTCGCCGGCCTGATCGCAGGCGTGTTCGCCGCCACTCTGGCCGTCGCCCCGGGCGCCCCGCCCGACGAGCCGACCAGGGAAGCCGCCCCGACCGCCACAGCGGCCGAGGCCCGGCAGAGGGCGAAGCTGCTCCACGGCCTGATCCACGATACGCTCCAGGTCGTGCATGCCCGCTACTTCAGAGAGGGCGAAAGGCTCATGATCCCGGCGGCGGCGCTCAAGGACGTGTTCCGGGAGATGGAGGAGCGCGACGGCGTCCGGCTCCGCTGGCTGGTCGTCGACGGCAAGGCGATGAACATCGACCACGAACCGCGCGACGACTTCGAGAAGGCCGCGGCCGAGGCCCTCGCGGCGGGCGAAGCCGGGCACGAGGCCGCCGAAGACGGCCTCTACCGCTTCGCCGGCCCGATCATGCTGAAGGCCGAATGCCTGAAATGCCACATGCCGAGCCGCAGCAGCAACAGGCCTCGCACGGCCGGGCTCCTGATCACGATCCCGGTCGGCGAGCGATGAGACGCCCGCCCGGACCGCCCCGGCGAGGCCCGACGAGAGCGAGGCCGGACGCATGAGGCGGCCCGCCCTCCGATTCCTCCGGACGAACTCGTCCGAGGCTTCGGGGCGTCCGACGAGCGGGGCGGGGGTTCGCGTCCCGGCGGGGCCACTCTTGCGGCGGGCGCCGGACTTCGCCCGTGGATACGCGAACCGACTTCGAACCGTCGAAGACGATTCGCGCCGTCGCCCCGGCGGTTTCGGAATCCCGGGCGGTTGGCTGCGCTTTTGCATTAACCCATCTCCAGGCCTCGCAATCTGGGGAAAAGGCCGGCGCGCGCCGGTTCCCATCTCCTTTCAAGACCTGGATCGGACGAATCGCGGGGGTCGCTCCGCGCAACGCGTCCCCGATGGATATGCGACATGAGCGCCGAGACGGCCAGCCCCTCACCGACCGAGACAATCAAGCAGATCCCATGCGTCGCGCGGCGACGCCGCTATCTGCCAGGCTTGAGCAAGTTCCTCGGCTACTACGCCGCCTACCTGGCGCTCGTCGCCGGGGCCGTCGTCTTGCCGGGGTGGCCGGTCAAGGCTTTCTGCGTCGCGGCCGCGTCGCTCGCCATCGCGGGCCTCTACGTCCTCGGCCATGACGCGGGCCACGGCAGCCTGGTCCCGGGCTACCGACTGAACCGATGGCTCGCGCGCCTGGCCTTCCTCCCCGCCTACGCCCCGCTCGCCTCGTGGCACCGCGCCCATGTGTTCCTGCACCATAACTTCCTCCGCGTGCGCGGCAAGGACATGGTGTGGATGCCCTGGTCGCTCGACGATTACCAGGCGGCGTCTATCTGGAGGCGGGGCTGGTATCGATTCCTGCGGACGTTGCCGGGCCTGTCCTTCTACTGGACCGTGGGCAACTGGTTCCCCTACCTGCTGTTCCCGCCCGGTGCCGCGCTCGGCCCCCGGCTGAAGCAGTTCCACCTGGATCGGATCCTGGTCCTCGGCTTCGCCGGCGTCCTCTTCGCCGCCCTGAGCCTGCTGGCCCAGGCCGCCCAGGCCTGGCCCTGGGCCGAGCCGGTGGGGCCCGCGGGAGTGTTGCTCCTCGGCCTCGTCGCGCCTTACCTCTGCTGGACGTGGCTGGTGGGCCTGATCGACCTGGTGCACCACACGCACCCGCGGTCCATATGCTTCGCCGACTCGTCTGAGTGGGACTACTACGACGCCACCGTGAAAAGCACGGTTCACGTGATCCTGCCGTTCGGCCTCCACTGGCTGGCGAACAACATCCTGGAGCACAACGCCCACCACGTCGATCCGCGCGTGCCGCTGCACAACCTCTCGGAGGCCCAGGGTTGCCTCCAGGCCGCCTATCCCGAGGACATCCACGTCGAGCACCTGACCCTGGGATACACGCTCTGGCTCTTCCGGACGTGCCGGCTCTACGACTACGAGCGGCGGCGGTGGCTCGATTACGACGGGACGCCGACCAGCGAATCCATGAGGCCCGCGGCGTTCGGGGTAGCCGGTCCTTCCTGACGTCGCGGCGGACCGCCGGCCGGGGCCTGCCTCGCGTCCGGCCCTCGTTGCTCACGCCCCACATGACGGCCCGGGGCTTCGGCCGCGACCCGATGTCCTGGCGTCGGCCGACGTGCCGAGGCGGAGTATGCGCCCCGGACGGCGAGCGTCGACGGTGGGGCCTCGACGCATCAGGCCTGGCGGACGCTGTTCCCACGGATCGTGCTGCTCCGCCGCTCCTCGCACGGCCGGCTGAACATCCGCAGCCGGGTCAAGCTGAGCGCGGTTCCGGGAGCTGTCGAAACGGGCCTGGTAGGCGGATCATGCGCCGTAACAGGCGACTGCCTCTCGGGGTAGAGCTTCGCCCAAGCCGTTCGGTCCTTCCTTTGAGGTTGGGCCCGCGTTACTAGCGTTCTTGTTTGGGACAGAGTGCTTGTCGAGTCCCTTCCGGCCGCCGAGCCGGCTGATGCGTCCGACCTGGTGCGGCAACCTTGTCGCGAGGTTCTCGACCTGCGGCGGGAGATCGACGAACGGCGCCGGCAGGACGGCTCCTGGAAGGGGGATTGCAGCCACCCGCCCGCGATCGAGGGACTTCGCGCCTTACCCGAGCCGCGGCGCGTCCGCCCGCGGCGCGGCTCGAACCTCGCGGCCAGCGACACGGAGGATTGCGAGCAGCTCGAGGTCTGGGCGTATCGCCGATGAATACGACCCTGGCCAAGATCAACATCCGCCTCCGGTTGACCTGATTTCTCCCGAGTTGTGCGGAGAACGGCCGCCGCGTCCCGGCCGACATCGATCCGTCCCTGCCCCGGACCATGTCGTCGGAGCACAGCGCCGCGCCCTGGCGATCGCTCCCGACGACGGTCCCTGAACCCGGCCAGGCACGATCACCACAGCGAAGCCGAGACAGCTCAAGGTCCGACTCCCCCCTTCGTTTGCACGACAGGTTGAGCGAAGATTGACCGCACGGTCGAGTTCAACACATGCGGGCAACCGATTGTCCGGCTTCCTTGGTTCCAAGAACGGCGGAGGAAACACCGATGCTCGCTCGCAACCCCGGCCCGTGTCAGCGCCCTGGCGTCCGAGAGTGGTCGCCCCTGACGCTCGTGATCCTGTGGGCCGCCGCAGTGGCCGCCGAGGGCGCCGGACTGACCGAAGGACGCCTCGGCGGCTCCGACGAGCCGGCCGCCGTCACGGCGGCCGACCCCGAGGGTGAGACCTTGCGCCAGGCCGTGAAGGAGCGTTTCCTCCTGGGCGCGGCCGTCTCGTCCCGACAGCTCGGCGACCCCAAACTGTCGATGCTGGTTGCGGAGCAGTTCGATTCGCTGACCGCCGAGAACGAGTTCAAGCCGATGTCCCTCCAACCGCGGCCGGGGGAGTTCCGCTTCGAGGGCGCCGACCGGCTCGTCGAGTTCGCCCAGAAGAACGGAATGAAGGTGGTCGGACACACCCTCTGCTGGCACAGCCAGGCGCCGCGATGGCTGTTCCAGTCCCAGGACGGCAAACCGCTCCCGCGCGAGGAAGCCCTGGAGAACCTCAAGGCCCACATCGCCGCGGTCGCGGGCCACTTCCGGGGCAAGGTCCTCGGCTGGGACGTGGTCAACGAGGCGATCAGCGACCGCCCGGGGGAATACCTGCGCGACACGCCGGCCCGCCGCGCGATCGGCGACGACTACATCGTCAAGGCGTTCGAGTTCGCCCAAGCGGCCGACCCGAAGGCCGAGCTGTATTACAACGACTACGGCAACGAGAACCCCGGCAAGCTCGAGAGGACGATCCGGCTCATCCGCGAGCTCAAGGCCGCGGGGGTGCGGCTCGACGCCGTCGGGATGCAGGCCCACCTGCGGCTCGACGACCCGGACTCGGCCGATCGGCTGGACCGCGCGATCGAGGCCTACGCCGCCGAGGGGGTGAACGTCATGCTGACGGAGGTCGACGTCGACGTCCTCCCGCGCCGAACCCGGGGCGCGGACGTCGCCATCCGCGAGCAGGGCGGGGCCGACCCCTACACGAACGGGCTGCCCGCGGGAGTCGCCGAGGAGCAGGCCCGATTCTACGGCCGGATCTTTCGGGTCGTGCTGAAGCACCCCGATATCGTGACGCGCGTCACCTTCTGGGGCGCGCACGACGGTGCATCCTGGCTGAACAACTTCCCGGTGCCCCGCCGGACCAACCACCCGCTCCTCTGGGACCGGCAACTTCAGCCCAAGCCCGCGTTCGAAGCCGTCCTCGAAGCCTTGCGCACGCCCTGACTGGGCCTGGACATCCAAACCGCGGCCGCAATTCAGGGGTTTTCCCAACCGGAGGTGCTCCCATGACAGTTGCGTGGTTCGCCTTGCTGCTCCAGGTGCTCCAGGCCGCACCGCCCGCCCAGGCGGACGCCCCGAACGCCGACGCCTCGGTCCCCGCCTCCAGCAACATCCGAGGCGCCGAGTATCCGCGGATCCACCCCGACGGGCGCGTGACGTTCCGGATCAAGGCGCCCGACGCCCAGTCGGTCGTCTTCGGATTCTTCGACGAGCAGCGGTAGCCCGCGGAGAAGGGCGAGGGCGGGGCCTGGACCGCAACCACGAAGCCGCAGGCGCCGGGCTTCCACTACTACCGCGTCTTCATCGACGGCGCGGAGGTCAACGACCCCGGCAGCGAGACGTTCTTCGGGACGGGCAAGATGACCAGCGGCGTCGAGGTCCCGGAGAAGGGCGTCGACTATTACAGCCCGAAGGACGTGCCGCACGGCGAGATCCGCGAGCGCTGGTACTTCTCGAAGACGACCCAGGCGTGGCGGCGCATCTTCGTCTACACCCCGCCCGGATACGACGCCGACCGCGAGACGCGCTATCCCGTTCTCTACCTGCAGCACGGCGGCGGCGAAGACGAGCGCGGCTGGCCGAACCAGGGGCGAGTCGGCTTCATCCTGGACAACCTCCTGGCCGAGGGCAAGGCGCGGCCGATGCTCGTGGTCATGGAGCAGGGCTACGCGCGTCGGCCCGGGGATTCGGCCCCCTTCCCGGGCCCTCCCCGCCCGGCCGCGCCCGGCCAGGCGGCCCCCCCTCGCCCCGACATGGGCCGGATGTTCGAGGTGTTCGAGAAGGTGGTGGTCGACGACCTGATCCCCATGATCGACGCGACGTACCGCACGATCCCGGACCGGGAGCACCGGGCCATGGCCGGGCTCTCGATGGGGGGCATGCAGACGTTCCAGATCGGGCTCAAACACCTGGACCTGTTCGCCTCGCTCGGCGGGTTCAGCGGGGGCGGCGGGGGCTTCGGCGGCATGCCCTTCGACCCGAAGACGGCGCACGGCGGAGTCATGGCCGACGCGGACGCGTTCAACGGCAAGATCCGCCTGCTCTGGCTGGGCATCGGCACGACCGAGCCGGAGCGGATGTACGCCAGCGTGAAGAACTACCACGAGGCGCTCGAAAAGGCCGGCATCAAGCACGTCTACTACGAGTCGCCCGGCACCTCGCACGAGTGGCTGACCTGGCGCCGCTGCCTGAACGAGTTCGCCCCGCTCCTGTTCGCCGCCGCGCCCGCGCCCGACACCGCCGACTCGCCGGCGCAGCCGTGAGGGGCATAACAGGGCTCCAGGCATGAGCCCGCGGGTATGCGTGATACGTCGAGTTGGAACAGGAGGATGAAGATGCGCCCCAGGGTCGCGGCCGCCGTGCTCTCGTTGCTGATCGGGCCCGGCGCGGCGGACCGCCCGCTCGCCCACGCGCAGGAGGTCGGGGACCGGGCCGTCAACCCGATCCTCTGGTCCGACGTGCCGGACCTCGCCGACATCCGTGTCGGCGACAGCTACTACATGAGCAGCACCACGATGCTCGTGAGCCCGGGGCTGCCGATCATGAAGTCGAACGACCTCGTGAACTGGCGGCTCGTCGGCTACGCCTACGACGTCCTCGACGACGAAGACGCGTTGGCGCTCCGGAATGGGAGGAACGCGTACGGGGGAGGCTCGTGGGCGAGCAGCCTGCGACACCACGACGGCACGTTCTACGTCACGACCTTCTCCGGCACCACCGGCAAGACGTACATCTACCGGACCAAGGACCCCGAGGCGGGTCCTTGGGAGAAGACGTCCTTCCGGCCCTCGCTGCACGACCACTCCCTGTTCTTCGAGGACGACGGTCGTGCGTACATGGTCCACGGCGCCGGCAACATCCGCCTCACCGAGCTGAACTCCGACCTCTCGGGGATCAAGCCCGGCGGGGTGGACCGGATCATCGTCCCCAATGCCAGCGCCACGGCCGGCCGCAACATCGGCCTGCCCGCCGAGGGCTCGCAGCTCCGCAAGATCGACGGGAGGTACTACCTCTCGCTCATCACCTGGCCCCGCGGCGGCATGCGCACCCAGCTCACCTTCCGCGCCGACTCGCTGACCGGCCCCTACGAGGGCCGGGTCGCGCTGCAGGACCAGGGCGTCGCCCAGGGCGGCCTTGTCGACACGCCCGACGGCGAGTGGTACGCGCTGCTCTTCCAGGATCACGGCGCGGTCGGCCGCATCCCCTTCCTCGTGCCGGTGACGTGGGAGGACGGCTGGCCCGTCATGGGGGTCGACGGCAAGGTCCCCGCGGCGCTGAATCTCCCCGCGAGCACCCTCGGCGTGCGGGGGATCGTCGGCTCCGACGATTTCGATCGAGGCCCCGGAGATCCGCCGCTCCCGCTCGCGTGGCAGTGGAATCACAACCCCGAGGACGAGCACTGGTCGCTCACCCAGCGCCCCGGGTTCCTGCGGCTGACGACCGGGCGGGTCGACGCCGATCTCCTCGCCGCACGCAATACGCTGACCCAGCGGACCTTCGGCCCGACCAGTTCGGCCGTCGTGACCCTCGACGTGGCCCACATGAACGACGGCGACGTCGCCGGCCTGGCCGCGCTCCAGAGGCGATACGGCTTCGTCGGCGTCAGGGCGACGGGGGATGCGAGGTCCCTCGTCATGGTAATCGCGGAGGCCGACTCACCGACGGAGGTCGAGGTCGCGCCGCTTGCGCAGGACACCGTCTTCCTGCGGCTGGAGTGCGACTTCCGGGGTCGGAAGGACACGGCCCGCTTCGCCTATAGCCTCGACGGCGCGAGCTGGTCCGAGATCGGCAAGCCGCTCCGCATGACCTACACCCTGCCGCATTTCATGGGTTACCGCTTCGCCCTGTTCCAGTTCGCGACGAGGACGCCGGGCGGGTTCGTCGATTTCGACGATTTCCGCATCAGCGACCGGATCGACTCCCCCGAGTGACCGGCCTGATTCGGTCCGAGCCGACATGTCGCCGCACAACCGCTCGGTCGCTCGGGCTGCCGGCACGGCCGGATCCGGGGTGCTGCACGGGGAGCATATGCGGGGCTTCGCGCAAGGGCCAAACCCAGCCGAAGAAGGCCGGGGAAGGGCGGAGGGAGGGGTTGCGCAATCGTGGCATTTTTTTGCGCGGTCGCGGTCTTGTGATCGACCCGGTCGGGGCCTATCGTGCGAGAAAGCCGCGGCTGCGGTCGTGCGATGGGGAAAGCCGCGGGTCCGAGCTTCGCAGATCGAGTCGTGCAGATCGTTCCGTCACCGCGAGGCGCCCGCCCCGCGCCGTCGGCCCTGTCCCTGGCGAGGCCCCTCCCTACCGACAAAAGGCGTAGGTCCAGTCATGAAGAAGTCTACAGGCATGATGGCGTGGCTGGGATGCACGCTGTTGACCGCGGCGGCCCAGGCCAAGGACCAGCCGGCCGTGACCGTGACGGTGCACGCCGACCGCGCCGCCCCGGAGATCAACCCCTACACCTACGGCCAGTTCATCGAGCATCTCGGCCGTTGCATCTACGGTGGGATCTGGGCCGAGATGCTGGAGGACCGCAAGTTCTACTTCCCCGTCACCGCCAAGTACGACCCGTACCGGTCGCTGCGGGACACGGCGTTCCCGGTCGTCGGCGCCTCGCCCTGGGAGATCGTCGGCGCGGCCGACGCGGTGACGATGGTCGGCGAAGGCTCCTTCGTCGGCCGACACACCCCGCGGATCGCCCCGGGCGCCGCGATTCGTCAGCACGACCTGGGGGTCGTGAAGGGCAAGGGGTACACGGGTTACATCTGGCTGAAGGCCCCCGAGGGAGCCGCCCGCGCCGAGGTCGCGCTGGCCTGGGGCGACGGCGACGATCAGCGGCAGGCCGTCCGCATCGACGGGCTCGGCCCCGAGTTCACGCGGCACGAGCTGGCCTTCACCGCCGGGGCCGACACCGAGAAGGCGAAGCTGGAGATCCGCATCGAGGGCGGCCCGGCCCTGATCGGCACCGCCTCGTTGATGCCGGCCGACAACGTCCGCGGCATGCGGGCCGACACCCTGACGCTGCTGAAACAGCTCGGCGGCACGATGTACCGCTGGCCGGGCGGCAACTTCGTCAGCGGGTATGAGTGGCGCGACGGCATCGGCCCGCGCGACCGCCGCCCGCCCCGCCGCAACCCCGCCTGGACCGGCGTGGAGCACAACGACTTCGGGCTCGACGAGTTCCTCGACTTCTGCCGCGAGATCGGCGCCGAGCCGGTCGTCGCCGTCAACACCGGCTTCGGCGACGCCGACTCCGCCGCCCGGGAGGTCGAGTACTGCAACGGCCCGGCCGAGACGATCGGCGGCGGCATGCGGGCGGCCAACGGCCGCGCCGAGCCGTACGGCGTCAAGTACTGGTGCGTCGGCAACGAGATGTTCGGCCCCTGGCAGCTCGGCTTCATGCAGCTGAAGCACTACACGATCAAGCACAACGGGTTCGCCGAGGCGATGAGGGCCGTCGACCCCTCGCTCCAGCTCATCGGCGTGGGCGACCTCGACACGATCAACCGCCGCCACGACCCGGACGAGCGCCGCGGCTGGTCGCGCGGCATGCTCGAGGAGTGCGCCAAGTTCATGAACCTGATCTCCGAGCACTTCTACCGCGACGACAAGGCCAAGGGCGACACCCCCGCGCACGCCCGCCAGCTCGCCGACGCGATCCGAGGCAAGGCCGAGGGGCACCGCAAGCTCCAGAAGGAGCTGGGGCTGACGGGCCGCCGGCCGGTCCCCATCGCCATGGACGAGTGGAACTACTGGCATCGCCCGTACGTCTACGGCGAGCTGGGCTGCGTCTACGACCTGGCCGACGCCCTGGGCGTGGCCACCGGCCTGCACGAGTTCTTCCGCAACTCGGACGTCATTTCCATGGCCCACTACGCCCAGACGGTCAACGTCATCGGCTGCATCAAGACGACGAAGACCGCCGCCTTCTTCGAATCGACCGCTCTGCCGCTGATGATGCACCGCCACCACTACGGGACGATCCCCGTCGAGCTGACCACGGCCGCCGAGCCGGGCGGCCTCGACCTCACCGCCGCCCTGACGGCCGACCGCAAGGCGCTGACCGTCGGCCTGGTCAACCCGACGGACAAGGCCCGCACGGTCCGGCTGTCGGTCGAGGGCGTGACGCCGGCCGAGGAGGGGACCGCCTGGGCCGTCTCGGGCGACTCGCCGTCCCTGCGCAACGACCCAGGCGAGGCCCGCCTGGAGATCGTCGAGCGTCCCCTACGCTTCGACGGCAGCCTGGAGGCCCCGCCTCTGAGCATCACCGTGGTGCGGCTGCCGCTCCGCTGAAAAGTGACGAGGATCGCTCGACCGCATGCGACGACGCCTCGGGCCGCGCGCCCGCGGCGTCGTCGCACGTCGGCCTTCGGCGCGCCTCCCGGCGTCAGGAACGCCCGTCGGTCGGGTCGCTCCGCATCCGGCGGCGGTATCGCGCCGGGGTGGTGCCGAGCGCCTCGCGGAAGACCTGCGACAGGTAGCTGGCGCTCGTGAAGCCGGAGGCCTCCGCCACCTGAGGGATCGGCAGGTCCGTCTCATGCAGGAGCCGCAGGACCCTCTCCAGGCGGACTCGTTGGATCTCGGCGTGGATCGTCCGGCCGACGGACTTGCGGAAGCGGATCTCCAGGGCCCGGCGGGAGATCATCAGGTCGTCGACCACGTCGGCGACGCCGATCGGCTCGGCGGCGCGGTCGTGGATGAAGTGCAGGGCGGCGGCGACCTCCGGGTCGCCCTGGGCCTCGATGTCGCTCGAACGGCGGGTCACGACGTGCAACGGCTCGACGAGCAGGCGGCGCGGGCGGCGGACCCGGCCGCGCATCATGGCGTCGAGCAGGGCCGCCACGCGGTAGCCGCCCGGCTCGGCGTTCAGGGCCACGCTGGAGAGCGGCGGGTCGGCCAGCTCGCAAAGCAGCTCGTCGTCGTCGACCCCGATGACGGCCAGCTCCTCGGGGACGTGCAGACCGGCGTCGCGGCAGGCCTCCAGCACCTCGCGGCCCCGGTCGTCGTTGCAGGCCATGATGCCGGCGGGCCTCGGCAGGGCGCGCAGCCAGCGGGCCAGGGCCGTCTGCTCGCCCCCGCTCGACCGGCCCCCCCGGGGGGCGGGCGGGGAATAGACCAGGGGTTCGAGCCCGGCCTCCCGCACCCGCGCGCAGAAGGCCTCCCGCCGCCGGCGCGACCAGACGCGGCCCGTGACGCCGACGTAAGCCAGGTTCCGGAAACCCCGGTCGAGCAGGTGCTCGGCGGCCATCCGGGCCGCCGCGCGGGAGTCGGACGCCACCTCGCTGAGCCGCGAGAGCGGGTTCTCGGGCCGGAGCTGCTCGTCGGAGAGGTCGAGCACGATGGTCGGCAGCCCGGAACGGAGGATCGCCCGCGCCACGCGGGGCGTCTCGACGCGGGCGATGATCCCGGTGCCGCCCCAGTCCTTCATCCTCGGCAGCATCTGCTCGAAGTCGCCGGGGGTCACGTAGCAGCCCCAGGGTCCGTGCAGCCGCGCATAACGGATGATGCCCCGCAGCAGGTCGCGTCCGAAGCCGCGCGACGTCTCGACCAGCAGGGCGACTCGGGGCGTCTCGGCCATCAAGCGAACCTCCCGGCCCATCGTACGCGACCCGGCGGGGGGCTGCGCGATCGTCGCGTTTTTTTGCGCGAATGCGGCTTGGACGGCCGCGCCACGCCCCGTATCGTATCCGGTGGGTCGTCCGAGCCGAGAGCCTGGAGTGGGGTCGTCGCCATGACGTGGGAACAGCGCTGGCATCCCCTGCGCGAGGAATGGGTGATCGTCGCCGCGCACCGCAACAACCGGCCGTGGACCGGCGAGACGGTCGGCGGCGGGGCGCGGCAGGCGCCCGAGTACGACCCGAGCTGCCCGCTCTGCCCCGGCAACGCGCGGGTCGGCGGGGCGAGGAACGAGGCGTACGAGGGGGTCTTCGTCTTCGACAACGACCTGCCCTGCGTCGGGCCGGCCGCGCCGGGCGAACTCCCGTCGCCGCCGCCGCCTTACCGCAACCGCCCGGCCACCGGGCTGGCGCGAGTCGTCTGCTACACGCCTCGCCACGACCTGAGCCTCGCCGAGCTGGACACCGCCCACGTCGCCGACCTGCTGAGGACCTGGCAGGTCCAGTACCGCGAGCTGGGCGACCGGCCGGAGGTCAATCATGTGCTGATGTTCGAGAACAAGGGAGAGGTCGTCGGCGTCTCGAACCCGCACCCGCACTGCCAGATCTACGCCACGAACTTCGTGTTCAAGACGATCGAGAACGAGGCCGCCACCTGCCTTCGCCACTGGCGGGAGCACCGCCGCGTGCTGATGGAGGACGTCATCGCCGCCGAGCGCGCCGACGGTCGGCGCATCCTCGCGGAGAACGACACGGCCATCGCCTTCCTCCCGTACTTCGCCCGCTACGCCTACGAGACGTTCGTCGTGCCGAAGCAGGCCCACCAGAGCCTCGCCGACCTGTCTCCCGAGGAGGTCCGCGACCTGGCCGCCGTGCTCCACGAGGTGCAGATCCGCTTCGACAACCTCTGGCGGATGCCGTTCCCCTACGTGATGGCCCTGCATCAGGCGCCCACCGACGGCCGGCGCCACGAGGGGTTCCACTTCCACATCGAGTTCCACCCGCCGCTGCGCAAGCCGAACCTGCTGAAATATCTGGCCGGCCCGGAGATCGGCGGCGGCAGCTTCCTGAGCGACACCGCGCCCGAGGAGAAGGCGGCCGAGCTGCGGGCGGTGCCGGCCGTTCATTACGCCCACGCCCACGCCGACGGAGGCGGCCCCGATGCCTGACCCGGCCCGGCACGATCTCGACGACTTCGACGCTCGGATCGCCGGAAGCGGCCTGTTCGACCCCTCCCGCCCCCTGGCCCTTGCCCGGGCGCCGGGCCGGCTCGACGTGATGGGCGGGATCGCCGACTACTCCGGCTCGCTCGTCCTCCAGTGGCCCATCCGCGAGGCGGCCCTGGCCGCGGCCCAGCAGGCCGGAGACGGGACGCTGCGCATCACCAGCCTTCCCGGATCGGCGGGCGGCCCGGCTCGCTCGATCGAACTGCCGGCCGAGATCATCCTGGGCCTGGGCGACTACGAGAGCCTCGATGCGGCCCGCCTGCGGTTCGAGCGCAACCCGGCCGACCACTGGGCCGCCTACGTCGTCGGCCCGATCGCCGTGCTGCTCCGCGAGCGTCCGGGGCTGCTCCCCGATCGGTCGGGCGGCCTGCGGGTGGCCGTGCGGTCGGACGTGCCGGAGGGGAAGGGGGTCAGCTCGTCGGCGGCGCTGGAGGTGTCGGTGATGCGGGCCGTCGCGGGGCTGTTCGGCGTCGAGATCGACGGCGCGGAGCTGGCGCGGCTCTGTCAGGTGGCCGAGAACGTCGTCGTCGGCGCCCCCTGCGGCATCATGGACCAGATGGCCTCCGCGCTCGGCCGGGCCGACCGCTTGCTCGCGCTCCTCTGCCAGCCTGCCGAGGTGCGAGGGTTCGTCGCGGCGCCGCCGGGCGTGGCCTTCTGGGGCGTCGACTCGGGCATCCGGCACGCGGTCGCCGGGAGCGATTACTCCTCGGTCCGCGTCGGGGCCTTCATGGGCTATCGGATGCTCGCGGATCTCGCCGGCCTGGGGCCGATCACGCGGGCCGACGACGGCGTGCTGCACATCGAGGACCCTCGCTGGGGCGGCTACCTGGCGAACCTCGCGCCGGAGGAATTCGCGGCTCGGTTCGAGCCGGACCTGCCCGAGTCGATCACCGGGGCCGAGTTCCTGGCTCGCTACGGGGGGACGACCGACCCGGTCACGCGCGTCGACCCGGCCCGCACCTACGCCGTCCGCCTGCCGACGGCCCACCCGATCGGCGAGAACGCCCGCGTCCGCCTGTTCGCCGAACTCCTGGAGGGCGGGCCGGGGGAGGCGGAACTCCGCGCGATGGGCGATCTGATGGTCGCATCGCACGCGAGCTATTCCGCCTGCGGCCTGGGCTCCGACGGCACCGACCGGCTCGTCGAGCTGGTGCGCGAGGCCGGCCCGGGATCCGGGCTGTATGGGGCGAAGATCACCGGCGGCGGCAGCGGCGGGACGGTCGCCGTGCTCGGCCGGGCCGACGCCGGGGACGCCGTGGCGGGCGTCGCGCGGCGGTACGAGCGGGAGACCGGCCGCGAGGCCTACGTGTTCACCGGCTCGTCGCCGGGGGCCTGCGCCGTCGGGGTGCGGGTGCGGTTCGCCGATCGCGGGATCGAGGAGCGTTGACGTGGCCGACGACCTGAACCTCTCGATGTTCCGGGCCTACGACATCCGGACCCCCTCCGCGCTGTTGACCCCGGAGCTGTCCGGCCGGCTCGCGCGGGCCGAGGCGCGGTACTTCCGCGATGTGCTCGACGCGCCGGGGGTCGTGATCGCCCACGACGCCCGGAGCACCGGCCCGCGCCACCTGACGATGGCCGCGGACGCCTACCGCGACGCCGGCCTGGAGGTTGTCGTCCTGCCGGGCGTCTCGTCGACCTCGCTGTTCTACTACGCGGCCATGCGGCACCCGGACCTGGCCGCCGTGATGTTCGGAGCCTCGCACAATCCGGCCGGCGACACCGGCCGCAAGCTCCTGGCGCCGGGCGTCCTGCCGATCGCCCGCGAGATCGGCCCGGAGGGCGGCCTCGACCGGATCCAGGAGCTTTACCGGGACGACGCCTCGACCCTCGCCCCCCGCCGCGGGTCGATCCGCGCCGTCGAGCTGATCGACGACTACGTCGCCTTCAGCATGGAACTGGCCGGGGTCGAGCCCGGCGGCCTGGGCGGGGTCCGGGTGTTTCAGGACTATTTGTTCGGGGCCGCCGGCCGCGAGATGATGCTCGCGTTCGGCCGGGCGGGGGCCGAACTGGCCCCGCTGCACTTCGCCGCCGACGGCGCCTTCCCGCTCGGCGACCCCAACCCGGTCAAGCGGGACGTGATCGCCCCCGGCCTCGCCGCGATGCGCTCCTCCGGCGCCCTGCTCGGGATGTTCTTCGACGGCGACGGCGATCGGCTCGACGTCTACCGGGGCGACGGGACGTACCTGTCGTCGAGCTTCGTCTACGCGGCGATCATGCCGGAGATCCGCCGCCGGCACCCCGGCGAGGGGCTGGGGGTTTTCGCCGATTTGAAGTCGAACCCGCTGGCGATCGTCGAGATGGCCCGGTGCGGGGTGGCCGTCGACGTGATCCGCAACGGCCACTCGCAGATCAAGGAGAGCCTGGCCCGCGACCCGGCCCGGTTCGGGGCCGTGGAGGAGTCGGCGCACTTCTATGAGGCCTTCCCCCTCGACGGCGGCCGGTATTGCACGGAGAATACGCTCGCCTTCGCCCTTCGGGTCGCCCGCGTGTGGGGAGAGGCCCCGGAGCGGTTCGAGCGGCTCTTCGAGATCCAGGGGACCACGGCGCGCGAGCGGGAGTGGGGCTACAAGTTCCCCGACGACGCGAGCCGGGCCGCCGCCCTCGACGCGGTCCGCGAGAGCTTCGAGGGGCAGGGCTTCCGCTCGCTCTCGCGGATGAAGAACGGCATGGACCTCGAAGCCACCCTCATGCGCTGGGGCCTTCCGCTGGACGTCGACGAGCATACGCAGCTCGCCGACGACTGGCTGCAGGTCTGCCAGCGGATCTCGCAGAGCGAGGACGGCCTGGCGCGGTGGGAGGTCTCCGGGGCGACGCCCGAGCTGGTCGCGCATGTCAAGCGGCGGATCGCCGCGGGCGTCGCGGGGTACGGGGCCGGGTCGGAATACCAGGGCTGATCGGGATACGGCTTGCGGCGCCGCGGACATGCGGCCGCCTGGCTTCACCGGAGACTGCCGATGGAAACGCTCGACTGGATCATGATCGGCGGCTACTTCGCCCTGCTGCTCGGGGTGGCCTGGTGGGTGATCCGCCAGGGGCGCGACACGGCCGACGACTACTTCCTCGCCGGGCGGGACCTCGGCTGGTTCGTCGTCGGGACGTCGATCTTCGCCTCGAACATCGGCAGCGAGCACGTCGTCGGGCTGGCCGGCTCGGGGTTCACCGACGGCGTGGCGATGGCCCACTACGAACTGCACGCCTGGTGCCTGCTGGTGCTGGGCTGGGTGATGGTGCCGTTCTACATGCGGTCGATGGTCTACACGATGCCGGAGTTCCTGGAGAGGCGGTTCTCGGCGTCGTCGCGCTACCTGCTCTCGGCGGTGTCGCTGATCGCCTACATCCTGACGAAGATCGCCGTGGGGATCTTCGCCGGGGGCGTCGTCTTCGCCACGCTGACGCCCGAGTTGGAGGTCCGCCTCGGCGGGTTGACGCTCAACAGCTTCTGGGTCGGCTCGGTCGGGGTGATCGTGCTGACGGGCGTCTACACGACCCTCGGCGGCCTGCGGGCGGTCGCCTACACCGAGGCGCTGCAGACGATCATCCTCGTGCTCGGCTCGGTGCTGGTGACGTTCTTCGGCCTGCGTGCGCTGGGCGGCTGGGGGGAGTTGCGGGAGATCGCCGGACCGGAGATGTTCAACCTCTGGAAGCCGCTGGTGCCGGCCGGCGTGGAGGGCACGTGGCGGCCGGTCCTCGAGCGGGCCGCCGACGGGCAGGTCGTCCGCCAGGCCTGGTACTTCAACGGCAACTACCCCTGGCTCGGCATGCTCTTCTGCGCCCCGATCACCGGCCTGTGGTACTGGTGCACCGACCAGTACATCGTCCAGCGTACCCTGGGCGCCCGCAACGAGCAGCAGGCGCGGCGAGGGAGCATCTTCGCCGCGTTCCTGAAGCTGCTGCCGGTCTTCATCTTCATCATCCCGGGGATCATCTGCTTCGCCCTGGCGGCGAGCGGCCAGAACGCGGCGCTCCAGCAGGCGATGTTCCGCGACGGCGAACTCATCCGCGAGCAGAGCCAGGCGGCCTTCCCGCTGATGGTGCAGCACGTGCTGCCGGTCGGGGTGCGGGGGATCGTCGTCGCCGGGTTGCTGGCGGCCTTGATGAGCTCGCTGGCGGGCGTGTTCAACGCCTCTTCGACCCTCTTCACGATGGACCTCTACCAGAAGTTCCGGCCGCGCGTCACCCAGGCCGAGCTGGTGTGGGTCGGCCGGCTGGCGACGGGCGGGATGGTCCTGATCGGCCTGGCCTGGGTGCCGGTGATCCAGGGTGCCCGCGGGCTGTACGACTATCTCCAGGGCGTCCAGGGCTACCTCGCCCCGCCGATCTTCGTCGTCTTCTTCCTGGGGGTGTTCCTCCCGCGGCTGAACCACAAGGGGTGCCTGGCCGCGCTGCTGACCGGGTTCGCCCTGGGGATGTTCCGCCTGCTGGTCGACACGCCGATCTCGCTGAAGCTGTCCGGCTACGAGCAAGGGTATACCGAAGGCTCGTTCCTCTGGATCGTCAACAACATCTACTTCCAGTACTACAGCCTCCTGATCTTCCTGATCAGCGCCGCCGTCCTGGTCGTCGTCAGCTACGCCACCGCCCCGCCGGACTCGTCGCGGATCGAAGGGTTGACTTACGCCACGGTCAATGTGGAGGACCGGCGCCGGTCGCGGAGCAGCTGGAACTGGGTCGACGTGGTCGCGTCGGTCGGCGTGCTGGCGGCCATCTTGATCGCCTACCTGTACTTCACCCGTTGAGCCGATCGCCGGCGAGGGGCGCTCGTCCGCCCCTCGTTGCCCCGCGGGCCTTCCCCCTTTCGAGGAGTCGTTCGACGCGACAAGGGCCGTCCCCGAGGCGATTGAGATGGTTTGAGCCACCGGTGGCCTCTCACCCGACCCGCCTCGGCTCGCCTCCGGTCACGCGAGGATCTCGCGGACCACCCGGCCGTAGACGTCGTTCAGGCGGAAGTAGCGGCCGGAGTAGCGGTAGGTCAGCCGCTCGTGGTCCAGGCCGAGCAGGTGGAGGATTGTGGCGTGCAGGTCATGGTAGTGGACCTTGTCCTCGACCGCCGCGAATCCGAACTCGTCGGTCCGGCCGTGCGCGATCCCCCCCTTCACGCCGCCGCCGGCGAGCCAGACCGAGTACCCCTCGGGGTTGTGGTCGCGGCCGTCCGTCCCCTCGGTGTAGGGCGTCCGCCCGAACTCGGCGCCCCAGAAGACCAGCGTGTCGTCCAGCAGGCCGCGTGCTTTCAGGTCGGCGAGCAGCCCGGCGATCGGCAAGTCGACCGCCCGAGCGATCTTCTCATACGGTATCTATTTAGATCCTATCTCATTAGGCCGGCGGCGCGGTGGGTGATGTACGCGCATGCGAAGTGCAGCATCGCCTCGTAATTCTCCGCCTTCTTCTCCCACCGGATCAGCAATCGGCGGAAGCGATTCATCCAGCTATGCGTCCGCTCCACGAC
>NZ_JAALJI010000179.1 GCF_011064595.1 Paludisphaera soli | reverse complement strand
ACCCCCCGCCTCGCGCCACGGCCGCGCCGTGGATCGATCTTCACACGCCCCGCAGGCCGCCGCCTCGGCGGTCGATCGCGAGGCCGCCCCCGGGGCCGGGCGCCCGCGACGAGCCGTCGGGACGTCCGAGATTACGCCCTCGACCCGGCCCCGGCCAGGCCGAGGCCCCCCGAATGCTCGCGCGGCAACCGGATGGGTCGGCCGCTCCGGTCGGGTTGACGGCCGATCCGAGGTTCGGCGAGTATAGCTCGCTCGATCCGCGAGCCAGGACCGCGCGACTCGACGAG
>NZ_JAALJI010000178.1 GCF_011064595.1 Paludisphaera soli | reverse complement strand
CGCCTACAGCATGCCCGGCGTCTACCCGCCGCTGCACCGCCTGGGCTACTCGTGCCTCGACCCCCGCCCGCGCCACCCCAGGTCCGACCCCGCGGCCCGCGAGGAGTTCGAAAAAAAGTCGCCGGACTGATCGCCGAGGTCGCCGCCGCCCGGCCGACCAAGCGGGTCGAGGTCTGGTTCGAGGACGAGGCCCGCTTCGGGCGGAAGGGGACGGCGACGACCGTCTGGGCCCGCCGCGGGTCGAGGCCCACGTCCGTGCGACAGACGCAGTACGACTATCTGTGGGTG
>NZ_JAALJI010000177.1 GCF_011064595.1 Paludisphaera soli | reverse complement strand
AACGACCGCTCCAGGGTCGCGCCAGAGAGGCCGACGCGGAGGAGGTCAGCTCCGAGGCCTCCGTCGACGTCGAACGAGAAGGAGGAGTCGACCAACGGGCCGAAGGCGTAGACCGCCCCGAAATCGTCGCCCCGGCCCAAGTCGACTTCCACCGTTCTGCTCACTCCGGCGGTCTGGGTCTCGACGTAATACTCGAACTGGTCGTCACCCCCACCCAGCCTGAGGCGGACCGCGTCGAAATCGCCGGGCGAGAGCACGTGGAAGTCGCCGTTGACCTGGAGGAGGAAAGAGTCGTCGAACTCGGCGATCT
>NZ_JAALJI010000176.1 GCF_011064595.1 Paludisphaera soli | reverse complement strand
GACGACCGCTCCAGGGTCGCGCCAGAGAGGCCGACGCGGAGGAGGTCGGCTCCGAGGCCTCCGTCGACGTCGAACGAGAAGGAGGAGTCGACCAACGGGCCGAAGGCGTAGGCCGCCCCGAAGTCGTCGCCCCGGCCCAAGTCGACCTCCACCGTCCTGCTCACTCCGGCGGTCTGGGTCTGGACGTAATACTCGAACTGGTCGTCACCCCCACCCAGCCTGAGGCGGACAGCGTCGAAATCGCCGGGCGAGAGCACGTGGAAGTCGCCGTTGACCTGGAGGAGGAAGGAGTCGTCGAACTCGGCGATCA
>NZ_JAALJI010000175.1 GCF_011064595.1 Paludisphaera soli | reverse complement strand
CAAGGCTTTTTGTACGCTGGGGGCACGCTCGGGAACCTATTCGATCGGACCGACGGCGGGCTGGAGCCGTGCTCGGGAATCGATACGACCGGACCGACCTCTTGGCGCTGGTGCCCCGGCTCGGCCTCCGCTTCGAGCCCCAGCTCGAGCAGCTCGACCGTCTGCTCGACGACGACGAGCTGTTCGAGCTCGTCCGGGGCGACCTCGCCCGCCGCCATCCCCGGCCCCGCTCCCGTGGCCGGCCGTCCACGCCCTTCGAGGTGATCCTCCGGATGCTCGTCGTCATGCGGCTCTACGGCTGGAGCTACGAG
>NZ_JAALJI010000174.1 GCF_011064595.1 Paludisphaera soli | reverse complement strand
TGAGCCTCGCGGTGAAACGAAGAGCAAAGCTATGAAACTCACCATCGGCACCAAGACCTTCAAGGCCACGCTCGACGACAACGCGGCGACGGCCAAGCTCCGGGCGATGCTTCCCCTGACGCTCGACATGGCTGAGTTGAACGGCAACGAGGAGCATGCCCACCTCCCGACGCCGCTCCCGACCGAGGTCACGGACCCCGGTACGATTCGGAACGGCGACCTGATGCTCTGGGGCTCGGACACGCTGGTCGTTTTCTACAAGGGCTTCAAGACCAGCTACAGCTACACCCGCCTCGGCCGAATCGACGACAA
>NZ_JAALJI010000173.1 GCF_011064595.1 Paludisphaera soli | reverse complement strand
GGAGCCTCGCGGTGAAACGAAGAGCAAACCTATGAAACTCACCCTCGGCACCAAGACCTTCAAGGCCACGCTCGACGACAACGCGGCGACGGCCAAGCTCCGGGCGATGCTTCCCCTGACGCTCGACATGGCTGAGTTGAACGGCAACGAGAAGCATGCCCACCTCCCGACGCCGCTCCCGACCGAGGTCACGGACCCCGGTACGATTCGGAACGGCGACCTGATGCTCTGGGGCTCGGACACGCTGGTCGTTTTCTACAAGGGTTTCAAGACCAGCTACAGCTACACCCGCCTCGGCCGAATCGACGACCC
>NZ_JAALJI010000172.1 GCF_011064595.1 Paludisphaera soli | reverse complement strand
GATGTGCCGGGTCCTGGCCCTCTCCCCCGGCGGCTACTACGACTGGCGGGGAAGGCCGACGAGCGGCAGGACGAGGCGGAGCGAGGCCCTGGTGATCTCGATCAAGGCCATCCATGCCGAGGTGAAGGCCCGCTACGGCAGCCCGCGCATCCACGCCGAGTTGGCGGCTCGGGGCGAGGCGTGCTGCGTCAACACGGTGGCCAAGCTGATGCGCGAGCACGGGGTCGCCGCCAAGACCAAGCGGAAGTTCCGGTGCACGACCGACTCGAACCACGACCGCCCGGTGGCCGACAACGTCGTGGACCGCCAGTTCGAGC
>NZ_JAALJI010000171.1 GCF_011064595.1 Paludisphaera soli | reverse complement strand
ACGCCGAACTCGGCCCGGAGGATCGCGCGGACGTCGCGGCCGCGGAGCGTGCAGACGCCGTCGCCGGGCGTCGGCCCGGCCTCCAGGCGGGCGCGGAAGCGGTCGACGTCGGGCTCGCGCAGGAGCGTGGGCTGGCCGGGCCGGGGGCGGTCGCCGAGGGCGTCGGGCCCCTCGGCGTTGTAGCGGGCGACCCACCGCCGGATCGCCCGCCGCGACGGCCCGAGGGCCGCGGCGACCTCGGGGGCGGTCAGGCCGGCGGCGGCCAGATACACGGCCCGCAGCCGGAGGAACAGCCGCTTGTCCCCCTCGGCGTCGGCT
>NZ_JAALJI010000170.1 GCF_011064595.1 Paludisphaera soli | reverse complement strand
GCCCCGCCACCGGGGCGACGTCCGGGATCATCATGCCCGGACTGGACGCGGAGGCGATCGACGCCTTCCTGGCCGAGCTCTCGCGCCGGCTCGCCCCGGAGGTGCACGCCGTGCTGATCTGGGGCGGGGCGGGGTTCCACGTGGCCGGGGCGCTGGAGGTGCCGGAGAACGTCTCGCTGATCCGCTTGCCGCCGTACTCGCCCGAGCTGAACCCGATCGAGAACCTGTGGCACTACTTCCGGTCGCACTCCTGGTCCCACCGCCTCCACCCCCGTTGGGAGGACCTGATGGGGGCCGCCGTCGCCGCCATGGACGTCGCCCT
>NZ_JAALJI010000017.1 GCF_011064595.1 Paludisphaera soli | reverse complement strand
CTTCAACTCCTCGTAGCGCAGACTTGTGTAGACAGGGATGCCCACCGAGGGTGAAGGGAAGACGCGTGAGCAGCGTCGGAGGCCGTTGAGCCCCTCGTCAGTGCTTGACCAGCCCCAGCAGGAAGATGGCGATGGTGAAGTAGATCACCAGCCCCGTGGCATCCACGAGGGTGCTGATGAACGGCGCGGAGACGACGGCCGGGTCGATCCCCACGCGGCGGGCGGCCAGGGGGACGAGCGAGCCGATGACGTTCGACCACATGCAGACGCCGAACAGCGAGAGGCCGACCACCCCCGACACGTCCCACGGCTGATGGCGCCAGAAGTGGATGTAGAAGAAGCCCGCCGTCCCCAGCATCAAGCCCAGGCAGAGGCCGTTGAGCCACTCGCGGGCGACGACGGCCAGGGTCTGCGAGAGCTTGATCTCGCCCAGCGCCATCCCCCGGATCACCGTGCCGACCGTCTGGCTGCCGGCGTTGCCGCCGGTGCCGGTCAAAAGCGCCATGAAGAAGAAGAGCGCCGGGGCCTGGCCGGAGTCCATCGTCCACTGGAAGTGCTCGTTCACCGGCGTCGTGAGGTTCTCGGCCAGGAACAACAGCATCAGCCACTTGATGCGGCGGCGGACGGTCGTCAGGACGCTGCTCTGCCAGTAGGGGACGGTGTCGGCCTCGGGGTCGGGGGCGACGCCGCCGAACTTCAGGATGTCCTCGGTCTGCTCGCGGCGGAGGATGTCCATCGCGTCGTCGTGGGTGACGATGCCGACCAGCCGGTCCTCGCCGTCGACGATGGGGAGGGCGAGCAAGTCGTACTTGTCGATCGTCTGGGCGACGGGCTCCTGGTCGTCGTCGACCTTGGCGTGGATCACGTCGCGCTGCATGATCTCCTCGATCACGGCCGAGCGGCGGGCGAGGATCAGGCGCTTGAGGGTGACGAAGCCGATGAGCCGGCGGTTGTGGTCGACGACGTAGCAGTAGTAGATCGTCTCGCGGTCGGGGGCCTCGTGGCGGAGCCGCTCCAGCGCCTCGCGGACGGTGATGTGGGCCGGCAGGATGACGTAGTCGGTGGTCATCACCGCGCCGGCGGTGCCGGGCTCGTAGCCGGCCAGGCGGCGGATGTCCTCGCGCTCGGCCTGGGCGAGGTTGGGGAGGACCTCGTCGACGAAGTCCTCGTCGAGCCGGTTCACCAACGCCGCGCGCTCGTCGTGCGACATCACCCGGAGCAGCTCGGCGGCCTCCTTGGGGGGCATCGACTCGACCAGCCGGTTCTGCTCGTCGTTCTCGAAGTAGCTGAGGACCTCGGCTCGCTCGCGGGGCTCCAGGATGCGGAACACGGAGTCGCCGTCGCCGTCGGGCAGGTCCTCGATGAACTCGGCCACGCGCCCGGGGTGCTGGTCCCCCAGGAACTCGCGGAGCACGTCCTGCTCCCCCGCCTGGAGCATCATGCGGAGGTCGGGCACAAGCAGCGGGTTTCGCATTTTCGCCCTCCTCCGGGCTGGGTCTCTTGTGTGGCTTTCGGCCCACGAGACCGAGGTCCGAGGCAGGCCGGGGGCTGAGTCGCGTTCAGGCGGCGTAGTTTCGATCGCCCAAATAACAATACACGGTGTCGATCGCCCGGATTCTCGGGCATCGCTCTCGAAAGGCCGGCGCGAGGTAATATCCGTCGGGCAAGTCAGCGGGGGACGTCAGCAGGGCCGCCCCCCTTTCCTCGTCGGTGTACCGCCGGTGGCACCAGGCGACGAACGCGTGGGGCCGAGACTTCATGGCGAGCCTCTGGAATTCCTCGTCGGTCAGGGGCGGACAGGGGGCGGAAACGAGCAGGTCGTCCGGCGTCCACCAGACGCGGACCGGTAGCTTGTAGCCCTGCTCGAAGACAAGGGTCCCGTCGCCCGCCTCCAGCGCGGGCTCCAGGTCGGCCCACTCGATGTAGCGGCCGCACTTCCTCATCCGTCGGACGAACCGTCTTTCTTGGATGTCCTGCAGCCGCGCGACCAGCCAGGCGGCCAGGAAGGCGAAGGGCAGCCAGATCGGGGAGGACAGCACCAGCAGGGCGCAGCCGACGAGGAAGGGGATTTTAACATACCAGGCCGGTTCGCGCGCGAGGGCTGATGCGATCGTCATCTCACCACCTCCCGGCAGGCGGCCTGCCGCTGGACTCGCCGCGGGGCGGCATCGTCGGTTCCGCCCGTCCCGGGGTGCTGGTCCCTCGGGAACACGCGGAGGTCGGGCACAAGCAGCGGGTTTCGCATTTATCGCCCTCCTCCGGACGCGGACGGTCGGATCGACCTGCTGATAGCATCGGTCTGGTTTCAGGGGGTGGGGCCGGGCGCCCCGGGGTCCTTCGACGCGGCGTCGCGACGCCTCGCGATCTCCTGAAGGCGGGCGTCATCCCGCCCCCACTCTTCTACGCCCGCCGCGAGCGCCCGGTCGAACGCAAGTCGAGCCTCGGCGAGCTTCCCCTGCGCGGCGAGCGCGTCGCCGAGGCCTTCGAGCGGCGGCACGTCGCTCCCCACCCGTCGAGGTTCCACGGATCGGTTCTCGCGATAGGCGTCCTTGAGGGCCTGTCGGTAGCTCCGCTCGGCGTCCTCGTATCGCCCTTCTCCCATGGCTTCCACGCCGTCCTTCAGCATCGCCCCGTATCGGCTCCCTCGTTCCAGCACGCCGTCGGTGCCGTACATCTCGTCCATGGTCATGCCCAGCCGCCACACCAGATAGCCCCTGAGGCCCAGGACGGCCGCCAGGGCGAACGTCGCGGCGATCCAGACTCGGCGGCGGGAAGGGGGCATCGGCGGCCTTTCTGGGGTTCGTTCCAGGCCGGCTTCCAAATCAAGCGCCGTCGTCGATCATCCTTCTCCCCTCGTGGGAGAAGGTGGCCGAAGGCCGGATGAGGGGGACATCAAGGCGGACGAGGCGAAGATGCGACGGCTCACCGCCTCGCCCCCCTCATCCGCCCCTGCGGGGCACCTTCTCCCACGAGGGGAGAAGGCATGACGCCGACGTTTCGCGTGCTTGCTTTAGCCTCTGGAATTTTACCCGATCACGTCCTTGCCGATGTACGGCTTCAAGACCTCGGGAACGTCGATGCGGCCGTCGGCGCGCTGGTAGTTCTCCATCACCGCGATGATCGCCCGGCTGACGGCGACGGCGGTGCCGTTGAGGGTGTGGACGAACCGCGTCCCCTTCTGGCCGGCGGGGCGGTAGCGGATGTTGAGCCGGCGGGCCTGGTAGTCGGTGCAGTCGGACGTGCTGGTGACCTCGCCGTACTCGCCGGCCTCGCCGCGGCCGGGCATCCAGGCTTCCAGGTCGAACTTGCGGTAGGCGGGGCCGCCGAGGTCGCCGGTGGCGATGTCGAGGACCAGGTACGGGATGCCCAGGTCGCCGAAGATCTCCTCCTCGATCGCCAGCATCTCGGCGTGGATCGCGCCCGACTGCTCGGGGGTGGAGAAGGCGAACATCTCGACCTTCGTGAACTGGTGGACGCGGTACAGCCCCCGGCTGGCCCGGCCGGCGGCGCCCGCCTCGGTCCGGAAGCAGTGCGAGAGGCCAACGTACTTGATCGGCAGCGCCGCCTCGTCGAGCAGCTCGTCGGCGAGCATCCCCCCCAGGGTGATCTCGGCCGTGCCGACGAGGCTCAGGTCGGTGTCCTCGATCGAGTAGACCTGCGTCTCCTCGCCGCGGGGGGTGAAGCCGATCCCTTCGAGGATGCTGTTGCGGGCCAGGTCGGGGGTGGTGATGGGGATGAACCCCCGGCCGATGAGCTTCCGGAGCGTGAACTGCTGGAGCGCCAGGTCCAGCAGCACGGCGTCGTTCTTGAGGAAGTAGAAGCCCGAGCCGGCGACCTTGCCGCCGGTCTCGAAGTCGATCAGGTCCAGGTCCTTGCCGAGCGCCACATGATCCTTGACCGGGAAGTCGAACGCGCGGGGCGTGCCGACCTTCCGCAGCTCCTTGCTGTCCCCCTCGGTCTTGCCGACGGGCGCGTCGGGATGCGTGAGGTTGGGGATCCGGCGGAGGCGCTGCTTGATCTCGTCGTCGAGGCTGCGGAGCTGCTCCTCGTGCTCGGCCACGTCGGACTTGAGGCGCTTGCCGGCCTCGATCAGCTCGGCCCGACGCGCCGGGTCCTTCTCCTTGCCGGTCGACTGGGCGACCTCGTTCTGGCGGCGGCGGACGTCCTCGACGGTCGAGAGGACGACCTTGCGGTCCCCCTCCAGGTCGGCGATCCGCTCCAGGTCCTCCAGCACGTCGGCGGGGACGTTGCGGTTCCGGCAGTTGAGCCGGACGGCGTCGAGGTTGGCGATGACGTATTTCAGGTCGAGCATGGGAGTTTCCTTGAACGCGCCCCGCGGGCCCGAGCCCGGCCGGGGGACGACCCGCCCGGCGCGAGGTCTCTCGCGGGGCCGGCGTCGTCTTCGGGTCTGACGCTTCGTCTCTCGATCTGGTCTGGTCCGGTCCGGCCGATCGGTCAGGTGGCCCGCGAAAGCTCGTCGAGCAGGTGGGCGCTCGCCTTGATCCCCCGGTGGAAGTCGGCCAGCGAGAACTTCTCGTTGGGGCCGTGCAGGTTGTCGTCGTTCTGGCCCCAGCCCAAAAGCAGGGTGTCCACCTTCAGGTGCTTCTTCAAGAGGCCGACGACCGGGATGGAGCCCCCTTCGCGGATGAAGAGGGGGGCGACGCCGAAGCTGGCCTCGATCGCCTTCACGGCCGCGCGGAAGCCGGGGCTGTCGACGTCCACCAGCACGGCCGGCGACCCCTGGTGGCTGATCAGCTCGACCGTCACCCCCGGCGGCGTGTGCTTCTCCAGATGCCTGCGGACCAGGGCCTCGACCTCGGCCGGCTCCTGGTCGGGGACGAGCCGGAAGCTGAACTTCGCGCCCGCCTTGCAGGGGAGCACCGTCTTGGGGCCGGGGCCGGAATAGCCCCCCCAGAGGCCGTGGACGTCGCAGGTCGGCCGGGCCCCCTTGCGTTCGAGGGTGGAGTAGCCTTCCTCGCCGAAGACCTCGCGCACGCCCAACTCGTCGCGGAACTCGTCCTCGGAGAACGGAAGCTTGCGGAAGGCCTCGCGCTCCCAGTCTTCCAGAGGGCGGACGGCGTCGTAGAAGCCTTCGACCCGGATGCGGCCGTCGGGGCCTTTGAGGCCGTCGAGGATCGTCGCCAGGGCGTTGAGCGGGTTGGCCACCGCGCCGCCGTAGGTGCCGGAGTGGAGGTCGCGGTTCGCCCCCTGGACGTGGACCTCGAAGTAGGCCAGGCCCTTGAGGCCGTAGGTGATGGCCGGCTTGCCGGGGGCGAACTGGCTGGTGTCCGAGATCACGGCGTAGTCGCAGGCGAGCTTCTCGGGGTTGTTCGCGACGAACTCCTCGAGGTTGGCCCCGCCGATCTCCTCCTCCCCCTCGATCAGGATCTTGACGTTCACCGGCAGGTCGCCGGCCGTCTTGAGCCAGGCCTCGACGGCCTTGAGGTGGGTGAACATCTGCCCCTTGTCGTCGGTCGCGCCGCGGGCGTAGAGGTTGCCGTCGCGGACGGTGGGCTCGAACGGCGGCGAGGTCCAGGGCTCCAGGGGCTCGGGCGGCTGGACGTCGTAGTGGCCGTAGATGAGGACCGTCGGCTTGCCGGGGGCGGCCAGCCGCTCGGCGTAGACGATCGGGTGCCGCTTGGTCTCGACGATCTCGACGTCCAGGCCCATGGCGGCGAGGTCGTCGCGGAGGAACTCGGCGGCGCGGCGGGTGTCGGGGTCGTGGTCGGGCTGGGCGCTGACGCTGGGGATGCGGATCAGGTCCTTGAGCTGCTCCTCGAAGTCCCTCGCGTGCGATTCGAGATAGGCGTCGATACGATCCAGGCTCATGGACGGCCCCTTTTCCGCTTCCCGCTCCGCGACGACCCCCGGGGCGAGCCTCGCCCCGCAAACCGGCCGGCAGTATACCACGTTGCGTCGGCCGCACGCCATGACGCGCCCGGTCCCCGAGGCCCCGCCGGCGGCGTCACGCGCCGGGGGCCGGCTCGTTAATCCGGCACTCCGCCGAGGGGCGTGCGGGGCGTTTCGCCAAACCCCCGGGGCGTCGCTTTCTCGGCCGCGGCCTTGCCGCCCCCCTGGAAAGGATTACAAAATGAACCCCGGTTTCTTGTACGGTTGACTTGCTCGCGGCAGGGGCCATATTTTCCCAGAACTCCGCTCAAGTTTTCGCGAGGAGCTGCCGGGGCAAGGGTTTCCGGGGATGCGGCCGAAACTCTGGCGCCCGATGTGCTGTATGAGCTTTTCGCCGCACGATCCCGGAAACGAGGTCGGCTCGAAGCGGATCCGACGCCTCGACCGCCTGATTCGATCGCGACTTTGAGGAAGCATCAACAGGCTCGGTTAGCTGGGATGGGCGGGCGACACGCATGGTATATTGAAGCCGGTACGGCGAATGAAGCGTTGCCAATGGAAAGGCGACCGTCCCCGGGGTGGGTTTCGACTCCCTTGGGCGCGGTGTCAAGCGGATTCCTGGGATGGTTTGGCTCGGGGTCGTCCCGAGACCGCTTGGCGCGGCAGCCGAGGACTTTCAGCGAAACATTCCCTTAGTTCGACGCAGTTTAGGAGGGGGGCCTTTCCAATGAGCTTCATTCAACGCTTCCTGGAGCGCGTGCTGCGCAACAATCCCGACCGCATGCCCCGCACCAGCTTCGACGACCTGAGCCAGGAGCAGCTCGACGCCCACCTCCGCGTCGGACGCTACGGCAGCTTCTCGCTGACCGACGCCGTCCGGCCCTCGATCGGCCTGGATGTCGTCCCCCGCGAAGGCTACCGCCGCGACGTGTATTGCGACCCCGAGTCCGGCAACAAGATGCCCGTGCTGGCCGCCTCGGTCTCGTCCGACCGCCTCTTCGACGTCTTCATGGACCTGCTCGACCCGCTCGGCGAGGTCGTGGACGTGGTGATGGAGTCCAGCCACGACTCCGAGCCCGGCTCCCACTCCGACCTCTACCGCGAGCACATGGACACCGTCATCCTCAAGAGCACCCTCTACGACTACGAGTCGCTCCTGATGAACGACGGCTGCACCGGCCTGGCCGCCCTCAACCCCGGCGGGCCGATGGAAGTCCAGTTCGACGAGCACAAGCTCCTCTTCGTCTACGCCCACGACCTCGACCCGTTCGAGGAGATCCTCCAGGGCTACGGCCTCCGCCGCGACGACACCCTCAAGTTCATCTCCGAGGCCGAGCACCTCCACTCGACCGACGACGAGCACCGCGACCAGTTCGACGAGCTCCTCTACCGCCTCGGCATCGACGACTGACCCCCCCGTCGAACGAGCGACGAACGAAGGTCCCACCCCGACGGGGCGCCCGAGGAATGCGGCCGCCCCGTTCGCGTTTCGAACGGCGAGGTCCGCTGAAGACGGGCCGGGAGGGCGGACGGGCGTCCCGCCGGCCTCGGACACGAGAGCGTGCCGGTCGGTCGCGGGCCGTCCACGGCGGGCCGCACGGTCCGGGAATCGGCGTCGGCCGGCCGAGGGCCGGATGGCAGCCGTCGCGGCGACGATCGATCAGTTTTTGTTTTTTAACATCAAAATAGCGATTTTCCTTGCATGCGGCCCGGCCGCCCGACAACATCCACCGGTCGAACTTCCTACGGCGCGCTCCTCCCGTCGGACTTCGCTCGGACGCGCCGTCCCGTGGCCTCGGTCCGTTCTTCCGCGCGCCGCCTCGCACCCTTCCTAGCCCGGTTCGCCCCTGCGCACGCGGGTCCTGCGACGGTCGCTCTCGGCGTGCGGTTCCCCCGGGCTTCGTTCGGCGTCGGACGGCGGCCGTCCCCGCCTCGGTGTCGAGACGGGGGGCCTTCGAAGCAGGGACGCTTCTCCAGGAAGCGGGCCGATCGGCCCCGGAGAAACACCAGATGAGCCCCATCGCGAAGCGGTTGGCATCGGTCTCGCTCGTCGTGCTGGTCGCGATCGTCCCCACGACCTCGTTCGGGCAGGGGGGCGGCCGGAACCCCGGGGTGATCCCGCCCCACGCCAAGTTCAAGGGCCTGACCTACGGGGAGTGGCAGGCGAAGTGGCAGCAGGCCGCCCTCGCGATCCCCGTGGTCGACGGAGACCATCCGGTGTTCTCCGGCGAACTCTTCGGGGACGAGAAAGGCATCCGGTTCCTGCCGGGATTGCCCGGCGGCGTGACGATCGACGTGACCATCCCCGCGGGCACCGCGCTCTTCTTCCCACTCATCGTGGTGGAATGCTCCAACCTCGAAGCGCCCCCGTTCTTCGGGGCCGATGCGGCCGAACAGGCGGACTGCGCCAGGATGTTCATCGACGACGTGACGGACGTGAGCGCCGAGATCGACGGCAAGCCCGTCCGGGATCCACAGCTCTATCGGACGCAATCGCCGCAGTACGAATTCAGCGTGCCGGCCAGCAACATGATCGGGGTGCCGGGCCCCGCGACCGGCACATCCGTGAGCGAGGGATACTTCCTGCTCCTCGCGCCGCTGAGCGTGGGCACGCACACGATCCACTTCGAGGCCACCTACGCGCCGTTCGACTTCACAATCGACACGACGTATATCGTCACCGTCACGCCGCGTTGAGCGAGCTCCCGGCCGGGTGAGCGGGACGGAGTGTCAGCGGACCTCGGTCCTCGCAAGCCGGCAACCCACCCCGCCCGCCCCGGTGCCGCGGCCAGCCCGGCCGGGCGTCGTCGTGGCGGTGGACGGCCTCGCGTGCCAGGAGACAGTCGCTCCTGGTGAACGACGGCTGCACCGGCCTCGCCGCGCTGAACCCCGGCGGGCCGGTGGAGGTCCAGTTCGAAGAGCTCCTCGACCGCCTCGGCATCGACGACTGCCCCCCCCGTCGAACGAGCGACGAACGAAGGTCCCACCCCGACGGGGCGCCCGAGGAATGCGGCCGCCCCGTTCGCGTTTCGAACGGCCGGATGGGGCAAGTCGGGAGACCGCCCGGAGAAAAAGGCGGGCAGGCCGTCGCGAATCGTCCTTCTCCCCTGAGAGAAGGTGGCCGCAGGTCGGATGAGGGGGGCCTTTCGAAAAGCCGTCGCTTGTTGATACGTCCGCCTTGATGGTCCCCCTCATCCGCCCCTTCGGGGCACCTTCCCCCACCGAGGGGGAAGGGAATTGGACGGAAGCACGACCCATGAAGATCGTCATCCATCCCGCCGTCGAGGCCGATCGCCTGGACGCCTTCCGCGCGGCCGCGCCGGAGGTCGAGTTCGTGAACGCGGCCGACGCCGCATCGGCCGAGGCCGCGATGCCGGGGGCGGACGGGTTTCTCGGCAAGATCACGCCGGTCATGCTGGCGAAGGCCGACCGGCTGCGATGGGTCCAGTCGTTCACGGCGAGCCTGGAGCACTACGTCTTCCCCGCGCTCGTCGACCACCCCTGCACCCTCACCAACACCCGGGGGCTGTTCGGCGACGTGATCGCGGACCAGGTGATGGGCTACGTCCTGAGCTTCGCCCGCAACCTGCACGTCTACGCCCGGCGGCAGCTCGAACGCCGGTACGAGCCCGAGGGGGGCTCGGCGGCGCGGGTCGACTTCGCCTCGGGCCCCGGCGTGGTCAACGCGATGGACCGGGCGACGATCTACCTGCCGCGCGCCACCATGGGGATCGTCGGCATGGGGGGCATCGGCCTGGAGGTCGCCCGCCGGGCCTCGGCCTTCGGCCTGACGATCCGGGGCGTCGACCCCTTCGCCGATCGCATCCAGAGGCCGGACCACGTCGATCGGATCGAGGGGGTCGACCGCCTCGACGACCTGCTCGGCTGGGCGGACTTCGTCGTGATCGCCGCCCCCCACACGCCCGAGACCGAGCGCCTGTTCGACGCCGACCGGCTCGCGAGGATGCGGCCGAACAGCTACCTCATCAACATCGGCCGAGGCGCGATCGTCGTCCTGGACGACCTCGTCACGGCCCTGCGAGGCGGCAAGCTCGCCGGCGCGGCGCTCGACGTGTACGAGGTGGAGCCGCTGCCGCCGGGGCATCCCCTCTGGGACTTCCCGAACGTGATCCTCACCCCCCACACCGCCGGCTACTCCCCCGTCGTCGCCGAGCGCCACAAGGCCCTCCTGGTCGACAACGTCGGCCGCTTCGCGCGCGGCGAGGCGCTGCGGAACGTCGTCGACAAGGCCCTCTGGTTCTGACCGTCGGACAGGCGTACGATGAAAGGCGTCGGAGCGTCCCGGTCTTCCCCGACGCCTCCGCACGAGGGAGCGACGCCATGCGACGACGCGGGTTCACGATGGTCGAACTGCTGGTGGTCCTTTCGATCGTCGGCGTCTTGGCGGCGCTTCTGATCCCGGCGATACGGGCGTCTCGGGCGACGTCGCATCGGGTCGGGTGCCGGGACAACCAGCGGAATCTAACCCTGGCGGTCGCGAATTTCACCATCCGGAAGGGAGCTTTCCCGTTCAGCACGACGACCGGGCCGGGACGGGCGCTGAACCATTCCTGGGCGATGCAGATCATGCAGGACCTCGACTGCAACCCTTATAGCAGCGCCTACAACTTCGACGTCGAGAATTACGACCCGGCGAACCGCGACGTGGTCGGCCTGACCATCCGGATCTTCGCCTGCCCCGCGAACTGGACGTCCCAAATCCATCTTCCCTCGGAGGAGGTGCGGCGGGCCGACGGCACCTTCTACCCCGCAGGCTCGGTCTTCGGCAGAGGCCATTACGGGGCCAACTGGGGCGGCGGCCGACTGCCGGGCTTCGGCGACGATTTTGCGAGGGTGAACGGGAATCGCCGGGGCCTGATGCTGCCGGGGCCATCCGCCGCTTCGCCCGGCACCTCGGGTGCGGTCCGGCCGGGCGACGTCACCGACGGCCTCGCCGTCACGATCCTGCTGGGCGAGAAGCGCGACGGCCAGGGCTGGGCCGTGGGGGGCTACGCCGGCAGCGAGTTCGACGTCGGCCTCTCCCCGCAGTCGCCCGACCGGCCCGGAGTCCGCATGGTCGTCAGCGGCTCGTATCACCCGGGGGTGGTCAACTTCGCCTTCGCCGACGGCTCCGTGCGGGCGATCCGCGACGCGATCGACCGCAAGGTCTGGTACGCGCTGACGACCCGCGACGGCGGCGAGGGGATCGAGGCCGACGCCTGGTGACGACCGCGACGAGGCCCCCTGGTCGCGCCGCGCGGGTCGGCGTATCATGGAGGGGCCGGCGAGGCATCGGCGGATCGGCATTTCTCGATCGCCCCGATCCCGACGGCTCCGCACGAGGGAGCGACGCCATGCGACGATCACGACGACGACGGGCGTTCACGCTGATCGAGCTCTTGGTGGTGATCTCGATCATCGGCGTGCTGATCGCCCTCCTGATGCCGGCGGTGCAGTCGGCGCGGTCGGCGGCCTCGCGGGTGCAGTGCCAGAACAACCTGCGGCAGATCGGGGTGGCGATCACCACCTACCAGGTCGAGAAGAACGTCTTCCCGATGAGCGCCACGGCGGGCGCGGGGCGGGGCGTGGGGCATTCGGCCTTCGCGATGATCCTGCCGGAGCTGGAGCAGCGGGCGTTGTTCAGCGCCTACAACTTCCGCTGGGAGAACCACGCCCCGGCCAACCGGACGGCGGTGGGGACGAAGATCGCCGCGTACCTCTGCCCGGCGAGCCCGCTGGCGACGGACCCGATCCCCTCGGATCGCGTGCGTCGGATCGACGGCTCGTTCTATCCCGCCGGCTCAGCCTTCGCGCGCAACCACTACGCGGCCAACTGGGGCGGCAGCCAGACGTTCCTGGGCGAGGACTTCACCCGGACGAAGACCAACTACCGGGGCATGATGATGACCGTCCGCATCGTCTCCGTCCGCGGCCCGACCTCCTGCATCCGGCCCCAGGACGTGCGCGACGGGCTCTCGAACACGGTGCTCGTCGGCGAGAAGCGCGACGGCCAGGGCTGGGCGGTCGGCGGCTTCGCCGGCAGCGAGTTCGACGCGGGCCCCTCCCCCCTGCTCCGCGACGCCCCCGACACCCGCACCATCGTCAGCGGCTCGTTCCACCCCGGCCAGGTCAACTTCCTCTTCGGCGACGGCTCCGTCCGCCCCATTCGCGAGTCGATCGACAAGAAGACCTGGTACGCCGTCCTCACCCGCGACGGCCGCGAGACGGTCAACGCCGACTCGCTCTGACTCTGACGATCGCCGAGCCTGAGGGGCACCGCCATGCGAAGCCGAGCCGGCCTCACCCTGGTCGAAGTGCTGACGCTGACCGCCGTCCTCGGCTTCCTGCTCCTCTTCGTCGTTCCGATGATCCAATCGGCCCGATCAGGTCATGGTCCAACCTGCCAACGCAACCTGCAAAACCTCGCCCTGGCGATCAACAACTACGCCATCCAAAAGCACGTCTTCCCCCCGAGCACGACGGGAGGCCCCGCCGGCGGCCTGGCGCACGCGTGGACCGCCCTGATCCTGAACGACCTGGACCAGTTCGATCTCGCCCACTCCTACAACTTCGAGGTCGCGAGCTACGCCCCGGCAAATCGACAGGTGGTCGGGACGTTCCTGCGACTGCAGGTCTGCCCGGACAACCCGCAGTCCCCCCTCACCTGGAACCCCTCGGAGCGGGTGCGGAGGGCCGACGGATCGTCCTACTCGGCGGGGGTGGAGTACGCCCGCGGCGACTACGCGGCGAACTGGGGCGGCGGGCGGCTGGCGGGTTTCGGCGACCACTTCGCCGCGACCCGGGGGAACTACCGAGGCGTCATGACGCCGATCGGCTTCCCCTCGCCGCGAGGGGTCGCGAGGCCCATCGGACCCGACGACGTGGCCGACGGCCTCGGGACCACAATCCTGCTGGGCGAGAAGCGCGCGAGCCAGGGATGGGCCGTGGGGGGCTACGCCGGCAGTGAGTTCGACGTCAGCCTCTCCCCGCAGTCGCCCGACCGGCCCGGCGTCCGGACGGTCGTCAGCGGCTCGTACCACCGAGGCGGAGGCGTGAACTTCGCCTTCGCCGACGGCTCCGCCCGCTACATCAGCGGGACGATCGACCGCGAGGTCTGGTACGCCCTGATCACGCGTGACGGCGGCGAGACGGTGGGCGCCGACTCGTACTAAGCGCGCGGGATTCGCCGTCACGGACGGACCGGCGACCGTTCTGATCGGAGGAGGACTCGTATCCGCGGGGAGGGCGCGACGATGGGCAAGTGCGACATCACCGGCGGCCTGCTGAGCCTGGGGTTCAACAAGTTCGCCGCGAGCCGGGGCCTGAAGCCCCTGCCCGCCGGGGCGGGCCTGGCCTTCGACCTGAGCCCCGGCTTCATCGTGAAGCAGGAGGTGAAGGCCCTCTGCAAGCCGGACACCGGCACGCTCCTGAACCTGGACCTGGACAAGCTCTCGAAGTTCGCCCAGGCCTACCTGATGGACCGGATGGAGAGCGTCGCCAGCGAGCAGCAGGACAAGTCTTTGCGGATCCCCGGCACCCGCCTGGAATCGCCGACGTTCCCCCTGGGGGCCGTCGGCCTGCCCGGCACCGGCACGGCCGTGATCTGGTACGACAAGGACCCGGAGGGGAAGACCAAGCTCAACGGCGTCCTGCTGAAGCTCTCCTTCACGTTCCCGTAGGCTCGCCCGTCACGAGTACGCCCGGTGGTAGACCGAAGGCTCGACGGCCGCGGTCGAGGCGAACAGGCGGTTGTGGAGCATCTGCTCGAAGATCTCCAGGTCGCCCAGGAAGGTGTTCGCCGCCTGCGAGTCGCCGGGGCCGCGGACGTGGTCGGGGTACGACTGGAGGAGCGCCAGGCGGTCGGCCAAAGGCGGGTGCGCGGGGTCGTGGGGGCCGTCGACGGCGAGGATCCGGACGCGCATCGCGGCGTGGATCTCCGGGGGCAGGCGGAACCAGAAGGCGCGGAAGAAGGCGTAGAGGTTGGTTTCGGCGTCGGCCGGGTCGTAGTAGGCCAGGACCTCGCGGAAGAGGGGCTGGACCATCGCCGTCTTGACCAGGGCCGAGGCCGCCGCGCCGCCGCCGGCCACCAGCGCCGCGAACCGGTCGGCCCGCGCCTCCTGCCCCCAGGCGACCGGCTCGATCAGCCAGGAGGCCTCGCGGAGGCAGTACCGCGCCCAGGCCCCCAGGGGCCCTCGCAGCCGGCCGGCGGCCTCGCGACGCTCGACGGCGCGCTCCAGGCCCTCGACGAACCGCGCCCGACGCGCCGCGCGGGTGGCGTCGCCCCGGGCCAGGTGGGCCAGCTCGTGCGCCAGGATCGCCCGCATCTCGGCCCGGTTGAGGATCCGCAGCAGCGGCAGGCCGACCAGGAGCGCTTGGGAGCGTCCCCAGGCGACCACCCCGCAGCAGGGGAGATACGAGAGCCGGACCTGGCTCGGCGGCCGGACGCCCAGGCGTCGCGAGACCACGTCGATCGTCTCGAACAGCAAGGGCGCGTCGACCCGCGCCAGGACCGGGCCGAGGTCGGCGTCGGGGTTGTTGGTCTCGACCCGGAACCAGGCCCCGCCGAGGGCCTCGACGGCGTCGCCCCACGAGTTGATCTCGCCGCGGAGCCAGCCCTCCAGCACCCAGAACGAGCCCCCCAGGAGCAGGAGGACGCAGGCCGCGGCGACGGTCCCGGACCAGTAGACCTTCTCCAGCACCCAGAGCACCACGGCTCGCCACCACATCTTCATCGACCCGGCGGGGACGAAGCCGGGCGTTGCGGGGACCGGCGCGGGCTCGACCGGGGCGGTCGCCGGGGCCGGTTCCACCCGCTCGACGCGGAAGACGCCCCGGCAGAGGGGACAGGCGTATCGCGAGGGGTCGCCCCGGCCGGCGCCGGCGGGCTCCAGCCCGGCCTCGCAGTCGGGACATCGCGGAGCCGGCGAGACCCTCGATCGAACGCGCCCCATCGGTCCCCTCCGACCCGAGTCGAATCATCGGCCCTCGGCGTCCGACCGCCCGCGACGGGGCGGAAGGGGACGGGCCGTTCGGATCCAGTATCTCCGAGCGGTTTCGGAGTGCAAGCGAAAAGCGCCGCGCGGGGAGCTCGCGGCGGGGGGGGAAGGGCCATCGCCCCCTCCCCGCAGCCGGGGAGGGGCGTGGATGGAGCGAAGGGGGAAGCCGCCCGGTCAGGGCTTCTGGACTTCCTCGGCCTTCTTGTCGACCGCCTCGGCGGCTTCCTCGACCTTGGCGGCGCCGTCCTTGACGCCCTCGTCGACCTTGACCTTGGCGGCGTCGGCGGCCTCGTCGACCTTGGCCCCGGCCTTCTCGGCCGCGCCCTCGGTCTTGCCGGTCAGCTCGTTGAGCTTCTCGACGGTGGCCTCCTTGGCGTCCTTGAGCTTCTCGACGGTGGCGTCCTTGGCGTCCTTGATCTTCTCGCCGGCCTTATCGACGGCGTCGCCGACCTTCTCGGCCGAGCCGCTGATCTTCTCGCCGACCTTCTCCAGGCCCTTGCCGGTGACCTCGCCGGTCTTGTCGACCGCGCGGCCGACGGCGTCGGCGGCGCCTTCCAGCTTGGTCCCCTCGCCGGCGGCGTCGATCTTCTCGCCGAGCTTGTGGCCGCCGCTCTCGACCGACTCGCCGGCCTTCTGGATGCCCTGGCCGGTCTTGTCGATCCCGGACTCGACCGATTCGCCGCTGCATCCCCAGGCGAAGACCGCCGCCGAGAGGGCGACCGAGGAGGCCAACCACGTATTCTTCTTCATCTTGCTCATCTCCTGCTGCTGCCTGATCCGTCGTCCCCGCCGGGCTCCCGCGCCCCGCGTCGCGACTCGGCTCCGTCTTCGGATTCGGAGCGTCTGGGGGTGATTCGTCCCCCGCTGCCGAATTATCATACTCCGAATGCAAGCCCGCCGTGGGAAACATCGGCGCGGAAAGCGAAAGCCGCGCCGCGGGCGAAATCCCGGCGGGGGATTGACGTTCTGAGACACTTGTCTTAGGATGGGCCACGGTGATCGTCCGCGGCCGAACACCCGCCCGGTCCCGACGTCTCGACCGTCGGGCCGTCACTCCCGCACGGCCGGGCCGGGCAGGACGTCCACCCCCCCCCTTCCCCGAGACGACCTGCGATGGCCAAACGCCCCCCCACGATCCCCGACTCCGAACTCGACGTCCTGAAAGTGCTCTGGGAACGCGGCCAGGCGACCGTCCGCGAAGCCCTGGAGACCCTCAAGGCCGCCGGTCGCGAGTGGTCCTACGCCACCGTCGCCACGCTCCTCGACCGGCTCGAGACCAAGGGCCTGGTGGAGAGCGACCGCAAGGAGCTGGCGTTCGTCTACCGCCCCACCATCAGCTCCCAGGAAGTCCGCCGACGCCGGGTCACCAGCCTGGTCGACAAGCTCTACGAAGGCGAGCCCGGGCTCCTGGTCCTGCACCTCCTCAAGTCGCACCCGCTGGACCCCGGGCAGGCGATGGAGGTCCGCGAGATCCTCGACCAGATGGCCGGCGCCAAGCCCAAGAAGAAGGGCTGAGGCCCCGCCCCGCGTCGCGCTTCGGCCGGCCCCGCGTCGGATCCGCGCGCCTCGGGGCGATTTCGCTGGCCTTCGGGGCCGCGATCCCGAATAATTTGGGGGTCGTTTTCGGCCTCGCGCGTCCGGCCCGTTCGGGCCTGCGCCGGCCCCGGAATTGCGTTGGGATGCTCAAGGACGGCCGTCCTCCACCTCGCGCCCTCTTGCGGAGCAGAACCGGGCATGTCGCGAGCCAAACGCTGGTATGACGCCGACGCGGCCGACTCGCTCCGGGTGGTGAGGCGCTCCAGCCTGGACGACTCGTACTCGCTGGAACGCTGGCGGCACCCCCGCACGAACCCCGGCCTGGGCGAGTGCCTGGTCTACCCCCTGACCGACGGCCCCGGCCTGGGGCTCCTCGTGCTCTTCCCCCCCGTACTGTGGGTGCTCTCGCTGCCGGTCTTCGACTTCATCGCCGTGCTGGAGCCGCTGACCAAGAGCGACTGGGCGCTCGGCCTGATGGTGGTGCCGGTCTTCATCCCGATGCTCGTCAGCTTCGCGATGGTCGTCGGCTACCTCTTCCTGTTCCTGGGCCACGTCCTGGTCGCCAGCGCGATGGGGGAGAACGACCACCCGCGATGGCCCGAGTGGACGCCCGACGACGTGGCCGAGGGGATCGGCCGCTGGATCTGGGCGCTGCTCATGGGGGCGGCGGTCGCCGGCCCGCCGGCCGTCGCCTACTGGAACTGGTACGGCGGCGTCGACGCCCGCACCGGCCTGGTCCTGGGGGCCCTGATCGTGCTGGGGACGGGCTTCACCCAGATGGCCCTGGCCGCCTCGCTCATGCACGACACGATCCTCGCCGCCAACCCGGTGACGGTCCTGGTGGCCATCCGCCGGATCGGCTGGTCGTACCTGATGCCGACGATCGTCGCCAGCGTGGTCCTGCTGGGGCTGGGCCTGGGGCTGTACTCGCTCCTGTTCCTGGTCCCCCGGATGTGGCAAGAGGCCGTGGGCCTGTGGAGCTTCTGGTTCTTCACGCTCTACGGCGGGATGGTCGCCCTGCGGATGGTCGGCCTGACCTACCACGCCCATGCGATGGAGCTGTTCTGGTTCCGCCGCCGCCCCAAGTGGGCCACCGGCACCCGCGCCGGGCGGATCTACGCCAACTCGTGAGCCCGCGCCCGCATCCGGGCCGCGTCGACTCGCCTCCCCGGTTTCGGCCGGTTCGGATAGACTGGGCGCTTCGTCGGACGAACACCGACGCGAAACACCGGCGGCCGAGCCGACGCCCCGCGCGCCCCGGCCCCGCCCGCGATTCCTGACGCCCGAGGGAGGGGCCTTATGCTCATCAGCGACAAGATCGAAGCCGAGTTCAACCGCCAGATCGGGAACGAGCTGGGCAATTCGCACCAGTACTACGCGATCGCCGCCTACTTCGAGAAGGAGGCCCTCTTCGGCCTGGCCAAGATCTACACGAAGCAGGCCGACGAGGAGCGCGAGCACGCGATGAAGTTCGTGAAGTTCCTCCTCGACGCCGGGGCCACCCCGAAGTTCCCCGCCGTCGCCGCGCCCCGCAACGACTTCAGCTCGGCCGTCGACGCCGCCCAGGTCGCCTACGACTCCGAGGTCAGGACCACCGAGCAGATCTACGCCCTGGTCGACCTGGCCCTGGCCGAGAAGAACCACATCGCCAGCAACTTCCTCCAGTGGTTCGTCTCCGAGCAGCTCGAAGAGGTCGCCAGCGCCGACACCCGCCTCAACGTCATCCGCCGCGCCGGCCCCAGCGTCCTCATGGTCGAGGCCTACCTCGCCCACCAGTGACCCCCCGCCGCGATTGGCTTCGTCCGCGAACGAAGCCAATCGCGGTCCGTCGACGCAAACTCCCCGGCGAAAACGAATTACCCTCAGAACGAGGCCTCGAAAATTGGCTTCGTTCGGCGCGAATCGACCCATTTTTCTTCGCCCCCGGCGGCCCCCTCTCCGATCCTCGCCCGGGCGATCGACGCGATCTCCCACCCTCATCATGGTCCCGGTTCGCGGCCTGGGGAGCGGGAATCAAGGTGGCCGATCGGAATCCCGGAACTCCTCAGACAGGCCAGACCACCGGGATGGGCGGGGAGCCTTTCGGGTGTCACGGGTTCGGAGAACCCGTGGACCGGCCGGGATCCGGGCGACGGCTTGTCGGGCCGGTGATGTCGAGCGAAGAGCGTCGAACATCTCGGAGGGCGATGCGATGGCCACGGCGACCCGACCGGACGCATCCGAAGTCCGAGCGGAAGGCGAGACGCGCATCCGCGCGGCGGGCGTCTCGTGGGACTTCTACGCGCGGTTCGTCGACGGCCTGTCGGCACGCTCCGGCGTCCGCGCGGCCTACGACGGCGAGGACATGGAGATCCTGGTCAAGGGCCCGCTCCACGAGGACTTCCGGGCGCTCCTCGGGCGATTCGTCGAGGAGGTCGCGACCGAGACGGGGGCGGGATTCCTGGGCCTCGGCGAGACCACCTGGAAACGACCCGACGTCGGCCGCGGCCTCGAATCGGACCAATGCTACTTCTTCGACGCGGAGAAGGTCGCGACCGCCCGGGCGGCCCTGAAGCGTCGGGAGAACGACGTCGCCGCCCATCCGAACCCGGACCTCGCGATCGAGATCGACATCTCCCCCTCGCTCATCGACCGCCCCGCCATCTACGCCGCCTTGCGAGTCCCGGAAGTCTGGCGGTTCGACGGCGCGGTCGTCCGCATCGAACGCCTGACCGACGCCCACTACGAAGCGGCCCCCCGCAGCCGCTGGCTCCCCGTCTCCGCCGAGGACGTCCTCGCCTGGATCACCGCTGACGACGCCCCGGACCGGGGTGCCTGGGCCCGTTGCCTCCGCACCTGGGCCGGCGGAGAGGCTCTGTAAAACGCCACGATATCTGGAGATGGCGCAATCTGGGTAGAGTGGGCATTGCCCATCACGCTGGATCGAGGAGGTGGACGGACCCCACCCTATGCCGCTTCCACGCACACCGAGATTTCCGATATTTTCATTGTTTCTGAAAATACTGACATTACGATACACTCCGTCGATCAAATTGGATCCGATCGAGGAGAGGACTGATGTACGACGTGGCGATCGTGGGGGGCGGGCTGGCGGGGGTGGCGACGGCGGCGAGGCTCCAGGCTCGGGGGCTTTCGACGGTGGTTCTGGAGGCGCACGGGCAGCCGGGGGGGTGTGCGGGGTCCTTCCGGCGGCGGGGGTTCGCGTTCGACGTGGGGGCGACGACGCTGGTGGACTTCGGTCCCGGCGGGGTCGGCGGCGAGCTGCTGCGGGAGATCGGGGCGGCGGAGCTGGAGGGGGAGCATCTGCCGGGGTATCGGGCGTGGCTGCCGGACCGGCGGGTGACCTTGCACCGGGATCCGTCGGCCTGGGCCGTCGAGCGGGCGCGGGCGTTCGGCGACACGCCGGCGCACCGGTCGTTCTGGGGGCTCCTGGATCGCCTGGCCTCGGTCTTCTGGCGGGCGAGCCGGCGTGGGGCGGCGCTCCCCTTGCGGTCGCCGGCCGACGTCGTCCGGGCCGCGCGCTCGGTCGGCCTGCGCGACCTGGGCCTAGCCCGCCACATGGGCCGGACGATGGCCGACGCCTTGAAGTCCGCGAGGCTGACGGACGACCGGCCGCTCTGCGGGCTGCTGGCGATGCTCGTCGAGGACACGGTGCACAGCACGCTGGCCGACGCGCCCCGCATCAACGCGGCGCTCGGGATCACGATCCGGGGGGCCGGCCTGAGCCGCGCCCGGGGCGGGATGCGCGGGTTCTGGGCCGGGCTCGTCGGCCGCTATCGGGAGCTGGGGGGCGAGCTGCGGGTGGGCCGGGCGGTCGAGCGGGTCGAAGGGCGTGAGGGGGCCTTTCGGGTGACGACGCGGCGCGACCGCCTGGAGGCGGCGCGGGTGGTGCTGGCCGTCCCCCCCGCCCTGGCGTCGGCGATCGGCCCGCCCGAGCTGGCCGAGGCGCTCGCGCCGTACATTCGCCGCGACGCCTCGGCGATGGGCGGGGCGATCGCGGTGTTCCTGGGGGTGCCGGAGCGTGAGGTCGCCGGCCAGGACTTCACCCACCACCAGCTTTTGCAGAGCTACGACCGGCCGCTCGGAAACGGCAACAACATGTTCGTCTCGGTCTCCGCCCACGTCGATACCGAGAGCGCGCCGGCCGGGCATCGGGCCGTGATGATCTCCACCCACTGCGAGCTGGCCGCGTGGGAGGGCCTGTCGCCCGAGGCCTACGCCGGGCGCCGGCGCGAGGCGGGGGAGAACCTCGTGGCGCTGGCCCGCCGCGTCTACCCGGACCTCGGCCGCGAGGCCCTGGTCTGCGAGGTGGCGACCCCCCGGACGTACGAGCGGTTCACCCGGCGCCCGCGCGGGGCCGTCGGCGGCGTCCGGCTCTCGCGGGCGAACGCGAACCAGGAGGCCGTCCCGCACGACCTGGGGATCCCCGGCCTCTGGCTCGTCGGCGACGGCACCTGGCCCGGCCTCGGCACCGTCGCCTGCTGCCTGGGGAGCCGGATCGTCGCCGAGGCGATCCTCCGCCGGGCCGATTGGGACCCGGCCCGGCGCCGCCGGCGCCCCGATCGCTGCCGTCTCGCTCAGGCTCCCGAGACCTCGGATCGGCGGATCCCCTCTTCCAGCGCCGGGTAATTCCAGAACTGCACGGACGGCCGGTGCCGGAAGCGCCGCCTCCCGTACAGGTCCGGCCGGGCGATGAGGCCGAGCGCCGAGCGGTCCCGGGAGAGGTGCAGGTTCGCGATCGGCGGCCGGCCCGGCACCTCGAGGAGGACCCCGGATCGCCCGTCCGGAAGCTCCAGGAAGCCGACCTCGCCGCCCGCCGTCGCGAACAGCAGGCGGCGGGCGTGGGCGTCGTACGCGAGGTCTCGGACGTGCCGGAACGGGGGCCCGACCGCGTCTTCGTCCTCGTCGTCGGGGTCCACGAACGGACGGCCCTCGGCCGAGAACCGCGGGGGCGGCGTCTCGCCGACCGCCGTCAGGAGGTCGCGCCAGGCGAAGGCCAGCACGCCGGAATCGGTCCCGCAGCAGAGCCAACGGCCCTCGGCGTCGAACGTCAGGCACAGGGGGGCGACGGACCCGACGGCCAGGGCTTCGAGCTGATCGGCCTCGGCCGCGGCGGGGATGTAGCCCAGGAGGCTCGTCGGGCCAGCGGCCAGCATCCTCTCGTGTTCGCCCTGGAGGGCGGCCAGGAGGCTCGCCCGGCTCAGCTCGCGCACGCGTCGCAGTTCGTCGTCGCGCGGCTCGTCCGGGATCCGCCCCGAGAGCACCAGGTGGTCCGGGATCCGTCGCGCGGCCTCGGCCCGTCGCTCCCTCGCCCCGGCCTCGACGGCCGGCAAGTCCAGCTCCTCCGCGATCCGCGCGAGGGCCTCGGCGAGGGCGGGGACGAGTTCCACCAGCAACATCAGGCCCGTGCGGCGAGAGGGCCCGCCCACGAGCAGCGTCTTGACCAAGTCGCCCGTCGCCAGGTCGAAGAACTGGAGGCGGTCCCGCCGATCGGCGACGACCAGCGTCGCGCCGGAGGGGTGGACGGCGGCGCAGGCTCCGCGGTCGAGGGCCAAGGCGGTCGGCTCGCGTCCGCCCGTGATGGGCGTGACCAGGACCAGACGCCCGGAGACGCCGAACCAGCCCGACTCGTCGGGCAGGAAGCCATACTTCTGGGGGAGCGAGGGAGGCTGGGGCGCTTCGACGAGGCGGCCCTCTTCCATGTCCCACAGGTCGATCCTCGCGTCGTCGCCCGCGCCGTGCGAGGCGAGCAGGTAGCGGCCCGAGGGGCTGGACGCCAGCGCCCACGCCGCGGCATCCAGCGTGAGCCCCGCGTCGACCGGCCCGGCCGACCACGGCGTGCCGTAACGCTCGACGGCCGCCCGCCCCCCGCCGTACCCGGCGTCGGCGCAGGCCCAGAATCCGCCGTCCCGGTCGGGGCACGCGAGCGGGGATCCGCCCGCCGAGCCCGGGCGTCGGTTGATCCGCTCGGCGAGCAGCACGCCGTCCCGCGCCAGCCGACGCTTGCGCTCCTCGACCTCGGCCGCCGCCCGGTGCCTCCGGGCCTCCTCGCGGCTCCGGTCGGGGATGTGGACGAACTCGTCCCAGCCGGGCACTTCCTCGGCGTCCTCTTCGCGGAGGTATTCGTAGCTGGTCATGACCTCGCCGGGGAGCCCGAGCCGCCGGCCGAACTCGACCATCAACTCGGACGAGAGGACGAACCGGCCGGGATCGGCGAGCATCGCCCGGGCCGCGTCGAGGTCGTCCGGCCCGCCGAACAGGCCCGCGAACGAATCCGGGCGGCCCCGGAGCTTGCGGCGGGTCGCGGCCGAGACGGCGCCGAAGACCTCGGGGCGGGAGCTGTAGCGGTCGACGAGCTTGCCGTCGCGGTGGACGGAGTAGAGGAAGACGTCGTCGTCGTGGGAGATGAGGTGGACCACGTCGCCGCCGAGACGCCGGGCGAGCCGTCGCGACAACCCCTCGTCCTGGCCGCTCCCCTTCGGATAGATCGCAACCCAGCCGTCGATCGGCGGCGAGGCCAGGAAGCGGTGCTCCGAGCCCTTCGCGATCGCGGCGAGGGCGTCGAGGACCCGTCGCCGGTCCCCGGTCCTGACGTGGATCGATCCGTAGAACCCGCCCATGATCGCGTCCTCGACCTGCTGTGAGTCCCGCGTACTCGACGGCGAGCCACGCCCCGGCGCGGGCCGACACCCCGCGGCTCGCGACATTGTCGACGGTCCGGCAAGGCCGAGCAAGCCGGTGCGACGGGCAGGACCGCCCCCCAGGCTCACCCCGCGCGGGCGAGGCGGCGGGTGGACCAGGCGAAGAGGACGACGGCGGCCAGGGCGATCGAGGCGAGGGAGGCGGCCACGCGGCGGGCGCTCGCGTCGGCCGAGGCGGGGCCGGAGGCGTCGGGGTCGAAGCGGGGGAAGTGGGCGTAGTCGTCGGCGGTGAGCCTCGCGTCGCGGCCGGCGCGGTCGACGAAGAAGGACTTCCAGGTCTCGTGGAAGTCGGCGACGCGGGCGAGGTAGTCGTCCCATCGGGTGTGGCCGTTGCCGGCCAGCTCGGCGAGGGCGTCGTGGAACATTATCGGCGGCGCGAGGAAGGCCAGGCGGTCGCAGAGCGCGCGCTGCTCCCGGATCCGGGCCTCCTGCCGCGCGAGGACCTCGTCGGCGCGAGCGTCGGCGGCGATGGTGACCTCCAGCGTGCGTCGGCTGCGGCCGTCGCCGGCAGGCTTCGCCTCGGCGTGCTCCTCGCGGTAGCGGGCCTCGGCGGCGTCGAGGTCGCGCTCGGCGTCGACCGACGCGGCGCGGACCTCCTCGATCATCTCGGAGCGGGCGGGTGCCGGGTAGAGGACCTGCGCGGCCGCGTTGATCGTCGCGGGGGCGACCAGCAGCAGGACGACCCAGGCCATGACCAGGGCCACGGCGTTGAACGCCGAGTCGCGCCGGAAGCTGTTCACGAACAGGGCCAGGGCCGTCCAGAAGGCGCCGTAGAGGGCCACGGCCCCCGTGAACGCGGTGAGCCTCATCAGGCCGCCGCCCCGGAAGCTCGACGGATGGGCCAGGGCCAGGCCGACCCAGGCGGCGACGATCGCCGCCGCCGTCAGCCCCCCCGCGCGGACGGCGAGCTTGCCCAGCAGCACCCTCGCCAGCGGGGCCGACGACGCGGCCAGGAGCGCCAGCGTCCCCTGCTCGCGCTCGCCCGAGAGGACGTTGTAGCAGACCGCCAGGAGCAGCATGGGATAGAGCGAGACCAGGACGAACGCCAGGTCGAACCCGCCGTGGAGCAGCCCGGCGGGGTTGGCGATCTCGTCGGCGAACAGGAAGCCGTCGCGGATGCCGGCCGAGACCTTCAGCACCTGGGGGTACAGGTCCGACAGGCCGACCGCCGCGATCGCCAGCGGGGCGTCCGGCAGGTGGGCGAGCGCCGCGCCCTGGCCGCGGCCGACGTAGATCGCGTTGCGGGGGTCGCGGTAGGGGGCCGCCGGGGCCTTCTCCTCGCCCCGGTCGATCCGGCCGAGTAGGACCGTCAGCGCGCCCAGCCGGCGCTCCTCGTCGAGCGCGGCCTCGGCCAGCGCGCGGGCGCGGGCGTCGATCCGGGCGCGGCCCTCTTGGATCGCGTAGGCGACGCAGCCGACGAGCAAGGCGACGGCGGCCCACCAGGCGAAATCGTCGCGCGCCAGCCGCCATTCGCAGCCCATCGCGGCCCGGAAGGGGGACGTGCGGGGCCGGTCGATCCTGGGCTCGGCCCGTTCGAGAGTGGTCGCGGGCGTGGTCTTCATGCGAAGGGGCTCACCTCAGGAGAGTCGGGGGCGTCGGGCGGCGGCCCAGGCCAGCAGGCAGCAGGCCGAGGACCAGGCGGCGAGGCTCGCCAGGTTGGCGGCCTGGCCGCGCCAGGCCCAGGCCGCGCCGGGGCGTTCGTAATGGAAGGCCGGGATGGCGTCCCAGAGCGAGGCGGGGGCGACGTACGACTCGTCGCCGTTCCGCGCGTGGTCGATCAGGTCCTGGCTGGCGGCCGTCTGGATCGCGCGGCGATGGGCCTCGGCGGCCCGGACGAAGTGGTGGTGGTGGCGGTTGTCGGTCCCCGCCATCGCCATCGAGACCGGCTGCAGCGCGAGCATCGGGAACAGGAAGCCGGGGAGGCTCCGCAGGGCGTCCTGGCGCTCGATCTCCGCCTCCAGCCGGCCGAAATGGCGGTCGAAGATCCGGTAGCCGGCCTCGTCGTCCTCGCGGAGCGAGAGCCCCCGGAAGCTCACCGGCAGGTCCTCGACCCGCTTCACGCCGTACCGCGCGAGCACCCGGTCGCGGAAGGCGACGAAGCCGGGGTGGGTCTCGTCGTGGCCGAAGAGCGCCCGCTTGTCGGCCGCCACGGCGTCGCGGAAGGCCTGGGCGGTCGGGAGCGGGAGCGCCTCGTCGACCACGTCGGTCGCCAGCCTCGGCGCGACGAACGTGTTGACCAGCCAGAAGCCCAGCAGCCCCACCAGGGCCGACCGCGAGCTGGGCGCCCGCGCCGAGACGGCCAACGCCAGCGCGAGGAAGCCGACGAGGTAGAGCGCGTAGGCCAGGAACAGGCCGGCCGTCCGCAGCCCGTCGCCCGCCTGGGCCTCGTGCCCCGAGGGGATGGCCCGAAGCCCGGCCGCCAGGCCGACGCAGGCCAGGGCCAGCAGCCCCAGGAGCACGCCCGCGCCCGCCAGCCCCTTCCCCAGCAAAAGGTGGGTCGGCCGCACGCCCAGGCTCAGAAGCTGGGGGAGCGTCCCCTTCTCGCGCTCGCCCGAGAACGCCGAGAACCCCAGCAGGAGCGCCATCAGCGGCATGACCGTCTGGAGCACGAACGCCGGGGTGAGCCGGCCCATCCGCGCCGCGAGGGTGGCGTCGCGCGCGGCCCGGAACTGCACCTCGTTCTGCTTGTGCGCCTCCAGGTAGGCCGCGTTGCCGGCGTAGGCGTCGACCCCGGGGTCGGCCAGGGCCAGGGGGCCGGCGGGCTTGAAGGCGTACTGGCCGAAGTGCGCCGCCGAGTGCGGGTTCTTCGCCCCCTGGGCCGTCCAGGCGCGGCGGTCCCCCTGCTCCGCCGCGCGGTGCTCGGCCTCCAGGCGGCGGATCTGCGCCAGGCCCGTCGCCAGCGACGCCAGCATCAAGAGCAACGTGACGACGACCAGGGCCCGCCAGCGCGAGTCGCGGCGGACGTCCAGCCACTCCTTGCGGGCGACGGTCGCGATCGGGTTCACGGGGACGCCGAGTTCGGCCGTCGAGCCGGCGGGCCTGGTCATGACGCCTCCGCGACGCGCGAGGCTTCGAGGTAGGCCCGCTCCAGCCCCAGGTGGTCGGTGGCGACGGTCTCCAGGGTGCGGACCAGCCGGCCGCTCCGCATGATGCCGACGCGGACGCCGCACTGCTGGGCCAGGAACAGGTCGTGCGTGACCATCAGGATCGCCATCCCCTCGCCCCGGAGCGTCTCGATCAGGCGGGCGAACTCGTTGGCGGCCAGGGGGTCCAGGCCCGAGGTCGGCTCGTCGAGCAACAGCGCCTCGGCCCGCTTGGCCAGGGCCACGGCGATCCCCACCTTCTGCCGCATCCCCTTCGAGTAGCCCGAGACGGGCCGGTCGGCCTCCTCGACGGGGAACCCGGCGCGATCCAGCAGGACCAGGAGTTCGCCGCGGTCCAGGCGGTATCCGGTGGCCAGGTCGCTGAAGTAGCGGAGGTTCTCCAGCCCCGTGAGCTTGCCGTAGAGCATCACGTTCTCGGGGATGTAGGCGAGCTTCCGACGCGCGGCGAGCGGGTCGAGCCGACTGTCGACCCCGCAGACGAGAGCCCGGCCCGCCGTGGGCTCGACGAAGCCGAGGAACAGGTTGACCGTGGTGGTCTTCCCCGCGCCGTTCGGGCCCAGCAGGCAGAAGACCTCGCCCGGCGGGACCTTCAGGTCGAGGGAGTCGAGCGCCCGGACGCCCCCGGGGTAGTCCTTGGTGAGCGAGTCGGCTTCCAGCATCGGGCCTCCATCGGGGTCGGTGGTCAGTAGGAGTCGGCGCTCAGGACCTCGCCGCCGGCGATCGTGGCCAGGCCGCGCCAGGTCGCGAGGTCGATCGAGTCCTTGAAGAATCGGACCGAGCCGTCGGCGATGAGGGCGTTGGCGCCGCCGGGGTGCCGGCTGCGGGCGGCCTTCCAGCCGTGGTACTGCTGGCGGAGGCAGTCGTGGACCTTGCTGTTGGGCGTCATGTAGTGGGTGTAGAGCCCGCGCTGGTAGTCGCCGTGGATCCAGGCCGTGTTCCGCTGGCGGTAGTACGAGGTCGCGGCGGCGCACTCGGCCTCGGAGAGCGGGGTGTAGACCGGGCTGCCGCCCGAGACCAGCTTCGCCACGGTCGAGGGGTCGCCGGGGACGGCCGACGACGCCGCGCCGTCGCCGATGATCGTCTCGCTCATCAGCACCGTGTTGCTGGAACCGTCGACGACGTCGGCCAGGGTGGTCGTCGAGTTGAAGTAGATCGCACCATCGGGCGTCCCCCCCGCCGATCTCAGCCCGAACCCGCCGGTCGCGACGCCGGTCCCGGAGCAGGCCATGTAGCTCGACGAGGCGAAGGTCGGCAGCACGCGCTCGCGGCCGGCGTCGCTCGGGCAGACGAAGATGGCGACGGCCGTCGTGTAGATCGACGTGTTCTGCGGCGCCAGCACCGAGGTCGCGTCCTGGATCGCCACCTGGAAGTTCAGGGCGTTGTGGACGCTCGACTGCTCCAGGAACGGCGTCAGCTGCGAGAGGGCCGAATAGCGGTAGTGCCCCTGCCTCGTGATGTTGGCGACGACCAGCGGGTGGTTCGCGGGCAGCACGATCGCGCCGAACGGGAACCGCCCCAGGCTGTCGTGATAGTTGTGCATCGCCAGGCCGAGCTGCTTCAGGTTGTTCGTGCACTGCATCCGCCGCGCCGCCTCCCGCGCCGCCTGCACGGCCGGCAAGAGCAGGGCGATGAGGACCGCGATGATCGCGATCACCACCAGAAGCTCGATCAGCGTGAACCCGCGTCTTCGCGACATGCCCCGCCCTCCCCCGTCCCCCGGCGCGGTATTACCTACACGCTATTCGTAATACCAGGCCGCCGGGGGCGGATCAAGCGGACGCCCGGACCACGAAGGGTCGGACGCCCGTCAGGCCCGAGGACCCCGTGGGGCGGCCCGCCCGACCGGACCCGCCGGGCCGGCCGCCCCAAGGCGAAGCTCCCGCGAATCCGCCTCGACCCGATCCCGGAGCTTCGGCCGGTAGGCGGCTCCCCGACCGCCCTCCGGCCGAAGCTCCGGGATCATCGAGAGCTAGCCGCCCCCGCGAACACCCCTTGCCGAAGGCTCTTGAGAAGGTTACTCTATTCAGCTTTCTTCCGACTCTCTCCGCCTGGATCCCGATGACGGGCCTCGCCGGACTTCGATCCGGCGTTCGGGCTCACCCTACCCGCCCGAACCGCGAGACGAACCCCCCGATGATCCGCCTGGTCAACGCCCGCAAGAATTTCGGCCATCAGACGATCTACGACGGGATCGACGCCTCCATCGTCCGAGGGGAGCGGATCGGCCTGCTCGGGAAGAACGGGGCCGGCAAGTCGACCCTGTTCCGGGTCCTGATGCGCGAGGAGTCGCTGGATTCCGGCGAGCTGATCCGCGACCGCAAGTGCTCGATCGGCTACCTCTCGCAGGAGATCCACCCGCTGCGCGAGGGGACGGTCTTCGAGAACATGCTGAAGCACCTCGGCCCCTGGACCGAGGCCGACCTGCGGCTCAAGGCGGTCATGCAGGGGCTGGAGGACGGCGACCCGCAGGCCCTGGACGACTACGACGACGCGATGGAGGCGTTCGTCGCCGCCGGCGGCTACGAGATGGAGGCCCGCGCCAAGGCGATCCTGCTGGGCCTGGGGTTCTCGGTCGCCCAGCTCGACGCGCCGGTCGCCACCCTCTCGGGGGGCTGGGCGATGCGGCTGGCGCTCGGCGGCCTGCTCGCCTTCGAGCACGACCTGTTGCTGCTCGACGAGCCCACGAACCACCTGGACCTCCTCAGCGTCAAGTGGTTCGAGGACTTCCTCCGCTCCTACCCCGGGGCGATCCTGATCACCTGCCACGACCGCGACTTCCTCGACCGGGTCATCACCAAGACGTTCGAGCTGGAGCTGGGCAAGCTCTACTCGTACCCGGGCAACTACTCGGCCCACATCCCCCAGAAGGAGCACCGGCTGGCGGTCCACCAGGCGTCGTTTGACACGCAGCAGAAGAAGCTCAAGCAGATGCAGGACTTCGTCGACCGCAACCGGGCCAACGCGGCGACCGCCTCGCGGGCCCAGAGCCGGCTCAAGGCGATGGACAAGGTGGAGCGGATCGACGCGCCCCGGAGCGACAACGCCACCGCCCGGTTCCGCCTGCCCGAGGCGCCCCGGAGCGGCCAGGTCGTGGCCAAGTTCGCCGACGTCGCCTTCGCCTACGGGACCAAGGTGGTCTACAGCGGCCTCGACCTGGAGATCGAGCGGGGCGACAAGGTGGTGCTGGTCGGGCCCAACGGCGCCGGCAAGACCACGCTCATGAAGCTGCTGGCGGGGGTCCACACGGCCGCTCGCGGCGAGGTGGCGTTCGGCAGCAACGTCCTGGCCACCTACTTCGCCCAGCACCGGGTGGAGGGCCTGAACATGAAGTCGAGCGTCGTCGCCAACATGCGGGACGTCCACCCCGGCGCCAGCGAGGGCGCGTTGCGGAACATGCTCGGCGCCTTCCTGTTCTCGGGCGACTCCGTCGACAAGCCCGTCGGCGCGCTCTCCGGCGGCGAGAAGACCCGCCTCTGCCTGGCGCGGATCCTCAGCGTCCCCCACAACTTCATCATGATGGACGAGCCGACCAACCACCTCGACATCGCCAGCCGCGACGTGCTCGAGGAGGCCCTGAACGAGTACACGGGCTCGCTCTGCTTCATCTCGCACGACGAGCACTTCATCCGGGCCGTGGCGAACAAGGTGATCGAGGTCGAGTCGGGCAAGCTGACGGTCTACCCCTGCAGCTACGACGACTACCTCTACGCCAAGCTCAAGAAGCAGGAGGCCGACAGCCCCTTCGCCGTCCTCACGCGGCGGATCAAGCCCAAGGCCGACGGCTCCGCCGACGACGCCAGGCCCGACGCCGGCCGCCGCTCGCCCTCGGTCGCCTAAGGCGCGAGGGGCCGCGGCGCCCCGGCCGTCGTCAGGGCCGCAGCGGCGCGGCGGGGGCGGGGGCGGGGCGGCCGAAGAGGTAGCCCTGGAAGAGGTCGACCCCCATGCCGCCGAGGATGTCGCGCTCCTCGATGGTCTCGATCCCCTCGGCCAGGACGAGCTTGCCGTGGTCGCGGCCGAGTTGGGCGAGCGAGGCGCAGATGCTCCGGTAGATGGGCGACCCGACGGCGCGCGCGATCAGGTGGCGGTCGATCTTGATGAGGTCCGGGTCCAGGTCGCCGAGCATCGCCAGGCCGGAATAGCCGCTCCCCAGGTCGTCGAGCGCCGCGCGGAAGCCCGAGCGCCGGTAGTAGTCCAGGATCCTCTTGAGGTGGCCGAGGTCCGCGACGTGCTCGGTCTCCACGACCTCGAAGACGATCCGCCCGGGGTCGAGCCCGCCGGCCCTGGCGGCGGCCACCGTGGTCGCCAGGCAGAACTGGGGGTCGTAGATCGCGGTGGGCATGAAGTTGATCAGGATCTGCGCGTCGCCCGCGGCGAGGTGCGCCGCCGCGTTGCGCAGGTGGGTCTCGCGGCAGACGCGATCCAGCAGGAACGTCAGGTCCTCCTGGCGGCTCCAGGCGATCAGCTTGTCGGGGAAGACCAGGGCGCCGTCGGCGTCGCGCCCGCGCATCAGGCATTCATAGCCCCAGAGGGACCCGTCGACGGCCGAGACGATCGGCTGGTACCACGTCTCCAGCCGGCGTTCGCGGAGGATCCCCAGGAGGGGCGAGCTGTCGGCGGGGGCCATCGCCAGCAGCGGCCCGGCGTGGAGCAGGCGGTCGAGCTGGTCCTCGACCCCCAGGTTGCGGGCGATCCAGGCGGCCCGCAGGCCTTCCAGCCGGTGCTCGTCGAGCACGCCCCGCAGGTAGCCCACGAGGTCGGACGCGCCGGAGAACCGACGCCCCGAGCCCAGCTCGACGCGCAGGGCCCCCAGCCGGGGATACACCCGCCAGCCGTCCTCGACGCCGAACGCCGTCAGTTCGGGGTAGGCGTCGGCCAGGTCGGCGGCCAGCAGCACCAGGCTGCGATGGTCCGAGCGGCACTGGCAACGGGCCTCGCGGGGGTGCGCCAGGGCCGCGTCCGCCGTGGGCGAGGGGGTCACATCGGTGTTCGTCGGCTTCATCCTGTCGTCCTCGTCCTCGGCGATCCGCGCGAGGCTCGACCGCCCCGCCCGTGCGGATCGCCGGTCGCCCTCCTAGACAACCTAGGCCACGGGCGGCCGGGAGGCCCACTCCGTCCCTCCGGGATTCGCCGATCGGGGTCAGGCGGGCCGGGGCTCGGGATCGTCCTCGGCCGAGAGGGGCCGGGCGACCGATTCGAGCGACGCGCCCTCGGCCTTGACGCCGAAGACGAGGACCACGCCGACGGTCGCCAGCAGCAGCGCGGCGGCGAAGAGGTCGCCGTAGAACAGGTACCGGCGCGACCCGGTCTCGATCAGCGAGCCGAACAGCCAGGGGGCCGTCGTCCCGCCGATCAGCGTCCCCGAGGCGAAGAACAGGGCGATCACCATGCCCCGCAGCTCCACCGGGAAGATCTCGCTCACGGTCAGGTACGCCGAGCTGGCGGCCGACGACGCGAAGAAGAAGATGAGCGCCCAGAGCGCCGTCTGGGTCACGGCGGTCAGCACGCCGGCGTCGAACAGCCAGCCGGTCAGCGCCAGCAGCAGGGCCGAGATCGTGTACGTCCCGGCGATCATCGGCTTGCGGCCCACGGTGTCGAAGAACCGCCCGAGCGTGAGCGGGCCGAGGAAGTTGCTGAGCGCGAACGGGGCGAGGTACAGGCCGACGCGGCCGGGCTCGACGCCGTAGAAGTTCGCCAGCACCAGCGCGAACGTCGCGAAGACGCCGTTGTACAGGAACGCCTGCGACACGACCAGCGACAGCCCCAGCGTCGTGCGGCCGGGGTACTGCTGCAACATCACGCTCGCCAGCTCGCCGAAGCGGATCGGGCCGCGCGGGCGGATCGTGATCGTCTCATGGACTTCCGGCAGCTCGCCGACGGCCGGGTCGGCCTCGATCTGCCGCTCCAGCTCGGCGACGATGCGGTCGGCCTCCTCCGGGTCGCCGTGCGTCAGGAGCCATCGCGGGCTCTCGGGGACGTACCGCCGCAGGAAGATGATGATCAGCCCCAGCGCCGCCCCCACGCCGAAGGCCAGCCGCCACCCCAGGTCGATCGCGAAGACCCCGCGCTGGAGCAGGAAGACGCTCGCCAGCGAGCCGCCCGCCGCCCCCAGCCAGAACGTGCCGTTCACCGCCAGGTCGGTCCAGCCCCGCACCCGCGCCGGGATCAGTTCGTCGATGGCCGAGTTGATCGCCGAGTACTCGCCGCCGATCGCCGCGCCGGTCAAGAATCGGAAGAACGCGAAGCTCCAGAAGTCCCACGAGAAGGCCGTGGCGAACGCCGCGACCAGGTACAGCCCCAGCGTCACCGTGAACAGCTTCTTCCGCCCCAGGCGATCGGTCAGGTAGCCGAAGAACAAGGCCCCGATCACCGCCCCCGCCAGGTAGGACGAGTGCAGAAGGCCGATCTGCGAGGGGGTCAGCCCCAGCGTCTCCGGGTCCTGGAGCACGGCGCTGACGGCCCCGTACAGCGTGACCTCCAGGCCGTCGATGATCCAGGTGATCCCCAGCGCCGCGATCACCAGCCAGTGCCACCGGCTCCACGGCAGCCGGTCCATCCGCGCCGGCACATTGGATCTGAACGATTGGGCCTTGGCTTGATCGACGTTCGCCATGAGGCCGACCCTTTCGTGGACAGGGGGAGAGGTCGTCGCCGTATCGGGTCGCACGGCCCGGCTTTCCGTCGCATCCGACGTGCCAAACGGGCACCACGCCCCGACGACGGCTATCATGGACGTCGCCCCCCCCCACTCCCGATCCGCGAGGCCCGAACGCCATGCGAACCGTCGCCTTTCTCTTCGCCCTCTCGATCGGGGTCGCGCTCGGCGCATCGGGCCGGGGCGGTGAGCCGCGCCGGGGCGTGATCGACTCGCCGCGCGTGCACGACCCGTCGACGATCATCCGCTGCAAGGGTCGGTACTGGATCTTCGCGACCGCCCCGGGGGTGGCCTCGTTCCACTCGGACGACCTGAAGACCTGGACGCGCGGGCCGCGCGTCTTCGAGGAGCCGCCGGCGTGGATCGCCGACGTGACCCCCGCCCCCGATCGCCAGCTCTGGGCGCCCGACGTGACCTTCCGCGACGGCCGGTATCTCCTCTACTACTCGGCCTCGACGTTCGGCAAGAACACGTCGGCGATCGGCCTGGCGACCAACGCCACGCTCGACCCCGACGACCCGGCCTTCCGCTGGGAGGACCGGGGGATCGTGATCCAGAGCCGCGCCGAGGACCCTTTCAACGCCATCGACCCGTCCGCGTTCGGCGGCGACGACGGCTCGGCCTGGCTGGCGTTCGGGTCGTTCTGGGACGGCATCAAGCTGATCCGCCTCGACCCCGCGACCGGCCTGCGGATGGCCGATTCGCCGATCCACGCCCTGGCGCGGAAGGAGCAGATCGAGGCCCCGGCCGTCGTGAAGCACGACGGGTGGTATCACCTGTTCCTCAACTGGGGGTTCTGCTGCCGCGGCGTGCGCAGCACGTACGAGATCCGCCACGGCCGGAGCCGCGACCCCGCCGGCCCGTACCTCGACCGTGAGGGAGTCGATCTCGCGGCCGGCGGCGGCTCCCACCTGCTCGCGACCGACGGCCCGTTCATCGGCCCCGGCCACGCCGGCGTCTTCGAGGAGGCCGGCCGGACCTACCTCGGCCACCACTACTACGACGGCGACGACCAGGGCCGGGCGAAGCTGGGGATCCTCCCCCTGGAATGGGACGCCGACGGCTGGCCCCGCCTCGCCCCCACACCCTGATTTCAAAACAGGAAGGCTGGGGGAGATGCACGGCCGTCCGGTTTGCTAGGATGGTCTCCCAAGGATCTCGTGGCAGGACAGGGACCGTCGCGGGGGCCGTCGTGCGAGGACGGCCGCTCGCGGCCAGGGCGAGGGGGCGGAGCGATGGCGACGACTCGGGGGCGGGGGATGCGGCGCGAGGGGCGGCGGCCGGGGCTGGAGCGGCTGGAGGGCCGGGCGCTCCTGAACGCCTCGATCGACATCGCGGCGGACGGCTCGCTGATCTATCGGACCGACCCCGGCGCGGTGGAGTCGCTCCTGGTCTCGCGGGCGGGGGGCGTCTACACCTTTGCGGTCGACCCGGCCAACAACCCGATCGACGTGACGAGCAACGCGGCGGGGCTGGCGGTGACCGGCTCCGGCGGCCGGACGGTGACCGTGACGGGGCCGTCGACCTTGCGGATCGAGGCGAGGGCCGACGGCCAGACGATCCGGGTGCGGAGCACCGGCGTCGCCACCCAGGTGGTCCTCCAGGCCGATTCCGAGCGGGTGATCCTGGGCGACGACCAGGCGGCCGGCTCGGGGGGGATCCAGGCCCTCGCCGGGCCGATCACCGTCTCGGCCGCGGTCGGGTCCGAGATGAACAGCCTGCTCGTGGCCGACGGCCCGGCCGCCTACGACGCCGGCAGCCGGCCCTCGTACGTCGTCTCGGCCGGCACGATCACCTCGAACGACCCGACGGTGCAGTCGCGATTCGCCGGGATCACCTATGCGGGCGTCTCGACGCTGACCCTCCGGGGGACGACCGTGACGACGGTCGGGACGCCGCTCTACGTGGTCCAGGACACGGCCGACGGCGTCGCCACGACGATCGACGCGTCCGCGGGGCCCGCGACCCGCGACATCTCGGTCCTGGGGACCTCTTCCGTCGCGACGAGCCGGCTCACGCTGATCTCGTCGGGGACCTCGAACGTCGGGGTGGCGTCGATCGACGCCCCGGTGACCTTCATCGGCAACGGCGGGCGGGCCTCGATCAGGCTGGAGAGCGTCCGGGGCGGGAACTACGGGATCGACTCCGACTTCGTCGTCATCAACGGCAGCGGCGGCGGCGTCGACCTGGCGGTCGGCAACTTCTTCAACCTCGGCGCCCCGCGCGGGACGACCAACTGGTTCCTCGGCTTCGCCCCCGGCTCCACCGAGTACGTCGCGCTCCGAGACGCGGACAATCCGGCCGTCGGCGGCCTCTTCTTCCGGCCCGGCGAGGCGCACTCGCTGGGCGTGGACGCCCGGGGCAACCGCGGCGCGTCGTTGATGGTGGACCTCCGCAACGGCGACCCCTTGCCGTTCGCCCCGCCGAACGGACGCCCCGGCGAGCCGACCGGCGGGTTCACCTACGTCGGCGCGGCGGCCAACCACCCCGGCTCGCCCTACGCGTTGAGCCTCGTCGGCTCGCCGACCTCGGGCCCGTTCGCGTCGGCCGTCCACCGGGCCTTCCCGTACTATCGCGGCCAGATCGAGCTGGCCGACGGCGGCTCGACCCGGAACATCGCCTACCAGCTCTCGGCCGGCGCGCCGGTGCTCGACGACTCGTCGAACGTGGCCGACTACCGCTGGTTCTACGACATCATGCACGGCGCGGTCGACGGCGTCCGCACCCGGCCCGACGGCACGACGGAATCCGCGATCGTGGAGTCCGACCTGGGGGTCACGGCCGGCGGGATCGCGATCGGCGGCGGCCAGTCCCTCTCGGTGCGCGAGCGGAACGCGAACGTCCCCCTGGCCCGCTACCTGTTCTCCGGCAAGAACGCCCTGCGGATCCAGCGCGGCTGGTCGCTGGGGGGCGTGACGACGACCGTGGACTACCAGCCGACGCCCGAGGTCGACGCCGACGGACTGCCGGTCATCCCCCCCGTCGCCGGCCTGGCCAGCCTGTACGTCACGGACGAGTCGCCGGCGAGCCAGCCGACGAACGACGTGGTGCGGCTCCAGAACCTGCCGCCGGCCGCGGCGGCCTACGTCGACCAGGGGTACGGCGACGACGCGGGGATCGTCTCGCTGAGCGGGGCGGTGGGCGCGACGCTCGTCTCGTTCGCGGGCGCGAGCAACACGCCGCCGACGCCGACCGTCGGGGGGGACGTGCTCTACATCGACGCCGGCCGCCGGCGGATCGAGTCGTCGACCTTCCAGGTCGTGGCCCCCGGCGTGCTGCGGATCCCCGCCCTCTCGCCCGACGACGCGCCGCTGACCCTGGGCGGATATGAGGAGGTGCAGGTCTTCAACTCGTCGGCGCCGACGTTCACGATCCAGCCGGTCTCGATCCCGGCGACGGCCCGGGTGCCGCTCGTGGACGTGACGGCCGGGGTGCTGACCGCCTCGATCGCGGGCTTCTCGCCCGGGGGCCTGTCGGCGGTGATCGCCTGGGGCGACGGGACCGGCTCGTCCGGGCGGATCGAGGCCGTGCCGGGCGCGCCGGGCACCTACCGCGTGGTGGGGACGCACGCCTACACCGTCTCGGGCGTCTTCTCGCCGCGGATCATCCTGTCCGGTGCGGGGACCGCGACGTCGACCGTCTCGGGCGTGGAGGTCGTCTTCCAGGTCACCGGGACCTCGGGGACGGCGGCCCCCGCGCCGGCGCTGGCGGGCCGGCTGGCGGCGGCGAGCGACTCGGGCGTGTCGGACTCCGACCGCCTCACCAACGTCGTCCGGCCGACCTTCCAGGGGACGAGCGCCACGCCGGGCGCGTGGATCGCCGTGTACGCCACGCCGGCCGGCGGCACCGCGCCGCAGATCTACCTGGGCGCCACGGTGGCCGACGCCGCCGGATCGTGGTCCGTGGCCTCGATCGCGACCCTGCCCGACGGGGCCTACACCGTCCAGGCGACCTCGGCCAGCACGTCCACCTGGGCCAACGGCCTGGCGAACCTGGCCGACCCGCTGGTGATCGACACGATCGGCCCCCGGGTCTGGGGCGTCTCCCTCGCCGCGCTCCGGGGCGAGGTGATCGCCGAGCTCCGCGACTTCGGCGGCCAGGCGGACTCGGGCGTGGGGCTGGACCTGAACCGCCTCCGCGACCTGGCCTCCTACGGCTTCGCCGCCGACCGCGGCGCGACGATCCCGCTGACGTCGGTGCTGGTCGCCCCCGGCTCGACCAACCGATCCCAGACCGTCACCCTGCGGCCGGCCTCGGCGCGGCTCCGCAACGGCGCCTACGTGCTGACGGTCCGATCGTCGGCCGGCAGCCCGACCGCCGGCGTCCGCGACCTCGCCGGCAACCCGCTCGACGGCGCGTTCGCCGGGACCTTCCCCTCCGGCGGAGCCAACACCGGCCGCGACTTCCGCGCCCGGCTCGACCTGTTCAACAACCGTCTCCGGTCCATCCGGCCGGTGGGCTGACGACGCGGGCGAAAGGGGGGTCTACCCGAGCCGGCCCCCCTCGGCGTCCCCTCACGGCTTCGGCTTGAGGAACAGGACCTCGGCGCGCTCGATCCAACCCTTGCGGAGGTCGATCCGGAACCAGCCGTCGCTGTTCTTGGGCTGGAAGCGGAGCGGCGAGCGCGGGCCGAACTCGGCCAGGTCGTATTCCTTCCAGGTCTTCCCCAGGTCGGGCGAATAGGCGAGGCCCGTGGCGAACGTGGAAGCCGGGGCGCAGTGGCCCGCCACCATCACGCCGTCCTCGATGATCATGTTGGCCATCTCGAACTCGGCGTCGAACAGGCGGGTGTGCTTCGACGGGTCCGCGAGGTCCCCCGGGGCGCACCGGAAGATGCCCCGGTCGTGCTTCTCGCCCTCAGGCTTGGGGCCGTTCGCGTCGGCGGCCCAGTAGAGCAGGCCGTCGACGAAGTTGATCCCGCCCGACTTGTAGCGCGAGTTCGAATTCACCGACACCAGGATCTTCCAGTCCCAGGCGTCGGCCTTCGCGTCGTACGTCCCGCGCAGCCAGTGGCACTCGTGGCCGTGGCCGCTGTCGATGTCGCCCGTGCAGGCGTAGAACGCGCGCTCGGCGGGATGGTACATCACCGCGTGAACATGGCGGCAGACGACCGGGTTCGTCGGATCGCCGAGGAACGACTCGGGCTTCGCGCCCGGCTCCTGGAACTCCGGGTTCCGGCCGAAGGAGTAGGCGATCTTGACGGTCTCGCCGCCGTCGGTCGAGTAGAAGATGTTCACCGGCACCGCGCCGCCGAGCACGTTGCAGTAGTTGCCCCAGACGAGCATCTCGACGCCGTCGACGTCCCAGGTGTGGATCCCGTCGAGCGAGTGGAAGTACCAGCCGGGCTGCTCCGGGTCCTTCGGCGTGTGCGGCAGGTAGTCCTTCCCCTCGCGGTCCTTGACGATGATCTCGCGGTGCGTCGCCAGGTCGTCGGTGCTGAGGAACAGCTTCTCGCGGGTGGCGAACAGGACGTTGCCGTTCTTCAGGAAGCAGCTGAACGTGATGTTCTCGGCCTCGGGGAACGCCGCCTGATGGGCCCAGGTCCGGCCGACGTCCTCCGACAGGAAGATCTTGCCGCCGCCGAACCCGAACGCCCGATCGCCGCGCTGGGAGTCGATGTACGGCCCCTCCGGCGCCAGGCGATACCAGAAATGGTCCGTCTCGCCGACCGTCCCCGCGGGCGCGGCCCGCAGCCGGGCGACGCCACCCAGCAATCCGCCGGCCGAGGCCGCCGCGACGATCCCGAGGAACCCTCGCCTATCAAGATGCGACCGCGTGTTCATAGGTTCGATGGGACTTCTCCCGCCTGGGGGTCCGGGCGCCTGGATCCTCGCGCGGGGCGGCGGGGCCGCTCCCGGGGGATCTCCAGCCCGGCAGTCTAATGGCCCCCGGCGCGGTCGACAAGGAACCGGCGCCTCGGAAGGCAGAGGCTGGTCAGGACCTTCGCCACCCTCGCGGCGCCGTCGGGGTGGAACGGCGGCCTGAGGCGGCCGAGGGCGAAGGCGCGGTCGAGGGCGGGGCCGATCCGCATGGCGGCGAAGTCGCGCGAGGAGACGGGGACGCCGCCGCCCCAGGCGCGGGCGTTGCGGTCGAGGGCGCGGTACTCGGCGAAGCCCCGGCGCGGGGGGTAGAGGATCGGCCGGCCGTGGGCCATCGCCTCGCTCATCGTGCCGTAGCCCGCCTTGGCGACCACCGCGTCGGTCGAGGCGATCAGGTCGCCCCCGGACCACTCCGACGCCGGGACCAGGTGGAGGTTCGGCAGCGCGCCCACCGGCGCGGCGTGGTAGCCGACGAAGTGGACGCCTCGCGCGGCGAACGAGGCCAGCCGGCCCCAGTCCAGGTCGTCCTGGCCGTATCGACCCACGTAGAAATAAACGAGCTTTTCCGCCTTCCCCAGCCCCAGCTTCGCCCGCAGCTCCTTGCCGCGGTCGCGGCCCGGGTTGGCGACCAGGCCGACGTCGAGCTGGTTCGGCAGCCAGCCCATCTTGAGCGCCGGCTCGGCGCGGAAGACGCCCGAGGCGCGGCCGTACGCCCGCTTCAGCTCGGCGACCAGCTCCCGCATCTCGGGGCCGGCGGCGCGCGCGTAAGGCTCGTAAATGTCGGCCCAGGTGAAGTTGGCGAGGAGCCAACCCGGCACCCCGGCGCGGTCGGCGGCGACCAGGGGGAGCGGCGGGGCGTCGCTCAGGAGCGCGGCGGCGCCGACGTTCCGCAGGAAGGCCGCGTCGTCGTCGACGCGGGCGACGGCCTCGCGATAGACCTCCAGCGCCCGCGCGAGGGTCGCCGGGGCGTCGGTCTCGCCGCTGCCGCCGATCGGGTTCACGGCGCCCGAGTCGGAGACGTGCGCGTCCAGCTCCGCCGGCCGCGTGAGCCGCTCGCGCCAGTTCGGGAACAGTTCGGGGTGACAGCGGATCGTCACCGGCACCGCCTCCGGCACCTGGTTGAGCACCGCCACCGTCCGGTTCATGTGCCCGTAGCCGTGGCTTGTCACGTGCACGACCAGCACCCCGCGCCCGCCCTTCGCCATCGCCCGCCCCCCCGTTTGTTGATCGAGCCGACCACGTTAACCCACGGCGCGTCCGGGGGGCAAGCGAGGGACCAGCCTGGACACCTGGCTGGGGAGGGTTGACGGAAGACGCCTCCTCCTCTCCGTCGCAGGCCCGCACGCCCGTCTTGTGGGGAGCAACGGCCTCGCTCGGCTTACGCGACGGCCGGCCATCTCTCCGGACGGCTTCCTGGCTCGTCTTCTTCCTCATCCGGCACATCGGGCCACTTGCCCGGAAAGGAGGACGAGAGGTCGCATCGGCCCTCGGGAATTGAGGCTCACGCTGTCAGCCCGGGGGCGATATCCCGTAGACTGGGACCAACCAGGCCCAGGACGCGTGCCCGGCGCGACTCGAAGGCCGCGGCGGTACGGCTCCCCAACTTCGCGAGGAGACCAGGGCGTGACTCACGAGGAGATCCGGCGGGTGCTGATGGAGGGCTGCTCGGAAGAGTTGCTCAAAGCGATCCACTGCCCCGTCTGCGGGGGAGGTTCCAGCTTCCACGTCCATCCGAGGGGCAAGTCGTTCGTGATCCGATGCGACTCGGATACGACCCACATGCATCTGTCCGACACGAATCCCTCGCCGCCCGACTGGTGGTCGACGTATATCGAGCGCGGGGTCTGGACGGCGGACTGGTAAGGCCTTGCGATGCCCCCGCCTCCACCGTCCGGGACGCCTTCCCGGCCGAGGTTGGAGCTTTCGTCCGGGAGACGAGGCCCCAAGGCCCGATTCGGATCGAATGTCGCACGACTCCCTTCGCCGGGCACCGGCTCACGCCTCATCAGTCCGCACGCAAAGGTCCCGCAACATGGGAACCCACCCCTCGACGGCTACGAAACCTCACCGCACCACAGCTTCGGAGGCCGGCGCGGCGATCGTGGGGCCGGTCCCGGCGGCGGGGCGGACGACCGAGAGGTGGAGCGTCTCGTTGCGGGCCTTCTCGATGCTGAGGCCCTCGACGGTCTCCTGGATGTCGACCTGGAACGCGGGGTCGTCGCGGAGCATCTTCAGTTCCAGGGGGGTCAGCGGCATCAGGATGGAGCCGGAGCGGTCGGCGAGGTCGAGGATCTCCTTGCGGCTCCGCAGCAGGGGGGCGGGGTGGCCCAGGGAGTAGACCGCGTTCGGCGGGCGGAAGGTGCAGAGCGCGGGGGGGACGCCAGTCGCGGCTTCGAGGGCGGCCAGGCGGCGGCCGACGACGGTCGACGAGCGGTAGGGCTCGGCGGCCGGCAGGCACCAGCCGGCGAGGACCAGCTCCATCGCGGCCGTGCTCACGATCGCGGCTCGCGTCGCGTTGCGGAGCCGGCCGGCAGCGGCCTCGCGCAAGCCGTAGATCGCGCCCGCGGCGATGATCGCCGCCATCGTCCCGGCCGGGGCCTTCATCGGGCCGGGGAGGATCGCCACGGCGGCCGTCGCCAGGCCGACCGTCGCGACGGCGGCCACGACGGCGATCATCCGCCCGGCGAACCGCAGGAGCCGGGGAGCGCCCAGGGCGAACGAACCCTCGCCGACCCGCACGAGCATCCAGGCGATCAAAACCGCCAGCGCGGGGACGGCCGGCAGGTAGTAGTGGATCAGCTTCGTCCGGACGCATTCCAGCAGGATCAACGGGCCGATCGCCCAGCCGATCAGGAAGCCGGCCGTCGCAGTCTCGCGGCGACGCGCCCAGGCCGACGCCAGGGCCGCCGGGATCAGGGCCGACCACGGCAGCAGGGTCGCCATCCCCAGCGCGACGTAATAGCCGGGAAACCCGCCGTGCTCCTCCAGCCCCTGCGTGGCGCGCTGGACGATGTGATAGCCCACGGCCACGTTGAAGTATTCGCCGTGCGACCGCAGCAGGATGGCGACGTTCCAGGGGACGACGATCGCCAGGAACAGCGGCAGCCCCCAGCGCCATTGCAGCCGGCGGGCGTAGACGAACGGGCTCGGCCCGCCGCAGAGCCAGCCGAGGCCGACCGACGCGACCAGGAGCACCGGCGCGGCGGGCGACTTGGTGAGCACTGCCAGGCCTAGCAAGGCCCAGAAGGCCGCCGCGGCGCGCTTCGAGGGCCGCGTCCACAGCTCCCAGAGCGAGAGCTGGCAGCCGACGAAGAAGAAGGCGAGGGTCGCGTCGGTGGTCGAGAGCTTCGACTCGGCCATCATCAAGGGCATCGTCGCCAGGACGAACCCGGCGAGCCGCCCGACGCTCGCGCCCAGGACGCGGCGGGTCCAGCCCCAGGCCAGCAGCACCGAGGCCGTCCCCATCACCGCCGAGACCAGCCGCGCGCCGAACGGGTTGTCGCCGCCGATCGCGGTGCCGGCGAGCATCAGCCAGTAGATGAGGATCGGCTTGTGGTAGCGGGGCTCGGCGTTGAACGTGGGGTGGACCCAGTCGCCGCTGGCGCGCATCTCGCGGGTCGCGCCGGCGTATCGGGGCTCGTCGCGGTCCCACAGGCTGATCCGGCCGTTGCCGACGAGGTTGAGCGTCAGGGCGAGCAGCCCGATCAGGAGGGCCTCGCGGACGATCGACCGATCGCGAAGGCGCGGGGCTTCGACTTCCCCTTCCGGGCGTGCGGCCTCGTCGGCGGGCGGGACTGACGACACGAGCGATCCTCCTCCGTGGGGTCCGGCGACCCGGCAGCGGCCGATCCTTCGGCCCGCGCGGCATCTGAACCGATTTGCAGACTTCCGGCAACGCCAGTCGGGCCCCGGGCGCAAGCCGCGTGATCCCGCCTCGTTGAGATCGGCGCCCGCGACGACGCTGCTTGAACCGGCCTCGGGTTTCGCCCGGACGGGACCTCGCGCGGCCCGCCAAGCACGCATTCGCCCCCGAAGGCCGGCCCGAGGCCTCCCGTCGTCGCCGATGACGGTTACGCGAAACGCGGTTTTCGGTAAGCTGGAACGTCGAGCCGTCCCGCGGCCCGACGCCTCATCCCTTTCCCGTGCGAGGGTCGCGGCGGGAGCCGCCGTCGTTCGTCGCCGTATCAAGCCGAGCCCGACCATGAAGATGCTGGAATTCGTCCTCAAGAACTACAAGAACTTCAACGCACGCGCCACCAGGGACGCCACGCTCGCCTACTGGCGGCACGTCGAGTCGGGCGGGAAGATGTTCTGGGCGGTCGCCGGCGCGATGTCGTCGGCCCAGCTCGGCGTGACCCTGGCCCCGGCCATCCGCGCGGGGCTGATCCACGGGCTGTCGGTCACCGGAGCCAACCTGGAGGAGTCCCTCTTCCGGCTGGTCGCCCACCACAGCTACAAGGACTTCCCCGAGTACCGCTACTTCTCGAAGTCCGACGACACCAAGATCCTCGAAGACCGGATGCGGCGCGTGACCGACACGAGCATCCCCGAGGACGAGGCCTTCCGCGCCGTCGAGAAGTTCATCGTGCCGATGTGGAAGGACGCCGCCAGGAACGGCACGCGCAAGTTCTGGCACGAGTACTTCTACGACCTGGTCACCACCATCGGCGAGGACATCTACGAGGGCGACCCGGAGGAGTGCTGGCTGCTGGCCGCCGCCCGCGCGAAGCTGCCGATCGTCGTCCCCGGCTACGAGGACTCGACGTTCGGCAACATCTTCGCCTCGCACGTCAAGCTGGGCGAGTGCGAGGCGTCGGTCGCCAAGTCGGGCATCGAGTACATGGCCGACTTCTACGACCGCTACCGCGAGCTGTCCTCGGGCGAGGCCGGCGTCGGCTTCTTCCAGATCGGCGGCGGCATCGCCGGCGACTTCCCCATCTGCGTCGTGCCCTCGATCAAGTACGACCTGGAAGAGCCGGTGAAGCCCTGGGCCTACTTCTGCCAGATCTCCGACTCGACCACGTCCTACGGGTCCTACTCGGGCGCGACGCCGAACGAGAAGATCACCTGGGACAAGCTGACCGAAGACACCCCGATGTTCGTGATCGAGTCCGACGCCACCATCGTCGCCCCGATCATGCTCACCGCCCTGCTGGAATGCCGCCAGGACCCGGCCGCCGCCAACCGGCTCATCGCGGCCGCGACCGGCGAGAAGGCCCCGGCCCGGGCCTGACGCTTTCGCGGAGAGGACCGGAGGGCCGCTCAAGCGGCGGCCCTCGCGAGCCGCGAGGCTGCCCCGATCACCGCCGTCCCTGGGACGTCGGGGCCGGGCCGGGGTGCCACGGGTTCGGAGAACCCGTGGACCGGCATGGGATCTCGGCGAAGGCTCGGGAGCGGCCCGACGCCGATCCACGGGTTCGGAGAACCCGTGGCACCCGACGGGCCTCAATTCGCCGCGCAGGCGGCGGCGGGCGCGGGGGCGGGGATCTGGGTCAGGGCGGCGCGCCTGCCGGCGGGCCGGCTGGTCCAGCAGACGCCGGCGAGGGTCAGGACGCCGCCGACGACCAGGGCCGTCGAGAGGGTCTCGCCGAACAGCCAGACGCCCCAGACCACGGTGAGCACGGGGGCGACGTTGCTGAACGCGGCGACCTGGCTGGCGTCGAGCCGCTTCAGGGAGAGGTTCTGCAGGGCCAGGTTGATCGGCGTCATCACCAGGGCCAGGACGCCCAGGCAGATCCAGGCGGCGGTCGACGCCCCGCGGAGCTGCGGGCCCCAGCTCGGGGCCGTCAGGACCGAGATCGGGACCTGCATCAGGCAGCCGACCAGGAACGTCCCCGCCAGCGTGGGAAGCGCCCCGTGGCGGACGACCAGAGGCCGGCTGAGGGTGACGTAAGCCCCCCACGAGATCACCGCGCCGATCAGCAAGAGGTCGGCGATCATCACGTCGTGCGCCTGGGCGGGCGTCCGCGCGGCGTCGGCCCCGAGGATGTTTCCCAGGCCGATGACCAGGACGCCGGCGATGCTGATGAGGATCCCCCCCAGCCGGCCCAGGTCGAGCGCCTCATGGCCGAGCATCCAGGCCAGCAGCCAGACGATCAAGGGCACCGTGGCGTAGAAGAGCCCGACGTGCGCGTTGGTGCCGAGCTTGGCGGCGGTCAGGAAGAAGAACTGGTTGATCGGCACGCAGCAGGCCGCCACCAGGGCCAGCCGCCGCCAATCGCGCCGGATCAGCTCGCGGACCGGCCCGATCCCCCCCAGGAACGGCAGCAGGCAGAGCCCCGCCGAGCCGAACCGCAGGAGCGGCACCAGCCCGATCGGCAGCTGCCGGACCGCCACCTGGGCCAGCGGCGAGGTCGTGGAGCCCAGGACGATCATGATCCCCAGGTAGACGTAGGCCCGGACGTCGGGCGTCCTCGCGACGTGGACGACGGGAATGGGGGCCGAGGCCGGCTCGCGCGCGACGGCCGCCGTCGCCTCTCCAGCCTCGCGACCCGCCCGATCCTCCGTGAGGGCCCCCGTTTGCCGGGCTCCCCCGGTCCCGCTCCCCTGCTCCGCCCGCGAGGCTGACGTGGTCATCTCTCCTCTATTCTCGTCGCGATCCGACCGAATGAAGTCCCGTTCCCGCCCGCCGGCCCGGATCCGATCCGGCCGGCTCGTTTGTATTCTTTCATCCTAGGGGGGCCGGCAAGGGGATTCGACCCCGGGCCGATCCGAACCGGCGGCCCCGACCGAACAGGGACACGGCCGGCCGGCCGGGAGTTCGGGGCGGCGGCCAGGGGAAGGGGCCGGGTTGAAGGCCGCGCCGCAGATTCCGCACAGGCCGACCCGGTCATCGTCGGCCCCGCGGCGGGTGGGGGGGAGGGAGCGGGAGGCCGATCATGCGGCCGAGGACCGTCGAGATGGACGCCGGGCGCGCCAGGTGCCGAGGCCGGCGAGCGTCGCCAGGCTCGCCGGGATCCAGGCCGAAGGCTCGGGGACGACCTGGGCCGATGCCGTGGCGATGGCCTCCAGCTTCAACTGCGTGGCCGCCGGCGTGAGGCCGTTCGCGCCCCGAGAGGCCCCGGCCAGGGAGACGATCAGCTCGTTGGTGCCGTCCTGGGGCACGTTCACGAGCCGGGAGTCGTCGTTGACCAGGCCGTCCTCGATCAGCTTGAAGACCGTCGGATCGCCCCCGTCGGGGGTCGTCGTCGCCTCGACGAGGATCGAGGCGCTCGAAGAATCCCCGTCCGCCAGCAGCGAGTACGTGCCGTTCCAGTTCAAGGTGATATCGGCGGCGTTCTCCGAGTAGTTCCGGAAGGTGAAGAACCCGACGACCTCCTGGATGAACAGGGCGTAGCTGAACCCCGGCGGATCGGCGAAGGCGCTGACGCCGCCGAACAGGTGGATGCGGAACCGCCCGTCGTCGCTGAGCGGGTTCACCGGCCCGAAGACCTCCCCCAGCGGGAAATCGGTCTGGACCCCGGCGTCGCTGAAATCCCCCCCCGCGTCGCCGATCACGATCGGGAGCCCGAAGACCACCGGCGGACCGATCTCGACCGACTGGTCGGCCGTCAGCGAGAACTCGAAATCGAGCGTGACGAGGACGCTGTACGACACCGGGCCGGCCGCCGCCCGGTCCGACGCCAGGGTCAGGCAGGCCGCCAGGGCCACGAACCCGCGAAGCGAGGCTCTCCGCATCGGCCACCCCCACGAGGGGAGCGATCTCACCTCCTTCGGCCCCGGACGCCGGCGAACGCCGACGACGCCCGACGGATCGCGCCCCCCGATCGATCCGGGAGTGCATTGAAACCCCGGACGAGGCGACGACCAAGCGAAATCTCCGCAAATCGGCGAAAACCATCAAATTCGCCCGCCCGCTGCAGCGCCCGCAGGCGGCGGGTGTCGCGCGTGAACGCCAGGCGGAGCAGGCCCGTCAGGAGCCGGCGACGCTCCGCAGGAACCAGGGCCCGCGCGTCATCTCGACGGCGCAGGCCGAGAGGGGGTTGAACGAGACGTGGCGCGTCTCCATCCCCAGGCCGTTGCGCGCCACGCACGAGGCCCGGACGCCGACCCCCGGCCGCGAGGCCCCGTCGAGCAGCCTCGCGTAATCCTGGGTCAGCTCGAACAGGGCGTCCGGCTCGGCGGCGATCTCGATCGCGTCGCGGAACAGGGATCTCCCCCCTGATCGTCAGGTCGCCTCGGGCTTCCGCGAGTCGGGCGGGGGCTCGTCGTCGTCCACCTCGTCGAGCAGCTCCGGCGCTTCCTTCCTGAGGAATTCCTCGGCCTCCTTCAGGAAGTCGATCAGGTCCCCTTCGGACAGTTGGGGGAACTTCTGCTTGAGGAATTCGGCCTCCTCCAGGAGATCCTCGTCGGCGAGCGCTTCCAGCTCGTCGAAGTCCAGGTCGTCCAGGCCGGCGTCGTGCTCGTCGTCCGGGTCTTCCTCGCCTTCGGGGTCGTCCTCGTCCCGGCCCGAGTCCTCGTCGTAGCTGGACTGCGGCGGGCTGGGGCCGACCCGGCCGACCTCGCGCGGGTAGGCGCCCCCGGGGGGCGCGTTCTCGATCGCGACGACCTGGATCCGGTGCCACCAGTCGTCGCCGAAGTCGAACCAGTAGAAGAAGGTCAGGCCGACGATCAGGCCCACGTCGTCGAGGCGGGCGTGGTCGGCCAGCCGGGAGCGATGGTCGAGCTCCAGGCTGGTGTCCTCGGCCATCCCGTAGCATCGGGCGCGAGGGTCCATCGGCCGCTCGCCGAACTGGAACTCGTACATGTGCTCGTCGTCGCGGTCGAAGGCGTCGAAGACGGCCCAGTGGAGGTCGGCCAGGGTCTGGTCGCCGCGCATCGCGAGGGTCCGCGAGACGACCGGGTTGGCGCGATCGAACTCGTCGGAGATCGGGCCCCGGATCAGGGTGACTTTCAGCGTGTAGATCCGCACCCCGCGCCGCTGGCTCGGCGGCAAAGGTCGCTTCGGCTTCGCCCGCTTCTTCCCGGCCATGATCGCCCCCGATAAGCCTCTCCGGCCGCCCGTCGGCCACCCCCGCCCAGTATAAAACGCTCGCGGCGATCCGGCAGCAGGGGCCGAATCCGGCCGGGGGACCTCGGCCGGCCGGGGATTCCCGCGAAACCGCCGGGATTCCTGGATAGCCCGGCCCCCCTTGCGGCACTATGGGGGTCGGCGGAAAGGGGCGAGACGCGAGGCCGTACGGGAGGCGGGCATGGCGGAAGGTTCGGCCGGGCGACGGCTGCGGGACATGACGACGCTCTTCCGGTCGGGCACGCTCGCCGGCCTGACCGACGGCGAACTCCTGCGTCGGGCCGGCGCGGCGACGGGCGAGGAGGCCGAGGCGCTCTTCGAAGCGATCGTCGACCGCCACGGGCCCATGGTCCATCGCGTCTGCCGCGGGACGCTGGGCGACGCGGCCGACGCCGACGACGCCTTCCAGGCGACGTTCCTGGTCCTGGCCCGCCGGCTCCGCGAGGCGCGCCGGCTGGAATCCGTCGGCGGCTGGCTGCACGGGATCGCGACTCGGGTCGCGGCCCGGGCGCGAGTGGACGCGGCGCGGCGGCGGAAGCACGAGCGGGCGCGAGGCGTGCTGGCCGTCGTCGCCCCGGACGCCCCCGAACTCGACGCCGACCGCGCCGTCCGCGAGGAGGTCGGCCGGCTGCCGTCGCGATACCGCGAGGTCGTCGTCCTCTGCTACTGGGAGGGCCTGACCCACGAGCAGGCCGCCGCCCGGCTGGGCTGCCCGCTCGGCACCGTCCGCAGCCGTTCCGCCCGCGCCCGCGACCTGCTCCGCCGCCGCCTCGCGCGCCGGGGCCTCGCGCCCGAGGGGGTCGAGTCCGAATCGATCGTCATGCCGGCCGTCCCCGTCGCGCTCGTCCGAGGCGCGGCGAGTGCGGCGGCCGAAACCCTGGCGGGCCGCCCGGCCCTGGGCCTCGTCGGCGTCCGCGCCGTCGAGCTTTCCCGACACGTCCTCCGGAGGATGTTCATGTTCAAGCTTGCTCAAGCGGGCGCCGCCTCGGCGCTGGCCCTCATCGCGATCGTCGGCCTGGGCCGCGCGGGGACTCCCCCGGAGGAGCCCGCCGTCGCGGCGGCCCCGGCGGCGGAAGAGGCCGGCCAGACGCCGCCGCGGGTCTTCCGCCCCTACGTCGTCCAGCCGCCCGACCTGCTCCTCGTCGAGGTGCTGGAGGCCCTGCCAGGCCGGCCGATCTCGGGCGAGCGCCTCGTCCGCCCGGACGGCAATCTCTCGCTGGGCTTCTACGGCGACGTCCACGTCGCCGGCCTGACGATCCCGGAGGTCAAGGAGAAGATCGTCCGGCACCTGATGAAATACCTGAGCGACGATCTCCTCGGGCTCGTCGAATTTGATCCCAAAACCGACAAGCCCGTCCCGATCGCTCCCGGGAACACCGACAGGGTGTTCGTGGACGTCACGGCGTACAACAGCCAGTTCTACTACCTGATCGGCGCGTTTCGGAACCCGGATCGCTTCCACTGCACCGGTTCCGAGACCATCCTCGACGCCGTGGTCCTGGCCGGCGGCCTGGCGGACGACGCCGACGTCCTGCTCGTCCGCGACCGGCCCGAGCCCGGCCAGGAGAAGACGGAGACCGTCGACGTCGATGCGATCCTCAAAGGCTCGGAAGGCGCCGTCAACCATCGCCTCCAGCCCGGCGACCGGCTCATCGCCCGGCGCATCGAGGGCGGCGGCGGCGAGACTCCCGACGACGCCCCTTCCACCCCCCGGATTCCGAGCCCGCTCCACTCCCCCGCCCCTCACGCCCGACTCCCCCAGGCCACGACCCGCCGCGACGCCCCGAAGCAACCGACCATGTGGGAGCTGAAGCGTCAACTCCAGCACATCAGCCACCAGCTCGGCGAGTTGTCGAAGAAGCTGGACGAGAGGCCCTGAGGACGGCCGCCGGCCTCGCGATCGCGCCTCAAACATCCCGACGGATTTCGCGCGACTCCCTACCCCCTCGGTGGGGGAAGTACGTTTAGATGAACATGCCCTCCCTTCCCCACCGGTGGGGGAAGGTGCCCCGTAGGGGCGGATGAGGGGGACCATCCAGGCGGACGGCGCGAGGAGGCAACGGCTTCTCGCACCCGCCCCCTCATCCGCCGCTGCGCGGCACCTTCTCCCACAAGGGGAGAAGGACGATTCGCGAAGGCCGACCTGGCCGATCCTGCGCCGGTTTTCTTGCTCGCCCGCCCCCTCGTCCGGCCCTTCGGGCCACCTGACCCCGCCGATGGGGAAAGGTATTGGCATTCGCATGTCTTACCTATCGGCGGTGGAGCGACGTCGTTCGTTCACGCCGACGGACTCTCGGGACGGCCCGTCAGCGCCTCCGCGGCGGCGGCGAGGCGGTGGGCCTCGACGCGGCGGCGCTGGTCCTCGGCCTGGGCGACGAGGCCGTCGTAATCGGGGCCGACCAGTTCCCGGCGGCGGGCCGAGGCCGTGGCCAGGGCCCGCCAGAGGAGCCGCTTGCCCTCGATGCCCAGCGAGAGCGCCTCGAAGCTCTCCAGGTGGCGGAGCGGGCCCCCCTTCGGGTCGTCGTAGAGGAGTTTGAGCTGCGCGGCCTTCTCGGTGATCCACGAGGCCGCCTTGCGCGGGAGCGTGACCGAAGCGCCGATCCGTTCGGCCAGGCCGTCGAGGACCTTGCGCTCGTCGCCGATCTCCGCGATGAGACGGGTCGCGGTCGCGGCGACCGGGTCGCCCTCGTACTCGGCCTTGAGCCGCTCCAGCAGCTCCAGGGCCGCCGTCGAGCCGGCCATGTGGTCCGTCAGGTACGTCGCCAGGTGATCGCCGCTCATGATGGTCGCCTTGTTCCTTGAATTGCCTTCCGCGTGCTCGTGATCGACCGTCACGCAAGCCGCGCGCCGTGGCGGCCCCCGCCCTCGCATCCCGAAATCACCCAATGCCGGGCCGGCCGGGGCGAAGATCCTGCATCGCAACTCGGACCCGGAGGGCTCGCCGATGGATGTCGTGGGATCCCCGTCGCGGTGGAGGCGGCTCGCGCCGGCCTTCGGGCTGTTCGTGCTCGCCCCGGCGACGGCCGAGTACCTGGCCGGGTACGACACGTCGACCGGCGATTTCTGGGAGCTGGTCGCGGGGCTCTGGGTCCTCGCGCCGCTCTACGGCGCCCCGGCGATCCTGATCCGCGAGGCCGCCCGGCGCACCGGGAGGGGCTGGCCGACGATCCTCCTGCTGGGCCTGGCGTTCGGCGTGGTGCAGGCCGGGCTGGTGGACCACTCGCTGTTCAACGCGTCGTACCGCGACATCGAGTACTGGGACGACCTTCTGGCTCCGACGTATCTCCCCGCGCTCGGCGTCGGCGGGTTCCTGGCGGTCAGCTTCATCCTGGGCCACGCCGTCTGGAGCATCGGCGCGCCGATCGCGGTGATGGAGGCGTTCGTCCCCGAGCGCGCGGCGACGCCCTGGCTGGGGCGTCGCGGGCTGGCGTTCGCAGCCTTCCTCTACGTCGCGGCGTCGGCCCTGATCCTGATGGACCACGTCGAGAGCGAGCACTTCGTCCCGACGCCGACCCAGCTGAGCGGGGCCGCCGCGACGGCACTGGCGCTGGCCGTCGCCGCGTTCGCCGTCGGCCGACGGCCCGCCGCGGCGATCGACCGCCCCGCGCCGAATCCCTGGCTCGTCGGGTTCGCGTCGACCTCGGCGTTCAGCCTCCCCGCGTTCGCGGGCGAGGGCTGGTGGGGCGTCGCGGCGACGCTCGGCCTGACCGCCGCCCTGGCGACGGCGGCCTGGCGATGGTCCCACAGCGAGCGCTGGGGGCCCCGGCATCGGCTGGCCCTGGCGGCCGGGCCGCTCCTCACCCGCTGCTGGGAGGCGTTCCTGATCGCGCCCCTCGGCGACGTGTCGACCGGGGCCAAGCTGGCCCACAACGTCGCGTTCGCCCTCGGCGTGGTCGTGCTGCTCGCCGCCGCGTCGCGGGTTGCGCCGCCCTTGCGGACGCCCGGCGGCGGGTGAGACGGCCCCGCCGACGGGGAGGCGCCTCGACGCCTCAGCCGCGGCCGGCCTGGAGGACGGGCCAGGAGTCGCGGCGGGGGTGGTTGGCCCGCTGGAAGGCGCGCTCGCGCTCCAGGCGGGTCTGTTCGAACAGGGTGCGGTAGAGCCGCTCGTCGACGTCGTCGAACGTCCGGCCGCGGCGGCCGGCGACGATCCGCGCCGTGTTGAACAGGTCGTCGATGGCGAAGCCGGGGGCGACGCGGCCGTACATCACGGCGGTGAACGAGGGGACGTGCTTGGGGAGGAGCAGGCCCGCCGGCAGCACGTTGCACATCACGCCGATGGAGGTCCCGGTGTTGAGCATCGAGCCCATGCCGGTGCGGGTGTGGTCGCCGATGAAGCAGCCGACCTTGGCCTGGCCGGTCGGGACCGGATCCCCCCGGAGCGGGACCATCACCTCGCCGTAGTCGTTGCGGAGGTCGCTGTTGGAGGTGATCGCCCCCAGGTTGACCCACTCGCCGACGTAGGCGTGGCCGAGGAACCCCTCGTGATACTTGTTGGAGAAGCCCTGGACGATCGACGCCTCCACCTCGCCGCCGATCCGGCACTGGGGGCCGATGGAGACCGCCCCGCGGATGTTGGCCCGGAAGAGCTGGGAGTCGGGGCCGATGTAGCACGGGCCCTCGACCCGCGTGAACGGCTGGACCCACACGCCGGGGCCGACGACGATCGGCCCGTTGGTGGTGTCGAAGACCGTGTACGGGTCGATGCGGGCCGTGTCGTGCAGCCGGAGGCGGTCCGACGGGCCGACCAGGGCCAGGGTGGCGAGCTGGCGGTTGGTCACCGCCGGGCGGCTCTCGCGGGCGAAGTCGCGCTCCAGGTGCCGGGCGTTGGCCGCGACCAGGTCCCAGGGCCGGTCGATCCACTCGCCGCCGACCTCCTCGCCCGAGTACCGGGCCAGGATCCGGTCGAACCAGCCGTCCACGTCGCCCGTCTCCAGGTCGAGCACGTCGTCGGGGCCGACCCAGGCGCAGGCCGGCCGGCCGTCGCAGAGGCCCACCCAGGGGCCGCCCCCGGGGGGCTCGAACCCTTCGGGCGGGACCCAGCGGCCCCGCGCGACGACCAGCGGGCCCCGGGCCAGCCAGTCGCGGTCGTTGAACACCACGTGCGGCTCGCGTCGGCGCTGGACCTCCGCCAGCGAGGCCCGGACCAGGGCCCCCCGGCGGTTGGGGCCGGGGCCGACCCCGAACGCCCTGGCGATCTTCTCGCCCAGCGACGAACAGCCGAGCCACAGGTCGTAAACCGGCCGCGTGAGCGTCAAGGGCTCAAGATCGGCCGCCGCGAGATCCTCGACCAGGCAAAGACGCATCGTTGCACCCCTCAATCCGTTGCGGTCTCCGTGCGCTCGCGCTCGATCCTCTCCTTGCGGTCCCGGATCACGCACGACAACACCTGTGCATGTTTCCGGTGGTCGCGCCGAATTGTACACAGGACCGGCCGATTCAGCCAGGCGACCTTCCGGAACGGCCGGCGCGCCCCCTCGGAGGCGTCCCAGGCCGCGGGCCTGACCGCGACGCGGAAAATCCCCCGCAGGGGGGCTCCCGGCGCCTTCCCCTTGAGATCCCGGGCACCCTCGCGGCGGCCGGCGCGGATCTTGCTTGATGCGTCTCCTCGCATCCGGAGACGCCGACCATTACCATCCCGATGGACGAGCCCCGCCCGCGCGGCTGGCGAGAGGACCCGCCGATGACGACCAGGACCAAGGCCCGCAAGGATCCCAAGGGGGGCCTCACCGCCGCCGGCCGCGAGCACTACCGCAAGGCCGAGGGAGCGAAGCTCAAGCCGGGCGTGAAGAAGCGGCTGAGCGACATGACGCCCGATGAGATGAAGCGCAAGGGCTCGTTCCTCCGCCGCCATTTCGCCACCCTGCGCGGCCCCTTGCGCGACGACGACGGCAAGCCGACGCGCCTGGCCCTCCAGGCCCACGCCTGGGGCGAGCCCGTCCCCAGGACGCCCGAGGCCGCCCGCAAGCTCGCCGACAAGGGGACGCGGCTCCTGGAACGGTATCGCAAGCATCAGGAGAAGGAGAAGGCGTCGCGGAAGGCGGGGGCCTGATCCATGCCCGCGAGGAAGAAGTCCGCGAACAAGGCCCCCGCGAAGTCGGCCCGCAAGTCGTCGCCCAGGACCTACACCGACCCCGAACTCCGCGACCGCCTGAAGGCCGAGATCCAGGACGGGGACAAGGGGGGAAAGGCCGGCGAGTGGAGCGCCCGCAAGTCGCAGCTCCTGGCCGCCGCGTACAAGAAGGCCGGCGGCGGCTACACGAAGTCCAAGGCCGAGGCGACCGAGGCCCAGAAGAGCCTGGAGGAGTGGACCGACGAGGAGTGGACCACGAAGGACGGCGAGCCCGCCGTCCGCGAGGGTGAGACGGCCCGCTACCTCCCCAGGAAGGCCTGGGACGAGCTGACCCCCGCCGAACGCGAGGCGACCGACGCCAAGAAACAGGCGGGCTCGCGCGCCGGCGAGCAGTTCGTCGCCAACACCGGCAAGGCGAAGCGGGCCCGCAAGAAGGCGTCCTCCTGACCCCGGAAGGCCGGCCGGCTTGCCTCAGAACTGGATGCCGTAGGTCCGCGGCGCGTCGCGCCAGAGGGTCATGGGCTCGCCGGTGACGGGGTCGCGGGCGGGGATGGGGAGGCTGCCGATGAGCTTGATCGCGGCGCGGGACTCGGCTTCGGTGACCTCCTCGTCGCGGATCAAATCCCAGTCGCGGCCCTCGGGATAGCCGCCGACCATGTGGGAATCCGGCGAGTTCTCCAGCCGGGTGTGCGAGGTGCCGGCGGGGAGGACCACCACGTCGCCGGGCGCGAGGACGACGACCGTCCCCCCTTCGCCCCCCAGCCGGAGGGTGATGCTCCCGCGCGCCATGCCCAGGACCTCGTGGGTCGTGGAGTGGAAGTGGTAGTAGTCGTAGACCCCCAGCTCGCGCCAGTTGTTCAGCCAGTCGTGGCGGCGGAACGTGGCCTCGATGGCGTCGGCCATGTCGACGCCCGGCGGGGCCTTGATCCCGGCGCGGTGGATGAGCACCGGGAAGCGGCTGTTGGGGACCTTGCCGTTGGGCTTGAAGGACAGCGTCTCGATACGTCGGCCATGCTCCGCCATGTCGTCGGCTCCTGGATTCTCGTGCGTCGCGTGAGGATCAGTCGCAAGGGAGTTCGTAGAGGTCGTATTCCGCCGAGGCGAGGCGCTCGAAGGGGACCGTCAGCGAGTCCATCAGCTTGAGGATCCGCTGCTCGCCGTCGCCGTCGTCGCCTAAGGTCTCGCGCTCCTCGGCCAGCGGCTCGCCCTCCTCCCGGAGGACCTCGCCCCGCTGCGCCAGCCAGAGCCGGACTCGGGAGCCGTCCCGATACCACTCGAAGCTGTAGGTCCCCGAGCCCCCCTCCATGATGAGCGTGAAGACGGGGGCCTGCCGAGAGGCCCGCAGCAACGCCTCCCCGTCCGCGACCAGCAGCGGGCCCCAGATCGAGGTCCAGCCGTCGACGGTCGCCACGGCCACCGTCAAAGGGCCGTCGGCGTCGCCGAAGCCCGATGCCTCCTGGAACGAGACCGACCGGACGCGACGCGCCTCGGGGAAGCCCAGTTCTTCCAGGAACTCCGCCATCCCGTCCGACCGATCCACGCCGATCAGGACGGCGCTCGTATGCCACGACATGGCGGACCTCCCAAGCTCCGGGCCACGATCGCACTCACTCCAGCTCGGCCGGGACGACGCCGCCGTAGGGGACCTCGCGGCACCCGTGGCGCCGGACGCGGATGTTGGCCTGCTCGGCGTGGCCGACGAACCCCTCCAGGGCGCAGAGCCGCGAGCAGTAGCCGCCGACGAGCGCCGAGGCCTCGTCGGTGAGCACCCGCTGATACGTGCACGTCTTGAGGAACTTGCCGACCCAGAGCCCGCCGGTGTACCGCGCGGCCCGCTTCGTCGGCAGCGTGTGGTTGGTGCCGATCACCTTGTCGCCGAACGCCACGTTGGTGCGCGGGCCGAGGAACAGGGCGCCGTAGTTCCGCATGTTCGCCAGGAAGTAGTCCGGGTCTCGGGTCATGACCTGGACGTGCTCCGAGGCGATCCGGTCGGCGATCCGCACCATCTCGGCGTCGTCGGCCGCGACGCAGACGGCGCCGTGACGCTCCCAGGCCTGGCGGGCGACCGCCGCCGTGGGGAGGATCTTCAGGAGCCGCTCCACCTCGGCCATCGTCCCCCGCGCGAGCGTCTCCGAGGTCGTCAGCAGGATCGCCGGCGAGTCCGGCCCGTGCTCGGCCTGGCCCAGCAGGTCGGTCGCGCACAGCTCGGCGTCGACCGTCTCGTCGGCGATCACCAGGGTCTCCGTCGGCCCGGCGAACAGGTCGATCCCGACCCGCCCGAAGAGCTGCCGCTTGGCCTCGGCGACGAACGCGTTGCCGGGGCCGACCAGCATGTCGACCGCCTCGATCGTCTCGGTCCCCAGCGCCATCGCGGCGACCGCCTGCACGCCCCCCAGGCAGTAGATCGCGTCGGCCCCCGCCAGGTGCTGCGCCGCGACGATCGCGGCGGCGGGCCTCCCCTGATAGGGCGGGGCGCAGGTGACGACCCGGGGCACCCCCGCCACCTTGGCCGTGACGACCGACATGTGGGCCGAGGCCAGCAGCGGGTACTTCCCCCCCGGCACGTAGCAGCCCGCCGAGCCCACCGGGATGTTCCGATGGCCGAGGATCACGCCGGGGAGCGTCTCCACCTCCACGTCGCGCAGGGCCTCGCGCTGGACCCGGGCGAAGTTCCGCACCTGGGCCTGCGCGAACGCCACGTCCTGGAGGTCGCGCGCGCTCAGCGCGGCGAGGCAGGCGTCGATCTCGGCGGGGGAGAGGCGGTAGTCCTCGCGATCCCAGCCGTCGAACTTCACAGACAGCTCGCGGACCGCCGCGTCGCCGCGCCGGGAGACGTCGTCCAGGATCCGCTCGACCGTCTCGCGGACCTTGGCGTCGGCCGCCGTCGCCTCCGCCTGGTCGGCCCCGCGCTTCAGCCAGGTCTCCACCACGCGCCCCCCTTCCCTTCGCCCGTCGATCCGCCCGGACTTCTCCGGCATCGGGTGGAGATCATACGACCCGCCGCGCCACGCCGCCAGGGCCCGACCCTCCGAGGCGTTTCGGCCACGGGCTCTTGTTCCGGGCCGAATTCCCGACGATAACTTATCCGTCCCGAATCAACCTGAACAACGAATTCTTCCAGCACGACCGAGGAACGCGGCCCATGAACGTGCCCGACTCGCACCGATCGACCCGACGACGCCTGACGGCCTTCCTGCTCGTCTCGCTGATCGCGGCGGCCGCCGTCGACGGCGCGATTTTCGCCCTGGTGCAGCCCGAATACGAGGCCCATACGATGATCCGCGTCTCGCCGCCCCCGGCGGGGCTGTTCTCGACCTCGGGACCGGACCGGGGCCTCGGCCTGGAGCACGTCATCGAGACCGAGATGGCCACGCTCACCTCGGATCCCATCCTGGATACGGCCCTTTCGGATCTCGACGTCTCGAACTCCGCCGTGGCCAGGGACTCGGCCTCGCCGCGCGAGGAAGTCCGGGCCGGCCTGCGGGTCGAGAATCCCAGGAACACCTTGTTCATCCGCGTCGCGTACGCCTCCCCCTCGCCGAAAGAGGCCGCGGCGGTCGTGAACGCGGTGGTCGGGAGCTACATGAATCTCCAGTCCGACTACCAGAGCGGTGACCAGCGGTGGTTCATCTCAAGACTGGATAACTACGCCAAGCGTCTCGACGAAGAGATGCATCAACTAACCGAGCGCCTCGCGGAGCAAACTTCCCGGTCGAGCCGGCCCGGCGTCGTCTCGCCCGAGGACGCGTCGGCGATCTCGTTCACCTCGCTGACCGAGGATCTCGCCCGGTCGACGGCCGAGCGGCTGGTCCAGGTCGACCTCGACCTGGCCCGGGAGCGCGACCCCGAGAAGGCGGCCGACCTGAAGAAGACGCAGGCCGGCCTCCGGGCCTTGCTCGCCCTGCCCGTCGCGAGCCGCGACGACGTGACGGCCCACCTGGAGAAGAGGCGGATCGACGAGATTTCCCGGATGCAGGAGGAGGTCCGCCGCAAGCTGGAAGACGCCAAGTTCTTCGACGATCGGAATTTCGTAGGGAGCACCCTGGTGCACCAGGCCCAGACGCCGGCGGCCCCTTCCCGCAACCTGCGAGGCCCGCTCATGGCGGCCGCGACCGGCTCGATCCTGCTGATCGGGCTGGCGATCGGATTGCAGCCGGGCCGGGCCCGCGCGCCGGAGGCCCCGGACGGGCTGGCGGACGAGGCGTGAGTCGGCCGCGATCGGCGGGCGGAGGTCGCTTCGAGGACGGGCGGGTTCTCGCCGACGGCCGCCGGTGATAAGGTCGAGGGGCGGCGACGGGGATCCCAACAACGCGTCCGGACGAGACGAGGATCGGCGGCCATGCCACGCTGGGGCGACGACGACGTATGGGACGACGACGAGCGGGAGGATCCCGAGCCGGACGACGACGACGGCGACGAGACGATCCCCTGCCCCTATTGCCGCAACCCGATCCACGAGGAATCGGAGCGCTGCCCGCACTGCCACACCTACATCTCGCGCGAGGACGCCCCCTACGCCCGGAAGCCCTGGTGGCTCATCCTGGGGGTGATCGCCTGCCTGTACGCCGTCTATCGCTGGGTCGTGTTCTGAGCCTGACGCGGCGAACCCGCGCCCCGCGGATCGTGTCGGCACGGGCGGGACTCGGCGAGCCGGCGGGGGCGGACGATGGAAGTCCTGGTGTTCGTCGGGCTGCAGGGGGCGGGGAAGAGCACGTTCCACCGGGAGCGGTTCGCGGCCACGCACGTCCTGGTGAGCAAGGACCTCCTGCGCAACAACCGCCGGCCCCAGAGACGGCAGATGCGGCTCCTCGACGAGGCCCTGCTCGGGGGGCGGTCGGTGGTGGTCGACAACACGAACCCGACCGTCGAGGACCGCGCGGCGATCATCCGGCTGGCCCGCGAGCGCGGGGCCTCGGTCGTCGGCTATTTCTTCGACGTGCCGATCGCCGAGTGCCTCCGGCGTAACGCGGGACGCGCCGGAAGGGGCCGCGTGCCCGACGCCGCCCTGTTCATCACCGCGCGGCGGCTGCAGCGGCCGACGCTCGACGAGGGGTTCGACCGGCTGGAGCGGGTGGGGTTCGACGAGGGGGGGCGATGAGGGCTTCGAGCTTCGAGGGCCGGATGCGCGCCGGCGAATGCTACCACGCGCTGCGGCTGCCGCCGTCGGCCTGGGTGGTCCTGCGGGTCGACGGACACGGCTTCACCCGGTTCACCGCCGATCGCTTCGAGAAGCCGTTCGACGCAACCTTCCACGAACACATGACCGACGTGGCCCGGGCGCTCCTGGAGCGCTTCCAGGGGGCGTACGCCTACACCGAGAGCGACGAGGTCTCGCTGCTCCTGCCGCGCGACTGGGCCCTGTTCGACCGCGAGGTCGAGAAGGCCGTCAGCCTCTCGGCGGCGCTGGCGAGCGCCGCGTTCGCGACGGCCTGCGGCGCGGTCGCCTGGTTCGACTCCCGCGCGTGGGTCGGCTCGCGCGGCGAGGACGTGGTGGACTACTTCCGATGGCGGCAGGCCGACGCGGGCCGATGCGCGCTCAACGGCTGGTGCTACTGGACGCTCCGCAAGGGCGGGATGGGCCCCGCGGAGGCGACCGCCGCGCTGCACGGCAAGTCCTCGGCGTTCAAGCACGACCTGCTCCACCGCCGCGGCGTCAACTTCGCCCGGGTTCCGGCGTGGCAGCGGCGGGGGACGGGCCTCTGGTGGGAACGCTACGAGAAGGAAGGCTTCGACCCGGTGCGGGGCCTGGCCGTGAAGGCGGCCCGCCGCCGGATCCGGGTCGACCGCGACCTGCCGATGAAGGAGGAGTACGGCCGGCGACTCGCACGGCTGATCGACGACGACGCCCGCCGGGAGGCCTGAAGGCCCCCGGCGGGCGTCGCGGGGTTCGGAGCGGGATCGATCGGAGCTTGCGGGTCGCTCAGAAGGCGTCGGCGCTGGTGATCTCGCCGCCGGACTTGCTGGAGAGGGCCTGATAGATGCCGGGCCGGGCGGTGCCCATCTGGGGCTCGGAGCAAGTGGCGCCGTAGGTGAGGCCCACGGGGTCGCCGCCGGCGGCGTTGTTGATCGGCCAGCTGGCGATGGAGTCCTTCAGGAAGCGGACCGAGCCGTCGCAGAACGAGGCGTTGACGCCGCCGGGATGGAAGCTCGAGGCGGCCTGGAGCGGCATCCACCACCAGCCGTCGACGGCGATCTGGGTCTTGAAGTTCTTGTGGGCGTTGGGGGCGAAGTTGGTGTCGAACTGCGAGTCCGACCACCAGCCCGACTGCCACCAGTGGTAGCCCGGCAGGTCGGCCGCGGCCAGCACGCCCCGGGCCCGCTCGCCGAAGATCATGGTGTTGCTCGTGCCGTCGGTGATCGCCGAGAGGCGGGCCGCGCCGTTGGGGAAGATCACGCCCAGCGAGGCCTGCTGGATCGTGGAAAGGCAGGTGTCCCTGGAGTCGGCGGGGGTGGCCGAGTACCACATGCCGCGGCAGGCGGCGTAGCTCAGGTGCATCTGCCGGGAGCCGGGGGGGGTGAAGACGTTGTAGCCCGGGTCGAGCGCGGAGGGCTGGCTGGCCACCGGGTCGCTCGGGCACCAGAGGGCCGAGATCCCCACGCCGGCCATCGTTTGGTTGTGCGGGGCCGCGTTCGAGACCACGAAGTTGTAGGCGTTGGCGATCTGCGTCTGCTCCATCTGGGGGAGCAGGTGCACGAAGGCGCTGACGCCCGTGTACAGCGACGTGCCGCCCTGCGTCGAGGCCCCGATGTGCCCCGGCGGGAGGATGCCCGCGGACGACTCGTAATTGGCCGCCGCCAGCGCGAGCTGCTTCAGGTTGTTGACGCACTGGGCGCGGCGGGCGGCCTCGCGGGCCGACTGCACGGCCGGCAGCAGGAGCGCGATCAGGACCGCGATGATGGCGATCACCACCAGCAGCTCGATGAGCGTGAAGCCGCGGGAGCGGGGGATAAGGGACGTCTTCAAGGGAGGAACCTCATTGGGACGTACGAGGGAAGTCGGGAAAAGAAATCGAGACGATGACGAGACTTCGAGTGATTTGGGGGGCGGGAGGCGCCTCAGCGGGCCTCCATCCGGCCCTGCAGGCCCGGCTGCACGGTGGTCCCGCGCTTCTTCTTGGGGGTGCCCCCGGCGAGGCCCCGCTTCTGGTCGATGCCGGACTCCGCCGCGATCGACTTGGCCTTGGCCATGTCGATCGAGCCCATCTCGGCCGGCGAACAGCCGAGAAGCGAGCCGGCCCCCAGCAGGCTCGCCACCAGGGCCGAGGTGATCGCGGCGGCCGTCGCCCGAGACTTCGCGGAAGAGCCCATGGACCAACACCTCCGAATTTCAAACCGATCAGCAAGGACATGCGGGACGCGCGTCGGCGGGCGTCGAGGCGAGGGCGGGACGCTCGCACCTTGACGCTGCGAAGCCCTTCTCTTCTACCACATCGAGGCCGCCCAGTGACTCGCGAAAAGGCCGTCAAGAGAATTTTCAGCGAACCACGCCGCGAGCCTCGCGCCGCACGACCGCCGGCGCGCGGTCGTGGCAGCCGCGGCCGGGGCGCCGGGCTTCCACGAGACCGCATCCGGAGTGCCTAATCGCTAACCCCGCGCCATACCCCGACAACCCCAGAAAATCGCCACAACTAAAGCCTTCGTCGACCATTACGGACGGCGACCCGACATCCGCCGGATCTCTTTATTCCTTAGAATTAATCAGCGATGCTCACATCGTAATCAGTCCCGGTTGGTGGGCCGCGAACCATCGGTCGCACCCCGCGGGGAGTCGCCACGGATTCCTTGCCCGGCCGCGATCGGACGGCTACATTTTGGAAAGACCGCGAGACCTGGGCAAGCCAGACGGCCCTGGCGCACGAAGGCCTCAACCTGTTGATTGTTGAGGACATTCCGGTGACTCACGGATCCTCCCTGATCGCGGCCTTGACGCTCGTCCTCGCCTGGAACCCGCCCGCGACGGCGGAGGAGCCGTCGGCCGAGGCCCGGCTGGGCGAGGTCGTCGCGGCGTACCGGGGGCTCGCCGCCTACGCCGACCGCGGCGCGGTGACGCTGGACTACCGCCGGGGCGGGGAGCCCGCGACGCTCGGCGTCGAGGTCCCGCTGCGGTTCGTCCGCTCGGATCGGATGCTCTGGGACGCGAAGGGGGTGACCGCGATCGCCGCCGGGCCGGGGGGGAAGACGGCGGTCAATCCGTTCCTGGCCTCGCCGTTCAGCCCGTTCGTGGCCGACGGCTTCCTCGGCCGACGCGATCCCGGGCCGATCGCGGAGATGAGGACGACCCCCACGCCGCCGGACGTGCGCCAGGTGGAGCTGCTCCAGCTCGCCGGCCCCATCCTGCTGGAGACGCTGGCGACCCTGATGGTCGAGCCCGAGGCCCTGGAACGGGTCCGCGATCGCTCGCAAGGGCTCCGCTGCGAGCCGGATCGGGACCTCGACGGCCGCCCCGCCTGGATCGTGGCGATGCAGCCGATGGTCCAGGCCCCCGTCGTCCGCATCTGGATCGACCCCGAGTCGAAGCTCATCCGGCGGATGGACATGACTCTGCCGAAGGAGCCCAGCGAGCCGGAAGACGACCCGCTGGGCGACGCCGTCGCGGCCTGGTCGTCCGGGCCCGTCGCCACCGACCGCGACGCCGTGCTCGCCGAGCTGGACGCGGCCACGGCCGACCTGCTGGCGCGGACTGCGCCCGTGGAGCCGTTTCCGCCCCCCACGCCGCCGGTCCCGACCAAGGCCCTTCCCGGCGCGCCGTTCCCGGTCGCGCCGTCGAAGTCGGCCCCGGCCGCCCAGGCCCCGGTCGCGCCGTCGAAGGCGGCCCCGACGGGCTTCGCCCCCGCGCCGGGCGAGGCGGCGCCGATGGTGGCGGTGTCGCTGCTGGTCGTCGCGCCGGCCCCGCAGGCGGCCCCGGCCTTCGTGAGCAGCCAGAGTTCGATGTTCCGCCGGCTCTACTGCCGCATCTACCCCCAGAACTGCCGGCCCGCCTCACCCCCCAGCTGACCCGGCGAACGCCCGCGCGAAGCGGGGGTCGGCGAAGTAGTCGGTGTGCGTGCCGTCGCCGAGCGGGAGGTCGGGGAGGAACTCCGGGGGCGGCCCCTTCGGCGCGGCCTCGGGGTCGAGGCTCCGGCCGATGGCGTCCTGGTAGTAGTAGAAGTTCCGCCAGCGGGACACGGCGGGCATCGCCCGACGGCCGCCGTCGGCCCTCCCCGCGCCGAACTCGTTCGGCAGCCGAGCCGCCAGCATCATCAGCGGGCTCCCCATCGTGGTCAGGTCGACGATCGGGGCCGCGCCTTCGCCGCCGGGGCCCTCCCAGTCGTCGAGCGCCGAGACGGCGACGATCGACCCCAGGCTGTGCGCCACGACCTGCACCGGCCCGCCGTGCCGCCGCGCCGCCAGCTCGATCAGGGCGCGCAGGCGCGCCTGGAGGATCGCGTCGAGCGGCGGCCGACTCGCGGCGCGCCGCCCCCCCAGCAGGAACCGGCTCACGCCGTGGGCGTCGATCCGCCGCCTCGGCGGCAGGTAGTTCAGCACGTCGAGCGCCAGCTCCAGCCCCGGCCCCAGCGAACTCCGCACCGAGGACGACGTCAGCAGCAGGAACGAGGCCGTCGCGAACGGCAGGACGACCAGGACGACGAACCCGGAGTAGGCCCGGAAGACCTGGGCCTCGACGACCTGCGCCCGGTCCTCCTGGTCTTCCTGGGGCGAGACCAGCGCCCAATCCCCGGGCCGGTCCCCGGTCACCACCCGCCATCCCGCCTGGAAGGCGAGCGGGTGGATCAGCAGCACGACGACCGCGATCGCCGACCACCACCCGGACGGCCACGCGAGCCGCCGCGAGGGCACCCCGCCGCCCCGCAAGGCGCGGACGAGTCGCCCGAGCCCGGCCCACGCCCCCCAGGCCAGGATCACGACGTAGCCCAGGATCGACGTCAGCCCCGACAGCGAGTTCAGCACGTAGAGGAGCGCCGGCGGATCGAGCCGAGACCCGTCCTCGATCCCCAGGCCCAGGGCGTCGGCCGGGTCTCCCTCCAGGACCAGCGAAACGATCGCCCGGATCGACAGGTCTTGCAGCGGCAGGCGCAGGCTCATCGTGATCAGGTCGGTCAGCACCGTGGCCGCCGCAAGGGCGATCAGGGCGGTGTGGAAGGCGGCGGCCCGCGAGGCCCGGCCCGGCCGCCGCGAGCCAAGCAGCCAGACCAGGAGCACCGGCAGCAAAAGCAGGTCGGCCCCCGTCCGCAGCAGGTCGGCGCGGGCGAGCAGGCCGTAGAGCCGCGTCCAGCCGGCGACGCCGCCGAACTGGAGCCCGACCATCACCAGGGCGACCAGGAACCGGAGCACCAGCGCCCCCCAGGCGATCGTGTAGGCTCCCTGCGCGATCCGATCGAGAGGACCGCGAGCCTCACCCCTGGGCGGGTCCAGCGCATACAGGCCCAGCCGGGGGAGCCCCACCAGGAGCTGCCAGTAGCTCCGCGCCCGGTTCCACACCGAGTCCCCCACCCGGCTCTCGTCGGCCCAGTAGAACTCGTAGCAGGGCTTGGGCCCGGGGGCGTCGTCGCCCCATTCCAGCAGCGCGTGCGGGCAGTAGGCGTCGTTCCGATCGGGGTCGAACCCCTGGGGCGCGATCCCCGCCGACCCCGACCGCGCGAGCACCTCGCGGCCGGCGACCAGCTGCGTCCCCGCCCCGCGCGGCGAGACCAGCCCGAGCGTCCGGAGCAAGGCCCCCATCGTGGCCCCCCGCTCCTGGTTGCCCACCCCGTGCACCACGATCAGCGCCGCGGCCTCGCCGCCGTCCTTCGATCCGAGATCAACGGCCATCCGGCGTCCCTCGATCCGCACGATTCCCGACTTTCCCGCACCCGCCGGCCCGGATGATCGCACAACCCGACGCGCCGGAGAAGGGGCGACGGAACTTGACACGCAACCGAACGGTTGCATAATCACGCCATGGAAGCCGACCCCTCCGACAAGGTCTTCAAGGCCCTGGCCGACCCCGGGCGTCGGCTCCTGCTGGACCGGCTCCGCGCCGAGGACGGCCAGACGCTGCGCCGGCTCTGCGAAGACATGGGGATGACGCGCCAGGCGGTGGCCAAGCACCTGAGGGTGCTGGAGGAGGCGTCGCTGGTGGTCCCGATCCGTCGGGGCCGCGAGAAGCTCCACCACCTGAACCCGGCGCCCATCCAGGAGATCGCCGACCGATGGATCGGCCGGTTCGATCGCGGCCGCCTGCGCGCGCTCGCCGACCTCAAGGCGAAGCTGGAAGGAGACCCCGATGGCTGAATCGCGGTTCGTCTACGTGACCTACGTCCGCACCACGCCCGAGAAGCTCTGGCGGGCGCTCCTCGACCCGGAGTTCACCCGCCAGTACTGGGGCGGGACCTGGCAGGAGAGCGAGTGGAAGCCCGGCGCGTCCTGGCGGATCCTCCTCCCCGACGGCCGCGTCGCCGACACCGGCGAAATCCAGGAGTTCGACCCCCATCGCCGCCTCGTCCTCACCTGGCGCAACGAGTTCAAGCCCGAGCTGCACGAGGAGGGCTTCTCCCGCCTGACCTACGAGCTGGAGCCGATGGGCGACGCCGTGAAGCTGACGGTACTCCACGAGATCGATCGCGACGGCTCGAAGCTCATCGAGGCGACCTCGCAGGGCTGGCCGGCGATCCTCGCCAGCCTCAAGTCCCTCCTCGAGACCGGCGAGCCCCTGGACATGACCCGCCGCTGGCGCGCGGGGAGCTGACGAACCCGCGAGGCGCCCGGAGGCGACCATGCCGACGCGATGGCTGATCTTCCACGTCGCGAGCGGCCAGGCGTTCTTCGCGGGCGCGGGGTGCGTGATCGCGGCCGTCGGACTTTCGGCGTACGCCTCGCGGCGGGGTTTGCGGACGGTGCGGAACGGGCTGGCGGCGGTCGGCGTCGTCCTGGCGGTCGCATCGGCGACGCCGCTTGCGACGTGGTTCGCCGTCGTGATGGGCGTCGTCACGTCGGCGTGGGCGGTCGTCGAGGCGCTCGGGGGGCGGACCCCCTCGCGGGTGATCGGGCTGCGGCTCGCGGTCGTCCTGCTCTGGCTGGGGGCGGCGGGAGGCGAAGCTCGTCACCACGCGCGCCCCGCCCTGCCCCGGATCCACCGCCCAATTCTCGGTGTCGTCGGGGACTCGCTCACGGCCGGGACGGGCGAAGCGCGGGTCGTCGGCTGGCCCGAGATCCTGGCCCGCGAGCACGGGGTTTCGGTCCGCGTCCACGCGCGGGCGGGGGCCGGGGTGGCGACCGCGCGGGAGCTGGCCCGCGAGGTCGCGGCCGACGAGAACCTCGTGCTCCTGGAGATCGGCGGCAACGACTTGCTAGGCGGCACGCCGGTCGACCGCTTCGAGGTCGAACTGGACCGGCTGCTCGCGGCTCTCGCGCGGCCGGGCCGGGTCGTGGTCCTGATGGAGCTGCCCCTGCCGCCCACCTTCCACGCCTTCGGCCGCGTCCAGCGCTCGCTGGCGAGGCGGCACGGGGCGATCCTGATCCCCAAACGGATGTTGCTGGGCGTGCTCCTCCGTCCGGGCGCGACGTCGGACACGGTCCACCTGACGCCCGAGGGCGCCCGCGCGATGGCCGACGCCGTCTGGGGGATCGTCCGGCCCGCCTTCGTTCGATGACCGGACCCTCGGAGACGCCCCGCGTACTCCCTTTCGGGGCCCCGGCGCGAGGAGTACCATGTGGCTTTCGTCCGGCGACGAGGACAAAGCGTCGTCGATCGCGGCTCCGCCCCCGGGCGGCCTCTCCGCCCTTCCGTCCAGGAGAACCACGGCCATGCGGACCTCTCGGCTCCTCCCACTCTGGTTCGGCGTCGTCGCGACGGCCGGGCTCTCCGCGACGGCGCTCGCCCAGGGCGGCCGCGGCGGCTTCGAGAACGAAGGCCTCCCCCCCGCGATGCGGGCCGACGGGATCGTCAAGGGCGTCGCCCCCTATCAGGTCTTCCAGCGCGACGTGAACGGCCTGGCCGAGATCCCGGTGGCGCTCGGCGACAAGGCGGAGATCAAGGACGCGAAGAACGTCCGCGCCGTCCTGAGCGGCGCGCCCGTCGCGCCGGCGTTCATCGACGGCAAGCTCGTCGGCGTGCCCGTCGGCGGGCCTTACACGGTCAACGTGACGTTCGAGATGCCGAACTCCAACGTCGTCAGCACGGTGCCGGTCGGCCCGGTCTACGTCGGCGACCTCTGGGTGCTGGCGGGGCAGTCGAACATGGAAGGCGTCGGCGACCTGGTGGACGTCACCCCGCCGGACCCGAAGGTCTTCGCGCTGGGGATGGACGGCCAGTGGGCCCAGGCGGCCGAGCCGCTGCACTGGCTGGTCGACTCGCCGGACCCGGTCCACTCGGGCGACCCCGCCACCCGCGCCGAGCGCGCGGCCCAGACCCACAAGACGCGCACCAAGGGCGCCGGGCTGGGGCTGCCGTTCGCCGTCGAGATGGTCCGCGCCACGGGCGTCCCGGTCGGCCTGGTCACCGCCGCGCACGGCGGCACCAGCATGCAGCAGTGGGACCCCGCGAAGAAGGGCGAAGGCGGCAACAGCCTGTACGGATCGATGCTCCGCCAGGTCCAGCTCACCGGCGGCCGGGTCAAGGGCGTGCTCTGGTATCAGGGCGAGAGCGACTCGTCGCCCGACGCCTCGAAGATCTTCGAGCGCGTCTTCGCCGACTTCATCGCGGCCGTCCGCTCCGACCTCGGCCAGGCCGACCTGCCGTTCTACTACGTCCAGATCGGCCGCTTCGTCAACGACGCCGACCCCGCCGGCTGGAACCGCGTGCAGGAGGCCCAGCGCGTCCTGCCCGACCGCCTGGCGAACACGGCCGTGATCTCGGTCATCGACCTGGAGCTGGACGACGCGATCCACGTCGGCACCCAGGGCCTGAAGCGCGCCGGCGCCCGGCTGGCGAAGATCGCCCAGCGGCAGCTCTTCGGCCAGCTCGGCGCGGCGACCCCGACGCTCGACCGCGTCTCCGTCGGCCCGAACAACACGCTGGAGGTCAAGTTCCGCGGCGTCAACCTGGCCGGCCTTCCCGGCCCCGGCGCGATGGCCCCGGGCATGATGCGCGGCGGGATGATGGGCGGCGGCCGGGGCGGCCCCGGCATGATGTACGGCGCCATGAGGGCGACGGGGGCCCCCTCGACGGCGGCGGCCGGGCTCCAGCCCGAGACCCACATCGCCGGCTTCTCGATCCGCAAGGAGGACGGCTCGCCGATCGCCCTGATCTATGAGGCCCACGTCGGCCGCAGCCGCGACTCGGTCGTCCTGAAGCTCTCGAAGCCGGTCCCGCCGGGCGCGTTCCTCTGGTACGGCCACGGCTACGACCCCTACTGCAACCTGACCGACGGCGCCGACATGGCCGTCCCCGTCTTCGGCCCGATCGCGCTCGACCCGATCACCCAGCCCGCGACGCCCGTCGCCGCCGCCCCAGCGCCCGCGCCCGCCCCCAAGCCCGAGGAGAAGCCGGCCGAGCCCGCGCCCGTGAAGGCCCTGATCATCACCGGCGACGAGGTGGGCGCCCACGACTGGAAGAGGACGCACGAGGCCCTGAAGGGGATCCTCGCCGACGGCGGCAAGATCGCGGTCGACGTGACGACCACCCCGGGCAAGGACCTGACCGACGAGAACCTGGCGAAGTACGACGTGCTCGTGCTGAACTACCGCAACACCGACAAGGGCGCCCCGGAGACCCAGTGGTCCGACGCCAACAAGGCGGCCTTCCTGAAGGCCGTGCGCGACGACGGCAAGGGCCTCGTCTCGTACCACTTCGCGTCGAGCGCCTTCACCTCGCCGAACTGGGAGGAGTACGAGAAGGCGCTCGGCGGCTGGCGGAAGCAGGGCTTCCACGGCCCCCCGCACGCCTTCACCGTGAAGAAGACCGACGCCGACCACCCGGTCTCGAAGGGCCTGCCCGACAAGTTCGACCACGTCGTCGACGAGCTGTACCAGAACAGCCTGCTCCCCGAAGGCGCCGTCGTCCTGGCCACCGCCTACTCCGACCCCGAGAAGCCCAAGGGGACCGGCAAGGACGAGCCCGTCGTCTGGGTCAACCCGTACGGCAAGGGGCGGGTCTTCACCTGCGTCCTCGGCCACGACGTGACCGCCCTGGCCGACCCCGAGGTCGCCCCCTGGCTGCGCCGCGGCGCCCTCTGGGCCGCGACGGGGAAGGCGGAGTGAGACCGCCACGACGATGAACCGAGGGGCCGCGGAGACGCGGCCCCTCGGCCATTCCGCCCGAACCGGCCCAACGCCTAAAGGTGCATAAACATGAGACTCTTCTTCTCCATCGGCCTGACGCTCGCGGCCTTCGCCCTCGCCTCCCCGCTCCGCGCCGACGACGAGCCCAAGGAACGCCGGCTCTCGCGCGAGGAGTATCGCGACAAGATGAAGGGGGGCTGGATCGGCCAGATGGCCGGAGTCGGGATCGGCGGGCCGACCGAATTCCGCTGGCAGGGGGCGATCGTGCCGGCCGACAAGGTCCCGGCCTGGACGCCCGAGACGATCAACCAGTTCGACCAGGACGACATCTACGTCGAGATGACGTTCCTCCGCACGCTCCAGAAGCACGGGCTCGACGCCACGACGCGGCAGGCGGGGATCGACTTCGCCAACAGCAAGTACCCCCTCTGGCACGCCAACGCCGCCGGCCGCAAGCGGCTCCGCGAGGGGATCGCCCCGCCCGACAGCGGCCACCCCGCCTTCAACGACCACGCCGACGACATCGACTATCAGATCGAGGCCGACTTCTCCGGCCTCATCGCCCCGGGGCTCCCCAACACCGCCATCCGGCTCGGCGAGACCTTCGGGCGGCTGATGAACCACGGCGACGGCCTCTACGGCGGCCAGCTCGTCGGCGCCATGTACGCCGAGGCGTTCTTCGAGACCGACCCCGAGACGATCGTCCGCGCCGGGCTCGCCGCCATCCCGAAGGAGAGCCAGTACGCCGAGTGCATCGCCGACGTGATCGCCTGGCACAAGGAGCACCCCGACGACTGGGAGGCCGCCTGGAACAAGATCGAGGCCAAGTACCAGAAGGACCCCGCCTACCGCCGCTTCTCGTGCAGCAAGAACGAGAAGGAGCCGTACAAGTTCAACATCGACGCCAAGATCAACGGCGCCTACATCGTCATGGGGCTCTTGTACGGCGAGGGCGACCCGGAGAAGACCATCGTCGTCTCCACCCGATGCGGCCAGGACTCGGACTGCAACCCCTCGAACGCCGCCGGGATCCTCTTCACCGCGATCGGCGCGGCGAAGCTCCCCGCCAAGTACACCGGCGCCCTCGACGAGAAGACCAAGTTCAACTCCACCGAGTACGCCTTCCCGGACGTCCTCGCCGTCTGCGACGACCTCGCGGCGCAGGCCGTGGTGAAGGCCGGCGGCCGGGTCGAGAAGTCGGCCGACGGGACCGAGACGTTCGTGATCCCCGTCCAGACGCCCCGCCCCTCCGCCCTCGAATCCTGCTGGGAGCCCGGCCCGAAGGCCGACAGCCGCTTCACCGCCGAGGAGAAGGCCCAGATCCGGGAGACGAACAAGTGACGATTCGAAACCGTCTCGCGCTCCTCCCCCTGCTCGCCGCCGCGCTCGTCGCCCCCGCCCTGGCCGACGAGCCGAGGCGGATCGACCTTCGCACCAGGGCGGGCGCCGAGTCCGTGAAGGCCGAATGGCGCTGGCATGACGTGACGCTCGTCCCCGTCGAGGGCAAGAACCCGGACGGCTCGCCCAACAAGACGTACAACTACGAGCCCCGCGCGATGGCCGCGGACTACGACGACTCGAAGTGGGAGGTGGTCGCCCCCGAGACCCTGAAGGACCGGCGTTCGACGGGCCAGATCTGCTTCTGCTGGTATCGCGTGAAGGTCACGCTGCCGCCGGGCGTCGAGGGGAAGTCGGTCTTCTTCCAGACGACCGTGGACGACTACGGCGAGGTCTGGGTCGACGGCAAGCTGCCGTACAAGGTGGGCCAGGCCGGCGGCAACGTCGCGGGGGGCTTCAACCACCCCAACCGCGTCGAGCTGGCCGACCCGGCGCCGGGCAAGACTTACTCGCTGGCCGTCTTCGGCATCAACGGCCCGATCTCCGTCACGCCCACCAACTGGATCTTCCTCGGCCCCACGTTCCTGGAGATCGTCGACAGGGCCGGGAAGTGACGTCGACGTCCTGGCGTGAGCGCTGCATCCCCGCCCGGCGGGGCCGCATGAGCACGGCAGCCGTCCGGACGATCGAACGGCGAGCCGTCGACGATCGCCCTTCTCCCCTCGTGGGAGAAGGTGGCCGAAGGCCGGATGAGGGGGCGACGAGCACGGAAACCGAGGGAGAACCAGGCGGGCACGAACGCCGTCGCTTCCTCGCCTCGTCCGCCTTGATGATCCCCCTCATCCGGCCCTTCGGGCCACCTTCCCCCACCAGGGGGGAAGGGAAGAAATGCGGGCCGTCGCTCCCTGCTCGGTCCGCCCCGAGGATCCCCCTCATCGACCGCTTCGCGGCCGGCTTCCCCCACCAGGGGGGGAAGGGAAGGCCTGCGTTCGAAACGCGGAACGGGACGCGCGCCGGGGTGGCGGGCGTCCCGTCTCTTCGGTTCTGGTCGGCGGGCCGATCAGCTCCGCTTGGACTTGGCGGCCTTCGGGGCCTCGGGGCCTTCGGTCGGCACGCCGGGGGCCTTCGGGCCCTCCTCGCCGACGGGGGCGGCGGCCTCGTCGCCGCAGCCGGCGAAGCCCAGGGTCAGCGAGGCCAGCAGGGCGGACAGGAAGAACTTGCGCATCAGGGGCGTCTCCGATCGGGATCCGGGCGGTCGTGGTGGGCGGGGGTGATTGCGACGCGGTCGATCACAGCGAGTCGGCGCTGATGATCTCGCCGCCCTGGCTGGTGCTCAGGGCCCGCCAGGTCTCGAGGTTGATCGAGTCCTTGACGAAGCGGACGGAGCCGTCGGCCAGCACGGTGTTGACGCCGCCCGGGTGCCGGCTGCGGGCGCCGTAGGTGTCGCCGTTGATGGCCGGGGTGGTGTCGCCGGGGAACGCGGCGGGGGGCGTGTTGCGGAACTTGCACGGCGGGTTGTTGCCGAACGGATACGCGCAGTAGTTGGCGTCGTTGATCATGTCGGGCTGCTTCGAGTTCGGCGACAGGTAGGTCGCGAAGCCGCACGACGAGCCGTACTGGATGAAGCCGCGGAGGTCGGTCTTGGTGCCGCTCACCTTGCCCTGGATAGCCTCCGAGAGCAGCATCGTGTTGCTGGTGCCGTCGGTGATGCTGGAGATGCCGAAGGTCCCCGCGAACGACTGCGCCGGCGCCGTGCCGATCCGGATCCACGAGAACGGGGCGCCCAGGAAGACCACGCCGTTATAGGTGGCGCAGCAGTAGGTGGCGTCCTTGATCTGGAACAGGCCGGTGCCCGTGTTGCCGAAGTTGGCCACGTAGTTGCCCGAGGGCACGCCGCTGAGCGGGGCCACGGCCTCGTCGCTGGGGCACTGGAAGGCGTTGATCCGGGCCTGCGTCGCCGTCAGGTTCTCGGCGCTCAGGTAGCCCAGGGCGGGCGTCGTGTTGGTCGAGCCCATGAAGTTGAAGGCGTTGTAGATGCCCCCCTGCTCCAGGAACGACAGCGAGTAGTGGTACCAGGTGCCCCACGAGGTGTAGCGGGCGCCCGGCGGGAACGAGCCGAGGGCGTCGTGGTAGTTCTGCATGGCCAGGCCGAGTTGCTTCAGGTTGTTCGTGCACTGGATGCGGCGGGCGGCCTCGCGGGCCGACTGCACGGCCGGCAGCAGCAGCGCGATGAGCACGGCGATGATGGCGATCACGACCAGGAGTTCGATCAGCGTGAACGCTTTGCGCAGGGAGGCACGACAACGTGCCATGGGGCACCTCCAGATGGACTTCGATTGTAGGTTGGATGAGTTTGAGGGTGCGAACGAGGACCCCCGCCGGGTCCCGTCGTTCTCCGTCGAACGAGAGGGCGGGGCGGGGCGATGTGGGAGGGGGAGAGACCTTCCACCACGCATGTCTTAAGAATTTCATTAGAGCGACGCGACGGCCGGCATGCAAGGGGGTCGGCCATGCGAAATCTTCGCACTCCTCGCGACCGGCGCGGCCGGATCGGCCCCCAGCATGCGTCAAGTCTAGGCCGTCGGACCGGGGTCGCCCGACGGATCGGGCGAATTCCGCGCGTCATCGCCCGATCCCTCGTCGCCGGGGCCGGGGGCCCGGGGGAGGCGGATGGTCACGAGGAGGCCGGGATCGGCGTCGGCGGCGAGGATGGAGCCGCCGTGCAGGGCCACGGCGCGGCGGGCGATGGCCAGGCCCAGGCCGACGCCCCCGCTGGCCCGGCTGCGGTCGTCCTCGATGCGGAAGAAGGGCTTGAAGATGTCCTCGAGCGACCCCTCGGGGACGCCCGGGCCGCGGTCGCGCACGGCGATCGTCGCGGCGTCGGCGTCGGCCCGCAGGGCGACCTCGACGGCCGAGCCCTCGGGCGCGTGGCGGACGGCGTTGCGCAGGACGTTCTCGACGGCGCGGCGGATCAGCTCGCGGTCGCCCGTCGCGACCGCCGGGGCGTCGGCCCGCATGTCGATCCGGCAGCCCTTCGCCTCGGCCTCCACGGCGCAGTCGTCGGCCAGGTCGGCCAGCAGCTCGCCGAGCCGGAACTCGTCGCGGTGGCGGGCGTGGGGGTCCTCCTCGGCCGAGTTGAGCCGCAGCAGCTCGTCCACCAGGGCGGACAGCCGGTCCACCTCCTTCTTGATCCGGCCCATGGCGGCCTCGCGGTCGCCCGAGCGGCCCAGCCGCACGGCCAGCCCCAGGCGCGTCAGCGGCGACCGCAGCTCGTGCGAGACGTCCTGGATCAGCCGCCGCTCGGCGGCCATCAGCGACGCGATCCGGTCCGCCATCACGTCGAACGACCGGGCCAGGTCGCCGATCTCGTCGCGACGGTTCGAGCCGATCCGGGTCGCCAGCCCCCCCCGGCCGAACTCGTCCAGCGCCCGCTGGAGCCGCCGCAGGGGCCGGACCAGGTGGACCGCCAGCGCGTAGATCAGGGCCAGGATCAGCAGCAGGATCCAGAGGTAGTACGGCAGCGTCTGGGACCAGACGAACCGCGGGCGCGGCAGCGCGATGAACCGGACGCCGTCGGCCGTGGGGGGGCTGAGCATCACCGGCGGCGGCCCCCCGGGGGGCCGCGGGGGCCTGGGCCCGCTCTCGGGGCGTCGCGCCCGGGCGAGGAGGCCGGCGCGGTCGGAGCCGTCGAGCAGGTCGCGGCCGTGGCGGTCGACCAGGAAGTGGTCCCCCTCGAACGACGCGCCCATCTCGGCGAGGAACGCCCGCAGGCCCTCGCGGCCGCCGTCGCGGAGGGCCAGGACGGCCCCGTCGCGCTGGAGGGCCAGGATCGCGTCGATGAAGCGGTGCTCCGACGACCGCGACTCCGACAGGTACCAGAACGTGGCGACGAACCCGATCGACGAGAGCGCGACGGTGACGGCCGCCCAGGCCAGGAGCTTGGCGTAGATCGACCTCACGGCGCGGCCTCCGCGTCGGGCTCGGGCCCGGATCGGAACAGGTAGCCCACGCCCCGGACCGTCCGCAGCGCCCCCCCCGCCGGGCCGAGCTTCTTGCGGAGCCGGCTCACGTGGACGTCGATGGCGCGGTCGAACGGCGTGCTGCGGCGGTGGTACAGGGCGGCCGTCAGCTCGTCCCGCGTGACGACCCGGCCGGCGGCCCTGAGGAGGTATTCGAGGATCTCGTACTCGAACGTCGTGGTCGGGACCGGCTCGCCCCCCGCGAAGACCTCGCGCGCCGTGGGGATCAGCCGGATGCCCTCGGCCTCCAGCGCCGCGACGGGCCGCGGCGCGCGGCCCGCGCGGCGGAGCACGGCGCGGACGCGGGCCAGCAGCTCGTCGGGGTCGAACGGCTTGGGGACGTAGTCGTCGGCCCCGGCGCCCAGGCCCGCCAGCCGGTCGGCCTTGGCCGACCGCGCCGTCAGCATGATGACCGGCACCTGGCTGCGCCTCCGCAGCAGCCGGAGCAGCTCGAAGCCGTCCAGGCCCGGCATCATCACGTCCAGCAGGATCAGGTCGCGGGCGTGGTCCAGGGCCGCCCCCAGGCCGCGACGGCCGTCGTGGGCGGCCTCCAGCCCGATCCCCTCGCCGGCGAAGAACTCGCGCAGCAGGTCGCAAAGCTCCAGGTCGTCGTCGATCAGGAGGATCGACGGGGGGTCGGCGGCGTCGGGCGTTCCGGCGGGCGTCTCGATCATGGCACCTGGCCCCTCGGCCGTCTTCGCGCGTCGACTCAGTCGGACGATCGATCGCAGCGACGCAGCTCCACCCCCTCGACGCCGGGCGCGCGGCCGAGGTCGGCCGTCGCCTGGACGGGCGAGCAATCGTCGCGGAGCCGCACGCGGTACGCCAGGTCGATCGACGCCCCCTGGCGGGCCGTCTCGACCGAGAGCAGGGTCGACCGCGTCGCCAACCCCGCGAGGATCTCGTCGACCGCCGCGCGCACGTCCTGGCCCGAGGCCAGGCGGAGCTTCAGCTCGACGTCCACGCCCCCCCACGCCGGCCCGCGCCGCGGCGGCCAGAGGAACGGCGAGGCGACCCCCACCACCGCCAGGCCCACCACGGCGACCATCACGTCGTTCGCCCCCGCCGCCATGCCGACCACCACGGCCAGGATCACGAACGCCGTGTCCTGCGTGTCCTTGACCACCGTCCGGAAGCGGGCGACCGACAGCGCGCCCACCAGGCTGAACGCCCGGGCCACGCTGTCGCCGATGACCTGCGTGGCCATCGCGATCGTCACCGAGAGCAGCACCAGCGTCGTCAGGAACGTCGCCTGCGGCGCGCCGTGGCCGCGCCGCGCCCAGCGGTAGACGCCGGCGACCACCAGGCCCAGCAGCAGGGCCGAGGCGATCCGCCAGGCCATCACCGTCGCCGGCAAGGTCTGATCGTTGGACAACGATTCGCTCATCCAGGCCGGCATCGCACCCTCCGCCGCCGATGTGGCGGCATAAATCCCGGGACCCACGATCTCATCTTACGTCAAGCCGGACGAAGCCGCGAAACGCCGCCGGCCGCCCTCGCCCGCCGCGGCGAGGGCGGCCGGCTAAGTATTCGCTCAGGGCGCCTTCGCCTTCTTCACCTCGGGAAGGCCGAGCAGGTGCTTGCGGCGGGCGTCGGCGAAGGCCCGCAGGCTCATCCCCTCGCCGCGAGGCCCGCGGCCCTTGGTCGCCTCGGGCTTCGCCGCGACGGCCTTCGGCGACGTGGCGGCCTGGAACGCGGCGAAGGATTCCAGCTTCCGCGTATCGGCCTCCACGTCCTTCTCGATCAGGGCCCGGTAGCGGGCGACGATCGGGCCGAGCGTCTTCCAGTCCAGGTCCTTCTCGGCGATCGCCTTCACGTAGCCGAGGTAGCGGGCCCGGAGCGCCGGGACCGCCAGCAGCTTGCTCCGCAAGGGCGTGCGGGCCGAGTCGAGCCCGACCAGCGGGTCGAGGTCCACGCCCCCTCCGCCCGGCCCGAAGCCGGGACCGCCCATGCGTCCCCCGCGCCCCCCCGGCCCGCCGCGACCGCCCGCGAAGCCCCCGCGCCCCCCCGGAGGCCCGCCGGGTCCGCCCTGGCCGAACCCCGGAGGAGGGCCGCCGGGGCCGCCGTCAGGCGGACCGCCGGGGCCGAAGCCGGGCCGATCCGGCCCGAAGCCCTGCGGCCCGCCGCGACCGCCGCCGGGGCCGCCCATCCGGCCGCCGCGACCTCCCGGGCCGCCGGGGCCGAAGCCCGGGAAGCCGCCGCCCGCCTGGAACGTCTCGTTCATGTCGTGGGGGATGAGGTGGAACTTCCCCGAGGGGTCCAGGTAGATGCTGTAGTCGCTGGCGCGGGTCCAGTAGCCGTCGCCGTTGACCAGCACGTTGTCCAGCGCCAGGAACTTCAACGCGCCGTCGACGTCGAGGATCGGTTCGAGGGCCTTCTCCAGTTGGTCGGCGGGGGTCTCGTCCAGCGTCTTGCAGAGCGCGATGAGCGCCTTCCAGGCGTCGTCCTCGCCCTTCTTGGAGGATTTCAGCTCGTAGCGCCGCTTGTACTCGGCGAGGTCGTCGCCGTGGTAGCCGAGGCCGCCGTCGGCCCCGGGGTTGCCGGGGACCTTCCAACGCGCCCCCTCGTCGGTCCCGTAGTTCTCCGAGAGGAACTTCTTGTCGAACTGCTGGACGTTGACGTACACGCCCCAGCTCTCGCCGTTGATGACCACGCGGACGAAGTTCGCCTTCGGCGCGGGGATGTAGCGGCGGGCGATCTCGGAGTACAGCACGGTGTGCAGCAGGCTGGCGTCCTCGTGCGAATTGAGGAGGTTGAGCGTCTTGTAGCCGTCGAGCTTCCGGTCCGGGTCGGTGAAGTCGAGTGAGACGTTGAGCGACCTTTTGCGGCCCTCGCCGACGGTGAAGTACGACGACATGCCCCGGAAATGGACCCCCACGCCTTCGATCTTGCGGCCGTCGACGGTGAGCGTCGCCGGGACCTCCACGTCGGACTTGTAGAAGGCGGACAGCTCGGACTCCCAGCCGTCCCCCTCGAAGTCCAGGAAGAGCGTGCGGAGGACGTCCGGGTCGTACAGCGGCCGGCCCGGATACGAGGCGACCTCGGACGGCGAAACCTTCACGCCGGGCTTCGCGGGTTCGGCTTCGCCGCCGAAGCCCGGAGGCGGGCCGAAGCCCCCCGGCCCGCGCCGCCCGCCGCGGGGGCCTCCCGGACCGGCCTTCTCGCCCTCGACGGCGGCCCGGCGCTCGTCGGCGTTCAGCCGGCCGTCGCCGTCCTTGTCGTACTTCTTGACGAGCTTGCGCTCGCCGCCGCCGGGCCCGAATCCCGGAGGGCCGCCGGGGCCCCCCGGCCCGCCGGGGCCGAAGCCCGGGGGGCCCGGCATGTTGGAGTTCACGGCCGCCGCGAGGGACTCCGCGTCGAGCCCCCCCTTGTCGGCGTCGCGTCCTCGGACGAAACGCTCGGCGGCCGCGATGGCTTCCTTCGGGGTGAGCTTGCCGTCCTGGTCGGCGTCGGCGGCCTCCAGCAGCATGGGGCCGAAGAACGTGCCGGGGCCGAAGTCCCCGCCCTCGTCGACGGGCATGCCCGGAGGGCCCGGGATCCGCCGGTTCAGGGCGCGGCCCAGCGCCTGGGCGTCAAGCGAGCCGTTCTCGTCGGCGTCGGCCTCCGCGACGAACCGGGCGGCGGCCTTGCCGGCCTCCTCCGGGCTCAGGCGGCCGTCGCCGTCGGCGTCCGCCTCCGCCAGGATCGCCGGCGCGAGGAACATGCCCGGGCCGAAGCCGCCGCCGGGACCCCCCGGACCGCCGGGGGGCGGGCCGAACCCCCCGCCGCCGCCAGGCCCGGGCCCGGGCGGCTCCTGGGACTCCAGCGCCGCCTCCGACACCGGATACTCCGCGCCCAGGTAGGCGAGCCCGGCGACCAGGCAGATCCCGCAGAACATCAAGACGCGCATGACGGCCGTCGGCATGGTTCCTCCTCGGGTCGAGAATTCGACCCCCCTGGGGCGACGTGGTCCCTCTTCCGGGCTTCCCACTCGACGGATTATGGGGTTTCCGCGAAGCTCGATCCGTAACAGAACGTTAATTCACCCGGAGCCCCCCCATGCGGCTGGAGCGGACGCATCACGCGGCGATCATCTGTTCGGACTACACGCGGTCGCGGCGGTTCTACGTCGAGGTCCTCGGCCTGGCCGTCGTCCGCGAGGTCCACCGCCGCGAGCGCGACTCGTACAAGCTCGACCTGGCCCTCTCCGACGGGACGCAGATCGAACTCTTCTCGTTCCCGAGCCCGCCCCCGCGCCCGAGCTACCCCGAGGCCTGCGGCCTGCGCCACCTGGCGTTCGAGGTGGCCGACCTGGACGAGTCCGTGCGCGAGCTGGGATCGCGCGGCGTCGCCGTCGAGCCCGTCCGCGTCGACGAGCACACGGGCAAGCGCTTCACCTTCTTCGCCGACCCCGACGGCCTGCCGCTGGAGCTGTACGAGGCGTGACGATCCCGCGGCCCGAGACTTCCCAGGAGCCTCCGCCATGAGCCAAGACGACGCGCCCGTCGGCCACCAGCTCAATCGACCCGAACGGTATCCGGACCTCGCGACCTTGCTCGAAGAGATCCGGCGCAAGCCGGGCATGTTCCTCGGAAGCATGGCGATCACCAGGCTCTGCCATTTTCTTGACGGCATCGAGTTCGCCGAGGAGATCCACAAGCTCCCGGCCGAGGCGCGCTGGATTCGCCCGTGGCGGGATGACTTCGAGGAGTGGGTCGCCGCGAACTACAACGCCTCGCGGTGGACGCTCAGCTCTTTCAGCCTGGCCTATCTGAGCGCGAGGTTCTCGGAAGAAGAGGGCTTTCGGCTTTGGTACCGGTGGTACGACGAGTACCAGGCGTCTCGCCGGGAGTCTTGAATTCACGGGCCCGCTCCCGGATGAGCGACGGTCGAGGACCCCTCGCGGAAGCTCGCGGGACTCCCGGCCTCGCGAGGCGGTGGGAGCGTCGCTCGCGCCTCGGGCCCTCCCGGGCTCCCCACCTCCCGGCTCGGGATTTGCGGGTTGTTCCGGCATCATCCGAGCGAACAACCCAGACCCGGGAGCGAAGCCATGAAAGCACTACGATGGTACGGCACGCACGACGTGCGCGTGGAAGACGCGCCCGACCCGAAGATCGAGGACCCTCGCGACGTCGTGATCCGGATCACGGCGACGGCGATCTGCGGGTCGGACCTGCACCTGTACAACGGCCTGATGCCGACGATGGAGAAGGGGGACGTGCTCGGCCATGAGCCGATGGGGATCGTCGAAGAGGTCGGCCCGGCGGTCTCCCGGCTCAAGAAGGGGGACCGGGTCGTCGTCCCGTTCACGATCTCGTGCGGGGACTGCTTCTTCTGCAAGAAGACGCTGTATTCGCTCTGCGACACGTCGAACCCCAACGCCGAGATCGCCCGCCAGGCGATGGGGCAGTCGCCGGCGGGGCTGCTGGGCTACTCGCACATGCTGGGGGGGTTCTCCGGCGGCCAGGCGGAGTACCTGCGGGTGCCGTTCGCGGACGTCGGCCCCATCAAGGTCGAGTCGGATCTGCCCGATGAAAAGGTGTTGTTCCTCTCCGACATCTTCCCCACCGGCTACATGGCCGCCGAGAACGCCGACATCGAGCCCGGCGACACCGTGGCCGTCTGGGGCTGCGGGCCGGTCTCGCAGTTCGCCATCCAGAGCGCGTGGATGCTCGGAGCGGGGCGGGTGATCGCCATCGACCGCGTGGCCGAACGCCTGGAGATGGCCCGCACGCACGGCAAGGCCGAGACGATCGACTTCTCCCAGGAGAAGGTCTACGACCGCCTGATGGAGATGACCAAGGGCCGGGGCCCCGACCGCTGCATCGACGGCGTCGGCTGCGAGGCCCACGCCACGGGGAGCTTCGACGCGATCGTCGACAAGGCGAAGTCGGCCCTGCACCTGACCACCGACCGCTCGCACGTCCTCCGCGAGGCCATCATGTGCTGCCGCAAGGGGGGCACGCTCTCGATCCCGGGCGTCTACATCGGCTTCGACGACAAGATCCCGATGGGCGCCCTGATGAACAAGGGCCTCACCGTGAAGGCCGGCCAGACCCACACCCAGCGCTACCTGGCCCCGCTGCTCAAGAAGATCGAGGAGGGCGCCATCGACCCCTCGTTCGTCATCACCCACACCCGCCCGCTCGCCGACGCCCCCGAGATGTACCAGACCTTCCGCGACAAGCAGGACGGCTGCATCAAGGTCGTCCTCAAGCCCTGACCCGGGCCGGGCCCCATCCGGGCGTGGACCCGGGAAAGAAAAAGCCGACGCCCCCTCCCATCGCCGCAAGGAGGCGGGAGGGGAGCGGGCGTCGGGATCGAAGCGGGAGAGGGCTCGGCCCGACCCGGTCAATAAAGGCCGAAGCGCGAGCCGCCGATGATCGGCGCGCCCTGCGGGCTGGGCGCGGCCTGGGGCGAGGGGGCCGCCTGGGGGCTCGCCAGGGGGGCGTGGCCCGAGCAGGCGTGGCAGCGTCCGCCCTTGAGCGCGGCCTTGAAATCCTTGATCGGCCGGCAGATGTGGTCGTCCTTCCACGCCTTGACCTTGGCGACCCGGCTCTTGAGGCGGTCCACCAGCCAGCACGAGGTCTTCTCGGCGGCCGTCGCGATGAAGCCCTGCGGCGACGGGGCGACGGGGGGCGCCTGGGCCGAGGCCAGCGGCACCCGGGCGTGGTCCGGGCACGGGGCCAGGGGCTTGGCCCAGATCGAGTCGTACGAGGTCGGGAACATGACCGGCGGGAGCTGGGCCGGCAGGTCCTGGGGCGCCGCGTGCACCGCCGCCCCCGGCGCGGTCTTCCACTTCCAGAACGACCAGCGTCGGGGCCGCGAGGGAATGGACGCGATCGGCGCCCCGTACGTCGTCGTGGTCTCGACCAGGACCGGCGACGGGGCCTGGGCCTGCGGGGCCGGCGTCGGGGCCTGCGAGGCCGGGGCCGGGGCCTCCGCCTCGCCGACCGTCGGGGTCGGCGCCGTGGGCGAGGGGGTCGAAGGCATCGGCGGCTCGACGGGCTTGCTCGGCGTCGGCGTCGCGGCCGGGGCCGGCTCGGCCGGCTTCTCCGGGGCGGGCGCGGGGGCCGGGGCGTGCTCCTCGGGCTTCGGGGCCTCTTCGACCTTCGGCGGTTCGGCCGGCTTCGGGGCCTCCTCGGGCTTCGGGGCCTCGGCGGGCGTGGCCGCGTCGTCCTTGGGGGGGTCGAGCGCGGGGGGCGCGGGCTTGTCGGCCGGTACGTCGCCGGGGTTCGGACGGACGACGGGGGGCGGCGGGATCTGGGCCGACCGGATCAGCTCGTCGTCGGCGGGGTCGCGGCGGGGCTCGTCGGCGACCGGGGGCGTCACGGCGAGCGGGGCCGGCTCCAGGTCCCCGGCCTCGTCGTCTTCCTCGGCCTCGTCCTGGGCCTCGGCCGCGACGGGCTCCTCCGGAAACTTGGGGGCGGGGGCCTCGGGAGCCACGATCTCGGCGGCCGCCTCCGCGACCTGGACGTCCCGGGGCTCGGGCTCGGTCTCGCGGAGCAGGCTGGGGACGGCGGCAGGGACGCGGGGCTCGGGCTCGTCGACCAGCGCGACCCGGGGCGTCTCGCGGGCGACCTCATCGGCGGCCAGCGAATCCGGCAGGCGGATGGGCTGGGCGAGCAGGGTCGGCTCGTCGCCCGGCTGGGATTCGGCGCGGGGACGGCCGTCGGGGGCGTCGAGGCCGCGGACGGGGAGGACCAGGTCGTCGTCCTTGCGGCCCCGGGTCATGCGGGCGATGGCCTCGTTGACCTCGGCCGCGGTCATCTTGGGCTGGCCGGGGACCGCCTCGGCGTCGTTCCGGCTGAAGATGGGGGCGCGTTGGGGCTGGCGGGTGACCCACGGGGGCCTGGCGAAATCGTGCACGGCCTGCCAGCCGCCGCCGGAACGCTGGGGCCACACGCTGGCCGGGCCGACGCCGGGCGCGGTCTGGATGGTGGGCCGGTAGCCGCCGCCGAACTTGCGCGACCACCAGCCTCGGAGGCCGGTCGGGGCCGATGCGGAGGCCGAGGCCCCCGGGGCGGGCGAGGCGGGGCCGCGATGCTGGACCCCCGCGCACCCGGACAATCCGAGCAGCAAGCAAACCGCGACGGCTGATCCCCGCGACGTCCCCATGGCGTATCCTCCCGCCCCGGAGCGACGCGATCCTTCGACCGCGACCCTCCGCGTCCTCACCGAACCCTCCGGAACCGAACCCTCCGGATTCATCCGTCAGTTGGGATCGGCATCGGCCGCCGACCGGCTCGGGCCATTTCGTCGGGCCCGGCCGGCCCCCGGGGTCGCGACCCCGACGCCAGGCAGAGTCGACGCGACCGACAAGGTCGACCGAACCCAAACCGGCGGGCCGCCGCCGGTTTGAACAATGCCGAGCGAGACGCTAGGCTGGACGGCCCCCGGACGCGAGGCCTCGGCAAGGGATGGAGAAGGTCGGACGATGATCAACGCCCAATCCGCGGAACGTTTCATGGCCGCCCCCTGGCTCGAGTCGGCGGACCGCGAGATCAAGCAGCAGCTCCTGCGGGCGCTGGCCGAGGAGCAGGCCCCCAAGGGGGCGGTCCTGCTGGCCCAGGGGGAGCCCAACGACCACCTCTCGTTCCTGATCGAGGGGACCGCCGAGATCGAGCGCCGGTCCGACGGCGGCCGGAACGACCTGATCACCACGCTGACGGCCCCGGCGGTCTTCGGCACCACCTCGTTCTTCCGCCCCGCCCCGCCGCCGGCCACCGTCCGGGCCACGTCCGAGGTCCGCCTGCTGACCCTCCACCACCCGGCCTACCAGGCCCTCCGCCGCGACCACCCCCGCGCCGCCGAGGCCCTGGCCGTGGCGGTGCTTCGGGCGATCTCCGAGCGCTTCGACCTGATCGACCGGCTGTTCGCCGACTACATCCAGCAGCACCCGCACGCCCCGTCCGACGCCGTCTCCGAATGGTCGCGGTTCCGCTCCCGGCTGTTCGAGGAGCGCTCCATCTGACCCCTCCCCGGGACGCCCCGGCCCCGGGAATCGCTTGTTGACGCCGCCCGCCCCGGACTGCACAATGGAGGGGCGAGGCGCGAGCCGCGACGCACCCGCGACACGGCCGGACAGACCGCCCTTCGACGGCCCCCACGCCCCGTCCCTGACGAACGAACGACCCGACGATCGCCGGCGCGACGCGCCGAAAACCCCCGCGGGACGGCGTCCCCCCCCACGAACGTCGGCCCAGCCGGCCCGGATCCGAGCGAACCCGCGCCACGCCGTGGGCCCTCGCTCTCCTGGAACTCATAAAGACGAGCCTTCAAGACGCACCCATGAACAATTCATCCCAGCCGAAGCGGCATGCGGAGTTCGACGGCCTGCTCAGGGCGGCCGCCGGGGCCGGGCCCCACGGCCACCTGATGGACGTCCGCGAGGCGCTCCGCCCCGTGCTGGGCCCGAACCGCCCGCTGGTCATGCTCTGCCCCCACGCCGACGACGGGGCCATCACCGCCGCCTGCCTGATGCACGAGTACGCCATCCGCCGCGGCCTCCCCGTCGTCGAGGTCCTGGTCTTCGCCGGCGAGCGCAACGTCGCCGCCCCCTGGCTCAACGACCAGAAGAAGGTCACCATGCGCGAGGCGGAGTTCCGCCTCGAATGCAACGTCCTGGGGGCCGAGGCCGTCTGCTGGAACCTCGAAGGCTACCGCCAGCCCGGCTACCACCCCACCGACGTGGACGTCCAGAAGGTCGTCGAGTGGTTCGCCAAGCGTCGCCCCGGCGCGATCATCGTCCCCCCCGCCAACGACGCCCACGCCGCCCACCGCGTCACCCGCGCCCTGGCCGCCGTCGGCCTCCTCGGCGCCGACCTGCACGACACCCTGGTCATGACCGGCTGGACCCCCTGGGGGCCCCTCCCCCAGCCCAACGCCTACTTCACCTACGACGGCGAGGGCGAGCGCACCAAGGAGTGGGCCATCCACTGCCACGCCTCGCAGATCCTCCTGACCGACTACACCCAGTACTGCTCCCACCTGGGCCGGGCCTACGCCGCCCTCACCCGCGAATGGGCCGAGGGCCACAGCCTCGCCGGCCGCGCCCACCGCACCGACGAGCGGTTCGTCGGCGTCGAGCTCTTCCAGCTCGAGGCCTACGACCCCGCCCGCGCCACCAACAACCCGCCCGACCCGATCCACCAGGCCCTCGGCCTGCTCCGCGCGTCGACCGCCGCCCCCGCCGCGACCGGCCCCGCCGCCCTGACCAACACCTCCGCCAAGGCCGCGTCCGACGCCGTCCCCGCCTGAGCCGGCCCTCGCCAATCGTCCTTCCCCCCTCGTGGGGGAAGGTGGCCGAAGGCCGGATGAGGGGGGCGACTCGGAAAGCCGTCGCCTCCTCGCCTCGTCCGCCTTGATGGTCACCCTCATCGACCGCTTGGCGGTCCTTCCCCCACCGGGGGGGAAGGGAGGAGAAGAAGGCCGGACCGTCGCCCGATCACCCCGAAGCGAGCCCATCGCCGATGCCTGCCGAACGCACCTTGCCCGTCGCCGGTTCGAACTCCACCGTCCTCGTCTTCGCCGACGCCGACGCCGCCGCCAGGGCCGCCGCCGACCGGATCGCCCGGGTCGTCGCCGAGTCCGTCGCCGCCCGCGGCAAGGCGATCCTCGGCCTGGCCACGGGCGCGACCCCCGAGAAGGTCTACGACGACCTCGCCGCCCGCGTCGCGGCCGGGACCCTCTCGTTCCGCGACGCGACCACGTACAACCTCGACGAGTACTACCCGATCCAGCCGCTCGACCCGCTCAGCTACCGGGCCTACATGCACCGGCTCCTCTTCAGCCGCGTCGACCTGGCCGCCAACCGCGCGCACGTCCTCGACGGCACCGTCCCCGAGGAGGCGACGGCCGAGCACGCCGCCCAGTTCGACCGCTGGATCGACGCCGACGGCGGCCTCGACGTCCAGCTCCTGGGCATCGGCCGCAACGGCCACATCGGCTTCAACGAGCCGTCCGACCTCTCGGTCGAGGGCTTCGCCGCCCGATCGACCCTGCTCATCGACCTCCATCCCGTCACCCGCGCCGACGCCGTCCGCGAGTTCGGCAGCCTGGAGGCGGTCATCCCCCGCGCCCTGACGATGGGCGTCCGCCAGATCCTCGGCGCGCGGACCGTCGTCATGCTCGCCACCGGCCCGAAAAAGGCCGCGATCGTCGCCGAGGCCCTCAAGGGCCCCGTCACCGCCGCCGTCCCCGCCTCCCTCCTCCGCACCGTCGCCGACAAGGTCGTCTGGCTCCTCGACGAGCCCGCCGCCGCCGAGCTGGGCTGAGCCTTCGAGCCGGATGAGGGCGAAGAAGAGCACGAAATCCGTCGACACTCCTCGCTCAACTCCACCAAGATGCGACGGAAGATTTTCGGGTGCCACGGGTTCGGAGAACCCGTGGCACCCGAGTTCGGCCCTCTCAAGCGATCCCGCGTCGGTGGTGTTGAGCGAGGAGTGTCAAACCGCCCGGTGGATCCAGCGGGCCGGCCGAAGACGACGCCGAGCGGCCCCGCCCCCCCCTCACCGCTCGAACGACCAGAACGGCGCGGGGGTGAGGAAGGCGTGCTGCTCGAAGAGGCTTTGGGGGCCTCCCCACGAGGTGTACTGGGAGAAGAAGACGACCACCACGTACACCACCGCGACGACCACGATCGCCAGCCTCCCCAGCAGCCGGAAGAACCAGTGGCTCCGGCGCTCGCGGCGCAGGGAGCGCGCGTAGGCCCAGCCGACCAGCAGCCGCGCCGGGGCGAGGAAGATCACGAAGACCAGCCCCGGCAGCCACGCGGCCTCGCGCGGGATCATCTCGATCTTGAGCAGATACAGCGGGATCGAGGCCGCCAGCAGCACCAATAGCGCGAACGCGAACGCCCAGGGGGCGTGCCGGAACCGCTCGCGCGCCGACCTCAGCTCGAACAGGGCCCGCACCCGCCCCTCGGCCGCGTAGCCGGTCTGCAAGAACGGCAACACCGGCGCGATGATCGCCAGGCCGAGCATGCCCAGCGGCCCCAGCAGCGGGAACCGGGCCGTCGCCGCGATCATCGCCGTGGGGACGACCAGCCAGGCCAGCGTCCCCAGGAACCCGACGAGCCCCAGCCGGAAATAATAGGCCGGCCGAAACCGCGCGACGAAGTCCCAGAAGCCGTCGCGCGAGTCCGCGTACAGCCCCCCCTCGCGCCATCGCCGACGCAGCCAGAAGGGCCCGTCGAACGGCCAGAGGAAGCGCCTCAGCCGCCCCCCGCGCAGGTAGGCCGTCGCCAGGTGCAGGCACGTCAGCCCCCAGACGACCAACGCCGCGAGCCGCCAGAGCCGCTCCACCCGGCCCCCCGGGTCGACCAGGGCGGCCGATCGGGCATACGACCCGACCAGCCAGAGCGGGATCATCGAGACGAGCGTCCCGAGCGCGATCCCCCCCACGCGCCCCGCCAGCCGCACGCCGAAGACCCCGTCCCGCAACCTCCCCGTCCGGGCCACCCTCCCCGACGCTTCGAGCAGGTAGCCGAGGCTCAGGAACTGGAGCACCGGCGTCGACGCCAGCACCGCCAGCCCCAGCACCAGCGAAACCAGCCCGAACAGCCCCCCCGCCGTCCGGCCGACGCCTCGCGCCAGCCGGATCGTCAGGCGTCGAACCCACGCGAACCGCCCCGGCGACGGCTCGTCGCGGGCGAGGACCGGGACTTCATCGAGGAGGATGGCGTTTCCCATGCCGGTGGATACCCCGCCCGGCCCGGCAAGGTTTCGCGACGATCGCGTTAAGATCGAGGCCGAACGACCCGACGCCGCGCCCCCGGGACGCCCCGCCGATGAACGCCCCCACCGTCAGCCGCATCCGCCCCGACGACCTCCCCGCCGCGATCGCCCTCATGCGCGACACCGTGCGCCGGGTGAACGCCCGCGACTACTCGTGGGAGCAGGTGACGACCTGGGCCCCCGACGAGGTCGACCCGGCGCGCTGGGCGACGCTCCTGGCCCCGTCCCGGTTCGCCGTCGTCGCCGAGTCCGACGGCGTGCTCGTCGGCTTCGCCGACCTCGAACCCGACGGCCACCTCGACCGCTTCTACGTCCACGCCGACCGCCAACGCTCCGGCGTCGGCCGCGCCCTGCTGGCCGCCCTCCTCGCCGAAGCCGCCCGCCTCGCCCTCCCCCGCGTCTTCTCCGAAGTCAGCATCACCGCCCGCCCCTTCTTCGAACGCCAGGGCTTCAGCGTCCTCGCCGAGCAGCAGGTCGTCGTCCGGGGCGTGGCGTTCACCAACTACCGGATGGAGCGGAGGCCGGAACCGGCCGGCGAAGCCCGCCGCGCCGCGGGGTTCCGGTGATCCGCGGCGGTTTTCGCTTGACACGGGGCGCGGGGACGGCGAACCTCCGCAACGGGCATATTGAGATTTCTTAATTCGCCGAATGCGTCGACGGAAAAAGGCGGCCCCACCCTTGGGGGTCATGACGAACCGCGCCGCCGATGTCGAACGCCCTGGAGCGCCTTTCTCATCCCCAAGAGCCCGCTGAGCAAGCCGCCGACGCCTCATCGGGAGGGAGGGAGCCATGACGAGCCGGGCCATGATTCGTCGCTGGACCTCGATCGCGGCGGCCTTGTTGCTGGCCGTCCTGGCGTCGGCGTCGCGACCCGCGCGGGCCGACGCCTTCCTGGTGAAGAACCTCGTCACCGACGACCCGTCGGTGAACCCGGCGGTGCTGACCGACCCCAGCCTGAAGAACGCCTGGGGCCTGTCCGCGACCGCCACGGGCCCGTTCTGGGTGTCGGCCAACGGCACCGGCCTCTCCACGCTGTATCGGGTCGACGGTGCCACCGACGCCCCCACGAAGCTCGGCCTGGAGGTCTCCATCCCGGGGGACGGCAGCGTGACCGGCCAGGTCGCCAACCCCCTGGCCGCCGCCGGCGCGTTCAACGGCGACGCCTTCCTGTTCGCCAGCGAGGACGGGACGATCTCTGGATGGCGGGGGGCGCTGGGGACGACCGCCGAGGTCCTCCAGACCGGCCTGGTCGACAACGTCTACAAGGGGATGACGTCGGCCGTCGTGGACGGCCACGCCTACGTCTACTCCGCCAACTTCCGCCTCGGGACGGTCGACGTCCTCAAGGGCGACGGCGGCGCCCCCGACCTGACCGGCCGATTCACCGACCCAGGCCTGCCGTCCGGCTACGCCCCGTTCGGCATCCAGCGGCTGGGCGATACGATTTACGTCACCTACGCCCTCCAGGACGCCGCCAAGGAGGACGACGTCGCCGGCGCGGGGCACGGCTTCGTCACCGCCTTCGACCTCCAGGGGAACTTCCTCAACCGGATCGGGTCGGCGGGGATGCTGGACTCCCCCTGGGGGCTGGCGATCGCGCCTTCCACGTTCGGCTCGTTCGCCGGCGACCTCCTGGTCGGCAACTTCGGCGACGGCCGGATCAACGTCTTCGACCCGACCGGCGGCGGCTTCCTCGGCCAGCTCGGCGACTCGAGCGGCCGCCCCCTGGTCATCGACGGTCTCTGGGGCTTGATGGTCGGCAACGGCGGCCTGGCCGGCAGCCCCGACAAGCTCTACTTCGCCGCCGGGCCGAACGGCGAGGCCCACGGCCTGTTCGGGGTCATCCAGGCGGTCCCCGAGCCGTCGTCCGTGCTGCTGCTCCTCTCGGGCTCGACCGTGGCCCTCTGGGCCGGTGCCCGTCGCCGGGCCTCGAAGCTCGGCTAAGCCGACGCTCCTCGCTCGACGACGGCCCCGGATCTCGCCCCTCGCTCGCGTTTCCTGAAACGACGGCCCCCGTCGCCGGGTAACAGCCTTCGGTTCCCATTTCGAAGGCGATCGGTCGAGTCGGGAGGCGAGCCCATGCGGCTGCGGGACGTGGGGTTCATCCTGGTGGTGGTCGGGCTCGGGCTGGCGATGAGTCGGGGGGTGATCCGCTCGGCGTCGCCGGTGCGGACGGCCCCGGAGACGCCGGTCGCGGCGCGGCCGGGGGTGGTCGACCGGGTGGACGAGGCGTTTCGGGAAGGCTGGCGGGAGCGGGGGATCGAGCCCGCGCCGACGGCTTCGGAGCTGGCGGTGCTGCGTCGGCTGACCCTGGCGCTGACCGGGACTGTCCCCTCGCTGGAGGAGATCCGGCGGTTCGAGGCGGACGCGCCGGGGCGTCGGCTGGAGGTCCGGCTGGAGGAGCTGCTGCGGGACCGTCGGGCGGCGGACTACCTGGCGGAGCGGTTCGCCCGGGCGTTCGTGGGGGTGGAGGACGGGCCGTTCATCGTCTTCCGGCGGCGTCGGTTCGTCACCTGGCTGAGCGACGCCCTGATGGAGAACCGGCCTTATTCGGCGATCGTCCGCGACCTGATCGCCGAGCGCGGCATCTGGACCGACCGGCCGGCCGTCAACTTCGTCTCCGTCACCCGCGACGAGATGACCGAGCGGCCCGACCCGGAGCGCCTCGCCGCGCGGGTCTCGCGGGCCTTCCTCGGGGCCCGGATCGACTGCGCCCAGTGCCACGACCACCCGTTCCAGCCCTGGAAGCAGGAGGACTTCCGCGGCCTCGCGGCGTTCTTCGGCGGCATCCGCTCCAACCTCCGGGGGGTCTCCGACGCCGAGGACTCCTACCGCCCGCTCGACCGCAAGACCAAGGAGCCCCTGACCATCGCGGCGGCCGTGCCGTCGAATCCCGAGCTGCTCCCCGCCGAGGGCGACCCCCGCGACCGGCTGGCGTCGTGGGTGGTGGACCCGAAGAACCCGTACTTCGCCAGGGCGGCCGTCAACCGGACCTGGGCGATCCTCGTCGGCCGCCCGCTCGTCGACCCGATCGACGACATCCCCGCCGCCGCCGAGGTCCCCCCGGCGCTCGACCTGCTCGCGGCCGACTTCGTCGAGCACGGATACGACCTCCGCCGGCTCATCCGCGCGATCGTCGCCACCGAGGTCTACCGGCTCGACAGCGTGGACATCCCCGAGGAGGCCGCCGCCCCCGAGGACGAGACCTGGGCCGCGTTCCCGATGACCCGGCTGCGGCCCGAGCAGGTCGCCGGGGCGCTGGCGCAGTCGTCCTCCTTGACGACGATGGGCCCCAACTCCCCCTGGTTCGCCCGCGCGATCGCCTACGCCGAGGGGAACGACTTCGTCCGCCGCTACGGCGACGCCGGCGAGGACGAGTTCGCCCCCCGAGGCGGCACCATCCCCCAGCGCCTGCTCCTCATGAACGGCGAGCTGGTCGAGAAGCGCACCAAGCCCGAGATGTGGAACGCCTCCAAACGCATCGCCGGCCTGGCGCCGACCGACGAGAAGGCCGTCGAGCTGACCTATCTCGCCGTCCTCACCCGCCGCCCCACCCCCGAGGAGGCCGCCCACTTCGCCCCGCGACTCGCCGGCACGACCGGCGACGCGCGATCCGAACTGATCGCCGACCTCTTCTGGACCCTGCTCAATTCGGCGGAGTTCTCGTGGAACCACTGACTCGACGATCCATCGGGCGGAGCGGGCGCGGGAGGCGGCCGGGCCCGACAGACGAGGAACCGACCGGCGTTGATCACGATCATCCTCGAAACGGTCGAAGGAGCGGAGCTGGATCGGGCCTCGCGGAGGGGCAATGAGGAGTATCTCTGCCGGGACGCCCCCGACTTCCCCAGGCTTTCCGAGGTCGACGCCTGCAGCTACAACTGCTTCGCGCGATCGGACATGCCGGAACTGGCCCGGGAGCTGGAACGCATCAGAGACGGCCTGCTGGATCCCGGGGCCGTCGATCACGTGGACCGGATCCTGGGCCTGTGCCGCCGGTGTGACTCCCTGCCCGGCTCCGTCTTGTCGTTCACGCCGTTCGAGGAGTCCGGGCAGGGCGGGCAGGATTGAGGTGCCACGTGGGCAAAGCTATCGCAGCAGGCCGCAGGGGCCGACGAGACGGGCGGGGGCGTCGTGAGCGATGCGATCGAGATCGATTACGTCGACGAGTTTGCGTAGGGTGGGCACCGCCCACCATGCGCGGATCGAACAGGTGGGCGGTGCCCACCTTACCAGACTTCGCAGGGGAACTGAAGTGAGGGAACAAAGCGAATTCGCGACTCGATGGATTAAAGACACCTTGCCGGCGAATTTTCGAGGAGGCGTCATCTTCGTCGACTCACCTGACCCGAGCCACCCCAAGGCACATAGGCTGAGTCGCAGGCGGTTATATGGCATCTCGAATGACAACAAAGAGTTATACGAGAAAATTCTCGACGACCTGCATAACGGATCCATAAACATCGAACAAGCAGCCGAGGTTGTCCGAATGCATGGGACTGAGCATTACATTCGGGTTTGTATAACGCAAGATGATCTGATTTCCACAATAGATCAGATTTTGGATTCAGGCGAAGACTGCTGGGGAAGCGATGGAAAGGGTGCGTGGGATGACCATGGTTATTTTGTAAATACATTCTGGCGAGAATGATTTCATTTTATTAAACAATATTTCAACGATATGTTTGGCGTGTTCCAGCCTGGCTATAAAGTCTGGCAGGGTGGGCACCGCCCTCCACGCCCGGGTCGAAGCTACCAGACTCCGGATCCAGCAGCGGCCTCGAACGACATCGCTTCCTGACCTCGTCCGCCTTGATGGTCCCCCTCATCGACCGCTTCGCGGTCCTTCCCCCACCAGGGGGGAAGGAGAGAACGTACCGGTCCACCCCACGGAGCCTCGCCATGCATCTCGATCGTCGCGGATTCCTGACGCTCGCCGGGCTGAGCTGGCTCACGCCGACGGCGCAGCTGCTGGCGCGGCAGGCGGAGAAGGCCGACGGGCCGGCGGGGTCGATCATCCTGCTCTGGCTCGCGGGGGGGCCCAGTCAGTTGGAGACGTTCGACCCGCACCCGGACGCGGCGACGGCCGGGGGGACGAAGGCGATCGAGACGGCCGCGAAGGGGGTCCGGCTGGCGGCGGGGTACGAGCGGCTGGCGGAGGAGATGGGGTCGGTGGCCCTCGTGCGGTCGATGACCAGCAAGGAGGGGGACCACGAGCGCGGGACGTACATGGTCAAGACGGGGTATCGGCCCGACCCGACGGTCGTCCACCCGTCCATCGGCGCGATCTGCTGCCACGAGCTGCCCGTGGGGCCGACCGACGTCCCCCGCCACGTCTCGATCCTGGCAGGCCAGTGGCCGGGCCGGGGGGGCTTCCTCGGCGGCGAGTACGACGCGTTCCAGGTCGACGACCCCAAGGGGAAGCTCCCGGACGTCTCCGCACCCGTCCCGCTCGAACGCGACGCCCGCCGCGCCCTGGACCTGGACGTGGTCGACCGCGCCTTCGGCCGCCGCCGCGCCGCGAGGCTGGAGGCCACGCTCCACCGCCGGGCGATCGCCTCGGCGCGGGCGATGATGTCGTCGGAGCAGTTGAAGGCGTTCGACGTCTCGCAGGAGCCGGCCGCGACCCAGGCCGAGTACGGCGACTCCCCCTTCGGCCGGGGCTGCCTGGCCGCGCGGCGGCTGATCGAGGTCGGCGTGCGGTGCGTGGAGGTCACGCTCGACGGCTGGGACTCGCACGTCGCCAACCACGAGATCCACCGCGGCCTGGCCGCGCAGCTCGACCCGGCGTTCGCCGCCCTGATCCGCGACCTCAAGCGCCGGGACCTGCTCGGCAAGACGATCGTGATCTGCGGCGGCGAGTTCGGCCGCACGCCCCGGATCAACCCGTTCGGCGGCCGCGACCACTGGACCAACGGCTTCAGCATGGCCCTCGCCGGCGGCGGCCTGCGCTCGGGACTCGCCGTGGGCGAGACCGACCCCGAAGGGGCAAAGGACCCCGTCCGCCCCGCCCGCGTCGAGGACGTCCACGCCACCGTCCTGACCGCCCTCGGCCTCGACCCCGCGCGCGAGAACGTCGCCCCCCTCACCGGCCGCCCCATCAAGCTCAGCGAGGGCCGCGTCATCCGGGAACTTTGGGGCTGAATCCCGTCGCCATCCCCGCAACGCGGACCATCATCCCATGACGGGACGCTCCCGGACCGCCGAGCCCTCGGAGGTCCCCGACGTCCGCCGCGAAGATTCCGACGCGGCCGAAGCGCGCCGAACGAAGCCAATCCCCGAGGCCGATCTTTCGATGCAAACCAATACCCTAACGAATCTTGCGACGATCGGCTTCGTTTCTCGGCCGGCGCAAACGAAGCCAATTCCGCGAGAAAGGAAGCCGATTTCCAAACAGTGAACACTTGACCAGAACCATCTCATGGCGCATCCTGCCCCGGGTCGGAAGCTCGGATCGACGTTTCACCCGAAGGAAGGAGGCCGAGGATGGCGAAGAAGGTCACGACGTTCCTGATGTTCGAGGGGGGCAAGGCGGAGGAGGCGATGCGGTTCTACGTCAGCCTCTTCCCCAACTCCGAGATCCTCGACATGATGCATTACGGCCCGAGCGAGATGGGGGCGGAGGGGACGGTGAAGCTCGCGAGGTTCACGATCGCCGGGCGGGAGTTCGCGGCGATCGACAGCCCGACCGAGCACCAGTTCGGGTTCACGCCGGCCGTCAGCCTGTTCGTCGACTGCGAGAGCCGCGAGGAGCTGGAGGCGGCCCACGCCCGGCTCGTCGAGGGGGGGATGGACCTGATGCCCCTGGGCGAGTACGGCTTCAGCGCCCGGTTCGCCTGGGTCAACGATCGCTTCGGCGTCTCGTGGCAGCTCAACCTGCCGTTCGCCTGATTCGATCCGACCGACGTTCCCCCTTCCCCGGACGGAGGCCCCGATGCGACTGCTCCTCTCCCTGCTGACCTGCCTGGCCGCCGACGTCGACGTCTCGACCCCGGCCCAGCTCCGTCGGGCGGTCGCCGAGGCGAGGCCGGGGACGACGATCCGGGTCGCGCCCGGTCGTTACGCGGGGGGGCTGTACTTCGAGCGCCTCCGCGGCGAGCCCGGGGCCCCGATCGTGATCCGGGGGGCCGACCCGAAGCGGCCGCCGGTCTTCGAGGGGTCCTCGTTCGGGTTCCAGATGTCCCGGGTCGCCCACGTCGAGCTGCGCGACCTGACGGTGGAGAAGGCTTCGAACAACGGGATCAACGTCGACGACGGGGGCGACCTGGAGAACCCCTCGCACCACGTCGTCCTGCAAGGGCTGAAGGTCCGCGACGTCGGCGCCGGGGGCAACCAGGACGGGATCAAGCTCTCCGGCCTGGCCGACTTCCGGGTCGAGGGCTGCACCGTGGAGCGCTGGGGGGCCGGCGGGTCGGGGATCGACATGGTGGGCTGCCGGGACGGCCTGATCGTCGGCTGCACGTTCCGCCACGGCGACGCGGTCGGCTCCAACGGCGTCCAGGGCAAGGGGGGGACGCGCGACGTGACGATCCGGGGCTGCCGGTTCGAGCATGCCGGCCAGCGCGCGATCAACCTCGGCGGCAGCACCGGCCTGGCGTTCTTCCGCCCCCGCCCCGAGGGGTTCGAGGCGAAGGACCTCGTGGTCGAGGACTGCCTGATCCTCGGCTCGGGCGCGGCCGTGGCTTTCGTGGGGGCCGACGGCTCGATCGTTCGGCGGAACACGATCGTCCGCCCGCGATCCTGGGTCTTTCGGATCCTCCAGGAGACCCGCGAGCCGGGCTTCGTCCCGTGTCGGAACGGCCGGTTCGAGGGCAACCTGATCGTCTACCGCGGCGACGAACTGCGAGAGGTCGTCAACGTGGGCGACGCCACGGCCCCGGAGACGTTCGTGCTCTCCGGCAACGCCTGGTACGCCCAGGACGCCCCCGACCGCGGCCGCCCGAAGCTCCCCGTCCCGGAGGCCGGCGGCGTGTATGGGGTGGAGCCCCATTTCGTCGACGCCGCGAACGGGGACTTCCGCCTCGACCCCAAACACCCCGACCCGCGCGCGAAGCCGGCGCCCTGAACCGGCCCGTTGGAACGCCCCGACGCATCAAGTACAGTGGAATCCGCCCACGTCGATCCGCCTTCGCGTCGGTCCGTCGCCTTTCCCCTTCGCCGTACGAGACGAAAGGACGCCCCGCATGACCGCCCGGCCTACCCGACTCGCCTTGCTGTCCGGCCTGATGCTGGCCCTGTCGCTGTCCACGGCCCTCGCCGGGACGAAGACGATCGCCCGCTGCGGCGAGGGGTTCCTGGAGGAAGTCGACGGCTACCGCGTCCTGCACGTCAAGGGGACGCCCTATGAGATGGGCTTCCAGCAGGGGGCCCTGCTCCGCGAGGACATCCGCGAGAACATCCGCTACCTGTTCGAGGTGAAGGGGAAGGAGCTGAAGATCGAGGTCGCCGGGCTGAACCTGCTGGACCCCAAGCGGGTGATCGCCGGGATCGTCGGCCAGCAGCGCAAGCACGTCCCGGATCGCTTCTTCGAGGAGATGCGGGGCGTCGCCGACGGCGCGGGGCTTGACCCGCAGGACGTGGTCGTCGCCAACTTCATCCCCGAGCTGTTCCACTGCTCGGGCTTCGCCCTGGGGCGGTCGACGACGAAGGACGGCCGGGTCTATCACGGCCGGGTGCTGGACTACGGCTGCGACTGGAAGCTGCAGGAGCACGCGATCCTGACCGTCGCCGAGCCGGAGGGGCGGACGCCGTTCGTGAACGTGACCTACGCCGGGTTCGTCGGCTCGGTGACCGGCATGAACGCCGAGAAGGTGTCGATCGGCGAGATGGGGGGCAAGGGCCTGGGCCGCTGGGACGGCGTGCCGATGTCGTTCCTGATGCGCATGGTGCTGGAGGACGCGAAGTCGCTGGACGACGCCGTGGCGATCTTCCGCGACAACCCCCGGACCTGCGAGTACTACTTCGTGGTCGCCGACGGCGAGACCGGCGAGGCGGTCGGCATGGAGGCCTCGTGGGACGTCTTCAGCGTGATCGCCATGGGCGAGTCGCACCCCAAGCTCCCCGAGGCGATCGCCGACGCCGTGGTGCTCTCGGCGGGCGACCGCTACGCGGAGCTGGCCCGCCGCGTGAAGGCGGGCGCGGGCCGGTTCGACGCCGACTCGGCGCGGAAGCTGATGGACCGCCCGGTCGCCATGAAGTCGAACCTGCACAACGTCCTGTTCGAGACCGACACCGGCCGGTTCTGGGTGGCCAACGCCGACGAGGCCGGCAACCCGGCCGCCGACCAGCCGTACCACGCGTTCGACCTGCCGGGCCTGCTGGCGAGCCGCCCCGACGAGTCGGCGGCGACCCTCGACGCCCCGCGACGGGCCGCGCGGGCCGAGGGGCCCGCGGCGGTGCGATGACCCCGCCGGGCCAGCGCGACTACGGCTCGATCCGGCTCTCGCGGCACGCGCTGGAGCGGTTCGTCGAGCGGTTCGGCGCCGGGCCCGACGAGGCCGAGCCCCTGCTCCGCCAGGCGCTCGGCCGCACCCGCCGGCTGGGCCGGAATCCGGCCAACGGCGCGATCGCGGTCCTGGCCCTCTCGCGGGGCAAGACGCTCGTCGCCGTGCTCCAGGACGGGGCCTGCCTGACCGTCCTGACCTGGAACCAGTTCGAGCCCCGGCTCCCCGACTTCGGCCGCCCCAAGGTCCCCCGCAAGTGGGGCCGCACCCTCGCCCGCCTCGCCGCCCCGATCGAGGGGCCGGGCCGGAACGAAGAGGGGCCGAGGCCGAAGCCCGAAGGCGAGGCCGAGGGCGAGGACGGGGCCGAAGACTGACGGCGCGGGGCCGAGGGCCCGCCGGCCGCCTCCCCCCCGCTCCGGGGGGAGACCGAGGGCCGACTTCGTCGTCGACGGCCGGGGGCCTGCTCGGGTCCGTGCGGGCGGTCAGTCGGCCAGCCGCTCCTCGGCGGGCTTCTCGTAGCCGAGGCTCTGGAGGACCTCCAGGACCTCGCTCCAGGTGGGGAACATCCGGCCGCTGCGCTGCTTGTAGGCGTTCATGGCGAGCATGAACTCCATCTCGGCCTCGGAGTAGTCGCGTTCGCAGGTGGTGGGGTCGACGAACCGCCTCCGGCCGCTGGCGTGGCGGGCCAGGGCGGCGCGGCTGGCCTGCTCGCTGGCGCGTCGATTCAGCCATTCGGCGGGCTCGGCCGGGGGGGAGACGGCGTGGGCGGGCGAGGGCGGGTTCGCTTCCGTGGTCTTCGCCTTCGCCATGATGGGGGTCCTCGTCGTCTTCCCGAGCGGGGCCGCCTGCGATCGTCCGGTCGCCTCGTACATCCTAGGTGCTCCTCAGGGATCCCTTGTCGCGGGCTGGCCGCCGCGGGGGTCCGCCGACCGTCGTCGTGGCCTGCGATCATCGCCCATGGGCGTCGCGTGGCGTTTCGGCCTCGCGACGTCCCCCGCGGCCTTCATCCTGGAACCTACGACGCCGCGCCGACGAACCCGGACAACCGGACCGCATTTTTCGGCGCCCCCGCCGTTTCGGGCGACTTCCGGACTTTTCCGCGAGGGGGCGTCACGAGGGGGCGGGGGCGCCGTAAGGGTTGATTGGTTCGCCGCCGATTTCGACCCGGACCTCACGGACGACCCGACCTCCCCCATCCCGGTCAGGACACGACACATGCCGGAACTCGACGCCGAGACCCTCGTGGGGCAGCTCCCGCTCATCGGCCTGCTCTCCCGCGACCAGTATCGCGAGGCCAAGGCCGAGGCCGAGGACGGCTCGCCCGAGGCCGTCCTCCGCGCCTGCCTGCGCAAGGGGTGGATCACCAGCTGGCAGGTGGAGCGGCTGAAGAAGGGGGACGCCTCGCACTTCTTCTTCGGGCCCTACCGGGCGCTCTTCCACCTGGCCGAGGGGACCTTCGCGCGGGTCTATCGGGGCGAGCGGTCCGGCACCGGCGAGCCGATCGCGATCAAGGTCCTGCGGGGCCGGTTCGCGGCCCTGCCCGAGGCGGTGGAGTCGTTCCACAAGGAGGCCGAGGCCGGCATGCGGCTGAAGCACGACAACATCGTGCACATCCTGGATTCGGGCCGCCAGGAAGACAAGCATTACATGGCGATGGAGTACGTCGAGGGGATGAACCTCCGCGAGTTCCTCCGCCTCCGGGGCCGGCTGAAGGGGGACGAGGCCCTCCCCCTGATGGTCGGCCTGGCCGAGGGCCTGGAGTACTCGCACGAGCACGGCGTGACCCACCGCGACATCAAGGCCACCAACATCCTGATCGCCAACTCCGGCGTCGCCAAGCTCGTGGACTTCGGCCTGGCCACCATCCAGGCCGAGTCCGGCCAGGCGATGAAGAGCCAGCGCACCGTCGACTACTCGGCCCTGGAGCGCTCCTGCGGCAGCCCCAAGGGGGACCCCCGGTCCGACGTCTTCTTCCTCGGCTGCGTCTTCTACAACATGCTCACCGGCCAGGTCCCGCTGGAGGACTCCGAGAGCAAGGACCCGCTCAAGAAGATGCTCAAGCGGTCGTTCGGCGGCATCCGCCCCCTGAGCGAGCACCCCTACGCCCCCGACCCGGGCCTGAGCCGGATCGTCGAGAAGATGATGAAGATGGACGTCAAGGCCCGCTACCAGGCCATGGCCGAGGTCGCCGCCGACCTGCAGGCCTATCAGGAGGCCCGCAAGGGGGGGGCCTCGACCGCCGCGCCGAAGTCCGACGACGAGCTGGAACTCGACCTGGAGCTGGGCTCCTCGATCTTCCAGAACCCGTTCCTCAGCCACAGCAACGACCCCGACGCCGCGCCGTCGGCCGAGGAGGCCCTGGCGCTCGACCTCTCGACCTTCGAAGCCAACGTCGGGTCGGGCGACGCCGACTCGCTGGGCGAACTCCTGGGCTTCGCCCCCGAGCCGACCCCCGAGGCCGAGCCCGAACCCGAGCCGGCCCCCCCTCCGGAGGCGGCCCCGGCGGTCGTCCCCCACACCCTGCTCTGCGTCGAGTCCCAGGCCGAGATCCAGGACGCCCTGCGCAAGAACCTGACCCGCAAGGGCTACCGCGTGCTCCTGATCGCCGACGCCGAACGCGCCGCCGACCGCTACCGCGAAGGGCCCACCGAGGCCGTGATCTTCGACCTCGACGGCCAGGGGCCCGGCGCCCTCCGCCACCTGGCCGACATGCGCGCCAAGGCCGAGGAAGACGGCGTCCCCTTCCGCGTCCTGGTCCTCCTCGGCCCCCGCCAGGGCGCCCTCGAGGCCAAGCTGCCCCCCGCCGACAAGCAGGTCGTCCTCTCCAAGCCCGTGAAGCTCAAGGACGTCCAGGAAGCCCTCGCCGAGCTGGCCCCGATCGCCTGAACCGCCTCACCCCCGGCGGATCTGGCTGGTGATGGTCGAGTCGCTGATCTTGCGGTCGTCGGCGAGCATCAGGGCCTTGCTGAGGATGATCGAGAGCGTCGCGTCCCCCTCGAAGGGGAGGAAGACGCCGTCGCCCGTCGGCTCGCCCCCGCGCTTCGGGACGATGCAGAGGTACTGGTCGTTCGGCTCCATCAGGATGTTGCCGCTCCCCAGGTGGATCTTGTACGTCCGCAGATCGCCGCGCACCACCAGAAACCTGTCGGCGAACGAGCAGCGGGGGGCGATCTTCAGGCGCGGGATCAGGCGTTCGAGCACCGCCTTGCGGGTCCTGCCGTTGGCCGAGAGGTCGCCGAAGCTGTAGCTTTGCCAGTAGTCGACGAACCGGCCCTCGGGGCCGCCGTCGGCCCAGCTGGGGTCGTTGCCCACGCTCGCCACGCCGACGAAGAGGTCGACGTCGCGGAAGACCTCGCTCAGCACCAAAGGCGGGATCCGGTCGAGGGGGATCGGCTGGGCTCGCTCCCCGGCGTCCAGGTCGTAGAAGCGGACCTGGTCGGCGGCGAGGTGGAGGAAGACGCCGGACGCGGCCAGGTCGCCCGTGGGGTCGACCCAGAACTCGGCGCGGAGGTTCCATTCGGGGATCGCGAGGCGGGTCGGCGGCTGGTCCACGTCGGCGTTCACCCGCAGGCGGTCGGCCCAGCCCCTGTCCTCGGCGAGCGCGTGGAACTGGTGCTGCCGGAGGACGTGGGCGGCGAACCGGTTGGAGTAGACGCGGGTGGCCCGCTCGGCGTCGGTCAGGACGTAGACCTCGCGGTGCGCCTGCTTGAACGGCTGGCGGACCCGGTGGCGGTCGAACCGGTCGCGCCAGGCCGTCACCTCGTTGACGGGGCGGTCGATCGGGTGCCAGAGCGCGACCTTCGTCGCCTCGCCGAGCCCCTCCAGCGGCGCGTCGTCGACGCCGATGATCCGGTCGTCGAGCCAGGCGCCGGCGACGGCCCGGCCGTCGGCGTCGAACGTCCAGATCAGGCGGCGGGCGATCGCGCCGACGAGGGGGTGGTCGAGGACGTGCTCCCGCCAGGCCGGGAAGTTCCAGGTGCGCCGGGCCAGGTAAGACGCCTCGAGCCTCTGGCGGTGGGCGGCGAGCAGGGCGCCGGCCTCCTTCGCCTCGGCGCGGAGCGCCCGGAGCCGGTCGCCGTGCTCCTGCTTGACGATCGCGGGGACGGACTTGATCGCCTTGCCCCCCTTGCTCCAGCGCAGGGAGGCGTGGGGGCCGTCGACGGCCAGCTCGGCGACGTGTTCGCCCAGGGTCTCGCGGCGGACCCCGTCGACCAGCCCGAAGGTGGGGACGGCCCGGTCCTCGACCTCGTCGCGGGCGAGGCCGTTGCGGGCCGCGATGGCCGCCAGGGCCTTGTCGAGGGCCTTCCGCGGCGTGGCGCCCTTGAGCTTCTTGCGGAGGACGGCGAGCAGGGCGGCCGCCTCCAGGCCGGGCGTCATCCCGAGCGCGACGGCGGCCGCGTTGCCCAGGGCGATGGACCTCGGCCCGAACCCGGGGAGCTTCCGGAACGACGACTCCGCCAGCGCCGCGAGCGCCCGCGTCACCTCGGCGTCGGCCCCGACGGCGGCGCACCAGGCGAGCCCCTTGAGCAGGTCGACGTGGGGCGGGATGGGGATCTGCTGATGGGCCTCGGGGGCCCAGTCCTCGGTCGCCCAGCGATGCCTGGCGGGGATCTTCCCCGTCCGGGGTCGGTCGACCAGCGGGGCCCAGGCCAGGAACCTCGCCCGGAATTCGTCGCGGCCCACGGCGTCGACCAGGGGGGCCGCCGCCTTGAGCCAGCGGGCCGTCGGCTTCCCGCCGCCGGCCCCGGCCTCCTGGCACGAGGCGAACAGCGCCCGCCAGGCGGCGCGACGGGCCGGCTCCATCGCCTCCAGGTCGGCGATCGCCGCGTCGGACCAGGCCTCGCCGGGGATGAGCTTCATCGCGTCGTCCTCCCTCATCAGGGCCGCGAGCCGCTCGTCGAGGCGATCGCTCGCCTTGCGGTCGCGGCCGTCCCACGCCGGTCGCGACGCCAGGCGGTCGCGCAGGGCCCGCAGGGCGGCCGTCAAGTCGTCGTCGAGCGGGGCCGCCTCGGCCCGGCGTCCCAGCGGGCCCAGGGCGAGGACCGCCATGCCGGGCCAGTCGGAGTGCCCCGCCTCGGTCGTCGCCAGCCACCGCAGCAGGGCGAGCAGCGTGGCGTCCGGGAGGGCGGGGGCCCGCCGCAGCTCCGTGCGGAGCGGCTCCCAGAGGGGTCCCCGCCCCCGCATCAGGTTGAACGCGTATTCGGGCGTGCCCACGGCCGGGCCGGGGGCCGACCGGGCGTCGACCTCGGCCAGCTCCCGGACGAGCCGGGCCACCGTCTCGCCGGGATCGTCCCGGGCCTTCCTCGCCTTCGCCATGCTCGACGACTCCCCGGCGGTCGGGCTCCTTCGGCCCCCTGGTTCAGCGGGCGGCCTCCAGGGCGGGCTCGACCGTCGTCGCGGTTCGCGCGAACGGCACGCCGGGGAGCCGGCGGCTCGCGGGGCGGAGGGCCCACGAGGCCATGACGACGGCGGCGATGACGAGCGGGATGACGGCCTTCGCCGTCGGGTCGCCGACGGCGGCGTGGGAGGCCGACGCGCCGGTGAGGTCGAAGATCATGCCGGCGTAGGCCCACTCCTTCAGCAAGGGCGTCCCGGGGGCCAGGACGACGAGGCCGCCGAGCACCTTCCAGACGCCAAGGATGAGCAGGAAGTAGGCGGGGTAGCCGAGTTCGGCCATGCCCTTCACGACCTCGGCGGGGCGGATCAGGTCGGCCGCGCCGCCGGCCAGGAACACGAAGGCGGTGATCCCGGTCGCCGCCCAATAGGCGATCTTGCGCTTGTCCATCGCGTGCTCAAGCTCCCTGAGGTCGGCCGGCGCCTCGGATCGGATCGGAGCGATCGACGAGCGGGCCCGGCGCCCCCGGAGGGTAATCGGCGCAGGCTGAAAAATCCAAAGGGAATGTCGAAGGGCGGGATTTCCACCGCGAGGCCGCCGCCGCCGGGGGGCGACGGCGGCCGTTGACAGCCGGGGGCGGAGATCCTATCGTTGACCCCAATTCGTTCGCGTCCAAGCCGTTCGAGCGATCGTCGGGGCCGAGGGAGCGCCGCGGCGGCCGCCTCGCCGTCCCGTGGCCTCCCATCGATCGATCGAGACTCATGAGCGTACGCACCCGATTCGCGCCCAGTCCCACCGGCCACCTGCACATCGGCGGCGTCCGCACGGCGCTCTTCAACTGGCTGCTCGCCCGGAAGCACGGCGGCCAGTTCATCCTCCGGATCGACGACACCGACCAGGAGCGGCACGTCGACGAGGCGGTGCAGAAGATCCTCGACGGCTTCCGCTGGCTGGGCCTGAACTGGGACGAAGGGCCCGAGGTCGGCGGCCCCTGCGGGCCGTACTACCAGTCGCAGCGCCAGGACCGCTACCGGGCCGCGATCGACAAGCTGGTCGCCGACGGCAAGGTCTACCGCGACTACAGCACCGACGCCGAGCGCAACGTCGACCGCGACGCCGCCAAGAAGGACAAGCGGGCCTACCGCTTCCGGCGGATCGAGTACTCCGACGCCGACCTCGCCCGGTTCGAAGCCGAGGGCCGGCCGTACGCCCTGCGGTTCGAGGTGCCGTCCGGCCGGACGCTCGTCCTGAACGACCTGGTCAAGGGGGAGGTCACGTTCGCCACCGACGAGATCGGCGACTTCGTGATCGTCCGGCCCGGCGGCCAGCCGCTGTACAACTTCGCCAGCGTGGTCGACGACGTGGATATGAAGATCACCCACGTCGTCCGCGCCGAGGAGCACCTGTCGAACACCTTCCCGCAGATCCTCGTCCTGGAGGCCCTGGGGGCCGAGGCCCCGGCCTTCGCACACATCCCGTACGTGGCCGAGCCGGGCTCGCACGCGAAGATGTCCAAGCGGAAGACCGAGGAATATGAGAAGCGCGGGGTGCTGGTCTTCCTCCACCAGTACGTCCAGAAGGGCTACCTGCCGGACGCCCTGGTGAACTACCTCTCGCGGCTGGGCTGGAGCTACGACGACTCCCAGGAGCTGTTCAAGCGGGCCGAGCTGATCGAGAAGTTCTCGCTCGAACGCGTCAACAGCTCGCCCGCCAGCCTCGACCCGGACAAGCTGTTCTGGATCGAGGGGGAGTGGATGAAGGAGACGCCCCTGGCCGACAAGGTCGCCGGCGCCCTGCCGTTCCTCGTCGCCGAGGGGCTGGCCTCCGACCCGCTCGACGACGCGACCCGGTCCAAGCTGGAGGCCGTGATCCTGGCCCTGGGCGACCGGATGAAGGTCTTCTCCGACGTGGTCAAGATGGGCCGCTTCTTCTTCGCCGACGAGGTCGCCTTCGACCCCGACGCGGTCAAGAAGCGGCTCCGCAAGCCGGGCGTCCCCGAGATGCTCCGCGAGCTGGACGCGCTTTTGGCCGAGACCGAGCCGTACGACCTGGCGACGCTGGAGAAGGCCGTCCACGACTACGCCGAGAAGACCGGCCGGAAGATGGGCGACGTGGTCAACCCCCTGCGGGTGGCGACCACCGGCCAGGGCGTGGGCCCGGGCCTCTACGACTGCCTCGTCCTCGTCGGCCGCGAAGCCTGCCGCGCCCGCATCGCCCAGGCGATCGCGATGCTCGAAGCGGGCGCCTGAGCCCGGGCCGCCGCCGATCCGCGCCCGCCTCGTGATGGAAGCGGACTTCGCAATCGTCCTTCCCCCCTGGCGGGGGAAGGTGGCCGGAGGCCGGATGAGGGGGAAGACGAACACGGAAGCCGCTCGGAGAAACAAGCGGTTCGCTACGCGGTTGGCGGCTCGCTTAGGAGGCGCACGAATGACCTGGAGAAACGACACCCCCAAAGAATAGGGAAGTGTTCGTATGGGGATGGAGTATAAGCTGCGGTTCACTTCCCCTGGCCTAGCGGTCGTCATCGAACTTCTCGAAAGTATGGCCGCCTTCCGTAGGTCAGCACACGACGACTGCACTTTTGAACTTCGAGACCAGGAAATCGGCGGCGGAATGCCAGATGCCTCGATGCAACTCGAACCGGACGGTGCCTACTTCTGTGTTTACGGCGGGTCGGGTAATCGTTACTTGGGTGAAGTGGTGACCCGTTTGGTCAGACGGTTCGGTGCGGTTACGGTTACGGAATTGGAGTAGTTCTCGCCGATCCGCGGCACCACTACAATCCATTAAATCATTCCCACCTGCTTCCTTGACCAGCCTTGATGATCCCCCTCATCCGGCCCTTCGGGCCACCTTCCCCCACTAGGGGGGAAGGAGAGAACGTTCGTCCGTTGATTCATCCGCCTTGATGGTCACCCTCATCCGGCCCTGCGGGCCGCCGACGCCCCGTCCCTCCAACCCCAGGATCTCCCCAGCTCATGCGGATCTTCGTCACCGGCTCGATCGCGTACGACTACATCATGGTCTTCCCCGGGAAGTTCCAGGACCACATCCTGGCCGACAAGGTCCACGTCCTGAGCGTGTCGTTCCTGGTCGACTCGCTGACCCGCCGTCGCGGCGGCACGGGGGCGAACATCGCCTACAACCTGGCCCTGCTGGGCGGGACGCCGACCCTGGTGGGGACGGTGGGCGAGGACTTCGAGGACTACCGCAAGCACCTGACGGCCCGGGGGGTGGACGACTCCGGCGTGAAGGTCATCAAGGACGAGCACACGGCCAGCTGCTTCGTCAACACGGACCTGGCGGACAACCAGATCATCGCGTTCTACCCCGGCGCGATGTCGAAGGCCTCGACGGTCTCGCCGAAGGACCTGGGCGCGACGGCCGACGACCTCGTGGTGATCGCCCCCAACGACCCGGCCGCGATGGGCCGCTACGCCGCCGAGTGCACGGTGGCCGGCGTCCCCTACCTGTACGACCCGTCGATGCAGCTGCCGCGGATGGACAAGGCCGAGCTGGAGGAGGGCCGCAAGGGGGCCAAGATCCTCGCCGGCAACGACTACGAGTTCGGCATGATGGCCGAGAAGCTGGGCGTGACCGAGGCCGAGCTGCGCAAGAGCGTGCCGATCACCGTGATGACCCTGGGCGAGAAGGGCGCGCTGATCACCGTCGAGGGGACGGAGTACGAGATCCCGCCGGCGAAGCCGGGGAAGGTCGTCGACCCCACCGGCGCCGGCGACGCGTTCCGCGGCGGGTTCGTGGCGGGGATGAGCCTGGGGCTGCCGTGGCCGGTGGTCGGCCGGATGGCCTCCTTGACGGCGGTCTATGCGATCGAGCATCCTGGACCGCAGGAACACGCGTATTCGCTCGACGAGTTCATCGCGCGGTACCGGGCGAACTTCGGCCCGGCCGAGGAGCTGGAAGCCCTGCGGGCCGCCGCCAAGGCCTGATCGGCCCGAGGCGAGGCCGCGAGGGGCGGCGCGATCGGACGCTCGGCGCATCGAGAGCAGGCTTCATGGCGCTCTACCGACTCGGCCCCGACCCGATCTTCCCGCCCCCCCACCTGGCCGAGCCGGAGGGGCTGCTGGCGATCGGCGGCGACCTGTCGGCCGACCGCCTGATCGCCGCCTACCGCCGCGGCGTCTTCCCCTGGTACGAGCCCGGCGGGCCGATCCTCTGGTGGTCGCCCGACCCGCGGCTCGTCCTCTTCCCGGCCGAGCTGCGGGTCTCGCGGCGGCTCCGCCGGACCCTCCGCTCGGGCCGGTTCGAGATCCGCCGCGACACCGCCTTCGCCCGGGTCGTCCGCGCCTGCGCCGAGACCCCGCGCGACCACGAGGACGGCACCTGGATCACCCCCGAGATGCAGGCCGCCTACGCCCGCCTGCACGAGCTGGGCGTCGCCCGCAGCGTCGAGGCCTGGCGCGACGGCGAGCTGGTGGGGGGCGTCTACGGCGTGCTCGCCGGCCGCTGCTTCTCCGGCGAGTCCATGTTCCACACCGAGACCGACGCCTCCAAGGCGGCCCTCGTCGCGCTGGTCGAGCGCCTGGAGGCCGAGGGGGTGGAGATGCTCGACTGCCAGGTCAAGAGCGAGCACCTCCTCCGCTTCGGCGCCCGCGAGATCCCCCGCGACGAGTTCCTCGCGCGGCTCGAACGCGGCTTCCGCGACGACCCCCAGGCCCCCCGCCCCCCCGCCCGCCGCGCGGCCTCCGCCTTCGCCCGCGCGCTCTCGGGCGAGCGGCCCTGAACGGAGCCGGGCCGCCTCGCATCCACGGACCGAAACCCCGCCGACGAAGAGGACGTAGCACCAAGATGGCAGAGCATCGCATCGGCGTCGTCATGCACGGCGTGACCGGCCGGATGGGCATGAACCAGCACCTGATCCGCTCGATCGCCGCCATCCGCGACCAGGGGGGCGTGGCCCTGGCGGACGGCGACCGGCTCGTGCCCGACCCCTTGCTCGTGGGCCGCGACGCCGAGAAGGTCGCGGCGCTGGCCCGCCGGGTCGGCGTGCCGCGCTGGTCGACCGACCTGGACGCGGCCCTGGCCGACCCCAACGACGCGGTCTTCTTCGACGCCGCGACCACCCAGGGCCGGCCCGGGGTCCTCCGCCGCGCCATCGCCGCCGGCAAGCACGTCTACTGCGAGAAGCCGGTCGCGACCGACCTGGCCTCGGCCCTCGACCTCGTCCGCGAGGCCCGCGCCGCGGGGGTCAAGCACGGCGTCGTCCAGGACAAGCTCTGGCTGCCGGGCGTCCGCAAGCTCAAGCAACTGCGCGACGCCGGGTTCTTCGGCCGCATGCTCTCCGTCCGCGGCGAGTTTGGCTACTGGGTCTTCGAGGGAGACCTGCAGCCCGCCCAACGCCCTTCGTGGAACTACCGGGCCGAGGACGGCGGCGGCATCATCCTCGACATGCTCTGCCACTGGCGCTACCTGATCGACCACGTCTTCGGGCCCGTCAAGAGCGTCTCGTGCCTGGGCGCGACCCACATCCCCGAGCGTTGGGACGAGCGCGGGGAGCGCTACGACGCCACGGCCGACGACGCCGCCTACGCCACGTTCGAGCTGGCGAACGGCGTGATCGTCCACATCAACAGCTCGTGGACCGTTCGGGTCCGCCGCGACGACCTGCTGACGTTGCAGGTCGACGGCGTGCTCGGCTCGGCCGTCGCCGGCCTGACCGACTGCCGGACCCAGTCGCGCGTGAACACCCCCAAGCCCGTCTGGAACCCCGACGTCCGCAACACCCACGACTTCCTGGCCGACTGGGCCCTCGTCCCCGACACGGTCCCCTACGACAACGCCTTCAAGGCCCAGTGGGAGCTGTTCCTCAAGCACGTCCACGGCGAGGGCGACTTCCCCTGGAACCTCGTCGAAGGCGCCAAGGGGGTCCAACTCGTCGAGTTGGGCCTGCAATCCTGGCGCGAACGGCGATGGGTCGACGTGCCGGAGCTGGAGGACGTATAAGTGAACTCCCCTTCTCCCCTTGAGGGAGAAGGTGCCCCGCATGGGCGGATGAGGGGTCGACGCACCAAGAAGCTCTGGGAAATCAGGCCGAGCTTCCGGTGCCGTCCGATCGAGAGTAGGAACCTGGCGGGACGAAGGAACGCGGATCAGGACCGCTCTGAATAAGGGTCGGAAAGCGAGGCCCGAAATGGCGATGACCTCGGAAGGCTTCCTTCGACGGCTGCGTTCGGGCAAGTCCGTGAACTGCATCTACCAAGAAGGCGGGCAATCGGGGCTGATCTCAGCGTGGGCCCACGATGGGGCCTTCGTCCTGACGTGGGAAGCGTGCCAGGACGGGCGACAGTTCGATGAGCATGCCTATACTCGGGACGAGCGGCACCGATTCCTGACGGCGGAGGAGGTGCTGGCGTTCGTGGAACATGGCGGCCATCCGGCGTCGACTTTCGGACCTTGAAGATCGACGGGAGTCGCACGCATTTTCCACAATCATCGCGGCCTGTGCGAAGAGGACCGATCTCGAAGATCCGACGGCCTACGTGCTCCTCCGCCCTCGTCCGGCCTGCGGCCACCTTCTCCCACGAGGGGGGAAGGACGATTCGCCACGCCCGATCGTTCGACCCTGGTACGAGGATCCTCGATGCCCCGCGTCAACCTGCCGATCGCCGACGGATCGGTCGAAGCCTATGAAACCAAGGGCGTCCGCTCCTGGACCCCTCCCGCGAAGCCCGCCTTCAACCGCGTCGCCTTCTCGGCGGCGCACGTCGTGGCCGACGCCCGCAGCCCCGTCGACCCCTGGGTCGGCGCGGCGATCGACTGGGACGCGACGCTCCGGTATCGCGAGCACCTGCTCTCCCTCGGCCTGGGCGTGGCCGAGGCCATGGACACCGCCCAGCGCGGGATGGGGCTGGACTGGCCGACGGCCCTGGAGCTCATCAAGCGGACGGTCGAGATGGCGAAGGGACGGCCGGGGGGGCTCGTCGCCTCGGGCGTGGGGACCGACCAGCTCGCCCCGCGTCCCGGCCTGACGACGGCCGACGTGATCGCCGCGTACGAGGAGCAGGCGGCGGCCGTCGAGGGGGTCGGCGGTCGGATCATCCTCATGGCCAGCCGCGCGCTGGCCGCCGCCGCGCGGTCGCCCGAGGACTATGAGCACGCCTATGGGGCCATCCTGTCCCAGGTCCGCGAGCCCGTCATCCTCCACTGGCTCGGCCCCATGTTCGACCCGGCGCTGGCCGGCTACTGGGGCTCCGAGGACCTCGACGAGGCGATGGACGTCTGCCTGCGGATCATCCACGCCCACGCGCCGAAGGTCGACGGGATCAAAATCTCCCTGCTCGACAAGGACAAGGAGATCGCCATGCGTCGCCGCCTTCCCGAAGGCGTGAAGATGTACACGGGCGACGACTTCCACTACCCGGAGCTGATCGAGGGGGACGACCGGGGGTTCTCGCACGCCCTGCTGGGGATTTTCGACGCGATCGCGCCGGCGGCCTCGGCCGCGCTCCAGGCGCTGGGGGCGGGGAACGCGGCCGAGTACCGTCGGATCCTGGCGCCGACCGTGCCCCTCTCGCGGCACGTCTTCGCGGCGCCCACGCGGTTCTACAAGTCGGGCGTGGTCTTCCTGACCTGGCTGAACGGCTGGCAGAGCCACTTCGTCATGGTCGGCGGCCAGCAGAGCGCCCGCAGCGCCCTGCACTACGCCGAGCTGTTCCGCCTGGCCGACGCCGCCGGCCTGCTCGACGACCCCGACCGCGCGGCCTCGCGGATGCGGGCCTTCCTGACGGTCCAGGGGATCGACCAGTGAACATCGCCGCCCCCGACTCCGGCCGGCTCTCGATCAACACGGCGACCGTCCGGGCCCTCTGGGGCCTGGGAGAAATCCTCGACGGCTGCGCGCGGCACGGCATCCGGGGGGTCTCCCCCTGGCGCGACCAGGTTCAGGCGATGGGCCTACAAGAGGCCGCGGCGAAGGTCCGCGAGCACGGCTTCACCGTGACGGGCTACTGTCGCGGCGGCATGTTCCCGGGGGCGACGCCGGCCGAGCGGCTGGCCGCGCGCGACGACAACCGGCGGGCGGTCGACGAGGCGCTGGCGCTCGGCGCGCGGTGCCTCGTTCTGGTCGTCGGCGGGCTGCCGAAGGGGTCGAAGGACCTCGCCGGCGCGCGGGGGCAGGTCCGCGACGGGATCGGCGAGCTGCTCGATTACGCCCGCCCGCGCGGGATGCCGCTGGCGATCGAGCCCTTGCACCCGATGTACGCCGCCGACCGCGCGTGCGTCAACACGACGGCCCAGGCCAACGACCTCTGCGACGAGCTGGGGGACGACGGCCTGGGGATCGCGCTGGACGTCTACCACGTCTGGTGGGACCCGGACCTCCCCGCCCAGGTCGCCCGCGCCGGCCGGAAGCGGCTGCTGGCCTTCCACGTCTGCGACTGGCTCGTCCCCACCCGCGACCTGCTGCTCGACCGCGGCATGATGGGCGACGGCGTCATCGACGTCCGCGCCCTCCGCGCCGCCGTCGAGGCCCAGGGCTACGACGGCTTCCACGAGGTCGAGATCTTCTCCGCCGAGGACTGGTGGAAACGCCCCCCCGACGAGGTCCTGCGCACCTGCCTCGAACGCCACCAGGCCTGCTGCTGAGATCCGCCGGGACGCCCTTCCCCCCCCGGCGGCCATCGGGATCATGCGTCCCCCAGCCGGCGCCCCCCGCCGCAGCGGGCGATCGTCCTCGTCGCGGCGAGGGCGGGCCGAAGGCCGTGGATCGATCCAGGCCGAACAGCGAGGTGGAGCGAAGGCCGGGCGATCACGCGGGGGCTTCCAGGGTCGATCAGCCGGCCCCCTCACGCGATCAGGTCGGGATCTCGGTGACGTCGCGTCGAGCGGGATACGCCCCCCCCGATCTCGGTCTGCGGTCATCGAAAAATCTCCGCGCGTCGATTTGATGCGACAACCCCTTGATTCCATTCTCTCCTGAATTTACCCTCATCAAACTTGTCTGCCAAAGCGTTCCGCTTTGAGCGAGTCCCCTCGATTATCGCCGGACACCCAACACAATGCTGCCTCACATCTCGGATAAGATCCGGCAGATCTCGTCCTTCTTCATCCATTCCAGCACGCCGATCGCGCTGTCGATGGACGCCTTGAGGCTGAAGCGCACCGGCTTCGTCGCCGTGTCCAGGGACGGCCTCAAGCTGGCGATCAGGCCGAGCGTCGGCGAGAGCTTCACCTTCTACGAGAATCTGGTCCGTCGCGATTACCTGGGCGGCGAGATCGCGCTGAAGCCCGGCGACACCGTCGTGGACATCGGCGCGAACATCGGCACGTTTTCGATACTCGCGGCCTCCGTCGCCGGGCCGAGCGGGCGGGTCATCGCCTGCGAACCCGTCCCCGAGACTTTCGAGAGGTTGAAAGCGAACGTGGCGCTGAACGGCCTGGACAACGTCGAATGCCGATGCCAGGCCGTCGATGCGGCGGATGGGATCCTGGAGCTGATGGTGTCCCGCAAATCGGCCCTGTCCACGGCGCACATGGGGAACCGCGACGGCGTCGATCAGGTCTCTCTGGCGATCCCTTGCGTTTCGCTGGAGACGCTGATGGCGGAGAGCCGGATCGACCGGATCCATCTCCTGAAGGTCGACTGCGAGGGGAGCGAGTACGGCATCTTCCAGTCGCTCTCGCCGGAGATCGCGGACCGGATCGATCAGATCGCCATGGAGATCCATCCGGTCCCGGGCCGAGGTCCGGCGGATCTCAAGGCGAACCTGGAGGCCCTGGGGTTCGACGTCGAGTGCGGCTACACGTGGTTCGCCTACAATCGAAAGCGGCGGACCGCCTGAGGGCGAGGGGCCGGACCCGCCCCACGGCCCTCGCCTCGAACAAGTCGCGGACGTCCTCGCGGGGCGAGGCCCCTCGCGCTGCAAGCCCGTCGCATCAAGGCGTCCCCTCGACGTGCGGCGCGAGTCGGGCGGCGAGGCGCGGAGTCCGAACGAATCGTCGGGGCGTCAGCCTCGCCCTTCGAGGGCCTCCCAGGTCGCGTCGAGGCCGGCCGCGCGGAAGGCTTCCTCACGCGCGTCGCAGCGGGACGGGTGGGCCTCCACGTCGGGCCTGCGGCGGAGCTGCCGGGCCAGGAAGTCCGGCAGGTCTCGCCCCTCCGCGTAGATCTCCCAGCACGCCCCGTCGGTGTACCTCATCCAGACCGACGCATGACGCCGAATGACCTCGTCGGCTTCGTTCCAGGGGGCCGCGGTGTAGAGGGCCGCGACCGCAGGAGGGTCGTGCCGGTCGGGGTCGACGCCCCACATCTCGATGGATTCCTCGCTGAAGCGGTCGGCGTAGCGGGAGAGGGACCCGGGGCTCCAGAGCTGGAGGCTCGTCATGGAGCCCCCGTCGAAGTCCATCATCGCCGCGTGATCGTCTCGGAAATCCGCCGGCTCGCCCCACCAGGGTCGATCCCGGAAGCACCAGGCCAGGCGGTCGAGGTTCCCGCGGATCGGCTTGAAGTACTTCCAGAAAGAAGGGTCGCGCGTCGCGGGTTCGCCGGTCGATTTGATCAGGAGTCCGTCCATCGGGCTATTGTATCCGGAATGTCGAGGGCCGGCTCAGCGGCCGGCCCGGAAGGCGTCGAGGATGGCGTCGGCGCCCTGGGCGCGGAGGGCTTCGGCGGCGCGGAGGCCGAGGGCGTCTGGGTCGTCGGCGGGGCCTTCGAGGGAGGTGCCGACGCGGGTGCGGCCGTCGGGGTCGAAGACGGCGGCGTCGAGGAGGAGTCGGCCTTCGGGCGAGGTCCGGCCCCAGGCGGCCATCGGGATCATGCAGCCCCCCTCCAGCTCGGCCAGGGCCCGGCGCTCGGCGACGACGGCGCGGTGGGAGTTCGGCTCGTCCAGCAGGCCCAGCAGGGCGAGGGTGGCCGGGTCGTCGCGGCGGCACTCGATCCCCAGGGCCCCCTGCCCCACGGCGGGGAGCACCGCGGGGGGCTCCAGCCGCTGGGTGACGCGGTCGTGCAGGCCCAGCCGGTGCAGGCCGGCCCAGGCGAGGATCACGGCGTCGAGCTTGCCGTCGAGCGCCAGGTTCATCCGGGTCTCGACGTTCCCGCGCACGGCCGAGACGATCAGGTCGGGCCGGGCGTGGAGGACCTGGGCCCGGCGGCGGTGCGAGCCCGTGCCGACGTGCGCCCCGGGGGGGAGCGCCTCCAGGGTCTGGTGCGTCGGGGCGATCAGGGCGTCGGCCACGTCCTCGCGGCCCGGCACGGCGCCCAGGACGAGTTCCTCGGGGCCGAACGTCGGGAGGTCCTTGAGGCTGTGCACGGCGACGTCGACCGCGCCGTCGAGCACGGCGCGCTGGATCTCCTTGGTGAACAGCCCGGTGCCGCCGATGGCCGACAGCGGCGAGTTGCGGTCGCGGTCGCCGTGGGTCCTGATCTCGATCAGCTCGACGACGAGGCCGGGGCGGCGCTCGCGCAGGGCGGCGGCCACCCACTCGGCCTGCCAGCGCGCCAGGCGGCTCCCTCGGGTGCCGATTCGGATGCGGTCGGGGGTGGTCGGGGAGGGCGAGGTCATGGCGGCGAGACTCGGGTCAAAAGAAGAGGGGGCGAGCTCAAGGACTATTCCTGAAAGTCACAAGGCGGGCCTTTCGACGCCTTCCCCCCCTGGCGGGGGAAGGCAGACCCCGCAGGGGTCGGATGGGGGGGGGACGCTCGCGGGGAGCTTTGGATTTCGCAGCCCCGCCTGCGCGGCCGACGGCCTCGGGATGCCTTGCTGAAACTCCGAGGGCCTTCTCGCTCGCCCCCCCCCTCATCCGGCCCTTCGGGCCACCTTCCCCCGCCAGGGGGGAAGGCCGTCGTCCGGGTCGAACGTCATCTTCTGCAATAGCTTCTCATTTCTCCCGCGAGACGACGACGGCCACGACGCGGCGGGCTCCGGCCCGTTTCAGGGCGCGGGCGGCCGAGCCGAGGGTGGCACCGGTGGTCAGCACGTCGTCGACGAGGAGGACGGTGCGGCCCTTCAGGTCGACGCCCCGTCGGGCGGCGAACGCCCCCCGGAGCGCCAGGGCGCGGGCCTGCCGGCCCCGGCCGACGAGGTGGGGCGTGGGCTTGACCCGCCGCAGGGCGTCGCGGGCCTCGCGGCCGGTCGCCTCGGCCAGCGCGTGGGCCAGGGCCTCGGCCTGATTGTATCGCTTCCCCAGCCGCCGGAGCCAGTGCTGGGGGATCGGCACGACCGGCGCGTCGGCGGGGATCGCGTCCAGGGCCTCGCGGCGGGCCTCGACCATCAGGGACGCCAACGCCGGGGCCAGGAACGCCCCGCGCTCGCGCTTCAGCCCCAGGACGAAGTCGCGCCAGGGGGCCTCGTGCGGGCCCAGGGCGACGGCGGCGTCGAACCCCAGGGGGCGGCGGCGGCACCCGGAGCAGCCCCCCCGCAGGTCGGCGAACGGCCCCACGGGGGACGCGCAGCGCGGGCAGGAGGCCGCCCGGTAGGTCGCGGCCAGGCCCAACAGCCCGGCGCGGCAGGGCTCGCAGAAGGGGGCGGCGAGCCCCGGCCCGGCCTCGTCGCAGAGCAGGCAACGCCAGGGGAAGAGGAGGTCCCCCAGGGCCTTCCCGGCGGCCCGGCAGGCGAAGGCGAGCCTCGCGGGGCCGAGGCCGAGGCGGCCGGCGATCGTCACGTCAGCCCCCCGCGGCGCGGGGCCGGGAAGACGGCGGGGGGGGGGGCGGGGCCGCGTCCAGCTCCAGGTAGGGCTCCAGCCGCTCGCGAAGCTCGTTGCGGGCCCGCGCCAGGAGCGACTTCACCGCGGCCGGCGATCGGTTCATCACCTGGGCGATCTCGGCGTAGCTCATCTCCTCGAACTTGTTCAGGAGGACGGCCATCTTCTGGTCCTCGTTCAGGACCTGCAAGGCGTCGCGGACGATCTCGGACAGCTCGACCTTGCGCATCTGGGCCGAGGCGGTCGTCTCGCGGCCGGGCACGCCGTAGGCGGGGCTCTCCGCCCGCGAATCGTCGGGCGCCGAGCCGAGCGAGCCGGCCGGCTTCCGCCCCCTGGTCCGCGCGTGGTTCATCGCCAGGTTGTTGGCGATCGTGAACAGCCAGGTGGAGAACTTCGCCTTGGGCCGGTACCCCCGGCGCGCCTTGTAGACCCGCAGGAAGACGTCCTGCGAGAGGTCCTCGGCCTCGTCCAGGTTGCCCACGATGTGGAAGAGGACGCCGACCAGCCGGTCCTGATACCGCGAGACCATCGCCTCGAACGCCCCGGGGACGTCGTCGCGGATCTGGAGCATCAGCCGGACGTCCGGGTCGCGCGCCTCCAGCTGGCGCTCCAGCGCGTCGAGTTCTCCACGGCTCACGGGCGCTCCTTTCAGCCTCGAACTCGGAGGTCGGTCCCGGCCGGCGTCGCCGCCCGCTTCACGACGGCCCGCCGATCGCGACGGGCTCGGTCTCGTCCCGGGCCCGGTCCTCGAACCGGCGGCGGAGCTGGCCGCAGGCCGCGTCGATCGACCGCCCCTTGGTGCGGCGGATGGTGAGCGACACGCCGTAGCTCTCCACGTCGGCGACGAACCGCCGGACGTCCTCCGGCTCGGGACGGCGGAACGGCAGGCCGGCGACTGGGTTGTACGGGATCAGGTTGACGTGCGACTTGCGGCCCTTCAAGAGCTTGCCCAGCGCCCGGGCGTGCTCGCGGCGGTCGTTCACGCCGCCGAGCAGCACGTATTCATAGGTCACCTGGCGGCCGGTGATCCGGAAGTAGTCGTCGGCGGCCTCCAGCACGGCGGCCAGGCCGATCTTCTCGTTCACCGGGACCAGCTCGTCGCGGAGCGCCTCGGTCGGCGCGTGCAGCGAGACGGCCAGGTGGTACTGGCGGTCCTGGGCCGCGAGCTTGCGGATCTTCTCGGGCAGGCCGACGGTCGAGATCGTCACCCGACGCTGGCTCATCCCCAGGCCGTCGGCCGGCGAGCAGACCCGGTCGAGCGCGACGAGCAGGGCGTCCAGGTTCGCCAGGCTCTCGCCCATCCCCATGACGACGATGTGCGAGACCGACTCCCCCGGCGGCAGCAGGTTCTGGGCCTGCAAGACCTGGTCGAAGATCTCGGCCGAGGTCAGGTTGCGCTCGACCCCCTTCAGGCCGCTGGCGCAGAAGACGCAGCCCATGCCGCAGCCGACCTGGGTGCTGATGCAGACGGTCCGCCGCGTCCCGCCGGGCTCGCCCATCAGGACGCACTCGATGTTGCGGCCGTCCCGGCAGCGGAGCAGGAGCTTGTCGGTGCCGTCGTCGGCGACGCCCCGGTAGGCCAGCTCGGTCGCGAACAGGGTCCACTCGGCGTCGAGCTTCTTGCGGAGGTCGAGCGGGACGTCGCTCATGTCGGCGAACGACCGCGCCCGGCGGTGCAGGGCCCACTGCTGGATCTGCTTGACGCGGTAGGGCTTGTGCCCGCTCGCCGCGACCCAGGCGCGCAGCTCGTCGGCCGACGCCGCGAACAGCGGACGCCTCGACGCGGCCTCGACCGCGACCCCGCCCTCGATCCCCACCGGCCCCTCGCCCTGCATGCGCGCCCCGATCGTCCCGTCGTGCCACCGCCCCGCACCCGGCTCCACGCCTCCATTGTAGGGCCTGGAGATCGCCCGGCCAAGTCGCGAATCCGGGGGCCGGCCGGGCCGGTCACGGCGGGTCGAGCGGCATCCGGAAGGTGAAGCGGGTCTCGCCCGCCGCCGACTCGACGTCCAGCCGGCCCCGGTGGGCGCGGGCGATCTCCGAGGCGATGTAGAGCCCCAGGCCGAGGCCCTGGCCGCCGGGGCTGGCGTCGCCCCGGGAGAAGGGCTGGAAGAGGCGGGCGAGGACCTCCGGCGGGATCGTCGGCCCCCGGTTCTCGACCGCGATCTCCAGGGCGTCGGCCGAGACCAGGGCCCGGACCCGGACCGGGCCGTCCGGGTCGCCGTGGGTGAGGGCGTTGCCCAGCAGGTTCGAGAGCATCTGCGCCAGCCGGCGGCCGTCGCAGAAGACGACCCGGTCGATCCGGATCTCGCGATCCACCGTGCGGCCCGGCCGGGCGGATTCCAGCTCGCGGACCACCTGCTCCAGCAGGCCGTCCAGGTTCGACTCGGGCTCGCGGTCGAAGGAGAGGCCGGCGCCGAGCCGGCCGCGGGCGAAGTCCAGCACGTCGTCGATCAGCCCGGTCATCCGCAGGACGCTCCGCTCGACCATCGCCAGCACCTTCTCCGACTCGGCCCCCTTCGGCAGCCGGCCCAGCAGGAGCAGGCCCGACCGGACCGCCCCCAGCGGGTTGCGCAGGTCGTGGCCCAGCACGGCGATGAACTGCTCGCGGAGCTGCGACGCCTCGCGCTCGTCCAGCAGGGCCTTCTCGCTGGCCGTCAGGCGGATCTGGGAGTCCAGGTGGAACGCGATCAACTCGGCGAACAGCCGGAACATCTCGACCGTCTCGGGCTTCTTCAAGGGCGCGGGGCTGGGGTCGATGGCGCAGAGCGTGCCGAAGAACCGGCCGTCGGCCAGGATGATGGGGACGGAGATGTAGCTCCGGAAGCCGTATATCCGGGGGACCGGGTGGCGGTCGTACCGCTCGTCGGCCTCGACGTCCTCGATCACGATCATCTCGCCGTGGCGCCGGACCTCGTCGCAGAGGGTCGATTCCAGGACCAGCTCGCCGCCGGGCGCCAGGCCGAACGCGATCTCGTCGCGGACCGCGCAGGCCAGCCAGCGAGACTCGGTCACGCGCGCGACGGCGGAGAAGCCCAGCCCGGTCGTGCGGCAGACGACCTCCAGGATGCGGGAGACGGCCTCGATCCGGCCGACGGCCCCGACTTCGTCTTCGATGATCTCTCTCATGGCGGGCGCCCGGCGCTCCTCACGATGCTCGCGTCGACGGCGCCCTCGCCGCCGCCCGGACATTCTACCGCCGGCCCGCGGCGGAGGCGAATCCGACCCGCCCGCCCCGAGACCCTTCGGATTCCTCCTCCCTATTTCACCCGGGGGAATTCGAACGCCTCGGGCCGGGGCTTCTCGGAGCGGAGCGGGAGGTCGTCGCCGGCCTCGGCCTGGCGGCGGCGGAGGAGGACCGTGAGGCGGTCGACCTCGGCGGCGGACGCGGGGTCGGCGGCGAGGTCGCGGAGTTCGTCGGGGTCGTCGCGGAGGTCGAAGAGCTGGACCTTGTTGATGCGAGGGTAGGCGATCAGCTTCCGGCGGCCGTCGCGGATCGCGCGCTGGACGTCGCGGTAGGCGGTGAGGAGGTCGGCCCGGCGGGAGGGCTCGCGGCCCTCGAAGACGGGGACGAGGCTCAGGCCCTCGCTCCCCTCGGGGCCGGCGACGCCCGCCAGCTCGCCGAGGGTGGGGAAGAGGTCGTGGAGGTAGGCGAGCGCGTCGACCGTCCGCCCGGCCGGGACGCCGGGGCCGGCCAGGACGACGGGCGACCGCATCGAGTGCTCGTAAAGGTTCTGCTTGCCGAAGAGGCCGTGGCTCCCGATCGCCAGGCCGTGGTCGCCCGCGAAGACGACCAGGGTGTCGTCCAGCCGCCCCGCGTCCCGGAGGGCGTCGAGGATCCGGCCGACCTGGGCGTCGAGGTGCTCGATCGCGGCGTAGTAGTCGGCCAGGTGGCGTCGGACGACCTCGGGCGTGCGCGGCCAGGGGGCGAGCCGCTCGTCGCGGATCAGCATCTCGCCGTCGTCGAAGGGGTGCTCGGGGAGGAAGTTCGCCGGGAGCGGCACGGCCTCGTCGCGGTACTTCGCCCGGTACTCGGCCGGGGCGACGCGGGGGTCGTGCGGGGCGTTGAAGGCGACGTAGGCGAGGAACGGCGGGTCCCCCTGCTTGCGGCCCTTGATGAACCGCGAGGCGGCGTCGGCGAAGACCTCGACCGAGTGCCGGCCGCTGGGGCGCGGGTCGCCGAGCGAGCCGTCGGGGAGGAGGTCGCGGAGCGGCAGCGCGTAGGGGTCGCCCATGCCGCCGAGGAAGACGGCCTCGGCCTTCCGGAACGACCGGCGGAGCGACTCCGGCCCGTTGTGCCACTTGCCGGTCGCGAAGGTCTCGTAGCCGGCCGCGCCGAAGGCCTCGGGCCAGGTCCCCTGCCCTTCCATCTTCTCGTGCACGCGGAAGAGCCCGCGCCCGGTCAGCAGCATGGCCCGCGAGGGGACGCAGACGGCCCCCTGCATCGAGCCGTTGCAGTAGGCACGCGTCAGGACCGTCCCCTGCCGGACCAGCGCGTCGAGGTTCGGCGTGCGCACGGCCGGGTTGCCGAGGGCTCCGATCGCGTCGGCCCGGTGGTCGTCGCTGTAGAGGAACAGGACGTTGGGCCGGCGCGGCTCGTCGGCCGCCGTCGGGGCCGCGGCCAGGAGGAGCGCCGGGAGGAAGCCGAGGAGTCGCCGTCGGGTCGGGATCATGGGGGCCTCCGGGGGATGGGTGGGGGTCCATTCTGGGGGCCTCCGGCCGGGATTGCAAACGGCCGGGCCCGCCGCGGCGGGGCGTCGACGCGCGCCTCGGGACCTCGTAAAACGGAGGTTCCCGGACGCCGAAGCCCGCGAGGGGCCGACGACGCCCGCCCCGCCACGCCACGCCGCACCGAGGAGCCCGTCCATGCTGAAGCTCGAAGACGTCGTCGCCAAGTGCCGGGTCGCCCACGGCAAGAAGTTCCGGCTCAAGGACCACGACCCCTCGTGGGCCGGCGACGAGGACGTCCCCAAGCCCAAGCGGAAGAAGTTCGCCGAGAAGATCCTGGCCCAAAGCGTGGCCGAGCTGGCCGAGTCCCAGGAGCGGCTCTACGCGTCCGACGCCTGGTCCGTGCTGGTGGTCCTCCAGGCGATGGACGCGGCCGGCAAGGACGGCACCATCAAGCACGTCATGTCGGGCGTCAACCCCCAGGGCTGCCAGGTCTTCAGCTTCAAGCAGCCCTCCAGCGAGGAGCTGGACCACAACTTCCTCTGGCGGTACACCAAGGCCCTCCCCGAGCGGGGGCGGATCGGCATCTTCAACCGGTCGTATTATGAGGAAGTCCTCGTGGTCCGCGTCCGCCCCGAGTTGGTGCAGGCCGAGCGGATCCCGGACGCGAAGATCGACGGCTCGTTCTGGTCCGACCGATTCGAGGACATCAACAACCTGGAGCGCCACCTGGCCCGCAACGGGACCAAGGTGCTCAAGTTCTTCCTCAACCTCTCCCGCGACGAGCAGCGCAAGCGGTTCCTCAAGCGGCTGAACGACCCGTCGCGGCACTGGAAGTTCTCGGCGTCCGACCTCTCCGAGCGGGGCCGGTGGGACGACTACATGAAGGCCTATCAAGAGGCGATCGCCGCCACCAGCACCGAGTGGGCGCCCTGGCACGTCGTGCCGGCCGACCACAAGTGGGTCGCCCGCGCCATCGTCGCGCACACCATCGCCGAGGCCCTCGAAGACCTGGACCTGAAGTACCCCGAGGTCACGCCCGACAAGCTGGCGGCCATCGAGGAGGCCCGCGCGCAGCTCGAAGCCGAGCCGGACGCCTGATCGGGCCGGTTCCGCGATCGCCGGGGTCGGGGGTGGAGAATCCTCCGACCTCCGGTCGATAACCGGAGAACGCGGGCGGTCGCGCGTCCGACGCCGACCCTCCCGGGGGAGGCCGGCGCATCGCGGCGCGCGGCTTCCGCAAGGACGCGGGCCCTCTCTCCGTCAACCGGAGGCTGCCCAGGCCTCTCCGACGATCGACGCCGTCATGAAAAACCGCCCAACCCTGGATCGTCCCCCGGGCGATCGCGAGAACGCCGTCGGCCTGCTGCGGTTCGTGCTCACGAGCCTCGTCATCCTCTCGCACTCGTTCTACTTCTACGTCGCGTCGCTCGACTGCGACCCGCTGGTGCGGCTGACCTGCGGCCAGTACACGGTGGGGAGGATCGCGGTCGACGCGTTCTTCGTCCTCAGCGGCTTCCTGGTCGCGCGGAGCTGGGAAAGCTCTCGGGGCTGGGCCGACTTCCTGACCCGGCGGGCGCTTCGGGTCTATCCCGGCTTCCTCGCGGCGGTCGTCTTCACCAGCTACGCGGCCGGGCCGTGGCTCGCGGCCCGAGGCCAGGCGAGGCCGGACCTGCCGTTCTGGAGCGGCTTCCTCCTGCCGGCCTTGATGCTCGACTACCGCGAGCTGGCGATGAACGGCTCGCTCTGGACGATCCGCTACGACTTCTATTACTACCTGTTCATCGGCCTGGTCGGGTCGGCCGGGCTGTTCGCCCGGCGCTGGCCGATCCTGGCGATGGCGGCGGCCTCGTGGGCCGTGTACGCGGCCTGGTTCGTCTCCGGCGTGGAGGGCGGGATCGAGGACCAGCACCCCCGCTTCCTGACCGGCTTCCTGGCCGGGGCGGCCTGCCACGCCTACCGCGACCGGATCCCGCTCTCGTGGGCGTGGTTCGCCGCGTCGACGGCCGGCCTGGCCTGGTTCGCCGCCGGCTGGGCGCCGTACTGGTTCTGGCCGTACCGCGTGATGTCGCCGGCGTTCCCGATCTTCGGGACCTACGCGCTGCTGTTCGCGGCCCTCCGCCCGCGCGGGCTCGCGGCGCGGCTGGCCTGGCTGGGCGACTACTCGTACGGGCTCTACCTGTACGCCTATCCGATCCAGGTCATGCTGGTCACCGCGTATCGCCCGCAACTGGGGCCGTATTCGCTGTTCCTGTCCGCCTGGGCGATCGCCGGGGCCTGCGCCTTCCTGAGCCTCCGGCTGGTCGAACGCCCGGCCCTGCGGCTGGCCCGCCGGACGCCGACGACGCGACGCCCGCCCCCGGCGCCCCACTTCCCGATGGGCGACCCGGCGACGCGGACGGCGGCGACCGTCTCGACGGCGAAGGGGGACGCGACGACGCCCTGACCGTCGGGTTCGAGGCCGCTCGGCGCGCGTCTTGCAGCTTCGCCCGGGGACGTCCCCGGACCCACGACGCCCATCGGATGCCCAGGCGAAGCATGGCGACCATCGGATTCCACTGCGCCCACGAGCAGCACGCCCCGTCCGAATTGCTCCGGCTCGCCCGGCTCGCCGAGGCCTCGGGCTTCGGCGCGGGGATGTGCTCGGACCACTTCCACCCCTGGCTCCCCGAGCAGGGCCAGTCCGGCTTCTCGTTCGCCTGGCTCGGCGCGGCGATGCAGGCGACCGGGCTCTCGTTCGGGACCGTCTGCGCGCCCGGCGACCGCTACCACCCGGCGATCGTCGCCCAGGCGGCGGCGACCCTCGGCCAGATGTTCCCCGGCCGGTTCTGGCTCTCGGTCGCCAGCGGCGAGGCCCTGAACGAGCACGTCACCGGCGCCCCCTGGCCGCCGAAGCCCGCCCGCCACGCCCGGCCCCTCGAATGCGTCGAGGCCATACGCGCCCTCTGGCGGGGCGAGACGGTCGACCACGAGGGGCTGGTGACCGTGAAGGACGCCCGGCTCTATACGACCCCCGAGACGCCGCCGCTCGTCGTCGGCGCGGCGCTCACCGAGGAGACCGCCCGCTGGGCCGGCGGCTGGGCCGACGCCCTCATCACCGTCGCCGGCGAGCCCGACCCCCTCCGCAAGCGGATCGACGCCTTCCGCGAGGGGGGCGGCGAGGGCAAGCCCCTGTTCCTCCAGGTCGCCCTCTCCTACGCCGAGACCGACGACGAGGCCCTCCGCGCCGCCCACCGCGAATGGCGCCAGGCCGGCCTGGACCCCGGACGGCTCGCCGACCTCCCCTCCCCCGAGGCCTTCGCCGAGGCCGCCCGCGCCGTGACGCCCGAGATGATCCGCGACCGCCTGCGGGTCTCCAGCGACCCCTCCCGGTTCGTCGACTGGCTCGCCCGCGACGCCGAACTCGGCTTCGAGCGCATCTACCTGCACAACCTCGGCCGCAACCAGGACGCCTTCATCGAGACCTTCGCCGGCCGCGTGCTGCCCCAGCTCCGCTGATCGCGGCGGCCCGGCGGCCGGGGCTGGCGTCGGGCCCGGGGGCGCGTCAGGATCGAGTCGCGGCCTGTCCGGCGGTCGACCTGGCGAGGGGGGTGCGACGATGAAGCGAAGGACGTTCCTGGGGACGACGGCCGGGGCCCTGGTCGCGACGGCCCCGGCCCCGGCGGCGGCGGCGCCCCTGCGGTTGGGGATGGCCGGGCTGGTTCACGGCCACGCGGCCGGGTTCCTGGGCCGCTATCGCGACTCCCGGGAGGTCGACCTCGTCGGCGTCTCCGAGCCCGACCGCGCCGTCGCGGCGCGCTACGTCGAGCGCTCCCGGCTCGACCCGGCGCGGGTCCACGGCTCGCTCGACGCGATGCTCGACCGCGCGAAGCCCGAGGCCGTCGTCGCCTTCACCAGCACCGTCGACCACCTGGCCGTCGTCGAGGCCTGCGCCCGCCGCAAGATCCCGGTGATGATGGAGAAGCCGCTGGCCGTCTCGGTCGAGCAGGCCCGCGCCATCGAGAAGGCGGCGGCCGAGGGGGGCGTCCCGGTCCTGGTGAACTACGAGACGACCTGGCACCCGTCCAACCACGCCGCCTACGCCCTGGCGAAGACCGCGAAGGCCCTGGGCGCGATCTGCAAGGTCGTCTTCCACGACGGCCACGGGGGGCCGAAGGAGATCGGCGTCCAGCCCGAGTTCCTGGACTGGCTCACCGACCCCGACCGCAACGGCGCGGGGGCCCTGTTCGACTTCGGCTGCTACGGCGCCAACCTCATGACCTGGCTGATGGACGACGCCCGCCCCCTGTCCGTCACCGCCGTCACCCGGCGGTTCAAGCCCGAGGTCTACCCCCGCGTCGACGACGAGGCCACCATCATCCTGGAGTACCCCACCGCCCAGGCGATCATCCAGGCCTCGTGGAACTGGCCCTTCGACCGCAAGGACATGGAGGTCTACGGCCGGACCGGCCAGGTCCTCACCGTCGCCCAGGACGGCGTCCGCGTCCGCCTCGAAGGCCGGCCCGAAGAAACCCGCCGCGCCGCCCCCCTGTCCGCCCCTGAGGACGACTTCCTCCGCTACTTCGCCGCCGTCGTCCGCCGCGAGATCGAGCCCTCCGGCCCCTCCTCCCTGCGCAACAACCTCCTCGTCGTCGAGATCCTCGACGCCGCCCGCCGCTCCGCCGCCGAGGGGAAGACCGTACGGCTCGATTGATCGCGGGCGACCGGTCACGGCGGCCGGAGTCTTTCGAATCCGGTAGCCGCCTGCCCCCTTCCGACGAGTCCGCCCCCGTTTCTCGCACGTGGCACTAACATAGCAACCGGAAGCACTGTGGGGGGCAGGTCAGTCTTCGCCAGACTCGACCCCCGGAAGTTCGGGGAATGTGTCGGGAGGATCACACCGGGGACCTATTCCTCAGGCGATCCCTCGCTCAGAACGCCTGACTTCGGTCGAACGAACAAAGTTCCGGAAAGTGCAGTTTGGTGGCACTGGATTCTTGACCGCAAAACTCGGACTTGATGGAGTATTGTGGCACTGACTGCTGGATCCCCAAATCGCCCGTTCACAGAAGGTACGTTGCAGAATGACCATGTACGTTCTAGGCGAATCTGGAAGCAACAACACAAACTACCACGAATTGAGGGGCCTGCTGGACCGGGCCCTACCGGGAGATATCGTCTATGTGGATGATGCGTTGGAGATCCGGTGCGACGAAGGAACAGACGTCTTCGACGACGGGACCACCAGGGAACTTGTCATAAAGGCAGGCGTTACGCTGGCGAGTGGCAGGGGTAAATTCATCAGAGACCCCCGGGGGCGTTTTTCCTACTCACAGGGCGCAAAGCTCTTCGTCACCTACGACAACGTCGCAGGTGGCGGACACGCGACAGATTCAGACGGCAATCCCACCGGGGTGTATTCGTCGTTCATCCGCTTGTCCGGCGACGACGCCCGATTGGTCGGCGTTCGAATTTCAGGCCCCGATGTGAACGTACTCGGCATTCGCGCGAACATGGTTGCGGTAGTCGACGCTAACCGTTGCACTATCGAGAGCTGCGACTTCCGGAGCGTGCCCGGGACGGGAGTGGGGTTCGGTCGAAGCATCGATTCCGTCGTGAGAAACTGTTCGTTTGTAAGTTTCAAAAGATTCAATGAAAATCCCGCTCTAGGCATTCCCCGCGGCCTAGATCGGGCCTACCCAATTTTCGTCGGAACCCAACCGACGTTCATCCTGGTCGAGGGGAATTATTTCCAGGACAACTGGCATGGCGTAGCGTCGAACGGGGAGTTCGAAACCGGCTACGAGGCGAGGGGAAACTTTATCGACGACCCTCACGGAAGCGCCTTCGACGTCCACCTCAACCAAACGGGAACCGTGATCGACGGCTCGGATCAGGACGATGAAGACGACATAGAAGCCTCCATCGAATTGGCGTTTCCGACTCCCGACCGCGTAGTCAACCGGTGCACCGAACTGCCCAATCGGACGAGCCAGTATATTTATATTCACTGCAACGTATTTATGAATAATTCGGTTTGGATGCCAGGGATTCCGCAGAGCAACGGCAATCCAAGGGGCGGGGTGTCGAGCGGGGTGCTGGTGCGTGGGTGCCCGGCGCAATCCTGCATCGTTGACAGGAATTTCTTCGCCCAGAACGAGCAAGTCGCGATTAAAGCAGGCACCCGCGACGACTACGATCTTGGTTCTAAACTTATTTGTGACCACAACATTTTTAATTTCTCTTTCCCTTTCAGTGGCCGGCTGCAAAACCAATATCACCGAACTGTCGCCAGGATGATGTGCACCTCCACGCCTCCCGCCCCGCCTCGCTTTTCGGAGACGAATTCGATCGCGGCCGAGGCGGCAGCCCGGTTGAACGAGATCCGTCGGGAGTCGCTGGCCCCCTCAGGACCGCCCCCGAGCAGCGAGCAACTCCTACAGCGTGTGCGTGATTTGGAAACGATCCTCGCACAGCTGCTGGCGGGTGACCGGGAAGGACCGAGCGCCGGATGTGGTGATGCCTCGTGATCGGACCGAGGGTGCCGTCGCCTAATGGCGGCTGGCGACACGACTGTTGGGTCTACCCCAAGTCGTCGTCGTTCGAATTCCAAACTTTCCGCTCGACGATCCTCGACACCGCGAGCGTCTTCGTCCCGCCGCCCGGGTCCTCGACGATCGGGGAGCCTTGGGGGCCGGATCCCCGTCCGCGATCCATCCCGCCGCCGTGGCCGACGTCTTCGTCGTAATGCTCGCCAGTTGATGTCGGCCGTTGATGCTCGCGAAGCGGACGCCGAGGAGGCCGACGGCGGACTTGCCGCGGAGGACGTCCGTGAATTCGGGGGGCGACGCGGGCAAGGAGGTGGCCAGGACGGAACGGGTCGCCAGTTCCAGGCCCCGCGTCCGGGGACCCATCGCATCGAGCGGGACGAGCGCCCACCCCGGTAGCAGTTCGAGGTTACGCCCCGCTTCAAGGCGTCGCCGACGCGTCCTTCGAGGCCGTCGGGGAAGCCCGCTTGCCGGGGTCGTTGACCACGAAGCGGGTCGTGTTGGGGAGTGAGTAGTTCGTCCGGCTGTAGACGATGTATTGGCCCGTCTCAGGGTCTCGGAGATTGAGCAAAGCAGGCTTCTGGGTGGCGATTCGTGGGGCGAGGTCCGCGACGACGTCGGGGCGGCCCAGCGAGGCGGGGCGGGCGAGCGGGCTTAGGAGGCGACGGGAACCGTCAGGTCCCTAGCGATCAGCAACGCCCCCCTCAGGGGGCTGACATCGACGACGGGGCCATCAGCGACGCCTTGGCGGGGGTCGGCGGTGACCTGCCCCCTTCAAACGAGTCCGCTCCCAGTGTGAGACTCGGGGCAGCTGCATAGCAACTCGCAGCACTGTCGGGGGTGGATCACGAGGCGGTCGGGCCCGACGAGACCGCGACGGCGTTCGTGCTTGTCTTCCCCCTCATCCGGCCTTCGGCCACCTTCCCCCGCGAGGGGGGAAGGATATTGGGCCTCCTTCGAATCTCGCCCCCACCTGTTTGTCCGCGCTACTTCCCCTTTCGTGTCCTAGATTCCTTTCAAAATCCCCGACGCCCTGGCCGCGCACCGCGCTTGCGGCGACGTCGCCGGCGATCGTCTTTCCGGGGCCCTACGCAGAGGCCCCCGTCGTCTCACGCACCCTCTGAGGATCCCACCATGACGGTTTCCCGCCCCGACCATCGCCCCGCATCCCCCTCCCGGATCGGCTCGCCGCGTGGCGGCCGGCGCGCGACCGTCCGGCCCAAGCTGGCCCTGGAGTCGCTGGAGGAGCGACAGCTCCTGTCGACCTTCACGGTGGACAGCCTCGCACCCAACGGTCAGGGCTCGCTGCGGTGGGCGATCGTCGAGTCGAACGCCAGGCCCGGGCCCGACACGATCGACTTCGCGGTCTCCGGGACGATCGGGGTCGGCCGGCGGTCGCTGCCGGCGATCACCGACGCGGTGACGATCGACGGCGGCTCGGCTCCGGGCTTCGCCGGCGCGCCGGTCGTCACGGTGGACTTCCAGAACTCGAAGGGCTTCCGGTTCGATCGCGGCAGCGACGGCTCCACGCTCTCGTCGCTGGCGATCGTGCGGGCGGGGAACGACGGCGTGACCCTGAACGCCTCGCGGATCACCGTGCAGGGGAACTACATCGGCCTGCTCGCCGACGGCTCCACCGTCGCCGCCAACCGGGGCGACGGCGTGCGGATCAACGGCTCCTCGCACGGCAACTTGATCGGCCGCGAGGACCCGGTTTCGAGCATCACCTACTACAACGCCGACGCCGTGAGCATGCAGCCGGTCTCGGGCTGGCAGGGGATCCGCCAGGCCGACTCCGCCGGCCAGTACCTCATCAGCGGCACCTCCAACAGCGCCGGGCTGCTCTACGTCGGGCCGATCTCGGGCGCGGGGGGGACCAGCTACGCGGTCAACTACCCCGGCGCGACGACCACCAGCGTCTACGGCCCGGACAACCTCGACGGCGACCGCGTCCGCCTGGTCGGCAGCTACCGGACCGGCGAGGGGGTGGTCAACGGCTTCGTCTTCGAGGGGACGACCGCCGACCTGACGAACGCGGCCAACTACCGGACGATCGCCAAGCCCGACGCGAAGTTCAACTACGTCCACAGCACGATGGGGGGCCTGGCCGTCGGCAACTACGACGGCCCGACCCAGAACGGCGAGCCGATCGGCCCCGGCCGCGCCTTCCTCTACGACGTGGCGACGGCGTCGTTCGTCACCGACATCACCTTCCCCGGCTCGCTGAGCAACACCGCCTACGGCATCTGGTACAACGGCGGGACGAGCTACACCATCGTCGGCGGCTACGCCCAGACCCCGGTGAACAACCTGGACGACCAGCACCGGCCGATCGGCGAGGGCTACATCGTCGACTACGACTCGGCCACCGGCGCGTTCACGAACTGGAAGTCCTACGAGCACCCGCAATCGCCGGCGGGCCTGGAGTTCGTCACCCACTTCGAGGGGATCAGCAGCGTCGAGAATGGGGTCTACACGCTAAGCGCGGGGTCGAGCCTGACCGGGACGAGCACCTTCGAGCTCGGCTCGGTCGCGACCGTCCGCCGCAACACCGACGGCAGCTTCGGCGAGGCGGCCTGGGTGGACCTGTCGTACCCCGGCGTGGACGCTTCGGTCACGTCGGACTCGGTGGTCGGCAATCAGGTGGTCGGCATCGTGCTGGCGGACACGGGGGTCTTCTCGTACCAGGCGACGATCAACGTCGGCTTCCAGCTCTCCAACGTGATCGCCGGCAACTGCGGCAACGGCGTGGGGATCTACGGCTCGGACGACAACGTCCTGGGGATGAACTACATCGGCACCGACGCCTCCGGGACCTCGGCCCGGGGCAATCGCGGCAGCGGCGTGCTGGTGACGAAGGGGGCCTCGCGGAACCTGATCGGCGGCGAGGCGACCGGCGGCAATAATCCCACGGGGGGCGTGTTCGTCCGGCCCCCGCAGGGCAATTTGATCTCCGGCAACCGGGGCAACGGCGTGCTCCTGAACGGCGGGGCCTCGCGGAACGTCCTGGCCGGCAACTTCGTGGGGACGACCGCCTCCGGCGTCGCCGCGCTGGGGAACCGGCTGGACGGCGTGGCGATCGACCGCGCGAACGGCAACCAGCTCCTCGGCACCACGTTCCGGCAGAGCCCGTTCGTCTTCTACAACGTGCTCAGCGGCAACGGCGGCAACGGCCTGCGGGTGACCAACTCCAACGACACGGTCGTCCAGGCGAACTTCCTGGGCGCCGGGGCCGACAACGCCACGATCGTCGCCAACGGCGGCAACGGCCTCTTGATCTCGGGAAGCTCGCGGAACACCCAGGTCGGCGGCGTGATCCCGCTGGGGAACGTGATCTCGGGCAACGACCGCAACGGCATCGAGGTCCGCGACAAGGCCAGCGGCTTCATCTCGTTCAACACGTTCGCCGGCATCTTCGCGTTCGCCGGCGCGGCGCCGAACCGGGGCGACGGCATCCTGATCACGTCGAGCGGCGGGGACAACCTGGTCCGCACGAGCATCGTCTCGGGCAACCTGGGCGACGGGATCGAGCTGAGCGGCAAGGCGACCGGCGTGCAGATCACCGACACGTCGATCGGCACCAACACCAACATCCAGACGGCCATCCCCAACGGCGGCAGCGGCATCCGGATCGCCGGCCGCGCCCGGGGCAACGCGATCGGCGGCTTCCAGCCCTCGGTGGAGCCTCGGGTGACCGTCTCGGCCAACGGCGGCTACGGGATCGAGGTCGTCGAGCAGGCCCGCGACAACGCGATCTTCCACACCTACGTCGGCACCGACGCCGAGGGCCTCGGCATCCTGGGCAACCGGCTCGGCGGCGTGCTGCTGGGACCCGGGACCAAGGGGACCCGGATCGGCGGCGACGCCTCGCCCTTCTTCGTCAGGATCGCCGGCAACGGCGGCGACGGCCTGGCCGTCCGGTCCTCGAGGAACAACGCCGTGCAGGGCGTCGAGATCCTCTCCAACCAGGGCTACGGCCTCTACGCCGAGGGGGACTCCGCCGGCACCGTCGTGCGGAACTCCACGATCGTCGGCAACGCCCGGGGGAACGTCGACCTGACGAACTCCCGGGGCGTCGTCTACATCCCATGATCGAACCGACGACCCGAGGCCGTCAGGCCCCGTCGCTCGCCTCGACGGGGCCGGCGGTCCAGGCGAGGACCACCTGGTCGACGGTGACGTCGGCCTTGCGCGGGGTGAGCTCCATCGGGACGAGCTTGAGCAGCTCGGGGCTGCGGGTGGCCTTGATGTGCTCCAGCTCGGTCTGGAACTCGGTCTCCAGGTCGACGTAGTCGCGGTTGAGGGCGTCGACCCGCTCCTGGGCCGTGCCGACCTGCTCGCGCTCGCGCATGGCCTTGGTGGCGGCCTTGGCGGCCGAGCCGACCTTGGTGACCTTGGTCTTGGTCCAGGTCTTGCGGCCGGTGAAGGCGTCGAGCATCGACGTGCCGAACGACACGGCGGCGTCCCACCCCGACCGCGACGCCCGCTCCTGCTCCTTCTGGAGCGCCTCGTGCGCGCCGCGGAGCTTGGCCTCCAGCGCGGCGCGGCGGGGGCCGAACTCGGCGCGGAGCTTCTCGACCTCGGCGTCGCGGCGCTCGCGGGCGGCCTGGGCGAGCCGGGCGCGGAAGTCCCGGGCGGTCTCCTCGGGGCGGCCGTAGGCCTTCAGCTCGGGGCACGTCCAGATGGTCAGCCGGCGGTCGCGATACAGGTGGTTCTTCAGCGACCTGGTCCACTCGGCGTAGCTCTTGCCCCGGGCCATGGCGGCGGGAAGCTCGGCGAACGTCGCGCCCGGCTCCGGGGTCTTGTCCATCACGGGGATCCGCCCGGTGAGGTTCTTCCCCCCCTCCCAGACGTCGGCCGGGACCTCGCCGCCGATCGGCCGGAGGACGGCCAGGGTCTCCCAGTAGTCGACCCCCGCCTTCTTCTCGACGTAGTGCAGCCGGGCCACCCCCAGGAGCGCCGGCCGATACGCCGGGGGGCTCGCCGACGCCGACGGGGCGTCGGCCACGAAGAACTCGGGGACGTCGGGCGGCAGCACCGGCCGCCGTCCCGTCGAGGGCGCGGCCGACGACCGGGACGCCGGAATCGCGGCCGGCGCGGGGTCGGGATCGGGGTCGGCCGGGACGAGGGCGGGCCGGGCGGGGGGGAGCTTGGCGGCGGGGTCCGGGGCCGGGGCGGGCGCGGCGGCCCTGGCCTTCTTCTTCGGGGCCATCAGCGTCTGGATCTGCTCGCGGTTGAGCGGCCCGCGCAGGTAGCTGAGGGCCCATCGGCTCTCGAAGACGATCGGCCGGTCCTCGTGAACGTTGTTCAGGACGAACACCCGCTGGCCCAGGGACGACAGGACCTTGTCCATCTCGTCGCGGTCGAAGCCGTGGCCGGCGGCGTTCGACGCCCCTTCCAGCCCCTCCAGCACCCGCTCCTTGTCGCGCTTGGTCTGGAGCCGGCCCAGGAACCACGAGCCGCAGTTGGAGAGCCCCTTGTAGTCCAGGTCCACCGGGTTCTGGGTGGCCAGCACGACCCCCACGCCGAACGCCCTCGCCTGCTTGAGCAGCGTGAGCATCGGCTTCTTCGACGGCGGGTTGGCGGTGGGGGGGAAGTAGCCGTAGATCTCGTCCATGTAGAGGATCGCCCGCAGGCTCGACGTCCCGGGCTGGGCGCGGACCCACGAGAGGACCTCGTTCAGCAGGATCGTGACGAAGAACATCCGCTCGGCGTCGCCCAGGTGGGCGATCGAGAGGATCGAGATCCGGGGCTTCCCCTCGGGCGTGGAGAGCAGCGCGCCGACGTCGAGCGCCTCCCCCTCCATCCAGGCGGCGAAGCCGGGCGAGGCGATCAGGTTGTTCAGCCGCATGGCCAGGGCGAACCGATCCTTGGCCGGGTAGAAGGTCTCCAGGTCGATCACGCCGACCTTGTCGAACGACGGCGACTGGATGCCGTGGATCAGGTCGGTCAGGTCGAGGTCGCGGCCCTCGCGCCACGAGGCGTCCAGGAGGTTCGCCAGCAGGATGTGCTCGCGGCTGGTCATCGGGTCGGCGTCCACGCCCAGGAGCGCCAGCAGTCCCGACACGGCCGAGGCCACCCGTTCGCGATACGCCTCCCCCTGCTCGATCAGCGCGGCCGTCGGCGCGGCGAACGACCGGAGGACGGTCAGCGGCAGCCCGGCGGAGCTGCCGGGCGTGTAGATCGCCATGTCGGCCGAGTCCCTGAGCCGCCGGATGCGGGCCCCGTCCTGGCCCCACTCCGCCAGCCCCTCGCGCCAGGTCTCGGCGGTCTTCTCGGCGAAGGCCTCGCGGTCCATCCCCTTGCGCGCGGCCTCGTCGGGGTCGACCCAGGGGAGGAAGTCCTCGCCGCGAAGCTCGGGGAAGTCCAGCAGCAGGTTGCCGAGGTCCCCCTTGGGGTCGACCGCGATGACCGGGATGCCGTCGATCGCGGCCTCCTCCAGCATCGCGATGCAGAGGCCCGTCTTGCCGCTGCCGGTCATCCCCACGCAGACCGCGTGGGTCGTGAGCTGCTTCGAGTCGTACAGCAGGAGGCCCGGCGTCGCCCGCCGCGCCTTCACGTCGTACTCCCGGCCCAGATAAAAGACCCCGAGCCTCTCGAAATCCTCGTTCTTCATGAAACGGATCCCGCCCCGACGCAAGGAGTCTCCAGCCCGGCCCGAGCACGCCCCGACGCGCGCCCCCCTCTCGCGGCCCGTAACATCTTAAGCCGCGCCCGAGGCCCCCGACAACGCGTCGGCCCGCGGGGCCCGACCGCGCTCGAAGTCCTCCCGCCGGCCCCGGGCGGGCCGATGCGTCTCGCCGCCGTCTTGACATCTACTGTCCATCTAGTACCATTCAGCCCGTAACGACTGCCCGACACGTACGTAGGAGACCGGAGATGGCCGACGTCGCCCCGTCCCCCCGCGAGCTGGAGGCCCTCAAGGTCCTCTGGCGGCGGGGCCCCTCGACCGTGCGGGAGGTCCACGCCGAGATGCCGCGCCCCGCCGAGGGGGAGCTGGCCTACACCACGGTCCTCAGCCTGCTGCAGACGATGGAGCGGAAGGGGTTCGTGGGCCACGAGCCGGCCGGCAAGTCCTACGCCTACTTCGCCAAGGCCCGCCGCGACGGCGTCTTCCGCAAGCTCGCCGGCGGCTTCCTCGACCAGGTCTTCGACGGCGCGATGGGCGAGTACGTCGCCCGCGCGCTCCAGTCGCGCAAGCCCAGCCTGGCCGAGCTGGAGGAGATCGAGGCCATGATCGCCGAGGCGAAGGCGCAGGCCCGCGCCCGCGACGACGGGAAGGGGGGGAGCCGATGACGACCGACGCCGGAAGGCTCGCGTACTGGCTGGCCGACTACTACGCCCTGGCGACCGGCCTCCTGCTGGCGACCGTCCCGATCCTGCTGGCGATGGGGCAGCCGGCGCGTCGCCTGGTCGCCTGCCGCTGCGCGTTCGCGGGCCTGCTGGCGCTTTTGGTCCTCGTCTCGCTCCCCGGCTGGCCGCGCGTCGGGCTGGGCCGCGACGGCCGTCGCGAGGCCGCCGCCACGATCGCGGCCGTCGACCCGGCCCCGAGGACGGCCCCGACGCCCCGACCGGCCGAAGCGGCCGGGCGCCCCGCCGCGGTCGCCCTCGCCGCGCCGGCCCCTCTCACGCCCGCCCGACCGATCGCCGGGATCCCCGACCGGCCGATCGCCGCGTCACCCCCGAGCCTCGCCGCGATCGTCGTCGGGGCGTTCCTCGCGGGGTCCGGGCTGATGCTCGCCTGGCTGGCGATCGGGTCGTGGCGGCTGGCCGTCGTGCGGCGGGGCTCGCGACCGGCCCCGGCGGGGGTGGAGGCGCTGCTCGCGGAGGTGAGCGAGGGCGCCGAGCCCCCCGCCCTGCTCGTCAGCGACGCGCTCCGGCAGCCGGTCGCCGCCGGCCTGCTGCGGCCGACGATCCTCCTCCCCTCGCGGTTTCTGGACGAGCCGGAGGCCCGCCTGCGCGCGGCCCTGGCCCACGAGTGGGCCCACGTCCGCCACGGCGACCTCGGGCTGATCGCGCTCTCGCGGTTTTTGCTGCCGGCCCTCTACGCCCACCCGCTCTACTGGTGGCTCCGCCGCCGCGTCCGCCTCGACCAGGAGATGCTCGCCGACGCCTCGGCGGCCGGCTCCTCCGGGCGGCTGGCCTACGCCGAGGCCCTGCTCGCCTGGTCCCGGGGCGAGCCGGAACGGCTCTGGGGCGCGGCGGGGGGCTCCGTCGCGCTGTTCGAAAGGCCCTCCCAGATCAAGCGAAGGATCGCCATGCTGATCGACGGCAAGACCCGGTTCGAGACCACCTGCCCCGCCCGATGGCGTCTGGCCGCCCGCCTCGTCACCGCCTCGGCCGTGGCGGCCGCCTCGCTCCTCACCCTCCGCCCGATCGCCGTGGCCGACGACCCCGCGCCGCAGGTCCCCGCCAAGATCCAGCCGGGCGCCGGCGTCGAGGCCCGCGTCCTCGACCCCGACGGTCGGCCCATGATCGGCGCGAAGGTCTACGCGACGACGCCCTTCCACGGCGCCCCCCCGGTCGCCCCGGCCCCGATCGGCGACTCGGGCCCGGACGGATCGATCCGACTCCCCGACCCGAACGCCGAGATCGTCGCGACGGCCGAGGGTCTCGGCCCCGGCTTCGTCGACCGGCCGGTGTCGGGGGAGATGCTCCTGAAGCTCGTCCGCGACGACGTGCCGATCTGGGGCCGCGTCGTCGACGCCCAGGGCCGTCCCGTCGTCGGGGCCTCGGTCCGGGTCCACGCGATCGCCTGGAACCCGAGCGGCGACCTGGACCGGCTGATCGCGGCGTTCCGGCCGACGCAGGCCGTGACGACCGTGACCACCGTGACGCCTCTCGGATCCGGCGAGTCGGGCCCCGGGCCGGCCGCGGCCCCGCCCCTGGAGCTCTCCCCCGGGCCCCAGGCCGCCGACGCCCCTCGCCACTGGAGGTCCGACCTCTCGCGGACGCCGATCGTGCCCCCGGCCGTAGCCGATCGGGATGGGCGGTTCACGCTCCGGGGGGTCGGCCGCGAGCGGCTGGTCACGCTGCGGATCGCCGGCGAGGGGATCGAGACGACCTCGGTGCAGGTCGCCACCCGCGAGATGCCGACCGTCGAGAATCTCCTGGTCCCGGGCCGCACGGACGGCCCGAAGGAGATCTACCGAGGCGCGACGTTCGAGTACGCCGCACCGCCAGGGCGCGAGGTCGTCGGCACGATCACCGACGTGGACACCGGCGAGCCCGTGCCCGGCGCGACCGTGTGGCCCGTCCGCCAATCGACGCTCATGGACTACGACATGGAGGCCGTCACCGACGCCCAGGGTCGCTACAGGCTCGTCGGCCTCCCGGCCCAGGACCGCCCCTTCACCCCCGGAGTCGACGCGGTCGGCGCCGCCCGCATGGCGGGGGCCCCGTACCTGTGGGGGACGACGCCGATCGGGGAGGGGGACCGATCGAAGCCGACCGTCGTGGACCTCCAACTGCGTCGCGGGGTCCGGGTCAAAGGGCGGGTCGTCGACAAGGAGACCGGCCGGGGAGTGCGCTCGATCGTCTCCTACTTCGTTTTGGCGGGCAATCCCTACATGACCCAGGAGGCCACCTCCCGGTCGTCGCATCCCGGCGGCCCGACGACCGACGACGACGGGAACTTCGAGCTGATCGCCCGCCTCGGCCCCGGCGCCCTCGCCGCGCAGGTCCACGGCAAGCGCTTCGTCTACGACGGCGAGGGCATGCCCTACCGCCGGGGGGCGGGCGTGGACGCGATCCCGGGCCTGAAGTGGAAGAACGTCCAATCCGGGCTCGTCGACACCCTGACCGACTGGTTCCGGCCCTACGACTACCAGGCCGTCGCGGGGATCGACCCGAAGCCGGGCGAGGCGGAGGCGACGTGCACGCTTTTCGTGGAGCGGAGCCCGACGGTGAAGGGCCGGGTCGTCGGGCCGGACGGCGAGCCGCTGGCGGGGGCGGTCATCCTGGGGGCGCGCGACTATCTGCTGGCCGGGTCGGGAGAGCCGGAGGCGTCGGCCGAGTTCGTCGTGGAGAAGCTCGTGCCGAACGCGCCTCGAAACGTGACGGCGTTCCTGCCGGAGAAGAAGCTCATCGGGACCGTCAAGGTCGCGTTCGGCGAGGCCGGGCCAGTCGTCCTGAAGCTGGAGCAGCACGGCCAAGTGGCCGGCCGACTCGTCGACGCCGAAGGCCGGCCCGTCCCCAACTGGGAGATCGAGCCCGCCACCCTATGGATCAGCGGCCGGCCCGACGAAGTCCCGCGCCCAGGGCAGTTGAAGACCGGCCCGGACGGCCGCTTCCGCATGGAGGGGCTCATCCCCGGCCGCAAATACACGTTCCACGTCTGGAAGCCCGATCCCAGCATGAAGCAATATCCACAAGCGCGGCGTGTGGCGTTGGTGAAGGACCTCGTCATCGCGAGCGGCGAGACCCACGACGTGGGCGACGTGAACCACGACGGGCCGGGGATCGACTGAACGGCCCGGCCGGAAACGGGACGGACTGGGCGGACGAAGCACGGGCGAGTCTGGTTGGTTGGGATGGGCGTCGCCGCGCGACGAAAGAGGCCGTCCCTGGAGGGACGGCCTCTCGTGTCTCGTCAAAAGGGTCGACGGTCGTCGATCATTTGTTGACGGCGTTATCGACGGCCGCGCCCGCCTTCTCGGCCGGGCCGCGGGGGTCGACGGCGTCCTTGACGTTGTCGGCGGCGCGGTCGAGGCTCTCGCCGGCGCGCTCGGCCGGGCCCTGGGACTCGCAGCCGGTGGCGAGGAAGAGGACCGGGGAGACGAACAGGGCCAGCGCGGCGAGCTTGGTGGTCCGGGTCTTCATGGGATCATCCTTCATCGAATGGGGAATCCAACGGGCCTCGAGGACTCGCCTTCGCGGGCCTCGAATCACGGCCGTCCTGAGAGTGCAAACCCCGGGCCATCCGGGGGCGGAAGCGATGCGGATCGAGGCACCCCGCCCGCCGGCGGTGGCTTGCGACGCGCCGGCGGATCGGGTCGAATACGGCGGTCGGGCGAGCGCCGACGGGCCGTCCCTCGGGTGGGCGGGCCGAGCGTCCGGGCCGTCCCGGCCGGAGGTCCTGCGATGAAGAGCATGCCGAGACGAACCTTCCTGGGCGCGACGGCCGGGGCCCTGGCCTCGGCCCCCCTGCTGGCCGCCGGGACGAAAGGGGCGAACGAGAAGCTGGGGATCGGCCTGATCGGCGCCGGCAACCGGGGCTCGGCGCTGCTCCAGAACCTCCTGCAGATCCCGGGCGTCGAGGTCCGCGCCATCTGCGACGTGGACGCCGAGCACCTGGAGCGCGGTCTCAAGACGGTCGAGGCCGCCGGCCAGAAGCGGCCCGCCGGGTCGACCGACGGCTCGTGGAAGGAGATCCTGGCGCAGGACGGGATCGACGCGATCGTCAGCGCGATCCCGTGCGACCTGCACGCCCGCTGCTACCTCGACGCGATCGCGGCCGGCAAGGACCTGTACGGCGAGAAGCCGATGTGCCTCAGCCGGGCCGACCTCGACGCCGTGGTCGACGCCGCGAGGGGGAGCAAGCAGATCGTCCAGATCGGCCACCAGCGCCGGGCCGACCCCCACTTCATCGAGCCCATCGCCGCGGTGCACCAGGGCGAGATCGGCGACCTGGTCGAGGGCCGCATCCTCTGGTCGAACTCGTGGGGCCCGCTCTACGACTGGTTCGGCAAGCGCGAGCGCTCGGGCGACTGGATCGTCGAGCAGGCCGTCCACAACTGGGACGTCCTGAACTGGGCCGTCGGCGCCGCGCCGGTGCGGGCGATGGCGATGGGCCGCGACGACCTCTTCCGCGACAAGCAGCCCGACCGCGACGTGCACGACTACTACGCGGGGGTCGTCGAGTACCCCGGGAACGTCTTCGTGAACATCGTCCACAGCTGGGTCGCGCCCAACAAGTTCAACGAGGAGTACACCCGCCTGATCGGCAAGGCCGGCGGCGTCGACTTCAATTCGGGCACCTTCTCGTACCGTCCCGACTCCAAGAAGCCCGACCAGGTCCTCGGCGGCCCGGTCACCAACAACACGCTGCTGGCCCTGCAGGCCTTCGTGAAGTCGGTCCAGACCCGCAGCGAGCCGGTCTGCACCGTCGAACACGGCCGCGCCGCCGTCCTGGCCTGCCTCCTCGTCCGCGCCTCGGTCGACTCGAAGTCGGTCGCGACGATGGAGAGCCTGGGCTGAGCCGACGAAACGTCACCCCGCGAGCCTCCCGCCGGACGGCCGGCTGCAGGGGGCTCCGCGGGCGTCGGACGCTTTCACATAAGCCAGGAAGCGGGCGAGCCACGCGTCGAAGGACGGGGCCTCGACGGCTATCGAGTCTTCATCGTGGTCGAACAGCCACACCGGCGCGTCGTCGGGCCCGGGGGGCGACGAGGGCACATCCCGGAACGCGAAGAGGTTGCCCGAGCAGTCGGTGGCGATGACGACCCACGCCCCGGCGGGCTCCAGGCCCGAGCGCCGCGTCTCGACGACCACCTGGCGAGGGGTGAGGAACTCCTGCACGTCCGAGAATCCCGGATCGCGCTCGGCGATCAGGCGGAGGAGCGACCCCGTGGAAAGCACGCCGCAGGCGAGGGCGACGCGGCGGTACGATTCGGGCCAGAGGACGCCGAGCACGGCCTCGGCCGCGTCGACCTGCGACTCGGCGGCCGGGCGGATCCGCTTGCCGGCGTGAAACCGCTCGGCGAAGCGGCGGTGGAGGGCTTCACGGTCGGTCACTTGGTCCTCGATCGGTCGGCTCAGGGCGCGGTCACGGCCGGCGTCGCGCCGGGGCCGGGCTCGGGTTCGGGCGTGGCTTCCGGCTCCGGTTCCGGCTCGGTGGGCATGGCGACGCCCTGCTCGCGGAGGACGGCGTCGAGGGCCTTGGAGGCCTCCTCGCCGAGGGATTCGAAGACTTCCAACGCCGTCTCGCGGACGCGGGTGGTGGGGTCGGCGAGGGCGTCGAGGAGGACGGCGGCGGCCTGGTGGTCGTCGGGGTCGACGGAGAGGATCGCGCCGGCGGCGGCGAGGCGGACGCGGGGGTTGGGGTCCTCGGTCAGGTGCTCCATCACCTCGGCGACGGCCTCGGCCGGGGCGGACTTCAGGGCGGTGGCGGCGGCGAGGCGGAGCGCGTCGTTGGGCTCGGCGGCGCACTCGACCAGGAGCGGCACGGCGTCGGTCGGCACGGCGTCGAGCTTGGCGATCGCCTGGGCGGCGTTGGCTCGCACGCGGGACTCGGGGTCGCGCAGGGCCTCCACCAGGGCGGGGGCGGCCTCGGGGGGGACGGCCTCGGCGTTCATCCAGCCGGCCGAGGCCAGGGTGCGGACCTCGACGGAGGCGTCCTTGAGGCCGACGGCGAAGGCCTCGACGGCCTCGGGGGGCTGGATCATGGCGATGGCGCGCATCGCCTGCTCGCGGACGCCGACCTCGCCGGTCCGGGCCGCGCGGAGGAGCGGCTCGCCGGCGGCGGCGGCCTCGGGGCCGAGCTTGCCCAGGGCGAGCGCGGCGTGGGCCTGGACGGTGTCGCTGTCGTCCTCCAGGAGCTGGCGGCAGAGGCCCTCGACCACCTCCGGCGTGGCGCCGGCGAGGCGGGGGAGGACGCGGGCGGCCTCGACCTTGACCTGGTCGTTGGGATCGTCGAGCAGGTCGAGCAGGCCGCGGACGACGGCCGCGTAGGGGTCGCCCCAGAGGCCGGCCGTGGCGGCGGCGGCCGAGCGGACGAGCGGGTCCTCGTCGTCGAAGGCGTCGAGGATCAGGCGGCGGGCGGCGGGCGAGGGGTCGCCGATCTCGCCCAGGGCGTGGAGGGCGCGGCCGCGGACGCCGCCGTCCTCGTCGCGGGCGGCGGCCTCCAGGGCCTCGCGGACTTCGGGGCGGTCGGCCGCCGCGGCCGGGCCCAGCTCGCCCAGGGCCTCGGCGGCGTCGTGGCGGACGCGGGGGCTGAGGTGGCCGAGCGCGGCGACCAGGGCGGGCGCGGCCGGGGCGGCCGCCGGGCCCATTCGGCCGAGGGCCTCGGCGGCCAGCGCGGCGACCGCGTCGTCCCCGTCGTCCAGGGCCCGGACCAGGGCCGGCACGGCGACGTCCGCCGCCTTCGCGCCGATCTTGCCCAGCGCCTCGACGGCCTCGGCGCGGACCCGGTCGTTCTCGTCGCCCATCGCCTCGACCAGGGCCGGCGCGGCCTCCTCGGCCGCCGCGCCGATGGTCCCCAGCGCCTCGGCGGTCTGCGCGCGGACCACGGTGTCCTCGCTGGCCAGGCCTTCGACCAGGGTCTCGGTGGCGGCCACGTCGAGCGGGCCGACCTGCGCGATCGCCTCGGCGGCCGCCGTCCGCACCGACTCCTCGCGGTCCTGCAGGAGCGTCGAGAGGGCCGAGACCGCCGGCGCCGCCTGGGCCTTCATCGCCCCCAGCGAGGCCGCCGCCGCCGCCTTCACCGTCGGCCCGGCGTCGCCCAGGAGCGCCACGAGCGCCTCCACCGTGGGCCCCGGGTCGCCGCCCACGGCCCCCAGCGAGCGCGCCACCTGGCAGCGCAGGCTCTCGTCCTCCTCCTTCGCCAGCGCGATCAGCCGGGGGGCGACCGGGGCCGCCGCCGGGCCGATCCGCCCCAGGGCCTCGACCGCCTCGGCCCGGACCGTCGACGACTCGTCCTCCAGGGCCCCTTCCAGGGTCTTCACCGCCAGCTCGATCGGGTCGGCCGTGGGCGAGGCCGGGACCACCACGCCGCGACGCCGCCAGCGGAGCCAGCGCGTCCAGCGCCTCCGGCCGCCCGGCCGGCCCCGGAAGAAGAGCCCCTTCCGCGCCTTGCCCGCCGGCTCGCCGCCGATCCGCCCCAGGGCCTCGGCCACGCTCTGCCGCACGGCCGGGCTCTCGTCGCCGGCCAGGGCCACCAGGGCCGAGACCGAGTCGGCCGCGTGCAGCCGCCCGAGGGCGGACGCCGAGATCGCCCGCACGTACTCGTGGGAGTCGAACAGGTGCCGGTCCAGGGCCGGGATGATCGACGGCCCCATCGACTCCAGCACGATCGGCAGCTGCTCGCGCTGCTCCTTGGTCAGCGACTCGACCGACCGCAGCGACCGCAGCAGGGGGCCGATCGCCACGATCCCGTACACCGGCAGGGCGTTGCGGGCCCGGACGTGGATCGGCTCGTGCGGGCTCCAGAAGTCGGCGATCGTCTCGGCCAGCATCTTCCCCTGGCGGAGCGAGGCGAAGACCTGGTGCAGCAGGACCACGGTGAAGAAGATCCGGAAGGCCGCCGCCAGGCTCGACGCCGGCCAGGCCGCCGCGCGGACCGACTCCGCCCCGAGGATGTGGTGCGACTTCGCCAGGTCCAGCACGTCCACCAGCCGGAGGACCCGCGTCAGCGAGAAGGCCAGGAAGTCGACGTAGGCCGGCGCCTCCAGGTCGTCCGACACCGCGTACCAGCTCGACGCCACGGTCTCATAGAGCCCCTGGTTCAGGAGCGCGAACCCGCCGATGGTGGCGACGGTGGCCGAGATCAAGAGCGGCACCGTCACCTGCTTGCCGTGCTTGCGCAGGTTCTCGGCCGGCTGCTGCCCCTTGAGCGGGTTGTGCACCGCCTTGTAGCCGCGCTCGACCTCGTTGCGCTCCAGGTCGATGAACATGTAAGCCAGGCAGGCCGACGCTCCCATGACGATCGTCGCCGTGCCGCAGAAGATCCGCAGCGGCGGGAACCAGCTCCCCAGCATCCCGCCGACCGCCAGCAGCCCCAGGGTGACCGCCAGGTACTGCTCCCACGACGCCCACCCGAGCAGGGCCTCCCAGGTGCGGAAGCCCCCCCGGATGCTCGTCCGGGCGACGGCTCCGAAGATCTGCAACACCCACCCGACCAGCCCGATCTGGAACAGGATGCCGGCCAGCGCCGCCGCCCCGACGAGCATGCCCAGCAGGAGCCAGGACGTGTGGACGTGCTCCAGCCTGGGGAAGTAGGTGATGACCAGGTCCATGAGGGATTCCGCCTTCAACAACGCCTGAATCGCGGTCGCCCGCGAGTCGCCATCGACCGGGATTGAGCGCCGTGTCGGGGAATCCAGTGCAAGAACCATGCCGGCGCATCCAAGGCGGCGAAGGGCGGGTCAGCCCATGTCGCGGTGGACGCCCCAATAGCCCCGCGTGAACGGCTCGAACCGCAAGGCGTCCTCGGCCGAGATCCCGAACCGTCCCATCAGGTCGAGGTAGGCGGCCTCCGCCCGTCCGATTTCCTTCACCTCGATCGGCCCGAACGCCTCGCCCGCACGCACGCCGAGGCCGTAGACGAAGTCGACGTCGCCGCCCCAGCAGCTGTAGGTGAGGTCCAGCCAGCCCTCGGCCGCATCCAGCCCGAGGCGACGGGCGAGCGCGCGGACGCGCCCCGGCGCGGGGGTGCGGCCGATCCACTCCGGCAGCAGCACGCCGACGCCGACGAAGGGCGAGGCCACGTCGCGCCAGACCGCGTCCGGCGGGGGATCCGCCGGTTTCGGGACGGCGGGGCGGGCGAAGAATCCCGCGAATTGATAGGGCATGCCTGGTCTCTCCCTCGGTCGAGCCCTCGCGACGTTCGACCTCGCGCCTTCGCCCTCAGGCCGTCTCGTCGGCCCGCTTGCGGATGCGGTCGAGGTAGCGGTCGATGAAATGGGCGGCGATCCGGCCCTGGACGGCGGCCCAGACCTCGTCGGCCAGGCTGGCGCTGAGGACCGCGTCGGCGGCGGCGCCGGCCTTCTGCTTGAGGGCGTCGAGCGCGGAGCCGGCGGCGGCCGCGTCGGCGAGCGAGACCTCGGTGGGGCAGTGGACGTAGGTGTTGGTCAGCAGGCTGACCGAGGGGAGCAGCGGCACCGGGTCTTCCAGGTTGACGTACCGCGAGATCTTCTTCGCGAACTGCTTCTCGAACGCCGCGGCGGCCGCCTCGTTGCCGATCATCGGCGCGCCGAAGGTGACGACCTCGTCGACCGTCAGGAAGTTGCGCTCGAACCGCCAGGCGGCCAGCAGTGCGAGCGCCCCGCCGAGGCTGTGGCCGGTCACCCAGAGCGGCCGCTCGGCCCGGCGCAGCTCCTCGTCCACGGCCGCGTACAGGGGGGTCCAGATCTCGTCGAGCGCCCCCATGAACCCCCGGTGGAACCGCGCCCCCACCCCCGCCGCCACGAAGTCGGTGCCGATCCGGCCCTCGGGGAGGATCAGGTAGTTGTTCGCGTTCGTCAGCAGCCAATCCTTGAAGCCGTCGAGGCTCGTCGGGCACTCCGACCCCCGGAACGCCACCAGGACCACCTCGGGGCTCTGCGCCACATACACCTGGGTGTTGTCGGCGGCGATCAGGCGGGCTTCCAGGCCGAGATTCTCGCGGAAGCCCTGCGCGGCCTGGGGCTCGGCCAGGTAGGCCAGCGAGCAGGCCTCGCCCAGCAGGAGGGCGTTCCGGGGGCTGCCGTGCTGCGAGACGTCGAGCTTGGTGGACACGATTGCGACCCCCCCGAAGAGACAGACCCCGTCGCCCGATCGTCGCGGTGCGGAGGCGGGCGGCTGTTATTGCATCGCGCGCCGGCCCGGCTGCGCGTCCCGCCACGCCTCCACCGTCTCACGATCGACGGCCGTGCCCGTCAAGTCAAGCCGCCGCAGCGACTCCTTGTTCAGGAGCGTCGCCCGGAACCCGGCGTCGGTGATCTTCGTCCCCTTGAGCCGCAGGCTCGCCAGGGCGGGGAGGTCGGCCAGGGCCTTCAGCCCCTCGTCGCCGACCTGCGTTTCGTTCAGGTCCAGCTCGCGGAGCCGGTCGAAGCCCTTCAGGTTCCGAAGGGTGGCGTCGGTGACGTCGGGGTTGGCCATCTGGAGCACCACGGCGTCGGACTTCGACCCCAGGATCGCGTAGTCCTCGCGGTCCCAGCCGGTCAGCGTGAGGTGGCGCTCGCCGTCGACGATCCGCTCGTACGGGCCCAGGTCCACCGGGACGTACCGGGTGTAGAGCGGCGGGAAGGCCGTGAGCCCCACCCCCGCCGCCAGCACGGCCGCCGGAGCCCAGGCCGCCCCCCCCTTCGCCAGCGCGTACGCCGGGGCCAGGGGCGGGAACAGCAGGACCGCCACCCCCCAGGCCGTGCGGTCGCGGAACGCCTTGACGGTCAGCCAGAGCCAGCCGACGACCATCAGGGCCAGCCCCGCCAGCATGATGTAGACGCCGTATTGCTCGACCATAAGCGAAGCGGACCCCCGACGGAACCAGGAAGCCGCGATCGCCCGGACGCTCGCGGAACGGACCCATCCTAGCATCTACGCCGGCCATTGCGAGCCGGAGTCGGCGACCGCCCCGACGCCCTGGTGACGGGGCCGGGCGCTCCCCGTATGATCGGGGGCGGGACGGTCGCGGCCCTCCGCCGGGCCGGGCGAACCTCGATGACCCCCGGGCCGGATCGACGCGCCTCGATCCGGGGAAGGACGAACCGCCGATGCCGCGCCTCCTCTCCGTCGCCGCATTCTGCCTCGCGATCGCGCTCGCCGCGGCCCCCCCGTCGCGGGCCCAGGGCCCGGGCGAGAAGCTCCGGCCGATCCCCCCGCCCGGCGTCGCCCTGCCCGACGCCGACCGCGACGAGCTGCGGGCCGGGGCCGACGCCCTGGGCCGGCGGATCGACGCCCTCCGCGAGTCGCTCAAGGACCGGCCGAAGCTCCTCGCCCTCCTCCCCGACGTCGAGATCTTCCGCGAGGCCGTCGGCTCGGCCCTGCGGCACGGCGAGTTCTTCGACCTGAAGGAGGTCGGCTGGGCCCGCGAACTGCTACAGCAAGGCGCCGACCGCGCCGGGGCCCTGGAGCGAGGCGAGGCCCCCTGGGACGCGGCCACCGGCCTGGTCGTCCGCGGCTACGTCTCGAAGATCGACGGCTCGGTCCAGCCCTACGGCCTGGTGGTGCCCGAGTCGTACCGCGACGGCTCGCCGCACCGGTCCCGGCTCGACGTCTGGTGCCACGGCCGGGGCGAGACCCTGAGCGAGCTGAACTTCCTGCGCCAGCGGATGACGTCCGTCGGCGAGTTCGCGCCGGCCGACGCCTTCGTGCTGCACCCCTACGGCCGGTTCTGCAACGCCAACAAGTTCGCCGGCGAGGTCGACCTGTTCGAGGCCCTCGACGACGTGAAGGCCCACTACCCCATCGACGAGGACCGCCTGATCCTGCGCGGGTTCTCGATGGGGGGCGCGGCCGCCTGGCAGTTCGCGACCCACTTCCCCGGCGTCTGGGCGGCGGCGGCCCCCGGCGCGGGGTTCTCGGAATCGGCCGACTTCCTGGGGATCTTCCGCCCGGGCGCGCCGCCCCCCCCGCCCTGGTACGAGCAGGCCCTCTGGCGGCTCTACGACAGCACCGGCTACGCCGCCAACCTGTTCAACGTGCCGACCGTCGCCTACAGCGGCGAGAAGGACGGCCAGAAGCAGGCCGCCGACTTCATGGCCCGCGCGCTGGCCGACGAGGGGATCGACCTGGTGCACGTCATCGGCGTCGGGGCCGGCCACAAGTACACGCCCGAGGCGAAGGCCGAGATCGACCGCCGCCTCGACGCGATCGCCCGCGTCGGCCGCGACCCCCTGCCCGACCGGGTCCTCTTCACGACCTTCACGCTCCGCTACGACCGCTCCGCCTGGGTCCGGCTCGACGCCCTGGGGCGGCACTGGGAGCAGGCGAGCGTCGAGGCCGAGCTGTACGCCTTCCACGAGGGGGGCGTCATGCTCCCCGGCGAGATCGGCCCCGAGCTGCAGACCCGGAACGTCGCCGCGCTGACCCTGTCGCTACCCCCCGGCCGCTGCCCGTTCGACGTCCGCAAGCCGGTCCGGGTCCGGATCGACGGCGACGAGGTCGCGGCCCCCAGGCCCCTCTCCGACCGCTCGTGGACCGCGAGCTTCCGCCGGGCCGACGGCCACTGGACCCTCGCCGGCCAGGAGGAGGACGGCGGCCTCGCCAAGCGTCACGGGCTCCAGGGGCCGATCGACGACGCCTTCTACGACTCCTTCCTGATGGTCCGCCCCACCGGCCCGGCTCGGAACGAACAGGTCGGCGCCTGGGCGCAGGCCGAGCTTTCCCTCGCCCTCGACCGCTGGCGGAAGCAGTTCCGCGGCCGGGCCCCGGTGAAGGACGACCGGGACGTGACCGAGGCCGACGTCGCCTCGTCCAACCTGATCCTCTGGGGCGATCCGGGGAGCAACGCCGTGCTGGCGAAGGTCCTGGACGGGCTCCCCGTGAAGTGGACCGCCGACCGCGTCGAGATCGCCGGCGAATCTCACGACGCGAAAACGCACGCGCCGATCCTGATCTTCCCCAACCCGCTCAACCCGGCGCGCTACGTCGTCCTCAACAGCGGCTTCACCTACCGCGAGTTCGACGACCTCAACAACGCCCGCCAGACCCCCAAGCTCCCCGACTTCGCCGTCGTCGACGTGACCGCCCCCACCACCCAGCGCGAGCCCCGCAAGATCGTCCAGGCCGGCTTCTTCGACGAATCCTGGATCCCCCGCGCCGAGGACCCCCGGCCCTGACGCTCTGAGGTAAGGCGGCCGGATGAGGGGGAAGACGAGCAGGGAATGCGACGGAGAAACGGGCGGCCCGACCGTCGCGAATCGTCCTTCCCCCCTGAGGGAAGGTGGCCGAAGGCCGGATGAGGGGGGCGGTTCGGAAAGCCGTCGCTCATTCGTGAAGTCCGCCTTGATGGTCCCCCTCATCCGGCCCTCCGGGCCACCTTCCCCCACCGGGGGGGAAGGGAAGACGAGCAGACCCGCGACGCCCCACCCAGGAGGCCTGCCATGAAGCCCCGCCCGCGTCGCCTCGCCCCCCTCCTCATCCTCGCGGCCCTCGCCTCGCCGGTGGCCGGCCCGCTCCTCGCGACCGAGGAGCCCGCGAGCAAGCAAGCCCCGAAGAAGAAGGCCGACCCGGCGGCCGACCTCGCCCGGATCAAGGCCCTGCTGCGCGACGTCGGGGACGCCCCCCGCGACGAGAAGGTCGCGATCCTGGCGCGGCTCGACGGGCTGGGCGGCCGATCGGATGCGGCCCGCGACTTCCTCGCCGAGTTCGCCCGCGACGGCGGCCCCGAGGCCTCTCGCGAAGCCCGCTTCTTCGCCGCCGCCGTCGTCGCGGGCTTCGGCAAGCCGACCCGCATCGGCCCCAACAGCCTGGGCCCGGGCACCTCGCTGGAGTGGTACATCGACCTCCAGCGGGGCACGCCCATCTCGGGCCCGCGCCGCCTGAAGCTCGACCCGGCCCTGAAGGACCTGAAGGTCGAGGTCGCCCGCAACGCGAAGGACGACCTGCACTTCCAGGAGATCCTCTGGACGATCCTCGACCGCTACCGCCTGGACTTCAAGCTCGACGCCGACGACACCTTCGTCATCGTCCCCATGCCGCCGGGAACCTGAGCCCGCCTCGATTTCCGCCTACGATCCGCAAGGCTCCCGGAGAAACCGGCATTCGGCCTCCAGCGCCTCGCGCTCGGCGGCGAGGGTCGCGGCCCAGTCGGGGAGGCTCGCGGCGAGGGCCTCGCGGATCAATTCCATCCCCTCGGTCCCGGCGGCGAAGATCGCGCCGCCGAGGCCCATCACGCGGACGGCCATCAGGTGGGGCCTCCGATCCTCTCCCTCGACCGGGCGGAGCATCTCGACGACGAGCGAGCGGTCCCCGTCGACCTCGGCCACGTATATCTCGCAATCATCGGGCGCGGGCGAACGCTCCCAGCGGAGCCGCCCGCGGACGCTGGCGTCGCGGATCGCGACGGCGTAGTCCCGCCAGGATGCGGAGACGGTCGGGGGCTCGGCCATGGTCGGCTCCGGGGCTTCGAGGAGAGTTTGGAATTCGGGATCGACCATCCGGCGGACGTGCTCGCGCCAGCCGGGCTTCGATGTGGCGAGCAGGCGGAGGGCCGGGTCCATCGCCTCGGTCCCCCAGGTCGAGGCGACGGCGACGGCGTCGGACGCGACCACGACGGCCTGGCGGTCGAGCGTGGTCCCGTCCACGCCGTACCACCAGATCCAGCGGAACTCGTACCGGCGACCGTCGGCGACGGCCCGGCAGACGAACACATCGTCGGCGGGCCCTTGCGGGTCCCATCGCACGCGGCCGGCCTCGGCGGCGCGGGCCAGCAGGCGGACGAACTCAAGCCGGGGCGTTCGCTCGTTCATGCGACGGGTGCTCGATCGGGGCCGGGTCGGGCGCGGGGGATTCGAAGTCCGCCTCGTGCGCCGCGGCCTCGGGGGAGGAGCGGTGGCGGAGGAGGTGCTCCTGGACGGCGGCCATGCAGACCTCCCCCTCGGGGACCTGCTCGGCGAAGAGTTCGGCGAGGGCTTCGAGGCGGTCGTCGGCCAGGCCGCAGCCGCGGTAGAACCACAGGTAGAGGCGGCGGGCCTGGCCCCGCGTGGCGTTGCCGAGCGTCACCTTCTTGTCGACGCGGCCGGGGCGCACCAGCGCCGGGTCGAGCCGCTCCGGGTGGTTCGTGGTCAGGAACAGGATCCGGCCCTCGCGCGAGCTGACGCCGTCGAGCGCGTTGAGCAGGCCGCTGAGGGTCACGCCGGTCTGGTCGCCGGTCGTCCGCTCGGTCTTGAACGCGCAGTCGACGTCCTCGATCAGCAGGATCGTCGCCGGCGGCAGGGCGTCGACCATGGCGCGCAGCGAGTCGTCCGAGAGAATCCGGTTGCTCAGGCTGAGGACCGCGACCGACAGGTTTAGCTCTCCCGCCGCCGCCAGCACGAGGGTCGTCTTGCCGTTGCCCGGCGGCCCGTGCAGCAGGTATCCCCGGCGATACGGCACCCCACGCTCGACGTACCAGGTGCGCGACCGGGCGAACTCCCTCAGGTCGTCCAGCACGTCCTCCAGCACGCCCTCGCCCAGCACCAGCGACGCCAGGGGCCGCCGGGGCTGCCACGACGTGGCCTCCCACGACTCATAGCGGCTGGTGAGGATGCTCACCCCCGGCGACTTCGGGCAGGCCAGCGCGCGGGCCTCTTCCAGCAGGTCTTCCAGCAGGGCCCGCGACCCGCCCAGGACCATCAGCGAGAGCGTCTCCTGGAAGGTCCGGGCGCCGCCGGCCTGGAGGTCGCGACGGTCCCGGTTCAGGATCACCGGCCGGTTCTGGTACATCATCCAGTGGACGCCGGGCGCGGGCGAGAGCAGGAACTTCACCCGCGACGCCCCGCCCCGCGTGGTCGACTCGTCGTCGTCGAACGAGACGGCGGCCTCCGCCTCGGCGTCGGGGTCGGCCGGCACCCAGGTCGTCGCCAGGCTCAGGTCGCGCGCCCTCCCCGCGTACGGCTGCGAGGCCAGCCAGACCTGCAGCCAGCGGAAGGCCGGGTCGCGGTCCGGCACCTCGACCGCGATCGAGAACCAGCGCTGGACGAACTCCCAGATCCGCGCCGGCAGGTTCCGCAGCATCGCCGCCGCGGCCCCGACGAGCATCAGCCAGATCCCGCCCGAGAAGAACGGGTTCTGATTCAACGATTCGAACATGTTTCGCCCCGGTCCCCTCGTCCTCTCCCTCGCGGTCCGTCGCCCGCCGATGCCATCAGTCACCGGGGATTGTACTCGGGTTCGCACGATTTCCAACCCGACCGGCCGCCCGCCGTGGTAACCTGCCCGGTCCCGCGTCCGTCGCCGACTCCGCGTCCGTCCCCGAGGAGGATCGCACGATGAAGGCCCGTCCGCCGCGATCGCTGGCGTCGTTGGTCCTGGCCTGGGCGTTCGTCGCCCCGGCCGGGGCGCAGGAGGGGATCTGGGGCGACCCGCTGCCGAAGGCCCCGTTCGACGTCGAGCCGTTCCGGCCGATCGTCCCGCCGCGATGGGTCCGCGAGACGACGGGCGTCGGCTACACCCTGTCCGGCATGGACTCGAAGGGCCGGGCCGAGGCCGCCGCCCACGGCGTGACGATCAGCGAGCTGGGCTTCGTCGACCCGTTCTACGCCTACTACGACAGCAAGCTCCTCAAACGCCGAAGCCCCCACGTCCCGCCCGACCGGCTGGAGAAGGACCTGGCCGAGTACAAGATGCTGGGCGTCCGCGTGCTGGCCGTCTACCCCCCTTGCCTCCAGGGCGAGGTCTACGAGGCCCACCCCGAGTGGCGGCGGATCGACCGCAACACGACCGAGATCCCGTCGGTCGACCTCAAGCAGAACCCCTACGGCGGCATGCTCTGCCTGCAGGGACCCTACGGCGACTTCTTCATCGAGGTCCTCGCCGAGATCCTGACCCTGTTCCCGGACGTCGACGCCTTCAGCTTCGACGGCCTCCACGACGGCGGCGTCTGCTACTGCAAGGAATGCCGGGACGCCTACCGCCGCGACGCCGGCGCCGAGATCCCCGACGCGAACCTCGACGACCCCGCCTTCCGCCGCTATCGCCACTGGGCCGACCGCCGCATGGAAAGCCTGATCCGCCGCATGCAGACGCGGCTCAAGGGGATCAAGCCCGACGCGGCCCTCGTCACCTGGACCACCAACGCCGGCCGCTGGGGGCACTTCCTCAGCGTCCCGCGCAACATGCCCTCGCGGATGAACCTGCTGCTCGACGCCCCCGACCAGGAGTTCTGGCTCGACGAGACCAACCGCGGCGCGACCATCGCCCCGGCCCTCGCCAACGCGTACATCTGGGCGACGACGAACCACCGCGTCGCCTTCAGCGAGCCCTACCTGATGAGCCACGGCAACCCCTACGGCAAGGACTCGTTCCCGCCCCACGAGATCTCGCGCCGGATGATGCTCGCCCTGACCTACGGCGCCGCCCCCAGCCTGGCCGTCTCGCAGCCGGGGCCGCTCCAGCAGGACGCCTACGCCTGCCTCGACGAGGTCCGCCGGCGCAGGCCCTGGCTGGTCGACAAGTCGCCCGAGCCCTGGGCGGCGATCGTCCTGAGCGACGACTCCCGCAACTTCTACGGCCGCTCGCCGGGGCTGGTCGAGGAGCGCTCGATGGCCGCCGTCCTGGGCGCCTTCCGCGCGCTGGCCGAGACCCACCGGCCGTTCGCGATCCTCAACGACTGGAACCTGAACCCGGCCGACCTGGCGAAGTACAAGGTCCTGATCCTCCCCAACGTCGCCTGCCTGGACGACGCCCAGGCCGCGGCCGTCGACGGCTTCGTCCGGAGCGGCGGGGGGCTGGTCGCCAGCCTCGACGCCTCGCTGTTCGACGAGTACGGCGACCCCCGCGAGCGCCTCGCCCTGGCCGACGTCCTCGGCGTCGAGCACCGGGGCGTCCTCGACGCGAAGGGGGGCGAACCGACGGCGCTCGACGTCAACTTCGCGAAGGCCGTCGGCCCCGAGTACTGGGAGAGGCGTAAGGGAGTCTTCGACTTCCGCCCCGCCCCCGGCTCGTTCCTGGACGCACCGGTCCTGGTCCGGCTGCTGGCCGATCGCCCCGTGACGTTCAAGGGCCCGGCCGTGAGGGTCGAGGTGACGGACCCGGCCGCGCAGGTCGCCGGCCTGATCCGCCCGAAGGACGCCCCGGACGCCCCCGAGACCCCGGCGGTCGTCGCCCGGGCGCACGGCCGGGGGCGGGTCGTCTACCTCGCCGCCGGGTTCGACGCCGCGTACTACCTCTACGCCTACCCCTACCAGCGCCTGCTGCTGCAGGCCGCCGTGGACCACGTCGCCCCCGCGCCGCCGCCGGTGGCCGTGGAGGCCCCGATGTGCGTCCACGCGACCGTCATGCGCCAGTCTCACGGCGGGTCCGACCGCCTGATCGTCCACCTCTTCAACGACCTGAACACCACCGCCCACCACGCGAAGCCCGACGACGACGTCCCCTTGCGCGAGGAGGTCGTCCCCATCCGCGACGTCCGCGTCGCCTTCGCCCCCGGCTACCGCCTCGCCCGCGTCCGCCAGGAGCCCGAGGGGCTCGACCTGCCCCTGGACGGCTCCGCCGTCCTCGTCCCCCGCGTCGACGTCCACACCATGGTCGTCGCCGAGCTGGAGCCGGCCGCCCCCTGAGGGCGACGCCCCGGACCTCCGAGCCCGGCCCCGAAATCGGCCCGGCGCAAGCCCGCGAAACGGGCGCATTCGCCGGATGGTCCATCCTGAAGGGAACTCCTTGGGCAGATCCTGGGTCGAAGGAAAGGGCGGGTCGTCCGGCGGGTTTCGCCCCCCTGGCACCTCGCCGCCGGCACCGCGGGGGCGACGACCACTCGACCCGAAGCCCCGGCGGACGTCCCGTCGACCCGGAGTTGGAGGACATCATGCCGACGCCTCGCCCCATCCCGGCCTTGTTGGCCGTCACCATCGCTCTCGCCCTCGCCGCCCCGACCCGATCCCGGGCCGACTCCTGGTCGCCCCCGAAGACTTTCCAGGTCGATTCGAAGGAGGGCCGCCACCGCCTGACGGTGGAGCCCGCGAACGGGAACCCGTTCATCCAGCTGTTTCAAAACCATCCGGACGAGGCCTCCCGCCCGAAGGCGAGGGGGAAGCTTGAGGAGAAGACCGAGGCCGGAGAGTTCCGGATCGTCTGGGAACGCCCGCTGACCAACGACGTTTCCCCGACGTCCGCCCTGGTCGCCGACGATGGATCGGTCGTGACGCTGGACAACTGGCATTCGATGGGGTACGGCTCGAACGTCGTCGTCGTGTACGACCGCGACGGCAAGCTCGTCCGCTCGATGGGCCTGGAGGACTTCCTCGCCCCGGAGGTGGTGAAGGGCCTGCCCCATTCCGTCAGCTCGATCTGGTGGGGCCGCGGCCACCACTTGGACGAGAAGCAGGAGACGCTGATCCTGAACATCGGCAACTCCCTCTCATCAAGTGGCGACGACGAGGCGGCCCCCGCGAAGTCGATCCGCGTGAGGCTCAAGACGGGCGAGATCGTCGACGAGCAGGGAAGGGCCGAGCCCGCGACGAAGAAGGCCCCCTCTTCCCGGTCCAAGGGGCGTTGAGGAGACCCCCCCGGCGGCCCGCCTCGGCCGCGGGCCGGCCCTCGGTTCGCAGATCTCCCGGGGGCGGGGCGCGACGGGCCGAGGCCGTCGGCCGGACGACACTCCAGGGAGGCGCCGACTCCGATCCTGGCCGTGAACGATCGGGGGCCCTTGCGGGTCCGCGTCGACGAGAAGACGATGCCGAAGCTCCTGCACCCCAGGACGCCATCGTCCGGGTGACGCGGTCGTGCATCTGCGGGTCGGGCCTGCACCTCGACAGAACTCCCAGAACCGGACCCGCGAGCGTTGGCTCGCAGTATGCCGACGCATCGAGGAGATGGAGCGCCGAGACCGATGGATTTGGGGCCGGTCCTTCCAAGCGGCCCGGCCCAGGGAGCCCGACCGCGCCAGGCGGCTGGTCGCCTACTGAAGCCGATTCTCGTCAAGTACGAACGCGCCCCCCGTTATCCCTGGCTCGCCGTCGGGCCCGACCCGCCCCGGCCGGAATGAAGTCGAAGCGATAACTATCCCCTTGTCCACCATGACGCCGCCCCGAACAATGACGGGATGACGACGACGGAGCGGAAGATCCGGGCCCTGGCCGCGTCGAAGGCCCCGGCCTGCGTGGGGATCGACCTGGCGGGGGTGGAGCATCGCGAGACCGGCGTGGCGGTGCTGCGCGAGGGACGGCTGGAGCTGCTGACCTCGGCGTCGACCGATGCCGAGATCCTCCGGCTGGCGGCGCTCGCGGGGCGGCGCGGGACGGTGGCCGTCAACGCGCCGCTGACCCGGCCGCTGGGGCGGTGCTGCCTGGACGACGACTGCCCATGTCGCCGGGATCCGGGCACGCGGAGCCGCCAGCTCGAACGCGAGCTGGCCCGAATGCGGGTGCCGACGCTCGCGACGGCCCTCATCAAGGTGCTCGCCCGCCGTGGCGAGCGGATCGCCGCCGCCCTCCGCGAATCGGGCTGCACGCCGCTGGAAGTCTACCCCTTCGCCACCCTCAAGCTGCTGGGCCTCCCCTGGCGCGGCAAGCGCACGGCCGAGGGCCGGCGCGATATCCACCGGGCCCTCCGCCCGCTCGTCCCTGGCTTGCGACGCCCCGACGCCTCGGAGCACCAGCTCGACGCCGTCGTCTGCGCCCTGACCGCCCAGCTCCACCGGCTGAAGCTCACCCGCACCGTCGGGCTCCCCGGCGAGGGCCTCATGACGATCCCCGACCTCGACCGCCTGATCCTCGAATACCACCCCGCCCCTTCCGGCCGAGGCGTGCAGGCCGTCTGGAAACGTCGGCGGCGGCCCCGCTGAAAGAACCTGGGCGGCCGAAAAGCCTCGGCCGAAGCCAGCACGAGGGCGGCACCCCACTTCAGGGCGTGCCGGGCCGATCAACGCGGTATGATCCGTGCTGAGCGGATGCCCGTGCCTGTCGATCGGATGATTCTCGGAGAGAGTCGTGTTCGAGCCCAAAGACTCCGGTTGGCCTCGGATCAGATCGATCATCCGGGCGACGGACCGCATGGTCTCCAACCCCGAGGGCAGCTCTCACCATAGCGCACATGCGGACCGCGAAGCCGCGCCGGGCTTGGTCCTGTTCGAGAAGGAGCCGGCCGATGAAGCGGACCGGGCCATCCTCGACTTCGCGGCGGAGCACTGTCATGCGTTCGCCCTGGTCGGAGGGACCAGCTCCATTTCGAACAGCCGCCCGGGAACTGGCCCGACGGCTCCAGCCTTGGCTCTGCTACGAACGCCATGCCCACGAATGGCCCGGGACCAAGCTCCTGGGCGGCAAGGCTCGAGTCCGCTGCTACACGATCACGAAGGCGTCGATCGAGATCGTTGCCAAGGCCGACAAGCTCTACGCCTGGATCTCCCCGAATCTCCCGGAGCATCTCGCGTTATACCGCAGGGACGGGATGGGCTGGCTGGCCTCCACCTCCCACGAGGGTGAGGGCTGGCTCGATCTGGGGACCTTCGGGCCGGATACCTCCAGGAACTTGCTGCGAGTCCTGGCCGAACACCGGGTCATCTCGGTTCCATAAGCCCGTAGTTTCGGGACGATCGGCGTCGCAACTCTCGGCGGAGGCTCCGTCCGATGGCCTAGGACCGCTGAGCGGATCGGCAGGGAATCGCGGCTCCTCGCCGGAGAGACGAGGACGGCGGATGGTACGCGACCTGCCGATCGCGGACGACCTCGAACTGAGCCCGATGTCCACGGTCGACCATCCGGCCTACGACAACAGATGCGGGGGCTTCGCCTGCGGCGAGCTCCGCGAGATGGTCGTGCGGAGCGGTGTCCGTGCGCGAGAGCGGGAGGAACCCACGGAGCGTCTCGACCGGCGATCGTCCTTCAAGGGAAGGAGGCCCCGGGAAAACCCCAGAGGGCA